>NZ_JACVAU010000001.1:270000-1865856 GCF_014852005.1 Pseudoxanthomonas sp. PXM03 | reverse complement strand
GATGCCGGGGAAGTATTCCTGGGCGCCGATGAAGGGCTGGGTGCTCATGGTGCGGGGTCCTGTGGTTGTGCGTGATGTGCGTGGGATGTCAGCCGCGCTGCAGCGGCGTGAGGGCATCGAGGTGCTGGAGGAAGCGCTGGTAGGCCGCGGCATAGGCCTGCGTGCGGGTGGGATCGGGCGTGGCGGACAAGGCCGCCTCGGTGGCGACATGGGCGCGTGCGATGTCGGCGATGGATGCGGCATCGCCATCGGCACGGCCCCATGCCCACAGCGCCTGCAGGGCCGCGCCGAAGGCGGCGCCCTCGGCCTGCACCGGCACATCGACCGGCAGGCCGAACACGTCGGCCACCAGCTGGCGCCACGCCGCGCTGTTGCTGCCGCCGCCGGTCAGCACGATGCGCTCGAAGGCCATGCCGGCGCGCACGAAGGCATCGAAGCCGTACTTCAGGCTGTAGGTCGCCCCTTCCATCGCCGCGCGGTAGACATGGGCCGGGGTGAAGTTGCTTGTATCCAGCCCGGCCAGCACGCCCTTGCCCAGCGGCAGGTCCGGCGTGCGTTCGCCGTTGAGGAAGGGCAGCATCACCAGCCCGTCCGCACCGGGCGGGGTGGCGTGCAGGTGCGCGTCGCCCTCGCGCGTGCTGAAGCCGAAGGCCTTGGCCACCTGTTCGGTGGCCACGGTGCAGTTCATCGTGCAGATCAGCGGCAGCCAGCCGCCGGTGGAGGAGCAGAACGCGGCCCAGGCACCGTGCGGATCGACGACCGGGGTATCGGAATAAGCGAACAGCGTGCCCGAAGTGCCCAGGCTCATCGCCAGCCGGCCCTCTTCCACGCAGCCGGTACCGATGGCCGCCATCATGTTGTCGCCGCCGCCGACGGCGACCTTGACCGTCGTAGGCAGTCCCAGCTGCGAGGCGGTAGCGGGATCAATGTCGAACAGCGCATCGGATGCTACGATCGGCGGCAGGCAGTCGGCCAGATCGCGGTCCGCATCGGTGGCGCGCAGGAGCTCGTTGGACCACGTGCGGGTGCGCACGTCGAGCCAGCCGGTGCCGGAGGCATCGCCCCACTCGCAGAAGCGCTGGCCGGTGAGCACGACGTTGAGGTAGTCGTGCGGCAACAGGATCGTCGCCAGTTGTGCATAAGCCTCGGGGCGATGGGTCTTCGTCCACGGCAGCTTGGAGGCGGTGTAGCCGGCCAGGATCGGGTTGCCGGCAAGCGCAATCGTGGCTGTCGAACCGCCGACCGCGTCCATGATCTGCGCGCACTCGGCCGTGGTGCTGGTGTCGCACCACAGCTTGGCCGGAGCCAACACCGCACCGTCAGCATCCACCGGCACGAAGCCGTGCTGCTGGCCCGACACCGACAGCGCCACGATGCGCGCACGCAGTACCGGATCGATGCGGTCGAAGCACGCCTGCATCGCGGCGACCCAATCGGCGGGATGCTGCTCGCGGCTGCCGTCCTCGCCGCTGATCAGCTCCAACGGCGCGCTGGCACTGGCCACCACCGCACGCGCCGCAGCGTCGTACACCACCACCTTCAGGCTCTGCGTGCCTGCGTCGATTCCGGCGGTCAAAGCCATCGATTCCTGCCTCCGGCGCTCAAAAAGTTAGCGCTACCATTTTGTCCGGTAAAAAAAGGGAACCTCTGAATTGCTCCCTCTGCCAGCGCGGAGGCGGTGCCTCCCGCGCTGGCGACGACACTGTAACCAGCACCCACAGAAAAAGCGTGCTGCGCCGCAAAATGCATTGAAAAACAACCGCTTGAGCCGTATCGGGCGGCTTCGCCAGGAATGACCGCGGCACCCCGCTCAGCGTGCGACGTCGATGAAGGCATTGATCGACAACCTTCCGAGCACCGGGTCGGCAGGAAGCGGCCGATGGTTGTCGATCCGTCCCGAATGCAATGAGTTCCGCCGGTACACGATGAGCCGATTGAATACCCCCTCGACCTCCGCTATGCGCTCGAACGAGGTCGTGTCGCCGTTGATGTATCCCACAGTCGAATCGGCGTCGTGATGACCCTGCTGCGCGAGGCAATCGAAGTACGCTGCATGACGGCTTTCATCCACGTACTCGAATCCGGTCTGACGATGCCGGTAGAAATCCGTGCCACCCCATGCGCCGCGGAACAGGTAATGCACCGTGGCCAGACCCTGCCGGCTGACCGAGTCGATGTGCGGTACGCGCTGCAGGAAATGCAGGCTGGCCGGTGGTTGCGTGACCAGCGAGAAATGGCACATGGGAAAGACGAAGCGGCCAGGTGCCAGATCGAAGCACTCATGCAACAACGGATTGAGCGTCGCCTCCAGGAAGTGCTGATAGGAAGGCGGTGCAGGCGCCCGAATGCCGGGAAACATCGAAGACTGCTTCACGTACTGGCGTGTGACCGCCTTCCGCACCATCCGCTCCGGATCCGACATCACGTTGTCGATGATCAGCAGCGGCGCGCCTTCCTTGCCGATCGTGTGCCGCGTGATCCGGATATCCGCATGAGGCGTGATCAGCATGGGCTTGTCCGCGCGTCCCGGCGGTTAAAGGGACACCGGCCGGCTGCCCCATACTTCCGATCCGGCCTTGCAGTAGCGATCAATGAACGCCTGCTGCGATGGCATCTGCGCGACCGCGTGATCGATGGGCTGGCGAATGGACGCCAACAGTTTCCGGAGGTCGTCATCCGCCAGCGCACGCGCCAGGGGATGGGGCTGCCCTGGCATGATGCCCTGGCCCAGCAATACGTGGGTCCAGGAGTCGACCCGGAAGAGTTCGTCCGGATCCTGCCAGGCATGGGCGCGTTCGCGCCACGCGCGCAGGCGGATGCCCAGCGACTCGGGCAATGCCATCTCGCGGCACGCCTTCCACATCGGCTCTTCGCGCTGCGTCGCATGATAGTGAAGGATGATGAAGTCCCGCACGTGTTCCATCTCCGCGCGGCTCACGTCGTTGTATAGCTCCACGAGCGACGGGGCGATGCCGTCGAAGGGAAACAGCTGGACCAGGCGTACCACTGCACTGATGGCCAAGTGGATGCTGGTCGACTCCAGGGGCTCGATGAAGCCGCTGGCCAGACCCAGTGAGACCACGTTCTTGTTCCACGCCTTCAGTCGGCGCCCGGTGCGGAACGGTACCAGCCAGGGGTCACGGAGCGCAGGCGCACCCACGTCGCGCAGGAGCTTGGCGCGCGCCTCATCGTCGGACATGTGCCGGCTGGAGAACACCAGGCCGCACCCGACGCGGTGCTGCAGCGGGATATGCCAACGCCAGCCGGCCTCGTGCGCGATCGCCCGCGTGTACGGCACGGGCGGACCCACGGATTCGGTCTGGACCGCCACCGCCCGGTCGCTGGGAAGCCATTCATTCCAGTCCTCATAGCCCGTGCGTAGCGTCTGTTCGATCAGCAAGCCGCGGAAGCCGGTGCAATCGATGAACAGGTCGCCCTCGATGACCTGTCCGTCTTCCAGTACCAGGGACTGCACAGCGCTATCATCCGCATGCTGCCTGACCTCGCGGATCTTTCCTTCCACGCGCTTGAGTCCATGGCCTTCGGCGATGCGGCGAAGGAACTTCGCGTAGAGGCCGGCGTCGAAGTGGTAGGCGTAGTTGACCTGCGGTTGCGTCTGCAGCGAGAACTGGTCTCCCCGCGAAGCGACCGTCTCCAGGCAGAAGTCCCCCAGCTCCGACGGCATTCCCCGGCGCAGGCTGTCGAGCCAGAAATGATGGAACGCCGCCGCCCACGTGCCCTGCCCCGTGATACCGAAGGGATGGATGTAGCGATCCCCCGGACGGCGCCAGTTCTCGAACGAGATCGAGAGCTTGAACGTGCCGGCAACGGCGCGCAGGAATTCCTGTTCGTCGATCTGAAGGAAACGGTGGAACGTGCGGATGGGCGGGACGGTGGACTCCCCCACTCCCACGGTACCGATCTGTTCGGACTCGACCAGGGTGATGTCCAGCCGATCACGGAACTGGTGCGAAAGCGCGCACGCCGCGAGCCAGCCCGCAGTACCGCCGCCTGCGATCACCACTTTGCGGATGTGTCCCGTCGGGGCTACTCGATCGTCCAATGCGGTGTCTCCTTGCGTGGGCTAGCGGTTGAGCCGTCCAATCAGCATGGCGCGCATGCGCCGCGCCTGAGTTTCATCCATCGGTCCCAACATGTCGCGCGCCTGTTCGGGCAGGTGCTCCCCCGCCCTCTCGCCGGGACCGAAGACGTAGTATTCGAACACCTTCGCCCATGCCTGTTTCTCACGTTCCGGAAGATCCCGCAGCGTCCAGAGGGCATGGTGCAAAGCCGGCAACGGCGAAGACAGGAACGCTGGCGAACTGCGCCACCAGTAGTTGACCAGCACGTTGAACGGCTCGAGGCTGCGCACGTGGTGCCACCACATGCTGGGAATGAAGATGGCGTCGCCGGGTTCGAGCAGTGCGGTCTGCGCGGTGGCCAGCGCCTTGCGGAATCGCGGATGGCGCTCGTAGTCGGGATCATCGAAGTCGACCACGCTCACGACCTGCCCTCCGGGCGTGGGATCAAGCGGGCCGGGATAGAGATTCTCGATCTGTTCCGGCGGAAACAACGTAAACAGCCGCCTGCCTACCGCGCAGCACGCCAGGTTGTTGGGTGCGTCGAAGTGGCAGGACGCGACCACGCGATTGCCGATCCAGATGCTGGGTGGCGCATCGATATCGTGCGCGGCCAATGGCAGGCCATTGGCGTGGGCGAAGCCAGGCAGTGCTCCATCGACCAACAGCGAGGCCACGTAGTAGGTGGGCGGACGTGGGTCGTCCAGATGGTCCGATATTTCTCCGAGCACCTGGGCCAGGGATCCACGCCTGACGTCGAAATTCAGTCGGGTGAAGTCCTCGTTGTAGAAAGGCCGGCCGGCAATGCCGGGCCCACCGAAGGAGTACTGGATCGGCCTGCCGGCATCAAAGCCGAGCAGGTAGGACATCGCGTCCTGCGCGGATCGCAATCCTGCCTGCACCAGCCGCCAGTCGCGCGCGACGCCCCTGAGCAGCACGGGCTGGCCATCCGAGATCAGCTCTTCCAGCGGCAGCGCATCCGCACGCACGCTTTCCAGGACACGCATTGCTGCACCGTCCGTCGACATGACGGCTAGTTCCCGCCATGCGGCATCGCGGCATCCTGCGCACGCAGGCGACGCTGCTTCTCGGCCATGAGGCGGCGCATGTTGTGGAGCGACGCCAGGATCAGGTATGCGCCTTCCAGGTAGCCGGAGCGGTTCAACTCGAACAATGCGTTTCCGTCCAGCGCGGCCAGCTTCTCCCGATCGATGCCGTGCAAGCCATTGACGCCCACGCGGTGTCGGTCATCCAATTGCACATCCAGATTGACGGGCTGTATCAGGCCCATCGCATCCAGGGCCGCGAACATGCCGGAGCCGAATTCACTGCCATCCCTGATGCCACGCAGGACGCCCGCAACATGCTCGAGATAGGGGCTGTTACCGCCCTGCGGAAGGAATACCGGCTCACCCGCTGCGAAGTTCACGCGCGGATGGTCGAGATCCACATGCATCACGGCTTCCTTCCTCAACTCTCCGTCGATGCGCTGCTCCTGGAAGCCGATGAGGAAAGGCCCTTTCGCTGCCGCACCCGGGAGATAGGCGGCATTCCACCGGCCATCCTGCAGGAACAGATTCTCGCGTTGTTCGAAACCCAGGAGAACGACGGATTGCCATTCTCCCGTGCCCGGATCCTTCCTCAGGAAGATCGAATACTCCCGCTGCAGCTCGGCGAACTCGCTGGGAAACGCCCGCACCATGCCCACGTCGTCGCCGAACTGGGGGCCGAAGCCGGTCGCGACACGCAGATCCTTGTGTGAAACATTGTTGAGGAGTTCGTAGCGGGCCATCTTTTCTCTCGGGGAAGCCAGGAGGCGTCCGATGATACTAACGCTGGCAGATCGTGTTCGAGCCGCATCCGGCGGCACGACTTGCTAAAAGGGACCGCTGCTCGCGCAGCGGTCCCCGCTCGGCGATATCCGGAGAGGGCGTCTATCGCCAAACTCAGAACTTGTAGCGCACGCCCACCATGTAGCGCGGACTCTGGTCGGCCAGCTTGACGATCATCTGGTCGGTGCGTGCACGCCAACGGACGTCCTCACCGGTCAGATTGATCGCCTCCAGACCGAACGACCAGTGGTCGTTGAGCGTGTAGTTCACGCTCAGGTCCCACTGCTCGTACTCTTCCACGTAGTACGGATTGCGGCTCGCGCCCTGGTTCGCGAGGATCAGGTACTCGTCGCGCCAGTTCCAAGCCAGACGGACTGACCATCCATGCTTCTCATACATGAACATGGCGTTGGCCGTGTCGCTCAGGCCTGTCAGAGCGAACTGGTCGATGGCCGGATCGCCGCCGTCGTCGTATCCCACATCGCCCCGCACGACGGTGTAGTTGGCCAGGATGCCGAAACCACTGTCGCCGAAGAAGTACTGGCCACCCAGTTCCCAGCCATGCAGCTTGGACTGGTTCTGGTTGATCGGCCGGTTGACGTTGAACTGGTACAGCGGATCATCGGCTTCACCGTACAGGTTGTAGGCTGCTTCGGTCGCCAGCGTCTGCGCACCGGTACCATTGAACGCCGCCAGGCCCGCCGGATCGTTGCGCAGCAGGGCCAGGGCCGTGAACAGCGACGTGTCGTTGGCGGAACACGCCGCCGCATTGGCGGCCCCGACCTGGGTCACACATGCCGCACTGGTGAGGAAGGCCAGTGCCGTCTGCGCATCCGGGCCCGAGGTGGGATCCCTCAAACCGTACAGGGATTCCTGACCGACGGTGTTGCCGATGAAGTTGTCGACCGACTTGTTCCAGTACGTCAGCGACACATAGCTCGCATCGGCGAAGTACCACTCCAGCGCCAGGTCGAGGTTGTCCGACTCCAGCGGCTTCAGGCTCGGATTCTGCGCGTTCCCGCTTGCGCGGACGGACGGATCGAGCAGCACCGAACCGAAGGGCTGCTGCGCGCCGGGGCCGGCGTACAGGTTGCCATAGGGGGCTCGCGCGATGCTCCTGCCGAACGACGCGCGTCCCTTCAGTTCATCGGTGAAATCGATGCTGAAGTCCAGGTTGGGCAGGATGTAGCTGTAGCTGGCCTTCTCGCTGAAGGGCTGCTGCTCGTCGGACAGCACGATGCGGAAGTCGTTGTTGGCCTGCCACTCGATGGCCTCGGGGATCGCGATCACCGAGGTCGACACGACATCCGTCGTCTCGTATCTCACGCCGAGGCGGGTGTTGGTACGCATGCCACCCAGTTCGCCTTCCAGCTCCACCTGGAAGTACGCCGAATGGGTCTTCTCTTCCACCCGGTTGTCGGCCGCGCGCTGCGGGCTGACGCCCAGTCCCACGCCATACTGGTCCGCTGCCCACTGAGCGAGTTCGCCCGCGTTACCCCGCCAGACGGGCCAGCTGGTGACGTTGTAGTCATCGAACAAGCCGCCGATGTTGACCGGCCGTAGAAGATCCATCAACCCGGCCGCCGTGTCCGAATCCACGTTGGCCACACCCCAATCGCCCAGTGTCGAGTAGGCCTCCGCCGCCTGGATGCGGTGGGTCGTGGACTTGTTGGTATCCACGCCGAACTGGAAGCGGCCCTGGTCGAAGCTCCATTCGCCGTCGATGCGGGCCTGCTTGATCTCGCTGACCTGGGTCTGTGCATTGACGCGGAGCACCTGTGAGCCGACCTCGCCCTCCACGAATCCGGGATTGACCACGCCGTTGGTCCCGGCAATAGCGTCATCGGTGGTCGGGTACCAGGTCTGTGTGCCGATCGGCAGACCGTTGTTGAACACCAGCTCCTGCACCCATGAACCGCCGCAATGCGGGCCGGCGGTGCAGTTGTTGGTGCCGGCGATGCTCATGAAGATCGAGCCGCCGCCGGTGAGCGGGTCGTTGGGCCGGCTCTCGTTCTTCGAGTTGTGGGCATCGAAGCTCAGGCGGAACCTGTCGCTGACGTCCCAGATGGCGTTGAGACCGAGGGAGCCCAGCTTGTACTTCTGCATGCTGCGCTGCTGCTCGATGCCGAAATCCTTGGTCCCGGCGATCTCGCGGATATAGACAGGCGTCGCCACTGCACCGCTGGTGTCGAACTCGATATCGGTGTAGTTGCTGTTCTGCAACCACATCGCCTGTTCGCCACGGTTCTCGGTGATCTCGTTGGTCGAGTACGTGTAGTCCAGCGTCAGGGTCAGACTGTCGGTCGGTGCGAACTGCACCACGGCCTGGCCGTTCACGCGCTCGCGCTCGAATTCCGAGAACGCATAGCGCAAGTCATTGGGACGTGCGTAGAGATCGCCGATGGCCGGCGCATTGACCACGGTCGGATCGCCGGGCATCGTCCCGGTCCACGGCTGCACGTTCCAGTAGTTCTCGGTCGCCTGCACCGAGCCGCCCTTGCGCTTCTGATGGCTGGCACTCAGGCTCACGCCGAACGTCTTGTCGGGGTTGGAATAACTGAAAATGCCCGACAGTTCCGGCGTCAGGTCATTCTCGAACGGCTGGCTCCGGTCGGAAACGACTTTCGCCCCCGCGCTGGCGACCACGCCGTCATGGTTGAACGGCCTTGCGGTCAGGATGTTGATGGTGGCGCCGATGCCACCACTGGGAACCTGGGCCTGGCTGGTCTTGTAGACCTCGATGCCGTTGATGGCTTCGGCGGCGAGCTGTGCGAAATTGAACGCGCGGGTACCACCGTCCACACCGCCGATGGCGACCTGGCCCGAAGCACCAAACGCATCCGCACCCGGCATCTGCCGGCCGTTGAGCGTCACCATGTTGAACTGGGGACCAAAGCCGCGTGCCGTGACCTGCGCACCCTCACCATCGCGGCGCTCGATCGAGATGCCGGTGATGCGTTGCAGGGATTCGGCGAGGTTGGTGTCCGGGAACTTGCCGATGTCTTCGGCACTGATCGCATCGACGACGCCTGCGGAGTCGCGCTTGATGTCCATTGCCTGGCTCAGGCTGCTGCGCAAGCCCGTGACCACGACCGTATCCAGTGTGGTGGCGTCCGGCGTCGCCTGCTGTTGTGTCTGCTGCGCGGCCGGAGCCTGCGCCTGTTGCGATTCCTGCCCGAAAGCGGGATTGATGACCAGTACGCCACCCACGAAGGTGAACATGGCCGTCGACTTGAACCTCGCCAACTTACGACTCATCAGCATGTCCTCAGGTCTGGAATTGAAGGGCCAGCAACGCCGCGGCAGGCATGGATTCGCGCTCCCGCAATGGTCTGGGCCTTGTCCGGTGCATGGCATCGGTACCTGCACTCTTTCATGTGGTCTCCCCTCTCACGTTCGATCATTGGATGTATCGCCCTCCCCAAGGGCACCTTCGGGCGCAGGCCCGCATTTCCAGACCGGGCATGGTGATAGCGCCCGTCATTGCACAGCGGTTGAAAACACTCTTCCGGCTGGTTCCCGTGTCGCAAGGCGACAAAGCGTTCAGTCAACTTCCAAGGACGGATCGATGAGTGCATCGATCAATGTGGTAGCGCTACCATCGAGTTCGGCGCAGACTAATCACGCACCCCTGTGTTTGTCACCATGCAGCGCAGCAATCCCGTAAGTGGCTTCGTCAAGACCACGTTCCGTGGGTAACCGAGCAGAGAAATGGAAGCGTTTCCATGGAGGTTCGTCGAGAATGCTCATGTAACCGCGATTCCATGCGCGAGCGAGTTGGGCGACGTATCGATGTTCGTTCGATGCATCTCCATGTGCGACGCTCGCCGCAACCGCATCCCCCGTTGTTCGCAGTACCTCGATTGCACCCGGCAAACGGAGCAGACAGAGCAGCATGGAAAAATCGATCAAATCCGTCCGGCGAAAGGGAGGCGCCATCACCATCGACGAGGTCGCCGCCCACGCAGGCGTTTCGCCGATGACGGTGTCGCGCGTGGTCAACGGGCACGGCGGTGTCCGTGACGCCACGCGTGAGCGCGTCATGAGCACTGTGCGCGAACTGGGATACAGGCCCAACCTGGCGGCGAGTTCGCTCGCTGCGGCGCAACACACGTGCATCGCACTCATCTACACCAATCCCAGTTCAAGCTACCTGCGCGAGCTGCTGGTCGGCGCCTTGCGTGGTTCGGCGCGCGCAGCGGCTCAGCTGGTCATCGCGACCTGGGACACGCTGGACGTGGACGGCCAACGCGCGGCGGCGCGCGAACTGGCCAGGAGCGTGGCGGGCGTGATCCTGCCGCCGCCGCTGTGTGAGTCCAAGGCGATCGTCATGGAGTTCGCGCGGGCCGGGGTCCCCGTCGTTTCGATCGCATCGGGACGCTTCAGCGAGACGATTTCCTGCGTCCGCATAGACGACCATCGCGCCAGCCATGACATGACGGCCCATCTGATCGCCCATGGGCATGCGCGGATCGGCTACATCAAGGGCGACCCGAACCAGACGGCCAGCGCCCATCGCCTGCAGGGTTACCGTGATGCGCTGGCGGAGGCGGGCGTGGCATTCGACGAGCACCTGGTCCAACCCGGCTACTTCACCTACCGTTCCGGGCTCGAGGCCGCCGAAAGCCTGCTGGCGTTGCCAAGCCCACCCACTGCGATCTTCGCCAGCAACGACGACATGGCTTCAGCCGTCGTTTCGGTGGCGCATCGCCGCGGCCTGGACGTGCCGCGCGACCTGTCCGTTGTGGGCTTCGACGATACATCCGCAGCCATCATGGTCTGGCCGGAACTGACGACCATCCACCAGCCGGTTGCCTCGATGGCCGATGCGGCGATCGACATCCTGCTGCGGGAAATCCGACGCCCCAGCGCCTCTGCGCGGGTCATCGTCAACCATGTGGTTCCACACAAACTGGTGAAGCGCGCGTCGGTGGCGACCAGGCGGAAAGGCAAAGCCAAGACTCCCTAGCGGGCGACACCGCCGCTGGGCGGCGCAGGCACCCGGTGCGGCGACGTACGTTGCCGCAACGGCGCTTACCCCATCAGGGACTCAGCGCAACCCCAGTCGCCAAGCGTGGCTGTAAACCACATGCCTGTCGTCACGCAGGAAACCGACCAGCGACAGCCCGCAGCCTGTCGCCAGATCCACCGCCAACGCCGTGGGTGCCGACATCGCCGCCAAGAGTGGAATCGCCGCGACCGCTGCCTTCGCCACCATCTCGTAACTCGCACGGCTGGTCACCAGCGCGAAGCCCGATCCGGCGTCGATGCCCTCGCGCAGCATCGCACCGATCAGCTTGTCCAGCGCGTTGTGGCGCCCGACATCCTCGCGCACTACCACCAGCGTACCGTCCGCCCTCGCCCATGCCGCTGCGTGGATCGCGCCGGTCGCCGCATTCAACGGCTGCCGCGCCCCGATGCCGGCCAACGCGACGTCCAGCGCGGATGACGCGATGAAACTCCCCTGCCCGACCGCCTTCGGCTGTTTGATGACCTCTTCCAGATGCCGGTGTCCGCAGATGCCGCATCCACTGCGCCCCGGCAACCAGCGCTGCTGATCCGCGGCTCGGGTGGGCAAAGGATGTCGCGTGCGCAGGTCGAGCTGGATGCCTTCCAGCAATGGCTGGACGTTCACCTGAACAAGTTCGTCAGCCGCGACACCGAGTTCGGTCAACGCGAAGCCGTACGCGAAATCCTCCAGGTCGCAGGGCGAGACCATCATCACCGCCAGCGGTTCGCCATTGCAGCGGATCGCGAGCGGAACTTCCTCCGCCAGCAGATCCCGCCGCGTCGTGGATGCCCCCCCGGTGACATCGATGACCTGGCGTCCTGCGGCTCCCTCGATGTGGTCAACCGGCATGGCCATCGGGATCATGGAGTTTCCTCACCACCACCGGGATCGACTTGTAGGCCGGCGTCCCCGATTGCGGATCGTGGCTGTCCAGCGGCACCAGGCGATTGCCTTCCGGGTAGTACATCGCCGCCGAGCCGCGCGGCAGGTCGTACTCCACCGCGATGAAGCCCGCGACCTGACGCGCACCCGCGTCGTTGCCGCCAACGCGGGACTCCACCAGGATCCGGTCGCCCTGGTTCAGGTCACGCGCCTGCATGTCGAGCTTGTTCATGAACACCACATCGCGGCGCCCGCTCACGCCCCGGTAACGGTCGTTGAATCCGTAGATGGTGGTGTTGTACTGATCGTGCGACCGGATTGTGGTGAGGGTCAGCAGATGCTGCTGATCGATGCCGGGATCCTCGTTCAATCCTTCGGCCACCAGGAACTGCGCCTTCCTGCCCGCACCGCCCCAGTCCCGTTGGGATGCGCCGACGTACAGCCGGAATCCGCCGGGCTCGCGCACGCGCCGGTTGAAATCCCTGAACATCGGGAACACGGCTTCGATGTCGTCACGGATGCGGTCGTAATCGCCCACCAGCCCATCCCAGTCCACTTTCGTCTGCGGCAGCGTGGCCTTGGCGATGCCGGCGACGATGGCCGGCTCCGACAGCAGATGCTCCGATGCCGGCGGCAGGCCACCCTGCGATGCATGCACCATGGACATGGAATCCTCCACCGTCACCGACTGCACGCCGCTGGCCTGCACATCGCGTTCTGTGCGCCCCAGGCACGGCAGCAGGAACGCCTGCCGCGCGGGGATCAGGTGCGAGCGATTCAACTTGGTGGCGATGTGCACCACCAGGTCCAGCTTACGCATGGCGGGAATGGTGGTCTCCGGGTCCGGCATCGCCACCGCCAGGTTCCCGCCCATGCATACCAGTGCGCGCGAGCGTCCATCGCGGATCGCGCGCACGGCTTCCACCGCATCATGGCCATGCGTGAGCGGGAATTCGAAGCCGTACGTTCGCTTGATCGCATCGACCAGTGCCTGCGTAGGCTTCTCGGTGATGCCGACCGTGCGGTCGCCCTGCACGTTGGAGTGGCCGCGTATCGGCGCGATGCCGGCGCCAGGCTTGCCGATGTTCCCGCGCAGCAGCATCAGGTTGGCCATCTGCTGCACGTTCTGCGTGCCACGGCGATGCTGGGTCATGCCCATGCCGTAGCACAGGATCACGCGCTCTGCCTTGGCATAGAGTCGCGCGGCGGCGGCGATATCATCGCGCGACAGCCCGGAACGTTCGACGATCTCGTCCCACGTTGTGCGCGCCAGATCCTCGCGCAAGGCATCCAGCCTTTCGGTGTGTTCGGCGATGAAGGCATGGTCCAGTACGCCGCGACCACCTGCGGCAAGATCCTCGGCATCGGCATCCAGCAGGCACTTCATCATGCCTTTCAGCAATGCCAGGTCGCCGCCGATCCTGACCTGGTAATACGTCTGTGCGATCGGCGTGGCGGTGTTGGTCAACATCTCCGCCGGATGCTGTGGCGAAGTGAACCGCTCCAGCCCGCGTTCGCGCAGCGGATTCACCGCCACGATGGGCACGCCTCGCTTCGATATCTCGCGCAGTGTGGACAGCATGCGCGGATGGTTGGTACCGGGATTGTGGCCGAAGCTGAACAGTGCGTCGCAATGCGCGAAATCATCCAGCGTCACCGTGCCCTTGCCCACGCCGATGGACTCGGGCAAGCCCACGCTGGTCGCTTCGTGGCACATGTTCGAGCAGTCGGGAAAGTTGTTGGTGCCGTACTCGCGCACCATCAGCTGGTAGAGGAACGCCGCTTCATTCGATGTGCGCCCGGATGTATAGAACTCGGCCATGTCCGGATGCGGGAGTGCGCGCAGCACATCACCGATGCGCGCGAACGCATCCTCCCAACTGATCGGCACGTAGCGGTCCGATGCGGCGTCGTACACCATCGGATGCGTCAGCCGGCCTTCGTCCTCGAGCGCATGGTCGCTCCACTCCCAGAGTCCTGAGAGCGTGTGCTCCGCGAAGAAGGCAGGCGTCGCGCGCTTGCCGGTGGCCTCCCACGACACCGCCTTCGCGCCGTTCTCGCAGAACTCGAATGACGAAGTGTGGCGCGGATCCGGCCATGCACAGCCAGGGCAATCGAAGCCCGCAGGCTGGTTGACGCGCCGCAGCGCAGCGGTTTCCCGGCCGACCGCCATCTGGCTTTTCAGTGCGCGTGCAACAGCGGCGAGGGCGCCCCACCCTCCCGCTGCGCCTTCGTAGTCATCGATGCCCGGAATCTTGCGTTCACTCATCGGGGAGCCCTGCCTGCTGCATATCGACCACGGTACGTGCGCAGGATAACCGAAGGCGCCGCGCGGCACGTCAGCCGCACGGGACGACAGAAGCGCGGCACGTGAACCTTTCGCTCAGCATCGCGTTGCTAGCATGTGGAGCGTCTCCCCGTGGTGTCGCCCGCTCTCCGTGCTTCGTGTCCTGCTTCCCATCACCGCATTGCTCACCAGCGTTGCCCTGCTGCTCGGCGGCAACGGTTTGCTGGGTACGCTGCTGGCCGTACGAAGCCAGACCGAAGGCTGGGGCGAACGGACCACCGGCTTGGTGATGTCGGGTTACTTCGTGGGTTTCTTCCTGGGCACGTTCACTGCGCCTCCCTTGATCCGCCGCGTAGGGCACATCCGCGCATTCGCTTTCCACGCAGCGCTTGCCGCTGCCGCCGTGCTGGTTTACCCGCTCTGGATGGAGCCGATGGGATGGCTGGCGCTGCGCGCCGTCACCGGCATGGCGCTGGTCGGCTTGTGCACGGTCATCGAGAGCTGGCTGAACGCGCAGGCAGCACCCGAACATCGCAGCCGGGTGTTCGCGGTGTACATGGTGGTGACACTGCTTGCGCTTGCCAGCGGTCAATTGCTGTTGGACCTGCAGCCGCCGCGAAGCCCCGTGCTCTTCAGCCTGGTCGCCATCCTGTTCGCGCTGGCCATCCTGCCGGTCAGCACCACGCAACTGCAGCCGCCCACCCTGAGTATTGCACCGCGCACCCACATCCTGCAGATATGCCGCGCAGCCCCCAGCGCCGCTGCAGGGGCACTGCTCGCAGGCCTGGCGCTGGGCGCGTTCTGGGGCCTGGGTGCGGTCTATGCGGCCTCGCTGGGGCTGAATCGTGCGGGCATCGGCACGTTCATGGCCGTGACCATCCTGGGCGGTGCCGCGCTGCAACTGCCCATCGGCCGCTTGTCGGACCGGGGCGACCGTCGCAGCACGCTGGCCGTCGTGGCCGCATTGGGATCGGTCACGGCGATGCTCGCATTGCGTGTGGAAGCCGCGACGCCTACCGGCATGCACGCGCTGTTCTTCCTGTTCGGCGGGCTGGCATTTGCGCTGTATCCGCTGGCGGTCGCGCATCTGCTCGATCGCCTGCCGGCGGAGCAATTGCTGGCCGGATGCAGTGCGCTGCTCCTGTTGAACGGCATCGGCGCTGCGGCGGGCCCCGCGCTGGCAGGCGTGCTGATGCAGCGGTTCGGCGCAACGACGTTGCCGGTCTTCTTCGCCTGCACGCTGGGACTGCTGGCCCTGATTGCCGGCGGACGCCGCCTGCTCAAGGCCCGCCATCTGCTGCATCCGGCGCGCTTCCATCCCATGCTCCGCACTACGCCCACCGCGCTGGAGATGCTGCCCGAGATCCCGGACACCCCAACGGCCCAGTCACGCGATCCGCAGCGGAATTGATCCCGATCAATGCGGAGCCCGCGCGGCAACCCTAGCCTGTGCGTCATGGGCACCCTCTCCCCTTCTCCGTTGTTCGATGCGGACCTGCTGCGGCGTTACGACACGCCCGGGCCGCGCTACACGTCCTATCCGACCGCGCCGCAATTCAGCGCCAGCTTCGGGGCGCAGCAATTGCGCGAGCAGGCCGCCGCCAGCAATCGGCAGGCGCAGACCCGGCCGCTGTCGCTGTATGTGCACGTCCCCTTCTGCACCAGTCCTTGCTTCTATTGCGGCTGCAACCGGGTGATCACCCGCGACAAGGCACGTGCGGAACTGTACCTGGACTATCTTTATCGCGAGATTGCGCGGATGGCGCCGCTGTTCGACAGCGGGCGCCCGGTGGTACAGCTGCATTTCGGCGGCGGCACGCCCAACTTCCTGACCCCCGCCCAGATCGCCGACTGCGTGTCCGAGCTGCGCAGCCAGTTCAGTTTCGCCGCACCGGAGAGGATGGACTTCTCCATCGAACTCGACCCGCGCTTCGTCACGCCAGCGGATATCGGCGAGCTGGCCAGCATCGGCTTCAACCGCGCGAGCCTGGGCGTCCAGGATTTCGATCCCAAGGTACAGAAGGCCGTGAACCGGGTGCAGGGCGTGGAAGAAACCCTCGCCATCGTGGCCGCGTGCCGCGAGCACGGCATGCGCTCGGTCAACATCGACCTGATCTACGGGTTGCCCAAGCAGACCCGCGCAGGCTTCCTGCGTACGCTGGAGATCGTCGTGCAGGCACGGCCCGACCGCATTGCGGTCTACAGCTACGCCCACCTGCCGCAGTTGTTCAAGCCGCAACAACGGATCGCATTGGAGGATCTGCCCAGCCCCGAGGAAAAGCTGCAGCTGCTGCAGTGCGCGATAGAACAGCTGGTGGAGGCAGGGTACGTCTACATCGGCATGGACCACTTCGCCCTGCCCGGCGACGAGCTGGCGCGCGCGCAGGAACGTGGCGACCTGCACCGCAATTTCATGGGCTATACGACGCACGCCGAAAGCGACCTGCTCGGCTTCGGCGTGAGCGCGATCAGCCATGTCGGCGACAGCTTCAGCCAGAATCCGCGCGACATCGCGAGCTGGGAGCGCGCCATCGACGACGGCCGCCTGCCCGTGTGGCGCGGCATGCCGCTGGACCGTGACGATGTGCTGCGCGCAGATGTCATCCAGGAACTGATGTGCCACGGACGGTTGGACTATGGCCGCATCGGCCGCCGCCACGGCATCGCGTTCACCGAGTACTTCGCCGATGCCCTCCCCAGGTTGCAGGCATTGGCCGACGACGGCCTGCTGACGTTTACGCGGGTCGGCTTCCAGGCCACGCCACGTGGCCGCCTGCTGCTGCGCGTGATTGCGATGTGCTTCGATCGCTATCTGCATGCCGCAGCGTCGGCAGAAGCACCGAGGTTCTCGCGCACGGTCTGAGTGCCCGACATCACGGGCATGCTGCGTTGACACGGTCGTCGAGGCGGCGACTGGTATCGAAGTCCCGCCTCAGCCCGAGGCGCGCATGCGCCTGGTCGCGCGCCTTTCTGGCCCGCTCGCAGTCGGCAGCATCGCGATGCATCGAGATGACAGCGCCCTGCGATGCAGCTTGCCGGCGTCGCGTAGCGGCGCGGGAACGCGAACGTGGACTGGCAGCCTTGGCCGTCGCGCGTGGCGCCGATGAGGACGACGCGGATGTCGCCGGTATGGGGGCATCGGCGGGATAGGCGCGCACCCATTCCGTACGTTGCGTCGAGGCACAGGGCATCGCCTGGTAATGCGCCTGACCATCCGCAGCCCGGCACTTGTGGACCGGGTCGCTGCCCCAGGTGGCGCTGCCGATGGCGACGAGGATGGCAGCCAGCAGGATGCGCAGCGCGCACGACGAAGACGCGGACATGGCAGGCTCCTGCGGGATGGAGGCTGCAGCATCCGGCGATGGCAGGGGTATCGGGATCGGGGCGCGCCGCGCCGCGCTGTCGGGATTTCCCGCGCGTTCACCACGCCATCACCCCGTGCCGTGCGAGAAGAGGCGCCTGTTCCCTGCGAGACGTCCGATGACAGCCGCCTACCTCTACCTCAACGCGGTGCTCTACCTGTTGCTCGCCGGCTGGTGCACGTTCGCGCCCGCGCACACGGCGGCGGCCGTCGGTTATGCGTCGCTTACCCGGTCCGGGCAGACCGAGTACCTGACGATCTACGGCGGCCTGCAACTCGGGCTTGCGTTCCTGTTCGCATGGTTCGCCTGGACCCAGCAGCTGCGCACCGGTCTGGTGCTGGCGATGGCGCTGTACCTGCCGATCGTGCTCTACCGCAGTGCAGCGTTGTTGCGCTGGTGGCCGGTGGAATCGACCACAATGATGCTGGCGGTGACCGAGTGGCTGATGCTGGCGGCGGCCCTGTGGCTTTGGTGGCAGGGCCGGGCCAGCTGAGTTGCCGGATCAGAAGTTGATCGGCAAGCGCGCGGTGAAGGTGAGGTCCGGCGTGTCGCGAGTCACGCCCACGCCCAGTGCGACATTGAGCGACATGCGGTCGCTGAAGCGGTAGGTGCCGCCCAGCAGCAGCGTACCCAGCGTGGTACGCACGGCGCCCGCCACCTCCTTTCCATCCTGCTCGGTCTTGTCGACGATGCTCTGGTCGTAACCGATGCTGATGGCCGCCTTCTCGTTGAGCGCCAGGCCCATGCCAAGGTTGAAGCCGAGGATGTCGCCGGCCTTGATGTCGCCCAGGAACTCGGTCTGCCCGCCCAGTACGCGGCGCGAGACATTGCTGCGCTTGAAGTTGTGCAGGTAGCTGAGACTGCCGAAGAACACCACCGGATCGGAGGGAAACAGCCAGGTGACGCCGGGCTGCAGGGCGTTGAAGCCGCTGCCCGTGGGCAGGTCCAGAGGCAGGCCGGTACCGGTGGTGTTGGCCACGCAGCGCGTCACGCAGTCGGTGACGACCTCGAACAGATCGCGCCCCGTGCGGCTCTTGTAGCGCAGCCATGCGATGTAGAACGGTTTGTCGGCGGCGCCCCGGTTCAGCTGGTAGCGGCCGGTGACTTCCACGTCGCCCATCCCGCTGCCGCGTGCGTTGAACACGCGGTCCTGGGCGGAACCAGTGAAGATCTCGCGGCTGACCGTATCGCTGTGGATATAGACGTAGGGCAGCTTCGCTTCGAGTTCCATGCGCCGGCTGAGGCCATAGCGCCCGGTCAGCGTGGCGACGGCGGTGGTGGTCTTCACCTGGCGCACATCGATCAGGCCGATCAGGATGGCGGGAATGATGGTGTAGCCCACCAGCGCGACACGATCATTGGCCGAGTAGCCGTACTGCAGCGACGGCTCCACCACCATCTTGCCCTTGGGTGTCAGCACGCCCGGCTGATCGAAGATCTGCGCGACCTCGGGCGGCCGCGACTCGCTCTCCGGCGCCTGTCCGACACGTTGCGGCGCCTGTGTGTCTGCCTGCTGTGTCTGCTGACCCGCGGGTGGGGGGGAACCGGACTGCGCGACCTGCGTGCCCGCATGCACGCCGTCGGGAGCCGGTGCCACCGGAGCCGCCTGTGGCGCTGGGCCGGTCACGATGTAGGTCTGCGCGGGCGGAGGGGAATCGCGGAAGGTCGGTGCCTGGTTCAGCGCGGGCACGATCACGGGTGCGGGGGCGCCACGCGCGCGCGCATTGGCGAGGATTTCTTCGTTGAGCGCATTCTGCAGGGTGAATATCTGCTGCTCCTGGGCCTGCATGGCGTCACGCATCGCCTGCAACCGATGTGTCTGCTCATTGAGCTGGCGTTGCAGTGCGTCCAGCCGTGCATCGGCGGTGATTTCGTAAGGCTGCGCCGGCACCGGCGGAGGGGGCGACGCCGGCATCACCGGTTCCTGTGCCCGCGCCTGCCCTGCGTGCACCCCCAGGCTGACTGCCAGTGCCAGCGGTGCGACTTCCATCAGAGACGTCCCTTTCATGCTGTGCCCCTTGTCTTGTGCGTTAGCGCGGTGATCCCGGTCCTGCGTCGATGTCACGGGCTGCCGGGTGCGCGGATCAGCGCGTCCGTGAGCGCGCCGTTCGCGTTGAGGGCCTGATAGGCCCCGAGCGTGTCGACACCCACGTCGATGCGGGTGACTGTGCGGATATCCTGGTCATCCAGCGTGTTCTGGATCACCAGGCCGCCGGTGGCCTGCGCGGGATCGAAGCGATTGCCCTCGCCGATCTGGACCACCAGCCCGCGATTGAAATCGGCCAACGCCTGAGCCTGGTCCGGCGTGATGCGTGCCACGTCCGGAACCTGCACGGCGATACGCGCCGTCAGTTCGCCGTTGACGAAGACGACGCGCTCGATGCCGAACGACAGGGTCATGCCCGACGGCATCTGGAAGCCGCCGCGCATCTGCGCCAGCCGAGCCGGATCCACCGGTTGCCATTCGGCGCCCAGGTCACCGCCCTGCCCCCGTGCACCCACCGGTGCCAGCAGCACCGCCAGCATGACCGTGGCGCGGCATACACCCTGCCTGATCCTGTCCATGTCAGATGTCTCCCGCACCGCGCCTGGGCACGGTGACGTTGCGCAGGCCATCGCGCTGGATTCCCATGTCGAGCGGCGCCGGAGGTGCGGTCTGCCAGTCGCGGGCCTGGTTGAAGCGGGCGCGTTCCCGCTGGTTATGCACGACGAACATCACCCGGTTGTCCCACAACGCCTCGAAGCGAGAGCGCGGCATCGCACGCGTGCCACGCGCCGGGTCGCCCAGCAGCACGCGACCGTCGCGCAGGCCCTTCACCACGACGAAGTGGCGGTACCCGCGGTCGTTGAGCAGCACGATGGCCGGCACGTTCTCCTGCTGCAGTTTGTCCAGCGGCAACTCGAAGCCGTCGGCCTCGTACCCCTTCGAGCGAAGGTAGCGGCGCATGTCGAGCAGCGAGAAGCCTTCCTTGCGGATGCGCGCCTGGTCGCCGTTGTTGTACATCTGCACGAAGACGTCGACCTCGCTGACGGCGTGGCCATACTGATGCGTCAGCAGCGTCGCCGTGGCGGCGGAGCCGCAACTGAAATCGTACTGCTGCGGCAGCGTCGTCTTGAACCGCGCTTCCTTCAGGCTGGTCACGCGGACGCTGTAGGCGCTGCCCGGCACGCGGATGTCGCTGGTGGCCGCCGATGCGCCACCGAGCACCGCCAGCGCGCACGCGAGCGAGATGCATCGCGGCCATCCACGCTGCCGCACACGGTGTTTCATTGCGGTCCGCCGCTGAAATCGATGGTCACGATCATCGCGTTCTGGATCAGCACGTTGCTGCCGGTGTTCTGGATGACCGTGTTGATGCCGCTGGCGTTGCCGAACGCGCCGTCAGCGATGCTGTTGGTTCCACTGGTGATGTGGTGCGCCGTATTGCCATCCACGGAGCCGTCCACATCGATGAGGTTCTCGGTCTGGCTGCTGTCACCGCCTCGCAAGCCGGACAGCCGGTCCACCGCGATCGCGCGTCCCCATTCGCTGACGGCCACGAGCGGAACGTCCGGAACCGGGGTTTCGAAAGTGATGGCGGGTGTCCATCCTGCGCGGGCCACGGCGTTGTTTTCCGCCGAGGCGCCAAACGCGAGGACAAGCAATCCCCAGGCTGCGATGCGCAACCCGGCCTGTTGGTGCGTATGCATGGTCAGTCTCCCTTGCCATGCGTCCACCGCGCAGCCATGGGGCGTCCCGCCGTGAAGCGGGACGCCTGCGTCCGCACGGAGTGCCTGGCCCGGCTGGGCCAGGACACCGCGGAACGCTTATGGGCCTACGGTCAGGTTGGCTTGAACGGTGATGCCTTGCTGGATCAGCGAGGCCATGCCGCTGTTCTGTGCCGCCACCATGATGCCGGCCGCCGACTGCCCGACGCTCGTCATGTTGTTGGACATGTCGAACGCACCCGCATCGACCGCAACGGAACCACCTGCGCCGCCGGCACCACCGGTTGCACCGTTGCCGACGCCACCATTGCCGTCACCGCCATTGCCGTCGCCACCGTTGCCGACGCCGCCCGCACCGCCCGTCGCACCGACCGCGCCGCTGGCGCCGTTGCCGGCCGTTGCATCGCCATTGCTGGCGGTGGAGGACGCGCTGCCATTGCTGGCGTCGCCATTGCTGGCATCGCCACCATCGCCGCCGTCGCCCGCAGTCGCCGTCAGCGTGCCGCCTGCGCCGCCCATGCCGGAGCCTGCGCCGCCCGTGGCGGTCGCGTCGCCGCCCGTCCCGGAGCCTGCGCCGCCCGTGCCGGAGCCGTCACCGCCGGTACCGGTCGCGTCACCCGACGTGCCTGCGCCGGCGGTGGCGCTGCTTGCTCCGCCCGTTGCAGTCGCGTCACCTGAGGTGCCTGCACCACCGGTTGCGGTACCGTCGCCGCTGGTACCGTCGCCTGCGCCGCGCTCGCGGACATTGCCGCTGCCTGCGCCGGCATCGCCACCGGAAGCACCCGCGATCGAACCGGTGTCGCCGCTCGCGCTTCCGGCATCGCCGCCGGAGGCGCCCGTTGCACCGCCACCATCGCCGCCCCAGCCACCGGCGTCACCACCACGGCCACGGCCGTTGCCGGCCGTTGCGTTTCCGTCACCGCCCCAACCATTGCCGTCGCCGCCGTTGGCGCCGCGCGTATCGTCGGTGTTGCCGCCGCGTCCGCCGTTGCCGGCCGTCGCATCGCCGATGGTCGCGCTGCCGTTCGACGAATCGCCGGCGGTCGCGCTGCCGTTGTTCGCGTCACCGCCGCTGCCGCCGTTACCGCCGTCGCCGCCGTCGCCGCCATTGCCACCGTTGCCGGTGCCACCCATCGCGCTGCCGCCATAGCCCTTGCCGCCATAGCCTGCCCCGCCCTTGCCGCCATCACCGCCATTGGCGTCGCCCCAGTTCTTGGCGACGTTGCCGATGTCGTGCACGGTCACGCCCGAAACGGCGCCGATCAGCTTCGTTTCGGCCACGGCCTTGCTGTGGTTGAAAGAGTTGGAGAACGTGGACGTCGCGGTGCTGCCATTGTTGGCGGCCGTCGAGCCGAAGCCCTCCGCAGTCGCCCTGCCGCGATTGTTGCGGTTGTCGCCGTCGTGGGTGCTGTTGTCGCTGTGGTCGGAATTATCGGAGTTGTCCGAATTGTCGGAGTGGTCGCTGTTGTCCGTGTTGGTGCTGTTGTTGCTCAGATCCGCCGAGAGGTTGACCAGGATGTCGTCACCCGGGCCATTTTCGGTATTGGTCTGTTGCGCGAATGCCTGTCCCGTCGTGCCGAGCGCCAGCAATACCGCCGATGCGATCAGTGTCTTGCGAATGCACATGTTGATTCTCCTTGTGGCCGCTCCGGGACCCAGGGGAAGCCCCTAAAAAGCGACGCGGGTCACACTTGCATGGCAATCGTTAGTCCTGTTCGCGCGACGCGTTAAATTTTCATTCGCGAACAGACCGCTCGTCCGCTGGCGAAGCGGGAGCGTCATATCCAGCGCGTGATGGCCGGCCCAGGTAGTTGCCAGCGTTGTCGCCGTTACCAGGTCGGTGCGCGGACCGCATCGGCGAGGCGTGCACCCAGCCACACCAGCAGCAGCCCGGTCAGCAGCGTGATTGCGAGATAGCCCAGTGCGGCGCCCTGGCGCTCCGTTCGCGCGAACAACAGGCACTCCACCATCAGCGCCGAATACGTGGTCAGTGCTCCCAGCACCCCGACGAGCAGGAAGGCGCGCCAGTAGAGTGCGGACGGGCCGCGCCCTTCCAGCCAGATCGCAAGGAAGCCGGCGGCGAACGAGCCGATCATGTTCACCGCGAACGTGCCCCAGGGAAATCCGCTTCCCAGCTGTCGCAGCAGCGCGCCGCCCAGCCAGAAGCGCGCCGCCGCGCCCAGCGCACCGCCCGCCATCACCAGCATCAGTTGTTGCCACCAGAGTGCAGCGTGTGCCGGCATCGGTCGTGTTCCGTCAGCGGGGAGGTCAGTCGTCGCGTCCGGCCTGCAGCCGCGCCTGGCGGCGCGCCTCGCGCAGGCGGTCGAGTTTTTCCTTCAGCTTGATCTCGAGGCCGCGTTCGACCGGCGCATAGTAGACCTGCTCGCCCATCGCATCGGGAAATGCCGTCTGGTCCAGCGCGATGCCGCCCGCTGCATCGTGGTCGTACTGGTAACCGGTGCCGTAGCCCAGCTCCTTCATCAGCTTGGTCGGGGCGTTGCGCAGGTGCAGGGGTACGTCCTGCGTGCCGTATTCGCGCACGTCGCGCTTGGCGGCGTTGAACGCCATGTAGCCGGCGTTGGATTTGGCCGTGCTGGCGAGATAGATCACCAGTTGCGCGAGCGCGAGGTCGCCCTCGGGACTGCCGAGCCGCT
Source organism: Pseudoxanthomonas sp. PXM03 (assembly GCF_014852005.1). GTDB lineage: Bacteria > Pseudomonadota > Gammaproteobacteria > Xanthomonadales > Xanthomonadaceae > Pseudoxanthomonas_A. Next base: position 1,842,041 of record NZ_JACVAU010000001.1, on the reverse strand, counting down.
CGTAGGTATCCCACGCGTCGATCGCCATCTGCAGGGCGCGCGGATCAGCCAGACCGATGTCCTCCACCGCCATCCGCGTCATGCGTCGTGCCAGATAGGCGGGGTCGCACCCCCCATCCAGCATGCGCGCCAGCCAGTACACGGCGCCGTCGGGATTGGAGCTGCGCACCGACTTGTGCAGTGCCGAGATCTGGTCGTAGAACTGCTCGCCCCCTTTGTCGAAGCGGCGCGTGCGGTCTGCCAGCACCTGTGCGAGTGTCTGCGGGGTGATGCGCCCCCCTTCGTCGGCAGCCAGTTCCGCAGCGATTTCGAGCAGCGTCAGTCCTCGCCGCACATCCCCGTCGGCAGCCGTCGCGATCTCCAGCAGCGCCTCGTCGTCCACCTCCACGCCAAGTTCACCCAGTCCGCGCTCGGCATCCGCAAGCGCAAGGCGAAGGGCGTGCCGGATGTCGTCGGGCGACACCGCTTCCATCACGTGCACGCGGCAGCGCGAGAGCAGCGCGGAGTTCAGTTCGAACGACGGATTCTCCGTTGTGGCGCCAACGAAGATGATCGTCCCGCGCTCGATATGCGGCAGGAACGCATCCTGCTGGGCCTTGTTGAAGCGGTGCACTTCGTCCACGAACAGCACCGTACGACGACCGCCGGCAAAGCGTTGCGCGGCTTCGGCCAGCACCTGGCGTACCTCGGGCAGGCCGGACAGCACGGCGGAGATCGCCTTGAACTCGGCATCGGCATAGCGCGCCAGCAGCAGCGACAACGTGGTCTTGCCGCAACCCGGTGGCCCCCACAGGATCATCGAGTGCACGTGGCCGGACTCCACGGCCCGACGCAGCGCGCTCCCCGGCGCGAGCAGCCGGCGTTGGCCGACCATTTCATCCAGGCTGCGCGGCCGGATGCGCTCGGCCAACGGCCTCAGCGCATCGGTGTCGGTACTCAGCAGGTCGGCCTGCGGTTCAAGGGGGGTACGTATCTTGGCCACGCTTCATTGTAACGTCGCGCGACCGCAGGCCATGCGTGGCGTCCCGCTCAGGGGCCGCCCACGACATCCACGCCCTTGGCCGGTGCGTACTTGAACGTACCCGCGGCGAACGCGGGATTGCGCTTCCAGCCCGAGAAGCTGATTTCCGTGCGCTGGCCTACCGCATCCTTTACTTCCATCCTCACCAGCGTGCCGTTGGTGAACGCCAGGCGCGCGGTCTGGAAGCTGGCATCGCCTTCCTGCTTGGGCGTGAGCGTCAGCCACTGCTCGCCGCCCTGCCCCGTGGCTTCGGCGACCTTGAACTGCTGGTCCAGCTTGCCGGGGTCGATCAGCGCCGCCAGCGGGCTGTTCTCTTCTTCGATGCCCTGCTCGCGCACGGTGGCCTGCTGCAGGTCCGGGTCGTAGACCCAGACTTTCTTGCCGTCAGCAACGATCAGCTGTTCGTAGGGTTTGTTGTACTCCCAGCGGAACAGGCGCGGGGCGGACAGCGCGACGCGACCATTCGAGGTTTCCTTGAGCTTGCCCCCCCCGTCGTACACCTTCTGGGTGAACTGCCCGTCCAGCCCTTTCAGCCCGGTGGTGAAGGTCTTGAGCTCATCGCGGGCACCGGCGAAGGCGCTGGTGGCGAGCAAGGCGGTGGCGAGGATGGCGTAGCGTGCAGTGCGGAGCATGGTGCGTTCCGGGGTGAGGGACGTTGGGGCGGAGTGTGGCCGGGTGAAACTGAATGGGGGGTGGGCGCCCGGCTGTGGTGGGAGCGACGTAAGTCGCGATCGACCTCCGGCAGCGCGTCGTCGCGACTTTACGTCGCTCCCCCAAAATCAAGCTTCAGCGCGGCGGCGGCGGCGCGAGGACCTGGCGGTCGCCGTTGTGCTCGGGTGGCGTCACCACGCCGGCCGCTTCCATGGCTTCGATCAGGCGTGCGGCACGGTTGTAGCCGATCTTCAGGCGGCGCTGCACGCCGGAGATGGACGCACGCCGGCTCTCGGTGACGATCTTCACCGCTTCGTCGTACAGCGGATCGGATTCGTCGCCGCCACCGCCGCCCGACTCCGGAAGGCCGGTCGGCCCCACGACGATGCCGTCGCCCATGGTCTGGATCTCTTCCAGCACGCCTTCGATGTAGTCGGCGCTGCCACTGGCCTTGAGGTGTTCCACCACGCGGTGCACTTCCTCGTCGCTGACAAAAGCACCATGGATGCGCTCGGGCATCGCGGTGCCCGGCGGCAGATACAGCATGTCGCCGTGGCCGAGCAGCGTTTCCGCACCGGACTGGTCGAGGATGGTGCGCGAGTCGATCTTCGAACTGACCTGGAACGCGATGCGGGTGGGAATATTGGCCTTGATCAGGCCGGTGATCACGTCCACGGACGGACGCTGCGTGGCCAGGATCAGGTGGATGCCGGCCGCGCGCGCCTTCTGCGCCAGGCGGGCGATCAGTTCTTCCACCTTCTTGCCGACGATCATCATCATGTCGGCGAATTCGTCGATGAAGATGACGATGAAGGGCATCGGCTCCAGCGGGCGCGGCGCTTCGGCCAGGTCCGGGTTCGGCTTGAACAGCGGGTCCATCAACGGCTGGCCCGCGTCCATCGCGTCCTTGACCTTCTTGTTGAAGCCGGCCAGGTTGCGCACGCCCACCGCGCTCATCAGCTTGTAGCGGCGCTCCATTTCCGCCACGCACCAGCGCAGACCGTTGGCGGCCTCCTTCATGTCGGTCACGACCGGCGCCAGCAGATGCGGGATGCCCTGGTAGACGCTGAGTTCCAGCATCTTGGGGTCGATCATCAGCATGCGCAGGTCTTTCGGCGAGGCCTTGTACAGCAGGCTCAGCACCATGGCGTTGACCGCGACGGACTTGCCCGAGCCGGTGGTGCCGGCGACCAGCAGGTGCGGCATGCGCGCCAGGTCGGCCACGGTCGGGCGACCGGCGATGTCCTTGCCCAGCGCCAGCGTCAGCGGACTGCCCGACTTGTCGTATTCCTTCGAGCGCAGCAGCTCGCTGAGGAAGATCATCTCGCGGCTGGTGTTCGGGGTCTCCAGACCGATCACCGACTTGCCGGGGATCACGTCCACCACGCGCACCGACTTCACCGACAAGCCGCGGGCGATGTCCTTGTCCAGCGAGCTGATCTGGCTGACCTTCACGCCGGGCGCTGGCTCCATCTCGAAGCGCGTGATCACGGGGCCTGGATACGCGCCGACCACCTGGGCATCGATGCGGAAGTCCTTGAGCTTGAACTCGATCTGCCGAGACAGGGTTTCCAGCGTTTCTTCGGAATAGCCCTTGGTCTGCGGCTTCGGATCGTCCAGCAGCGACAGTGGCGGCAGGCCGGATTCGTCGCCGCCGGTGCCGTGGAACAGCGGGATCTGCTGTTCGCGCTTGGCGCGTTCGCTCTTTTCCACGATGGCGGGCGCAGGCGGTTCGATCTTCACCGGCTCGCGCTTGGCGCGGGCAATGGCGTCGGTCTTGCGGACGGTCTCGCGCTCTTCGCGCATCGCCCGCGTCTGCTGCCATTCGTTGGCCTGCTGGCTGCCGCGGCGGAACAGGTCGGGCAGCATCAGCACGTATTTGCCGATGCGCTCCATCACGGCGAACCACGACAGTCCGGTCGCCAGCGTCACCGAGGTCAGGAACAGCACCAGCAGGAACAGGTTGCCACCCAGCCCGCCAAACAGCTTGAGCAGCGACTTGCCTACCAGCGTGCCGAGGATGCCGCCGGCTCCGGCGGAAAAATGTTCGGCCGGCACGCCACGCAGATGCAGCAGACCCGTCGCAGAAATCAGGAAGCCGACCATGCCGATCAGGCGCAGCGCCGGCCCCAGGTCGGCCTCACCGTCGCCGTCGGTATCCATGCCGAACAACGCAATCCACGCCACCGCGCCAAGGATCAACGGCAACAGGAAAGCCACGTAGCCGAACAGCCACAACAGCATGTCGGCGAGGTACGCACCCGCCAGTCCCCCCATGTTGTGGACCGGCGCGGTCAGGCTGCCGGACTGCGACCAGCTGGGGTCCTGCGGCGAGAAGGTGAAGAGACTGGCCAGCAGATACAGCAACAGGGGAGCAATGGCGATCAGCGCCAGATCACGCCAGAGACGCTGCCTGCGGGGATTCGGAGGCGACGCCTGCTTGCGCGCGGCCGTGTTGCCGCCCTTGGATTTGCCGTTGTCCGGGAGCTGCTTCGCCACCTTTGGACCAGACCTTAGGAAATTTCTGTTAGTGATTGATAGTAAACGAATCATGCCCGACACAACAGCCGGGGCATCCCGCCAGGGCGGACGATTGCGCTACCCCAGACAGCAAAAAACGCCGCGTGGCTGCGCAGCGTCTTCAATCGATCCGTCGGGCTTGCGCGTGCACCACCGCTTTCCACCCGCGCGCCTTGATTCGCCGGATACGCATCGCCACTCTATGGGCTTGCAGACGATGATCCAATTGCGTCGTTGCCTGCCCGATCACCCTCTTTTCGCGAGTATACATGAGCACTTCGAAGCACTGCCGCCTGTTGATCCTGGGCTCCGGCCCCGCCGGTTGGACCGCTGCCGTCTACGCAGCCCGCGCCAATCTCAAGCCCGTCGTGGTCACCGGCCTGCAGCAGGGTGGCCAGCTGATGACCACCACGGAAGTGGACAACTGGCCCGGCGATGCCCATGGCCTGATGGGCCCTGATCTCATGGCGCGCATGCAGGCGCATGCCGAGCGCTTCGAGACGGAGGTGATCTTCGACCACATCCATACGGCCGATCTGTCCAAGCGTCCGTTCAAGCTGATCGGCGACAGCGGCGAGTACACCGCCGACGCACTGATCATCGCCACCGGCGCCACCGCCAAGTACCTGGGCCTGCCGTCCGAAGAAGCCTTCAAGGGACGCGGCGTGTCGGCCTGCGCGACCTGCGACGGCTTCTTTTACCGGGACCAGGATGTGGCCGTGATCGGTGGCGGCAACACTGCGGTGGAGGAAGCGTTGTACCTGTCCAACATCGCCCGCAAGGTCTACCTGGTGCACCGTCGCGACACGCTGCGTGCCGAGAAGATCATGCAGGACAAGCTGTTCGCCAAGATCCAGGCCGGCAAGATCGAGCCGGTGTGGCACCACACGGTGGACGAGGTGCTGGGCAACGATGCCGGCGTCACCGGCATCCGGGTGAAGTCGATGCAGGACGGCAGCACGCGCGACATCGACGTGCACGGCTTCTTCGTCGCCATCGGCCACACGCCGAACACCGGCCTGTTCGAAGGCCAACTGGACATGAGCAACGGCTATCTGAAGATCCGCTCCGGCATCGAGGGCAACGCCACCGCGACGACGATCCCGGGCGTGTTTGCCGCCGGCGACGTGACCGACCAGCACTACCGCCAGGCCATCACCTCGGCCGGCTTCGGTTGCATGGCGGCGCTGGATGCCGAGCGTTTCCTGGACAAGGACGGCTGATCCGGGCCCCAGGGGAGAGCGCCAGGGATGGACAAGCTGCTGATCAAGCAGTGCCTGTTCTACGGCAGCTGGCTGGTCTGGCCTTTCCTGGCCTGGCTGGTGTGGCGCTTGCGCGAGAAGCGCAGGCGCTGGCTGGTTGCCCTGCTTCTGTCCGGCTGCCTGCTGTTCGCCTGGTCACGCTTCGTCGAACCACAGCGGATCCACGTACAGGAGACGGTACTCGCGGGCACCGGCGGGCAGGCACGACTGGTGTTGATCAGCGACATCCATCTGGGCGTCTACAAGGACAGTAGATACCTGCAGCGGGTGGTGGACCGGATCAACACCCTGCAGGCGGACGCGGTGGTGATTGCCGGCGATTTCACCTACGAGCCTGCCGGCAAGTCGCTGCAACAGATGTTCGCGCCCCTCGCGGAGCTCCATCTGCCCACGTACGCCGTGCTCGGCAATCATGACCAGCAGGCGCCGGGGCCCGACATCGATGCAGAGCTCCGTTCCGCCCTGGCAACGCACAACGTCAGCGTGATCGAAGGCGAAACCGTCACCGTGCGCGGATTCCGTCTCGCCGGACTGGGCGACCGCTGGGCGAACAAGGACGATCCCGGCTTCCTTTCCGCCCTGCCCTCGACCTCTCCCACCCTGGTGCTGACCCACAATCCCGACAGCGCGATCGACCTCGATCCGGCCCAGGCGGCGCTGGTGCTTGCAGGCCATACGCATGGTGGGCAGATCCGCATTCCGTGGCTGTACAAACGCGTGATTCCCAGCCAGTACGGCTTCGATCGCGGCGAGCAGTTCCTGCGCACGCCCCATGGCCGCGTGCGCGTGTACACCACCGTGGGCACCGGCGAGATCGGTCTGCCGATGCGCTTGTTCAATCCTCCGACCATCGACGTGCTGGATCTGCGTCCGTAGCATCTGCCGATGATTGCGGTCCGCTTCCTTTCTTCCCTTGCCGACCTGCCGGCACCCGCATGGGATGCCCTGCACGATGGCCGCAACCCTTTTGTTTCCCATGCGTTCCTGCATGGGCTGGAAGCCCACGGCTGCCTGCGCGGGGAATGGGGCTGGACGCCGCATCACGCCACCTTGTGGGACGGAGAACTGCTGGTCGCCGCAGCGCCGGGCTACCTCAAGGAAAACTCGCACGGCGAGTTCGTTTTCGACCACGCCTGGGCGCACGCGTACGCGCAGCACGGGCTGGACTACTACCCCAAGTGGCTGGGCGGCGTGCCCTACTCGCCTGTCACGGGACCCCGGCTGCTGGCATCGGATCATGGCCATCGCACGTTGCTGCTGACGTCGATCCAGGACCAGGCGCTGCGGCTGAACCTGTCCTCCGCCCACATCAACTTCCCGACGCCCGTCGAGCACGCAGGCTTTCCGGTGGGCTGGCTGCCGCGCATCGATGTGCAGTACCACTGGCGCAACCCGGGGCACTGGTGCGACTTTGACGGCTTCCTGGCGGACTTCGACCACAAGCACCGCAAGAACATCCGCCAGGAACGCGCGAAGGTGCAGCGCGCCGGGGTGACCTTCCGTACCGTGCACGGCGACGAAGCCAGCGAAGCCGACCTGCAGGCAATGTTCGGGTTCTACCTGCGTACCTTCCGCGAGTACGGCAACTCGCCGGCACTGACGCTGCAGTTCCTGCAACATCTCGCGACCTCGCTGTCGCGCAATCTGGTGATGTTCCTGGCCGATCATGAGGGCCGCACGATCGCAGGGGCGCTGTGCCTGCGTGGAGGGGACACCCTGTATGGCCGCTACTGGGGCGCGGAGAGCGTGCTGCCGGGACTGCATTTCGAGACCTGCTACTACCAGGGCATCGACTATTGCCTGCGCGAGGGATTGAAGATCTTCGAGCCCGGCGCCCAGGGCGAACACAAGATCGCGCGCGGGTTCCTGCCCACCTTCGTGTACTCACGCCACTGGATCGCCCGTCCGGACTTCTCCGCCGCCCTGGCCGATTGGTGCGGGGAAGAAGCCTTGGCCGTGCGCCGCTATGCCCTCAGCCTGCAGGCGCATACGCCGTTCAAGCAGTGCGACTGAACCCCGCGCGTCGCGCCGGGTATGCGCCCTACAATCGCGGCATGCGCCAACGGCCGTTCGTCCTGTCTTCCGATCCCCATGCGCCTTTCCCTCCCGTCGGCGGCGCCATGCGCGAACCCGACGGATTGCTGGCGATCGGTGGCGACCTGTCGCTGCCGCGCCTGCTCAACGCCTATCGAAACGGCATCTTCCCGTGGTTTTCGCCGGGCCAGCCCCCGTTGTGGTGGTCGCCGGATCCCCGCATGGTGTTCCGCACTGACGGCGTGCGCCTGTCCTCGCGCTTCCGCCGCGACCTGAAGCACAGCATGTGGCAGGTCCGCGCGGACACCCGTTTCGAGCAGGTCATCACCGCCTGTGCGCAAGCACCCCGGCCAGGACAGCACGGCACGTGGATCACGTCCGGCATGCGCCAGGCCTACATCGATCTGCACCAGGCGGGGCACGCGCATTCGGTCGAGGTCTTCGCCGACGGCACGCTGGTAGGCGGCATTTATGGCGTGGCGATCGGGTGCATGTTCTTCGGCGAGAGCATGTTCAGTGCCCGTCCGGGCGGATCCAAGGTCGCACTCGCGGCGCTGGCCATGCGATTGCGGGCGTGGGGCTGGCCGCTCATCGATGCGCAGGTGGAGAACGCACACCTGCGCTCGATGGGCGCAATCCTGATGCCCCGGGAGGCGTTTCTTGCCGAGGTTGCCCAATGGGTGGCACACCCCTTCCCCGCCGAGGGCTGGACGGAGCGATTCGGTGTAATGGCAGCCCCGGAACTGGCGCAACCATTGGTGCCGTAACGGAATTTTTGCACCGGGAGCCCCGCAGGCGTACAATGCCCGGCTTCATGGCATCCGCCATCCCTCGCGGCACAGCACAGGCATACATGTCGAAAGACGATTCCATTGAATTCGAAGGCACCGTTGCCGAGACGCTGCCCAACACCATGTTCCGGGTCAAGCTGGAAAACGGGCACGAGATCATCGCCCACATCTCCGGCCGCATGCGCAAGAACTACATCCGCATCCTGACCGGCGACAAGGTGAAGGTCGAAATGACCCCGTACGACCTCACCAAGGGCCGAATCACTTACCGCATGAAGTAATGCGCGCAACTCTTTGATTTGAAAGCGGCCAACGGCCGCTTTCTGCGTTTATGCGTCTGAGCATGCGGCTTGGTGCGAGCGCCGTGACTTCCGGCACCGGGTCGCTGGTAAGGACCACCAACGGCAGATTTGCAGCCCGGGACCGATGCGTAGCGTGGCCGTGGCCTATTCCGGCTGCCAACCTGTCGAGCGGTGCCATGAATCCACGTCTTCTTCCCTTCCTGCTGCTCGTTGCGAGCCTGGTCCCCTTGGCGGCACAGGCGGGTGAGCCGGTGACCGCGTGCGTGAGCCTGGGCAACGACCAGGAAATCATCAGGGCCGGCAGCGGTGAGCAGTTCTATCTGCGTGACGGCCAGAGCCACTACCGGGTCGCATTCCGAAACAGCTGCGCCCCCATCACCATGACACCCACCGTGGAAATATCCACGAATGGCCAGGTGGGCCAGCTGTGCCCCCAGGACACCAAGGTGGTGACGAATCGCGGGAGCTGCCGCGTCAGCGCCGTGGAACGAATCACGGCCGAGGAGTTCGCTGTCCGCAAACGACGTGCGCGACAGTAAGGCGTCCGTACGGAAAAGGCGGCCCGGAGGCCGCCTTTTCTGACATCGCCGCGTGAGCGTCCGGCCGATTACACCGTCGCCGGCAACAGCCTTTCAGGTTCAGCCTGCGCATCGACGACCAGTTCACCCTCCCGCACGTCGATGCTGACCCGGCCACCGTCCACCAGCTTGCCGAACAGCAACTCATCAGCCAGCGGACGCTTCACCTTGTCTTGGATCAGGCGGGCCATCGGGCGCGCGCCCATCAGCGGATCGAAGCCATGCTGGGCCAGCCAGTCACGCGCCGCCGGCGTGGCGGACAGGCTGACGTGCTTCTCCTGCAGCAGCATTTCCAGTTCGATGACGAACTTGTCCACCACGCGCAGGATGTGCTCGAAGCCCAGCCCCTGGAACTGCACGATGGCATCCAGGCGGTTGCGGAACTCCGGTGTGAAGCTGCGCCGGATCACTTCCATCGCGTCGGTGGAATGGTCTTGGCGGGTGAAGCCGATGGTCCGGCGCGATGCCTGCGCCGCACCGGCGTTGGTGGTCATCACCAGGATGACGTTCTTGAAGTTGGCCTCGCGCCCATTGGTATCCGTCAGCACCCCGCGGTCCATGACCTGCAGCAGGATGTTGAAGATGTCGGGGTGCGCCTTCTCCACTTCGTCCAGCAGCAGCACGCAGTGCGGCGTCTTGACGATCTTCTCGGTCAGCAGGCCGCCCTGGTCGAAGCCGACATAGCCCGGGGGCGCACCGATCAGGCGGCTGACCGAATGCGGTTCCATGTACTCGGACATGTCGAAGCGCACCAGCTCGATACCCAGCTGCAGCGCCAGTTGCTTGGTCACCTCGGTCTTGCCGACGCCGGTCGGACCCGCGAACAGGAAGTTGCCGATCGGCTTCTCCGGATTGGCTAGGCCGCTGCGCGCCAGCTTGATGGACGAAGCCAGCGTCTCGATGGCCGGGTCCTGCCCGAAGATCACCATCTTAAGGTTGCGCTCCAGGTGCTGCAGCACGTCCTTGTCGGACGAGGACACCTGCTTGGCCGGAATCCGCGCCATCTTGGCGACGATGGTCTCGATTTCCTCCACGTCGATCAGTTCCTTGCGCGTCTCCAGCGGCAGCAGGCGCTGGCGGGCACCCGCCTCGTCGATGACGTCGATGGCCTTGTCCGGCAGCAGACGGTCGCCGATGTGTTTCACCGACAGGTCCACCGCCGCCTGCAGCGCATCATCCGCGTAGGTCACGCCATGGTGGGCCTCGTACTTGGGCTTCAGCCCCTGCAGGATCTCGTAGGTCTCGCCCACCGTGGGCTCGACGATATCGATCTTCTGGAAGCGCCGCGCCAGCGCGCGGTCCTTCTCGAAAATGCCACGGTATTCCTGGAACGTGGTCGAGCCGATGCAGCGCAGCTCACCCGACGCCAGCGCAGGCTTGATCAGGTTGGATGCATCCATCGTGCCGCCGCTGGCCGAACCGGCGCCAATGATGGTGTGGATCTCGTCGACGAACAGGATGGCGCCGGGGATCTTCTTGATCGCCGCCAGCACGCCTTTCAGGCGCTTCTCGAAGTCGCCCCGGTACTTGGTGCCCGCGACCAGCGCGCCCAGGTCCAGCGAGTAGATGACGGCATCCAGCAGCACGTCGGGCACTTCGCCCTCGACGATGCGCTTGGCCAGGCCCTCGGCCAGCGCCGTCTTGCCCACGCCGGCTTCGCCGACGTAGAGCGGATTGTTCTTGCGGCGGCGGCATAGCACCTGGATGGTCCGCTCGATCTCGTCGCCACGGCCCACCAACGGGTCGATCCTGCCTTGGCGCGCCATGTCGTTCAGATTGCTGGCGAACTCGGTCAGGGCGTCGCCCTTGCCCTCGCCCTCGCCCGCCTCGGCCTTGCCCTCGCCTTCCGGCTGGCCCGCACCCTCGTTCTCCTCGCCCTGCTTGGCGATGCCATGGGACAGGTAGTTGACGATGTCGAGGCGGGTGACGTCCTGCTGGTTGAGGAAGTACACCGCGTGCGAGTCCTTCTCGCCGAAGATCGCGACCAGCACGTTGGCGCCGGTGACCTCCTTCTTGCCCGAGGACTGCACGTGGTAGACGGCGCGCTGCAGCACACGCTGGAAGCCCAGCGTCGGCTGGGTGTCGCGGCCGTCGTCTTCCGCCAGCCGCGAGACCGATGCTTCGATGGCCTGTTCCAGGTCCGCCCGCAGACGGTTGGCGTCCGCGCCGGTCGCCTTCAGGACGGCCTGTGCCGAGGGGTTTTCGAGCAGCGCGAGCAGCAGGTGCTCGACGGTCATGAATTCGTGCCGAGCTTCGCGGGCGCGCTTGTAGCACTGTCCGATGGTCTGCTCGAGGTCTTTGCTGAACATGGTTGCCTCCGGGGCCTATGCCGACAATATGCGGCTTGGCGGGCGGTTTTCCATCACCCTACCGGATTTCAGTGTTCAGGGATCGTTGCCTTGTGCCTCGCGGCGGTGCCCCCATACCGTATCCGACCCGGCCTACCCCGCCGGTCCCCTCAGGATTTCTCCATCGTGCACAGCAGGGGATGCTGGTTCATACGTGAAAACTCGTTGACCTGGGCCACCTTGGATTCGGCCACCTCGCGGGTGTACACGCCGCATACGCCACGACCGCGGGTATGCACGTGCAGCATCACCTGCGTCGCCTTTTCCAGGTCCATGACGAAGAACTGCTGGAGGACGGTCACCACGAAGTCCATCGGCGTGTAGTCGTCGTTGAGCAGCAGTACCTGGTACAGGGGCGGCGGCGCGACCTCGGGCCGGCTGGTCTCCACCATCAGGCCATGGTCGCGTTCGTTTTCGTTCTTTCGGGACATGGGCCAATTATAGGCGGTGGAGCCGGCCGTCGCCGCCCGCATGGACGCCATGCGTGACCCCGGCCACAATGCGCCATCCCAATACCACCGAGCCGACCATGAAACCTGCGCTGTCCCGACTGTCCTCCGCCGCCCTGCTGTGCGCCACTGCGATCGCGACGCCCGTGCTGGCGGCCGACGCCTCGGTTGACGCCCGGCTGACGGCGCGCGGAATCCAGTTCGAAGTGGACGCCGACGGCGATTACAAGGTCACCTACTCCTACAAGCAGGAGAACCGCACCCAGCTGGTCTTCGTGTCCGGACGCACCGAACACGTCAACGGCATCAGCATCCGCGAGGTGTTCTCCCCGGCCGGCCGCGTCGCCGCCGACGGCATCGATGGCGCCAAGGCGCTCGCGCTGATGGCGGACAGCCGCGCCAAGAAACTGGGCAGCTGGGAGCTGTCGGGCGACGTGCTGTACTTCGTTATCAAGCTGCCCGACAGCGTGGACGGCGCGGCGCTGGAAGCGGCGATGGACATTGCGGCTGAGACGGCGGACAACGAGGAAATCGAGCTCTCCGGCGAGAAGGACGAGCTGTAAGTGAGCTACCGGGAGGGACGCTTCTGGCAGCCCGACGTCACCGTGGCCACGGTGGTGGTCCACGATGGCAAGCTGTTGATGGTGGAAGAGCATGCACAGGGACGTCTGGTCTTCAATCAGCCGGCGGGCCACCTGGAGCCGGACGAGAGCCTGTTGGAGGCTGCCCGCCGCGAGACCCTAGAGGAAACCGGCTGGGAGGTCGAACTGACCGCCTTCGTCGGTGCCTACCAATGGAAAGCGGAGACGGGGCGGCACTACCTGCGCTTCGCCTTCGCTGCGGAGCCGGTGCGCCATCTGCCGGACCGCCCGCTCGACGACGGCATCGTGCAGGCAGTGTGGCTGACGCCCGCCGAACTGCACGCACAGTCCGACCGCCACCGCAGCCCACTGGTGTGGCAGGTCGTGCAGGACTTCCTGTCGGGACGTCGCTCTCCCCTGTCCACGCTGCAACAGATCGCATGAGCCAGCCACGCGTCATCGTGGGCGTCTCGGGCGGCGTGGATTCGTCCGTCGCCGCCCTGCAACTGGTGCGGCAGGGTGAATCCGTCGCGGGCCTGTTCATGCAGAACTGGGCCGACGATGGCTCCGGCGATTGTCGCGCCGAGGACGACCGGCGCGATGCGGTCGCCGTCTGCGGTCGCCTCGGCATTCCGTTCCACTTTCGCGATTTTTCGAGCGAATACTGGCAGGGCGTGTTCGAGCACTTCCTGGCCGAGTACGCCGCAGGCCGTACGCCCAACCCCGATGTGCTGTGCAATCGCGAGGTGAAGTTCAAGCACTTCCTCGATGCCGCGCGCGACCTGGGCGCCGAGAAGATCGCCACCGGCCACTATGCGCGCGTGGACCAGCGGGATGGACGCTGGCGCCTGCTGCGCGGAGTCGACTGCGGCAAGGACCAGAGCTATTTCCTGCATCAGCTCGGCCAGGCGCAACTGTCGGCCACGCTGTTTCCGATCGGCGAGCTGCAGAAGACCGACTTGCGCCGCATCGCGCGCGAGGCGGGGTTGCAGACGCACGACAAGAAGGATTCCACCGGCATCTGCTTCATCGGCGAGCGCGATTTCCGCGAGTTCCTCGGCCGCTACCTGCCCGCCAGGCGCGGCGAGATGCGCGATCCGCAAGGCCAGGTGATCGGCGAGCACGCCGGCGTCTTCTATTTCACCCTCGGTCAGCGTGAAGGCCTGCAGATCGGCGGTGTTCGCGGGCGCCAGCAGGCACCGTGGTACGTCGTGGGCAAGGATGTGGCCCACAACGTGCTGTACGTAGACCAGGACACCCAGAGCCCCTACCTGATGTCCAGGCGCCTGTGGACCGAGTCGGTGCACTGGGTGGCCGGCAGTCCGCCTGCTGGCCGCTTCGCTTGCACCGCACAGACCCGTTACCGGCAACCGGACGAGCCGTGCCAGGTGGACGTGCTCGATGACGGCACGGTCGCGGTTGAATTCACGGCGCCACAGCGTGCCGTCACGCCCGGTCAATCGCTCGTGCTGTATGACGGCGACGAATGCTTGGGGGGCGCGGTCATTGCGCGCACCGACGCACCTCTTGAAATGAAACTCGCGGAGCAAGCAGCTTGAGCAATCGATATTCCGACCGCGTGTTGGCCTTGGCCGGGTTGGCGCAGGCGCTCCACCAGGTCCGCCGCATCGCCGAAACCGGTCAGTCCGAAGGATCGGCCGTGCAGGCCGCACTGGACAGCGTGTTCCGCATCGATGCCGCGTCGCCTGCGGACGTCTACGGCAGCGTGGCCGGGGTCACGCCCGGCCTGCGCGTCCTGCGCAACTATCTGGCGAAGGACGCCCACGACGAAGCCCTGCCCCGCCTGGCGATGGCGGTGCTGCAACTGGAGCGTCGCTTTGTGCGCGAGAACGACACGGTGCATGCCGTCACGCGCGGCATTGGCGAGATCGCGCCACGTGCGGAACAACAGGGCAGCACCCATCCGGATGTGCTGTCCGCGTTGGGCGGGCTGTACGCCGACACCATCAGCCACCTGCGCCCGCGCGTGATGGTCCAGGGCAATCCGCATTACCTCGGTCAGCCCGGGGTGGTGGCCGAGATCCGCGCGATCCTGCTGGCCGCCGTGCGCTCGGCCGTGCTCTGGCGGCAGCTGGGCGGGTCGATGTGGGATTTCGTGCTCGGCCGCCGGCAGATGCTTGAGGCGGTGGAGGACTGGCTGGCCTGACCCGGTGGAACGCGCAAGAAAAAGGCCCGGCATTGCCGGGCCTTTTCTTTTTCCCGTCGGGCCGATCAGGCCGCGACGGTCTTGGCCACGTCCTGGTATTCCTCGATCTGGTCGAAGTTCATGTAGCGGTAGATCTCGGCGCCCTTTTCGTTGATCACCCCGATGTCGGCCATGTACTCGGCCTTGGTCGGGATCTTGCCCAGACGCGAGCAGATCGCCGCCAGTTCCGCCGAGCCCAGGAACACGTTGGAGTTGCGGCCCAGGCGGTTCGGGAAGTTGCGGGTCGAGGTGGAGAACACCGTCGCGCCCTCGCGCACCTGCGCCTGGTTGCCCATGCACAGCGAGCAGCCCGGCATCTCCATGCGCGCGCCAGCGGTGCCGAACGTGCCGTAGTGGCCTTCCTTGGTCAGCTCGGAGGCATCCATCTTGGTTGGCGGCGCGACCCACAGGCGGGTCGGGATGTCGCGCTTGCCTTCCAGCAGCTTGGCGGCCGCGCGGAAGTGGCCGATGTTGGTCATGCACGAACCGATGAAGACTTCATCGATCTTGGTGCCGGCAACATCGGACAGCGTCTTCACATCGTCCGGATCGTTCGGGCAGGCCAGCAGCGGCTCGTGCACGTCGGCCAGGTCGATCTCGATGACGGCGGCGTACTCGGCGTCGGCATCCGGCTCCAGCAGCTGCGGGTCGGCCAGCCATGCTTCCATCTTCTTGATACGGCGAGCCAGCGAACGCGCGTCGGCATAACCTTCGGCGATCATCCACTTCAGCAGCGTGATGTTGCTGGTGAGGTACTCGATGATGGGTTCCTTGTTGAGGCGCACCGTGCAGCCGGCGGCCGAACGTTCGGCCGACGCGTCGGACAGTTCGAATGCCTGCTCCACCTTCAGGTCCGGCAGGCCCTCGATCTCCAGGATGCGGCCGGAGAAGATGTTCTTCTTGCCCTGCTTGGCGACCGTCAGCAGCCCGGCCTTGATGGCGTAGTACGGGATGGCGTTGACCAGGTCACGCAAGGTGACGCCGGGCTGCATCTCGCCCTTGAAGCGGACCAGCACCGACTCCGGCATGTCCAGCGGCATCACGCCGGTGGCTGCGGCGAACGCAACCAAGCCCGAACCGGCCGGGAACGAGATGCCCACCGGGAAACGCGTGTGCGAGTCGCCGCCGGTGCCGACGGTGTCGGGCAGCAGCATGCGGTTGAGCCAGCTGTGGATCACGCCATCGCCGGGACGCAGCGAAATGCCGCCACGGGTGGAGATGAACTCCGGCAGCGTGTGGTGCGTCTTCACGTCCACCGGCTTCGGATAGGCCGCCGTGTGGCAGAACGACTGCATCACCAGGTCCGCCGAGAAGCCCAGGCAGGCCAGGTCCTTCAGCTCGTCACGGGTCATCGGACCGGTGGTGTCCTGCGAACCCACCGAGGTCATCTTCGGCTCGCAGTACGTGCCCGGGCGCACGCCCTGGTTTTCCGGCAAACCGCAGGCGCGGCCAACCATCTTCTGGGCGAGCGAGAAACCCTTGCCGGTATCGGCCGGCTGCTGCGGCAGGCGGAACAGGTCCGTCGCGTGCAGCTTCAGCGCTTCGCGCGCCTTGGCGGTGAGGCCGCGGCCGATGATCAGCGGGATGCGGCCGCCGGCACGTACTTCATCGAACAGCACCTCGGACTTCACCTGGAACTCGGCGATTACTTCACCGTTCTTCAACGCCTTGCCGTCGTACGGGCGCAGCTCGACCACGTCGCCGTGGTTCATCTGCGACACATCGAGCTCGATCGGCAGCGCGCCGGCGTCTTCCATCGTGTTGTAGAAGATCGGGGCGATCTTGGAGCCCAGGCAGACACCGCCGAAGCGCTTGTTCGGGATGAACGGGATGTCCTCGCCGGTGAACCACAGCACGCTGTTGGTCGCAGACTTGCGCGAGGAACCGGTACCGACCACGTCGCCGACGTACGCGACCAGGTGGCCCTTGTCCTTCAGCGACAGGATTTCCTGGATCGGGCCGCGCTTGCCATCATCCTCCGGCACGAACGGCGCATCGGGACGCTTGTTCTTCAGCATCGCCAGCGCGTGCAGCGGGATATCCGGGCGCGTGGTGGCGTCCGGCGCCGGCGACAGGTCGTCGGTGTTGGTTTCGCCCGGCACCTTGAACACGGTGATCGTCAGGGACTGCGGCACTTCCGGTTTGCTGGTGAACCACTCGGCGTCGGCCCAGCTCTGCAGCACGGCCTGCGCGTGCGCATTGCCGGCCTCGGCTTTTTCCTGCACATCATGGAAGGCGTCGAAGATCAGCAGCGTGTGCTTCAGGCCTTCGGCCGCGACCGCGCCCAGCTCGGCGTTGTCGAGCAGGTCGATCAGCGGATGGATGTTGTAGCCGCCCAGCATGGTGCCGAGCAGTTCGGTGGCGCGCTTCGCGGAGATCAGCGGCGTCTTCTCGGCGCCGAAGGCCACGGCGGCCAGGTAGGACGCCTTGACCTTGGCAGCGTCATCGACACCGGCAGGCACGCGGTGGGTGATCAGCTCGACCAGGAAGTCTTCTTCACCGGCCGGCGGATTCTTCAGCAGTTCGATGACCTCGGCCGTCTGCGGGGCCGTCAGCGGCAGCGGCGGGATGCCCAGCGCGGCGCGCTCGGCTACGTGGTGGCGATAGGCTTCCAGCATGGTGACTCCGGTCGTTCGATGGGGCGGTGGAGAGGAAAACGGTTGAGGCTTACTCGTTGGCGGGCACGATGAGTTTCAGGCCCTTGAAATAGTCGCGGTGGAACGCAGTATCGAAGGTGATCAGCCCATCGCACTGCAGCAGCGCATGCGCGCCGACCAGGAAGTCGGCGATCGGCCGCGACCCGGCTTCGCGCTGGCGATGACGTCGCTGCATCTCGCCGGCCCGCAACGCGGACTTGGCCTCGACCGGATGGAAATGCACGCCCATCTCCTCCAGCGCCGCCAGCGCATCCGCGCCGTTGCGCAGCGAAGCACACAGCTGCGCCAGCGCGGCATCGCAGACGACCACGCGACCACCGCCCAGACTCTGGCGCAGGCCGGCCTCCACGGCGTCCGCGCGCGGGCCGTCGGTCAGCAGTTCGATCAGGACCGGCGCGTCGACGGCGATCATTCGGCAGGCGTATCCGGTGTCGGCGTCGCATCAAGGGCGAACTTGCCGCGCACGCGCGAGATCGCGTCGTCGACACTCTTCCGCAACACGATACGGCTACCTTCCAGCTCGACCTTGAGCACGCTTCCCTTGGTCAGGCCAAGTGCGTCCCGCACAGCCTTCGGGAGGGTGATCTGTCCACGCTCGGCAACGGTGGCTTCCATCGTCACGCCCTCTTGAGTATGGACGAATTATACATACTTTCTCTGGCATACCCCAGCACAGGAGCTCGCCCCGCCCCCGTCACCACCCGTCCCGCCCTTCGGCTTTGGTCGGGTCACGACCGTCTCAGTCTTGGCGGATAATCCGGGCAAGCATCGACAAGACGCGAAGGAACGGCGGCCTATGCTGCTCCTGCGCCCCTTCCCCATAGCTACAGGAGCCTCCGCGATGAGCGATTCCTTCGCCACCCGCCGTTCCCTGGACGTCAACGGCACGTCCTACACCTATTTCAGTCTCCCGGCCCTTGCCGAGCGACTGGACCCGGTCAAGGGTTTTTCCCGCCTGCCCTACTCCCTGAAGATCCTGCTTGAGAACCTGCTGCGCTGCGAAGACGGCGTAACGGTGCTACCCGAGCATATCCATGCCGTCGCGAACTGGGAGGCGACCAAGGAACCCGACACCGAGATCGCCTTCATGCCGGCTCGCGTGGTGCTGCAGGACTTCACCGGCGTCCCCTGCGTGGTCGACCTCGCGGCCATGCGCGATGCGGTGGTGAAACTGGGCGGCAATGCCGACCAGATCAATCCGCTGATCCCCTCCGAATTGGTCATCGACCATTCCGTGCAGGTGGACGTGTTCGGCAGCGCGGATGCGCTGGATCTCAACGGCAAGATCGAGTTCGAACGCAACAAGGAGCGCTACGGCTTCCTGCGCTGGGGCCAGAAGGCGTTCGACAACTTCAAGGTGGTACCGCCCAACACCGGCATCGTCCACCAGGTGAACCTGGAGAACCTGGCCCGCGTGGTCATGACGGGGGAGAAGAACGGCCAGGCCATCGCCTATCCCGACACCGTCTTCGGTACCGACAGCCATACCACGATGATCAACGGCATCGGTGTGCTGGGTTGGGGCGTGGGTGGTATCGAAGCCGAGGCCGCGATGCTGGGCCAGCCCTCCTCGATGCTCATTCCCCAGGTGGTCGGCTTCAAGCTCACGGGCAAGTTGCCGGAAGGTGCGACCGCGACGGACCTGGTGCTGACGGTCACCCAGATGCTGCGCAAGCTGGGCGTGGTGGGCAAGTTCGTCGAGTTCTATGGCGACGGCCTGCAGCACCTGCCGCTTGCGGACCGCGCCACCATCGGCAACATGGCGCCGGAATACGGTGCGACCTGCGGCATTTTCCCGATCGACACCGAGTCGTTGACCTACCTGCGCCTGTCCGGTCGCAGCGAGGAGCAGATCGCGCTGGTCGAAGCCTACGCCAAGGCGCAGGGGTTGTGGCACGACGCCAACAGTCCCCACGCCGAATACAGCGCCACGCTGCACCTGGACATGGGCGACGTAAGGCCCTCGCTGGCCGGCCCCAAGCGTCCGCAGGACCGCGTGCTGCTGCAGGACATGAAGCAGAACTTCCGCGACAACCTGACGCCTTTCGTCGACGCACGTCGCAAGCGCATCGACCTGGTGCAGGAAGATCGCCTGAAGAACGAGGGTGGCGGCGGCACCGCTGTCGGCGCCCACGAAGCCGCGCACGAATCCTCGCCGGACAGCGGCGGCGCCTGGAATCTCCAGGATGGCTCGGTGGTCATCGCCGCCATCACGTCCTGCACCAATACGTCCAATCCTGCCGTGATGCTCGGCGCAGGCCTGCTGGCGCGCAACGCGGTGGCCAAGGGTTTGAAGGCGCAGCCCTGGGTCAAGACATCGCTCGGCCCGGGTTCGCGCGTGGTCACCGACTATCTGGAAAAGGCCGGCGTGCTGTCGGACCTGGAAAAGCTCGGCTTCTACGTGGTCGGCTATGGTTGCACCACGTGCATCGGCAATTCCGGCCCACTACCCGACGACGTGTCGGCCGCCATCTCCAAGGACGACCTGGTGGTGGCCTCGGTACTGTCGGGCAATCGCAACTTCGAGGGCCGCGTGCATCCCGAAGTGAAAATGAACTACCTCGCAAGCCCGCCGCTGGTAGTGGCCTATGCGATCGCCGGTACCACCGACATCGACCTGACCACGCAACCGCTGGGTCGGGGCAGCGATGGCCAGCCGGTGTACCTCAAGGACATCTGGCCCACCAACAAGGAAATCGGCGACTTCATCGCGCGCACCGTGGGGCCGGAGATGTTCGCGAAGAACTACGCCGACGTGTTCAAGGGCGACAGCCGGTGGAACACCATCGCCTCACCCGATGGCGCGCTCTACGCATGGGACGGCGGCTCGACCTACATCAAGAACCCGCCCTACTTCGATGGCATGTCAATGGAGGTGGGCAGCATCGATGATGTGCATGGCGCGCGCGTGCTGGGGCTGTTCGGCGACTCCATCACCACCGACCACATCTCGCCGGCCGGCAACATCAAGAAGGACTCGCCCGCGGGCCGCTTCCTGCAGCAACGTGGCGTACAGCCCGTGGACTTCAATAGCTACGGCAGCCGCCGCGGCAACGACGACGTCATGGTGCGTGGCACCTTCGCCAACATCCGCATCAAGAACCTGATGTTCGGCGGCGAGGAAGGCGGCAACACGCTGTACTTCGGCAGCACGCCGTCCGAGAAGATGTCCATCTACGATGCCGCAATGAAGTACAAGGCCGATGGCGTGCCGCTGGTGGTGATCGCAGGCAAGGAATACGGCACGGGCTCCTCGCGCGACTGGGCGGCGAAGGGTACCAATCTGCTGGGCGTGAAAGCGGTGATTGCGGAGAGCTTCGAGCGCATCCACCGTTCCAACCTCGTCGGCATGGGCGTGCTGCCTTTGCAGTTCATCGACGGACAGAACGCGCAGTCGTTGGGCCTGGACGGATCGGAGACGTTCGATGTCACCGGCCTGCAGGACGGCGCCGCCAAGGTCGCCACGGTCGGTGCACGCAAGGTCGACGGTACCGAGGTGAAGTTCCAGGCCAAGGTATTGCTGCTGACGCCCAAGGAAGTCGAGTACTTCCGCCATGGCGGCCTGCTGCATTACGTCCTTCGCCAGTTGGCGGCGCGCAAGGCAGCCTGACCCGCCAGTCGCGGGGTTCCGGCGCAAGAGAATGGGGCCGCCTTCGGGCGGCCTTTTTCCTGCGCGTGGCCTGTCCCGAGGATTTCGAGGCCCGTGCCCCGCCCCTGCTTCACCTCAGCGGGCGGCCTTGCATGCAAATGCACTCTTGGAGGGGGCCTCCATGCTGCCGGTTGCGCACGCCGGTTCCGTTGCACTGCAGAGGGCCTTCGTTCGAAGGCTGCAGAGTGCCCTGCCATGGACATCATGATCCTTCGCTTGAGCGTACTGCTGGCGTCTGCCTGCATCGCCGGCGCCTCGGCCCCGGTAGCGCTGGCCGCGTCGCCCGATGCGGGACAGGCCCGGCGCATCGCCGAACAGTACGTCGCCGGCAAGCAGTCGGCGGGTGGAAATCCGCAGGAAACCTACGAGGCGGGGGATGTCGTCATCACCGACCTCGACAACGACGGACAGGACGAGATCGTCGTGCTGTGGACCCTGTACGGCCCCACCTATTGGCACCATGGTGTGGCCGTCCTGGCGCAGCAAGGAACACGCTACGTGCCGGCAGGCGAAACGCACGAACCTTTGGGCAGCGTCGAAGCAATGACCGTCCGCGATCGCGTGGTTGAACTCAAGACGAAATGGCCCGGCCCGAACGATCCGCATTGCTGCCCGACCATCGAGAAGACGCTGCGCTACCGATGGACGGCTGGAAAACTCACGCCGGTGAAATGATCACCGGGCGTCATCCCATCGCGCGTGATACACACGCCAGTCGCCGTCCTCTCTGTGCCAGGCCGTCATCACCTGATAGCTGCGCGCCTGCTCGGGCAGGAATCGACCGTTGCCCCCTGTCAGCAGCACGCGGAACGCAACCGAAGCACTGTCGCCTTCCACCCGAACGTCCAGCGGACCCGTGGTGGCGCCGACGCGTGCATTTGCCAGCGTCTGCATCTTGAGCAGGTTGTGCAACGCAGCATTGTCCATGCCGCCATCGCCGCTGAAGTCGCGGCTCACTCCATCCATGAAATCGCCGACACGGCCCTCTTCCACGGCCGCCTGCATGTCGTCGAACCGTTGCCGCACCTGCGCTTCGGGTGTATCGGTCGTGCACGCGACCAGACCCAGCATCAGCGCCAGCAGACATCCGGCTCCCTTCCACCTCACTGTCGACATCGAAACCTTCGCCTTTTCCATCCGGAACGGTATGCTCCCGACAGGCGCCCGTGACCGGGCGCTCGCCCACAGTTCGCCGCAAGGCAGCCCGAAGACCCTGGGGAGGGAGCAGAACGATGAGTCAGGAACGTCCGTGGTTCAAGAGTTACCCGCAAGGCGTGCCGCAGGAAGTGGACCTGGAGCAGTACCGCTCCATCGTGTCCGTCTTCGATGAGGCGATCAGCAAGTACCGCGACCGCCCCGCGTTCCGCAACTTCGGCAAGACCCTGACCTACGGCGAGATCGACAAGCTCAGCCGGCAATTCGCGGCCTACCTGCTCGGCGAACTGAAGCTCAAGAAGGGCGACCGTGTCGCCATCATGATGCCGAACTGCCTGCAGTACCCCATCGCCATCTTCGGCGTACTGCGCGCAGGACTGACGGTCGTCAACGTCAATCCGATGTACACCCCGCGCGAACTGAAGCACCAGCTGGTGGACTCGGGCGCCAGCGTGCTGCTGGTCGTGGACAACTTCGGCAAGACCGCGCAGGAGGCCCTGGCGGGCACGCAGGTCAAGCAGGTCATCACCACGGCGCTGGGCGACCTGGTCGGTTTCCCCAAGGGTGCGATCGTCAACTTCGTGCTGAAGTATGTGAAAAAGATGGTGCCGGACTACGACATCCCGGGCACCGTACGCTTCAAGGACACATTGACACTGGGGCAGTTGCACACGCTGCCCGAAGTCGACATCGATTCCGGCGACATCGCCTTCCTGCAGTACACCGGTGGCACCACCGGCGTGGCCAAGGGCGCGATGCTCACGCACCGCAATCTCGTGGCCAACATGCAGCAGGCGGGCGTGTGGGTGGGCACGGGGCTGGACTACGGCAACGAGGTGATCATCACCGCGCTGCCGCTGTACCACATCTTCGCGCTGACAGCGAACTGCCTGGTTTTCATGAAGCTGGGCGGACTGAACCACCTGATCACCAACCCGCGCGACATGCCGGGCTTCGTGAAGGAACTCAAAGCCACCCGCTTCACCGCCATCACCGGCGTCAACACGCTGTTCAATGGCCTGCTCAACACACCCGGTTTCGACGAAGTCGATTTCTCCAACCTCAAGATGACGCTCGGTGGCGGCATGGCCGTGCAGCGTGCGGTGGCGGAGAAATGGAAGAAGGTCACGGGCGTGACGCTGGTCGAAGCCTACGGACTGACCGAGACATCGCCTGCGGCCTGCATCAACCCGATGAACCTGCACGACTACAACGGTGCCATCGGCCTGCCGGTGCCCTCGACCGATGCCTGCCTGAAGGACGACGATGGCAACATCGTGCCCGTCGGCGAGGTCGGTGAACTGTGCATCAAGGGCCCGCAGGTCATGAAGGGCTACTGGCAGCGCCCCGAGGAAACCGCGAACGTCATGGACGCCGATGGCTGGCTGCATACCGGCGACATGGCGAAGATGGACGAGAACGGTTTCTTCTACATCGTCGACCGCAAGAAGGACATGATCCTGGTCTCCGGCTTCAACGTGTATCCGAATGAGGTCGAGGACGTCATCGCCGGCCTGGAAGGGGTGCTTGAAGTCGCTGCAATCGGCGTGCCGGACGACAAGTCGGGTGAAGCCGTGAAGGTCTTCATCGTGAAGAAAGACCCCAACCTCACGGCTGAACAAGTGAAGGCGTACTGCCGCGACAACCTGACCGGTTACAAGCAACCGCGCCACATCGAGTTCCGCACGGAGCTGCCCAAGACCAACGTCGGCAAGATCCTGCGCAAGGAACTGCGGGAGCCCGCCAAGGCCTCCTGACCCCTGTTCACGTGCCTGAACAAGGCCGGCCATGCGCCGGCCTTTTTCTTTTCGTTCAGGACTTTAGATGCGAATTCTAGACGCCCATCACAAATCGTGATGCTGGTATCCCCTTGGCGCGCTTGCCGTCGCACAAGCGCGTGCGTGCACTGGATTTTAATTATTCGTTCAGGTGTAGGATCGGCGCGTGATGCCACCTGCGTCACATTAATCCGTCACCCGCTTCCCCTGCCGCGCGGGCAAGAAACCCTCCAAGGAGTTCCTCATGAACAACGTCGAAAAACTGCAGCGCACCCGTGCCTTCCCGACCATCCGCGTCGAATCCGAACCCAGCGGTGATGCCCACTGGCTGTACATGCACTCCGATGCCGCACCCGGCGTGCGTCCGTGCTTCCGCAGCCAGATGCTCGACGATGTGCTGAGCTTCACCAACTCGATCACCCTGCGCGAGTCGCAGCGCCAGCCGGGCAAGCTGCGTCACCTCGTCATCGCGTCCGACGCGAATGCGTTCAACCTTGGCGGCGATCTGGAACTGTTCTCGCAGCTGATCCGCGAGAACAACCGCGACCGACTGCTCAGCTACGCGCGCCGCTGCATCGATGGCGTCCACCACCTCAACACCGGCCTCGGCGGCGACGTCCGCACCATCGCGCTGATCCAGGGTGATGCCTTGGGCGGTGGCCTGGAGATCGCGTTGTCCTGCCACACGATCGTGGCCGAAGAAGGCGTGGACATGGGACTGCCGGAAGTATTGTTCGGCCTTTTCCCGGGCATGGGCGCGTACTCCTTCCTGTGCAAGCGCGTGTCGCCGCAGGTCGCCGAGAAGATCATCCTGGAAGGCAACATCTACACCAGCGACGAGCTGTACAGAATGGGCGTGGTCGACGTACTGGTGCCGAAGGGCCAGGGCGCCGCCGCCGTGCAGACGATCATCGACAAGCAGCGTCGTTCACCGCACGCGCATCTGGCGCTGAATGCTTGCCGCAACCTGGCCCAGCCCGTGGGTTACGACGAACTGATGGGCATCACCGAAGTGTGGGTGGATACCGCACTGACCCTGGGTGACAAGTCGCTGAAGATGATGGAGCGCATCGTCCGCGCGCAGGAGAAGCGGTCGATCCGCGCCGCCTGAGAGAGCAGCACCCGTAGTCTGCTTGCAAACACGCAGGGAAAATCAGGGGGTTGAAGCGCGCCTTCGCGCCTTCAAGGGCGAGTCCGGGTCACCGTACTCGCCAGGGACCATCCATCCCGTGGACACCCGACGCGCTGCGTTTCGCCACTGCATGCCATCGCATGAACAGCGGCGGATGCGCGCGTCACGATAAAGTGCCCTCGCCGCCTTTCTCGACGGCACCACGCACGCGTTGCCGCGCATCGAGCGCCGCGCGACCGTGGCTCAGGTGCGAGTTGAGCGCCGCCAGGCGGTGCCGCCATTCGCGCGTGATCTGCCAATCGGCCAGGCTCATCATCTCGCCTGCGGCTGCCGCAAGCTTCACCAGGCCCAGGTTGCTGGCCACGCCTTTCAGCGCATGCGCGTGCTCGCGCAGGTGTTCGCCATCGCCCCGCTCCATCGCATGGGCCATGGCGCCTATGCATCCGTCCGCATCGTTGAGGCATTGCTCGATGAACTCGCGTTCGAAGGCATCACCCATGCCGAGCGCGGTGAGTTCGTCCAGTACGCTGACATCGAGGACACCGTCCGACATTTCCGGACGCACGGGCGCGGCCACCGTCGCGGTCGCGGAGACGCGGCCCGACGTGGCGATGTCCGCCAGCGCATCCAGCAACCGCGTGGCGACCACGGGCTTGGCCAGGAAGGCGCGCGCACCCGCCTGTTCGCAGCGCTGGATCGACTCGGGCGTCACGTCGGCACTGAGGATGAGTACCGGCGTGCGGCTACCGCTGCCGGCTTCCATCACGCGCAATTGTTTCAGCAGATCCAGGCCGCTCAGGCCGGGCATGTGCAGGTCGCAGATCACCGCGTCGTAAGACGCCGATTCCAGCGCATCCAGCACCTCTTCACCACCGTTGACGCAGGTGATGCGGTGCCCCGCCTTCTGCAACAGGCGCTGCACGACCATGCGGTTGGCCTCGTGGTCGTCGGCCACCAGGATCTGCATGCTGCGCACGCGTGCGCGATGGCGCAGGAACGGATCGGAGAACGCGATGATGTTCTCCGCGCTCGAGGCTTCCGGCTCTTCCTGCAGCCACTCGGCATGCCCGTGCACCGCCGGTACCATGACCCGTTCGGGCACGGCTTCGAAGGGCAACTCGACCCAGAAGCAGCTGCCCCGTTGCTCATTGCTTTCGAAGCCGATGGTGCCGCCCATCGCCTCGGTCAACCCCTTCGCGATGGTCGTGCCCAGGCCCGTGCCACCGTAGCGCCGCGACAGGCTGCCGTCGGCCTGTTCAAACGCTTCGAACAACCGTTCACGCAAGGCGACGGGAACACCGATGCCGGTATCGGTGACGGTGAAGCGCAGGCGCATGTGCTGCCCATCCACCATCATCGGCGTGACCGCCACCCGCACCTCGCCCTCATCGGTGAACTTGACCGCGTTGCCGGCAAGGTTGAGCAGCACCTGGCGCAGGTGGCCGGCATCACCGCGCAGCTTCAGCGGTACGGCATCGTCCACGTGTCCTTCGTAACGCACCTGCTTGCCACGCGCCTGCGGCATCAGGATCAGCCCGATGCTCTCCACCAGTTCGCGGGGCGCGAACTCGACCACGTTCAGCTTGACCTTGCCCGCCTCGATGGCGGAAATGTCCAGCACGTCCTCGACCAGGCCCAGCAGGGTACGCGTGGAAGCCTGGATGGTGGACAGGCATTCGCGCTGTTCGGCATCCAGCCGGGTGGTCGCCAGCAGTTCCGACATGCCTGCCAGACCATTCAGCGGCGTGCGGAATTCATGACTCATGTTGGCCAGGAACCGGCTCTTCGCCTCGTTCGCACGACGCGCCTCGTCGGTCGCGCGGGTCAGGTCGCGCAGCAGGCCGGACAGGTACATCGGCACGGCGATCAGGCCCAGCACCAGGCCAACGCCGAGGGTCGTGTTGGCGCGCCAGTAGTCGTTCATCGCGACCACGGCCGCGAAGGCGGTGCTGGCCATCGCAACCGCAACCACCAGGTAGCGATTGCCGTAGCGCAGGCCATTGCCCACCGTGATCCACATCAGCACGACGTACGCCCACGAGAGCGGTTCGCCCATGCCGTTCATCGCCGCTGCCAGCAATCCGTAGTCGGCGATCATGCCCAGTCCGCGACGGACGTGGGACTTGCCCGGCTGCACCAGCAGCCAGGCGAAGATGCCGAGACTGTTGACCAGGCCCGACGTGATGATGGTCAGGACGACGGTGTATTCGTCCGCCGGCAGCGCGGTGCGCGAGGAAGGCAGCAACGCATAGGTCAGGATGATGGAGATCAGCGCGATCCGGATCAGCGCCTGTCCGTGCTCGCTGTCGCCACGGTGCGCCAGGCGGGACTTGATCCATGCAAGGACATTGGACATGGCTTACTCCATCCCTGGACGGCTCTGCACCGTCGAGTAGCGTTCGCAGATGTCGTCAAGCCGCGCCCGCCCACGGATCAGCGCGTCGACACATGCGGGATCGAACAGGCGACCGCGCTGTGCATACAGATAAGCCAGCGCCGCGTCCTTCTCCCAGGCCTTCTTGTACGGCCGCGGTGAAATCAACGCATCGAAGACATCCGCAACCGCCACTATCCTCGCTTCCAACGGAATCTGCTCACCCACGAGGCCATCGGGGTAGCCGCTGCCGTCGTAGCGCTCATGGTGGCGCAAGGCGATCAGGGCGCCGGTCTGGATGAAGCGGTTCTGGCTGCCCGACAGCAACTGGTGACCGATCTTCGGGTGGCGACGCATGACATCGGTTTCTTCGGCCGTCAGCGGGCCGGCCTTCATCAGCACCGAATCGGGAATGGCGATCTTGCCCATGTCGTGCAACGGGGCGGCCATCTCGATGGTGCGTACTTCGTCTTCAGGCAAGCCGAGTTGTTCGGCGATCAGGCCGGCCACATGGGCCATGCGCTCCAGGTATGCACTGGTGCCGCTGTCGCGATACTCGATGGCACGCGCCAGCCGCGACAGTGTCTCGCGCTCGCGCTCCTCGACCTCGTGCATGCTGGACAGCAGGCGCTGCTCCAGCGAGAGCGCACGCTGCTTGACGTTCTCGGACTGCTGGCGGAGCTGCAGCAGGTTGCGGCAGCGTGCACGGAGTTCTCGCGGACGCACCGGCTTGACCAGGAAGTCGATCACGCCGGCTTCCAGCGCGGCCTGGCGGATGGGTTCATCGCCCACCACGGTGATCAGGATGATCGCGATGTCGCGATGCATCGGCAGCCGGCGGAAGCGGCGCGCGAATTCCAACCCGTCCATGCCCGGCATGCGGTAGTCGAGCAGCAGCAGGTCGGTGCGGTTCTTCTCGCACCATTCCAGCGCTGCCAGCGGATCGCCGAAATCATGGACGGTCAGCTCGGACGCGATGTCCTCGATGACATGGCGCAGCATCGTGCGCGCAGACGTCTGATCGTCGACGATGACGATATTCAAAGCGTTACCCACCCCTTGTGGCCACATCACGTGGCTGTCGGGCAAGGATACTCCGGCGGTGGCAGCGCTCGCATCTAACATGTCGGCAGTCCTGTTCGGCGGCGCGGACCCGGGCAGGGTCCGTGATCCACGAAGGGAACCGATGCGAATCCCGGGGCCCCCTCCCCTGATCTCTATCGGCGCGGGCGGCGGAAAATTGACCGTCCTGCGTGTGAATCTTCGCAGGAAGCGTGCCAGCCGTGGCCAGGGGGTGTCAGGGCAGAACATGGTGACCTCCGTCACGGAATGAGGCCTTTCCGTCCATCCTTGGCGCGCGGTGGATCAGGGGGCGCGCCGGAAAACAGCTCCGCCGGCGGCCGGTGGCCCGTCGCTTCGTGCAGACGGGAGCCCATTCTGCCCCTGAGCGTCACTCTCTTGACGCTTGGGGCGCCCCTATCAGCCCTGGCTTTCCGGGCGCATGTAGGGGAACAGCAGTACGTCACGGATGGAGTCCGATCCGGTCAGCAGCATTACCAGGCGATCGATGCCGATGCCCAGCCCGCCGGTCGGCGGCAGGCCGACCTCCAGTGCCCGGATGTAATCAGCGTCGAAGTGCATGGCCTCATCGTCTCCCCCCTCCTTCGCCTGGACCTGGGCCATGAAGCGCGCCGCCTGGTCCTCCGGGTCATTGAGCTCGGAGAACCCGTTGGCGAGCTCCTTGCCGTTGATGAACAGCTCGAAGCGGTCGGTGTAACCGGGGTCATTGTCGTTGGCCCGGGCCAACGGCGACACCTCGACCGGGTGGTCGGTGATGAAGGTCGGCTGGACCAGGGTGTGTTCCACGGTCTTCTCGAAGATCTCCAGCAACAGCTTGCCCCAGCCATAGGACGGCTTGACGTGGATCTTCAGGCGCTCGCAGTGGCGGGCCAGCGCGTCGCGGTCGGTACAGTCGGCGGCGCTGATCTCGGGGTTGTGGTGGCGCACTGCCTCGTCCATGCGCCAGCGGCGGAACGCCGGCTCCAGGTCGATATCCTGGCCGTCCCACGCCACCTGGCCGGTGCCCAGCACCTCGTGCGCCACGTCGCGGATGACGCCCTCGGTCAGGTCCATGATCTCGGTATACGTGGCGTAGGCCTCGTACAGCTCGAGCATGGTGAATTCCGGGTTGTGCCGCGTGCTGACACCCTCGTTGCGGAAGTTGCGGTTGATCTCGTACACGCGCTCCAGTCCGCCGACCACCAGCCGCTTCAGGTACAGCTCGGGCGCGACGCGCAGGTACAGGTCCAGATCCAGCGCGTTGTGGTGCGTGGTGAAGGGCTTGGCCGCGGCGCCGCCAGGGATGTAGTGCATCATCGGCGTCTCCACTTCCAGGAAGCGGCGCGCATCCAGCCATTCGCGGATCGCGCGGATGATGCGCGAGCGCTTGATGAAGACATCGCGCGCCTCGGGCGTGACGATCAGGTCCACATAGCGCTGGCGGTAGCGCTGCTCCACGTCGGACAGGCCGTGCCACTTGTCCGGCAACGGACGCAGCGCCTTGGTCAGCAGGCGGAAGGCATCGGCCTTCACGGACAGCTCGCCGGTACGGGTCCGTGTCAGCCCGCCTTCCACGCCCACGATGTCGCCGATGTCCCAACCCTTGAACGCATCGTAGGTCTCGCCCAGCGCATTGGACTGCAGGAACAGCTGGATGCGCCCGGATTCGTCCTGGATCTGGACGAAGCTGGCCTTGCCCATCACCCGCTTGGCCATCATGCGTCCCGCGAGCTTCACGCGCCGGCCGCCGCCTTCGAGCGCCTCTCCGGTCCAGAGCTCCGGGTCCTGGTATTGAACCTGCAGGTCGCCCGCGTAGTCGGTGCGACGGAAGTCATTCGGGAACGCGATGCCCTGCCCGCGCAACGCCGTCAGTTTGGCGCGGCGCTCGGCGATGAGGCTGTTCTCGTCCTGCGGAAGGGTGTGGTCTGTCATGGGTCGTGTCGTGTTCTGGAGCGTGGGAGCGACGTGAGTCGCGAACGAGTGCCGGAGAAGAGCTCGCGACTTGCGTCGCTCCCACGGGTGACTCGTGGGCGGATCAGGCGTCGATGCGTTTCGAACCCGCTTCCAGGCCCGATTTCAGGCTGGCCTCGACGAACTCGTCCAGGTCGCCGTCCAGCACCTTCTGGGTGTCCGAACGCTCCACGCCGGTGCGCAGGTCCTTGATGCGGCTCTGGTCCAGCACGTAGTTGCGGATCTGGCTGCCCCAGCCGATGTCGGACTTGGTGGCTTCCACCGCATCGCGTTCGGCGTTGCGCTTCTGGATTTCCAGCTCGTACAGTTTGGCGGCCAGCATCTTCATCGCGTTGTCGCGGTTCTGGTGCTGGCTGCGGCCGGTCTGGCAGGCCACCACTATTCCGGTGGGCACGTGGGTGATGCGTACCGCCGATTCGGTCTTGTTGACGTGCTGGCCACCGGCACCGGATGAGCGGTAAACGTCGGTCCTCAGGTCGGCCGGGTTGATGTCGATGTCGATGTTGTCGTCGACTTCCGGCGACACGAACACCGAGGTGAAGCTGGTATGGCGGCGGTTGTCGGAGTCGAACGGCGACTTGCGCACCAGGCGGTGCACGCCGGTCTCGGTCTTCAGCCAGCCGTAGGCGAAATCGCCCTCGACGCGCAGCGTGGCGGACTTGATGCCGGCCACGTCGCCGCCGCTGGCCTCCATCAGCTCGGTCTTCCAGCCGCGCGACTCGCACCAGCGCAGGTACATGCGCAGCAGGATTTCCGCCCAGTCCTGCGCCTCGGTGCCGCCGGCGCCGGCCTGGATGTCGACGAACGCATTCGAGCTGTCCATCTTGCCGGAGAACATGCGCTGGAATTCCAGCTTGTCCACGTGCGCGGCATAGCGCTCGACGTCCGCCACCACGGCGTGCGCGGTGTCCTCGTCGTTCTCCATCTCCGCCAGTTCGAGCAGCTCGCCCGCGCCGGTCAGGCCTTCCTCGATATCGCGGATGCCGTTGACCGTCTTGTCCAGCAGTGAGCGCTCGCGACCCAGTTGCTGCGCGTACTCGGCGTTGTTCCAGATATCCGGGCTTTCCAGCTCGCGGTTTACTTCTTCCAGGCGTTCGCGCTTGGCATCGTAGTCAAAGATACCCCCGGAGCGAGGCCAGCCTGTCTTGCAGGTCGGCGATGCGCTGGCGGATGGGATTCAGCTCGATCATGGGGTGCGTGGCAGGGATGCGGAATCGGTCGGGAAGGATACCAGAGCGGTGCGCCGCGCCGGCTGCGGAACGGTTCTTGCATCACATCCAGTGCCCTGCCCAGAGTCGCCGCCGGCATGACCACCCACACCGCACCGTCCGCATCGCTGCTGTCCGGCCTGCTCGGCCTGGCGCTGGTGTTCGCCTTCTCCGTGGCCTGCGCCGGCGACGCGCCCACGGCGCCCGTGACCGACCGCGCGAGCCAGGTCGGCCAGTGCCTGAAACTGAGGCGCGACGAACCCGCCAGGGCGGTGGTGCTGGCGAGCGCGCTGCTGCAAGCGAAAGACCTGAACGTCGAGGATGAACTCAAGACGCTGAGTTGCCTGGGGATAGCCGCCGGGCTGAGCGGTGAGCCGGAGCGGGCGATCAGCGCCGCCGAGCGGATGGAACGGCGCGTCGATGAAACGCCAGCGCTCGCACCCGCGCTGCGGATGCGCGCGTATTCGCAGATCGGATCGATCTACCAGGGCGCAGGCCATATCCGCGCCGCGGAGGCCGCGTACCTCCGCGCCTACGACGTCTCTTCGCGGCTCGACGAACGCGATGCCGGGCTGGTGCAGGCCGCCACGCTCAACAATATCGGGCTGATCCATGCCGACTATCTGGCCTCGCCCGAGGTGGCCGACAGGTACTACCTCAAAGCCCTGGCCACAGCGGCCAGCGTGGGACTGGAAGACCCCCTGATCGTGCACAACCATGCGCTCAACCTGGTCGCGCTGGAGCGCGATGCAGACGCCATGGAAACGATCGACGCCGGTGAAGCCATGGCCCAGCGCCAGCAGGCCCATACCGTGGTGCATCGCCTGCGCAGCGAGCGCGCGGGCCTGTGGATCCGGCAGGGACACTTGGAAAAGGCCCGGCCGGTGCTGGCAGCAGCCATCCGCGAACAGGCGAAGAACAGGGACCTGCCCGGGCAAGCGGGCTCGCTTGCGAAACTGTCGGTCCTGCAGCGCAAGGCCGGTGAACACGTGCAGGCGCTGGAGACCGCCCGCGCAGCCTGGGCCCTGGTGGACGACCAGCCACAGCCGCAGAAGCAGCGCGAAGTGTTGCTCGCGTGGATGGCGGCGCATGCCGCGCTTGGGCAGGCGGAGCAGGCGCTGGCGGTGGGTGCCCGCCTGCACGGATTGGAGATGGAAGCGCTGAGGCATCAGCGGCTGGAGTTGCTGGCCGACCTGCAGGCGCGGAGCGAAAGCGCACAGGCCCAGCGCGAACTGGAGCAGATGCGCCACCAGGCACAGATCCGCGTGCTGAATGACGAGAAATCCGCGCTGCTGCGTCGTGCGGGCGTGACGCTGATGACCCTGCTGGTGCTGGCAGGTGTCGGCTTCGGCCTGTTGCAGCGTCGCAAGAACCGGCAGCTGCGCAAGGTCAGTGCCACCGATCCCCTGACCGGCCTGCGCAATCGCCGCGCCGCCACGGAGTCGCTGAAGGCCATGTCGCTGCAACGGCCCGCCGCCGGTACGCGCCATGTGCTGTTCCTCATCGACATCGACCACTTCAAGCAGGTCAACGATGGTCATGGCCACCACGCCGGCGACCAGGTGCTGGTGGCGCTCTCGCGCCAGCTGCGCGAACTGGGGCGTGCGGACGACGTCATCGCCCGTTGGGGTGGCGAGGAGTTCCTGATGGCGTGCGCGGACCTGACCGAAGCCCAGGCCTGCACGGTGGCGGCGCGCGTGCAGGAAACACTGTGCGATGTGCACGAGTTGGCGCCAGGCCAGCGCTGGCCACTGACCGTCTCGCTGGGCTTCGCCCCTTTCCCGTTCTTCGACAACACCACAGGCGGTTGGGACTACGCGCTGCGCATGGCCGACCGTGCCCTGTATGCGGCCAAGGACCGTCGCAACGCTTGGGCCGGATTGTGGGGACGCACGCTCCCACCCGGCATCGCCCTTCAAGCGCTGCTGGAGGAGCCTGAAGACGCGATCCGCAGCGGTGCCATCGAACTGGTGGCCAGCTACGCCGTGGAACGTCTGCCGCGCGTGCCAGCGACCCGCGCTGCCTAGGCGGCTTCCGCCCCGGTCCGCTGACGCAGGTCCTGCCGGTAGCGGCGGCTGCACGGCAGCGCGCTGCCATCCTTCATGTGCACGCGCGCATCACCGGTGTCCAGCGGCTCGATCGAGGCCACCTGGTCCAGGCTGACGATGTAGCTGCGGTGGATGCGGGTGAAACGGCGTGGATCCAGGCGGGTCTCGATGCCGGCGATCGTGCTCCGCAGCGGGTAGTCGTGGCCGCGTACCCGCAGGTTGACGTAGTTGCCTGCGGCCTGCAGCCACTCGATGTCGTTGGCCGCCACCAGGAACTCGCGCCCCAGCTTGCGCACCAGGAAGCGCTCCGGACGGTCCACCGGCTCCAACGGCGGACCTTCGTCCGGCTCGGCCAGCAGGCTGGCTTCGCCCTGCCAGCGGCGCAGCAGGAAGCGGTAGCCCTCCACCAGCACGACGATCGTGGCGAAGCTGCGGATATCCTTCAGGTACTCGTAGACCAGTTCGCGAGGCCAGGGGCCGAACTCGTAGGTCATGCCCTGGCTGCGGTAGGCCATCACGCGCAGCGCGACCATGCCGGCGACGTGGATGATGCAGACCACGATGCTCGCCAGCAGGTACTCGGGTATCCGCCGGCGCCAATTTTCCCAATGCAGCGGGAAGCGCCGGGTGTACCAGGCGATCGCCGGGATCAGGACCAGCAGCCACACCAGCGCACTGCTCGCCTCCCAGACGGCCGGCTCCCATGCCTCCACGCCGGAGCCCTGCCGCCGCATGTCGATCAGCGTGGTCATGCTGTTGCCGATGCAGTTGGCGCCGATCATCGCCACCCAGAACCCGATCTCCACCCATCGCCGCCAGGGCAGGTAGCGCTCGTAGGTAGGCGGGGGCTGTTCCGTCATGCGCGCATTCTAGCCCGCGCCTCCCGCAACACCGCCGCAACTCGTCCCTTGCTTCCCTCGATTGGGCCCTGCCCCTCCACCATGCGTCCCTTCGCGATGGCGCGGACATGCACGGCCCCCGACGCTGGCCGCCTTGTCGATGAAGGAGACCACCATGCAACGTCGCCACGATCTGGACTGGGTCCGCGTCTGCGCCTTCGGGCTGCTGGTGCTCTACCACGTGGGCATGTACTACGTGACCTGGGACTGGCACGTGAAAAGCCCCGGCGCCAGCCACGCGCTGGAACCGTTCATGATGCTCAGCTCCCCCTGGCGACTGTCGCTGCTGTTCCTGGTGTCCGGCTGCGCCACGGCGTTCCTGCTCGGCAAGGCGCGGCAGGCCGCCGATGCTGCCGGTGGCCGGATGCGCTTTCTTGGGACCCGTTCGTGGCGGCTGCTGGTGCCGCTTGTCTTCGGCATGCTGGTGATCGTGCCGCCGCAGTCCTACTACGAGGTGGTCGAACAGTTACCTGGCGGCTACCACGAGGGCTACCTGGCGTTCTACGCGCGCTACCTGGCCGGTCATGACGGCTTCTGCGATGCCGACGGCTGCCTGGATGTCCCGACATGGAACCATCTGTGGTTCGTCGCCTACCTGTGGGTCTACACCGTCGCGCTGTGGCTGCTCTGGAGGCTCGGGCCCCGCGCCATCAATGCGGCGGAGCGCCACCTGGGCCCCTGGCTTTCCGGCATCGGCGTACTGGCCGGTCCCGTCCTGTTCCTCGGCGTGGCGCGCGTGCTGATGATCGGCCGTTTCGAGCAGACGCACGCCCTGTTGGACGACTGGTACAACCATGTGCAGTACTTCGGCGTGTTCCTGCTCGGCTTCCTCATCGCCCGTGCGGACGGGGTGTGGGATGCCATCGAACGCCAGCGCTGGCCAGCCCTGGCTGCCTGGCTGCTCAGCTGGGCCGGGTTGGTCGCCTACTTCGCGCAGTTTGCCGACGCAGCCCCGCCCGACTGGGCACGCATGGGGATGCGGATGGCCTGGGGCCTGAACCAGTGGTGCGCCATCGTGGCGGTACTCGGTTTCGCCCGGCACTGGCGTCCTGCCGACAACCGGGCGCTGCGCTATCTGGTGCCGGCGGTGTTCCCCGTCTACATCCTGCACCAGACGGTGACCGTGGTCGTCGCCCACCACCTGAAGCCGTTGGCGATACCGCCGATGGTGGAAGGCCCCTTGCTGGTGGCGATCACCTTCGCCGCGTGCTTCGCCGGCTATGAAGTGATCCGGCGCGTGGGATGGCTGCGGCCCTTGTTCGGACTGAAGCGTGCCGGCGATGCGCCGTCCCGCAGTCCGGAGCCCCTGGCCTGGCCGGAGCGCTGACCGGCGCCCTCAATCGGCCGATTGCCAGTGCCGGATCAGCAGCTGGATGCCGCGACGGTTCTGCCAGTCGTCGGTGTCCAGCTGATAGGCCGCCTGGATGCGGGAAGGCGGTGGCTGGTCGTGCCACCCGTTGAACTGGATCGCGTTCAACGGTGCGGCCTGTCCGGGCAGGCGCAACGAGAACTTCAGGTGCTTCTCGCCCACCACGCGCCAGTCCAGCACGTCGAACACGCCATCGAACATGGGTTCCGGGAATCCCTGCCCCCATGGCCCCGCGCCACGCAGCGCTTCCGCGTGCATGCGGTCCAGCTCGCCGGACTGGAGTTCGCCGTCACTCAGGAGTTCTTCCTGCAGCAAGGCGTCGTCGAGCATCGCGGCGGCATGGCGGTGGAAGGCGTCACGGAACACCGGCAGTGCACTTTCATCGAGCGACAGCCCCGCCGCCATCGCATGGCCGCCGAAGCGCTGCATCAGGCCGGGGTTCGCAGTGTCGATGGCCGCCAGCGCGTCGCGGATGTGGAAACCGGGAATCGAGCGCGCCGATCCGCGCAGCGTGGCGCTGCCCGGCTCTGCTGGCGCGAAGGCCACCACCGGCCGATGCAGGCGTTCCTTCATCTTGGAGGCGACCAGGCCCACCACGCCGGGATGCCATTCCGGATCGAACAGGCATGGGGCGAGCGGCACCTGCCCGTCCTCCGCGACATCGATGCGCGCGAGCGCGGCCTGCGCCTCATCCACCATCTGCTGCTGCACGCCGCGACGCTCGGCATTGATGCCTTCCAGCACGCGCGCCATCTCTTCGGCCTGCGTGGCATCGTCGGTCAGCAGGCAGGCGATGCCGAGGGCCATGTCCTCCAGCCGTCCGGCCGCATTCAACCGTGGCGCGATGGCGAAACCGATGTCGGCTGCGGTCAGGCGCGCCGGCTCGCGGCCTGCCACGCGCATCAGTGCCTGCAGGCCCGCACACGCCTGCCCGGCCCGCAGCCGGCGCAAGCCTGCGCCGACCAGGGCGCGGTTGTTCGCATCCAGCGGCACGAGATCGGCCACGGTACCCACGGCGACCAGATCCAGCAGCGTGGAGAGATCCGGCCCCGCGCCGTCGAACGTGCCCCGTTCGCGCAGGAGTCGTCGCAACGCCAGCAACACGTAGAACATCACCCCGACGCCGGCCAGCACCTTGCTGGGAAACGGGTCATCGCGCAGGTTCGGATTGACGATGGCATCGGCCGGCGGCAACGTTTCGCCGGGCAGGTGGTGGTCGGTGACAAGCACGTGCCAGCCCCGCGACTTCGCCGCCGCGATGCCGGCGTGGCATGCGATGCCGTGATCGACCGTGACGAGCAGGTCGGGTTGCAGTGCGTCGAGTTCATCCACCAGCGAGGGCGACAATCCGTAGCCATGCACCATGCGGTTGGGCACCGCAGGCGTCACGTGCCGCGCGCCGAGCAGGCGCAGGCCGCGCACGCCGACCGCGCACGCCGTGGCGCCATCGCAATCGAAGTCGCCCACGATGACGATGTGGCGGTCCTGCGCGATCGCATCGGCGAGCAACGCGGTGGCGCCATCAAGGCCGCCGAGCTGGTCGGGTGGCAGCAACTGCGCCAGGCGTGGTTGCGCCTGATCCATCGAGAGCGCACCGCGGGCTTCGTAGAGGCGTTGCAGGAGCAACGGCACGCCCTCCGGCCACTGACCATTCGCCGCGATGGTCCGACGGCGGATCTTGGGCGAGGTCATGCCGGAACGTGGTCCGGGCGTAGCGTGTCCAGGCGTTGCATCGGGCGGCGCCAGAGGCGCCAGCGTTGCTCGCGGCGCAGCGCGAACAGCGCGCCATCCTCGAAATCCAGAGTCAGCACGTCCAGCTCGCGCTTGTGCAGGGCGTCCAGCAGGGGCTGCAGTGCGTCACGGCACAGCAGATCCAGGTTGCGCAGATGACGCAGATCGATCAACGCATCCACGCCGCCCTCCCCGCTCGCGTGCACAGGTTCCACCCCGGCCGCATGCGCCAGCGACTGCAACAGCACATCGTTGCCTTTGACCTGGCGGAAACCGGTGCGTACGAAGTCCGGCAGCACGCCGCCGCCCCAGAACCACAGCGAGTTCACCGGCGGCTTGCCCTGCGCGACGCGCTGTGCGTTCCAGGGATGGTTGTGCAGCAGCACCTGCGCTTCGCTGAGCAGGGCACGCCAACGGCGGCCCGCTTCGCCTTCCGGCAGGTGCGCGAACAGATCGTCGCCCAGCACGTCATTCACCGGCGCGAACACCGGGAGTTTCGCCTCGGGCGGCAGGCGCAGGTACCAGCGGGCGGGATCCGGCGCGTCCAGCAGCATGCCGGCATCGCCGAACAGCGGCTTCAGTGCGGGCAGCAATTGCGCGGTGTCTTCGTCGCCCAGCGCCAGCGCCTCGCCATACGCCAGCATGCGCGCACCGTTCATGTCGGGCGACACGCGCGCAGGATCGGCACGCAGCCACAACGCGCCGGCGGCATCCCGTGCGTCGCGCTGGCGCGTCAGGGCTGCGACCGGCCAATGGTCCGGCACCAACTGGAAGTGGCGCCGCAGCTGCGCATGCTCGCCCGCCTCACCGGCCGCGCGATCCGCGCGCCCCAGCGCCCGCGCCACATCGGTCGGCAACGCCTGTCCCACCAGACGGGTGCGCGGAGGCAACAGCAGCGTGGCCTGCGCCATCGGCTCAGTCTGCGTAGGAAACGCTGACGATTTCGTATTCGCGCTGGCCGGCAGGCGCGTCTATCGTGACGCTGTCGCCTTCGTGCTTGCCGATCAGCGCCCGGGCCAGCGGCGAGGAGATCGCGATCAGGCCCAGCTTGATGTCCGCCTCGAGGTCGCCGACCACCTGGTAGCGCTTCTCTTCGTCGGTGTCGACATCGGCCAGCACCACGCGGGCGCCGAACACGATGCGCGTACCGGCGTTGAGCTTGCTGACGTCGATGATCTCGGCGTGCGACAGCTCGCCTTCCAGCTGCTTGATGCGGCCTTCGATGAAGCCCTGCTGCTCGCGGGCGGCATGGTATTCGGCGTTTTCCTTCAGGTCACCGTGCGCGCGCGCTTCGGCGATGGCGGTGATCACTTCCGGCCGTTTCACCGTCTTCAGCAGATCCAGTTCCTGGCGCAGGCGCTGCGCGCCCTGCATGGTCAATGGGGCTCTCACCCTTGAAGCTCCTTGTGCAGTTCCTGCAATGCCAGCACCGGGCCCGTGCCACGGTATTCCAGCGAATGCACCAGCGCCTTGGCGCCGGCAACGGTGGTTGAGTAGGTGACGCGGTGCTGCAAGGCCTCGCGCCGGATCGAGAAGGAGTCGGCAATGGCCTGACGTCCTTCCGTCGTGTTGACGATATACACGATCTCGCCGTTCTTGATCAGGTCCACCACGTGCGGACGGCCCTCGACCACCTTGTTCACCTGCTCGCAGTCGATGCCGCGCTCACGCAGCCATGCGGCAGTGCCGGCGGTGGCCACGATGCTGTAACCGCGGCCGACCAGCTCCTGCGCCACCGGCAGCACGCGCTTCTTGTCCGGGTCGCGTACCGAGATGAACACCTTGCCGGCCGGCGGTGCCTTGATGCCACCGGCTTCCTGCGCGCGCGCCATGGCGGCACCGAAGCTGCGGCCCACGCCCATGACTTCGCCGGTGGAACGCATTTCCGGGCCCAGGATCGGGTCCACGCCCTGGAACTTGGCGAACGGGAAGATTGCCTCCTTCACCGAGTAGTAGTCCGGCACGATCTCCCGGGTAGCGCCCTGCCCGGCCAGCGTCTTGCCGGCCATGCAGCGGGCCGCGATCTTGGCCAGCGGCATGCCGGTGGCCTTGGACACGAACGGCACCGTGCGCGAGGCGCGCGGGTTCACTTCCAGCAGGTAGACGATGTCGTCACCGCCATCCTCGGCAGCCTGGATGGCGAACTGGGTGTTCATCAGGCCGATGACCTTCAGTGCCTTGGCCAGTTCCACCACCTGCCGGCGCAGTTCGTCCTGCGTCTTGGCCGACAGCGAGTACGGCGGCAGGGAGCAGGACGAATCGCCCGAGTGCACGCCCGCTTCCTCGATGTGCTCCATCACGCCACCGATCAGCACGTTGCCTTCGGGGTCGGCGATGATGTCCACGTCCACTTCCACTGCATTGTCGAGGAAGCGGTCGAGCAGCACCGGCGAATCGTTGGAAACCTTGACCGCGTCGCGCACGTAGCGGGCCAGGTCGGATTCGCCATAGACGATCTCCATCGCACGTCCGCCCAGCACATACGACGGACGCACCACCAGCGGATAGCCGATTTCGCGGGCCAGCAGCAGGGCTTCCTGGTCGTTCCGGGCGATGCGGTTCGGCGGCTGCTTCAGACCCAGCCTGTCGACCAGTTGCTGGAAACGCTCGCGGTCTTCGGCCAGGTCGATCGAGTCCGGCGACGTGCCGATGATCGGCACGCCATTGGCTTCCAGGGCCTGCGCCAGCTTGAGCGGGGTCTGCCCGCCGTACTGCACGATCACGCCCTTGGGCTGCTCCAGTTCCACGATGGCCAGCACGTCTTCCAGCGTGAGCGGCTCGAAATACAGGCGGTCCGAGGTGTCGTAGTCGGTGGACACGGTTTCCGGATTGCAGTTGACCATGATGGTCTCGAATCCATCCTCGCGCAGCGCGAGCGCTGCATGCACGCAGCAGTAGTCGAACTCGATGCCCTGCCCGATCCGGTTCGGGCCACCGCCCAGGATCATGATCTTGTCGCGGTTGGTCGGCTCGGCCTCGCACTCGTCCTCATAGGTCGAGTACAGGTACGCGGTGCTGGTGGCGAACTCGGCCGCGCACGAGTCCACGCGCTTGTAGACAGGCTTCACCCCCAGCGCCTTGCGCAGCACGCGCACGGCGGCTTCATTCGTGTTCGCCAGTTGCGCCAGGCGCGCATCCGAGAAACCCATGCGCTTGAGATGGCGCATGCGCGCCTTGTCCAGCGAGCCGAGCCCATCGGTGGCCAGTTGCTGCTCGGCGGCGATGATCTCTTCCATCTGGTCGAGGAACCACGGATCGATGAACGACAGCGCGTGCACCTGCTCCACGGTCATGCCGGCACGGAAGGCGTCGGCAACATGGAACAGACGCTCCGGGCCGGGCGCCTTCAGTTCGCGCCGCAGCGTGGTCAGGTCGTCTTCGCTGGTGAGGTCCAGGCCGGTCGGGTCGAGCCCGACCTTGCCGGTTTCCAGGCCGCGCAGCGCCTTCTGCAGCGATTCCTGGAAGGTGCGGCCCATCGCCATCACCTCGCCCACCGACTTCATCTGCGTGGTCAGGCGCGCGTCGGCTTGCGGGAACTTCTCGAACGCGAAGCGCGGGATCTTGGTGACCACATAGTCGATGGCCGGCTCGAACGACGCCGGGGTGAGGCCACCGGTGATCTCGTTCTTCAGCTCATCCAGCGTGTAGCCCACGGCCAGCTTGGCCGCGACCTTGGCGATCGGGAAGCCGGTGGCCTTGGACGCCAGCGCCGACGAACGCGACACGCGCGGATTCATCTCGATGACGACCACGCGGCCGGTCTGCGCATTGATGCCGAATTGCACGTTGGAGCCGCCTGTATCCACGCCGATCTTGCGCAGCACGGCGATGGAGGCATCGCGCAGGCGCTGGTATTCCTTGTCGGTCAGCGTCTGCGCTGGGGCGACGGTGATGCTGTCGCCGGTGTGCACGCCCATCGGGTCGAGGTTTTCGATGGAGCAGACGATGATGCAGTTGTCCGCCGTGTCGCGGACCACTTCCATCTCGAATTCCTTCCAGCCCAGCACCGATTCCTCCACCAGCACCTCGGTGGTCGGCGACAGTTCCAGGCCGCGGGTGACGATGTCGATCAACTCTTCGCGGTTGTAGGCGATGCCGCCGCCGCTGCCGCCCAGGGTGAAGCTGGGGCGGATGATGGTGGGATAGCCGACGCGGGTCTGGATCTCCAGCGCTTCTTCCAGCGTGTGGGCCACGGCGGCTTTCGGACATTCCAGTCCGATCTCGCCCATTGCCACGCGGAACAGCTCGCGATCCTCGGCCATGCGGATGGCGTCGCGCTTGGCGCCGATCAGTTCGACGCCGTATTTCTCCAGCACGCCGTTGTCGGCCAGGTCCAGCGCGCAGTTCAGCGCGGTCTGGCCACCCATGGTCGGCAGCAGCGCGTCGGGCTTCTCCTTGGCGATGATCTTCTCGACGGTCTGCCAGTTGATGGGCTCGATATAGACCGCATCCGCCATTTCCGGATCGGTCATGATGGTCGCCGGATTGCTGTTGACCAGCACCACCCGGTATCCCTCTTCGCGCAGCGCCTTGCACGCCTGCGCGCCGGAGTAATCGAACTCGCAGGCCTGGCCGATGACGATCGGGCCTGCGCCGATGATCAGGATGGTTTTAAGGTCGTTGCGCTTGGGCATGGGAATCTACTTCTCGGATTGTGTGGGGCCGCCGCCCTGGGCATCTGCTCCAGGGGCGCGTCCGACAGGGGCGATGGACGGGCCACGCTCCACCTCTTGTCCCGGCGCGCATGGGCGCGCACGGGTGCACATCACATCAGGGCACCTGGCGACACATCGCACGCCTTCATGC
Organism: Pseudoxanthomonas sp. PXM03; assembly: GCF_014852005.1. Lineage (GTDB taxonomy): Bacteria > Pseudomonadota > Gammaproteobacteria > Xanthomonadales > Xanthomonadaceae > Pseudoxanthomonas_A. Next base: position 1,799,462 of record NZ_JACVAU010000001.1, on the reverse strand, counting down.
CCTGGAACATCATCTTGATGGCCGCCATCTCGCCCACCGACTTGCCGTCGGCCTTGTCGCCGTCGCCGGCGAGCACGTCGCCGAAGCCACTCAGTGCGCGGAAATCGCGGTACTCGGGATCGCGCGCGATGGTGAGCAGCGCCAGCAACTGGTCGGCACTGGCCGTTCGCATCAGGTCGGCGGGATCCAGGTCGGTTTCCGTCTTCGCCGAGGCGATGCCGGCCTGCACGATGCTGCCGAACACCGGCGCCGCCGTGCGGGCCAGGCGCAGTTCTTCGTCGAACCGGCCCGGGTGTGCCTGTGCGTACTCGACCACTTCAGCCCGCTTCACACGGCGGAAGCCGTCGCGGGAAAGTTCGCTGCGCAGGCAGGCCAACTGCACGGGCGTGACGGCATCGGGCTTGTCCTGCACCGGCCAGGCGGGATTCTCGCCGGCCGCCTCTTCCATGATGGCGCCGACCGGCAGCATGCTGACCAGCAGGTCGGTCATCTCGTCGATCTGCTTTTCACCGGGCGTGGCGGCGACAGCCGGCAGCGCAAGCGCCATCAGCACAGCGGTGACAGCAAGGCGCACGCGCATCAGCGTGCCTCCATCGAGGCCACGAACCGGTCGAACAAGGGCGATACATCGTGCGGGCCCGGCGATGCCTCCGGATGTCCCTGGAACGAGAAGGCGGGGGCATCCGTCAGTTCGATGCCCTGGTTGGTGCCGTCGAACAGCGAGCGATGGATCACGCGCACGTTGGCCGGCAGCGTCGCTTCATCCACCGCGAAGCCGTGGTTCTGCGAGGTGATCATCACGCGGCCGCTGTCGAGATCCTGCACCGGGTGGTTGGCGCCATGGTGGCCGTGGCCCATCTTCATGGTCTGCGCGCCGGCCGCCAGGGCCAGCAGCTGGTGGCCAAGGCAGATGCCGAACGTCGGAACCTTCTTCGCGATGAACTCGCGGATGGCGGTGATGGCGTAATCGCACGGCGCGGGGTCGCCCGGGCCATTGGACAGGAACACGCCATCCGGCTGCAGCGCGAGCACGTCCGCGGCGCTGGTCTGCGCGGGCACCACGGTCACGTCGCAACCGCGTTCGGCCAACATGCGCAGGATGTTGTGCTTCACGCCGAAGTCGTACGCCACAACCTTGAACTTCGCCGGCGCCTGCACGAACGCGTTGCGGTCCAGGTCCAACTGGCCGTCGCGCCAGGGATACGGTGTGTCGGTGCTGACCACCTTGGCCAGGTCCATGCCTTTCAGGCCGGGGAACTTGCGCGCCGCTTCCAGCGCCATCTCCGCGTTGATGCCCTCGCCCGCCATCAGTGCGCCGTTCTGCGCACCGCGTTCGCGAAGGATGCGCGTCAGCTTGCGGGTGTCGATGCCGGCAATGGCCACGATGCCGCGCGATTGCAGCCACTCCGGCAGGGCCTGCTGGCTGCGCCAGCTGCTGGGGCGGCGCGGCACGTCGCGCACGATGAGACCGGCGCACCAGACCCTGGCGGCTTCGTCGTCCTGGTCGGTGCAGCCTGTATTGCCGATGTGGGGATAGGTCAGGGTGACCAGTTGGCGGGCGTAGGACGGGTCGGTCAGGATTTCCTGATAGCCGGTCATCGCGGTGTTGAACACCACTTCGCCGACCGAAAGGCCGTCGGCGCCTACGGAGTCGCCCTCGAATACGGTACCGTCTTCGAGTACGAGAATTGCGGGTCGTGTCACGGGGTTCGCCTTGGGGTGGAGGAACCCTGCCCCACCGACTTGCGGCTGCAAGAAACCGCGAACGCGGCATTTATCCGGTCCGTGGCGATGGGTAACAGGCGAGCGGGAATTGTACGGGGATGGCCTGTTCAGCGCCACCGTTTTTTTGCCTGTCCGACGGACAGCGCCCGCCCGCGGCGAGGCGTGTTCATATTCCGGCGTCCGTATCGGGACGTCCGGCCGGCCTTCAATCCAGCAGATCCCGCACGTGATAGGCGCCCGGCGGGCGTCCCGACAGCACGCGCGCGACGTGCAGGGCACCACGCGCGAAGACATCGCGATGCGTGGCACGGTGGGTCAGCTCGATGCGCTCGCCGAGCCCGGCGAACTGCACGGTATGTTCACCGACAATGTCGCCGGCCCGCAGGCTGGCGTAGTGCACCTGCGCGCCCGCACTGCCGGCGGCCTGTCCCAGCGTCAATGCGGTGCCGGACGGGGCATCCTTCTTGTGGACATGGTGCGACTCCACGATGTCCACGTCCCACCCCGGCAACGCCGATGCCACGCGTTCGACCACGTCGGCCAGCACCGCCACGCCCAGGCTGAAATTCGTCGCCCACACCAGCGGAATGCGTACACTGGCCGCGGCCAATGCCTCCTGCTGCACCGTGGATATGCCGGTGGTGCCGGAGACCAGTGCCCGACCACGGTCGGTGCACAGCGCCAGCACCGGGTCGAACCCTTCCGGCAGGCTGAAATCGATCGCCACGTCGAAGTCGGGCACGCCCGCCAGCTCGCTGGCCGCGAAGTGGGGCACGCCATCCACCACCCGCTGCGCAGGCGCGCGTCGCGTCACGGCCGCCACGGTCTGGTACACCGCAGGCTGCTCGGCAGCCAGTCGAAGCAAGGCCTGGCCCATCCGGCCGGAGGCACCATGGATCAGGAGACGTATCGGGGAAGTGTCCATGCAGGCATGGTAGCGGGCGCGTGATGCCAACGCGAACCGGGAATGTCCGGATCAGGGAACCTGCGGATAGCCCAGATGGAATCCCTGTGCGAACGGCACCCCGAGTTCCTTCAGCGTCTGCAGTTGCCGCTCGTTCTCGACGCCCTCGGCGATCAGTTCCGCCTGCGTGCCCTGCGCGAACGTCAGGAGCGCTGCCACGAGCGACTGCACGCGCGGACGCTGGTCGATTTCACGCACCAGCGTGATGTCGAGCTTGATGATGTCCGGCGCCAACCTCAGCACGTGGCGCAAGCTGGCGAAACCTGCCCCGGTATCGTCCACGGCGATGCGGACGCCGGCCTGCTGCAGCGAGGACAGGCACTGGCCAAGGCGCGCGTAATCTTCCACGGCGGTGTGTTCGGTGATTTCCAGCACCAGCCTTTCCGGGGCGTGGCCGGCGAGCAGGTCGTGGAATCGTGCGTTGCAGGCGGTTTCGGGCGATACGTTGACGGCAAGGAAGGCGTCATCGGGAAGGGAGGGCAACCGCGCCAGGGCGACCGCTGCGGCGGCCAGTTCCAGTTCCACGCTCAAGCCGCTGCTCGCCGCATCCTCGAACCAGCGGCCTGTCGACAAGTCGTATTCCAGCGGAAACCGCGCAAGCGCCTCGTACCCCACCACCACGCCGTCGGCGAGCCGGACGATCGGCTGCAAGGCCGCCGTGAGCTGCGCCCCGTCCAGCACCTGCAGTAGTCGCTCCCGGGCGTCCTGCGCATGGCGCCGCTCGCGTTCGCCCTGACCCATGCGGGCATCCAGCGCTGCGCGCATCTGCGCATGCTCGATGGCCTTGTACATGCTCGCGGCCACGAGCGTGCTCAAATGCTCGAGCGTCCTGCAGTCCGTGTCCGCGTAGGCGGCGGGCGTGGTCGCCAGGACCTTCAGCACACCCACCACCTGTCCGCGGAAGCTCAGCGGCGCGACCAGCATCGAACGCAACCCCACGCTGCGGCACGCCTCACGATTGACGCGAGGATCCACTTCGCTGTCATCGCATCTCAACACCTGCTGCTCTTCGATGCACCGGCCGGACAAGCTGCCGGACACCGGCAGGCTGAAGCCGACCTGCCCTTGCGCGATCCCGCTGGCCGACCAGTAGCGCATCACGTCGCCGTCGCGGATTTCCAGCACCGCGCCGGCTGAGCGGGTGAGTTCCTGCGCACGATGGGTGATCGCGTCCACGACCTCCTGCGGTTCGGGACCTGCGGCGGCGATTTCGCTTTGCGCCGCGACGATGCGCTGCAGCAACGCAATATCGGCGGCGGCCGACGATGCCGCTTCGCCGCTTCGCATGTCAGGCCACACTGACGACAACGACGTCAATCTGTTATCCCGGCTCATCTCCCCACACTCCCTGCGGATGATGAAAGTGATGCCATGCATGCCGGCACCGGACACACGCGATGCTAGTGGGACGCCACGATCCTGTCGAGTAAACGCATGTATCAGGCGAGATGCCGTACGCATGAAGCGCCGTGCATTGTTTCATTCGTGCGAAGAAGCGCCCGTCAACCGTTTGCCCCAATCCTCGACGGCGCCCTGCGCAAGGCGGCGTTCGAACAGCGCCCGCCATGACGGTACCAGTGGCAGCACCAGCACCTCGCGCAGCAGGCCGGGCTCTGGCGATCGCCGGTACAGCAGCTCGATCAGGCGCGCGAGTGGCCACGCGGGATGTGGCCGCGCCTCCAGCGTCATGCGATCACCTGCCTGCACTTCTCCCTCTTCGAGCACGCGGTAGTACCAGCCGGTCCGCCCCGAGTCCTGCACGCGACGGGCCATGTCGGACACGGCGAAACGGTCCGACAGTTTCCAGCACGGCTGCCGGGACTGGGATACCTCCACCAGCGCCGTGCCCAGCCGGAAGCGGTCGCCAAGACAGATCGCGTCCTCGGTCATGCCATGCGTACTGATGTTCTCGCCGAATGCACCGGGAGCATCGAGCAGTGGATGCGCCCCGATATCGTCGCGCCATCGGGCGTAGTGGTCTGCAGGGTAGTGATGGATGGCCTTGTCCGGCCCGCCATGCACGCGCAGGTCGCCTTGCTCGTCCCCCAGGATGCCCAGCAGGGTGACCCGCTGCTTGCCCTCCAGCCATGATTTCGCGATCGCGCTGCGACTGCCGGGACGGGTGAATTCAACCGCCTTGCCCGCGAACACCCCATCGATGGCCAAGGCCCTCATCTCCGTCGGCGTGCTCATGCCAACACCTTCCCCAGGCCCGTGCCGTTGATGTCACCCACCACACGTGCCAGCGCCCTGGGGTCCACGTCCGCATCGAATCCGATGCGGAAATGCACCTCGCCCTCCGGCGTGCGCGATGAATGAATCGATGACAGGCTGACGGCGTGCCGCTCGAACACGTGCAGCAGAGCACGCAGAGAGCCCGGCCTGTCTTCCGGCAGGTGCACGCTGAGCGCCTGCGTGCCGGCGAGATCGGCCAGCAGATAGCCGATGCGCTCGTAGCTGTAGTTGCCCTCGGCCAGTGTCGTGTCGCCGAAGGCGTCGCGGTTCTCGCGCAGGAATTCCTCGCGGAACGCCGCGCGCGCCATATCCGTCCCCTCGCCCACCAGCGACGCCATCCGGGTGATCTGCGTGCCCAGCGCCCGCAGTGTTTCGCCGGCATAGGGATTCCCGAACTGGATGTCTTCGTAGATGGCCGGATTCAACGACAGGATGCGCGCGATGATCGCCGCATCCATCTCGAAGGATGCGGAGCGGAACGGCATCAATGCGGCCAGGTCGCCGACCCGCGCCGACTGCGCGCGCAGGACGCCCGCCTGGGCCAGATGCGAGGCGTGCACCATGGCCTGCACCAGCGCCATGACCCGGTCGTGCTGCTCGGGCGTCGCCTGCACGCATTCCGCCTCGATTGCAGCAAGGAGCGACACCACCCAAGGCCGCCATGTGTCGAGGCGCGCCTCGCAGACCACCATCACCCTGCCCTTCAGGGTCGGGGCCTTGGGCGGCGCGGTCATCGGATGCAGACCGACCACCTCGGCGCGCGAGGCCAGCATCGCCGCTACCGGCACAGCCTTGATCGAGGTGACATCCAGCCACAACCGGCCAGCCTCGCTTCCCCCGGCAAGCGCCGCATACCGGGCGACCAGCGCCCCGGTGTGGCGGATCGGCGCCGAGAAAACCAGGACGTCCGCCCGCCGCACGAGTTCGGCCTCGTCCGCCGAGGCGGGATCGGCCGGGTCGTGGCCGATGACCTCCAGACCCATGCGCACGCGGAAGAAATGCAGCAGCCAGCGGCCATAGGCGCCTGCGCTGCCGACGATGCCGATCAGCGGAGGGACATTGGGCGTCACGCGCTGCACCGATCGGCGCTCACTGCTTCACCGCTCCTTCCTCTGTCAGGTAGACCACCTGCGCGCGCAGGTCGGGCATGATCTTCCGCATGACCTGAGAGAAACCCTCGTTGTACTCGGGCGAGCACACCGGTCCCGGCGTCCGGTCATCCAGTGTGCGCCGGACATACAAGCGGGCGCCTTCCTGGCGGAACGTCGAGGCGTAGCTCAGCGTACCCTCGTGCAGGCTGACGTCCTTCGGCACGGCGATGATCCGCATCAAGGCAGGAAACTCGAACGTGTATTCCTCTTCCGAGTGGTAAGCGCCGCAACTGCTCTCGCCTTCCGGCTGGTCCGGGTCGCCGAGCTGCGAGGCCACCAGCATGGAGACCGGGGTGAAACTGAGGAACCAGGGCTGCACCTGGAAGCCGCCGGTCGTCGGAATCATCCGGTCGACCTCGAAGTCCGCCTCCATGTTGAAGGTCTCCAGCATCGGCACCGGATCGTCGTACGTCACCTTGCCGTTCGCGGTCAGGGCGTTCCCCCGGAAGTAGTTGCGGACCAGCTTGTCGGCGTCGCCCGCGCCAAAGTTGCGGAACTGCGACCGCGCCGCGACCGCCATGCGCCCGCTCAGTTCCACCCGCTGCGTGCCCTTGATCGAGCCGTCGGGCTGGATGCGGATGGCCGTGCGCAACTTCTGCCATTCCGAGCCCACCTGCGTCGCCGGCGTCGTGGCGCCGTCGCGATGGCCGTCCACCAGCAGCACCGGCTTGCCTGCAGCGCCGTCCGGCAGGCTGCCGAAGGGTGTCGTGGCCGCGGTGGAGTCCACGTACAGGTCCAGGCTGGGGATGTAGTTGATCACGTGGTTGACGACCGATGCGACCGGGATGTCCGGCAGTGTGTACGTGCCTCCCGCATTGATCAGCGCCTGGGTGCTGTCGATGCCGCGCGCCTTCAGCAGCGCCTGCAGCAGGGTCGCGTGGTCCTTGCAGTCGCCCATGCGGTTGTCGAGGACCACGTCCAGGTCGCGCGGCACCACGGCGCCCAGGCCGATGCAGTTACCCGCATAGGTGATCTTCGTGGATACCCATTCGTAGAGCTTCTTCGCCGTCTCGCGCGGGTCCTTGCTCTTGCCCGCGATCTCCGCGGCGAGCGTGCGCAACCGGGGCGTCAGTGCCGCCTTGGCGTTGGCCGGGCCACCGTAGGCCGCCGCGATGTCGGCGTAACTGGCGAAGGTGGAGAACGCGTAGCCCGGGTAGCGGTCGGCGGTGAAGACCGTATCGCGCAGGCTCTCGCGGTCGACTGGCTGGCGGTTGCTCCATTGCCAGCGCACGATCCGGCGGCCGTCGCGCGTTTGGACCGCGGGCTGGGTCATCTGCCAGTTGCGCCACGTGGCCTGCATCGCCTCCGGCGCATCGATGGTCACCTGCACGTCGCCGTAGTACGCGGCCGGGCTGTAATTGCGGATCACCGAGAAATGGCCCGGAAACATCGGCTGGGTGGCCGTCACCCGGTACGTGAACACCGTGATGTCGCCGACGGCGAGTTCCGGGAACACGACGGTAAGCGTCGTCTGGTCGGAGTAGATGGGCGAATCGCCCTCCCGCCCCGAACTGCTGCTGACCTGGTAGTTGCCCTTGGGCACATCGACGCGGCGGCCATCCGGCTTCAGCGTGTAGGCTTCGACCACCTCGGCCTTCTGGATGCTGGTGCTGTAGCTGACCGACGCATCCTTGGCGGCTTCCAGGGCGCTGTCCTTCAGCACCTTGATCGCAGTTTCCTGCTCCTGCACGAAACTGCCATCGGCATTGAGCACGAATCGCGTCGACTCGCGCTCGACCTGCAACGGCCGGTCCTCGGCCGCCCATGCGGGCGCCAGCACGACCAGCGCCAATACTCCCCACCACTTCCCCTTGTTCGTACGCACGCGGCCTCCCTTCATCGTGGACTTGAATGAAAACGGCCCCGGGGTCGCCGGGGCCGTCGCAGGATGCCACAAGCTGCTCCCCCGCGCGGGCGGCGGGGTAGCGCAGGAAATCAGGAGGTCATGCGGTCCCAGAAGCCCTTGACGCCATCCAGGAACGTGGCCGACTTCGGTGAGTGCTTGCGGGCTTCGTCGCCGCTGAACGTGGCCTCGAATTTCTCCAGCAGTTCCCGCTGCTCGGGGGTCAGGTTGACCGGCGTTTCCACCACCACGCGGCAATACAGATCACCCTCGCTGCGGCTGCGCACGGACTTGACGCCCTTGCCGCGCAGACGGAACAGCTTGCCGGTCTGCGTTTCCGCTGGAATGCGGATCTCCGCCTCGCCATGCAGCGTGGGAACGCGCACGGTGTCGCCCAGTGCCGCCTGCGAAATACGGATGGGCACTTCGCAGTGCAGGTCGTCGCCATCGCGCTGGAAGATGTCGTGTTCGCGCACGCGCACTTCCACGTACAGGTCACCAGGCGGCGTGCCCGGCGGGCCGGCTTCACCCTCCCCGGTCAGGCGGATGCGGTCACCGTTGTCCACGCCGGCCGGAATCTTGACCGACAGGACCTTTTCTTCTTCCACGCGCCCGGCGCCATGGCATTCCGTGCAAGGATTCCGGATGATCTGTCCGCGGCCACCACAGGCCGGACACGCCTGCTGCATGGCGAAGATGCCGCGCTGCATACGGACGTTGCCGCGTCCACCGCAGGTGCCGCAGGTCTCCACCTTGCCATCGGCCGAACCCGAGCCCTTGCACGGCGCGCAGGCGACCAGCGAGGGAATGTCGATGCGCTTCTCGACACCGGCGACGGCTTCCTCCAGGTCCAGCTCCATCACGTAGCCGACATCCGCGCCGCGCCGTGCCGCGCGGGCACCGCCTCCGCCGAAGATGTTGCCGAAGATGTCGCCGAAAATATCGCCCATGTCGGGGCCACCGGCACCGCCGCCGCCCATGCCGTGCTCGAACGCGGCATGCCCATGGGCGTCGTAGGTGCGGCGCTTGGCGCCGTCCGACAAGACTTCGTAGGCCTCCTTGCACTCCTTGAACGCGGCCTCGGCGGCGGCATCGCCCGGATTGCGGTCCGGGTGGTGCTTCATGGCACAGCGGCGGTAAGCCTTCTTCAGGTCTTCGTCACTGGCGTCGCGGGCCACGCCCAGGACTTCGTAGTAGTCGCGTTTGCTCATGGAGCCGTGATTCGTGAGGAGTTATGGGTGATTCGCAAAAGCAACTGCCTGTTCGATGTCCAGGATCCGCGACGGAAGAAGTGGAGCTTGCGCTCCACCCTTCCGAATCACGAATCCCGAATCACTCATCACGGCTTCTTGTCGTCCTTCACCTCGGTGAATTCCGCATCGACCACGTCGTCCGCGGGGTTGCTCTGGTCCGCATCGGCGGTGCCCGGCTGCTCCGACGCGGCGGCCGCATACAGCGACTGGGCGGCTTCCTCCAATGCCTTGGACTTGGCTTCGATCTGCGCCTTGTCGTCGCCCTTCATCGCCGTGTCGAGGTCGGCGATGGCGGCTTCAACGCGGCCGATCACGTCGCCCGGCACCTTGCTGCCGTGTTCGGTGATGGCGCTGCGGGTGGCGTGCAGCAGGCCGTCGGCCTGGTTGCGCGTCTGCACCAGTTCCTGAAACTTCTTGTCTTCCTCGCGATGCGCCTCCGCATCGGCCACCATCCGCGCGATCTCGTCCTCGGACAGGCCCGAACCGGCCTTGATCTCGACCTTCTGTTCCTTGTTGGTCTTCTTGTCCTTGGCCGACACGTGCAGGATGCCGTTGGCGTCGATGTCGAACGACACCTCCACCTGCGGCATGCCGCGCGGCGCCGGCTCGATGCCGGACAGGTCGAACTTGGCCAGCGACTTGTTGAAGCGGGCCTGCTCGCGCTCACCCTGCAGCACGTGCACCGTCACCGCGGACTGGTTGTCCTCGGCGGTGGAGAAGGTCTGCGAGGCCTTGGTCGGGATGGTGGTGTTCTTCTCGATGATCTTGGTGAACACGCCGCCCAGCGTCTCGATGCCCAGCGACAGCGGGGTCACGTCGAGCAGCAGCACGTCCTTGACGTCGCCGGCCAGCACGCCGCCCTGGATCGCGGCGCCCAGCGCCACGGCCTCATCGGGGTTGACGTCCTTGCGCGGCTCCTTGCCGAAGAACTCGGCCACCGCCTGCTGCACCTTCGGCATGCGGGTCTGGCCGCCGACGAGGATGACTTCGCCGATGTCGCTGGCGCGCAGGCCGGCGTCATTCAGCGCGATGCGGCACGGCTCGATGGTCTTCTTCACCAGGTCTTCGACCAGCGCTTCCAGCTTGGCGCGGGTCAGCTTGATGTTGAGGTGCTTCGGGCCCGAGGCGTCGGCGGTGACGTACGGCAGGTTCACTTCGGTCTGCTGCGAGCTGGACAGTTCGATCTTGGCGCGCTCGGCGGCGTCCTTCAGGCGCTGCAGGGCCAGCGGATCCTTGCGCAGGTCGATGCCCTGGTCCTTCTGGAACTCCTCGACGAGGTAGTCGATGACGCGCTTGTCGAAGTCTTCGCCACCCAGGAAGGTGTCGCCGTTGGTGGCCAGCACTTCGAACTGCTTCTCGCCGTCGACGTTGGCGATCTCGATGATCGACACGTCGAACGTGCCGCCACCCAGGTCATAGACGACGATCTTGCGGTCGGCGCCGCCGTCGCCCTTGTCCAGGCCGTAGGCCAGCGCGGCCGCGGTGGGCTCGTTGATGATGCGCTTGACGTCCAGGCCGGCGATCTTGCCCGCGTCCTTGGTGGCCTGGCGCTGGCTGTCGTTGAAGTAGGCCGGCACGGTGATCACGGCTTCGGTGACGGTTTCGCCGAGGAAGGCTTCGGCCGTCTTCTTCATCTTCTCCAGGATGCGCGCGGAGATTTCCTGTGCCGACAGCTTCTTGCCGTCGGAGGTCTGCACCCAGGCATCGCCGTTTTCATGCGGAATGATGGCGTAAGGCACCAGGTCCAGGTCCTTCTTCACTTCCGCGTCGGTGAACTTGCGGCCGATCAGGCGCTTCACCGCGTAGAAGGTGTTCTTCGGGTTGGTGACCGCCTGGCGCTTGGCCGACGCGCCCACCAGCACTTCGCCGTCCTTGGTGTAGGCGACGATGGAGGGCGTGGTGCGGTCGCCTTCCGAGTTTTCGATGACGCGGGCCTTGCCGCCGTCCATGATCGCCACGCACGAGTTGGTCGTGCCGAGGTCGATGCCGATGATCTTGCCCATGGTGAATGCTCCCTAGCAAATTCTGTCTGGATCCGGCCGGTGGCCGGGTGGATGGTCTCGATATAGGGGTGCGATGACGCCGTTCAAGCGCCCCGCGAAGGCGTTCAGTCGTGTTTTGCCACGACGACCAGTGCCGGGCGCAGCAGGCGGCCATTGAGTACGTAGCCCTTCTGGAACACCTGCACCACGCTGCCGGGGTCCGCGCCGGGGGCATCGGCCTGGCTGATGGCCTGGTGATGCTCGGGATTGAAGGCTTCGCCGGCAGGGTCGAGCAGGGTCAGGCCATTGTCGCCGGCCACTTTCAGCAACTGCTTGTAAGTCAGCTCGAGCCCGTCGCGCAGCGGACTGGGCTCATTGCCCGCCGCTGCCAGCCCGGCGTCCAGGCTGTCGAATACCGGCAGCAGGTCGCCCAGCAGGCGTTCGTTGGCGAACTTGCGCGCCTGCTCGATATCGCGCGCCACGCGCTTGCGCTGGTTGTCCAGGTCGGCGCGCTCGAGCAGCGACGCCGCGCGCAGCTGGTCCACTTCATTGCGGAGGGTTTCCAGTTCGGCGATCAGCGCGCCTTCGACGTCCTGCGGCTCGTTGCCGCCGCCCAGGTCGGAATCGTGTTCGTGTTGGTTCATTTCGGGTCCCATCGCGGCAAGTCCGGCCGCCCAAGCCCCAACCTATGGGGCCGGCGTTTCCGGATTCAAGGCCGCACCCAGTACATCCGCCGCCGCCTGCACCACCGGAATGATCCGGTCATACGCCATCCGGGTAGGCCCGATGACGCCCAGCACGCCCAGCACCTGCCCGCCCGCCATGTAGGGGGCGGTCACCACCGAGACGCCGTCGTGCGGCGCCAGGCCGGTGTCCTCGCCGATAAAGATGCGTACGCCCGGCGCTCGGATCGTGCGCTCCAGCAACTGCAGGATCTCGCGCTTGCGGGCGAATGCCTCGAACAGGTCGCGCAGCCGTTCCAGATCGGACAGTTCCTGCACGCCCATCAGGCGGGTCTGTCCTGCCAGCACCACGTCGTCGTTGGGTGGCGTGAGGGCCTGCTCCGCCAGTTCGATGGATTCGGCCAGCAACCCCTCCATCTCGGTCTGCGCCCTGCGCAGGTCGTGCAGCAGGTTCGCGCGGATCTCGGACAGGGGCCGGCCGGCGAACTGGGTGTTCAGGTAGTTGGCGATGCGCTCGAGTTCGGACCGGTCGTAGGCCCGGCGCGTTTCGATGACGCGGTTCTGCACGTCGTTGTCGGCGAACACCAGGATGGCCATCACCCGCTGGCCATCCAGCGGCACGAAATCGATGTAGCGGAACGCGAACTGCTCGCGCCGCGGCACGCTGACCACGCCCACGAAGTGGGTCATCGCCGACAGCAGCTCGGAGGCGTTGCCGAGCAGCGCCTGGGTCCCGGCGCCGGCCGGCAGTTCCGAACGCAGCCGGGCCACTTCGCCCTCTCCCAGCGATTTCACCTGAACCAGGCTGTCCACGAACACCCGATAGCCCTGCGCCGTCGGGATGCGCCCGGCGGAGGTATGCGGCGAACTGAGCAGGCCGACCTCCTCAAGTTCCGAGAGGATGTTGCGGATCGTCGCCGAACTGACTTCCAGCCCGGCGTGCCGGGCCAGCGTCTGCGACCCCACCGGCTCGCCGTCGCGGATATAGCGCGAGATCAGCGTGCGCAGCAGTTGGCGGGCGCGCGGATCCAGCGGGGGCGACGGCGAATTCATGTCCGTTAGATAACGTTGCGCCCGCGGCATTGCAAGTCGAGCGCCCCCGGGTGTCTCAGAACCTGAGCCGGCACCGCTTACAATCCGCCGCATGCTCAGACACCTCGCCATCAAGGATTTCGCCGTCGTCCGCGCCGCCGAGCTGGAGTTCGGCGATGGCATGACCGTCATTTCAGGAGAAACCGGCGCCGGCAAATCGCTGCTGGTGGACGCGTTGGGCTTCCTTTCGGGGCTACGGGCCGACAGCGGAGTGGTCCGGCATGGCGCGGAGCGCGCCGAGCTCTCCGCCGAGTTCCTGGCTTCGGCGGGCTCTCCGGCGCACACCTGGCTCGCGGACAACGAGCTCGACGACGATGGACAGTGCCAGTTGCGCCGGGTGATCCGTGCCGACGGCGGCTCGCGCGCCTGGATCAATGGCCGCAGCGTGACGCTGTCGCAGCTTTCCGACCTCGCGGCCCGCCTGGTGGAAATCCACGGCCAGCATGAACACCAGGCCCTGCTCGCCCGCCAGAGCCAGTTGGCGCTGCTGGATGCCTTCGCCCGCAATGGCGACGAGCGCAGCGCCGTGCGTGACGTGGCGCTGCGCTGGAGCACCCTCCTGCGCGAACGCGAACAGTTGTCCGGCCAGGGCGATGTCTCGGACAGGATCAATTACCTGGAGCACCAGTTGGCCGAGTTGCAGCGTGAAGACCTGTCGCCGACCGCGCTGGAGGCCCTGGTGGCCAGCCATCGCCGCCAGGCCCACGCCACCGGCCTGATCCAGGCCTGTGACGCGGCGCTGGGTCAACTGGCCGGTGACGACGCCCCCTCGTTGACGCGCCATCTGCAGCAGGTGCGCGCCGACCTCGCCCGCCAGGCCGAACATGAGCCGCGCCTGCGCGACGTGGATGCGCTGCTGGACGGCGCGGCGATCCAGGTCGAGGAAGCCCTGTCGCTGCTCGGCCAGGTCCGGGACGACCTGGACGGCGAACCCCTGCAGTTCGATGCGCTGGAGCGCAAGCTCGCCCGCGTGCACGACCTCGCGCGCAAGCACCGGGTGCCGCTGGAAGGCCTACAGGAGCAGCACGACCGGCTGGCGGCCGAGTTGGAATCACTGCGTGGTGCGGGCGAGCGCCTGCTCCAGCTCAACGGCGAGATCGACGCGGCCAAGGGACACTGGCGCGATGCCGCCGCTGCACTGACCCGCACGCGCCAGCGCGCCGCCAAAGCACTGGGCGACACCACCACCGCACTCATCGCCGAGCTGGGCATGGGCGGTGGCCGCTTCGGGATCGAACTGGAGCCTCAGGACGGCGAACGCCCGGATCCGACCGGCGCCGAACGCATCGAATTCCTGGTATCCGCCAACGCTGGCCAGCCGCCCCGCCCGCTGCGCAAGGTCGCCTCCGGCGGCGAACTCGCGCGCATTTCGCTGGCGATCGAAGTAGCCGCGCTTGGCCTGGATGCGGTTCCCACCATGATCTTCGACGAAGTGGATACCGGCATCGGCGGCGCGGTCGCCGAGATCGTCGGCCAGAAACTGCGCGCACTCGGCGCCCAGCGACAGGTGCTGTGCGTCACCCATCTGCCCCAGGTGGCCGCGCAAGGCCACGCGCACTACCGCGTCAGCAAAGCGCCGGTGGAGGGCATGACCCAGAGCGCAGTCGAGAAGCTGGGCGCGAAGCAGCGCGAGGAAGAACTCGCCCGCATGCTGGGCGGCGTGGAAGTCAGCAAGGAAGCCCATGCCGCGGCCAAGCGGCTGCTCGCCAACGCGGTCTGATCCACCCTTGTTGTTTACTTGTGGGAGCGACGCAAGTCGCGAAGCGGGGTCGATGAAGCCTCGTCGCGACTTGCGTCGCTCCCACAGCCCGGGATTTCCGGGCTATCAGCGCTTCTTGCGCACGTACAGCACCAGCGAGTGCTCTTCCAGCTCGTAGCCATGCTTGGCGGCGATCTCGCGCTGCAGTTTTTCGATTTCGGTGCTTTCGAACTCGATGATCTTGCCGGTGTCCACGTCCACCATATGGTCGTGGTGGCCGCCGCGGTCGAGTTCGTAGACGGCCTGGCCGCCCTCGAAGTTGTGCTTCAGCACCAGGCCTGCCGCCTCGAACTGGGTCAGCACGCGGTACACCGTGGCCAAGCCGATCTCGTCGCCGTGGTCCAGCAGCTGACGGTAGATGTCTTCCGCGCTCAGGTGGTGCTGGGAGTTCTTCTGCTCCAGCAACTCCAGGATGCGCATGCGCGGGTGGGTGACCTTGAGGCCGACTTTGCGAAGGTCCTGCGATTCCATGGCGTCTCCGTTCACTCTCGGTTTAGCGCCAGCTGCCTGAAGCTCGGTTGCGGCGGTGCGCGGGAGTGTATCATCGGCCCGGTTTCCTACCGTACCTGCCCCATGCGCAAATTCCTGCTGGTCGCCGTCCTCGCTTCCGCCACTGCCGGCTGCGGCATTCTCTACAAGCAGCCGATCTACCAGGGCAACCTGCTCGAGAAGACGGCCGTTGACCAGTTGCAGGTGGGCCAGAGCAAGCAGCAGGTGCAGTCGCTGCTCGGCAGCCCGTCGATCGCCGATCCGTTCCATGCCAACCGCTGGGACTACACCGCCAGCAACCGCACCAATCGCCGTGGCACGACCGAGATCAAGAATCTCACCCTGGTGTTCAACGGCGACGTGCTGGCCAGTTGGGAAGGCGAATACTTCCCCGAAGCCGACCTCCAGCTTTCGCGCGACGTGCGCAAGTTCGGCCCCAACCTGGCCAAGGAAAAGAAGAAGGGCGGCCGCCGCTGAGGCGGGGCTGACCTGCTATCGGCGCGCCCGTCGACGGCGCGCGTCCTTCGGATCGATCAACAGCGGCCGCAGCACTTCCACGCGGTCGTCCTCGTTCAACACCGTTCCTGCCGTCGCGTTCACGCCGTGAATCGCGATCGCCGCCGATTGCACGTCGTCGAAACCGCTCGCAACCAGCGCATCGGCCACCGTAGCGCCCACCGGCAAATCCAGTTGCACCGTCTCGAACCGGTGCGGCCAGGCGCGGATCACCTCCACGCGCATCTCATTCCCCGCGGTCGGCGGCGCGCACGAAGTCGTCCACCATGCGATCCGCCAGCGTCTGGAAGCCGATCGCCATCGCCGGTGCCAGCAGGCGGCTGGAAGGCTCGAATTCCAGCGTCAGCGTGACCTTGCAGGCCGACTCATCCAGCGCATGGAAATCCCAGCGCCCATGCAGCTTGCGGAATGGCCCATCGACCAGGTTCATGTCGATGCGGTGCGGACGGTCCAGCGTGTTCTCCGTGGTGAACCACGTGCTCAGTGAGCCGAGCCCCAGGTCCAGCCGGGCCACCAGGCGCGTTTCGTCCTGCTCGATGATCCGGGCGGCGCTGCACCAGTCGAACCGGCGGGGATAGGCCGCCACGTCGTTGACCAGGTCGAACATCCGGGTGGCCGAGTGTTCGACCAGGGCGCTGCGGCGAATCGTGTGCATGTGGCTCGCGTAGGGTTCCGCCTTCGGCGACAATAGGACGGATGGCAAAGAAACCGGACAAGAATAAAGCAACGGGCACGATCGCGCTGAACAAGCGCGCGCGCCACGAATACCACCTTGAGCAGCGCCACGAGGCGGGCCTCGCCCTGCAGGGGTGGGAGCTGAAGGCCATCCGTGCCGGCCGTGCCAACATCACCGAGGCCTACGCCACCATCCGCAATGGCGAGATCTTCCTGTTCGGCGCGCAGATCACCCCGTTGATCCAGGCCTCGAGCCATGTCGTCGCCGATGACCGCCGTACGCGCAAGCTGCTGCTGCACCGGAACGAGATCGACAGCCTGATCGGCAAGGTCGAGCGCGATGGCTACACGCTGGTGCCCACCTCGCTGTACTGGAAAGGCAACAAGGTGAAGGCCGAACTGGCGCTGGCCAAGGGCAAGCAGACCCACGACAAGCGCGCCACCGAGAAAGACCGCGACTGGGCGCGCGAGAAGTCGCGCGTCATGCGCCGGCACAACAAGGACGCGTGATTCCATCGCGCAACGCGATGGAATCCCCAAGATTCGCTACGCGAATCTCGGGCCCCAACGCTTGCTTCCGATCCCCCATTCGCGCTGACGCGCGAATTCACCCCCTTACCAAGGGGGTTTGGTCTCACCAGGCTGAACACAGCCGTGACTACGCCTTGTGAAGCAGCGTACCCACCCCTACACTGGTACTCGTCAGGACGTTTCTGACTCCCGGGGGTGCACTGGCTTCGACGGGGGTTGCGAAGTTGCCTGGTGCATGCCGAGGGGGCAGCTTTCCTCGTAAATCCAGCGGCAAAACTCTAGTTGCCAACGACGACAACTACGCTCTCGCCGCTTAAGGCGTAAGCCCTGAAACTGCTTGTGTCCGTGCTCGCAGCGTAAGGTCATCATCACGGAATCGCCGGGAGTGGCTGCCTGTCAGCACCCGGTCAACCTAAAACAGGCTGGTTCTGCGGTGCGCTTTGCCCACCGTGCTGCTGCAGGACGAGACTCAACGGCGGGATAAGCATGTAGTACCGGGGATGGAGTGCCTTCGGACGGCGGTTCAATTCCGCCCACCTCCACCATATGAAGAAAAGCCGGAACCGCAAGGTTCCGGCTTTTTCTTTGCCTGCCCGCATCCGTCAGCTCAGATTACCGATGAACGGACCATTTGCCGGTCAGTCGACTTGGTGCTTCCTGTAAAATCGCCGTCTTTTTTGAGCGTCAGCGTGGCAGCAGTACAACAACGGGTGCCGGTGTCGGCCCCGGCCTTCGTCCGACTCCTGGCCCGATTGGGCGATATCGGCGCGCCTTCCGCAGGTCCCGCCCTTTCCGAGCAGTTGGGCCAGTGGATCGACTGGAACCGCGCCATCGCGCTGTCGCGCGTACTCGACGCGGCGCCACCGCCCGGCTCCTTCCCGATCCAGGCCGAGGGCGAAGCAGCCGCCTGCGCCCGCGTACGCGCCACCTTGCAAACCGCCATCACGTGCACCGACAAGCCCGCAAATCCGACCGGCGAGGATTTCGCGCCGTTCCGTCGCCACTGCGTGGACCTCCAGCGATCCATGCTGGCGTCCACCGGCCAGTTGCGCGGGCGGTTGCGCGATGCCCTGGCCACGGGCTCATCCGACCAGGCGAGGCTGGCTGAAGTGGATGCCGTCATGGAAATGACGCTGAGCCCGCGCGAACACGCCCTGCTGGCCACGACCCCTACCCTGCTCGGCCAGCACTTCGAACGGCTGAAGCGGGCCAACGCCGAGGCGCCCGACGATGCCTGGCTCCCTTCTTTCCGCCGTGACCTGCAGGACGTCCTGCTCGCCGAGCTGGATGTCCGCTTCCACCCCATCGAAGCGCTGCTCGCCGCCCTTCGCACTTCGCACGCCTCCGGAACACCATGATCAGAACCCCTCTCCTCGCTGCCCTGTTCCTGCTGGGCCTCGCCATCGTCACCTGGATCGGGGTCGGTTATGTCGGCACGCATGCGCTGGGCGTCGTGGTCACGCTGGTCATCGGCGGCTGCTACGTGGCCGGTGCGATCGAACTGCACCGCTACCGTCAGTCCACCGCCATGCTGGTGCAGGCCGTCGCGGATACCTCCGCCGCCGGCAGTGGCCTGCACGCATGGCTGGCGCTGCTGCCTCCGGGCCTGCGCCCGTCGGTGCGGCAACGCATCGAAGGCGAGCGTGTCGCCCTGCCCGCGCCGGCGCTGACGCCTTACCTGGTCGGCCTGCTGGTGCTGCTGGGCATGCTGGGCACCCTCCTCGGCATGATGGCCACGCTGCGTGGCACCGGCTTGGCGCTGGAAAGCGCCACGGATCTCGACGCCATCCGCGGTTCGCTGGCCGCGCCGGTCAAGGGGCTCGCCTTCGCCTTCGGCACCTCGATCGCGGGCGTGGCCACCTCGGCGGTGCTCGGCCTGCTGGCGGCGCTCTGCCGCCGTGAACGGCTGCAGGCCGTGCAACAGCTCGATGGCGAAATCGCGACCTCGCTGCGCGTGCACTCCCAATCGTTCCAGCGCGAGGAATCCTTCCGCCTGCTGCAGCAGCAGGCCGCGCTGATGCCCGACCTCGTGGACCGGCTGCAGGCGATGGTCGCGTCGATCGAACACCAGAACAACGCCGCAGGCGAACGCCTCGTCGTCAACCAGCAGGCATTCCACGAACGCACCGAGGCGGCGCAGGTACAGCTCGCCGCTTCGCTCGAGCAAGCCCTGAAGTCGGGTGTCGACGCCAGCGCCCGGGCCGTCGCCGCTGCGTTGCAGCCGGCGACCGAAGCGACGCTTGCAGGGCTTGCACGCGAGAGCGCGGCGATGCAGCACACCGTCACCCAAGCGGTGCAGCGCCAGCTCGACGGCCTGACCGCCAGTTTCGGCGCCGCCTCGACTGCCGCGGCCGCCAGCTGGGCCACGGCGATCGAGCAGCAGCGCCAGACCAATGACAGCCTCACCGGCCAGATGCACGCCTTCTCCGAGCAGCTGGCCAGCCGCTTCGAGCAACAGAGCGCGGCCCTTGTCGATGGTGTGTCCACGCGGCTGGAGCACAACGCCACCGAACTGTCGGACAACTGGAACCAGGCGCTTGCGCGACAGGACGCAACCAGCGCCGCGATCGCCGCGCGCAACGAACAAGCGCTGGCGGTGGCTGCAGGCGGCATCGAACGCCATGCCACTGAGTTGCTGCAGGCGATGGAGCACTCGCATGCCGGTCTGCAGCAGACGCTGGCGGCTCAGGACGAACAGCGACTGTCGGCGTGGGCCGACCGCCTGGCCGCGATGAGCGCCACCCTGCGCGAGGAATGGGAACGTGCAGGCGCGCAGACCGCCCGCCTGCAACAGGAGATTTGCGACGCGCTCGCGCGCAGTGCGCAGGACATCACCACTCAGGCGCAGGTGCACGCCGCGCAGACCATCACCGAGATTTCGCAACTGGTGCAGGTGGCGTCCGAAGCGCCGCGCGCCGCCGCCGAGGTGATCGCGGAACTCCGCCAGAAGCTGTCCGACAGCATGGTCCGCGATACCGCCATGCTGGAAGAGCGCAACCAGCTGATGGAGACACTGCAGACCCTGCTCGACGCGGTGAACCACGCCTCCACCGAACAGCGGGGTGCCATCGATGCGCTGGTCGCCACGTCCGCCGACCTGCTGGACCGCGTCGGCACCCGCTTCACCGACCATGTGCAGGCCGAGACCGGCAAGCTCGAACACGTCGCCGCGCAGGTCGCTGCCGGTGCCACCGAGGTCGCCGGCCTGGGCGATGCGCTGGGCAGCGTGGTCGCCCGCTTCGGCCAGTCCAACGACGCCCTGCTTGCGCGCCTGGAAAGCCTCGAAGGCGCGCTGGAGCGCTCGCTCGTGCGCAGCGACGAGCAGTTGGCCTACTACGTGGCACAGGCACGTGAAGTGGTCGACCTGAGCCTGTCCGCGCAGCGCCAGATCACCGTCGACCTGCAACGCCTGTCCGGGGCCGAAGCCGCATGAGCGTGGAGACCGGAGACGACGCGGACCTTGGCGCGCCCGTCTGGGCCAGCTTCGGCGACCTGATGTCGGTGCTGCTGGGGGCCTTCGTGTTGGTGCTGGTCGGCGTCATCGCGGTGCAGGCGCAACTGTCGCAGCGACTGGACGAAGAAGTCCGCAGGCGCGAGCGGGAAACACAGCAGCGCGATGCGCTCGAGAAGGCCCTCGCGGTGCCGCTGGCCGAAGGACGGGTGACGCTGGTGGATGGCCGCATCGGCATCCGCGGCAGCGTGCTGTTCGCGCTGAACTCGGACCAGTTGCAGCCCGAGGGCCGTGACCTGCTCAAGGGTCTCGCCACTCCGCTCGCGGGCTACCTGCGCACGCGCGACGAGATCCTGATGGTGAGTGGCTTCACCGACGATCGCCAGGTGCGCGACAGCAATCGCCAGTTCGCCGACAACTGGGAACTCTCGGCACAGCGCTCGCTCACGGTCACGCGCACGCTGATCGCCGAGGGCGTGCCGTCGTCGTCGGTGTTCGCTGCAGCCTTCGGCGCGGAGCAACCGGTCAGTGCGAACACCGACGAGGAAGGCCGCGCGCGCAACCGCCGCGTGGAGATCGCCCCCATCCCCCGCCCCGCCAAACGCAGCGGTGACGATGGACGGTGACGCGTTGCCGCTGACGGCGCAGCTGCAGGCGTGGCGTGCCCAGGGCGCGGACCGCGCGGACCCGGCGCGCTTCGACATCCTGCAGGCGCTCGCCGCACGGATCAGCGCGCACGAGGGAGAAGCCCGTCGCCTGCTGGAAGCGCGACTGTCCGGGTTGATCCGGGCGTACGAAAAGACCCTGGCGCAACGACCGTCTGCTGCACCCGCAGCCGAGCGCGCGGCCGTGCCGACTTCCGGACTGCGCGAGCTGGTCGCCGCGTTGCAGGCGCGCGCGGATCACGTTCCAGCCACTGACGCATCCCCCGCCGCGCCTGTGCAACTGACCGAAGCGCGCGATACCTGGGCCCGGATCCGCATCGACAGCCAATTGCGTGCGTCCTTGCACAACGTGCCCGAAGATGCCGGCCCGTTGAACTCCGGCATGCTGGTGCATCGCGCCCTGCACCTGATGCGTGCGGTGTCGCCGGGCTATCTGCAGCACTTCATCGCCTACGCAGACACCCTGTCGTCACTGGAACAGCTCCAGCAGGCGGTCGCCCCGCTGACCGCGGCACCGGAAGCCCCGCGCACGACCCGACGCACCCCGCGCAAACGGAAAGCAGTGGCGACGTAGCGGCTGCAGCACGCGTGGGCGTCGTCTGGCATGTGGGTGTGGGAGCGACGTCAGTCGCGATGAAGCGTTACCGATAGCCCCTCGCGACTCACGTCGCTCCCACGCCTTTGCCGGTCGCAGGCGTCTTCGTCATTCCGAGCCCTTTTGGTGGCTCTCAATGTGAGAAGGATGCCATTGCGAGCGCGATCGTTCGGGCTGGATGTGAGAAAGATCGGGCTTCGGGCCTCCTCCGCAAGGCGGGGAGCTCCGAGGATCGCTTTCGGAATGCCATCCCATCGATCTCAGAAAGCCATCGATGGCTTTCCATGCGAGACAGATCGCCTTCCGAGCCCCATCCGCAAGGCTCGGAGCTTCGCGGATCGCGATCGCAGTGCCATCTTCATCGCATTCCGAGTGTCATCGACGGCGTTCCGAATCCCATCGCTGGCTCTCAATGTGAGACAGATCGCCCTCGGCGCTCGAACGTTGGGGCCCCGGAGCCCCATCGCTCACGCTCCGAGCTCCGTCGCGGGGGCTCACGGTGAAACGGCCGCGCGCTCAGGGCATCGGATACAGCAGATGCTGCCGGCGCAGCGCCTCAAACGCCGCCAGCCCCGGCTGCCAGCGCGCTTCGATGACATCGAGCGTGTCGCCGCGTTCGATGGCCGCGCGCAGGTCGCCCACGCCGGCCAGCCGGTCGAAGAACGGCGGCTGGCCGGGCAGGAAAGCGAAGTCCTTCGGGTGCTGGTCGTGCAGGGCCTTCAGGACCGCGATGCCGGTACGCACGGGAAGGAACGCCGCGCGGTCGGTCACGTGCAGTTGCACGCCGCCGCAGGCCTGGCCGGCATGCTTGGAGAACGTGGGCGTGAACCAGGCGGGACGGAAGCGCACGCCGGGCAATCCGAGTGCGTTGAGCCGCTCGGCCAGTGCGCGCGCATCCACCCAGGGTGCGCCCAGGGTTTCGAATGGCCGCGTCGTGCCGCGCCCCTCGGACACGTTGGTGCCTTCCAGCAGCCCCATGCCCGGATACACCAGCGCGGTGTCCGGCGTGGGCATGTTGGGCGACGGAGGTACCCACGGCAACGCACCGCGCAGCGGTTCATCGCCACGCTGCCAGCCTTGCATCGCGACCACATGCAGTTCGGCACCGATGCCGAACGCGGTATTGAACAGCGTCGCCAGCTCGCCGATGGTCATGCCATGGCGGATCGGCATGGGGAACATGCCGACGAACGACGCCAGCGCCGGATCCAGCACCGGGCCCTCAACCCGCACCCCACCGAGCGGATCGGGCCGGTCCGCCACGATCACCGGAATGCCGGCGCGCTTCGCCGCGCGCATTACGCCCGCCAGCGTGTACGGATACGTGTAGAACCGCGTGCCCGCATCCTGGATGTCGAACACCAGCACGTCGACGCCGACCAGCATCTCCGGCGTCGGTTCGCGGTGCTCGCCATACAGGCTGTACACCGGCAACCCGGTCGCGGCATCGCGCGATGAGGCGACCTTGTCGCCGGCCTGCACGTCGCCCCGCACGCCATGCTCCGGCCCGAACAGCGCCACGAGCGTGAAGTCGGTGCGTGCGGCGAAACGGTCCACACTGCTGCGCAACGCATGGTCCATGCCGGTGGCATTCGTCACCAGACCCACGCGCTTGCCGCGCAGCAGGTCCAGGCGCGAGGTGAGCAGGACATCGATGCCCAGCAGCGGTGCCGTGGTGGCGCAATCGCAGGCTGCAGGAGCCGGCGGCGATGTCGCGGCGGATGCCCCGCGCGCGCCGCAGGCCAACACCACGCCGAGCGCCAGCATCGCGATGCGCCGGCGCGGGTGGCGCGGCGCGGCATGCATCGGTCGCGAGTTCCGGGGCATAGTGTCGCTCTCGTTTGCTATCGTTGTCATGACGATAGCAGCCCGCGTCGGGCGCCGCGCAAGGGGAACATCGCCGGTCTCGACACCGTCTTCCGTTGTCTGATGAGGGATCCGATGTCCCGTACGGCGAAATGCATCATGCGAAGCATGTCCTTCCTTGCCATGGCCGGTGTCCTGGCCCCCGCCACTGCGCAACCTGCGCCGTCCCGCCTGGGCGTGACGCCCTCGGCGCAGTCGCAGGACTTCGTGGCGCACAAGCAGCAGTTCCAGTTGCACAGCCTGCTGACCGAACAGCGCCACCCGCGCAGCTTCGACCTGAGCACGCGCATCGCGGCCGACACCACCGACGGACTGGCGGCGCTGCTGGCGGTGGACGAGGACATCGCGAAGGCCCTGCAGGGCGTGGCCGACGATCCGGCACGGCGGGCAGCGCTTGAAGCGGCCTCGCACGACATCACCCGCGCGCTGCGCGACGGGCATCGCCTGTACTTCTATGGCACCGGCTCGACCGGACGCCTGGCTGAAACGATCGAAAGCGGATTGTGGCGCCCGTTCTGGCAGCGTGCCGCGGCATCGCCGGCAATGGCCAAGATCGAGGCGCGCTTTCCCGGCCTGGGTGAGCGCGTACGTGGCGAGATCACCGGTGGCGACCGTGCACTGATCGCCTCGCTGGAAGGCTTCGAGGACATCCCCGAGATCGGCCGCCTGCAGTTGCAGGACAACGGCATCCAGCGCGATGACCTGGTCTTCGCTGTCACCGAAGGCGGCGAAACCTCGGCCGTGATCGGCACCGCACTGACGGCCGCCGACCAGGCCGGCGTGGACGCGCGGCGTACGTGGTTCGTCTACAACAATCCCGACGACGTGCTGCGTCCGTTCGAGCGCAGCCGTCGCGTGCTGGACGATCCGCGGATCACCAAGATCGCGCTGCCCACCGGGCCGCAGGCCATCACCGGCTCCACCCGCATGCAGGCCACCACCACCAGCCTGTACGTGCTGGGCGTGGTGCTGGAGGATGCGACGCGCACGCTGTTGAGCGAGGTGCTGACGGCGGAAGAACTGGCCTCGCTGGGCTTCGGCGAGTCGGGTATTGCCGATCGCCTGCGCGGCTTCGCCGGCATACAGCAGACTGTTGCGGCGGCCGCGCCGAAACTCGCGGCGTGGACCGATCGCGAAGCCGCCGGTTACGCCGCCGGACATCGCGCCACCTATCTGGCCACGCGCGCGTTGATGCCGGTGTTCGTGGATGTCACCGAGCGCGCACCGACCTTCCGGCTCGGCCCGCTGGACCCCGTGGACGCACCGGAACGGCGTTCGTGGATCCAGGTATGGACACCCGCAGGCAATGCACAACAGGCCTGGCAGGCACTGCTGCACCGCCCCTTCCATGGCCTGGACAAGGCGCTGTACCTGCCACCGTTCGAAACCGGCATCCAGGACCCGTACCTGCGCGAATCCGCGCTGCGCGGGCTGGCCAACGCGGGCGACGAACAGCAGGCGCTGTACGACCTGTCGTACTCTGATGCCAACATGCGCCGCAGCGGACCGCAGGCGGGCGATTCCGGCGCGCTGATCCTGCTCGGCGATGAAGCGCATGACGAGGCGAACCGGCAGTGGCTGCAGGCGTTCGCTTCAGCAGGCGCAGACCTGGTGCTGGTGTCGGTCTCCGCACGTCCGCTGGCCTCCGAGGTCGTGCGCGATGCCGCCGCCCTGCCCCGTCCCGTGCCTGTGATCGCGGTGACGGTGCCGCAGCGCGATGCGTTCGAGCTGGACCAGACCATCGCGCTGAAGATGCTGCTCAATGCCCATTCCACCGGCGTCATGGCCAAGCGTGGCCGCGTGGTCGGCAATACCATGACCAGCGTGCAGCCCGGCAACCTGAAACTGATCGGCCGCGCGACCTGGCTGATCCTGTCGCACGTCAATGCGGTGCTGGAGACGCCCGCGTGGCGCGATGCGCACGGTCGCACCGCGCCGCTGGCCTATGCCGAAGCCAATGCGGTGCTGTTCGAGGCGATCGAACAGCGCCGCAACGCACCGGGTGCGAGCGGGTTGCCGGAAGTCGAGCTATCGGTGGTGGCGGTGCTGGATGCGCTGAAGGCCAGCGCGCCGGTCGACTGGAACGCAGCGGCCACGCGGTTGCGAGCCGGTGGACTGAGCCGCTACCTGGCGCCCTACGCGACGACGATGCGCGACCGCTGATCACGCATGCCCTGGTGGGAACGAGGGCTGACTCCGATCAGCCCTGCCCCTTCGCGCGGGCGAAGGCCGCCGCCAGCGCATTGTCGGCTGGCGCTGCGCCGGGCTTGGCCGGGGCCGGGCCACGCCGGTTGTCGCGGGAAGGACCGCGCTCCTGTCCGCGCGACGGACGCGGATCGTTCGCCCGCGTCTCGCGCGGTGCCTGCGGCGCAGGTGCATCGTCGAGGCGGCGCGTCAGCGCGATGCGCTTGCGGGCCACATCGACCTCCAGCACCTTCACCTTGACGATGTCGCCGGCCTTCACCACTTCGCGCGGGTCTTTCACGTAGCGGTCGGCCAGCGCGGAGATGTGGATCAGGCCGTCCTGGTGCACGCCGATATCGACGAATGCGCCGAAGGCGGCGACGTTGCTGACCACACCTTCCAGGATCATGCCCTCGCGCAGGTCCTTGATGTCTTCGACGCCGTCGGCGAAGCGCGCGGCCTTGAACTCGGGGCGCGGGTCGCGGCCGGGCTTCTCAAGCTCTTTCAGGATGTCGCGGATGGTCGGCACGCCGAACTTCCCGTCGGTGTACTGCTCGGGCTTCACCGCACGCAGGAACACGATGTCGCCGACGATCTGCTTCACCTGCCTGCCGCTGCCGGACAGGATGCGCTCCACCACCGGATAGGCTTCCGGATGCACGGACGAGGCATCCAGCGGCTCGTCGCCGTCGGCGATGCGCAGGAAGCCGGCGCA
This sequence comes from Pseudoxanthomonas sp. PXM03, assembly GCF_014852005.1. GTDB lineage: Bacteria > Pseudomonadota > Gammaproteobacteria > Xanthomonadales > Xanthomonadaceae > Pseudoxanthomonas_A. Next base: position 1,773,088 of record NZ_JACVAU010000001.1, on the reverse strand, counting down.
CTGCTCGAACGTTTTCTCACCGAGGCGCGGAACGCCCAGCAGCGCCTTGCGCGTGCGGAAGGCGCCGTGTTCGTCGCGGAAGCGCACGATGTTCTCGGCCACCGTCGACGACAGACCGGACACGCGCGTCAGCAGCGCGGCCGAGGCGGTGTTGACGTCGACGCCGACGGCGTTGACGCAATCCTCCACGCGCGCATCCAGCGCCCGCGCCAGGCGGAACTGGTCCACGTCGTGCTGGTACTGGCCCACGCCGATCGCCTTCGGTTCGATCTTCACCAGTTCGGCCAGCGGGTCCTGCAGTCGGCGTGCGATGGAGACCGCGCCACGGATGCTGACATCCAGGTCAGGGAATTCCTTCGATGCGAATTCCGAGGCGGAGTAGACCGACGCGCCGGCTTCGCTGACGACGATCTTCTCCAGCTTCAGGTCCGCCGCCTGTTTGATCAGGTCACCGGCCAGCTTGTCGGTTTCGCGACTGGCGGTGCCATTGCCGATGGCGATCAGTTCCACCTGGTGCTTCGCGCACAGCGCACGCAGCACGTGCAGCGACGGGTCCCATTGGCGCTTGGGTTCGTGCGGGTAGATGGTGGCGTGGTCGACCAGCTTGCCGGTGCGATCCACCACCGCGACCTTCACCCCGGTACGCAGGCCCGGGTCCAGGCCAAGCACGGCCTTCGGCCCCGCCGGCGCTGCCAGCAGCAGATCCTTCAGGTTGTCGCCGAACACGGCGATGGCCTCGGCCTCGGCCTTCTCGCGCGCCTGGTTGAACAGGTCCAGCAGCAGGTGCATGTGCAGCTTGGCGCGCCAGGTCAGGCGGCAGGCATCCAGCAGCCATTTGTCGGCCGCGCGTCCCTGCGAGGACACACCCGCATGCACCGCCACGCGGCCCTCGGCCTGCAGGTGGCCGGCCTCGGCCTCCATGCCCGGGTCGAGGTCGAGCAGCAGGATCTCTTCGCGGCGCGCGCGGAACAGCGCCAGCAGGCGGTGCGAGGGAATCTTCGCCAACGATTCGGCGTGGTCGAAGTAATCGCGGTATTTGGCGCCTTCGTTCTCCTTGCCCTGTGCCACCTTCGCGCGGATCACGCCGACGTCGGTCATCCATGCGCGCAGTTCGCCGACCAGCGCAGCGTTCTCGCCCCAGCGCTCCATCAGGATCGCGCGCGCGCCGTCGAGTGCGGCCTTGGCGTCGGCGACGCCTTTGTCTGCATCGACGTACGCCGCGGCGGCGGTCTCGGGCACTTGGGTCGGATCGGCGAGCAGGCCGTCGGCCAGCGGTTCGAGTCCGGCCTCGCGGGCGATCTGCGCGCGCGTACGGCGCTTGGACTTGTACGGCAGGTACAGGTCTTCCAGGCGCGCCTTGCTGTCGGCGGCTTCGATGTCGGCGCGCAGCGCGTCGGTCAGCTTGCCCTGCTCGTCGATGCTGGCCAGCACGGCGGCGCGGCGGTCTTCGAGTTCGCGCAGGTAGGTCAGGCGCACTTCGAGGTTGCGTAACTGGATGTCGTCCAGCCCGCCGGTGACTTCCTTGCGGTAGCGGGCGATGAAGGGAACCGTGGCGCCTTCGTCCAGCAGCGCGATGGCGGCCTTGGCCTGCGCGGTCTGTGCGCCGATCTCGGCGGCAATGGTGGCGGCGATGTGCTGGGCGATGTGGAGATTGCGGTCTTGCATTGCGTCCGTACTGGAAAACCCGATGGACCGGGTGGGATGCCGATTGTGGCAACGGATGGCGGCGCTGGAAACGGGTTGACAGCACCCGGTGGAACAGACAAACAAAACGGGCCGCTTGCGCGGCCCGTTTCCCACACGCTGCGACGATGGCTTACGAGCGCACGGGCAGCACGCGGACTTCGACGCGGCGATTCATCGCACGACCCGCGTCGGTATCGTTGCTGGCGACCGGATACCGTTTGCCCATGCCGACGATCTCGAAGCGCTCGCGCTGCAGGCCCTGGCCGATCAGGTAGTTGCCGACCGCGGCCGCACGCTGCTCGGACAGGCGCTGGTTGACCGCGTCGGAACCGATGCTGTCGGTGTGGCCGCTGACTTCCACGATGGTCTGGTTGTACTCGCGCAGCGTGGACGCGACGTTGTTGAGCGCGGGATAGAACTGCGACTTCAGGTCGGCCTTGCCGAAGTCGAAGGTCACGCCATCGGGCAGGTTGAGCTTGATGACGTCGCCGTCACGGCTGACGTCGATGCCCGTACCCGCCGTCTGTCGGCGAAGTTCGGCTTCCTGGCGATCCTGGTAGGCGCCGATGGAGCCACCTGCCAAACCGCCGACACCGGCACCCACCAGCGCGCGCTGGCGGCGTTCGGTGGCATCGCTGCCGCTCAGCAGGCCGGCCACGGCACCGATACCGGCGCCGATCAGGGCACCCGTGCGGGTGCGGTTGGGGTCGTTGGGATCGTTGGTCTGGCCGGTGTAGCTGGCGCAACCGCCCAGCAGGGTGACGGTGAGCGCTGCCAGGGCGCCGGTCTTCAGCATCGTATTCATGGATCCTCCTTGTGGCGTCGGGTGAATACCCGGAACGGTCGCAAGCCTAACCATCGCGCTGTGTAGAACGCGCGATTTCTCCCCTGTTCATTCAGGTGGCGGCGGGGATCAGGACAGCAATGCGCTCGCCGCCGGCGCGTCCAGCGTCCGTTCCCAGTCGCCCATCAGCGACAGGTACAGCAGCTTGTCGAACTCCGGTCCGAAACGCCGGATCACCGCGTCCGGGTCCGGGATCAGCTTGGCGTCGGCGATCAATCCGAAGTGCACGCGGCCGTTGTAGCTGAGGATGGAGACACCGATGCCGATGGAACCTGTCTGCGGCACCCAGAACATCATCTCGCGCAGTCGCGATCCGCCCATGTACAGCGGCTGCTGCGGACCGGGTACGTTGGTGGCCACGGCCGTGGCCTTGCGCGAGAACAGCTCCAGCGCAACGCCCTGGACCGCCGAGGGTGCCATGCCAAGCGCCGCCAGGAGCCCGAACGCGACGATGGCCTGGCGTGAGTTCTTGAGATCGCGCATGCATGCCGCCACGCGCTCCAGCCGGCGGACCGGGTTGTCTTCGCCGACCGGCAGGTCGAGGAACACCAGGCCGAAATGGTTGCCCAGCTTGCGCGCGTGCTCCAGCGGTCGCAGGTTCACGGGCACGGTCGCGCGCAGGGTGATGCCATCGACCTGCTCGCCCCGCTCCAGCATGTAGCTGCGCAGCGCGCCAGCTGCGGCCGCCATCAGTACATCGTTGACGGTGCAGTCACAGGCGCGCCCGACGGCTTTCACTTCCTCCAGGTCCAGCGGCTCGGCCCAGGCCACCCGCTTGCTGACGCCCAGCTTGCCGCGCAGCAGCGTGGGCGGGTCGTCCGACAGCGACAGCGCATGCAGCAGTTCGCGCCCGATCTCGCCACCCTCCTTCGCCAGCACCGTGGCCAGCGAGGGATCGCGGTACATCTCCATGCCCTTGCCCAGCACCTTGCCGCCCAACTGCATGTAGCGGTCGATCGCGCCGACCCGGCGCACGACCTCCACGCCGTCCTTCTTCAGCCATGCCGAGCGCAGGTCCTTGCCGGCGTCCGGCTTGCGGCTGGTATCGGTCAGCGACAGCAGCACCTGCACCAGCGCGATTCCGTCGGCATAGCTGTGGTGGATGCGTGCGACCAGCGCCGAACCCGTGCCATAACGCTCGATCAGGTGGAACTGCCAGAGCGGCTTGGTCTTGTCCAGCGGGGTGGAGGCCATCTGGCTGGTGAAGCGCTCCAGCGCCTTCTTCTCGGACGCCGGATCGCGCCGTCCCGGCAGTGCGGACAGGCGCACATGCCAGTCGAGGTCGAAGTCGGGATCGGTCACCCACGAGGCACCGGCCGGCGTGTCCACGGCCTTCTGCAGGAAGCGCGGATAAGCGAGGAAGCGCTTCTTCACCACCTGCTTGAGCCGGTCGAGCGACATCGGCTCGTCGAACATCAGCACGCCGGTGATCATCATCGGATTGGTCGGACGACACATCCGCAACCAGGCGGTATCCACCCGCGACATCGGCTCGCGACGCGGCTTTGCCGGCGCCTTCTTCGTGGCCATGCTTGCCCTCCTCTCCCGCGCCGAGTGAAGCACGCGGCGCCGAAAGGCGTCAACGCATCTCAGCCACCACTGTCGCGGTACGCCGCCAGCGCACCGTCGCGGCCCTCGGCGAGGTCCATGATGGGTCCGCGTGGATAGTCCGGCGCCACGTGCGCCAGCAGGTCCGGTTTCTGCCAGGGCGCGAAGCGCAGCGGCACCGGCAGCGCCGCCAGTTCCGGCACCCAGCGCGCGATGTACTCGCCCCTGGGATCGAACTTCTCCGCCTGGGTGACGGGATTGAAGACGCGGAAGTACGGCGCGGCGTCGGCCCCCGTGCCGGCGGTCCATTGCCAGCCCAGCGTGTTGTTGGCCAGGTCCGCATCGACCAGTGTGTCCCAGAACCAGTGCGCGCCGTGCAGCCAGTGGTAGCGCAGGTGCTTGGTCAGGTAACTGGCCACGATCATGCGCACGCGGTTGTGCATGTAACCGGTCGTCCACAGTTCGCGCAGGCCCGCATCGATGATCGGGACGCCGGTCCGGCCACGCTGCCAGGCCTCGAGCGCGGCGGGGTCCACCTTCGCCCAGTCGAAATGCGCGAAACGCGGGTTGAGGTCCTGCGTGGTCGTATGCGGGAAGTGATGCAGGAGGTGGTACGCGAACTCACGCCAGCCGAGCTCACGGATATAGCCCTCCATGTCGGCGCCGTTGGCCGCCGAACGAACGCGCTCCAGCTCCGCCATGATCCGCCACGGCGCGATCTCGCCGAAGTGCAGGTGCGGCGACAGTCGCGATGTGCCGGTTCGGTCGGGGCGATCGCGATCGGTGCGGTAGCCGTTGAGTGCCCCCTCGATGAAGATCTCAAGTGCTTCGCGAGCCCCCGCTTCGCCCGGGATCCATGCTTCCCAGAAGCCGATATCCCACGAAGGGCGTGGACGGAGTTCCAATGCCTCCAGCGGCACGCCGGTGATGGCGTCGTCCACCGCCGGCAACCGCGGTGGCGCCGTCCACGGCGCAGGCAGGCGCAACCGGGTCTGCGCGGCGCGCCAGAACGGCGTGAATACCTTGTAGGGCTGGCCTTGCTGGGTGGCGATGTCCCACGGCTCGATCAGCAGGCTGCCGTTGAAGCTCTCCGCGCGCAGCCCGTTGTCACGCAATGCCTGCTTGATCGCGGCATCGCGTGGCTGCGTGGCGGGTTCGTACTTGCGGTTCCAGAAAACCGCGGTGGCACCGGATGCATCGATCAGATCCTGCAACGTGCGTCGGCTGGCTCCATGCCGGATCAGCAGGCGCGAACCGCGTTGCCGCAGGGAGGCATCGAGTGATTCCAGCGATCTGCCCAGCCAGGCCTGCGATGCGGCGCCCGGCACCCATTCGCCTTCCTCTGCCGGCGCGTGCACGTACACCGGCAGTGGCGTGAAGCCCTCATCCAGCGCGGCCTGCAGCGCCGGATTGTCGTCCAGGCGCAGGTCGTGACGGAACCAGACGAGAGCGTTGGGCATGCAGGAAACTCTGGAAGACGGGTGCGTTCGCTTACGTCGCAGGCGCCATGCCGGATGCACCGCCGATGTATTCGCGCGGGATGCGGGCATTGAGCCCGGTCAGGATCTCGTACGGGATGGTGCCCGCTGCAAGCGCCACGGCTTCGCAGGTAATGCCATCGCCGCCCTGGCGGCCGATCAGCACCACTTCGTCCTCGTTGTAGGCACTGCCCCCCGGCCCGAGGTCGACCATGAACTGGTCCATGCACACGCGCCCGACGATGGGATGGCGCGCACCCCGCACAAGCACTTCGCCCCGCGATGACAGCGAACGCGGATAGCCGTCGCCATAGCCGATCGGCACGGTGACGATGCGGGTATCGGTTGGCGCCGTCCAGGTGGCGCCATAACTGACCGTGCGACCGGCGTTGACCACCTTGAAGTAGACCACCTTTGAAACCAGCGACAGCGCGGGCTTCAACGCCACGGTCGGGCGGGAGGCGGGATCAGGCATCACGCCGTACAGCGCGATGCCGGGGCGCACCATGTCCAGGCAGGTTTCCGGGAAATGCAGCACGCCACCCGAGTTGGCCAGGTGGCGGATCGGCATCGGCGCACCGATGCGCTCGAAATGCCGGCAGGCGTCGAGGAAGCGCGCGAGCTGTCCCTGCGTCATCGGCGAGGCGGGATCGTCCGAACACGCCAGATGGGAATAGACGCCCTTCACGGTGCACCAGCGTGAGGCGACTGCGGCCTCGATCAATGGCCCGGCATTCTCGCTGTGCACGCCGATGCGCTCCATGCCGGTGTCCACCTTCAGATGGATCACCGCGCGACGTCCCAACGATTCGGCCGCCAGTTCCACCTGGCGCAGTTTGGCGATCGAGGAGACGGTCACCTCAAGATCGCACGCCAGGAACTGGCTGACCTGCGGTGCATGGATGCCGCCCAGCACCAGGATCGGCACCGTCACGCCCGCGCGCCGCAGCGCGATGCCCTCCTCCACCAGCGCCACGCCCAGTTGCCCGATGCCCTCGGCCTGCAGGTGCAGTGCGACGGGCACCAGCCCGTGCCCATAGGCATTCGCCTTGACGATACCCATCACCGGCACGCCCGCGTGCACCTGCAGCGCATGGAAGTTGTGGCTCAACGCGTCCAGGTCCACGCGGATGCGGGTGGGACGGTCGTTCGCTTCGGGACGGAACGAGGCCGCGAAGTCCATTCCCTCGATGTGGTCGGGTCCAGGCATGGGGTGATTGTAGCGGTGCGAATGCGGATGCCCGCTGCTTCAGCGCCCGTCCTTCCCGGCACGGTGCCCAAGCAACCAGCGTTGCCACCCACGCGACCGCGCGCGGTAGGCGAGCGCCGCCGGCACACGGACGTCGATGCAGGTGCCCTCGCCCGGTCGCGATGCGACGTCCAGCGTCGCGCCCAGCCGCTCTGCACGTTCGCGCATGCCCGCCAGCCCCCAGTGCCCGTGCCTGCCTCCGCGTGCCAGCACATCGGGTTCGATGCCGCGGCCGTCATCGATGAAGCGGACGCGCACGCCATCCGTTGCCTGTTCGATCACGACTTCGATGTGCCCCGCATGCGCGTGGCGGAACGCATTGACCAGCGCTTCGCGCCCGATCTGCACCAGTTCGTCCTGCACGATCGGATCCAGGGGCAGAGCCAGTCCCTCCATCGTCACCCGGCAGGAAACATCCGCATCGCTGGCCAGGTCGGCCGCCATCCGGACAAACACGTCGGACAGTCCACCCGCATGGTGGGTCGCACGCAGGTCGAGCACACGGTCGCGCGCCTCCACCAGTACGTCGTCGGCGCGCTCCAGCACGGACTCCAGGGCGTCCCGCCCGGGTGCGCTCGCCCCCAGCGATCCCGCCACCGCATGGAAGCGCAGGATCAGCCCCTGCACGCTCTGCAGCAGCGTGTCGTGCAACTCGCGGGCGATGCGCTCGCGTTCGCGGTGGCGCTCCTGCAGGCGGTCATGGATCTGCCGGGATACGCGGCGAAGACGCATCAGGTAGGCGACCCACAGCAGTCCGGCGATCAGGGCGATGCACAGCAGGGCGAACCATGGGGTCTGGTAGTACCGCGGCGCGATCGAGAACGCGATGCTGGCGCCCGTCTCGTTCCACACCCCATCGTTGTTGGCCGCCAGCACGCGGAACACATAGTGCCCCGGCCCCGGATCGTTGTAGTACGCCACGCGACGCGTGCCGGCCTCCTGCCATTCCTGCTCGTAGCCTTCGAGCCGGTAACGGAACCGGACCCGCTCGGGGATGGCCAGGCTCAACGCGGTGTAGCCAATCTGCAGGTTTCGCGCGCCGGCAGGCAGCGACAGCGGGCCGCCCTCCAGGCGATGGTCCCGGCCGTCGACGGACAGCGCGCGGATCGCCACGGGCGGTGGCAACGGATTGCGCTGGATGGCCTTCGGATCGATCGACACCACGCCGCTGGTGGTGGCGAACCAGAGCTTGCCATTCCCGGCCTGCAGCGCGGTCGGGATGGGTCGGAACTGCGCAGGGACGCCGGGCAGTCCGTCGAGGAAGTCGAAGAGATCGTACGCAGCGTGCGGCGAATCCTTGAGCACCGCCTCGATGGCGCTGGCCGGCACCCGCACGATGCCTCGCGCACCGTTGAGCCAGAGATCGCCGTCCGCCGTCTCCACGATGCCGGAAATGCCACGGAACGGGCTGTCCGCGCGCGCGCGCAGGCTCTGGATGCGGTCGCCGCGCAGACGCGCAAGACCCCGCTCGCCGCCGATCCAGATGCCGGCGCGCCCCTGGTGCAGCGCACTGACGTTGCCGACGTCTAGACCCTTCGAGGGGCCGAATACCTGCAGGCTGCCTTCCCGCATCCGCGCGATGCGGTTGTGCGCGAAGCCCATCCACAGCTGACCTTCCTGGTCGGCCAGCAGGCTCAGCGGCGACGAGCCATCGCGCGTACCCGCGAGTTCCTGCAGATGGGTCCAGTGGCCGTTACGCAGACGATGGATGCCTGGGGTATTCAACGACACCCACAGCGTGCCGTCGGTCGTCCGCGCGATCGCCTGCACGCCCGAATACGCTCTGACCGGCAGGGGCGCCGCGGGCGCCAGCCTGCCGTCACGCAATGTCCACAGTCCTTTGGGACCACCGAGCCAGACCACGCCTTCGTCGTCCCTGTAGGCTGCGGTCAGCGGCGGAGGCAGCGACAACGTCTCGAGCGTATCGTCCCGCAGCCGCATCAGGGGCCGGTTGCGGCTTCCCGCCAGCACGGCTGCGCCGTCACCGGCGACGATGGCGAAATCGTGCGCGCCGTCGGGCAGACGGGCCAGCACCACGTTGGCATGGCGGAAACGGTCCAGTCCGCGACTGCTGCCTACCCAGATCGTGCCCTCGCGGTCTTCCAGCAGCGGCAATGCATAGTCCGAACTGAGGCCGTCGCGCTGGCGATAGCTCTCGAAGTGCGGTTGCCCTTCGCCCGCCAGCCGGTAGACGCCATCACCCAGGGTGGTGGCCCACAGTGCGCCATCGCGGTCGAACAGCAGGCCGGCGGATGGCAGCGGCAGCCCAGCGGTCGACGCGGCAGCACTCGGCAAAGGCAATGCGCGGACCGCCCCATCCGCCTCCGCAATCCAGATGCCGCCTTCCGATGCCTGCGAAAACTGGCTGATCCTCCCCACCGGCGCCTGCACGCGCTGGAAGGCCCGGGCTCCACGCGGCAGAAAGGCGGCGCCTTGCTCGCTCGCCACCCACAGCGTGCCGGACGCATCGTTGAACACAGTGCGCGCCTGCCGGCCGGGGAATTTCCATTCCGGCCCCAGCGCATGCCATCGCCCCCGTTCCAGATAGACCAGCCCGGTGAAGGTGGCGGCCCACAGCCGGCCATCGGCATCGCGGGCGAAACTGAAGACGGTTCCGCTGGGCAGACCTTGTGCTTCACCGTAGTGATTCAGTTTGCCCGCATGGATGTGGCTGACGGCACCGTAGCGGAAACCCACCCAGAGCCCGCCCTCGGGAGGCGCGTACAGGGCTGAAACACTGGTCGCGGGCAGCGACTCGCCGGCCGGAGGCTCATAACGCTCGAACTGCACGCCATCGAAGCGGTACAGGCCGATCTGGGTGGCCAGCCAGAGATAGCCGTCCGCGGTCTGCGCCAATGCGGTGATCTGACCCGGCGCGCCATCCTTGACGCTCCATGCCGTGTGGTGGAACTGCGACAGCTGGCGGTGGATCTCGAGAGCCGACGCCGTCTGCATGCACGCAAGCAGCACCAGACCGGCCCATGCGGCCCGCCAGCCACGCAACCGCCTGCTTGTGCCCGCGCCCGACGCACTGGCCACTGGATTCCCCTGGACGTCTACTCGCTGGCGGCTCTGTTCCGCCACTGCCATCGCCACGGCGATGGGCCATCTGGCCATTCGTGTTCCGGACCGCCGCCGCACCGGGCACCGCGTCCGGGCGCGCCGCAGCGCCCTTCAATGCCTGGTATCGGCTCCCCCGAGGACCGGTCCTGCCCCGTGCAGCGTACTACGCGACAAGCACCGCCGCGAACATCGATGGGGTCATTCGAACGCGCCGATGCTGTCGTGGCTCAGGTTGTCGAAGCGGGTGTATTCGCCGAAGAAGCGCAACTTGCACGAGCCGGTCGGACCCGAACGCTGCTTGCCGATGATGATCTCGGCCAGGCCTTTGTCCGGCGAGGTTTCCTTGTTGTAGTAGTCGTCGCGGTAGATGAAGACGATCATGTCGGCATCCTGCTCGATGGCGCCCGATTCGCGCAGGTCCGCCATCACCGGACGCTTGTCGGTACGCGTTTCCAGCGAACGGTTGAGCTGCGACAGCGCGAGCACCGGCACGTTGAGTTCCTTCGCCAGTCCTTTCAGGGACCGCGAGATCTCGGAAATCTCGGTAGCGCGGTTTTCGCTGTTGCCCGGCACGGACATCAGCTGCAGGTAGTCGATGACGATCAGGCCCAGGTCGTGTTCCCGCTTCAACCGGCGCGCCTTGGAACGCAGCACGTCCGGCGAGAGTCCGGGCGTGTCGTCGATGAAGACCTTGGCCTGGTCCTTGAGGATGCGGATGGCGCTGGTCACGCGACTCCAGTCCTCGTCTTCCAGCGAACCGGTGCGCAGTCGTGTGGCGTTGATGCGGCCGACCGACGAGATCAGTCGCATCGCCAGCTGCCCGGCCGACATTTCCATCGAGAACACCGCGACGGCCTTCTTCGACTTGATGGCCGCGTACTCGGCGATGTTCAGCGCGAACGTGGTCTTGCCCATCGCCGGACGCGCCGCCAGGATCACCAGATCGGTGGGCTGCAGGCCCGCCGTCATCATGTCGAACTCGGTGTAGCCGGTCGGCAGGCCGGTGACCGTGCCGCCGCTTTCCGAGCGCACGCGCAGGACTTCGAACGCATCCTTCAACGCATCGTTCATCGCCACGAAGTCGGTACGTCCGCGTGCGCCCTGCTCCGCGATCGCGAACACCTTCTGCTCGGCGATCGCGAGCATCTCGTCGCTTTCCTTGCCCTCCGGCTGGAACGCGTCGTTGACGATGTCGGTGCCCACTTCGATCAGCTGGCGCATCACCGCCTTGTCGCGCACGATCTCGGCGTACGCGGTGATGTTGGCGGCGGATGGCGTGGTGCTGGCCAGTTCCACCAGGTAGGCGCCGCCGGCGACCAGTTCCATGTGGCCCTGGGACTCGAACCACTCTCCCAGCGTCACCGCATCGAACGGACGGTTCCTTTCCGCGAGCTCGCTGATCGCGCGATAGATCAGCTGATGGTCGCGACGGTAGAAATCATTCGGCGTGAGCTTGTCGTTGATGCGGTCGTACGCTTCCGGCGCCAGCATCAGGCCGCCCAGCACCGCCTGTTCCGCCTCGATGGAGTTCGGCGGAACGCGCAACTGTTCGATGCGCGAGTCGTGCGGGTCGGAGCGGAAGCCGGTACGTGCGGGCATGGACAGTACAACCAGGTCGGAATGGGGCCGGACCGGACATCGTAGGAGCCCGGCCTGTGGGCACGCGACGGAACAACCTGTGGATAAGTATCTTCAGGCTGATCTTTTGTCGTCTCACCCGCCGCGACGGCACGGGCCGCCTGTCGGCATGCGCCGACGGCAGAAACAGAACGGGCGCCTTGCGGCGCCCGTCTGTCGGCATCACGGATGATGCGCTGGCTGGATCAGGCTTCCGCCTGCACCACGACCTTGACGGTCGTCTGCACGTCGGCGTGCAGCTTCACGGCGATTTCGTACTCGCCGATGTTGCGCAGCGCGCCTTCGCCCATGATGACTTCGCTCTTCTCGAGCGGCAGGCCAGCAGCAGTGAACGCGTCGGCGATGTCGCGCGGGCCGACCGAACCGAACAGCTTGCCCTCGGTCGCGGCATTGGCGGTGATCGTGACGCTGGCACCTTCCAGCTTGGCGGCGCGGGCTTCGGCTTCGTCGTGCACGGCCTTGGCCTTGGCTTCGTAGTCGGCGCGCTTGGCTTCGAACTCGGCGACGTTGGCGGCAGTGGCCGGCACGGCCTTGCCCTGCGGCACCAGGTAATTGCGGCCGTAACCCGGCTTCACGCTGACCTTGTCACCCAGGACACCCAGGTTGGTCACTTTCTGCAGAAGAATCAGTTCCATCGTATTGCTCCGTATTCGTTAGCAGGCCTGGCCTGCAGCGATTGGCTGTCCGAATGACAGTAGGAAGAAGAACCTCCCCGCGAGGGGAGGTCCTGGATTACACGTCGTGGTTGTCCGTGTACGGGATCAGCGCCAGGAAACGGGCGCGCTTGACCGCGGTGGACAACTGACGCTGGTAGCGGGACTTGGTACCGGTGACGCGGCTCGGAACGATCTTGCCGTTCTCGGTCAGGTACTGGCGCAGGGTGTTGAGATCCTTGTAGTCGATCTCTTTCACGCCTTCGGCGGTGAACTTGCAGAACTTGCGGCGGCGGAAGAACTTGGACATGGGTGTGGCGCTCCTAGATGGCGTGCTCAGGCGGCTTCGGCGGTGTCGGAATCGGTCGAAGCCTCGGTGCTGGCCTCACCTTCGTCATCGTCACGGCGGCGGCGCTCGCCACGCTCGGGCTTGTCGCCCTTCTCGTCCTTGTTCTTCATGATCAGGGACTGCTCGGTATCCGGACCATCGCGCTTGATGACCAGGTTGCGCAGTACCGCATCGTTGAAGCGGAAGCTCTCGACCAGTTCGTTCAGGACGGCCTGGTCGGCTTCGATGTTGAGCAGCACGTAGTGGGCCTTCACCAGGTTCTGGATCGGGTACGCCAGCTGGCGGCGGCCCCAGTCTTCCAGACGGTGGATCTTGCCGTTGCCGGTCTCGATCAGCGACTTGTAGCGCTCGATCATGGCCGGCACCTGCTCGCTCTGGTCCGGGTGGACCAGGAACACGACTTCATAGTGACGCATCGTTATTTACCTTTCGGATGTGGGCCCGGCATGCGGAGTGCGCGCCGGGCAGGACAGCCCCCCGACCACTCCGCGATGGTGCCGGCGGGGTGCGGTGGGGCAAGGACCCGCGGCCAGTAGGCCATCGGGAGCCGGAAATTATGGCAGGTCAGTGACTTAGGAGCAAGCCGGAGCCATCAACACCCCAGCGGGGCAGCAACCCCGCCCCCCCCCCCACCAGTACACTCAGGCCGCGTCGGCCGTGGTGGTGAAGCTCTCGCCGCAGCCGCATTCGGCGGCCGCGTTGGGATTGTTGAACAGGAAGGTCTCGCCCAGGCCCTGCTTCGCGAAATCGATCTCGGTACCGTCCACCAGCGCCAGGCTGTCGGCATCCACATAGATCCGCACGCCCTGGAAGTCGAACACCGTATCGCCCTCGCGCTGTTCGCGGGCCAGGTCGGCCACGTGACCCCAACCGGAACAGCCGGTGCGGGTCACCCCGAAACGCAGGCCCAGTGCCCCCGGGGTCTGTTCGACGAAACGCTGCACGCGTTCCAGCGCAACCGGCGTGAGGGTGATGGCCATGCGGTGCTCCTGCGGGACAACTGGAAAGGAATTATAGCGGTGGCCGCGCAGCGTGGGCCGCGCGGCTCTTGTAAACTCCGCGTTCCATTAATGTGTCTGTTTACGGAAGGATTCAAGCCATGACGGTGGTGAGCGTCGAACATGCGCTGGCGGGCAAGCTCCCGGCCGGCGGCGAAGTCACGGTGCGCGGCTGGGTGCGCACGCGGCGCGACTCCAAGGCAGGCCTGTCGTTCGTCAACGTCAGCGACGGCTCGTGCTTCGCGCCGATCCAGGTGGTGGCCCCGGACACCCTGTCCAACTACGAATCCGAAGTGAAGCACCTGACCACCGGTTGCGCGATCATCGCCACGGGCATCCTCGTCGCTTCACAGGGCCAGGGCCAGAGCTTCGAGATCCAGGCGTCTTCCATCGAGGTCGTCGGCTGGGTGGAGGATCCCCTCACCTACCCGATGCAGCCCAAGCAGCACTCGCTGGAGTACCTGCGCGAGTTCGCCCACCTGCGTCCGCGCACCAACCTGTTCGGCGCGGTCGCGCGCATCCGCAACTGCCTGGCCCAGGCCGCGCACCGCTTCTTCCACCAGAACGGCTTCTACTGGATCAGCACGCCCATCGTGACCACGTCCGATGCCGAGGGCGCCGGGCAGATGTTCCGCGTATCAACGCTGGACCTGGCCAACCTGCCCCTCGGCAAGGACGGCGCGGTGGATTTCTCGCGCGACTTCTTCGGCAAGGAAACCTTCCTGACCGTGTCCGGCCAGCTCAATGCCGAGGCATATGCGCTGGCGCTGAGCAAGGTCTACACCTTCGGGCCGACGTTCCGGGCCGAGAACAGCAACACCACCCGCCACCTGGCCGAGTTCTGGATGATCGAACCCGAGGTCGCGTTCAACGACCTGGCCGCGAACGCGCAGCTGGCCGAGGACTTCCTGAAGTACATGTTCCGCGCCGTGCTGGATGAGCGTGGCGACGACTTGGCCTTCATCGCCGAGCGCGTGCAGCCCGATGCGACCACCCGCCTGGAAGCTTTCGTCAACGCGCCGTTCGAACGCATCGACTACACCGATGCCATCGGCCTGCTGCAGAAGTCGGGCCACAAGTTCGAGTTCCCGGTGGAATGGGGCCTGGACCTGCAGACCGAGCACGAGCGCTGGCTGACCGAGCAACATGTCGGTCGCCCGGTGGTGGTGACCAATTACCCCGAGCACATCAAGGCCTTCTACATGCGCCTGAACGACGACGGCAAGACGGTCGCCGCGATGGACGTGCTGGCCCCGGGCATCGGCGAGATCATCGGCGGCAGCCAGCGCGAGGAGCGCCTGGACATCCTGGACGCGCGCATGGCGCAGTTCGGCCTGGATCCGGCGCACTACGGCTGGTACCGCGACTTCCGCCGCTACGGCACCGTGCCGCATGCCGGCTTCGGCCTGGGCTTCGAGCGCCTGGTGGTGTACGTCTGCGGACTGGGCAACATCCGCGACGCCATCCCCTACCCGCGCGCACCCGGCAACGCGGAGTTCTGATCGATGCTGCTGTTCTTCGCCCTCTGCTTCGTCGGCATCGCCATCGCCGGATTCTGTGCGTTCGTGATCTTCTGGCCGCTGACGCTGGTGCACGTCCGCGACCGCCATGCCGCGCTGGGTGCGCAATGGGGCGAGGGCGCCTTCCTCAAGCCGGTCGCGCTGCGCTGGCTGTTGGGCGGTGGCTATCGCCGGATCACCGACAGCTCGCTGTCGGGCCTCGCCACCCCGGCGCGGATCTCGCTGTGCGTGATCTTCGTCGGGCTGGGCATGGCCGGGCTGTTGTGGCTGTGGGCGGAGGCCCTGGGATGAGCGACCACATGAGCGAACACTGGTACCTGGCTTCACTGGGCCGCACGCTGATCTGGGCACGCCTGCGCGTACTGGAGGCAGGCACAGCCGAGGTACTGGACAGCGACGGGCATACCCTGCCCTATGACAGCGAAGACACCGCGCGCGCCGCGCTGTTCGATGCCGAATTCGTTGCCTGGGACGGTCTGGACGAAGATGACGCGCTTGCGCGCGGCTTCTCGCTGCACGACGTATCTCCCCCGCATGCGGACAGCGACGACGTGCTGCGACCGATGATGGTGCAGTCGCTGGGCGCCCGCGCCTGAGGCACGCGCCATGTACACGCCGCGCGCGTTCGCCGAGACTGACCTGGCCGGACTGGACCGGCTGATCGCACGCGACGCCTTCGTCACGCTAGTCACCGTCGCCGACGGCCTGCCCTTCGTCAGCCACCTGCCGGTGCTCTACACCCGGGATGGCGACCGCGTGCTGATCGAAGGCCATTGGGCCAGGCCCAACCCGCAGGCACGGCATGCCGGCAGCGCACTGATGATCGTGCATGGCCCGCACGCCTACCTGTCGCCCGGCTGGTATGCGGACAAGGAGGAAGCCGCGCGCGTGCCCACGTGGAACTACGCGGTTGCGCACCTGCACGGCACGCTGGACATCACCGAGGAGACCAGCGCCCTGGCCGGCATCGTGGATCGCCTGAGCCAGGTGAACGAGACCTCCGTCGGCAACGATTGGCGGTTCGAACACGAGCGCGCCGACCACGTGCGACAGCTGCGCGGCATCGTGGGTTTCCGTTTCGTCGTCGAGCGCATCGAGCTGAAGTTCAAGCTCAGCCAGAACCATCCTGTCGCCAACGTCGAAGGTGCTGCCGCCGCGCTGCAGCAGTTGGGCGGCGAAGACAATCTGGCGGTGGCCAGCCTGATGCGCGAGCGCCTGGAGCGCCGCAAGGACGGCGCGGGAGCGACGTAAGTCGCGACGGGGGATTTCAGTCCTCCGGGGTTGCCGGGAAAGCATCTCGACTTGCGTCGCTCCCACAGGGCTACACTCGACGCCTTGTCCTTCCGGGAACGATGCATGGATCTCAATCTTGCCGGCCGGCACGCACTGGTCTGCGGCGCGTCCGAGGGGATCGGACGCGCCGCCGCGCACGAGCTCGCCCTGCTCGGCGCTGATGTCACCGTGCTGGCGCGCCGATCCGACGTGCTGCGGGACGTGGCCAACGCCCTGCCTGTCGTCGCCACAGGCCAGCGCCACGGCACGCTGGCCGTCGACATCGCCGATGCGACAACGCTCCGCGACAACGTCACCGGGCTGGTCGCCACGCACCGGGTCCACATCCTGGTCAACAACACCGGCGGCCCACCCGGTGGGCGAGCCATCGAGGCCGTGGCGGATGACTACCTGGCAGCGTTCCAGCAGCACCTGCTCGCCAACCAGGTGCTCGCTCAGGCAACCCTACCCGGCATGCGCGAAGCCGGCTGGGGCCGCATCGTCAATGTCGTCTCGACCTCGGTGCGGGAACCCATTGCCAATCTGGGGGTATCCAACACCATCCGAGGCGCTGTCGCCAGCTGGGCCAAGACGCTGTCGAAGGAACTGGCCATGGATGGCATCACGGTCAACAACGTGCTGCCCGGCTACACGCGCACGCAGCGGCTGGAGCAGATCCTGCGCGACCGCATGCAGGCCACCGGCAAGGATGAGACCACCGTCAGCAGCGCGATGCTGGCCACCGTGCCGGCAGGTCGTTTCGCCGACGCGCACGAGGTCGCCGCCGCCATCGCCTTCCTCGCCTCGCCCGCCGCGGGCTACATCAACGGCGTCAGCCTGGCCGTGGATGGCGGGCGCATGCAATCGATCTGATCCGCCGGCACAGGGGGCTTGCCAGCCGGGTTAAGCTAGTGGGCATGGACCGCTTCAGCCACTTCATCGCGGGCGAGCCGCGCCACGGCGGCGCATGGCGTCCCGTGTTTGAGCCCGCGTCGGCCCAGGTCTATGCCGAGGTCGCCGAGGGCACCGAAAGCGATGTGCTGCATGCCGTCGATGCTGCGGAATCGGCATTTCCCGCGTGGGCGGCCTTGACCACGACCGGGCGTGCGCGCTGGCTGGAAAAACTCGCCGATGCGCTCGAGGGCCGCCTTGAGGAATTCGCCCTCGCCGAATCGCGCGATGCCGGCAAACCGCTGGCGCTGGCGCGCGACATCGAAATTCCCCGCGCCATTGCCAACCTGCGCTTCTTCGCCCACGCGGCAACCCAGTTCGCCAGCGAGTCGCACCATGGCGAAGCCGGGCTGAACTACACGCTGCGGCCGCCACTGGGCGTGGTGGCCGCGATTTCGCCATGGAACCTGCCGCTGTACCTCTTCACCTGGAAGATCGCCCCGGCATTGGCCGCCGGCAATACGGTGGTGGCCAAGCCTTCGGAAATCACGCCCGCCACGGCCTCGATGCTTGGCGCGTTGGCCGCAGAGATCGGCTTTCCGCCCGGCGTGCTGAACATCGTGCATGGCACAGGCCCGGCGGTGGGCGAGCCGTTGGTGCTGCATCCTGCGATCAGGGCAGTGTCTTTCACCGGCAGCACCGGGGTGGGCCGTCGCATTGCCGGCCTCGCCGGGCCGCTGCTGAAGAAGGTCTCGCTGGAACTGGGTGGCAAGAACGCCACGCTGGTATTCGCCAACAGCGACTGGCGCGCACACCTCGACACCCTGCTCCGCTCCGCTTTCCAGAACGCCGGGCAGATCTGCCTGTGCGGGTCGCGGTTGCTGGTGCAGCAGGCGATCTACGACGAATTCCGCGATGCATTGATCGAACGCGCGCGCGGGCTGCAGGCGGGGGCACTGGACGATCCCGCCACGCGCCTCGGCGCGATGGTGTCGCAGGCGCACTTCGACAAGGTGCTGGCCTGCATCGCACGGGCACGAACCGAGGGCGGCCGCGTGCTGCTCGGTGGGCATGCGCTGGAGCGGCCCGGCTGGTTCATTGCGCCCACGGTCATCGAAGGCCTCGGACCCCAGGCAGCCACCAACTGCGAGGAAATCTTCGGCCCGGTCGTGACCCTGCAGCCTTTCGAGGACGAGGCCCATGCGCTCGCGCTGGCCAATGCCGGCGACTACGGCCTGGCGGCCACGCTGTGGACGCGCGACCTGGATCGGGCCCATCGGCTGGCGTCGCAACTGCGTGCCGGCATCGTCTGGATCAATACCTGGATGACCCGCGACCTGCGCACGCCGTTCGGCGGCGTGGGCGCATCCGGTCTCGGCCGCGAAGGTGGCCACGAGGCCATGCGTTTTTTCACCGAACCCAAGAACGTCTGCGTGGCGTTGCGCTGAGGACCATAAAACCCCATGTCCGACCTGTCCGAACTCGAGAAACTGCTGCAGAACAACCGCGACTGGGCCGCCCGCATCAAGCAGGAGGATCCCGGCTTCTTCAAGCGGTTGTCGCAGCAGCAATCACCGCGTTACTTGTGGATCGGCTGCTCCGATTCGCGCGTGCCGGCGAACCAGATCCTGGGCCTCGACCCCGGCGAGGTCTTCGTCCACCGCAACATCGCTAACGTGATGTCGCACGGCGACCTCAATGCGCTGTCGGTCGTCCAGTTCGCCGTCGACATCCTGAAGGTCGAACACATCCTGCTGGTCGGTCACTACGGCTGCGGCGGCGTGCACGCCGCCATGACCGGCCTGCGCGTGGGGCTGGCCGACAACTGGCTGCGCCATGTCGCCGATGTCGCACTCAAGCACAACGATCTGCTGGAACAGGTCGATACCGAATCCCTGCGCCACGCCCGCCTGTGCGAACTCAACGTGATCGAGCAGGTGTTCAACGTGTGCCAGACCACCGTGGTGCAGGATGCATGGGCACGCGGCCAGCCGCTCGCGATCCACGGCTGGGTCTACAGCCTGTTCGACGGCCGCGTGCGCGAGCTCGGCATGGACGTGGCCGCACAGGATGAACTCCAGCCTGCGTACCAGCGTGCGCTCGCCGGCGTCCCGGGCAAGGGGAAGCGCGATGAGTGATGTCATCCATGCCGATGCCGCGCCGAAGCCCGTCGGCCAGTATCCCCACGCGCGCCGCGTGGGCGACCTGCTGTTCCTGTCCGGCATCGGCCCGCGCGATCCGGCCAGCAATGCCATCGTCGGCAACGTGCACGACGCCGAGGGACGCCTCATCAGCTATGACATCGACGCACAGTGCCGTGCCGTGTTCGCCAACGTCCGCGCAGTGCTGAAGGCCAGCGGTGCACGCTGGGAAGACCTGGTGGACGTGACGGTGTACCTCACCGACATGGCCCACGACTTCAAGGCGTACAACCGGGTGTGGGCGGAGTATTTCCCCGACCCGGCGGCGGCGCCCTGCCGCACCACGCTGGGCATCACCTCGCTGCCGACCCCGATCGCCATCGAACTGAAATGCATCGCGCACCTGTCCGAGGCCCGCTGACATGCTGCCCAATCCGCTCAACTTCCAGGCATGGATCGACGAGCACCGCCACCTGCTGAAGCCGCCGGTCGGCAACAAGGTCATCTACGACGGCGACTTCATCGTCATGGTGGTCGGCGGCCCGAACGCGCGCACCGATTACCATTACGACGAGGGTCCGGAGTGGTTCTACCAGTTGGAAGGCGAAATGGTGCTGCGTATCCAGGAGAATGGCGCGCCGCGCGACATTCCGATCCGGGCGGGCGAGATCTTCCTGCTGCCGCCGCGTGTGCCGCATTCGCCGCAACGCATGCCGGGCTCGGTCGGCCTGGTGATCGAACGCAAACGCCTGCCGCACGAAGACGACGGCCTGCTGTGGTTCTGCGAACACTGCAACGCGAAGGTGTACGAGGAGTACTTCCACCTGAACGACATCGAGCAGGATTTCTTCAGGGTGTTCGAGGCCTTCTACCGCAGCGACGACCTTCGCACCTGCAAGGCCTGCGGCCATCTGAACCCCCGCCCGAGCCGCTATGAGATGCAGGCCGATTCGCAAGCCGACATCACCTGAGGTGAGGATGCGCGCGCCCCGGGGGATGGGTCCCGTTCGGCACTGCAGCGCGAATCCCGCTCGGGCAGCCCCTACAATCCGACGATGCTGAAGATCGACACCCACGCGCACTTCCTGCCCCGCGACTGGCCCGACCTGGCGGCCAAGTACGGTGACCTGCGCTTTCCCGTGATCCACCACGGCGACGACGGCCGCCATCGCATCTACAAGGACGGCAAGTTCTTCCGCGAGATCTGGCCCAAGACGTGGGACCCGGAAGAACGCATCGCCGACTACGCCAAATTCGGTGTGCAGGTGCAGGTCATCAGCACAGTGCCGGTGATGTTCAGCTACTGGGCCAAGGCGCACCATGCGCTGGAGCTGCACCAGGCGCTCAACGACCACACCGCTGCCGCCTGCCGCGACTATCCGCGCCACTATGCGGGCATCGGCACGGTGCCGATGCAGTCGCCGCGATTGGCGGTGCAGGAACTGGAGCGCTGCATGGACCAGTTGGGCCTGCAGGGCGTGCAGATCGGGAGCCATGTCAACGACTGGAACCTCGACGCGCCGGAACTGTTCGAATTCTTCCTGGCGGCCAGCGAACTGGGCGCAGCGATCCTCGTGCACCCCTGGGACATGATGGGCGCCGCATCGATGCCCAAGTACTGGCTGCCCTGGCTGGTCGGCATGCCGGCCGAGCAATCGCGCGCCGCCTGTTGCCTGATCTTCGGTGGCGTGCTCGAACGGTTGCCCGGGTTGAAGGTCTGTTTCGCCCACGGCGGCGGCAGCTTTCCTTACACCATCGGCCGCATCGAGCATGGCTTCAACATGCGGCCCGACCTGGTGGCCACCGACAACCATCGCAATCCGCGCGAATACCTTGACCGGGTCTATTTCGATTCCTGGGTCGCCGATCCACGCGCGCTGCATTACCTGCTAGACACGGTCGGCCACGAGCGCGTGATGCTGGGCACCGACTACCCGTTCCCGCTGGGCGAACAGGAGCCCGGCGCCGGCATCGCCGCCCTGGGCCTGGACGAGACCCGGCAGGCGCGCCTGTATCACGGCACCGCGCTGGAATGGCTGGGCTTGCCCGCCTCGAGGTTCCTGTGAGGATACTCCCTGTAGGAGCGACGTCAGTCGCGACCGCACGGCACGATCTTGCAAGGACCTTCAGTATCTTCGGGGGAGACCAGCCCATTCGACGTCATCTCCACCGACACTCCACGGTCGCGACTCACGTCGCTCCTACAACCCAAAGATCATCTCCGAACCACATTCCATGACCGACCCGCTGTCCCGCACCCACATCATCGCCCTCGATGCCGCCGACCCCTTGCGTCCGCTGCGCAACGAATTCCTGATCCCGCGCCACAAGCACAACGACCAGGTCTACTTCTGCGGCAACTCGCTCGGCCTGCAACCGAAGGCAGCGCGCACCTACATCAACGAGGTGCTGGACAAGTGGGCCAACGAGGCCGTCGAAGGCCACTTCACGGGCAACGCGCAGTGGATGACGTACCACGAACTCGTGCGCGAGCCGCTGGCGCGCCTGGTCGGTGCGGAGCCGGCGGAAGTGGTGGCGATGAACACGCTGACCGCCAATCTTCACCTGATGATGGTCAGCTTCTACCGTCCGACGGCGGAGCGTCCCGCTATCCTGATGGAGGCCGGCGCATTCCCTTCCGACCGGCATGCGATGGAGTCGCAGGTACGCTTCCACGGCTTCGATCCCGCCACCGACCTGATCGAAGTGGAACCGGACCTGCCCGATGGCACGCTGTCGATGGCGGCCATCGAACGCGCCATCGTCGAGCACGGCCCACGCCTGGCGCTGGTGCTGTGGCCCGGTGTCCAGTACCGCACCGGGCAGGCGTTCGACCTTGCCGAGATCGCGCGGCTTGGCCATGCGCAGGGCGCCGTCGTCGGCGTCGACCTGGCGCACGCGGTCGGCAACCTGCCGTTGCAACTCCACGACAGCGGTGTCGATTTCGCCGTGTGGTGCCACTACAAGTACCTCAACTCCGGTCCCGGCGCGGTGGCGGGCTGCTTCGTGCATGCGCGCCATGCCCGGACGGACAGGCCAAGGTTTGCGGGCTGGTGGGGCCACGAGAAGGAGACACGTTTCCGCATGGGGCCGGCCTTCGTGCCCACGCCCGGTGCCGAGGGCTGGCAGCTCAGCAATCCGCCGATCCTTGGGCTCGCGCCGCTGCGTGCATCGCTGGAACTGTTCGAGAAGGCCGGCGGCATGGACGCTATCCGGACCAAGTCGCTGAAGATCACCGGGCTGCTGGAAGCGCTGATCCAGGCACGGCTGTCCGACGCACTGCAGATCATCACGCCAGCCGACACCGCACAGCGCGGTGCGCAGCTGTCATTGCGGGTGATCGGTGGCCGCGAGCGGGGCCGCGAACTGTTCGAATACCTGCTGTCCGTCGGCACCGTCGGCGACTGGCGCGAACCGGACGTGATCCGCATCTCGCCCGCCCCGCTGTACAACCGCTACATGGATGTCCACCGCTTCGTCGAGGAAGTCGAGACGTGGCGGGGGTTCTGATCCGGAGAAACGAGTTTGGTCACTGACGGCAAGCGACACATCACCATCATCGGCGCCGGCCTCGCCGGCGCGCTGCTGGCGACCCTGATGGCGCGCGCCGGCTGGCGCGTGGAGGTGTTCGAGAAGCGCGGCGACCCGCGTGTGCAGGGCTATGCCGGTGGACGCTCGATCAACCTGGCACTGACCGAACGTGGCCGCCATGCGCTGCGGATGGCGGATGCGGACGATGCGGTGATGCGGCAGGCGGTGATGATGCGCGGGCGCATGGTGCATGCCCTCGACGGACGGCTGCAGTTGCAGCGCTACGGGCGCGACGACTCCGAGGTCATCTGGTCGATCCATCGCGGCGACCTGAACATCACGCTGCTGGACCTGGCCGAACGCGCAGGCGCCGTCATCCGGTTCAACCGCCGGTTGGAATCCGTGGATTTCGAAGCGCGCATCGCCCGCTTCGTCGACGAGCAGGACGGCGGCGTCCACCCTGTCGAGTTCACCGCCCTGATCGGCGCCGACGGTGCCGGCTCGTCCTTGCGTGGCGCCATGCAACGGCGGGAGGATCTCGGTGAACGCACCGAGTTCCTCGACCACTCATACAAGGAGCTCGAGATTCCCCCTGCCGCCGACGGCAGCTTCATCATGGAACCGAACGCCCTGCACATCTGGCCGCGCGGCCACTACATGTGCATCGCGTTGCCCAACGACGAACGCACGTTCACGGTGACGCTGTTCCTGCCCAACGAAGGCGATCCGGGTTTCGACAGCGTGCGCAGCGGCGCGGATGCGAAGGCGCTGTTCCTGCGTGATTTCACCGATGCGGTGCCGCTGATCCCGCGACTGGAACAGGACTGGGACGCCAACCCCACCGGCCTGCTCGCCACACTGTATCTCGAACGCTGGCACCTGCAGGGCCAGGCCGTGCTGCTGGGCGACGCCGCCCACGCGATGGTGCCGTTCCACGGCCAGGGCATGAACTGCGCGTTCGAGGATTGCGTCGCCCTCGCCCACCACCTGCAATCCACGCAAGACCTCGCGGAGGCTTTCGCTGCCTTCGAAGCCGAGCGCAAGCCCAATGCATTGGCGATCCAGGAAATGGCGCTGGAGAACTACGTGGAGATGCGCGACAAAGTGGACGACAGCGGCTTCCTGCTGCAGCGGGAACTGGAGCGCGCGCTGCAGGAGCGCCATCCGCACCGCTTCGTGCCGCACTACACGATGGTCAGTTTCATGCGCATCCCGTACTCGGTGGCGCAGCATCGCAGCCACGTGCAGCGCGACCTGCTGGTACGGCATACCGCCGGGCGCGGCGCCCTCGACGGAATCGACTGGGCAGCGGTCGATGCCGATGTGCTCGCGCGCTTGCCGGTGCTGGAGGAAATGGCAGGGTGAGCGCCAGCTTCCTGTTCTACGACCTCGAGACCTTCGGCGCGGATCCGCGCCGCAGCCGGATCGCGCAGGTCGCGGCCGTGCGTACCACGCCCGCGCTGGAACTGATGGAGGAGCCGGTCAGCTTCTTCGTACAGCCAGCGGATGACCTGCTGCCCTCGCCCATCGCCACGCTGATCACCGGCATCACGCCGCAACAGGCGCTGCGCGACGGCGTCAACGAAGCCGAAGCCTTCGCCCGCATTGCCGACGAGATGGGCCGGCCCGAAACCTGCACGCTGGGCTACAACAGCCTGCGCTTCGATGACGAGTTCGTGCGTCACGGCCTGTTCCGCAATTTCCATGAGCCTTACGAGCGCGAGTGGCGTGGCGGAAACTCGCGCTGGGACCTGCTGGACGTGATGCGGCTGATGCATGCGCTGCGGCCGGACGGCATCGTGTGGCCGAAGCGGGACGACGGTGCAACGTCCTTCAAGCTGGAACACCTGGCGCTGGCCAACCGTGTCCGCGAAGGCGATGCGCACGAGGCTCTGTCGGATGTGTACGCCACCATCGGCCTGGCCCGGCTGATGCGGCAGGCCCAACCCCGCCTGTGGGACTACGCACTGCAACTGCGCGACAAGCGCTTTGCCGCGCGCCTGCTGGATGTCACGGCCATGCAACCGGTACTGCATGTCTCGCAGCGCTATCCCGCTAGCCGCCTCTGTGCGGCGCCGGTGCTGCCGTTGGCGCGGCATCCGCGCATCGACAATCGCGTGGTGGTGTTCGACCTGGAAAGCGATCCGGCCGCACTGCTGGCCTTGGCGCCCGACGAGATCGCCGACCGTCTCTATACCCCGGCCGCCGATCTGCCGGAAGGCGAGCAGCGGATCCCGCTGAAGGAAGTCCATCTGAACCGTGCACCGGCGCTGGTCGCCTGGTCGCATCTGCGCCCCACCGACATGGACCGGCTCGGCATCGATCCCGCGCGCTGCGAGCGCCATGCGGAAGTCCTGCGCGAGGCCGGCCCGGAGCTTGCGGAGAAGGTGCGGCAGGTGTTTGCCGGCGAGCGGCAGTTCACTCCCGGCGACGTGGATGCTTCGCTTTACGATGCTTTCCTGGCGGACGCGGACAAACGCCGGTTCACCGAGGTACGGACGACGCCGCCTGCGCTGCTGGGCCAACGCGATTTCGGCTTCCGCGATGTCCGCATGCCCGAATTGCTGTTCCGCTATCGCGCGCGCAACTGGCCCGGCTCGCTCTCTCCCGCCGAGCGCCAGCGTTGGGACGACTATCGCCGGCAGCGCCTCGCGACCGACAGCGGGATGTCCGAATACAGCTTCGCCAGCTTCGATGCCGAACTTGCGGAACTGCGGATGACGCATGCCGCCGATGCGGACCGGCTCGCGCTGCTGGACAGGATCCAGCAGTGGCGCCAGGACCTGCAGGCCGGCCTCTAGTACGCCGGGCGACATCGAGGGCAGCCTTGTCGGCCTGATGACGCCGGCTTGTCTAGAATGGCGGCCATGGCCACCTACTTCTCCGATGCCAGCTTCAAGTTCCTGCGCGGGCTGGCCCGCCACAACGACAAGACCTGGTTCAACGACCACAAGGCGCAGTACGAGGATCACGTCCGGCAGCCATTCCTCCGGCTCCTGACGGACCTGCAGCCCGACCTGGCGGCAGTGAGCCTGCACTTCCGCTCCGAACCGAAGACGGTAGGCGGGTCGCTGTTCCGCATCTATCGTGACGCACGCTTTTCCAACGACAAATCCCCGTACAAGTCCTGGCAGGGTGCACGCCTGTTCCACGAGCGCCACAAGCAGGTGCCCGCACCCTCGTTCTACCTTCACTTGCAGCCTGGCGAATGTTTCGTCGGTGCCGGACTCTGGCATCCCGAGCCGGACACGCAGCGGCGGGTGCGGCAGTTCATCCTGGACAACCCGGGCAGTTGGAAGAAGGCGGCGCACGATGCGCCTTTCCGGCGGCGCTTCGAGTTCGAAGAGAGCGAGAAACTGGTACGCCCTCCGCGCGGGTTTCCCGCCGACTTCGAGTTCATCGAAGACCTGAAGCACCGCAATTTCGTGTTCTGGCGCTCGCTGGACGACGCCACCATGACCGGTCCGAAGCTGCGCCAGACCGTGGCGGCCGATCTCAAGGCGCTTGGCCCGTTCATCGACTACCTGTGCGCTGCGCTGGACCTGGAGTTCTGACCCGGAGGTTTGCCGATGAAGAAGTGGCTCGTGATCGGGGTGGTGGTCGCCCTCCTGCTGGGGTTGGCGGGCTATGTGGCCGCCGGGCCCTACCTGGCCATCCACGGCATCCGTACGGCGCTGGCGGAGCAGGACACCGGCAAGCTGCAGAAGCATGTCGATTTCGCTTCGTTGCGCGTGAACCTGCGCGCGCAGGTGGAGGACTCGCTCGCACGGCGCGCCGGACCGGAGCTCAGCGGCAACCTGTTCGGTGCCGCGGCGCTTTCGATCGCCAACAGCATGCTGGGGCGCGGGGTGGATACGATGGTCACACCGATGGGTATCGCCGCGATCCTGGAAGGCCGCGCCACATGGAAGCGCGCCGTCGGCGACACCGTGGGCGGCGACACCTACGCCCCGCCGACGCCGGCAGATCCGCTCAGGCAGGCCAGCCACCGCTACGAGTCGTTGTCCCGTTTCACTGCCACCGTGCACGACGATGAGGGCGACCCGGTGGTGTTCGTCTTCACGCGTCAGGGCCTGCGCTGGCGGCTGACCGACATCCGCCTGCCGCTGTAAGGCGGGCCAAGGCCCGCCCTACGGGTTCGCCACCCCGTGCGGAACATGACCCGCGGCCACATGGTGGCGTGCGCTGTCGATGTTGTGTTGCGAATCGTCGAAGAAGATGTCGGCACCGAAGGCTTCCAGGAACGGCCCCTTGTGGCGGCCGCCGAGGAAGAGCGCCTCGTCCAGGCGCACGCCCCACTCGCGCAGCGTGCGGATCACCCGCTCGTGCGCCGGCGCGGAACGCGCGGTGACCAGGGCGGTGCGGATAGGCGAACGCTCATCGGGCGGGAATACCTGCTGCAGCTGGTGCAGTGCCGACAGGAAGTTGCGGAACGGGCCACCGGACAAGGGCTCGCGTGCACGCTGTTGCTCGTGCCGGCCGAACGCCTCCACGCCCTGTTCACGGGAAATGCGCTCGCTCTCGTCGCCGAAGATGACCGCGTCGCCATCGAACGCGATGCGCAGTTGGTGTTCGTGGCGCTGCTGCGGTGCGCCTGCCGGCAGGATGGTCGCCGCCGCGATGCCGTGCTCCAGCGAGCGCCGCACCGATTCCGGGTTGGCCGACAGGAACAGGTCGGTGCCGAACGGCTTGACGTAGGGCCAGGTAGGCTCGCCGGCCGTGAACGTGGCACGCACGATCCCCAGGCCGTAGTGCTGGATGGAGTTGAAGATGCGCAGGCCGGTATCGGCCGAGTTGCGCGAGAGCAGGATCACTTCGACGCGCGGCGCTTCCGGAGGCGCCCCTACGTTGAGTGCCAGCAGCTTGCGCACGACGGGATAGGCGATGCCCGGCGCCAGCACATCGTCTTCGTGCGTGCGCTGGTAGTCGGAATAGGCCTGTACGCCCTCGCGCTCGTACAGCGCGTGGCTTTCCTCCAGATCGAACAGGGCGCGCGACGTGACCGCGACGGTCAGCAAACGGGGGGTGTTGTCGGCCATGCGCACAGTATCGGCGATCTGTGGCGCATGACGCGAGACGCCGTGCCCCTATCCCCCGGGTGCAGCGGCGATACGCACCCGTGCCGGCGGCCCCCTGCGATTATCGGGCGTGATGGCGCGCACTTCGACCAACAGGTCGATCGGCGACTGTTCCGAAGGCGGTCCATCGCGCCAGAGGAACACGAACTCGCTGCGACGGCCCTCAACGCGCCCCGCCACCGGCTCGCGGGGAAAGATCGCAAGGGCGTCCTCACCGAGCACGCGGAACTCGAACCCCAGTTCACGCAGCTTGTAATCCGTGCCGCGAGGCCACTCCACGCCCAGCGTCAGCAGGCCACTGGCATCGCACGAGGCGTGTCCGTCCACGCCGCGCGTCAGGCTGACCACGTCCAGCAAGGGCGGCTTCAGGGTGCCGTCTTCGACCAGCGCCGACGACGCACCGCCGGCCGCGAACGCGGTGGTGCCAGTGGACAGATTGCAGGCCGCCACGTCGGTCGCGGCAAGCATGGCGCACAGCGCCAACGCGCACTTCAACTGCATCGTGACCCCTCCCCGGGCGGATGCGAACCGAATCGCTATGGGGCGCTGGATACCATGCGTGGGATGACCCGGCAAGCCGCAATGCGGCGAAACCACGATGTCCGCCGGGACAATCTTCAGGTCATGAACTGCTCGCTGAGGATGCGTTCCTCGAGATTGTGTTCGCGGTCGAACAGCAGGGTGACCGTGCGGTCACGCGACTCGCGGATGGTCACCTCCACCACGTCCCGCACCTCGTGCGAATCGGCAGTGGCACTGACCGGGCGCTTGTACGGGTCGAGCACGCGGAACCGGATCTCGGTATCGGCCTTGAGGATGGCGCCACGCCAGCGGCGCGGACGGAACGGCGCGATCGGCGTCAGCGCAATGGTGTGCGAACCCAGCGGCAGGATCGGCCCGTGCGCGGAGAAGTTGTAGGCGGTGCTGCCCGCCGGCGTCGCGGTCAGCACGCCATCGCAGATCAGCTCGTCCAGGCGGGTTTCGCCGTTGAGGTCGATCTGGATGTGCGCCGCCTGCCGTGTCTGGCGCAGCAGCGACACTTCGTTGTAGGCCAGCGATGAGGTGGATGTGCCGGACTCGGTCAGTGCCTGCATTTCCAGCGGTCGCAACTTGGCCGGTTCCGCCGCGGCAATCCGGTCGAACAGGCCGTCCGAGCGATAGTGGTTCATCAGGAAACCCACGGTGCCCAGCTTCATGCCGAACACCGGCTTGCCGAGCGCGCCGTGCCGATGCAGCGTCTGCAGCATGAACCCATCGCCGCCCAGCGCACACAGCACGTCCGCCTGGTCCGGCGCATGCGCGCCGTGCTCACGTTGCAGCGTCGCCAGTGCCTCCTGTGCCTCAGGCGTGGGACTGGCGAGGAAGGCGATGCGGGGTGTGGACATCCGTGGCTCCATCGTGGCCTGTACAGCGTACAGAAAAAAACGCCGGGAGCGTTTTTTGACAACGCGCGGCGTTGGCCCACCGGGTGGCTGCGATGGAAGGCGGCCACAAAAAAGGCGGCCCGAAGGCCGCCTCGTTCCACTCACATGACGTGCAATCAGCCCTGGGACGCCAGCTGCCCCAGCCGCTGCACCGCCACCGATGCGGTGGGGTAGTCGAGCGTCTTCTGCGCGGCCAGCTCGTTGAGCATGTTCAGCGTGAAGCGCAGCCCGGCGTCGTCGCGGCCCAGCCAGGCCTTGACCTTGGCGTCGGCGTTGCCGCCCGGCAGCGACAGCAGCTGGTTGGTTAGCGTCCGCTGGTGCGCCGCCAGTTCATCACGCAGCACACCGCGCGCGACGGCATGCCAGCGACCATCGACCTTCAACGCTTCGATCTGGTCCTGCAGCCACGGCAGGTGCAGCGCCTCGCCCAGGCGGTAGTGCGCCTTCGACACCTCGACCGGCTTGAGCTTGCGCGCCCGGGCCAGTTCGATAATGTCGCAGGAGGGCTCCAGGTACGGCAGCGCCGCGATCTGGCCGGCCAGCGCAGGCGGCAGACCCTTGTCCTTCCATTCCTGCAGGCTGGCGTTGTACGCCGGGCGCAGCGAGTCCGGTAGCACGCCGTCGGCCGCACGGATCTCGTTGAAGCCGTCGTGATAACGCTCCACCGCGGTGGCGATGGCCGGGATCGGACCCTGGCGGGTCAGCAGCCAGCGGGTGAAGTTGCGCTGCACCTGCCAGATGACCTGCAGGGCGTCGATCTGCACCGATTCCGGCACCTTGCCGTCCAGCGCGTCGATCTGGTTCCACAGCGCCCGTGCGTCCAGCGTCTCGCGGGTGATGGTGAAGGCCTTGGCGACTTCCGCCGGCGAGCGGCCCGTGTCTTCCTGCATGCGCAGCAGGAAGGTGGCCCCCATCCGGTTGATGGTGGTGTTGGTGACCGCCGTGGCGATGATCTCGCGCTTCAGGCGGTGCTTCTCCATCTCCGAGGCGTACTTCTTCTGCAGCGGCTGCGGGAAGTAGCGCTGCAGCTCCTTCGATAGGTAAGGATCCTCGGGAATGTCGGATTCCAGCAACTGCTGGAACGCCACCAGCTTGGAGTACGACAACAGCACCGACAGTTCCGGACGCGTCAGGCCCTGGCCACGCGCCTTGCGCTCGGCCAGTTCGGCGTCGGATGGCAGGAATTCGATCTGCCGGTCCAGCAGGCCCTGCGATTCCAGTGTCTGGATGAAGTGCTGTTTGGAGCCCAGGCGCGAGACGCTCATCCGCTCCATCAGGCTGATCGCCTGGTTCTGGCGGTAGTTGTCCCACAGCACCAGGTCGGCCACCTCGTCGGTCATGTCGGCCAGCAGCTTGTTGCGCGCGTCCATGCCCAGCTTCTTGGCCTGCACCACGCCGTTGAGCAGGATCTTGATGTTCACCTCGTGGTCCGAAGTGTCCACGCCGGCCGAGTTGTCGATGAAGTCGGTGTTGAGCAGCACACCATGCTGCGCGGCCTCGATGCGGCCCAGCTGGGTCAGGCCCAGGTTGCCGCCCTCGCCCACCACCTTGCAGCGCAGGTCGCGACCATCGACACGCAACCCGTTGTTCGCACGGTCGCCCACGTCGGCATGCGTCTCGCTGGCGGCCTTGACGTAGGTGCCGATGCCGCCGTTCCACAGCAGGTCCACCGGCGACTTCAGAATGGCGCTCATCAGCTCATTGGGTGTCATCGACTTCACGCCATCGGCGATGCCGAGTGCGGCGCGCACCTCGGGCGTGATGTCGATCGACTTCGCGCTGCGCGGATGGATGCCGCCGCCCTTGGAAATCAGCTTGGCATCGTAGTCGGCCCAACTGGAGCGCGGCACCTTGAACATGCGGTCGCGTTCCTTGAACGACTTCGCCGCATCTGGGTTCGGGTCCAGGAAGATGTGGCGGTGATCGAATGCGGCCAGCAGGCGGATGTGTTCCGACAGCAGCATGCCGTTGCCGAACACGTCGCCGGACATGTCGCCGATGCCGACGCAGGTGAAGTCTTCGGTCTGGCTGTCGCGGTTCATCGCGCGGAAATGGCGCTTGACCGACTCCCACGCGCCGCGCGCGGTGATGCCCATGCCCTTGTGGTCGTAGCCCACCGAGCCACCGGACGCGAACGCATCGCCCATCCAGAAACCGTGCGCGATGGCCAAGCCGTTGGCGATGTCAGAGAACGTGGCCGTGCCCTTGTCGGCGGCGACCACCAGGTACGGGTCGTCCTGGTCGTGGCGCACCACGTCCACCGGCGGCACGATCCTGTTGCCGACGATGTTGTCGGTGATGTCCAGCAGGCCCTGGATGAAGAGTTTGTAGCAAGCGATGCCTTCGGCCAGCACGGCGTCACGGTCGCCGCCGGCGGGCGGACGCTTGACGAAGAAGCCGCCCTTCGCGCCGACCGGCACGATGACGGTGTTCTTGACCATCTGCGCCTTCACCAGGCCCAACACCTCGGTGCGGAAGTCCTCGCGGCGGTCCGACCAGCGCAGGCCGCCACGCGCCACCGGGCCGAAGCGCAGGTGCACGCCTTCCACGCGCGGGCCGTACACGAAGATCTCGCGATAGGGACGCGGCTTGGGCAGGTCCGGCACCTTGGCGGAGTCGAACTTGAAGCTGATGGTGTGTGCCGGCTGCCCGTCCTTGCCGCGCTGGTAGAAGCTGGTGCGCAGCGTGGCTTCGATAGCGCCCATGAAACCGCGCAGGATCCGGTCCTCGTCCAGGCTGGACACGCGGTCCATCAGCTTGATCAGCGCCCGGTGCGCCGTCTCGACCTGCAGGTCGCGCTTGCCACCGCGCGCGTCGACCAGCATGGTCAGGATCTTCTGCGCGGCGTCGTCATTGCCGGCCAACGCCTTGAGCTCGGCAGCGAAACGGTCCTGGCCCTCCTTGATCTGCGCCTTGCTCTCGCTGCCGGTGGCGGGATCGAAGCGTGCCTCGAACAGTTCCACCAGCAGTCGCGCAAGCAGCGGATAGCGGTTGAGGGTTTCCTCGACGTAGCTCTGCGAGAACGGCACACCGGTCTGCAACAGGTACTTGCAGTAGCCGCGCAGGAGGGCGACCTGGCGCCAGGCCAGGCCGGCGCCCAGCACCAGCCTGTTGAAGCCGTCGTTCTCCGCATCGCCGCGCCACACGCGGGCGAAGGCCTCCTCGAAGGTGGAGGCCAGGCGCGCGATGTCGAACTCGCCGCTGAGCGGTTCCACCTCGAATTCCTGGATGTAACGCGCGCCCTGTCCCGTCTCCAGACGGAACGGATGCTCGGAGATCACGCGCAGTCCCATGTTCTCCATCAGCGGCAGCGCATCGGACAACGGGATGTCGGTTTCCTGGCGATACAGGTTCAGGCGCAGGCGACCCTGTCCGGGGCGCTTGCGTCGCGACTCGTGCAGGCTCAGGCGCAGGTCGTCCGGACCGGTGAGTGCAGCGAGATGCTCCACGTCGCGCGCGGCACCTTCCGGCGACACCACTTCGATGTAGCCCGCCGGCAGCGCACGGCCATAGCCGCCCGCCAGCAACAGGCCCTTCGACTCGCCGTGGCGCGTGATCAGGGTTTCGCGCAGGTCGTCCTGCCAGTTGCGCAGCAGGTGGGCGATGTCGCCTTCCAGCGCGGAGGTGTCGACTTCGACCTGCTCGCCCGCCTTCGGGCGAATGGTGATGTGCAGCTGCGCCAGCGGCGACTCGCCGAGCAGCACGCTGCTGTCGACGTACTCGCCCCGCATGGCGTCCTTCAGCAGCGACTCGATGCGCAGGCGCACATCCGTATTGAAACGCTCGCGGGGGATGTAGACCAAGGCCGAATAGAAGCGGCCATAACGGTCGCGACGCAGGAACAGCTTGCTGCGCACGCGCTCCTGCAGGCCCAGGATGCCCATCGCCGTGCGGTAGAGCTCTTCGTCGCTGGACTGGAACAGTTCCTCGCGTGGCAGCGTCTCCAGAATGTGGCGCAGCGCCTTGCCGCTGTGGCCGCTGGGCGACAGGCCGGACTTCTGCATCACGTATTCGTGGCGCTCGCGCACCAGCGGGATTTCCCACGGACGGCGGTTGTAGGCGCTGGACGTGTACAGGCCGATGAAGCGCTGTTCGGCGATGGGGTTTCCCTTCGCATCGAACTCGAGCACGCCGATGTAATCCATGTTGCCCGGGCGATGCACGGTGGAACGGCGATTGGTCTTGGTGAGGATCAGCGCATCCACCGAACCGCCCTGCGGCAGGTAGTGCGCAGCCAGCGTCTTGATGTTGCGCGGCGGCGTGGTATCGCCTTCGCGCAGCAGGCCCAGGCCGCTGTCCTCGACGGCCGCCAGGATGCCGGTGCCCTTCTCGACCCGGTATTCGCGATAGCCGAAGAAGGTGAAATGGTCGGCGGCGGCCCAGCGCATGAACTCCTGCGCTTCGCGACGCCCGTCGTCATCCACCGGCATGCGGCGGGTGGCCATGTCGTCGGCGAGCGACAGCATCTTCTCGCGCATGGCGCTCCAGTCGCGGACGATCGCCCGGACTTCCTCCAGCACGGCACGGATGCGCTTCTCGATGGCCGCCATCTCATCGGGCGGCAGGCGATCGATCTCCAGCAGCATCAGCGATTCGGGCTTGCCCTCGCCCACGGCCTGCACCTTGCCCGCTTTGTCGCGCGTGAAGCGCACCAGCGGATGGCCCAGCACGTGTACGCCAACTCCCATCTCGGCCAACGCCATGCTGACGGAGTCCACCAGGAACGGCATGTCGTCGTTGACGATCTGCAGCACGGTATGCGGCGATTCCCAGCCATGCGATTTCAGCATGGCATTGAAGATCCGCACATTGGCGGTGCCGGGCTTGCGGGTGCGCGCGAACGCCAAGGTGTCGGCGGCGATCGCAGCCCATCCGTCCGCCGTGTGGTGCGGATACTCGTCTTCTTCCATGCGCTTGTAGAACGCTTCGGCGAATGTCTGTGCCTCGGCCTGCGCGGAGGCCCCCGACACCCGCTTGCGGATCGCCGCGAGGATCGGCGACAGCGAGAACGCGTCGGCCGCCGCCTTGCCCTTCTCCACCGCGGCCTTCGCCGCCTTCACCGGTCGGGCGGCCACCTTCTTGGTGGGCGTCGCCTTCGGGGTCACCGATCTGGTGGCCTTGATGGCTTCCGGTTTGGGCGTCTTTTTGGAGGCTTTTTTCGGGCTGCGCACAGCGTTCATGCAGAGAGTGGCTCAACAATTGGTAGTCGAATGGTCATTGTATCCCCCGGCGCCATGACAAAACTTGCTGCGAGGCGTCATAAGCAAGGCTTGCAATCGCGCGGATGATTGATTAGCTGCACACGCTCCGTGACCTCCGCCGCGTGCGAGCAGTGCCCCTCGCAAGACGCACCGTGCGCCGCCGCATGGACGGAGCGCCGGATCGTCACGCGGTCTTTACCGGGCTAGCGGCCTCTTTGTGCACGGAAATGCCGCAAATACAAGGCTGTCGCAATTCTAAACTGGACGGTATAGTCTAGCCCGCATGCAACCCGCCACCACTCCCGCGCTCGATCAGCGTCGCAGCCGTGTCCACGACGCTGTGCGCGAGCTCATGGCCGAGCAGGGCTTCCGTATCAGCATGGACGCCGTGGCCGCACGCGCGGGCTGTTCGAAGCAGACGCTGTACGCGCACTTCGGCAGCAAGCAGGAACTGCTGCGCAGCGTGATCGCCGAACACCAGGAACCCGCCACGGCCCGCCTGTCGCCCGCGGTCGAAGACCCGCGCCAGGCGCTGCTGGCCTTCGCCGAAGAACACCTGCGGCGCCTGTGCGATCCCTCGGTGGTCGCCACGCGCCGGCTGCTGATGGCAGAAGCGCACCAATTTCCCCAGGAAGCGCAGGCGCTCTACCGTGACGCCTGCGATACTCTCGTGGAGCGCCTTGCCGCCTGGCTGCAGCACGCGATGGACCAGGGCAGGCTGAGGCATGACGACCCGCACTACGCCGCGGAGCTGCTGCTCAGCATGATGACGGGACTCGATTTCGACAGGCAGCATTTCGGCGTACCGCATCGCGCCAGCGCGAAAGCGCGCGGCCGTTGGGCCGGGTTTGCGGTCGATGCCTTCCTGCGCGCCTTCGCTCCCGCCACGCCAGACCACGAACGTCCCGCGCCTGCCGTGCCCGGCCGGCGCCTGCGATCCCTGCCTACCCCTTCCCCGACATCTAGAAAAAGAAACGGAGCTTCCCCATGACCGCCCCCATCCGTTCCCTGGTACTGGCCAGCGCCCTGCTCGCGGCCCTGGCCGCGTGCAGCAAGCCCGAACAGCAGCAGATGCCCCCACCCGAGGTGGTGGTGATGAGCGCGACGCCAAAGGACGTGCCGCTGGAGCGCGAGCTGGTGGGTCGCCTGTCGCCGTTCCGCAGCTCCGATGTCCGCGCCCGCGTGGCGGGCGTGGTGCAGAAGCGCGTGTACCAGGAAGGCAGCGACGTGAAGGAAGGCCAGACCCTTTTCCTGATCGATCCCGCCCCGCTGCAGGCCTCGTTGAGCGCCGCGCAGGCCAATCTCGCGTCAGCGCAGGCCACCTATGCGAATTCGAAGGCGGCCGCTGATCGTGCGCGCCAGCTGGCGCCGCAGAAGTTCGTCTCCAGGTCCGACCTGGACAACGCGGAAGCCGCCGAACGCAGCTCCGCCGCTGCCGTGCAGCAGGCCCGTGCCAACGTGCAGACCGCGCGCATCAACCTGGGCTACGCCAGCGTCACCGCGCCAATCTCCGGCCGCGCGGGCAAGCAGCAGGTCACCGAGGGCGCCCTGGTCGGCCAGGGCGATGCCACGCTGCTGACCACCATCGACCAGATCGATCCGCTGTATGCGAACTTCTCGATGAGCTCGAGCGAGTTGCAGACATTGCGCCAAGCGCAGGGCGCAGGCCAGGTGCAACTGGCCGCCGAGGGCCAGCGCACGGTGCAGGTCCTCCTGCCGAACGGGCAGGCCATCGACCAGACCGGTACGCTGGACTTCTCCGACACCGTCGTCGATCCCGCCACCGGCAGCGTCTCCCTGCGCGCCACCGTCCCCAACCCGGACCGCACCCTGCTGCCGGGCACCTTCGTCACGCTGCGTGCCACGCTGGGCGAACAGAAGGGCGCCTTCCTGATCCCGCAGAGCGCGATCCAGCGCGACACCGTCAGCGCTTACGCGATGATCGTCGGCAAGGATGGCAACGTCGTGCGCAAGAACGTGACCACGCAGCAGGCCGTCGGCAATGACTGGCTCATCACCGACGGCCTGGCCGCCGGCGACCAGGTGATCGTCGAGGGATTGCAGAAGGTCAAGGAAGGCGCGCCCGCCAAGGGCATCACCGCCGAGCAGGCCGCTGCCGCCAAGGCTGCGCAGGCCAAGGCCGCCCCGGCGCAAGGCAAGGCCGAGTAAGAAGGACCCTCCCCCATGCCCAAGTTCTTCATCAACCACCCGATCTTCGCCTGGGTCGTGTCGATCCTGATCTCGCTCGCCGGCGTGATCGCGATCCTCAACCTCGGCGTCGAATCCTATCCTTCCATCGCGCCGCCGCAGGTAACGGTCAGCGCGACCTATCCCGGCGCCAGTGCCCAGACCACCGAGCGGTCGGTCACCCAGGTGATCGAGCAGCAGCTGACCGGCATCGACAACCTGCTGTATTTCAGTTCGAGTTCCAGTTCCTCCGGCCAGGCCTCGATCACGCTGACCTTCGAGACCGGCACCGACGCGGACATCGCCCAGGTGCAGGTGCAGAACAAGGTGTCGCTGGCCACGCCGCGACTGCCCAGCGAAGTCACGGCCCAGGGCGTGGTGGTGGCCAAGGCCAACGCCGGCTTCCTGATGGTGGTGGGCCTGCAGTCCGACAATCCCAGCATCGACCGCAACCGCCTGAACGACATCATCGCCTCGCGCGTGCTGGACCAGATCTCGCGCGTACCCGGCGTGGGCAGCACCCAGCATTTCGGTTCCGAGTACGCCATGAATGTGTGGCTGGATCCGGGCAAGCTGCAGGGCTACAACCTGTCGGCCACCGAAGTGCTTGCAGCGGTTCGCGGACAGAACGTGCAGTTCGCTGCAGGCTCCATCGGTGCGGACCCCGCTCCCGAGGGCCAGGCGTTCACCGCCACGGTATCGGCGGAGGGCCGCTTCAACTCGCCGGAGCAGTTCGAGCAGATCATCCTGCGCGCCAACAGCGACGGCTCCACCGTGCGCCTGAAGGACGTCGCGCGCGTGGAGTTCGGCGCACAGGGCTATGGCTTCGACACGCAGTACAACGGCAAGCCGGTCGGTGCCTTCGCGGTGCAGCTGCTGCCTGGCGCGAACGCGCTGAACGTGGCCGAGGCCGTGCGCGCCAAGCTGGATGAGCTCCAGCCCAGCTTCCCGTCGGGCGTCAGCTGGTTCTCGCCGTACGACACCACCACCTTCGTGAAGATTTCCATCGAGGAAGTGGTCAAGACGCTGATCGAAGCCGTCATCCTGGTGTTCCTGGTGATGCTGGTGTTCCTGCAGAACTTCCGCGCCACCATCATCCCCACCC
This sequence comes from Pseudoxanthomonas sp. PXM03, assembly GCF_014852005.1. Lineage (GTDB taxonomy): Bacteria > Pseudomonadota > Gammaproteobacteria > Xanthomonadales > Xanthomonadaceae > Pseudoxanthomonas_A. Next base: position 1,735,232 of record NZ_JACVAU010000001.1, on the reverse strand, counting down.
TGGTCATTCCGGTCGCGCTGCTCGGCACGTTCTGGGGCCTGAGCCTGATCGGCTTCACGATCAACCAGCTGACGATGTTCGCGATGGTGCTCGCCATCGGTATCGTGGTGGACGATGCCATCGTGGTGATCGAGAACGTCGAACGCATCATGGCGGAGGAAAAACTGCCGCCACGGGAAGCCACGATCAAGGCCATGGACCAGATCACCGGCGCGGTGATCGCGATCACCGTGGTGCTGGCGGCGGTGTTCATCCCGTCCGCGCTGCAGGGTGGCGCCTCGGGCGAGATCTACAAGCAGTTCGCCCTGACCATCGCCATCTCGATGGCCTTCTCGGCCTTCCTGGCGCTGGGCTTCACACCGGCGCTCTGCGCCACCTTCCTGAAGCAGCACGAACACGACAGCCACGAGAAGAAGAACATCGTCTTCCGCGTCTTCGAGAAGTACTACGGCAAGGTCGAGAAGACCTACGTGGGCCACATCGGCTCGGCCATCAAGCATGCGCCCCGCTGGATGGTGGTGTTCGCCCTGCTGACCGTACTGTGTGGCTTCCTGTTCACGCGCCTGCCGAGCAGCTTCGTGCCCGAGGAAGACCAGGGCTACGCCCTGGCCATCGTGCAGTTGCCGCCGGGCAACACCCTGCAGAACACCAAGCAGGTGTTCAACCAGGTGCGTGGCACGCTGCAGCAGATGGACGGGTTCGAAGGCGTGATGGAGATCGCGGGCTTCAGTTTCGTTGGCCGCGGCGAGAACGTCGGCATGGCCTTCATCCGGCTCAAGGCCTGGGACGACCGCGACGTGACCGTGCCGGAGTTCATCCAGCAGGCCAACCAGCGCCTGTACGGGATCAAGGGTGCGCAGATCTTCGTGGTGAACCTGCCGACCATTCAGGGCCTGGGCCAGTTCGGTGGCTTCGACATGTGGCTGCAGGACCGAGCGGGCCTGGGCGAGGAAGCGCTGATGGCGGCCCGCAACCAGTTGCTGGGTGCGGCGGCACAGGACCCGAGCCTGATGGCGGTGCGTCCCAACACGCTGGAGAACGCGCCGCAGCTGCAGCTGCACGTGGACCGCGTGCAGGCGCAGGCGATGGGCCTGTCGGTCAGCGACATCTACAACGGCATCCAGCTGATGCTGGCGCCGGTGTACGTCAACGATTTCTTCTACGAAGGCCGCATCAAGCGCGTGAACATGCGCGCCGACGCCGCCTACCGCACCGGCGCCGATTCGCTGTCGCGCATCTACACCCCGAGCAGCCAGCAGACCGACGCCAGCGGCGGTCGCGCGATGATCCCGCTGTCCAACGTGGTGCAGTCGCAGTGGGCTTCCGTGCCTCCCTCGTTGTCGCGCTACAACGGGTATTCGGCGGTGAACATCAACGGTTCCGCGGCGCCGGGCGGCTCGTCCGGGCAGGCGATGACCACCATGGAGAACATCGTCACCGACCAGCTGCCGCAGGGCTTCGGTTACGACTGGAGCGGCATGTCCTACCAGGAAATCCTGGCCGGCAACAGCGCCACCCTGCTGATGGTGCTGTCGCTGGTGGTGGTATTCCTCTGCCTGGCGGCGCTGTATGAGAGCTGGTCCATCCCGGTGGCGGTGCTGCTGGTGGTCCCGCTGGGCGCCCTGGGCGCGCTCGCGTTCACGCTGCTGCGCGGCCTGTCCAACGATCTGTTCTTCAAGATCGGCCTGATCACCATCATCGGGCTGGCGGCGAAGAACGCGATCCTGATCGTCGAGTTCGCGGTGATGGAGCGCAAGCAGGGCAAGACGCTGCGCGAAGCGGTGATCTCGGCCTCGCACCTGCGCTTCCGGCCGATCCTGATGACCTCGTTCGCCTTCATCATGGGCGTGGTACCGATGGCGATCTCGACCGGCGCCGGCGCCAACGCGCGCCATGCGATCGGCACCGGTGTCATCGGCGGCATGTTCTTCGCCACGTTCCTGGGCCTGCTGCTGATCCCGGTGTTCTTCATCGCGGTGCGGCGCATGCTGGGCGACAAGATGGACGAGCCCTCGAAGGAGTACCTGCTGGAGCAGGAAAACCCCGCCTCACGCTGAGACGGGTAGAGGTGCAGAAAGCCCCGGCCATGCCGGGGCTTTCCTTTTGCGGGCCACCCCAACGCGGGCACGGAGCTCGCCCTGCTGTCCGCGATGCCGCTCCATCCCGGGCCTGCGGGGCCACGCGCCATGCCCTCCTGCACTATGTGCGCCGGTCTCGATCCGTGATAATCGCGCGCCTGATCATGTCGATCGCGCCATCGCTCGTTCGTCGACCTGACGACTTCCCCGACTTGACGAAGACCCCTCCATGACACGGAAAGATCCGCACGCAAGGAAAACGCCCTCCACCACCCGCCGCATGATCCTGATGCTGATCGCCGTCGTGGTGATCTTCGGCGGCGTGTTCGCCGTCAAGGCGATCATGGGCAAGGGCATGAACGATTTCTTCGACAACATGCCGCAGCCGGCCGCGGCGGTGACCGACTGGACCGCCAAGCAGGAGGAATGGGTCGACGCCCAGCAGGCGGTCGGTACGTTCGTGGCCATCAACGGCACCGACGTGACCACCGAAGCAGGGGGCGTGGTGCGCAGCCTGTCCATCGACGTCGGCAAGCCGGTCAAGGCCGGCACCGTGCTGGCCCAGCTCAACACCGCCAACGAACTGGCCGTGCTGAAGTCGCTCGAAGCCTCCGCCAAGCTGGCGGCGGTGCAGCGCGACCGCTGGCAGGCCCTCGCGCGCGACAAGCTGGTCTCGCAGGCCGAGGCCGAAGAGCGCGCCACCGTGGCCGCCACATCGCTCGCACAGGTGGAGGCCCAGCGCGCCCTGATCGCGCAGAAGACCATTCGCGCCCCGTTCGACGGCGTGCTCGGCATCCGCAGGGTCAACCTGGGCCAGTACCTGACGCCGGGCGATGCCATCGTCAGCCTGCAGGCACTGGACCCCATCTATCTCGACTTCACCCTGCCCGAGCAGCGCGTGGGCCAGATGCTGCCGGGGGCGAAGATCCGTGCCACCGTCGACGCCCTGCCCGGCCAGGTGTTCGAAGGCGAAGTCACGGCGGTGGAACCGCAGGTCGACCCGGCCACTCGCAACTTCAAGGTGCAGGCGACGCTGGCCAATCCGGAATACAACCTGCGACCCGGCGCATTCGCGCACGTGGGCTTCGATACCGGCGACAGCCGCAAGGTGGTGGTGGTGCCGCAGACCGCGATCAGCTTCAACCCCTACGGCAACGCGGTGTACGTGATCCAGGAAGTCCAGCGCGCCGAAGGCGAAAAGGACATGCAGGGCAAGCCGCTGACCGGCAAGAAGCTGGTGGTACGCCAGCGCTTCGTGAAGACCGGGACCACCCGCGGCGACCTGATCGCCGTCACCGAAGGGCTGAAGCCCGGCGAACGCGTGGCCACCAGTGGCCTGCTGAAGCTGCGCAATGACGCCGAAGTGGTGGTGAACAACAAGGTGCAGCCGGTGACCGAGGCCCAGCCCAAGCCCGAAAACCGTTGACGGAGCGACGGCATGAAATTCACCGACATCTTCATCAACAAACCGGTGCTGGCGATCGTCGTCAGCCTGTTCATCCTGCTGTTCGGCCTGCGCTCGTTCACCGAGTTGAACGTGCGCCAGTATCCCGAGCTGCGCAACGCCGTGGTGAACATCAGCACCACCTACTACGGCGCCGACGCCGACCTGATCCAGGGATTCATCACCACGCCGCTGGAACGCGAGGTGGCGAGTGCCGAAGGCATCGAGTACCTGAGTTCGACCAGTTCGGCCGGTGTCAGCCTGATCCAGGCCTACATCAAGCTGGACCAGGACCCGAACGAGGCGCTCACGCAGATCGCCGCCAAGGTCAACAAGATGCGCGGCCAGCTGCCGCCGGAATCCGAGGATCCGGTGATCGACCTGCAGCAGGGCCAGCAGATCGCGGCGATGTACGTGTCCTTCGCCAGCGAGACCCTGGACAACAACCAGATCACCGACTACCTGACCCGCGTGGTGCAGCCCAAGCTGGTGACGGTCTCGGGTGTACAGCGTGCCGACATCCTCGGCGCCGGCACGTTCGCCATGCGCGTATGGTTGAAGCCTGACCGCATGACGGCCCTGCAGGTGACCGCCAGCGACGTGGCCACGGCGTTGTCGTCCAACAACGTGCTGGCCGCGGTCGGCTCGACGAAGGGACAGATGGTCGCCATCGACATGACCGCGTGCACCGACCTGCGCAATGCCGACGAGTTCCGCCAGCTGATCATCCGCGAGCAGAACGGCGCCATCGTCCGCCTGGGCGACGTAGCGGACGTGCAGCTGGGCTCGGAGAGCTACGGCACGTCGGTCCGCATCAACGGCGAAGCCGCCACGTTCATGGGCATCTTCGTGTCGCCGGACGCGAACTCGCTGGACGTCATCAAGGACGTGCGCACGCTGTGGGACAACGAGATCGTCCCCCAGCTGCCGGAAGGCATCAAGGCCACGATCCCCTACGACAGCACCGAGCAGATCCAGGACGCCATCGACGAGGTCGTCAGCACCATCGTGGAGGCGGTGATCATCGTGATCGTGGTGATCTTCCTGTTCCTGGGCTCGCTGCGCAGCGTGCTGATTCCCGCAGTGACGGTGCCGCTGTCGCTGGTTGGCGCGCTGTTCCTGATGCTGCTGATGGGTTTCACCATCAACCTGCTGACCCTGCTGGCAATGGTGCTGGCAATCGGCATCGTGGTGGATGACGCGATCATCGTGCTGGAGAACATCCACCGCCACATCGAGGAAGGGATGTCGCCGTACGAGGCGGCGATCAAGGGCGCACGCGAGCTGGCCTGGCCGGTCGTGGCCATGACCACCACGCTGGTGGCGGTGTACCTGCCGATCGGCTTCCAGGGCGGCATGACCGGGGTGCTGTTCACCGAGTTCGCCTTCACCCTGGCCGGCTCGGTGCTGCTGTCCGGTGTCATCGCGCTGACGCTGACTCCGATGATGTGCGCCAAGATCCTCAAGCCGCACAGCGAAGGCGGCAAGGGCAAGCTGGAGAAATGGCTGGACGAGCGCTTCGAGAAGATCAATGCCGGTTACCAGCGCCGCCTGCACGGCACGATGGAAACCAAGTCGGTGATCGGGGTGTTCGGCATCCTGGTGCTGGTGTCGTGTGCGTTCCTGTACATGACCGCGCCCAAGGAGCCGGCGCCGCTGGAGGACGAAGGCTTCATCTTCTCCGTCGCCAGCGCGGACCCCTACTCCACGCTGGACTATGTCGAGCGCTACACCGAGGAAGTGACCGCCATCGCCAAGGGCGTGCCGGAAGTACAGGACTACTTCCTGTTCAACGGCGGCTTCGGCGGCAGCGGCGGCGGTGCTAGCCCGATGGCAATGGCCGGATTCGTGCTGAAGCCCTGGAGCGAGCGTGATCGTTCGACCAACGCGGTGCTGCAGCAGGAACTGCAGCCCAAGATGAGCCAGGTCAGCGGCCTGAACATCTTCGCCCTGGTTCCGCCCTCCCTGCCCAGCGCGGGCGGCGATGGTGGTGGTGGCGAGTTCGTCATCGGGGGCGTGGGCGACCTGAGCCAGTTGGCGGAGTTGGCCGACCAGATCCTGATGAAGGCGATGGAGAGCAAGCGCTTCATCTTCCTGGACAAGGACCTGAAGATCGACAAGCCGCGCATCGAGGTCAACATCGACCGCGACAAGGCGGCCAGCCTGGGCATCGACATGCGTACGCTGGCGGCCGACATGGCGGCGATGCTGTCCGGCGGCTATACCAACCGCTTCGCGATGCAGAACCGCTCGTACCTGGTGATCCCGCAGGTGCAGCGCAGCGACCGCCTCAACGCCAGCGACCTGGAGAACTACTACACGCGCACCCGCGACGGCGAACTGATTCCGCTGTCGACGCTGGTCACGCTGAAGGAAAGCGCGCAGCCGCAATCGCTGAAGCGGTTCCAGCAGCTCAACGCGGTGTCCATCACCTTCGCCCCGCGCCCCGGCGTGAGCAAGGGCGAGGCGCTGGCCATCCTGGAGCAGGCCGCGAAGGAAGTGCTGCCACAGGGATACTCGGTGGACTACGCGGGCGAGTCGCGACAGTACAAGCAGGAAGGCGCGGCGATGCTGGTCACGCTGGCACTGGCGCTGATCGTGATTTTCCTGGTGCTGGCGGCGCAGTTCGAGAGCTTCCGCGATGCGCTGATCATGCTGTTGACCGTGCCGATGGCGATCTGCGGCGCGCTGTTGACGGTGAACGTGCTGGCGATCCTCAGCGGCATCCTGGGCATGATGCAGATCGAAGCCTTCCCCGGCATGAGCATCAACATCTACACCCAGGTGGGCCTGGTGACGCTGGTCGGCGTGATCTCCAAGCACGGCATCCTGATCGTGGAGTTCGCCAACAAGCTGCAGATCGAGCGTGGCCTGTCCAAGCGCGAAGCGATCGAGGAAGCAGCCGCCATCCGCCTGCGCCCGGTACTGATGACCACCGCCGCGCTGGTATTCGCGATGATCCCGCTGCTGATCGCCAGCGGCCCGGGTGCGGCGTCGCGCTTCTCGATGGGCGTGGTGATCGCCTCGGGCATGACCATTGGTACGTTGTTCACCCTGTTCGTGCTGCCCGCGTTCTACCTGTACCTGGCCCGCGACCACGCGCACGACCGCAAGGATGCGGATGATGTTCCGGCAACGGTGGATGGCGAGCCCGCGCACGGGCATTGACCAGGCATGCAGTCGATGGAATGAAGAAAAGCCCCGGCCATGCCGGGGCTTTCTTGTAGGAGGGGCTTCAGCCCCGACCGTCTACGCGCCGCGTCGGCCTTCTGAGCTGGAGCCCCTCCCGCAAAACATCTACTTCGGCGCGTTGGCCGCCGGCGCGATGTAGGCCCTGCGCGCAGCGCGGACTTCGTCATGGTGATCGGAGGCCCACTGCGCCAGCATCTCCACCCGCTCGAAGAACGACAGCCCCAGTGACGTCAGCGCGTAATCCACGCGCGGCGGCACCGTCGGGAATACCTCGCGGCTGACCAACCCGTCCTGTTCCAGATGCCGCAGCGTCTGGGCCAGCATGCGCGGTGAGATGTCGGCGATGCGCTTGCGGATCTCGGAAAAGCGCAGCGTCCCCGCCGACAGCTCGTGCAGGACCAGGACCGTCCAACGGTCGCCCAGCCGATCAAGCACATCGCGGATAGGGCAGTTTTCGACGAGGATCAGCGATTGGCGATGCAGGGTCATGGTCCGACTCCAGGGCATGGTTACTGACCGGTAACCCGGTTACTTCAGGCTCCCTGCTTGTGGGGGCGGCAGCCTTTACTACCATATCGTAACCAACATCCTTTCCGTTACCAAAACAGGAGCCTGTCATGAACGCCCCCGCCCCCACCCTGCTGGTCACCGGCGCTTCCGGACAGCTCGGCAGCGCCGTCGTCCGCCATCTGCTGGATACGCTGCAGATTCCTGCCGACCGGCTCATCGTCACCAGTCGCACTCCGGAATCGCTGGCGGACCTGGCTGCGCGCGGCGTGACCGTGCGTGCCGCCGATTTCGACCAGCCGGCCACGCTTGCGGCCGCCTTCGCCGGGGCCGACCGGCTGCTGCTCGTCAGCACCGATGCCTTGATGGAACCGGGCAAGCGCCTCGCCCAGCACCGCGCCGCCGTGCAGGCCGCCGCGGATGTGGGCGTCGGGCATGTTGTCTATACCTCGCTGCCGTCGGCCGCCACATCGCACGTGTCATTCGCGCCCGACCACTGGGGCACCGAGCAGACACTGTCCGCGTCCTCCCTCGGCTGGACGGTACTGCGCAACGCCTGGTACTTCGAGAACCTGGCCTATTCCCTGCCGGGCGCCTTGGCGTCCGGAGAGTGGGCGACGGCGGCGGGCGAAGGACGCATCGCCTACATCGCGCGCGAAGATCTGGCGCACGCCGCGGCGGTAGCACTGTCATCCGAGGATACGTCGAACCAGATCCTCACCTTGACCGGTGAACACGCGTGGTCGGCGCGCGACGTCGCCGCGCGCGCCTCGGCACTCACCGGCAAGCCGCTTGCCGTCGTCGACATCACGCCAGAGAAGTTGATCGAAGGCCTGAAAGCGCACGGCTTTCCGCCGGTGCTGGCCGACGTGTTCGCCTCGTTCGACGCCGCGACCGCTGCCGGCGATCTCGGCGAGGTCACGGACGACTACCGCCAGCTCACCGGCCGGTCGCCGACCGCACTGGATGCGTGGCTGCCGGCAAACCTCGACCTGCTGACCAAGGCGCACTGAGTCCGAAAACAAGAACCCCGGCGCAACGCCGGGGTTCTCGGTATCACTGGAGATCGATGATCAGGCCGGCTTGGCCGCCTTCTGCTTCGCGATCCACTGATCAACGCGACGCTCCAGCAACGTCAGCGGAAGCGCGCCGCCGCCGAGCACGGTGTCGTGGAATCCCTTGATGTCGAACGTGTCGCCGAGTTCGGTTTCCGCCTTCCTGCGCAGGTCCTGGATCTTGATCATGCCGATCTTGTAGGCCGTGGCCTGCCCCGGCATGATCAGGTAGCGCTTCACCTCGGACTCGATCGCCGCCCGCGGCACCGCGCTGTTGGCGTCGAAGTACTCCACCGCCTGCTGCTCGGTCCAGCCCTTGGCATGCAGTCCGGTATCCACCACCAGGCGGATCGCGCGCCACATCTCGGAACTCAAGCGACCGAACTCGGAGTACGGGTCCTTGTAGGTTCCCGGCATTTCCTTCGCCAGCCACTCCGAATACAGGCCCCAGCCTTCCGCATACGCGGTGACGCCGTACTGGGTGCGGAACTTCGGCACGCCGGTCAGTTCCTGCGCGATGGCGATCTGCATGTGGTGGCCCGGCAGGCCCTCGTGGTAGGCGATCACCTCCAGCTCGGGCTTGGGCATCGCGCCCATGTCAGACAGATGCGCGTAGTACACGCCCGGGCGCGAACCATCCGGCGTACCCGGGTAGTAGTGCTGGGCGGCACCGTCCTGCTCACGGAACGGCTCCACGCGCTTGACCACCAGGTCGGCCTTCGGCAGCAGGCCGAAGTAGTCCGGGAGCACCTTCTTGATGTTGTCGATGGCCGCCGTGGCGTCATCGATGTACGCCTGTCGGCCGGCGTCGGTGTTGGGGTACTTGAACTGCGCATCGCTGTCGATGAAGGCGAAGAAGGCATCCAGGTCACCCTTGAAGCCCACCTTGTCCTTCAGCGCCGTCATCTCGCCCTTGATGCGCTCCACTTCCTTCAGTCCCAGCGCATGGATCTCGTCCGCGGTCATCCCGGTGGTGGTCATCTGGCGCAGCTGGTACTCGTAATACGCCTTGCCGTTCTTGTGCGTGCTGCCGACACCGGTGGCATTGACGGCGGCCTTCGGCAGCTCTTCCTCACTCCACGCGATCACGCCCTCGTACGCTGGCTTGAAGTGCTCCATCAGCGCCTTGCGCGCTTCATCCTTGAGCGCCGTGGCGCGGGCGGCATCGATCTTGCCCGCCTTGACCAGCGCATCGGCCTTGGCCTGCGCGTCGGCCCAGATCGCGGAGTCCTTGCCGGCCGAGAACGGCGCACCGGTAATGACTTTCTTCGCCTGGTCGATCACCCCCTCGTAGGCGAACTTCGGCGGACGGATGTCCTGCCCGGCCGAGGCACGCGCACGATCCAGCAACTGTCCGAAGGCACGCTGGGTCGCCTTCAGGCGGGCGACGTAGGCCGTGTAATCCGCCTCTTCATCCACCTTGTGGAAGCTGATCAGGAACGTTGGCCAAAAGCCCTGCGCACCGTTCATCTGGTCGAAGGCGTAGCCGTCCTGCAGGAACGGCAGGCCATCACGTGCGTTCTCGTACTGCAGCTTCCACAGGTCATACGAGAACTTGGTTTCGTCGTCGAGCTTGGCGTAGTCGAAGGTCTTTTCCATCTCCTCGACGCTGGCCTTGGCCCAGGCCACCTGATCGCGCTGCGACTGTTCGGACATGTCGTCCACCTGGTCGTACAGGTCCTTGCGACCCTGGAAGGTCAGCTGGATCGGGCTGAACTTCAACTGTTCCTCGTACTTCGTCTCGAACCAGGCATTCAGCCGCTGGCTCTCGGCAGCGATGTCGGCGGCGGACGCAGCGACGGCCGGGGTACCGGCGGCACCGGTCTCCGGCGTGGCGGCGCGGTCGCAGGCGGTCAGGGCAAGTGCGAGGGCACAGGCGATCAGGGTTTTGCGCATCGGGGTCTCCAGGAAGGATACGGAGGACAGACCCCCGCATTCGGACACTCTACCCAACCCGCTCCGCCCCGTCCCATGACCAAAGATGGGGGGCGCGATGTGGCCTCGCTCACGGATCTGCGGACGAAAAAACGCCGCCCGTAGGCGGCGCTCGTTTTTCGGAGGCGCTGGATTCAGCGCAGGCCGGTCTCATTGCGGGCGATGACCAGGCGCTGGATCTCGCTGGTGCCTTCGTAGATCTCGGTGATCTTGGCATCGCGGAAGTAACGCTCGATCGGCATTTCCTTGGAATAGCCCATGCCCCCATGGATCTGCAGGGCCTGGTGGGTAATCCACATGGCGGCCTCTGAGGCGGTCAGCTTGGCGATCGCCGCCTCGTTGCTGAAACGCTGGTCCTGGCCCTTCACCCACGCCGCGCGCAGCGTCAGAAGCGTGGCCGCGTCCAGCTTGCACTTCATGTCGGCGATCTTGGCCTGGGTCATCTGGAACGTGCCGATCGGCGCGCCGAACGCCTTGCGCTCCTTCACGTAGGCGATGGTGGCCTCGTAGGCGGCGCGGGCGATGCCGATGGCCTGGGACGCGATGCCGATGCGGCCGGCATCCAGCACGCCCATGGCGATCTTGAAGCCCTCGCCTTCCTTGCCCAGCACATCGTCCGCCGTGGCCACGTAGTCGGTGAACTCGATCTCGCAGGTGGCCGAGGCACGGATGCCGAGCTTGGGCTCGGTCTTGCCGCGGTGGAAACCGGCCTTGGCGGTATCGATCAGGAAGGCCGTGATGCCGCGCGCGCCCTTGTCGGGTTCGCTCATCGCGAACAGCACGATGTACTTGGCCACGGGGCCGGAGGTGATCCAGCTCTTCTTGCCATTGATGACGAAGCTGCCATCGGCCTGCTTCACCGCGCGGCAACGCATCGCGGTGGCATCGGAACCCGACTGCGGTTCGGTCAGCGCGAACGCGCCGATCTCGCGGCCTTCGGCGATGGCGCGCACGCAGGTCTGCTTCTGCTCCTCGGTACCGAACTTCAGGATGCCGTTGCAGAACAGCGAATTGTTGACCGACATGATGGTCGAATGGGCCGCATCGCCTGCGGCGATCTCGATCATCGCGAGCACGTAGGCGATCGGATCCATGCCCGCCCCGCCGTACTCGGCCGGCACCTCGATGCCCATCAGGCCGTTCTCGCCCAGCAGGCGGATGTTGTCCAGCGGGAACTCGCCGGTCCTGTCGTGGTGCTCCGCGCTGGGCGCGATCTTTTCCTGGGCGATCCGGCGCGCGACGTCCTGGATCATCAATTGCTCTTCGGTGAATGCGAAATCCACGGGTACCCCTCTGCATACGTACTTGAATACCAATTGTAACCCGCGACCATCCGTGGGCGTATGCCGCTGGTTGACCTTGGCGCCGCCGCGGGGGCAGAATATCTCTATATCGCGATAGGAAGATATTTATGGATCTGGAGGCCTGGTCGACCCGATTGAAAGTCTTTGCCGACGCCACCCGCGTGCGCCTGCTGGCGCTGCTGTCGCGCGAAGAATTGACCGTCGCCGAGTTGTCGGCGATCACCCAGTTGGCCCAGCCGCGCGTCTCCACCCACCTGGCAAAACTGAAGGAGGCCGGGCTGGTACGCGACCGCCGCGCGGGCGTGTCGGCCTACTACCGCTTCGACGAAGACAACCTGGACACGGTACAGCGTGAACTGTGGCGCAGCCTGCGCGATGGCAGTGACGATCCGCTGCTGCGCCAGGACGCCGAGCGCGTGGACAACGTGCTGGCCAACCGTGCCGCCGACCAGAACTGGGCCGACAGCGTGGCCGGCGACATGGAGCGCCACTATTCGCCCGGCCGCACCTGGGAGGCCCTGGCCCGGACCGCCCTGCCGCTGCTCGAGACCGGCGACGTGCTGGACATCGCATCCGGCGACGGCGTGCTGGCCGAGTTGCTCTCGCCACATGCGAGCCGCTACGTCTGCATCGACACCAGCACCCGCGTGGTGGCGGCGGCCGGAGAACGCCTGCGGCGCTTCCCGAACGTGGAAGTGCGCGAAGGCGACATGCACGCACTGCCATTCAAGGACGGCAGCTTCGACCTGGTCGTGCTGATGCATGCGTTGACCTATTCCAGCAAACCCGCACAGGCCGTGGCCGAGGCCGCACGCGTGCTGCGCAAGGGAGGCCGCCTGCTGCTCAGCAGCCTGGGCAAGCACGAGCACCGCTCGGTCGTGGAAGCCTACGGGCACATCAATCTCGGGTTCTCGGACAGGGAGCTCCGCAAGTTCGCCGAGAAGGCCGGGCTGGAGATCGCCAATGCGGAAACCGTCACCCGTGAACGCCGGCCACCGCATTTCGAAGTCCTTTCCCTCACGGCGGTAAAGCCATGAACGTCCTGCCCTGGTTGAATCCCGCCCGCGTGTCCCTGCTGCTCAAGGCGCTGGAAGAACGCATCCTGATCATCGATGGCGCGATGGGCACCATGATCCAGCGCCATGGCCTGCAGGAAGCCGACTACCGCGGTACCCGTTTCGCCGAGGGTTGCGATGCGCAGCACACGCATGAGCACGGCGCGGGCTGCGGCCACGACCTCAAGGGCAACAACGATCTCCTGCTGCTCACCCGGCCTGAAGTCATCGCCGGCGTGCACAGCGCCTACCTGGAGGCAGGGGCTGACCTGGTCGAAACCAACACATTCAACGCAACCTCGATAAGCCAGGCCGACTACCACCTGGAACACCTGGTCTACGAGTTGAACAAGGCGGGGGCGCACGTCGCGCGCCAGTGCTGCGACGCCATCGAGGCGACCACGCCGGACAAGCCCCGCTTCGTCATCGGCGTGCTGGGACCGACCAGCCGCACCGCTTCGATCAGCCCGGACGTGAACGATCCCGGCTACCGCAACACCAGCTTCGACGCGTTGCGCGCCACCTATCGCGAGGCCATCGAAGGCCTGATCGATGGAGGCTCCGACACGTTGATGGTAGAAACCATCTTCGACACGCTCAATGCCAAAGCCGCCCTGTACGCCATCGAGGAAGTCTTCGATGCGCGCGGTGGACGGTTGCCTGTGATGATCTCGGGCACCATCACCGACGCCTCCGGCCGTACGCTGTCGGGACAGACCGCCGAAGCGTTCTACACGTCGGTCGCGCATGGTCGCCCGCTGTCCGTCGGGCTCAACTGCGCGCTGGGTGCGAAAGACCTCCGCGAACACGTCGAAACCCTCTCGACCGTCGCCGACGCGTATGTCAGCGCACACCCCAACGCCGGTTTGCCGAATGCGTTCGGCGAGTACGACGAGACACCCGAGGAAATGGCGGCCACGTTGAAGGAGTTCGCACAGTCCGGCCTGCTCAATCTCGTCGGCGGCTGCTGCGGCACCACGCCCGCACACATCCGGGCCATCGCCGACGCCGTCGCGGGCGTCGCGCCCCGCCGCCTGCCTGCCCTGCTGGAGGCCGCCGCGTGAATACCCGCGTCCGCCACACCCGCCTGTCCGGCCTTGAACCGCTGGTCATCACCCCGGACCTGCTGTTCGTCAACGTGGGCGAGCGCACCAACGTCACCGGCAGCGCCCAGTTCCGCAAGCTGATCAAGGAAGAGCGCTACGAGGAAGCGGTCGAGGTCGCGCGCCAGCAGGTCGCCAGTGGTGCCCAGATCCTCGACGTCAACATGGACGAAGGCCTGATCGATTCAGAGAAAGCGATGGCACGCTTCCTCAACCTGATCATGTCCGAACCCGACATCGCCCGCATTCCGGTGATGGTCGATTCATCCAAGTGGAGCGTCATCGAAGCGGGCCTGAAGTGCCTCCAGGGCAAGAGCGTGGTCAATTCGATCTCGCTGAAGGAAGGCGAGGAAGCCTTTGTCGAGCATGCCCGCAAGGTGCTGCGCTATGGCGCGGCCGCCGTGGTGATGGCCTTCGACGAAACCGGCCAGGCCGACACCTGCGCGCGCAAGGTGGAAATCTGCACCCGCGCCTACCGGATCCTGACCGAGGAAGTCGGCTTCCCGCCCGAAGACATCATCTTCGACCCCAACATCTTCGCGGTCGCCACCGGCATCGAGGAACACGACAACTACGCCGTTGACTTCATCGAAGCCACCCGGATCATCAAGCAGACGCTGCCGCATTGCCATGTCTCGGGCGGCGTATCGAACGTGTCGTTCTCGTTCCGCGGCAACGAGCCCGTGCGTGCGGCGATCCACTCGGTGTTCCTGTACCACGCCATCCAGGCCGGCATGGACATGGGTATCGTCAATGCGGGCGGCCTGCCCGTCTACGACGACCTCGACGCCGAGCTCCGCGAACGCGTGGAGGACGTGATCCTCAACCGTCGCAAGGATTCGACCGAACGGCTGCTGGAGATCGCCGAGCGCTACAAGGGCAGGAAAGGCGAAGCGCCGGTGGAAAACCTGGCCTGGCGCGAGAAACCGGTGCGCGAGCGCCTGGCGCACGCGCTGGTGCACGGCATCGACGCCTTCGTCGACCAGGACACCGAGGAAGCACGCGCGCAGGCTGCGCGCCCGCTGGACGTGATCGAAGGCCCGCTGATGGACGGCATGAACGTGGTCGGCGACCTGTTCGGCGCCGGCAAGATGTTCCTGCCGCAGGTGGTGAAGTCCGCCCGCGTGATGAAGAAGGCGGTGGCCTACCTGCTGCCCTACATCGAAGCCGAAAAGCTGCGCACCGGCGACGTGGGCAAGTCGAACGGCAAGATCGTCATGGCCACAGTCAAGGGCGACGTGCACGACATCGGCAAAAACATCGTCGGCGTGGTGCTGGCCTGCAACAACTTCGACGTGGTGGACCTGGGCGTGATGGTGCCCACGCAGAAGATCCTGGACAGCGCAAAGGCCGAGAACGCGGACCTGATCGGCCTGTCCGGTCTGATCACGCCGTCGCTGGAGGAAATGACCCACGTGGCGCGCGAGATGCAGCGGCAAGGCTTCTCCATGCCCCTGCTGATCGGGGGTGCGACCACCTCCCGTGCACACACTGCGCTGAAGATCGATCCGCACTACGATGCGCCCACCGTGTGGGTGAAGGATGCCTCGCGTGCCGTGGGTGTGGCGCAATCGCTGATCTCGCGCGACATGCGCGCGGCGTTCGTGGCCGCCAACGATGCCGACTACGCGGAAATCCGCGAACGCCACCGCAACCGTGGCGATGCGAAACGGCTGGTCTCGCTGGAAAAGGCGCGTGGCCAGAAGTTCAACGGCGGTTGGGGCGACTATTCACCGCCCGCGCCCAACCAGCCCGGCCTGCACGTCTTCGAGGATTATCCGCTGGCGGAACTGGTCGAGTTCATCGACTGGACGCCTTTCTTCCAGGCATGGGAGCTGGCGGGCAAGTATCCCGCCATCCTGACCGACGACGTGGTGGGTGCGCAGGCCAGCGAGCTGTACCAGGACGCGCAGACAATGCTGAAGCGCATCGTTGCCGAGAAATGGTTGACGGCGAAAGCGGTATTCGGCCTGTGGCCGGCCAACAGCGTCGGCGATGACGTCGAACTCCAGCACGCGGGTACCACCGAGCGCCTGTATTTCCTGCGCCAGCAAGTGGACAAGCCTGCCGAGCGTCCGGACTTCTGTCTTGCGGACTTCATCGCACCGAAGGATTCCGGCAGGCAGGACTGGATCGGCGCCTTTGCCGTCACCGCCGGCATCGGTATCGATGAACATGTCGCCCGCTTCGAGGCCGACCACGATGACTACAACGCCATCCTGCTGAAAGCCCTCGCCGACCGGCTTGCCGAAGCCCTCGCCGAGCGGCTGCACCAGCGCGTGCGCAAGGAGTTCTGGGGGTTCGCGTCCGACGAAGCATTGGGCAACGAGGCCTTGATCGCCGAGCAGTACCGCGGGATCCGTCCGGCACCGGGCTATCCCGCCTGCCCGGAACACAGCGAGAAAGCCACCCTGTTCCGCCTGCTGGACGCACCCGGCAATGCCGGCATGTCGCTGACGGAGAGTTTCGCGATGCTGCCGACGGCGGCGGTGTCCGGTTACTATTTCAGCCACCCGCAGAGCCAGTACTTCGTCGTAGGTCGAGTATCGAAGGAGCAGGCGGCCGACTACGCGAAACGCAAGGGCGTGGAGCTGGCGCAGGTGGAAAGATGGCTGGCGTCCAACCTGGACTACGACCCGGAATAACCGCCATCACGCACGGCGGCACGTTCACCCCCTGTCGAGAGGCCCGGCAGAGCGGAGCGCAATGCGCGCTCCGCTAGAATGTGCATCCCGCCCGTGCCTGCGTCCCTCATGCCACCCTCGCCCGCTGCCGAAGGCCGGACGTCACCCGTCGCCGCATATCGAGCAGCGACATGAGGGATGCCATCCCGCCGACCGCGTATCCCGCGGTCCGCCTGTCGAGCTTCTACTTTTCGTACTACGCGGTACTCGGCGCCTTCACACCGTACTGGAGCCTGTACCTGGAATCGCGCGGCCTCAGCGTGGCCGCCATCAGTGTGCTGATGAGCCTGTGGTACGCCACGCGTATCGTTTCGCCCAGCCTGTGGACCACGCTGGCCGCGCGCTCGCCGAATCCCATCCGCTGGCTGCACCTGGGCTGCGCGCTGGCATTGGGCTGCTTTGCGCTGTTCCTGCTGCCCCTGGAACACGCAGGCCTGTTCGTGGTGATGCTCGGCTTCTGCTTCGCCTACAACGCCGTGATGCCGCAGTTCGAATCGATCACGATGTCGCATCTCGGTGCGCGCAGCGACCGCTATGGCCTGATCCGCGTCTGGGGCTCGATCGGCTTCATTCTGGTGGTATCGCTGTTCGGCTGGCTGATCGACGCACGCCGGCTGGGCGTGGGTGCATTGCCATGGTTGATGCTGCCGGTGCTGGCGGCCGTCTTCGCATCTGCGTTGTCGAACCGCTACGCGCGCGAGCCGGAACACCACCCGATCGATCCGCAGGACGGCTTCCGCGCGCGATTGCGCAGGCCACAGGTGATCGCGTTCTTCGTGGCGGCGTTCCTTACCCAGATCTCGTTCGGCCCGTTCTACACGTTCTTCTCGATCTACCTCTCCGAACACGGCTACACGACCGCGACACAGGGCGTACTGTGGACGGTCGGCGTACTGGCCGAGATCGGCGTGTTCTTCCTGGCCAGCCGCATCTTCCGGCGCTGGGATGCCAGTCGCGTCCTCATGGTCGCGCTGCTCAGTGCGTCGGTGCGCTGGCTGGTCACCGCCCTGTTTCCCGACAACACGCCGGTGATGGTGCTGGCGCAGCTGACGCATGCGCTCAACTTCGGCGCCTTCTTCGCGGCCGCCATGCAGTTGCTGGTGCGCTTCTTCCCGGGCCGCATGAATGGACATGGCCAGGGCGTGTTCTATGGTCTATCGTCCGGCGTGGGTGGCGTGGTGGGCGCGTTGCTGGCAGGCCAGCTTTGGCGCTTCGGGGGCGAGACCGCATTCCTTGCGTCGTCGGTGATCGCGTTGATCGCCGCCTTCATCGTCTGGAACTGGCTGATCCGGCCCGGAATGTCCCCAGCGCAGTCGAGCGACGACTGATCGATCCACCTGGGCCTAAGAATCGTGGCGTGCCCCCTCCAGGATGCATACGCTCTTCAGGAATCGCCCGATCTCGTCTGCCGCCGCGACCGGTGCCACCTGGAACAGGAAGTGCGGTGCGTCGATG
Source organism: Pseudoxanthomonas sp. PXM03 (assembly GCF_014852005.1). GTDB lineage: Bacteria > Pseudomonadota > Gammaproteobacteria > Xanthomonadales > Xanthomonadaceae > Pseudoxanthomonas_A. Next base: position 1,717,420 of record NZ_JACVAU010000001.1, on the reverse strand, counting down.
ACGACCTGCTGCGCATTGCGTGCCAGACGAACGATCTCATCACCTGCCCTTGCTGCTATCAGCCTGTCCCGGCGGGCCTGCAGATGGAGCAGCGGAAGGTCCAGCGCAGCGAGCTGACGACGGACGTCCACGCGCAGCGCCGCCAGCGCGCGTTGGCGCAACACGTCGATGGGGATTGCCTCAAGGACGGCATCCAACTCTCTCCGCAATGGCGTCGGCAGCATCCCGCCTGCCAGAACGCGTTCCAGTGCGAACACGGGCAACGACAAGGCCGGTAATCGATCCAGTACCGCCGCACAAGCGAGGCTGAAAGGGAGCGGTGCGCGGACGAAACTCGCCGCCAGCACCACGGCTCTGACATGACCTGGGTTGCGATGGGCGAGCATCAGGGCCAGGGGACCCGCGAACGACTCGGCGATCAGTACCGTATCCGTGTGCCGCCGCAATGCCGGACCCAGCGCTTCCGCCAGCGCCGCATAGCCGCTGAAGCATCCTGCGTCATACGCCAGCACCTCGGCGTCGTAATCGCCCTGGAATGCATCGAGCAAAGGCGTGTAGAGCCGACCGGTGCCATCCAGCCCGGGCAGCAGGCAGAGACGGGGACGACGATCAGTGCGCGTCACCACACCAGGTCGTCGGGCACCTGGTATTGCGGGTCGGCATAGGGGTCCTGATCGGCCGGGGCGTCCGGATCGACTTTCAACGCGACGGCGGGCGCGAAGATCGCTTCGGCCTCGGCGAGCACCGCGGCGGTGACCAGCAGGTAGCGGCCGTTCTGCTGCACCACGCCCAGTTCGCCCGCATTGAGTGCTTTCAATTGCGCTGCATTGACATAGATGCGCTTGATTTTGCCGCCGTACGGGAAGTGGCGTGCGATATCGGCTTCCGCGTCATTGAGGCCCTTGTCCTGCAGGAACGCATCGAGCTTCGCCCTCGCTTCGCGGCGCAGGCGTGCTTCCTCCTGCTTCACGCGCTCGGCTTCGATGCGCTCGTCCTTCTCGCGCTGGGCGCGGATGGCGTAGGCCTTGGCGAGGTCGATGTCTTCCTGGCTGCGCTTGGGCCTGGGCTTGCCTCCACCCTGCGGCGGGCGCGGCTTGCCGCCGTGGCCCGGTTTCGGGTGCGCGGCACCCTTGCCGGTCGGCTTCTGCGCGTCGCGCCGCTGATCAGGCCGACGGTCGGGTTTGCGCTCGGGCTTCGGTGCGGGCTTGAAGCCCAGGCCCAGCAACTGGTCGCGGAGTGAATCGGTCATCGGTCTTTCGTGGGGACTGCTGTGTCCCAAGCGTATCAATAATGCGGCGGCGGCGGTTCGTTGGCGGGGTCCTCGAACAGCGAGGTACGTACCTTTCCGAGCTCCTCCACCATGTGCCGGAGCAGCAGCGCGGTGCGCTGGTTCTCGGCCCGTGCGTCCGCCAGCGCCTCGCTCAGCTCGTTGAGCGAATGCTCCTGGAACGCCAGACGGGTTTCCATCTCCACCAGGCGGCGCTCGAGCGTGTCGCCCTGCAACAGCAGGTCAGTCTGCATGCAAGGATCTCCCGCGCCCGATGCCGTAATACGCGATGCCTGCGGCTTCCACTTCGCCGGGGTCGTACAGGTTGCGGCCGTCAAAGACCACCGCATCGCCGAGGGTGTCGCGCAGGCGCGCGAAATCCGGGCTGCGGAACTGCTTCCACTCGGTCACCACCACCAGTGCATCGGCACCCTCAACGGCAGTGCGTGCGTCATCGCAAAGCACCAGGTCGTCGCGTTCACCGAAGATCCGGGCGGCTTCCTCGCGGGCCTCCGGGTCGTAGGCGCGGACCTTCGCACCGGCGTCCCACAACTCCGCCAGCAGCCTGCGGCTGCTGGCTTCGCGCATGTCGTCGGTGTTGGGCTTGAACGACAGCCCCCAGACCGCGAACGTCCTGCCACGGATGCCCTCGTCTTCGCCGCGGTCATAGTGACGCTGTATCAATTCGAACAGATGGGCCTTCTGGCGGTGGTTGACGGCCTCCACGGCCTGCAGCAGTTCGGCCTGGTAACCATGCTGCTGCGCGGTGCGTGCCAGCGCCTGCACATCCTTGGGGAAGCAGGAGCCGCCGTAGCCTGCGCCGGGATAGATGAAATGCCAGCCGATGCGCGGGTCGGAACCGATGCCCTGCCGCACATGCTCCACGTCGGCACCGACGCGTTCGGCGATGTTCGCGATCTCGTTCATGAAGCTGATCTTGGTGGCCAGCATCGCGTTGGCGGCGTACTTGGTCAGCTCGGCAGAGCGCACGTCCATGACGACGATGCGCTCGTGGTTGCGATTGAAGGGTGCGTAGAGACGGCGCAGTTTCTCCACGGCCTGCGGATCCGAGGCGCCGATGACGATGCGATCAGGGCGCATGCAGTCGTTGACCGCATCGCCTTCCTTGAGGAACTCGGGATTGGAGACGACATCGAACGCGATCTCCACGCCGCGCGCCGCGAGTTCGGCGTCGATGGCCGCCCTCACCTTGTCGGCGGTGCCGACCGGCACCGTGGACTTGTTGACCACGATGCAAGGCTGCTGGAGGTTGCGGCCGATGGTGTCGGCCACCGCCAGGACGTACTGCAGGTCGGCGCTGCCGTCCTCGTCGGGAGGGGTACCCACGGCGATGAACACCACGTCACCGTGCGCGATGGCCTCTTCCGCAACGGTGGTGAACCGCAGGCGCCCCGCGGCATGGTTGGCCTTCACCATCGGCGACAGGCCGGGCTCGTAGATGGGGACGACGCCGTGATTGAGACCATCGACCTTCGCGGGGTCGATGTCCATACAGACCACGTCATGCCCGACCTCGGCCAGGCAGGTGCCTGTCACCAGCCCGACGTAACCGGTACCGAAGATCGCAACGCGCATGAAAGCACTTCCTGGCCGGGGGAGCCGCGATTACACCAGCGACTTATTGCAGCACGCCCATCAATTCGACGTCGAAGGTCAGCGTCGCATCCGGGCCGATCTTGCCGCCGGGTGCACCATTGGGACCGTAGGCCAGGTTGGACGGGATCCAGAAGCGGTACTTGGCGCCCACGGGCATCAGGGCCACGCCTTCGGTCCAGCCTGCGATGACCTGGTTCAGGCCGAACTCGGCCGGCTCACCGCGCGCATACGAGCTGTCGAAGACTTCGCCGTTGAGCAGCTTGCCTTCGTAGTTCACGCGCACGCGGCTGGTGGACATCGGCCGCTGTCCGTTGCCCTGGCGCAGCACCATGTACTGCAGCCCCGACGGGGTGGTGACCACACCGGGCTTGGTCTTGTTGGCGGAGAGGAACTTGGCGCCCTCGTCGCGATTGCGCTGCGACGCACCGGCCTGACGCTTGGCGATATAGGCCTGCATCTCGGCCTGCGCCTGCTCCACGCTCAGCAGGGGCGTGCCGCTCTTGCTGGTCAGCGTCCGCACGGCTTGGGCGAGCACGGCCGTGTCCAGCTCATCCTTGAACGGCATCAGCGAGGGGCCCACCACATAGGTGCCCAGGAACAGGCCGACCTTGGTCTTGTCGACCGCCGGCGGCGTGCTGCCCGGCGGCATGCCGGGGACCGGCTGGCCTTCGGCCACGGCGAGGTTCACCCGCAGCAACTGGTCGGTCGCCTGCGCTTCCTGCTCGGAGATCAGCGCGGGCTTGCCAGCGAACGTGTTGATGATCGCGCGCTCGAACGCAGCCACATCGAGGAATGGCCCCACCGGTTGCAGCGAATTGCCCACATCCACACCAATCGCGTAGCTCACCTTGTCGCGCTCGGTGACCAGCGCGGTTTTTTCCTGTGCAGACACGCTGCCTCCCAGCATCGAAAACGAGATTGCCAACAACACGGCTGCGCCGCGGACCGACCGCTTCATCCTTTCTGCTCCTGGAACCTGCGCCACGATGGCGGCGCCAAACCCGTATTGTGGCATGCCAGCCACCCGCGAAGGCACTGCATCAACGCGCAGCGCGCGGGGCCTTCAATTCGCGCTCGATCGCTTCCACCACGGCGGGGTCTTCAGGCGAGACCTTGCTGGGGAAATTCGCCACCACGCGACCGTCGCGGCTGATCAAGTACTTGTGGAAGTTCCATCCCGGGGCAGTGCCCGTGGCCTGCGCCAGCGAACGGTAAAGCGGCGTCGCTTTCTCGCCCGTCACCACCACTTTCTCGAACATCGGGAACTTCACGCCATAGGTCAGCGTGCAGAACTCCTGGATCTCCTTCTCGCTGCCCGGCTCCTGGCCCTTGAAGTCGTTGGAGGGGAAACCGAGTACCGCGAATCCCTGACCGGCATAGCGCTTGTGCAGCGCCTCCAGCCCTTCGTACTGCGGCGTGTAACCGCATTTGCTGGCAGTGTTCACCACCAGCAGCACCTGGCCCGCATACTTTTCCTTCAGGTTGACGGGCACCTTGCCGGCCAGTGGGCGGTAGGCGACGTCCAGCAAACCGGCGGCCAGCACGGTCGCGGAGACACTCACGAGCGCAAGAAATGACAGCATTTTCAATGACTTGAACTTCATGACCTCACCCCGCTATTACGAACATGACAAGTATGCCTTCAGTTGGGTGACAAAACCCGGTCACCCCGTTGACGCCCTGTGTTTTGGTGTTATAGTTGAATACAACACCACTCACCCAACTCACGGGGGGATGCCATGAACCAGAAATTGACCCACGCCCTGCCCAGCCTCGCCGTCGGCGGCCTGCTGCTGGCAGTGGGCGCGCTGGCGGCCGTCACCGGCGCACGCACGGCCGAGGTGGAATCCGCCGCGCTGGTGGGCGCGCTGGAATCCGAAGCCCTCGAGATCGCAGGCGACGACGGCAAGCCCGAAGCCCGGCAGCACAAGCGCCGCGCCCGGGCATCGCTGGCCATGCCCTATTTCTCCTTTGGCCAATCGCTGCGTCCGAGGAGCTGAGCCATGACTTCCATCCAATGGAGCGACGGCGCTCCCATCTACCGCCAGCTGAAGGATCGCGTGATCGCGATGATGCTGGACGGCATCCTGAAGCCGGGTGACGCGCTGCCCTCCGTCCGCCAGGTGGCGGCGGAGTACCAGCTCAACCCGATCACCGTTTCGCGTGCCTACCAGGAGCTGGCGGATGAAGCCCTGGTGGAGAAGCGCCGCGGCCTGGGCATGTTCGTCACCGACGAGGCGGCCAAGAAGCTGCGCGGCACCGAGCGCGAGCGGTTCCTGACCGAGGAATGGCCCGCTGTCGCCGAGCGCATCGAGCGCCTGGGCCTGTCCATTGAAGATCTGCTGCAATCCAAGGGGAACAAGTGATGAATGCCGCAATCGCCAACGCCGTGGTGTCGGCCCACGGCCTGCGCAAGGCCTACAGGAACAAGCTTGCGCTGGACAACACGAGCTTCGAGATCGAAGCGGGCAAGATCATCGGTCTGATCGGTCCCAACGGGGCCGGCAAGACCACCGCGCTGAAGGCCATCCTGGGCCTGACGCCATTCGAAGGCCAGCTGAAGGTGCTGGGCATGGATCCGCGCAAGGACCGCGACGAGTTGATGAAGGATGTCTGCTTCATCGCCGACGTGGCGGTGCTGCCGCGCTGGATGAAGGTCAAGGAGGCCATCGACTTCGTGGGCGGCGTGCATCCGCGCTTCGATCGCGCCAAATGCGAGCGTTTCCTCGCCAATACCCAGTTGAAGCCCAACCTGCGCGTGCGCGAAATGTCCAAGGGCATGATCGTGCAGCTGCACCTGGCGCTGGTGATGGCCATCGACGCGAAGCTGCTGGTGCTGGACGAACCCACGCTGGGCCTGGACATCCTGTATCGCAAGCAGTTCTACCAGCGCCTGCTGGAGGACTACTTCGACGAACAGAAGACGATCATCGTCACCACCCACCAGGTGGAAGAGATCGAACACATCCTCACCGACGTCATGTTCATCCGCGACGGCAAGATCGTGCTCACGTCGCAGATGGAGGACATGGCCGAGCGCTACACCGAAGTGCTGGTCAGTGGCGAGGCGGTTGACCAGGCCCGCGCCCTGAAACCCATCGACGAACGCGCCCTGCCCTTCGGCAAGACCGTGCTGCTGTTCGACGGCGTGCCGAAAGGCCATCTCGCCGCCCTCGGCGAAACCCGTACCCCTGGCCTGGCCGACCTGTTCGTCGCCATCATGAAAGGAACCTACGCATGAACGCCGTGACTTCGACATTGGGTAAATCCTCCAAGCCGGGCGCGTTCACGTGGCTGCTGAAGCGCGAGTTCTGGGAAAACCGTGGCGGATTCTTCTGGGCGCCTGTCATCACCGGCGGCATCTTCGTGGTCCTCAACCTGATCCTGGCCGTCATTGGCAGCATCGCCGCACGTGGCCAGATGAACGGCGGTGGCTTCAGCGTCGAGGAGGCGCCGGAAAAGGCCCACCAGATCGTCGGCGGCATCGGCGACGGCATGCTGCTGGGCGGCGTGATCCTGGCCTGCGTGGTCCTGGCCTTCGTAGTCTTCTTCTATGCGCTGGGCACGCTGTACGACGACCGCCGCGACCGCAGCGTGCTGTTCTGGAAGTCCTTGCCCATCTCCGACACGCACATGGTGCTGTCCAAGCTGGCGTGGGCGCTGCTGCTAGCGCCGTTGCTGGCGGTGGGCGTGGGCATCCTGATCGGCATGGCGATGTGGCTGATCTCGGCGCTGACCATTTCGATCAACGGCTTGCCGGCTGGCGGCGCGGTGTTCACCCACTCGCATCCGCTGCGCATCATCGGCGGCGTGCTTGCCTCCCTGCCCGTCTACGTGTTCTGGGCGTTGCCGGCGGTGGGCTGGCTGATGTTCTGCTCGGCCTGGTCGCGCAGCAAGCCGTTCCTCTGGGCGGTGCTGGTGCCGGTGCTGGCGTGCGTCATCATCAGCATGACCGACATCCTGCCGGGCCTGGAGGTCCGCCACGATCTGATCTGGTACACCGTGGTTTACCGCGGGCTGGCGAGCGTGATCCCGGGCGCTTGGTTCCCCACCCTGCAGGGCGGAGCCACAAACCCACATGCCGACTTCAACTCCCCGGACGAACTGGCCAATGCCATCGACCTGACCCGCAGCTGGCAGGCCTTCGCCACGGCCGACCTGTGGATCGGTGCAGTGATCGGCGTGGCCCTGATCATCGGTGCCATCTATCTGCGTCGCTGGCGCGAAAGCGAATAAGCCCCCCGGGGCGGCGCTCCCCACCGCCGCCCGCTTCGATCCGACACGACAAGGGACATCCCATGCGCAAGTACGCTCTACTGGTCCACAGCGCCTCCATCGCCGCCGTCCTGCTGCTGGCGGCCTGCCAGCCGGCACAGGACAAGCAGGACAACGCGCCCACCGGCATCGCCGCTGAAGCGGTGGGCGAAGTGGCCAAGGGCCTGGGCGAGGCCAGCCAGGAAATGGAAAAGGCCCGCGAGGAAATCGCCACCGCGCGCGAACGTCTGGCGCGCGAGAACCTGTCGCTCAACCGCAACGAAAACGGATCCCTGCCCAAGGCCGAGATAACCCCGACCGGCGATCTGTTGATCGAAGGCAAGGCGGTCGCGACCACTCCGGAACAGAAGGCGCTGGTGCTGGCCTATCGCGGCGAGCTGCTGGGCGTGGTCGGCGACGGCATGGCCATCGGCATGGAAGGCGCCCGCGTGGGCATCGATGCTGCGGCCTCGGCCTTGAAGGGTGTGCTGGCTGGCCAGTCCGGCGACGAGATCGGCCAGCAGGTCGGTGAACAGGCCAAGGCGAAGATCAAGCCCATGGTGGCGCAGCTGTGCACACGCCTGCCTGGACTGCTCAGCGCGCAGCAGGCGCTGGCCGCCGCACTGCCCGAGTTCAAGCCTTACGCGAGCATGGACCAGTCCGACGTGGATGACTGCGGCGATGCCAACGGCGACGGCAACTGGAGCTTCTGAGTTTTCTGCCGTCGGCCGCATCATGCGCGGCATGCAAGCCCCAGGGGATTCGCGCAAGACGCGCACAGATCCCCCATACGAAGGAGATCCGACATGCATTCCACACGCATCCACCGCTCCCTGATGCCCCTGCTGCTGGCGAGTCTGCTGCCGCTCGCCGCGCAGGCCGCGAACACGAAGGAAAGCAGCATCGACCGCGAGATCAGTGCCGACTTGGCGAGCGCGCGCAACGAAGTGCGGGCAGAACTGGCCGTTGCCCGCCGTGAGCTGGAAACCGGCAACCTGCAGCTGGGCGATAACATGCGCTTCGGGGCATCGTCCGGCAACCGCGCCGCCGACAAGGACACATCACTTCCGAAGGCGGAGATAACTCCCCTTGGTGACTTCCTGATCGAAGGCAGGCCGGTCGCCATCGACGGCCGCCAGCGGCAGGAACTGCTGCTTTATCGCGGCCAGATGATCGACATCGCCAAGGCCGGCATCGACATCGGCGAGCGCAGCGCGCAGGCGGCGTTGGACGCGGTGGACCGGGGCATCTTCAGCCTGATGTTCGGCGCCATGACCGGCAGCCTGGAGCGCCGCGTGGAAAAGACTGTGAGGGAAACCATCGAACCGGGCGTTCGGCAGATCTGCCACAGCCTGCCCGCGTTGCTGGTCAGCCAGGAGCGCCTGTCCGCCAGCCTGCCGCCATTCCGTCCCTACGCCACGCTGGAAGCGGACGATGTCGAGGACTGCGAGAAGGAAGTCCGCCGCGAGTTTGCCAAGCGGTAACCCCCATTGAGTTCGCCGGGCGCGCCGCCCCTCGCCGCCGGCAGCTTCCGCATGACTGACCTGATTCCGGAGACCCGCCGATGCGTACCGCCCTTATCGCCTCCCCGCTGCTCGCCCTGCTCTCCCTGTCCGCACCCGCGCTGGCGTCGGACAGGTACTGCAAGCACGAAGCGCCACGCCAGCTGACGCTCGACATCGGCGACGCAAAGACCGTGGTGTTCGAGGTCGGCCCGCACGATCTGACGGTGGAGTCGCGTGCCGGTGCGCCTGCCGCGATGGATGGCAGGGCCTGCAGCAGTCACGCCGACCGGCTCGCTCGCCTGAAGATCGAACAGCGGCGCGCCGGCGACAAGCTGATCGTGCGGATGTACCAGGAAGGCAGCTTCAGCGGTCTTTCGTTCGGCAGCAACTACGCTTACATGAACCTGACGGCGACCCTGCCCGACCATCTGCCCGTGCAGGTGAAGGTCGGCTCGGGCGAAGCCGAGGTCACGGGCGCGCCGGTGTTCAGCGCCGATGTCGGCTCCGGCCACGCCGTGGGCCGCGACATCCGCGGACTCGCCGCCACCTCGGTGGGCTCGGGCGATATCGATATCCAGGGTGCCGGCAGCCTGAAAGTGGTGTCGATCGGCTCGGGCGATGTGGAGGCGCACAAGGTGCAGGGCACGACCCATGTCGGCAGCATCGGGTCGGGCGGCTTCAGCCTGGCGGGCAGCGGTGACGTGGAGATCGGCTCGATCGGCTCCGGCGGCGCGGATCTGCGCGACATCACCGGTGACGTGGTCGTCGGCTCGGTCGGCTCCGGTGGCGTGGAGGTCCGCAACGTCAGCGGTGGACTGACCGTCCGCTCCGTCGGCAGTGGCGACATTGACCACGATGGCGTCAAGGGCGCGCTCGACATTCCCAAGCATCACTGACTTTCAAGGAACGACATGAACCGCATCATTCCGATCGCGTCGGCACTCTCCCTCCTGTTGCTGGCCGCGTGTTCGCGGGGCCCGCAGCCAGGCGACAGCGCCGAAGTCTCCGGTGCCTTGTGGGGCCAGAACCTCAAGCTCAACGCCACCGGTCACCCGAAGGCGGAGATCTCGGCCAAGGGCGACTTCATCATCGACGGCAAGACGGTCGAGGTGACTGATGCCCAGCGCACGCTGCTGGTGGCCTACCACCGTGAACTCGGCGGTATTGCCGATGCGGGCATCGCGACGGGCAAGGAAGGCGCCAAGCTGGCGGGCAAGGCCGTCGGTGCTGCAGTGAAAGGCATCTTCAGCGGCAATCCGGACCAGATCGAGCAGCAGATCGAATCTGAAGCGAAGAAGGTGGAAGCCGAGGCCATGAAGATCTGCGAGCGCCTGCCCGGCCTGTACAAGGCGCAGCAGGATCTCGCCGCGTCACTGCCCTCGTTCCAGCCGTACGCGACGATGGACCTGGATGACGTCGAGGATTGTCGCAGCAGCCAGAGCAGCAGCTATGCCGCAGGTGAAGACGTCGGACGCGCGATCGGCGAAACCATCCACGGTGATGCGAAGGACGGCTCGAACGTGAACGCGGCGGCGGAAGCCGATGCGGCCGCAGCCGCCGAACCGGCGGAAGCCCCCTCCCGTTGACGCCTCCCGTTGACGCCTCCCGCGCCGCCCGGGCGGCGCGCCAGCGCCCTAGCGCGCATACCTACCCTGCGGAAAAGACATGAAGCCACTATTGCCCATCGCCCTGGCTGTCGCCCTGGGCATCTCCACCGCGCATGCGGCGGATGCCGCCGATCCAGTGCGCGAACGCGCGTTCCAGGACCATATCGCCTACGTCGCGACGTTCGCGATGCCGGTGTTGATCGAGAAGTGTGTCGCGACCGATGCCACCTACCTGCAGCGCGCCGCACCGGCGTACTTCCGCTACGTCAACACCCACCAGGACCAGATTGAACGAGGACGGCTGCTGACACTGGCCGAATTCGAACCCGGCGACACGCTGGCCGGATACCGGGAGCGCACCCTGGCCCAACGACTGGGCCGGCTGGACACCGGGACGCCCGAGCAGAAGCAGCAGATGTGCGAAGGCGCGCTGGCGATGCTGTCGGGGACGAAGATCCCGGGCGAGTGGCCGCCGCGCGACTGACGCGCGGCGACACCCTCAACCGCCCCCGCCACCCGGTTTGCCATGGATGCCACCCTTGGCCAGCACGGCCGGATCCAGCAGCGGTCTGAGCGTCTTTTCCGGCAGCCCGGTGACTTCGCGCGCCACGTCCAGCACCGGCCGGTTCTGCTTGTAGGCCTGCTTGGCGATGGCGGCGCCCTTCTCGTAGCCGATCACCGGGTTCAATGCCGTCACCAGGATCGGATTGCGGTCCAGCGCTTCCTGCACGCGGTCGCCACGCACCTTGAGGCCGGCGATGCAGTCATCCGCCAGCAACCGCGTCACGTTCGACAACAGTTGGATGCCGTCCAGCAGGTTGTTCGCGATCAGCGGCAGCGTGACGTTCAACTGGAAGTTGCCGGTCTGGCCGGCCACCGTCACGGCGGTGTGGTAGCCCATCACCTGCGCGCACACCATCACCGTGGCCTCCGGGATCACCGGATTCACCTTGCCCGGCATGATGGAACTGCCCGGTTGCAGCGCCGGCAGTTCCACTTCGCCCAGGCCCGCCAACGGCCCTGAGTTCATCCAGCGCAGGTCGTTGGCGATCTTGGTCAGCGCGACGGCCAGCACGCTGAGCTGGCCGGACAGTTCGACCGCGTCGTCCTGCGCCGCCAACCCCTCGAACTTGTTCTGCGCACTTTCGAAGCGGGTACCGGTCAGCGTGGACAACACCTTTGCCGCGCGCGTGCCGAAGCGCGGATCGGCGTTGATGCCGGTCCCGATCGCCGTGCCGCCGAGCGGCAGCCGGCGCACGCGCGTGAGCGTGTCCTCGATGCGCGCCTGTGCCGAGGACAGCTGCGCCGACCATGCGGAGAACTCCTGACCGAAGGTCAACGGCATGGCATCCATCAGGTGCGTGCGGCCGGTCTTGACCACTTTCGCCAGCGCCTTGCCACGCGCGTCGATGGTCTTGCGCAGATGCCTGACGGCCGGCAGCAGGTCCTCCATCACCGCCAGTTGCGCCGCGACGCGCAAGGCGGTCGGGATGACGTCGTTGGAGCTCTGCCCCAGGTTGACGTGGTCGTTCGGGTGCACCGCCGCCTTGCCCGCACGCGTCGCCAGCGTGGCGATCACCTCGTTGGCGTTCATGTTCGACGAGGTGCCCGATCCGGTCTGGTAGACATCGATCGGGAAATGCGCGTCGTGCGCTCCGGAGGCAACCTCCTGCGCGGCCGCCTGCACGGCCTTGGCGATACCCTTGGGCAGCAGGCCGAGGTCGGTGTTGACGTCGGCGGCGGCACCCTTCACCAGCCCGAGCGCACGGATGAAGCCGCGTGGCATCGGCCGCCCGGAAATCGGGAAGTTCTGCACGGCGCGCTGGGTCTGCGCACCCCATAGCGCGTCCACGGGCACCTGCAGTTCGCCCATGCTGTCGTGCTCGATACGGGTGCGTGCGGCGCGGGGCTTGCCTGCGGTCTTCTTCTGGGTCATCACCGTCTCCTGGAGGGATTCACGGCTTGCGCGACGGCAGGGAAGCCGGCGGCTGGCGGGGGCCACAGGATACGCCAGGCCGGATCGCCGCTTTCCCGGGGTAAAATGGAACGCTCCCTTTCAGCTTCCTCCCTCGCGCCCATGTCGGATTCGTCCCTGCTCGCCCTGTCCCCCCTCGATGGCCGCTACGCCGGCAAGGTCGATGCGCTGCGTCCGATCTTCTCCGAGTACGGCCTGATCCGCGCCCGCGTGAAGGTGGAGGTCGAGTGGCTGCTGGCACTGGCCGCCGAACCGGGCATCGTGGAGCTGCCCGCCTTTTCCGCGGCGGCGACGGCGAAGCTGCGCGCGCTGGCCGACGGCTTCAGCGTTGCCAACGCCGCACGCGTGAAGGAAATCGAGCGCACCACGAACCACGACGTCAAGGCGGTGGAGTACTTCATCAAGGAACAGCTGAAGGACGATGCCGGACTGGCGCCGGCGCTGGAGTTCGTCCACTTCGCCTGCACGAGCGAGGACATCAACAACCTGTCCTACGGCCTGATGCTGGAACAGGCGCGCCGCGAAGTGCTGCTCCCCGCACTGGACGGCGTCGCCGCGACGCTGCGCAAGCTGGCCCACGCGCAGGCCGCACAACCGATGCTGTCCCGCACGCACGGCCAGACTGCATCGCCCACCACGCTGGGCAAGGAGATCGCCAATGTGGTGGCGCGCCTGGAGCGCCAGCGCGCGCAGATCGCCGCAGTCGAGCTGACCGGCAAGATCAATGGCGCGGTGGGCAACTACAACGCCCACGTGGCCAGTTACCCCGACGTGGACTGGCCCGCCTTCGCGCATCGCTTCGTCGAAGGCCTGGGCCTGGTGTTCAACCCCTATACCACCCAGATCGAGCCGCATGACAACGTGGCCGAAATCGGCGACGCCGCGCGCCGAGCCAATACCATCCTGATCGACCTGGCCCGCGACATCTGGGGCTACATCTCGCTGGGCTATTTCAAGCAGCGCCTGAAGGAAGGCGAAGTCGGTTCGTCGACGATGCCGCACAAGGTCAATCCGATCGACTTCGAAAATGCGGAAGGCAACTTCGGCATCGCCAACGCGCTGTTCGAGCATTTCAGCGCCAAGCTGCCGATCAGCCGCTGGCAGCGCGACCTGACCGACTCCACCGTGTTGCGCGCATTGGGCACGGCCTTCGGTCACACGCAGGTGGCGCTGGATTCGCTGGCCAAGGGCCTGGGCAAGCTGGAAGTGAACCCGCAGCGCCTGGACGCCGACCTCGACGCCGCCTGGGAAGTGCTGGCCGAAGCCGTGCAGACGGTGATGCGTCGCCACGGTCTGCCGAACCCGTACGAACAGCTCAAGGCGCTGACCCGCGGCCAGGGCATCACGGCCGATTCGATGCGCGCGTTCATCGAATCGCTGGACCTGCCTGACGATGCCAAGCAGCGCCTGCGCAAGATGACACCCGGCAGCTACACCGGCCTGGCGGAACGACTGGCGCGCGGAATCTGACCGGGGCCGAGCCGGACGGGACGACGATGCACCTGCTGATCAACATCGACGTATCCGACCTGGCCGCTGCGGAAACGCTCTACACGCACGCATTCGGCCTGGTCGCCGCGCGCCGTTTCGGCGATGGTGGCGTGGAACTGCTGGGTGCGCAGGCACCCATCTACCTGCTGCAGAACGCCGCGGGTTCCGTCGCGACGACGGACGCGCTGCGCGACTACACCCGCCACTGGACGCCCGTGCACCTGGACGTGGTGGTGGAATCCCTTGAACCTGCCCTCGACCGCGCCCTGCAGGCGGGTCTGGTACAGGAAACCCCCATCCGCGAGACGAACTGGGGCCGCATCGTCCGCCTGGCCGACCCCTGGGGCCATGGCTGGTGCCTGCTGCAGTTCGTCAATCGCGGCTACGACGAGATTGCCACATGATGTTCCGCGCCACGCTGCTCTGCGGTTTGCTTGCCCTCGCCCTTCCGATCGCCGCGCTCGCCTCCGACACGCCTGCCGCCAAGGCCTGCACCGATGACGCCGGCTGGAACGACCCTGCCACGCCGCTGCGGGTCTACGGCAACACGTGGTACGTCGGCACCTGCGGCATCAGCGCACTGCTGGTGACCTCCGACGAAGGCCACATCCTGGTCGACGCCGCCACGCCGCAGGCCGGCGCGCAGATCCTTGCCAACATCCGGACGCTCGGCTTCAAGCCGGAGGATGTGCGCGCCATCGTGTTCTCGCATGAGCACTACGACCATGCCGGCAGCCTGGCGGAGTTGCAGCGTGCCACCGGCGCACCCGTGTATGCGCGCGCACCCGCCGTGGACACGTTGAAGCGCGGCATGCCGGACCGCCGCGACCCGCAGTTGGAGGTGGCGGAACCCATCACACCGGTCGGGAATGTCATCACGCTCGCCGATGACGGCGTGGTGCGCGTCGGCTCGCTGGCCCTGCAAGCGGTCGCGTCGCCCGGGCATACACCCGGCGGCACCAGTTGGACCTGGCGCTCCTGTGAAGGCGACGCCTGCCACCCGATGGTCTACGCCGACAGCCTGACCGCGATCTCCGACGATGTGTACCGCTACAGCGACGACGCCGCGCATCCAGGCTACGTCGCGGCCTTCCGCGACACGCTGGCACGCATCGCCGCGCTCGACTGCGGCATTCTCGTCACGCCCCACCCGTCCGCGAGCCGCCTGTGGACGCGGATCGGCCCCCGTGCGGACAGTCCGCTCGTGGACGCCGCCGCCTGCCGCGCGTATGCGCAGTCCGCCACCGTGCGCCTGGACAAACGGCTCGCCGATGAAGCCGCCACGCCATCGCCCTGACGAGCGCGTCGCCTTGATCGGCATCAATGCCCGGCGCCTTGTCCTTCGCGACGCTGGTCACCCTCTCCCATGCCCGGTTTGCCGCCGCGCGAATCCGAACCCATGAACAAGAAAAAGTCCTCGCGGTCCTCCTCCCTTCCCTTCGAGATCGATGCGACCCGCGATTTCCCGCTCGGCATGCATGCCGAACGCTTCCTGCGCGATTACTGGCACAAGCGGCCACTGCTGATCCGCAATGCGTTCCCGGATTTCGAGACCCCGGTGCAGCCTGAAGACCTCGCCGGGCTGGCCTGCGAGGAAGGCGTCCTGGCCCGGCTGATCAGCCTGGACCGCGACACCGGCACGTGGGATGTACGCACGGGCCCCTTCCAGGAAGAGGATTTCCCCGGCCTGCCGCACCATGACTGGACCCTGCTGGTGCAGGACGTGGACAAGTGGGATCCCGACGTACGCGCGCTGCTGGAGCAGTTCCGCTTCCTTCCGCGCTGGCGCGTGGACGACATCATGATCAGCTTCGCCGCCACCGGCGGTTCGGTCGGCGCGCACGTGGACCACTACGACGTGTTCCTGCTGCAGGCACAGGGTGAACGGCGCTGGATGATCGATGCGAGCGTGGCGATGGGAAATGCGGCCCCCAACCTGGCATTCCAGGACGATGTGGCGATCAAGCTGCTCCGCGACTTCAATGCCACGCACGAGTGGGTGTTGTCGCCAGGCGACATGCTCTACCTGCCGCCGCTGGTGCCCCACCACGGCGTGGCGGAAAACGCCTGCCTGACGTTCTCGGTAGGCATGCGCGCGCCCTCGTCGGCGGAACTGATCGGCGACTACCTGGACACGCTCATCGCCGAGGCCGACGAGGCCGTGCGTTATCACGACGAAGACCTGACGGCTCCGCAGGACCCCAACGAAATCGACGCCCGTGCGATGGAACGCGTGGTCGAGGCGCTGAATGCCCTGCGCATGAACGACCCCGACCTCGTGGGGGACTGGTTCGGCCGCTTCATCACCACGTATCGCGCGTCCGGCGATGTCATGCCCGCGCCGGAGACGCCGTCCCGCATCGAGATGGAATGGGACCTGCAACAGGGAGCACGCCTGTTGCGTCATCCCTTCTCGCGTTTCGCATGGCGCCGCCGCCGCCAGGGCGCCAGCCTGTTCTGCAATGGCCTGGACTATGCCCTGCCGGTGAAGGACGCCCAGCAGTTGGCGGCGCTGGAAGGACTGGATAGCACCACGTACGGTGCGCTCAGCGATGCCGGCCGCGACGCGGTGATGGCGCTCGCCGCGCAGGGCCACTACCAGCTGGCGTTCGACGACGACGATCCCGACCCGCAGGACGAAGACGCATGAAGGCCGCGCAGGACTACCACGTCGAAGCCGTCGACTACGCCACCACCTCCGCGCTACTGCACGAGGTACGGGATGCCGTGTTCGTGCAGGAACAGCAGGTCCCCCGCGATCTGGAGCGCGATGCGCTGGACCCGCTCTGCCACCACGTGCTCGCCCGCAACGGCGCCGGGCAGGCCATCGGCACTGCGCGCCTGACGCCCGACCACCGGATCGGTCGCATGGCGGTGCTCCCGGCCTGGCGTGGCCGGGGGGTCGGCGCGGCCATGCTGGGCGCGCTGCTGGAGGAAGCGCGCCGTCGCCACTGGCCCGACGTGTCACTGCACGCACAGGTCGATGCCGAAGGCTTCTACGCCCGCCAGGGTTTCCTGCCCGAAGGCGAGCGCTTCTTCGAAGCCGGCATCGAGCACCAGGGCATGCGCCGCACATTGTCCGGACCCGCCACCATCGCCCATCGCGCCGAAGCAGTCGCCATCACCACGGCCATCGTGGCCCAGGCCCGACGGACGCTGGTGATCTGCAGTCGCGCGCTGGACCCGGGGCTGTGGGATGCTCCATCTGTCGTGGATGCAGTCCGCCATTTCGCCACCCGCCAGACAGGCGCACAGATCCAGGTGCTGCTGCAGGATGCCGGCACGCCCCAGCGCATGCTGGCTCCCCTGATCGGGCTCGGGCAGCGCCTGCCCAGCGTGTTCGCCTTCCGCGAAGTGCAGGACCCGGTCGACCTGTCTTATACGGCCGCCTTCGTCGCCAACGATGATCACGGCTACTACCACCGGCCGCTGGGCCATCGCTTCGACGGCGAAGCCGGCCTGACGCATGCCGGCCGTGCCCGCCAGCTGAGCGACGAGTTCACCCGGATGTGGGAGCGTGCGCGTCCGGTGACCGAATACCGTGCGCTGGGCATCTGATCAGGCACCGCCGTCGCCACGCCCGGCCGCATCGCCTGCCCGCAACCTGCGCCTTTAGTCCAATCCGGTTACGCCCCCCTCCCGGCATGGGGGTATAATTTCCGGGTTTTCGTCCATGCGCGTGAGACTCAGCGCGATATGGGCCGCAAGCGCCCCCTCGACTACCCACAGCACGCCATCGCCATCGTGGACAATCTCCTGAAGCAGTTCGCGCAATCCTCGCAGCTCAACGGGGGCAACGCCTCCTACGTCGAAGACCTGTACGAGCAATACCTCGTCGCCCCGGACAGCGTGGGCCCCAAGTGGAAGGCCTACTTCGACGGATTCAAGGGCCACGAGGCGGGTGATGTCCCGCATTCGGTGGTGATCCAGCAGATCACCGACGCCGCCCGTCAGGCCGCCAACAACGGCCATGTCGTGGCCGCCGGCGGCGACGAGCGCGAGCGCAACGTGGGTCGCCTGATCACCGCCTATCGTTCGCGCGGGCACCTGGGGGCGCAGCTCGACCCGCTGGGCCTGACCCCGCCGGTCAATCCGCCGGACCTGGACCTGGCCTTCCACAACCTTTCCGAACGCGATCTCGACAGCGAGTTCAGCACCGGCAATGTCGGCGGCAACACGCGCATGAAGCTGCGTGACCTGCTGGCTCGGCTGAAGGCGGCCTACACCGGCCCCATCGGCGTCGAGTTCATGCATATCCCGGAAGTCGACCAGCGCCAGTGGCTGTACCAGCGTCTGGAAACCGCCGGTGGCCAGTTCGGCCTGTCCGCGGAGGCCAAGCGCCGCACGCTGGAGCGCCTGACGGCGGCCGAGGGCCTGGAACGCTACCTGCATACCAAATACGTGGGCCAGAAGCGCTTCTCGCTGGAAGGCGGCGACGCGCTGATCCCGCTGCTCGACACCATGATCCGCAGCGCGGGCGAAGGCGGGGTCAAGGACATCGTGGTCGGCATGGCCCACCGCGGCCGCCTCAACGTGCTGGTCAACACCCTGGGCAAGAGTCCGCGCAAGTTGTTCGACGAGTTCGAAGGCAAGTTCGAACACGACAACAGCCTGGCCCACGCCGGCGACGTGAAGTACCACATGGGCTTCTCCGCCGACATCGCCACGCCCGGCGGCCCGGTCCACCTCGCGCTGGCGTTCAATCCCTCGCACCTGGAAATCGTCGACCCGGTCGTGGCCGGCAGCGTGCGTTCGCGCCAGGAGCGCCGCACCGACGCCGCGCGCCAGACCGTGCTGCCGATCATCATGCATGGCGACGCCGCGTTCGCGGGCCAGGGCGTGGTGATGGAGCTGTTCCAGATGTCGCAGGCGCGCGGCTTTGCCGTCGGCGGCACGCTGCATGTCGTGATCAACAACCAGATCGGCTTCACCACCAGCAACAAGGAAGACGCCCGTTCCACCATGTACTGCACGGATGTCGCCAAGATGGTCGGCGCCCCCGTGTTCCATGTGAACGGTGACGATCCGGAAGCGGTGGTCTTCGTGGCGCAGATGGCGTACGACTTCCGCCAGCAGTTCAAGAAGGACGTGGTGATCGATCTGGTGTGCTACCGCCGCCACGGCCACAACGAGGCGGACGAACCCGCTGCGACGCAGCCGGTGATGTACCAGACCATCCGCAAGCACGCGACCACCCGCGAGATGTATGCCGCCAAGCTGGAAAGCGCGGGCATCATCCCCACCGAGGGCGGCAAGGCGCTGGTGGACGAATACCGCAACAAGCTGGATTCCGGCGAATACACCACCGAGTTGGCCAAGCAGAAGGGCGACGAGCTGGCGATCGACTGGTCGCGCTACCTGTCCGGCAAGCTCAGCGATCCGGTCGACACCAAGGTCAAGCGCACCTCGCTGGACTCGCTGGCGAAGATCATCACCACGATCCCGGCCGGCGTGGTGCTGCATCCGCGCGTAGCGAAGATCTACGAAGACCGCGTGAAGATGGCCGCCGGCCAACAGCCGGCCGACTGGGGCTTCGCCGAGAACCTGGCCTACGCCACGCTGCTGGCGGAAGGCAATGGCCTGCGCCTGGTCGGCCAGGATGCGGGGCGCGGCACGTTCTTCCACCGCCACGCGATCCTGCACGACCAGAAGACCGACAGCTATTACCTGCCGCTGCGCCAACTGGTGGAGCAGCCGGAACAGGCGACCGTCATCGACTCGCTGCTCAGCGAGGAAGCGGTGATGGCGTTCGAGTACGGCTTCTCGACCACGGATCCCAACACGCTGTGCATCTGGGAAGCGCAGTTCGGCGACTTCGCCAATGGTGCGCAGGTGGTGATCGACCAGTTCATCGCCGCTGGCGAAGCCAAGTGGGGCCGCATCAGCGGGCTGACCCTGCTGCTGCCGCATGGTTACGAAGGCCAGGGCCCGGAGCACAGCTCCGCACGCCTGGAGCGCTTCCTGCAGCTGTGCGCGCTGGAGAACATGCTGGTCTGCGTGCCGACCACGCCCGCCCAGTGCTACCACATGCTGCGCCGCCAGATGCGCATGACCACCCGCAAGCCGCTGGTGGTGATGACGCCGAAGTCGCTGCTGCGCCACAAGCTGGCCGTGTCCACCCTGGACGAACTGGCCAATGGCGAATTCCAGCATCTGATCCCCGACGCCGGCGCCGATGCCAAGAAGGTCAAGCGCGTCGTGGCCTGCTCGGGCAAGGTCTACTACGACCTGGTGGAAGACCAGCAGAAGCGCGGTCAGGACGACGTCGCCATCCTGCGCATCGAGCAGCTCTACCCGTTCCCGCGTGAGCAGCTGGCTGCCGAACTCAAGCGCTACGGCAAGGCCACCGAAGTGGTCTGGTGCCAGGAAGAGCCGCAGAACCAGGGTGCGTGGTACCAGATCAAGCATCACCTGCAGGCCTGCCTGTCCGACAAGCAATCGCTGCATTACGCGGGCCGTCCGCGTTCGCCCTCGCCCGCCGCCGGCCATTTCGCCGAGCACGTCGAGGAACAGCTGAAGCTGGTCGCCGATGCGCTGGTCAACAAGCTCGGCAACGACAACGTTGCCGAATAAACCCCAAGATTCCTAGAACAACACCACCAGGACGTCCCATCCCATGGCCACTGAAGTCAAAGTTCCGGTTCTGCCCGAGTCCGTCTCCGATGCCACCATCGCCGCCTGGCACAAGAAGGTGGGCGACGCGGTCAAGCGCGACGAGAACCTGATGGACCTGGAAACCGACAAGGTCGTGCTGGAAGTGCCCTCGCCCGTCGATGGCGTGCTGAAGGAAATCAAGTTCAAGGAAGGCGACACGGTGACCAGCCAGCAGTTGCTGGCCATCATCGAAGAAGGTGCCGTGGCTGCCGCCGCGCCCGCTGCCGCCGAAGAGAAGAAGCCCGCCGCCGGTGCGCAGGAAGTGCAGCCGAAGGCCGAGGCCGCCAAGGCCGACGCTGCCGCGCCGTCCAGCACCAAGCCGGCCGCCGCTGCCGCCGGCACCGACGGCCTGCCCCCGGGCGCGCGCTTCACCGCCGTCACCCAGGGCATCGACCCGGCCAACGTCGAAGGCACCGGCCGCAAGGGCGCCGTGACCAAGGAAGACCTCATCAACTACGCCAGCGGCAAGACCGCCGGCGTCAGTGGCGGCGCGCGTCCGGAAGAGCGCGTGCCGATGACCCGCATCCGCACGCGCATCGCCGAGCGCCTGATGCAGTCCAAGAACTCCATCGCCATGCTGACCTCGTTCAACGAAGTCAACCTGGCCAAGGTCATGGAGATGCGCAAGGAGCTGCAGGACGACTTCGTGAAGGCCAACGGCATCAAGCTCGGCTTCATGAGCTTCTTCGCCAAGGCCGCCGCCAACGCGCTGCAGCGCCACCCGGTGGTCAACGCCTCGGTCGATGGCAGCGACATCATCTACCACGGCTATGCCGACATCTCGATCGCCGTCTCCACCGAGAAGGGCCTGGTCACGCCGGTGCTGCGCAATGTCGAGCGCATGGGCTTCGGCGACATCGAGAAGGGCATCGCCGAGTACGCCAAGAAGGCGCGCGACGGCAAGCTGGGCCTGGAAGACCTGCAGGGTGGCACCTTCACGATCACCAACGGCGGCACCTTCGGCTCGCTGATGTCCACGCCCATCGTCAACCCGCCGCAGAGCGCCATCCTGGGCATGCACGCCATCAAGGACCGCGCCATCGTCGAGAACGGCCAGGTCATCGCCGCGCCGATGATGTACATCGCGCTGAGCTACGACCACCGCATCATCGACGGCAAGGACGCGGTGCTGTTCCTGGTGGACATCAAGAACCAGCTGGAAAACCCGCACCGCATGCTGCTCGGCATGTGATGCACCGAGCCCCTCTCCCTGCGGGAGAGGGGTTGGGGAGAGGGGCAACGGAGACACACCCTCTGGCCTCGCGATAGAACGCGGCAGCCCCACCTCTGATTTGGAGTCTCCCACTCCATCGCCCCTCATCCGCCCTTCGGGCACCTTCTCCCGAGGGGAGAAGGGAAAAGGCAAAGGACACTGAAATGGCTGAACAATTCGACGTCGTCGTCATCGGTGCCGGTCCTGCCGGCTATCACGCCGCCATCCGTGCCGCGCAGCTGGGCATGAAGGTCGCGTGCATCGACGCCGCGCTGGGCAAGGACGGCAAGCCCGCGCTGGGCGGCACCTGCCTGCGCGTGGGCTGCGTGCCCTCCAAGGCACTGCTGGACTCCTCGCGCCAGTTCTGGAACATGGGCCACCTGTTCGGCGACCACGGCATCAGCTTCAAGGACGCGAAGATCGACGTCGAGGCGATGGTCGGCCGCAAGGACAAGATCGTGAAGCAGTTCACCGGCGGCATCGCGATGCTGTTCAAGGCGAACAAGATCACCCCGTACTACGGCTTCGGCCAGCTGCAGCCCGGCAACGTGGTCAAGGTGAAGCAGCACGATGGCAGCGAAGTCGAGCTGAAGGGCACCAACGTCATCATCGCCGCCGGTTCGGATTCCATCGAACTGCCGTTCGCCAAGTTCGACAACGAGACCATCGTCGACAACGTCGGCGCGCTGGACTTCACCGAAGTGCCGAAGCGCCTGGCCGTGATCGGCGCCGGCGTGATCGGCCTGGAACTGGGCAGCGTGTGGAAGCGCCTGGGCGCCGAGGTCGTGATCCTTGAAGCCCTGCCCGACTTCCTGGCCGCCGCCGACGCGGAAGTGGCCAAGACCGCCGCCAAGGAATTCAAGAAGCAGGGCCTGGACATCCGCCTGGGTGCCAAGGTCAGCAAGACCGAAGTCACCGGCAAGGGCAAGAAGAAGGAAGTCGTGGTCACCTACGCCGATGCAGAAGGCGAGAAGACCCTGACGGTCGACAAGCTGCTGGTCGCGGTCGGCCGCAAGGCCGCCAGCAAGGGCCTGCTGGCCGACGGTACCGGCGTGAAGCTCAACGAGCGCGGCCAGATCGAAGTGGACGACCACTGCCACACCGGCGTGGATGGTGTGTGGGCCGTCGGCGACTGCGTGCGTGGCCCGATGCTGGCGCACAAGGGCTTCGAGGAAGGCATCGCGGTGGCCGAGCTGATCGCCGGCCTTCCCGGCCACGTCAATCTCGACACCGTGCCGTGGGTCATCTACACCGAGCCGGAAATCGCATGGGTCGGCAAGACCGAGAAGCAGCTCAAGGACGAAGGCATCCCGTACAAGGCGGGCAGCTTCCCGTTCGCGGCGATCGCACGCGCCGTTGCCATGGGCGAGCCGGCCGGCTTCGTGAAGGTGCTGGCGCATGCCGAGACCGACCGCATCCTCGGCCTGCACCTGGTCGGCGTGGGCGTATCGGAACTGGTGCACGAAGGCGTCATCACGATGGAGTTCAACGGCTCCGCCGACGACCTGGCCCGCATCTGCCACGCGCACCCCACCCTGTCCGAAGCGATCCACGATGCGGCCATGGCGGTGGACAAGCGCGCCATCCACAAGGCGAACTGAGCCGGGGGAACGCGACAACGTTCCCGCACGCATCGCACGCAGACGCCGGATCATGGTCCGGCGTTTTGCGTTTTCCACGTCTTTGTTGATCACCTCCGGAACCCCTGCAATGAAATCGATCTGCGTCTACTGCGGCTCCAACGCCGGCAACAAGCCCGCCTACACCGAACGCGCCATCGCTTTGGGCGACCGCATCGCGAAGGAAGGCCTGCAGCTGGTCTACGGCGGCGGCAACGTCGGCCTGATGGGCATCGTCGCCGACGCGGTGCTCGCCGCTGGCGGTGACGTCATCGGCGTGATCCCCGAGCAGCTGGTGGGCTGGGAAGTCGCGCACAAGGGCGTCACCCGGCTGGAAGTGGTCGCCAACATGCATGAACGCAAGAAGCGCATGTTCGACCTGTCCGATGCTTTCGTCGCGCTGCCCGGCGGCTTCGGCACACTGGACGAGATGTTCGAGATGCTGACCTGGCGCCAGCTCGGCATCGGCAACAAGCCCTGCGCCTTTCTTGATGTCGAGGGTTTCTACACCCCGCTGATGGGCATGATCGACCGCATGGTGGAGGAGCGCTTCCTGCACCCTGAGCAGCGCAACGACCTCTGGCATGGCGACGACCTCGATGCGATGGTCGCCTGGATGCGCGCCTATACCCCGGCGCAGGCGGACAAATGGATGGATGAGAAGCGGCGGAAGTCGTTGCGCTGAGCTGCGTCTCCGTCGTCCCAGCGAACGCCGGGACCGATCTTGCTCTTGCGGCGACCACCACGGCGCTCACGACCAATGGATTCCAGCGTTCGCTGGAATGACGGGATCGGGCGGATCACATGCCAGCACTCCCCTCCGTCGTCCCAGCGAAGGCTGGGACCCATCTTGCTCTTGCGGCGATCACCACGGCACTCACGGCCAATGGATTCCAGCTTTCGCTGGAATGACGGCTTCGGGCGGATCACGCGCCAGCACTCCCCCTCCGTCGTCCCAGCGAACGCTGGGACCCATCTTGCTCTTGCGGCATTCACCACGACACTCACGGCCAATGGATTCCAGCGTTCGCTGGAATGACGGGGTCGGTCTATAGTCCACTGACGAAACCAAGGACAGGCAAAGGAGAGCCCGCATGCCACGGGAACGGATTCCCTGCGTCTACCTGCTGTCCAGCCAACCACGAGGCACCCTCTACGTCGGTGTAACGTCCGACCTTCCAACACGCATCTGGCAGCACAAGCATGATCAGGTCGATGGCTTCACCCGACGCCATGGCATCCATACTTTGGTCTGGTATGAGGTCCACGCGCAGATGGAATCTGCGATCCTGCGCGAAAAGGCACTGAAAGCCTGGAAGCGGATGTGGAAAATCCAACTGATCGAGGATGTGAATCCGACGTGGTGCGATCTGTACCAGGACATCCTTTGAGACGATAGGGACACAACGACGATGACCCTCACCACCACCTTCAACGCCTTCCGCATCCACAACGACGACGCCGGCTATCGCAGCGGCATCGAGGCGCTGACGCTTGATGCACTCAACCCGGGCGAAGTGATCATCAAGACCGCGTACTCGTCGGTCAACTACAAGGACGCGCTCGCCGGCACCGGCGAAGGCAAGATCCTCCGCAAGTTTCCGCTGGTGGGGGGGATCGACGTAGCCGGGCATGTCGTAGCCTCCACCGATCCCGCTTTCCGGGAGGGCGATGCCGTGCTCGTCACCGGCTGCGGCCTGAGCGAGACGCGCGATGGCGGCTATGCCGAGTACGCCCGGCAGGAGGCGAAGTGGGTCATTCCCCTGCCCGCAGGTCTCAGCCTGCGCGAGAGCATGATCCTGGGCACTGCAGGCTTCACCGCCGCGCTGGCCCTGTTCCGCATGCGCGAGAACCGGCAGACCCCCGACCTGGGGCCGCTCGCGGTCACCGGCGCCACCGGCGGCGTCGGCTCGCTGGCGGTCGACATCTTCAGCAAGGCCGGCTTCGAGGTGCACGCGGTCAGTGGCAAGCCCGAGAATGCGGCCTACCTGAAAGCCATCGGTGCCCGCGAAGTGCTGGGACGCGACGCATTGACGACGGCGCGGCCGATGGAGACCGCGCGCTTCGGTGGCGGGCTGGACAACGTGGGCGGGACGATGCTGGCCAGTCTGCTGGCCCAGACCGTGCCCTACGGCAATGTGGCCACGGCCGGACTGGCCGCCAGTGCCGACCTGCCCGCCACCGTCATGCCCTTCATCATCCGCGGAGTATCCCTCCTGGGCGTGGCCTCGGCCGGCACCGCGCGCGACATCCGGGACGCGGTCTGGCAGCACCTGGCGAGCGACTGGAAGCCCGCCCACCTGGATACCATCTGCACCCGCGAGACCAGCCTGGACGGGCTGCCCGACGTATTCCGCACCATGTTGGCCGGTGGCTCCTTCGGCCGCACGCTCGTGCGAATGGGATGAACGGCAGTGGCGGCACGACGGGCGTCATCTGCTGGCCGCGTTCCCCATTTGTCTTGTCTCGAACACGCTCTACAATCGACGGCGGGGACAATCTGGGGAACTCCATGGCAAAAATTCTGATCGTCGACGATTCACCGTCGCAACTGCTGGGCATCCAGCGCATCGTCGAGAAGCTGGGGCACGAATCCATCACCGCTGAGGACGGCGCGGCCGGCGTGGAAGTCGCCAAGCGCGAGCTCCCGGACATGGTCCTGATGGACGTGGTGATGCCCAACCTCAACGGGTTCCAGGCCACGCGCACGCTCAGCCGCGAAGCCACGACCAAGCACATCCCCGTCATCCTGGTGACCACCAAGGACCAGGACACCGACCGCATGTGGGGCCTGCGCCAGGGCGCCAAGGCCTACCTGACCAAGCCGTTCTCGGAAGACGAACTGGCCGAGGTGATCGAGCGCATCTTCAACGCCCGCGAGCTGCCGTCGCCTCCCTCCGCCTGAACCGGCAGGACATCCACCGACATGCGAAGAGCAGGCCCCGGCCTGCTCTTTCCGTTCCAGCGCTTCATCTTGGCGCCAGGTAGCCTCCGGGGACGCCGCGCGGTGACAGCACGACCTGCCAGAGCTGGGACCGGCGACTGCGGAAGGTGGCCATCGACACTGCAAGATAGAACCGCCACATCCGCCGGAAGCGCTCGTCGTAGCGCGCATCCAGTGCATCCCACGCCGACTCGACGTTCTCACGCCACGCCTGCAGTGTGCGGTCGTAGTCCGTTCCGAAGTTGTGCCAATCCTCCAGTACGAAGCGCCCTTCGATGGCCTGCGTGATCTGCAGCGCGGATGGCAACATCGAATTGGGGAAGATATAGCGCGCTATCCAGGGATCGGTGCGGTTGACCGACCGGATTCCGCCGATGGTATGCAGCAGGAACAGGCCTTCCGCCGGCAGGCAACGGCGCACCACATCGAAATAGCCGGCGTAGTTCTTCACGCCGACATGTTCGAACATGCCCAGCGAGAACGCGGCGTCGAACGACTCGTCCACCTCCCGGTAGTCCTGCAGCCGGATCTCGATCGGCAACCCCGCGCAGAGTGCGGTGGCGTACTCCGCCTGTTCGCGGGAAATGGTGATGCCGACGCCGCTTGCGCCGTAACGCTCGGCCGCGAACTTCAGCGCTTCGCCCCAACCGCAGCCGATGTCGAGCACGCGCATGCCTGGCTGCAGGCGGAGCTTGCGGCAGACAAGATCCAGCTTGGCTTCCTGGGCAGCATCCAGGTCCTTCGCCCCACGCCAATAGCCGCAGCTGTAGACCAGTCGGCGGCCCAGCATCGCGCGGTACAGATCGTTGCCCAGATCGTAGTGGCGTCGCCCGACTTCGCGACTGCGGCGTGGCGATTGCAGGTTGGTCAGGCGCGCACGCAGCGCATCGAAGACCTCGCCTGCCCGGTGCACGCGTTCGTCCAGGCGGGCCGCCAGCAGCCGGAACAGCAGGCCATCCAGCGAGGCCGTGTCCCACCAGCCCTCCATGTAGCTTTCACCCAGGCCCAGCGACCCCTGCCCCAGCACGCGCGCATGGAAGCGCGCATCGTGCACCTGCAGGTCCCACGGCCGGTCCCCTCCGATCAGCACATCCGCTTCGGCCAACAGGTCCGTGATCCTGCGCTGGAAGCGGTGATGTGGCATGCGGCATCAGCGGGCGAACAGCCCCGCGTACTCAGGTGCCACGTGCGGCAGCAGCACGGCGGCCGGCACATCGACCGCCTGGGTACCGTCCGCGTAAGGGCCCACCTGGTAAGGAGGGAAGACGAAACGCAGCGCCGTGATGCGGCCCGCAGCGTCCAGCACGGGTACGAATTCACTGAAATTGCCGGCGTCTGGCTCGGTGCCTTCGTCGATCATCCGCGCGGTGCTCTTGATCAGCGCGGCCCGATCCGTCGGCGCCAGTTCGTCCTCATCGGCCCGGGTCACCACCGCCGTGTGCAGCTGCTCCCGCACGTAGTCGCTGATGGCACGCCATCCTGCAGGACCCGGCACCAGCGCCGCCGCCGTCAGCCGCGTGTCCTGCTGCGGCAGCCAGACGAAGCGCGCGATCAGCGGCTGACCATGTGCGCCCCCGGTATAACGGCTGCCGTCCGCAGCGACTGCCACGATCTGCGGCGTATCCACCACCTGCTCGAACGCCAGCGACAACTCGTACGGTGCGGTGGGCTTGTCGTTGCCGAAGGCCTCCACCGCTTCCATCAGTTCGGCGCGTTCCGCCGTCGCATAGTCCGACAGTGCCTTCGCCAGGCCCGGATACCGGTTGACCGAGGCCGGATAACTGATTCCCACCACATAGCGGTCCGTACTTTCGATGACATCCTTCAGCTCGACCGGCGGGGCAGGCGCGTCAGCGGGCGCCGCGCCAGGCGGGGCGGCATCACCGGCGGCGGTGGGCGGCACCGCGGCCTCGCGCTTGCAGGCGGACAAGGCCAGGACCGCCATCAACAGCAAGGCGGTCCGAAGGAAGGGGGGTGGGGAAATGCTGGGGGACACGTTCGGGCTCCTTCCGGGTGTGTGATGGCCGTCATTCTAGGCCGCGCCATTGCCTTCCTCCAGATACATCAGGCATCCACCAGATCGGCGTACTCGGGATGCCGCTGAACGTATGCGGCGGAGTACGAGCACGCGGGCACGACACGCCAACCCTGCGATCGCGCATGGTCCAGCGCGGCCTTGACCAGGGCAGCGGCGACGCCGCGCCCGCCGATGGCGTCGGGCACGCCGGTATGGTCGATCACCATGCGGCCATCGCGCAGCGAATACAGCAGTTCGGCCTCCCGTCCGTCCAGCCGAGCGGCAAAGCGGCGGGCGGCCGGGTCGTGATGCAGGTCGAGGGAAGGCTGGTCACCGGTCATGGCGTCTCCGTGGCAGGGGGCTCAGGGGCATTGTGACCCAATGCCCACACGTTGCTGTGGCAGAACTGGACGCATCGCGTCACATTCATGCTTGTGAAGGATTCGATGCCCGGGATAAACGTGACGAACGCCTCATAACACATGTTGGCACGATTGCTGCGTGGTACGGCTCAAACGAACTGCAATCCGGAGCCCGCCATGAGCCTGATCGAAGAACTGCCCGACGTCTCCAGCGCCAGCGATTTCACCCTGCTTGAAGGCCTGTACCAGCTCACCGTCACCGGCCACACCAAGGACTGGGAGTTCGAGCGTCTCAACAACGCCGTCTACGAGCGCTTGATGTCCACCTACTCGAGCAGCGACAACGCCGGGGTGCACGCCGTCCACTCGCTGGTGGATTGATCGCACGACCTTTCTACCGGGTGCTCCGGCGCGGCGCAGGGGTCCGCCTTCGGGTGTGACTGCCGCGCCGGAGTCCCGTCCCGGCCGCATCGCCTGACGCGGCCAGCACGTAGTTCCACCTTCCCTTTCTCCAGGGCGTCGCAAGTCACTCGCCGCGATGGTCGCGCTTGCCCTGGTTGCGCCGGTCCTGTGTTCCCGCGCTGCCCTGGATGGCTTTCATCCTGCTTTCGGCAGCATGCAGTTCCAGCGCCTTGCCTGCGGCTTCCGAAGAGACGAATCCCGCACCCGTCGCCGCTCCCTGATCGTGGTGATCGAGCTGTTGCCACGGCGCAGGTTGCCGATCCAGTTCGTGCTTCTGTTCCAGCAACGCGCGCGCTGTTTCGAGCGCCTGCGTCGGCGTGATCCTGCGCGGCGCGCGTTTGCGGGCCGGCGTCTTGCGTGCTGCAGGCTTACTTGTCGTCCGGGAGCCTGCCGCGCTGCCCACCGTCTTCTTCACGGGTGTTGCTGCGGACTTTCTCGCGACCTTCTTCGCAGCACCCTTGCGCGCGGGCTGGGGGCCGCCAACCTTGCCTGTCGTCTTCTTCGCCGCGACCTTGCTGGTTGCTGCCTTCGTTGTCGCTGCCTTCTTTGTCGCGATCTTCTTCGTGGCGGCGCCCGCCTTCCGGGTGCCGACGCGCGGAGTGGCCTGCTTCGTGGCCGCCTTGCCGGTCGTGGTCTTGCGCGTGGCCTTCGTCGTACTCTTCGCGACCTTCCTGGCCACCTTCTTCGCGGCTGCTTTCTTCGCGACCTTCCTGGCGGGCGCTTTCTTCGTGGCGGTCTTGCTCGCGGTCTTGCGGGTTGCCTTGCGTGTCTTTGCGGTTGCCATGCGCTGCTCCACGTGTGAGACGTGGCACCGGGATAACACGCAGGACCTTCAGCGCAGGTGAGCGCTACTGCAATGACGGCTTAACCGAAGCTCGGCTGTGACAATGCTTCCAGGAAATGGCCCAGCACGCGAGGCTCCATCGCCGCGAGGAACAGCACGCCGTAAGCGGCCCCCGCCAGATGCGCGCCGTGGTTGATGTTGTCGCCGCCACGACGGTCCATCCAGATGCTGTAGGCGATGTAGAGCACGGCAAACACGATGGCGGGCATGGGGATGAAGAACACGCCTATCCGCGCCCACGGATCGATCAGGATGTAGGAGAACAGCACCGCCGACACTGCACCGGACGCCCCCAGGCTGCGGTAGTTGGGGTCGTTCTGGTGTTTCAGGTAGGTCGGCAGGATCGACACCACCAGCGCGGAGAAATAGAACGCCACGAAGGTCAGCCGACTGCCGCTGATCTGGGTGATCACCTGTTCCATCAGTCGCCCGAAGAAGAACAGCGTGAACATGTTGAACAGCAGGTGCCAGAAATCCGCGTGGATGAACCCGTAGGTGACCAGCCGGTCGTACTGGCGGTGGCGATGGATCGCGGGCGGCCACAGGATAAGCCGCATCAGCAATGACGGCGTGCGGAATGCGATGAAGCTGACCACGCAGGTCACTGCGATCAGCAGCAGGGTAATGGGTGCGCTCATCCCTCGTCCTTACGCCGCGGTGCGGTAGTTGTCCTGCATGGGATACGTACGCGCGTACAGCGCGAATGCCAATGCCGCCACGAAAGCGAAACCGGCGAAGAAGAACATCAGGAACGCGTTCTCGGTCCAGCCCTGTGTCTGGATCCAGCCGATCACCGCCGGGTCGCGCACGCTGGCGTTGGTCAGCAAGACCCACAACCCGCCGAAGGTGCTTGTCAGGTACCAGAACGCCATGATCACGCCCTTCATGGCCATCGGTGCCTGGCTGTAGGCGAACTCAAGCGCGGTCGCCGATACCAGCACTTCACCGAACGTCAGCAGCAGGTACGGCAGGGTCTGCCAGGCCAGGGACACCTGCTGACCATCGTCCATCTGCAACTGCAGCAGGCCGGCCACGACCCACGACAGCGCGGAGATGGCGATGCCCCATCCCATCCGCCGCAGCGCGGTGACGTTGAAGCCCATCCGGCGCAGCGCCGGATACAGCACGAGGTTGTTGAACGGAATCAGCAGCATGACCATCAGCGGATTCAGCGCCTGCATCTGCGTGGCGTCCTTCACCAGCCGGCTTGGCCACCACCACAGGTCATGCGGAATCTGCATCGCCTTGCCCTGGATGACCCAGGTCGATGCCTTCTGGTCGAACAGCGACCAGAACGGCGTCACCAGCGCGAACACGATCAGGATGCGCAGCACGGAACGCACGCCTTCGATGGCCGCGTCAGGATGCATGCCGCGCGCAGACTCCAGCTGGAGCGATGCACCGAAACCGACACCGGCGATCACCGCGCCCAGCGCCAGGCAGGCGGTGATGACGAATCCCCATGCTTCGGGCCACAGTGCGACACCGGCGAACTTCAGCGCCCACAACAGCAACATCACCCCGCCGCCGATCACGCCCACAGCGGCCACCAGCGTGCCGATGCCACGCTCATTGCCCAACAGGGCGCTGCGGACGATGCTGAGGAACGAATCCGGATCGTTGCCGCGTGACGGCGGCACGTTGACGTACTTCTTGCGCCCCGCCCAGAAGATCAGCGTGGCGATGAACATCAGGATGCCGGGGATGCCGAAGGCCCACGCCGGACCCCAGCTGTTCAACACCAGCGGCATCAGCAGCGAAGCGAAGAACGAACCGAAGTTGATGATCCAGTAGAACGCATCGAAGACCACCTTCGCCTTGGTCTTGTTGGTCTGGTCGAACTGGTCACCGCAGAACGTCACCACGAGGGGTTTTATCCCACCCGAGCCCAGTGCGATCAGGAACAGGCCTGTGTAGAACCCGGTGGCGTGGCTTTCGAACATCGCCAGGCAGGCGTGGCCGGCGCAGTAGATCAACGAGAACCACAGGACGGTGTTGTACTTGCCGAAGTAGCGGTCCGACAGCCAGCCACCGAGCAGCGGGAAGAAATACACGCCGATGACGAAGCTGTGGAACAGATCCTTCGCCGCGCCTTCGCGCGCCGCCTGGTCCGGCAGGTAGGCCAGCAGCACCGAACTGATCAGGAACGGCACCAGGATGTTGCGCATCCCGTAGAAGCTGAACCGTTCGCACGCCTCGTTGCCGATGATGTAGGGAATCTGGCGGGGCATGCGGCCCTGGCTGGCTTCTGCGGTCGTGCTCATCCGATCTTCCGGTGAAAAAGTCCCGGAAGGTTACCGTATCCGCCCGCGCAGGGTCGAACCACCCGGGTGCCGGGCACGCGGACAACGGGGACTGGGACTGACCGCGATTGCGCGGCATCATTCGCCCCTGCCCTGTTCAGGATTTTTCCATGCTGCGTCCCCTCTACGCCGTGTTGTTGCTGGTCCTTGCACCACTGACGCACGCCACGCCTCCCCTCGCCACCGTGTCGGAGCGCTCGGGGTTCGTTGAAACCGGGCGTTACGACGAGGTCATCGCGTTGTGCGACGCGTTTGCGCGCCAGTACCCCAAGGCGGTGCGCTGCCACACCTTCGGCACCTCGCCGGAGGGACGCCCGATGAAAATGCTGGTGGCCTCGACCAGTGGCGCGCTGACGCCGGACCTGGCACGCAAGCGCGGACTTCCCGTCGTGCTGGTGCAAGGCGGCATCCATGCCGGCGAGATCGACGGCAAGGACGCCGGCTTCCTGGCGCTGCGCGAGGTGCTCGAAGGCAAGGCAGCGAACGGTGCGCTGGACAAGCAGGTGTGGCTGTTCGTGCCGGTATTCAACGTGGACGGCCACGAGCGCTTCGGCGCATGGAACCGGCCCAACCAGCGCGGCCCGAAAGAGATGGGCTGGCGCACCACCGCGCAGAACTTCAACCTCAACCGCGACTACCTGAAAGCCGACACCCCGGAGATGCGGGCGATGCTGCAGCTCGTAGAGCGTTGGGATCCACTGGTCACGGTGGACCTGCACGCGACCAACGGCGCGCAGTTCGAGCACGACATCTCCATCCAGGTGGAGCCCGTGCATGCCGGCGATGCGGGGCTGCGGCAGGCGGGCCTGGCCCTCAGGACGTCGGTGATCGGCGATCTCGCCGCGCAGGGTTCGCTGCCCCTCCCCTACTACCCATCCTTCGTCGTCAATGACGATCCGACTTCGGGCTTCGAGGACAGCGTGGCACCGCCCCGCTTCTCGCATGGCTACTTCCTGCTCCGCAACCGGATCGCGATGCTGGTCGAAACGCATTCCTGGAAGGAGTACCCGGTACGGGTGAAGATCACCCGCAACACGGTGGTGTCGGTACTCGAACAGGTGGCGGCGCACGGCCGCGACTGGCTCGCCAGTGCACGGGAAGCCGATGCCGCCGCCGCGCAACTCGCCGGCCACCCCGAGCCGCTGACCTATGCGGCCGCGCCCGCCGCGCGTACCGTGGATTTTCGCGGATACGCCTACACGCGCACCCGCTCGGATGTCTCCGGCGCACTGATGACGCGCTACGACGAAACAACACCGCAGCTCTGGAAAGTGCCGCTGAAGGATGACATCCGACCCGCCCTCGTCATCGATGCGCCCGGAGCGGGCTACCTGGTGCCCGCCGCGGAAGCGTCCTGGGTTGCCGATGTACTGAAGACGCATGGCGTGGAGTATCGGCTCCTGGGCAAACCCTGGCAGGGTGACGTGGCCGCGTTTCGCGCCACGAAATCCAGCTTCGGCAGCAGCCCGGTGGAAGCCCGCCAGCGTCTGACGGTGGAAGGCGACTGGAGGCGGGAAGCTCGCAGCGTGCCGGCCGGCACGCTGTTCGTGCCCATCGCGCAGGCGAAGTCGCGCCTGGTCATGGCGCTGCTTGAACCACAGGCGCCCGATTCATTGCTCGCCTGGGGCCGCTTCAACAATGCGTTCGAGCGTAAGGAGTACATGGAAGACTACGTGGCCGAGAGCGTGGCACGCGAGATGTTGCGCGACCCTGCCGTGAAGGCCGAGTTCGAACGCCGGCTGCGTGAAGACAAAGCCTTCTCCGACGATCCCGCTGCACGGCTCGAATTCTTCTATCGCCGACACCCATCATGGGACGAACGCTATCGGCTCTATCCGGTCTTGCGCGTCGACACGAACCCGTGATACCTCGATGGGATTGCAGGAGCGGGCCGTCACCCCTCGCACCGCTGCTGCAGAAGTTGCTGACCGGAATCCATCACCCCAGCCGCATCACGCCATAGCGCGGCGCCGCATTGCCGCAGGTCGTGTCGGTGAGCGGCGCCCCCATCTCCGCAAGTACCGCACGCTGCTCCTGGAGCGGTGTGCGCAGGGTCCGCTCTTCGTAGCCCGCCAGTGCCTGGAACGGCGGCAACGCCCAGGCACGCGCAAGGAAGGCGGCGGTACGCGGCCATCGCTGCGCATCGACGTAGTACTTCACGAACACCGCATTGCGGAATAAAGCAGCGATGCTGATGTCGGCGATGGAAACATCGCCGAACAGCCAACCGGCGACGGGCATCCGTGCTTCCAGATAATCCAGCGCAACCGGCAGTTCCTCGTCCCGGGCCCTGCGCACCACGTCTTCGTCGGTGCCTTCGTTGAACAGAAACCGGCGCACGCCTTTCTGGAAGAACATGCGCCAGACGATCACATCCCCCAGGTAGGAGTCCGCGTATTCCTCCAGCCAGCGTGCCTGTGCCCGCTGCACAGGATCGGCCGGATACAGCGATGGCTGGGGGAACCTGTCCTGCAGGTACTCGCAGATCACCGTGGAGTCGTTGAGCACCAGGTCACCGTCGCGCAGTACGGGGATGCGGCGCAGGGGACTGATGCGGCTGAACTCCGCGTCCCCCACGAAGGGGGCGATCGGATCGATCCGGTACGGAATGCCTTTCAGCTCCAGGCAGACCAGCACCTTGCGCACGTAGGGCGAGATGTAGTTGCCGATGATCGTCAACGGTTCGGACATGCCATTCTCCAGCGAGGACAACGGCAGCGTGGGCACCTCGCGCCTTGCGGTCAACCCAATGCCGTGTCCAGCGCCATCATCAGGCAGAAGCCCAGCGCGAGCCCGAACGATGCGATGCCGCCGTGGCCGTGCCGGTTCGACTCGGGGATCACGCTGTGGCCCACGGCGATCAGCATGGCTCCCGCCGCGAACGCCAGCCCCCCCACGGCAGCAGCACCGACGAAATGCCGACTGCCCACGCGCTGGGAATCGCGGCCAGGGGTTCGGCCACGCCCGACAGCGCGCCCAGGAAGACCGCCTTGCTCCGCGCCATGCCCGCCGTCGCCAGCACAAGGGCAACCACCAAGCCTTCCGGTATGTCCTGCAGGGCGATCCCGATCGCCAGCCCGGCCGCACCACTGAGCGCACCGCCGGCCGCCACGCCCACCGCCATGCCTTCTGGAATGTTGTGCAGCACGATGGCCAGCACGAAGAGCATCACCCGCGAGGGTACGAGGCGACGCTGTGCGTCCAGTGGGTCGTCGACCAGGCCGCGGTCGAGTGCGAGCAGCGCGCATGCGCCCAGCAGGATCCCGGCACCCACGAGGCCCGCCGCACCCCAAGGCGAGAAGCCCTGTGCTTCCGCCGCCGCCAAGCCCGGCAGCACCAGCGAGAACGCCGTGGCCGCCAACATCACACCGGCCCCGAAGCCGAGCAACCCGTCTGCCAGTCGCTGCGGAATCGTCCGCATCACCAGCACCGGCAACGCACCGATCGCCGTGGCAGCGGCGCACAACGCACCGCCGCGCAGCGCGAGTCGCATGCCGCTTTCCTGCCCGGGCGGCGCGAGCCACAGCACCCACAACGCCGCACCCACAAGCGCGATGACGGCCGCGATATAGGGCCAGGCCACCGCGGCACGGGTGTAGGCAAAGGGTCGCAGGACGCGATTCATGCCAGGGGTCTCCGGCGCGCGCAGGGGCGCGTGCAGTGCGATGACGGGGGTTCGGTGGCTTGCGACCGATACTAACCGTCCGCAAACCGCATCGTCATCGCAATACTGAATCGCCCCGATGAGGGCGGTCTATGTCGCCCGATGCGGACTCAGCGTGCCTGGTACTTC
This sequence comes from Pseudoxanthomonas sp. PXM03, assembly GCF_014852005.1. GTDB lineage: Bacteria > Pseudomonadota > Gammaproteobacteria > Xanthomonadales > Xanthomonadaceae > Pseudoxanthomonas_A. The sequence goes on along the minus strand of NZ_JACVAU010000001.1, from coordinate 1,681,493 downwards.
CAGTGGCGCATCTTGCCTTCCGCCATCCACGCGACCGCCTGCGCCAGTCTTCGCTCACGCGTATCCGTCCGTTTGGCCCCGATGATCCATTCGATGTACTCGCGCCGGGCACTGGGGCTGAAGCCATCGAATGTCGCCTTTGCTTCCGGGTTGCGGGCAAGCGCATCGCGGAGATCCGCCGGCGTGCGCAGCACGGGACGCGCAGCAGCCTTGGCTGACGCGGACGCCGATGACGCCGCAGGAGTATCGATCAGCGCCATCGCCTTGCGCACCCGTGCAATCAGTTCCCGCCTGGGCGGCAGATCTTCCAGCGACACCAGTTTGCCCAGGCTCCCCATGCCGTCGCGCGCCTTGCCGTCCGTGACCTGCGTGTGCTGCCAGAAGCCGAACGATGCGTGCCGCTTGAATGCGGCCATGTTGCACAGGATGCGTCCGCCGTACTGGAACGACGGCATGCTCCACTTGATGGTCTCTTCCACCTGCGGACATGCTTCGTGCACCACGCTCCGCAAGCGTTCGAGGACCGGGCGCGCAAACTCGGCAGCCATCGCGATGTAGGCATCCACTCTCGGATCGTGCGACGGCATCCCGGCGGCCTCCGTGTCCCGGCGCGACTGTAGCGCGACGGCCGCGTGGGCGCGAACCGGGACCGCACCACGACCCTTTCCGCGTTGACGAACCATTACACCGGCCACCGCTAAGCTGGCGGCCAGCCACGATCACCCCAAGGAGCGCGCGATGTTTCGTCCGCTGTTGACCACCGCCTGCCTGCTGACACTCGCTGCCTGCCAGTCGCCGCCCACCGGCAGCGGAGCCCCGACACAGCCTGTCGCGGCGATCCATGGGCGGGCCATCTATCTCGAACGCATCACGCCACCGCCAGGCGCGACACTCAGCGTGCAACTCGTGGACAACCAGCTTGCCGATACACCGGCTGCCGTGGTCGCCAGCGCCGACTTCAGCGACCTGGAGAGCCCGCCGTTCGCCTTCACCCTCCCCTATGACCCGGCCAAGGTGCGCCCGAACGGCATGTACGGCCTGCACGCGGGCCTGCGCGACGCGCAGGGCAAGCTCTGGTTCGTCACCGATACGCGCGTCCCTGTGACGCCGGGTGCGTCTGCGCCGGTCGAGTTCAGGATGGTGCGGGCCAGCGGAGAGCCCTCTCCTCCAGCGGCGGGGACACCCTGGGAGCAGGCCAGGGCACGCGGCAGCATTTTCCGCGGGATCGGCACCGAACCCGGCTGGTCCGTGGAGGTCGGTAGTGGCGCGACGCCCCGCCTGAGTGCCGACCTGGACTACGGCGAGCGCAAGGTCGATGTCGCCCAGGTCCGCAAGACGGGAGAGGGTTATGCGGGCAGCACCGCCGATGGCCTGGCCGTGTCGCTGACGACGAAGAAGGAAGTCTGCAGCGACGGCATGAGCGACAACGAGTATCCCGCCTCCGCGACCCTGACGGTGGGTGGCAAGGTCTACCGCGGCTGCGGCCGTTTCCTGACGGAATGATCCACGCATGAGTCGACGTTCACGCGCCCGCCGGCAGAGCCGGCAGCGTCTCCCCCTGATTGCATTCCTCGCCCTGCTGCTACTGGCTGCAGGCGCATGGTGGTGGTCGCAGCGCGACGATGCCCCCGCGCCGGCCGCCGAAACGCAGGAAGCCACCCATCCCCAGCGCACGAACGCCGAACTCGCGCTTCCGCCGGTGGAACAGACGCGTCCCGGCGGACCCGTGGACGATCCGCCTGCCGCTGCCCTGCCGACGCCGGGTGCGGACCTTCCAGCCTTCCTGCCGGCGGAGGCACGACAGACACTGGCGCTGATACGCAGCGGAGGCCCGTTCCCGCATCGGCAGGACGGCTCGGTCTTCCAGAATCGCGAGGGCCGGCTGCCACGGCAGTCGCGCGGCTATTACCGCGAGTACACGGTCGACACGCCCGGGCTCGACCATCGCGGTACACGCCGCATCGTCACCGGCGGCCAACCACCGCGCGAGTACTACTACACCGACGACCACTACGAGAGCTTCCGCCGGTTCGAGATCGGCAACGGAACCCTGCAATGAGCGAATCCGGTTTCGATCCCGGCCTGGCCGATCCCACGCGCGCGGGCGTCTTCTTCGTTACCGAGGATGATCTCGATCCGCTGGCCGCGGTCGGCCGCGATGCCGGGCTGCTGTCGCGCCGGATAGACCTGTCAGGCTGCGACAGCAAGGGCGCCCTGCTGCTGCGCATCGCCACGGTGCTGGACTTCCCGCAGTCCTCCGGGCGCAACTGGGATGCGCTGTCCGACAGCCTGCGCGACCTGTCGTGGCTGGAGGCGCCCGGCTACGTCCTGCTCTTCGAACAGGCCCACGAACTGCGCGAACGCACCGAGGCCGATTTCGACACCCTGCTGGACATCCTGGACGAAGTCTCGCAGTTCTGGACGTCCAACGAGGTTCCGTTCTGGTCGTTCATCGCGCTGCCCGAGGAAGATTTCCCCGACCTGCAATAGGTTTTCCGGCGGCAACCGCGCCGATCTGCGAAAATGCCGCATGCTCGATTTCACTTCTCTTCCGCTGGCACCCGGCCTGCAGCAGGGTGTCCAGGCGCTGGGTTACGCCCGGCCGACCCCCATCCAGGCCCGCAGTCTGCCCGCCATCCTCGATGGCCGCGATGTCATCGCACAGGCCCCCACCGGCAGCGGCAAGACGGCTGCCTTCGGCCTGGGCCTGTTGCACCGGCTCGATGCCGCCACGGGGCGCACGCAGGCCCTGGTGCTGTGCCCGACCCGCGAACTCGCCGACCAGGTGGCGCAGCAGGTGCGCAAACTGGCCGTGGGCATCCCCAACCTCAAGGTCCTGACGCTGTGCGGCGGCATGCCGCTGGAGCCGCAGCTGCGCTCGCTCGAAGCGCACGATCCGCACGTGGTCGTCGGTACGCCGGGCCGCATCCAGGAACTGCTGCGCAAGAAGGCGCTGCACCTGGGTGGCATCCGCACGCTGGTGCTGGATGAGGCCGACCGCATGCTCGACATGGGCTTCGAGGAGTCGATCCGCGAGATCACCGGCAAGACGCCGAAGGATCGCCAGAGCCTGCTGTTCTCGGCCACCTTCACCGACGCCATCCGCGGGATTGCCCGCAACACCCTGCGCGATCCGCTCGAAGTCACGGTGGACGCGCCACAGGAACAGGCGGTCATCGAGCAACGCTTCGTGCGCGTGGACCCGGAGCGCAAGCAGACCGCGCTGGCGGGCCTGCTCGCGCAACGCGGCGTGGAGTCGTGCGTGGTGTTCTGCAACATGCGCAAGGACGTGGACGAAGTCGCTGGTTCGTTGCAGCACTTCGGCTTCTCCGCGCTCGCCCTGCACGGCGACATGGAACAGCGGGACCGCGACGAAGTGCTGGTGCGCTTCGCCAACCGCAGCTGCAACGTGCTGGTCGCCAGCGACGTGGCCGCGCGCGGACTGGACATCGAGGACCTGGTGCTGGTGGTCAACTACGACATGCCCAGCGACGCGGATACCTACGTGCACCGCATCGGCCGCACCGGCCGCGCGGGTCGCGATGGCCTGGCGATCAGCCTGTGCACGCCGCGCGAACTGCCGCGCGCCGCCGTGATCGAGGAACGTCTGGGCGCGCCGCTGTTGTGGGACCGCAATGTCCCCACACCCCCGAAGGCCAATACCGCGCCGCCCGCCGCGATGACCACGCTGCGCATCGACGCCGGCAAGACCGACAAGCTGCGCCCCGGCGACGTGCTCGGCGCACTGACCGGCGACGCCGGCCTGTCCGCTTCCGCGATCGGCAAGATCAATGTCTTCGCCACGCGTACCTACGTGGCCGTCGCGCGCGACAAAGCCGGCGCGGCACTGGCGCGCTTGAATGCCGGCAAGATCAAGGGCCGCAGCTTCCGCGTACGGAAACTCTGAACCTGTCGTCCCAGCGAACGCTGGGACCCATTTTGCTGTTGCCCTCCCAGCCGAGTTGGCAAGAACTGTCGTGCTGACAGTCAATGGATTCCAGCTCTCGCTGGAATGACGGCAGCGGTTGCGAGTGCACTCCGCCCCCGTCTCGCGCACCACGTCATCCTCTGGCGAGCCCACAAACAAAAACGCCGGCGCTTGCGCACCGGCGTTTTCTTGAACCGTAGGGTTCAGCGCTGGATTACAGCGGCTGCACCTGGTCGGCCTGCATGCCCTTCTGGCCCTGCACGGCGACGAAGGAGACCGCCTGGCCTTCCTTCAGCGACTTGAAGCCATTGCCCTGGATCGAGCGGAAGTGCACGAACAGGTCGGGGCCGCTCTGCGGGGTGATGAAGCCGAAGCCCTTGGCGTCGTTGAACCACTTGACGGTACCGGTCTGACGATCAGACATCTTTACTAACTCCTGAAACATGGATGAAAGGACCACAACCCCGGGGAAACCGGGACGGGACTGGGTTTGCAGGCGTTGGTAAAGCGGGAAGATGTAGCAGATGTATCTACCGCATCAGGCTCACGATTCACGGTGACCCTGGCAAGCACAGTGCCGGCACTCTACCGGGGTTTCCGGAGAAAAGCGAATCCTTCCCGCGCACAAGCTGAACAGGGAGGTCCAAGCGGTCCGGCTGACCGGTTGCCGGCATTCGGGGGGCGCCCCTCCATGCGGCGTATCATGACGCCCCCTTGCCCGAACCCCCACCATGGCCCTCAAGTCCACCGTCGTCAAAGCCGAACTCCAGATCAGCGACATGGATCGTCATTACTACGGTGCCCACGGCCTGACCCTGGCCCAGCACCCGTCGGAGACCGACGAGCGGCTGATGGTGCGCCTGCTCGTCTTCGCGCTGCTGGCCGAGGACCGGCTGGAGTTCGGCAAGGGCCTGAGCAATGAAGAAGAACCCGACCTCTGGCGCAAGGATTACACCGGCCTGATCGAGCAGTGGATCGACCTGGGCCAGCCGGACGAATCCCGGATCCGCAAGGCCTGCGGACGTGCCCGCGAGGTCGTCGTGGTCAACTACGGCGGCCGCGCGGCCGATCTCTGGTGGGACAGGAACGCGGCGCTGCTGGCACGCCATCGCAACCTGACCGTGCTCGACATCGCGCCGGAGGCGGTAGACGCCCTCACCGCGCTGATGGTGCGCAGCATGCGGTTCAACGTGATGATCCAGGACGGCGAAATGCAGTGGATGACCGACGATCGCGTGGTCAGCGTCATCCCCGTGGTCCGCCAGACGGGGCTCGCGCGGGCTGCCTGAGCGCATGGCGCCCACTCACGACGTACTGGTGATCGGCGGCGGCGCGGCCGGTCTCATGACCGCACTCACGGCGGGCCAGCGCGGCCTGCGCGTGCTGGTCATCGAACATGCCAACAAGGTCGGCAAGAAGATCCTGATGTCCGGTGGCGGGCGCTGCAACTTCACCAACACCGGCACCACGCCTGCCAACTTCCTGTCGGCCAATCCGCATTTCTGCAAGTCGGCGCTGGCGCGCTACACGCCGGGCGATTTCATCGAAATGGTCCAGCGCCATCGCATTGCCTTCCACGAGAAGGAACTGGGGCAGCTGTTCTGCGACGTGTCGTCCAAGCTCATCGTGAAGATGCTGGCGGACGAATGCGTCGCCGCAGGCGTACGCATCGAGACGGGCTGCAGCGTGCAGCAGGTCCGCCACGACAGCGGCGTGTTCCGCATCGATACGCCACTGGGCCGTTTCGCCGCGCCATCGTTGGTGGTGGCCACCGGCGGCCTGTCGATCCCCAGCATGGGCGCCACCGGCTTCGGCTACGAACTGGCGAAGCAGTTCGGACATGCCGTGCTGCCCACGCGTGCGGGACTGGTGCCGCTGACGCTCAGCGGCAAACACCAGGAGCGGCTGGCCGACCTGAGCGGCGTCGCGCTCCCGGTGGAAGCCCGATGCGGCAAGGTGCGTTTCCGCAACTTCATGCTGCTGACCCACCGCGGTGTCAGCGGTCCGTCGATCCTGCAGATCTCCTCGTACTGGCAGCCGGGCGATGACCTGCGACTGGACCTGCTGCCGGACCACGACGCGCTGGACTGGCTGCAGTCGCAACGGGCGCAGCGGCCGGATGCGGAACTGAAGACCGTGCTGTCGGACGTACTGCCGCGCCGCTTCGCGCAACGCCTGTGCGAGGTCTGGCTGCCGAACCGGCCGATGAGGCAGTTCAACCCGCCCCAGCTGAAGGACGCCGCCAGCCTGCTGGCCAACTGGCCACTGGTCGCCAGCGGCACCGAGGGCTACCGCACCGCCGAGGTGACGCTGGGTGGCGTGGACACCGACGGGGTCTCGAGCAGCACGATGATGTCGAAGCACGTGGCTGGCCTGTTCTTCGTCGGTGAGGTACTCGACGTCACCGGGTGGTTGGGCGGCTACAACTTCCAGTGGGCCTGGGCTTCGGGCCATGCGGCGGGCATGGCGGTCTGACGCACTGCGGCGTTCCTGTCCAGAACGCCTTTGCTAGCCTTTGGAAACCGGTGTCATCACAGGCATTCCATGCGTCCGTTCCGTCCCGTTCCTTCCTCGCGCCGCGACTTCCTGCGGCAGCTCACCGCCACCTCCGCGATGGCGGGCCTGCTCGGCCCCAGACTGTTCACCGCGCAGGCGGGCTCGCGGTCTCCGCTTGCCGCCACGCGGAGCGGACGCATTGCCGGGACCGTGGATCGCGGCATCCACGTCTTCCGCGGCGTGCCCTACGGGGCCGACACCGCCACCCGCCGTTTCCAGCGCTCGGTGCGCGAAACCGCCTGGACCGGTGCGCGCGATGCCACCCGCTTCGACGCATCCGCACCCCAGCGCGGCGATGCGGACGGCCAGTCCGTCAGCGAGGACTGCCTGTTCCTCAACGTCTACACCCCTGCCCTGCGCGATGATGGCAAGCGTCCGATCCTGTTCTACATCCATGGTGGCGGCTACAACAACGGTTCCGGCTCCCACCCGCTGTACGACGGGGTGAACCTGTGCCGCCGCGGCGATGTGGTCGTGGTGACCGTCAACCACCGGCTCAACGCGTTCGGCTACCTCTACCTGGGCGAGAGCGGCGACGAGCGCCTGCGTGACGCCGGCAACGTGGGCCAGCTCGACCTGATCGACGCCCTGCGCTGGGTGCGCGAACACGCGCACGAGTTCGGCGGCGATGCGGACAATGTCACCGTGTTCGGCCAGTCCGGGGGCGGCGCCAAGATCGCCACGCTGATGGCGATGCCGGAGGCCGACGGCCTGTTCCACAAGGCGATGACGATGAGCGGCCAGCAGGTCACCGCTGCGGGTCCACGTGCGGCGGCGCAGCGCACCGCGCTGTTCCTCGCCGAACTGGACCTCGGCCCACGCGACACCGATCCGCTGCTGGCGATGCCGATGGCGCGGCTGCTGGACGCCACGCGCGTGCGCGATCCGTCGCGCGTGGAGAACACCGCGCTCTACTTCGGGCCCGTGCTGGACACGCACAACCTGCCCCGGCATCCGTTCCATCCCGATGCGCCTGCGCAGTCGGCGCGCATTCCGATGATCATCGGTAACACGCGCGACGAGACGCGCGCGTTCCTCGGCAACGACGAAGCGAACTTCGCGCTGACCTGGGACCAGTTGCCGCAGAAGTTGCGCGAACAGCAGTACGTGGACCTGTCGCCGGACGTGGTGATCGCCGAGTACCGCCGGTTGTATCCGGATTACACGCCGTCCGAAGTGTTCTTCGCGGCCACCACCGCGGGCCGCTCCTGGCGTGGCGCCGTCATCGAAGCCGAGGAGCGTGCAAAGCAGGGATCGCCGGCGTGGGTCTACCAGCTGGACTGGCGCTCGCCGGCCGAAGGCGGACGCCTGCGGGCCTTCCACACGCTCGACATCCCGCTGGTGTTCGACAACGTGGCGGCCGAGGGATCGAAGACCGGCGATGATCAACGCGCACGCACGATGGCCTCGCGCATGAGCGAGGCGCTGATCGCCCTCGCCCGCCGTGGCGACCCGAACCACGCGGGCCTTCCGACGTGGTCGCCCTACACGCTGCCACAGCGGCAGACGATGGTGTTCGACGACAGATCCAGCATGCAGGACGATCCGCGCGGCGGAGAGCGCCGGCTGTACGAGCGCGTGCCGTTTCTCCAACGAGGCACCTCGTAGGGTGGGCCTTGGCCCACCATCGTGTCGCATCTGCTCGCGCGGAGGATGATCGGCGGCTCGACGCACGCCGCGTCCGACCCCGTGCGACGGTGGGCCGAGGCCCACCCTACGATTGCATGACCTCGGCGGCGATCTCGAACGAGCGCAAGCGCTTGTCGTGGTCGAAGATGTTGGCGGTCAGCATCAGCTCGTCGGGGCGATGCCGCTGGATGAAGTCCGCGATGCCCTTGCGCACGGTATCGCGGCTGCCGATGACGGCACAGGCCAGCGCCTGTGCCACACCCGCTTTCTCGTGCGGCTCCCAGAACGTTTCGATGTCGTCGATCGGCGGCGGCACCAGGCCGGCGCGCCCGCGACGCAGGTTGACGAAGGCCTGCTGCTGCGTGGTGAACAGGTGTTTCGCCTCGGCATCGGTCTCGGCCGCCACCACGTTCAAGGCGAGCATCGCGTGCGGCTTGGCCTGCCGCTTCGAGGGACGGAAGTCGCGGTGGTACACCAGCAGCGCCTGGTCCATGGCATCGGGTGCGAAGTGGGACGCGAACGCATACGGCAGGCCGAGCGCGGCGGAGAGCTGTGCACCGAACAGGCTGGAGCCCAGCAGCCATACCGGCACGTCGAGCCCCGCGCCCGGCACGGCGCGCACCGCCTGGCCCTCCTGTACCGGCTCGAAGTAACGCAGCAGCTCCTGCACGTCCTGCGGGAACTGTTCGGCGCTGTCGAAATAGCGGCGCAGCGCACGCGCCGTCGCCTGGTCGGTGCCCGGTGCACGGCCGAGGCCAAGATCGATGCGGCCCGGATACAGCGATGCCAGCGTGCCGAACTGCTCGGCCACCTGCAGCGGCGAGTGATTCGGCAGCATAATGCCGCCAGCACCCACGCGGATGGTGGATGTCGCACCGGCCACGTGCCCGATCAGCACCGCCGTTGCAGCGCTGGCGATGCCCGGCATGTTGTGGTGCTCGGCCAGCCAGTAGCGCGTGTAACCCCAGCGCTCGGCATGCTGCGCGAGATCGCGCATGTGGACGAAAGCCCGGGTGGTATCGCTGCCCTCGCAGACAGGCGCGAGGTCGAGGAGCGAGTAAGGGATCATGGGGACACCGGCAATGACGATGTCATCGTCATGGGGCCGCAGGCGATCCGATTCCACCCTGCGGCATGGGACGCTGCATCCCGCCTAGCCGAGCAGGTCGAACGGCCCGCCCTGCTCCAGCGCACGCTGGTACGCCGGCCTGGCGTGGATGCGCTGCAGGAATCCGGCGAGGTTCGGACGGGCCTCCAGTCCGGCGCGTACCGCCGCCGCTTCGACCGGGAAGCTCATCTGGATGTCGGCTGCGCTGAACTGGTCACCGGCGAACCACGGCGCCTTGCCCAGTTCGCTTTCCATGTAACCCAGATGGAGCGTCACCTGCGGTCCGACGAACGTCCGCATCGCCTTGTCGGCGATGCCGCGCGCGATGGGCCGGGCGAAGAACGGCATGGGCGCTTTCTTCAGGCGAGAGAACACCAGACTGAGCAGCATCGGCGGCATCGCCGAGCCTTCCGCGTAGTGCAGCCAGTAGCGGTAGCGCAGATGCTCGGCGGTGCCCGGCGAGGGCGCGAACCGGCGCGCGGTGTCGTAACGCTCCACGAGGTACTCGAGGATCGCGCCGGATTCGGCCAGCACGTGTTCTCCATCCACCACCACGGGCGACTTGCCCAGCGGATGGATCTTCCTCAGCGCCGGCGGCGCGAGCATGGTCTGCGGGTCGCGCTGGTAACGCACCACCGTGTAGTCCAGCCCCAGTTCCTCGAGCAGCCAGAGCACACGCTGGGAACGGGAGTTGTTGAGATGGTGGACGGTGATCATGGGGGAGCTCCGTGGGAGACGGTCATGCTACCGCGATGTCCGCCGTTGTAGGAGCGACGTCAGTCGCGACCGTGCGGCAAGAACACACCGGAACTCTGCTCACCCGAAATTCGGTGCACAACGAACGAGATCGGGAAGATCGAACCGTGCGGTCGCGACTGACGTCGCTCCTACAAGGAAACGATGCGACTCAGGAACTGCACGACAGCATCGAACAACCCGCGCGGTCGCGTGCCCAGTCGGGCCGACGCCCGGCGTAGCGTTCGCGACCCGGCTGGTCGTCGTACGGCCGGCGCATGACGTCCAGCAGCGCATGCACGCCGGACAGGTCGCCCGCCTCCGCCGCATTGATGGCCTGCTGCGCCAGGTAGTTGCGCAGCACGTAGCGGGGATTGGCCAGGCGCATCCGTTCACGGCGCGCCGCCGGCGTCAGCGTTTCGTCATCGAGGCGGCGCGCGTACTCGACCAGCCAATGGCGCAGCGCCGGCGCAACGGCGTCGCGACGGGCCGGGTCATAGAACGCATCATCGAATGCGGACAGCGATGCATCCACCGGATCCGCATCCATCAAGGCCCGGAAGAACAGGGTCATGTCGATCTCGCCCTGTGCCAGCAGCTGCTGCAACGTGTCCATGCGTTCGATGTCGTCATCTCGGCAGTCGGCCAACCCCAGCTTGCGTGCGATGGTGTCGCGGTGCGCGCGTGCATGGGCATCGGCAAACCGCTGCAGGCCGTCCTGCAAGGGCTCCACGCCATCGAACAGTGGCGACAGCGCCTGCGCGAAGCGGCTCAGGTTCCATCCCGCCACCTGCGGTTGCCAACCGAAGCGATAGCGGCGGCCGTGGGCATCGGTGGTGTTGGGCGTCCAGTCCGGGTCGTAGGCGTCGATCCAGCCATAGGGGCCGTAGTCGATCGTCAACCCGAGCACCGACATGTTGTCGGTGTTCATCACGCCATGGACGAAGCCCACCCGCATCCAGTGCGCCACCATCACCGCGGTGCGCTCGCAGACCTCTGCGAACCAGGCTGCGTGCAGCGCTTCGCCTTCACCGGACAGGTGCGGGAAATCGCGACGGATGGTGAAGTCCACCAGCGCGCGCAGCAGGCCGGTGTCGCCACGCGATGCGGGCAACTGGTAATGACCGAAGCGGAGGAACGAGGGCGCCACCCGGCAGACCACCGCGCCGGCCTCAGGCTTCGGATGACCGTCGTAGAACATGTCGCGCACCACCTGCTCGCCCGTGCCCACCAGGCTGAGGGCGCGTGTCGTGGGCACGCCCAGGTGATGCATCGCTTCGCTGCACAGGAATTCGCGGATCGACGACCGCAGGACGGCACGCCCGTCGGCGGTACGCGAATAGGGCGTGGGCCCTGCGCCTTTCAGCTGCAGTTCCCAGCGCTCGCCGGCCGCGTTGACCACCTCGCCCAGCGTGATCGCGCGACCGTCGCCCAACTGGCCCGCCCAGTTGCCGAACTGGTGCCCACCGTAGTTGCCCGCATAGGGCTGCATGCCCGGGAGCACGGCATTGCCGCCGAAGACCTGGGCAAATGCGGGGGATGCCACGTCGCGCTCGTCCAGCCCCAGCAGCGCAGCGACCTCCGTCGCGTACGCCAGCACCTGCGGCTCGGCGACCGGCGTCGGGTCGATGGCCGACCAGAGAGCGCCGCGGACTTCGCGGCGGCGCGTGCCCTGCTCGGGATCGCCAGGCAGTTCCCGGATGAAGCGGTTGTCGAAGTGCAGTACCTGCAGGCCGGCGCTCACGCCACGTCCACCGTCTCATCGTCCGCCAGCGGGCTCAGGTCGGGGCGCAGGGCGACGCGCTCATCGAAGACGAAGCACGCACCGTCATAGCCGAAGCCCCCGACCTGTTCGAAGTAGCCCAGGATGCCGTCGTCCAGCTGCAGCACGTTGTCCATGCCATCGGCCTGCATCCACAGCGCGGCCTTCTCGCAGCGGATGCCGCCGGTGCAGAAGCTGACCACGGTGGCGTCCTTCAGCGCATCGCGATGCGGTTCCAGCGCCGCGGGCAGGTCGGTGAACTTGTCGATCGGCAGCGTCAGCGCACCGCTGAAGGTGCCGTATGCGATTTCCTGCTGGTTGCGGGTATCCAGCATCACCACGCGACGGCCGGCATCGTCATGACCCTGTTCCAGCCAGCGGGCGAGCGTCCGGGATTCAACGACAGGCGCGCGCACGTCTTCCGGCGTGGTGCCGGGGCGGCGGAAGCTGATGATCTCCGGTTTCACCTTGACCTTGAGGCGCGCGAACGGCACCTGGCGACTGGTGCTGTACTTCACCCGCAGGCCAGCGAAGCGCTGGTCCGCGCGCAGCGGCGCCAGGAAGGACTCGATCGCGTCTGCCCCACCGGCCAGGAACAGGTTCATGCCCTCGCCCGCCACCAGCACCGAACCCCGCAGCGAGAGCGCCTCGGCGCGTGCGCGCAGCGTCGAGGCGAATGCCTCGGGAGCGTCGACGGGCGTGAAATGGTAGGCCGCGATGTTGGTGATCATGCGCTGATTTTACCGGCCGCAGGCGGCTCGCGCCTCAGAGCAGCATCCAGGGCAGCGCGAGGGTCAGCACGATGATCGCGACCATCGCCGCCAACACCCCGACCACGTACAGGGGCCGCGCACGCAACTGGCCCGCAAACGTCTCCGCCCGCCCTTCGCGCTCGGCCGCCGTGCGGTCCTCGCGTGCCTGCGTCCGGCGCCGGGCCTGGTAGTCCGCCATCAGGACCTTGGCCCGCGCCAGCTGGTCGACGTCTTCGATCCACAGTCCGCCGGCGGAAATCCCCCACGGACTGGGTTGCGTCTCATAGAAGTCGATCGTGTTCGCCCGCAGCAGGTCGCGCACATCGTCAGCCTCGTCGCCGGGCACGTTGCGCAGATTCAGGAAGAGTTTCGCCATGCTGCCAGTGTAACCGCTGCGATCCAGGCCACCGGGCAGCCGGATGCGTTACCCTGCGCGCCTTTCGCCCCATGGATGAACCGCCCATGCGTCCCTTGCTGCTCGCCATTTCGCTGTTCCTGCTCGCTGCCTGCAACGCCCCCGTCCCGCCGCCAAGCGGCAGCTTCGCCGAACTGGAACGCATCGACACCCTCGCCGGTACCGGTGCCGTGGCGACCAGCGGCAGTGATGTCACCGTGCACTACACCGGCTGGCTGTACGACGAGAACGCCCCGCAGCAGCGCGGCTTGAAGTTCGACAGCTCCGTGGACCGAGGCCAGCCCTTCACCTTCCTGCTCGGTGCCGGCCAGGTCATCCGCGGCTGGGACGAGGGCGTGGCCGGCATGAAGACCGGGGGCAAGCGCACGCTGCGGATCCCCGCCGACCTCGGCTACGGCAGCAATGGTGCCGGTGGCGTGATTCCACCGGGCGCATCGCTGGTATTCGACGTGGAATTGCTGGAAGTGAAACCGCACCAGTGAGGAGTGCGTATCCCCTGTAGGAGCGACGTGAGTCGCGACCGCGAGTACGCCGCGCACGGAATTCTGCGGGTTCGCGCGTAGATGACACGCCATGATTTTCAAGCCGTGCGGTCGCGACTCACGTCGCTCCTACAGAAAGCACGGACTACTCCACCGGCGCCAGCCGCAGGTCGTGGAAATCGAAGCTGAAATCCGTCAGCGGTGAAATCGCCTCCATACGCGCCTCCCGGAGGGTGCCGTCCGGTTCCAGCGAGAACGTCAGGAAGGCGTCGGCGTTGAGCCAGCGCTCGCGCCAGCGCACGACGAACGTATCGTGCTGCCACGGCTGCAGGTCACCCACCAGCTCCGGCGTACGGCTGAAGCGCAGCACCAACCCGTCGCCTTCCTGCGCCACCACGACATCGCCATACCAAGGGTCGCGCAGTGTGCCGGCATATTCCGCGATCGGCAGCGAAGGCCTGGAGTCTGCATCGCGCGCCGCCTGCAGCTTCTGCCAGTGCTCGTCGGCATTGCCCTTCGCCTGCGCGACCTGCGCCTGGTAGGCCGCGAGCCAGTCGGTGCCGGTGTTGGCTAGGTAGGCATCCAGCACCTTCAGCGTGACGGCATTGAATGCCGCACCGACCTCCTGGTTGGTCAGCACCACGATGCCCAGCCTCTGCTCCGGCACCAGCGTCACCCGCGAAACCATCCCGGGCCATCCACCGGTATGCCAGACCAGCTTGCGGCCCTGGAAGTCGGACACCATCCAGCCTTCACCGTAACCGAGGAAATTGGGTTTCGCCGCCTTCAACGCTTCGATCTTCGGTTCGGTGATCGGGATCGGCGTGACCAGCGACCACATCGATTTCTGACGCTCGGGCGTGAAAAGCGCTTGTTCGCGGCCTTTCGCATCGCGATAGGTCCCGCCGGCCAGCTGCGCGTTCATCCACTTCGCCATGTCGTTCACGCTGGAATAGAGGCCGCCCGCGCCGGCGACATTGCGCCATGTCATCCGCGGTGCCGGTTGCAGGGTGGCGAAGTCGGCCTTGGCATGGCCCGTGGCGACGTTGTCGCCCGGCCGCAACGCATCGCTGTTGTAGCGCGTCTCCCGCATGCCCAACGGCTGCAGGATGCGCGCACGCAGGAACTGGTCGTATGACTGCCCGCTGGCCTGCTCGATGACCAGTTGCGCCACGCCGTACAGGATGTTGTCGTACGCGTAGCGCTCGCGGAATCCGCCGCTCAGCGGCACGTCGCGCAAGCGCTCGGCGACTTCACGGTTGCTATAGGTCGTGGTTGGCCAGAACAGCAGGTCCCCCGCGCCCAGCCCCAGTCCGCTGCGATGGACCAGCAGGTCGCGGATGCGCATCTCGCGGGTGACATAGGGGTCGGCCATGCGGAACCATGGCAGGTGGTCGATGACGCGGTCCTCCAGCTTCAGCTTGCCTTCGTCGGCCAGCATGGACAGCGAGGCCGTCGTGAACGCCTTGGTATTGGAGGCGATGGCGAACATGGTGTGCGCGTCGACCTTGCCGGCCTTGCCGATCTCGCGCTCGCCCCACCCCTTCGCCAGCACCACCTCGCCATCCTTCACCACTGCCACCGCGATACCCGGGACGTCGAAGGCCTTGCGTACGGATTCGACGTAGGCGTCCAGGTCCTGCAGCGCAGGCGGCGGCGTGGCGTCCTTGGCGACAGCGCTGGTGGCGAACAGGCCGAGCAGGCAGAGTGCGCGGCCCGTAGCCGCCATCAGGTTCGAACGCATCGTGTGTCCCATGTCCGGAGTCCCGCGCGACAATACCGCACGCGGCGCATGCGATATGCCTGCCGGGAGCGCCGTGCCGGCGCGGCATACTATGCGGATGCCCGCACCAAGCTCCGATGACACGCTGTCCACCCCCACCGTCGCCGTCATCGGTGGCGGGCCCGCCGGACTGATGGCCGCCGAAACCCTGCGTACCGCTGGCCTGCAGGTGGACCTGTACGACGCCAAGGGTTCGGTGGGGCGCAAGTTCCTGATCGCCGGCAAGGGCGGCATGAACCTGACCCATTCCGATCCGCCCGACGTCTTCGTCACACGCTACGGCGAGCGAGAGCACGACGTCGCCGCATGGCTGCGGGGCTTCGACGCGGATGCCCTGCGCGGCTGGGCGCGCGGATTGGGCGTGGAGACATTCGTCGGCACGTCGGGCCGCGTGTTTCCGTCAGACCTCAAGGCGGCGCCGCTGCTGCGCGGCTGGGTGCGGCGGTTGCGCGAACAGGGTGTGCGTTTCCATGTGCACCACCGATGGTCGGGATGGACCGGCGAAGGTGCCCTGCGCTTCGCGACCCCCGACGGCGAGATCCTCGTGTCTCCCGACGCCAGCGTGCTGGCGATGGGCGGCGGAAGCTGGCCGGAACTGGGTTCGGACGGCGCCTGGGTCGATGCACTGCAAACAAAGGGCATCACCATCGCTCCCTTGCAACCTTCCAACTGCGGTTTCGACATCGCGTGGAGCGAACATCTGGCGTCACGATTCGCTGGCGAACCCCTCAAACCGGTCATCGCGCATTGGCAGGAGGCCGATGGCAGCGCCCGCCAGCGACAGGGCGAGTGCGTCATCACCGCCACCGGCATCGAAGGAAGCCTGGTCTACGCGCTGTCGCCGATGCTGCGTGATGCCATCGCGCGGGACGGCAGCGCCACCCTGGTGCTGGACCTGCTGCCAGGACGCGATGAGCGTGAACTGGCGCAACGGCTGGCCAAGCCGCGCGGCTCACGCAGCCTGAGCGAACACCTCCGCCGCGAGGCCGGCGTGACCGGCGTGCGCGCGGCGCTGTTGTACGAGGCGCTGGACAAGGCAGCGCTGGCCGATCCCGCCAGGATCGCGCGCACGCTGAAACGTTTTCCGTTCCGGCTGTTGCGTCCCCGCCCCATCGCCGAAGCCATCAGCAGTGCCGGCGGCGTGCCCCTGGAGGCAATGGACGAGCGCCTGATGCTGCGCGGAGTACCGGGCGTGTTTGCTGCCGGCGAGATGCTGGACTGGGAAGCACCCACCGGTGGCTATCTGCTGACAGCGTGCTTCGCCAGCGGTCGCCATGCCGCGCACGGCGTGGTCGACTGGCTGGCGCAGCGCAACGCCTGAGTGGTCGTCCGCAGGGGCTGCGGCGCGCACCCCGGGAAGTGCGTGCCGCAGCGGCTGCGGAACGTGCGCGCACGATACGCGAGCCATTGTTGAGGTCCGGTTAGCGTTTCGAAGCAGTTTTATTACAGACATTTACGGCCGGATGTGCATCCTCGCTCTCACGCCGTGTGCCAGCCTCACTCCGCCTCGTCACGCGGTCCTTCCGCCATCGCCCTTTCGCGCTTCGCCTTCGCGGCCACGTACATGTTGTCCACCAGGTTCGGGTAGCGCCGGCCTGCCGCAATTGCACGTGCCCTGGCTTCCTGCACCTGGTCGGGCGTGAGTTTCTGGCCGCCGTCGCGACGCTTCGGCGCCGGACGATGCCAGGGACCGGGCATGCGCGTCGCCATCGTTCAGACCGCGGCGGTGACCACGATCTCGATCAGCCAGCCCACGCGTGCGAGATGCGCCTGCACGGTCGCGCGCGGCGGCGCGTTGCCTTCCGGCACCCAGCTGTCCCAGACGCGGTTCATGCCTTCGAAGTCCTGCAGATCCTTCAGGAAGATCTCGGCGCGCAGGATCTTCGACTTGTCCGTGCCCGCGCGCGCCAGCAGGGCATCGATCTCGTCGAGCACCTGCTGCGTCTGTCCGGCGATACCCTGCGTCGCATCCTCCGCAATCTGGCCGGCGAGGTACACCACGCCGTTGTGGATGGCCATCTCGGACAAGCGCGTACCCACGTCGAACCGCTGGATCATGATGCTTTTCTCCCTGTTGGAAGTCGCAGCTTAGCGCCGGGCTTGCGTCATCGCACCCGGCTCGTTCGCCAGAGCCATGTTGCGGCGAGCAGCATGGCGGTGACGATTAGCGCGATCAGCAGTTTCTGCACCCAGCCCTGCCCGGCCGGCGCCCACAGGGCATGCAGCCACAGCAATGCATGGCAGCCGAGGGACCATCCGGCCGCGAGGGGGAAGTACGGCCGCCAGGCCGCGTCGAGCCGGAATCGCCACGCCTGCAGCACCATGCCGCTGGTGACGCAAAGGAATGCAGTGATTGCGCAGGTGTGGTGGAACCAGCGATGGAAGTCGGGCGCGACGGACGGCAGCCACGAGTCCCCGATCGCCACGCCCGCCAGCGCGACGGCGCCCGTGCAGAGCAGCAGAAGCGGCGCCGCACTGCGCGCATGTGCCGACAACTGCCGGTAGATGCCGATCGCCAGCACCACGATGGCGATGGCCAGCACGCAGTAGGCAACGCGCAGCAGCAATCCGCCGGGACCCAGCAGGTACTGGCTCAGCGTGGCCTGCTGCCAAGCGAGGTCAGCCCGGAGAAACTGCAGCGCGGCGCCCACCATCAGGAACAGCGACGCGCCCGCCATCGCGGCGAGCGGTGCCATGCGAGCGCGTAGGCGCGGGTCCGGGAAACCGGGACGGCATGGGGAGTCAGGCATCGAGGCGCGCAACGGAAACCGGCCCCCGATTATCCGGCACCACCTCAAGATTTCCCGGCCGGGGCCGCTGTCGTTGGCAGGGCTGCGTGACGTGCCCAGCGTCACGGTTTGGCCTACACTCCGCCTGCCCCCGGCGCACCGGGGATGGCCGTCACGAGCAAGGGGACTCCACGCGCCAATGCCGTTCACCGCACCGCTTCCCGGCGCCGATCCGGCGCGCCAGAGCCAGCGATTGCCTCGCCGGATCTACCGGCTTCGCATGCTGGGGATGGGTCTGGCTGCGCTGCCGGTGGGAACCGTCCTGCTCGAGGTCAACGCCGGCCCGGGTACGTGGGCGTGGCTGGCCTTCACGGCGGTACTCTGGCCGCAACTCGCGCTATGGCTGGCGCTGTGCCATCCCAAGCCTTATCGGGGCGAGATCCGCAACCTGCTGTTCGATTCGGTGCTCGCCGGCATGTGGGTGCCGCTGATGGCGTTCAACCTGCTGCCCAGCGTGCTGCTGGTGACACTGGCCACGGTCGACAAGATCAGCACCGGCATCGATCGGCTCTGGTACTGGTCGCTGCCGTTGATGCTGGCCGGCGCGCTGGTGGCCGGGTTGGTGACGGGGTTCGAATTGCGTCCCGTCACCAGCATGCCGGTGATGCTGGCGTGCCTGCCGATGCTGCTCATCCATTCCATCGCCGTCAGCCAGGCCAGCTACCACCTGGTCCGCAAGGTCAAGCGGCAGAACCGCCTGCTGGACGAACTGAGCCGGCGCGACACGTTGACCGCGCTGGACAGCCGTCGGCACTGGCAGGAGCAGGCCACGTTGCTGCTGGACCAGTGCGCCGCGACGGGCGAACCGGCCACGCTGATGATGATCGACATCGATCACTTCAAGGCGATCAACGACCGTCACGGCCACGCGGTGGGCGACGACGTGCTGCGCGCGACCGCCGACGTGATCCGCCACAGCATCCGCGCGCAGGATTGCGCGGGCCGGCTGGGTGGCGACGAGTTCGCCGTGCTGTTGCGCGGGACCGATCTGGTGGCGGCGGAGATCGCCGCCCAGCGCATCCGGGCTGGCGTAGAAGCCTTGCGGGTCCAGTCAGCGCCCGACCTGCGGCACACGGTGAGCCTGGGATTGGCGAAGGCGGACGCTGCGGCAGGCGGCTTGCGGGCCTGGCTGGAAGCGGCCGACCGGGCGCTCTATCGGGCAAAGAGCAGTGGGCGCAACCAGCTGGCCATCCACGAAGGACCGCATCCAGCCCTCGCCACGCGCTGAGCCAGGCGATGCGGCGCTGCCGCGTCAGGCGCCCAGGTGTTCCGTGCGGCCTTCGCGCTGCGGCAGTTCCAGCACGTTGCTGCCGGCGGCGCGCACGCTTTCCTGTTCGTTCTCGTGCACGCAGACGCGGTTGCGGCCCAGGTGCTTGGCCCGGTACAGCTGCTTGTCGGCATGCGACAGCAACTTGGCCAGGCTGTAGCCGGACTGCATGCTGGAGGTCACGCCGAAGCTGCCTGTGATGGCGAAGACATGCCCGGTCTCCCGGGTCTCGATCTGCGCCAGGCGCACGCGGCAGTCTTCGGCCACGCGGGCGGCGGCGCGCAGGTCGCAACCGTACATGAGGATGGCGAATTCCTCGCCTCCCAGGCGGCCGAGTACGTCGATGCGGCGGCAGAAGCCCTTGCTGGCTTCGGCCACTTCCTTGAGCGCCCAGTCGCCGGTGCCATGGCCGAAACGGTCGTTGATGTTCTTGAAGTGGTCGAGGTCGAACATGATCAGCGCGGCCTGTTCGCCATTGCGGGCGCACTCGGCCAGCGCGCGCTCGGCGCGCAGGGTGAAGTGGTGGCGGTTGCAGATGCCGGTCAGCGCGTCGGTTTCGGCCATCTTCTTCAGCGACAGCTGCACGCGCTTGATCTTGAAAGCCCAGTAGCCGATGGAGGCGACCAGCAGCACCAGCAGGATGACGATCAGCCGCGTGTTCTGCGCGGCCTGCTGATCGACCTTGCGCTGCAGCTGCAGGACCTGGTTCTCTTGGTCGAGCACACTGATCTGCTGGGATTTCTGCAGGGTTTCCTGACGGACGATCTGGTAGGCCAACTCGCGGGCTTTTACCTCGTTGAGGTATGCCTTGTCGGCTTCGGCATAGCTCTGATAAGCACTCAAAGCTTCTCTTATATCGCCATTGCGCTCTGCGACATCGTAAAGCGTCCTGTATGCCTTAACCAACGGAAGCGCACTGGTAACACTGGCGCTCTGGCTCAGGACCCCGCGTGCGTAGTTCTCAGCAGCAGAAAGATCTCCTTTCTCCAACGCCTGCTCCGCGAGAAACGCCTTTGCCTCGGCGATCAGGTGCGGATACTTGGCTCGTTCGATCTCATTGAGATGCCTCTCAATGAGATTGATCGCACGCTCCGCTTCTCCTGCCTCCACCCACTTCCGTGCTAGCGCAATGCGGATAAAGTTCGCAGCCGCGAACTCCTTTTGCCTAATGCAATGATCGATTTCGTCATTGATCTGACCGTCATCGGACGACAGAAGACCAAGGAACTGACGACTCTCAATCTGTACCTGAGAGGCCAGGCAGCGGGTGCGGCCATCGGGCGAATCTTTCTGGATGCGATCAGCATAGTCCAGCGCCTGCCGATATTGACCAATCTGTTGGTTCAGCACTGCCGCCACACCCAGTCCCTGATGACGAATCTCCCTGGAGTGAACTGCAGGGAGCTGCTGCATCGCTTTCTCGAGCTGGCGCAAGCCTTCGGTAAACTGCCTGTCCAATGCATAAGCGTTGACAGTAAGGAGCGTTGCGCGCAAGCCTAGCTCAGAGTCCTTGGTCTTCTCTCCCAAGGCTTTGGCTACTCCGATGCCGGCTTCCGCCCTGCCTTCAAAGATCAGACCGTACGCTTTCAAATAAGCGATACGGTCCTTTTGATACTCGTCTGCAGCTTCCGCCTGCGCCTCAAGCTGCCCAAGGATTCGTTGGAAGGATTTTGGATCGGAACTGCGAGCCGCCTCAGCCTTCGCGATGAGCGTGTCTAGCGATCCTGCGGCATAAGCCGAGCCAACAGAGAGCGACGCCACCAAAGCGCCGAGCAACCAGTAACCCTTCCAATGCGCAGACATAGCTCTACTCCCTTGATCTACTGCCTCCAGCGAAAGTTCACTCTTCCGCCGGGTTGTCTTCCTCAGGTACGTCGCCTTCCAGCGGCTGATCGTCTTCCTTGCTGGGCTGCTGATCCGGTGCCCAGATCATGCACATCATTTTGCTTCGACCACCCAGCACGCCCGAGATTGCAGCGCTATCCATGCCTCTCAGCGCAACAGCCTGTTCTTCCCCAATTCCCAACGCCCTGATAGCGGCGTCGTAATCTGAAGCGGTCATGTGGCGCGCCGACGAGTTCTGACCAATGGATTCAATGAAACGAATAACTGCTGACACGACTCCCCCTAGAAATTGGCATTGACGAGCTCCCGCTCCCCAAGCGGGGCAACCCATTGCCGCAAGATAACCTCTTTTCAAGTCACGCTCTACAAGTTTACGGGCTTGAAATCGTTTTCAGGCCTCCAGCTCCTTGAGCCTGGACGCGACCTCGGGATTTAGCTCCATCGGGCGGGATGGGGGAACGACCAACGTTGTCTGGCCCCCTAAATCGGCGTCAACCAGCTCATTGAGGGGGATCGACTCAATCCGGGGAGGAGCAAGTGGCAGAGTAGCGGCCTCATACATCGTAACGAGATGATCGCTTGGGTAATCGCTGGACAGGATCTCGAGCAGGATTTTGCGATGGGCGGCGCCAGTGCCTAGGCGTGACAGCGTGGAGTCCCCTGCGACCCCTACCTGCCAAAGCACCAGAAATGCCGTCGGATCAATCTTCCGGCGGTACATCATGAACTGGCTGGCTTCGTAGTGCTGGCAACCGTACGTCCCGGGATCGATCCCCAGGTCGGCGTACAGGCAGTCCTCGGCCGATACAGCTGCTTCCATGACGGCGTCGAACCCTTCGCTGCGCGCTCGATCAATGGCGCGGTGCGGGACACAAGCGAAAACGCCTGGGTGGCCATAAAACGCACCACAGACCCGACGCCCTGCACGCACGAGCTCCAACATGGCATCAACCATCTGTTCGTAGGATTCGTTTCGGGACTTACCCTCGGCGTAGTAGGGCTGCAAGCTGCGCACGTCATCGTGCATCTGCTGCACCCACAGTTCTACGAGCGGATCAGAAGCAGCAACAAACACCGTGTCCGCCTCTTCAATGAAACTCCTCGCTCTGGGAGCCAGGTGAGCCCCCATCGTCATCCCAAGCCCCACACACGCCAATCTGCCTGACTTCACTTCAGCATCCCCTGTATTCCAATCTTCAATCGCGATCGCGCCGCCACCTAATCCAATCCTGGGAGATGATCCCTCCCTGGACCCGCATGAAGCCACTACGTTCCATCAATCGCTCCCATCTGACATTCCGTGCGCGTTGACGAGCCTCTACTCGGGCGACACCCAGCGTACAGAAACCGTACTCCGTGATTGCCTGTATCACGTGCTTTCCCACGCCTCGTCCCTGCCATTCCGGCAACAACATCATCCCGACCTCGGCGCTTGAGGCGCTTGCCATAAGCGAAGCGATGCCCACATCCCGCGCCTGGTTGGACAGGGAAACACTCCATATCCAATAGGTTGGATCAGAGGACTCGGTCAACCTGCATGCAGCGCTGAAGCGCAAGCGCGCAGTGTCCGCATCCACCACTGCGGACACATGCCGCATCGTCTCAACCGAAGCATGAAGGCGGAGATACAGATCTTCGTCCTGGACGCAAATAGGGTGCAGTCGGACCGGTCCTGCGGTCAGAATCGGGGCCGTCATTTCTACCCATCCACAGCTGGGCGCGGAGACTCAGCGCGCCCATACCCCATCGAAGCTCGGTACAAACGTCTCACCCCACCAGCCCCCGCGCCCACCTCACGATCGCCTCCGCCGACATCGCCCCGCTCTGCCGGGCGAGCTCGCGGCCGCCCTGCAGCAGCACCATCGTCGGGATGCTGCGAATGCCGAAGCGGTTGCCCAGTCCCGGGCAGGCTTCCGTGTCCACCTTGGCCAGCCGCATCGCGGGCTCCAGCACGCCCGCCGCCTGCTGGAAGTGTGGAGCCATCTGCAGGCAGGGCCCGCACCACGGCGCCCAGAAATCCACCAGCAACGGCAGCGTACTGCGCAGGGCGTGGCGGTCGAAGTCCGCCTCGCCCAGCGCCAGCGGCAGGCCGGTGAACAAGGGATGGTGGCAGCGCCCGCAGTTGGGTGTCTCGACCAGCCGCGCCGGCGGCACACGGTTCATCGCCGCGCAGTGCGGGCAGGCGATCAGGTGGGCATCGGCGCTCATGCAGGCATCCTAACGCCCGCGCGTCCGGCGCGTCACCGCACCACGTGCCAGACCACCTGCCGCCCCGCCAGATAGACCACCCTCCGGCCATCGAACACGGCCATCTGCTCCAGCTTGACCTGCACGTTCTGCCCGCCCCACTCCGGGACGCGCGCCTTCACGTTGCCCTCAATGGCGTAGACCGTGTCGGCATGCAGCGGCCAGTCGCCCTGCCCCGCGGTGGATCCCTGGTTGTCCCACATGCCGATGGTCGGCCCCGGCGCGTGGCCCACGAACCCCACCGGATGCGAGTAGGTCGCTGCGCGCAGGCCCAGGCGGGCGACCTCGCGCTGCGTCGCCGCCAGGATTTCGTTGCCCGTGCGGCCGGCGACGAACTGGCCGGTCAGCGCGTCCTGCCAGCGGTTGCCCTGTGCCAGCGCCGCAAGAAGCCCAGCGGGCGCCCCGGCTTCCCCCGCATGCGCCACGTAGGCCATTTCCTGCGTATCGGTGCAGAGCTTGAGGTAGCACAGCCCCACATCGGTGTGCAGCACATCGCCGGGCTGGATCACGCCTTCTTCGCCACAGAACGGCGCATCGTCGGCGCACGCCGTGCCCGCCCGCTGCAGGTTCACGTCCGGCATGAACCATGGCGCCAGCCCCAACGACTCGAAGCGCTCCCGGATGTACCAGGCCACATCGTCCGTGGTGGTGACACCGGGCGTGATGACCCGGCCCGAGAACGCCTCGGCGATGACGCCGCGTGCGAGCGACACGATATGCGGGTAGGCGGCCAGCTCTCCCGCCGTGCGGGTCTCCATCCAGCGCACCACCAGCGTCTCCGCCGGCACGAGCCTGGCGTGCAGCGCGGCCGGCAGCACCGACAGCAGGCGCTCGTGCAGCGCATGCGTCAGCCCATCGGCGACCGCCCACTCGCCAGAAACGTTGATGCCGATCCTGCGCGGATCGCGCGCGGTGATCAGCGTGCCCAGCGCATGCCACTGCGCATCGAGGTCCCCACCGGACCACGCCGTCTCATAGGGTGCGCCGAACGGGTACCGGTTGATGGACAGCCGCTGCACGCTGCCATCGGGCTGCCGGTGGAACACCAGCATCGTGGTCCGGCGCGCCGCGTGGGCCGGCTGCGGCACCAGCGTGAAGTACACCGGGTCTTCCGCGTACTCGCGCGCGATCACTACCCACATGTCGAGGTCGGCGTCACGCATCAAGCGTGGCAGCAGGGTGTCGAGCCGCTCGCGGAGCATGCGGTTCTCCGGCTCCACGCGGTCCCGCAGCGGCAGCACTGCCCCCACGCCGACCCCGTCCCGTCCCTGTTCCGGCATCGATGCGGCATGTCCGCAGGGCGCCGACGCCAGACCGGCCAGCAGCAGGAGCAGGAAGATCGCAGCGCGCATGCAGGAAGCCTCCGACGGAAGGGCCATGACGCTAGCCGCCCCACGATGACCGCGTCAACGCTGCCCGGGCGGTTCATGCCGCACTGCGATGCGGGACTACACTCCGGTCACGCGGACGCGTCCCGATGCGGGACCCGGAGGTGGGCAATGTGGACGAAGTGGCTCGGCACCCTGCTGCTGGCGTCGTCGGCCCTGTCGGCGCTGGCCCAACCCGCCCCACCCCCTGCTCCCGCCGATGTGCTGGCGCTACCGGAGCCGCTGAAGCGGCAGTTCCGCGAACAGGTCCTCGATCACACCCGCGCGCCGCATGCCCGGCTCGAGCGGATGGTCGACTTCCTCTTCAGTCCCGGCGGACTGGGCATGAGCTACCACGCCGACGCCAACCATACCGTGGCCGAGGCCTACGCCACGCGCCAGGCCAACTGCATGAGCTTCACCCTGCTGACCGTGGCGCTGGCGCGCGAGGCCGGGCTCGATGCCTACGCGCAGCAGGTGGACGAAACCCTGGCCTGGCGGCAGGACCACAACATTCTCTACCGCACCCAGCACGTCAATGCCGGCGTACGCATCCGCGAACGGCGCTTCACGGTGGATGTGGCCTGGAACGAGGTCATCACCCGCAAGCCACCGGAACCGATCCGCGACGACCGCCTCATCGCCCACTACTACAACAACCGCGCGGCGGCGCTGCTCGAACACGGCGCGCTGGACGATGCCCTGCGCCATGCGGAGATCGCCCTGACCCTGGACCCCGGTTACGCCACCAGTTGGAGCAACATCGGCGTGATGTACTTGCGCGACGGCGATGGAGCGCGCGCGGAGCGGGCCTACCGGCACGCACTCGACCTCGACGCCGACAACCCTGGCGCGCTGTTCAACCTGGTCACGTTCTACCAGCGTGCGGGCAACGTGGAAGCCGCACGTCCTTTGCAGAAGCGACTGGATGCCGCGCAGGCCCGCGACCCGTTCCACCATTTCCTGCTGGCCGCGGGCTTCGAGCGCGACGGCAACCTGGTGCGCGCTGCCGCGCACTACCGCAAGGCCATCCAGTTGTACGACGGCGAGCACCGCTTCCACTTCGGCCTCGCCCGCGTGTATTTCCTGCAGGGCGACCACCGGCGCGCAGGAAAGGCGCTGGCGCGCGCAGGCGAGCTCAGCCAGGGCGATACCCGTGCGCTCTACCAGGCCAAGCTGGACACGCTGCGCAGGCAGGGCGACTAGGCTGCGACGCAGCGGCGAGGGACCACGCCCGGAAGCATGGCCCCGCGCAGCGGGCTTACTTCAACTTCAATTCGCGGATCAGATTGCTGCCCAGGATCTGGCGCATCTTGCCGCGGTCGGCGTAGGCCGTGTTGGCTTGCGCGGTGTTCTGCCCGGTCACCTTGCTGGAGACCGCTTCGGAGCGGTCGCGCAGGCCATCGAAGGCCGCCATGTCGGGGTAGACCACGGTCAGGTAGACGTCCGGGTCTTCCGGCCGGCGCGCCTGTGTCGAATAGATCGCGTAGCCGAGGATGATGCCGGCCTCCTTCTGCGCTTCCATGACCCGCTTGTACTGGCCCTGCAGGTGCTTCATGTAGTTGTCGAACTGGCCATCCATGATCTTCACCGCCGTGACCTCCATGACCGGCCCTTCGGTATAGCTGCGCTCCTGCGCCGACAGCGGGAAGGACAGCGCGCACAGCAACAGCGCCCACAGCAATGGCAAGCGTTTCATGTCGGATTCCTCGTTCGATGATCGCCGGATGATTCCGGGTGCCCACCTGAACGCGTCACGGTGCCGCACTACGGCCATGCAGGGGCGGGAATACGCGCCCGACCGACGAACGCACGTCATGGCGACCCCGTATTACACACGCTGCTGTCGAAGCGCCGGCCTGCCCCGGCGCGCGGGAAGGCTAGCCCGCGAGCGACCACTCACCCAGGTGTGCGTAGTCGGCCTCGCCCTCGATGCTCTGCAGGAGATGCACGCCCTGCGGGTGCAGCACCACCGGTGGCACGTCCACCGGCGCGGTGCGCGGTGGCACATAGGCCAGCGTCAGGTGCGGCACGAAGCTGCGCCCGACGTGCTGCTTGAAGCCCGCACGCAGCAGCCGCTGCTGCAGGTTGCGCCAGAACGCGACCGTCGCGGGCGACGGGTGCAATGCCGCCAGCGTCAGCGCGGGATTCTTCGGATTGCCGAGGCACAGCAGGTGGTCGAGGGTGATGCCGAGGGGTTCCGGCTGCCAATCCTGCATGGCATTGCGCGCGGTGGCGATCATGTCCTCGCGCGGCCCATCGCTCTCGCAGAGGAAATGCAGGGTCAGGTGGTAGCGCTCCGGTCGTACCCAGTGCGCCTGCGGATACGCCGCCTTCAGATCCTCGGCGCGGTGCCGCAGCGCTTCGCATTCGCCCGCGGAAGGCACCAGAGCAAAGAACAGGCGATGCAGCCGACCCGGTTGCGGGCCGCCGAACAGGTCGCCTTGCGGAGTGGAAGCGGAGCGGGATGACATGGCGCGCGGGCGTGGAACAACCGCCTCATCATCGGCGCGAGGACCGGATGATGCAAGCCTGCAAAGCCCGCGTGGGAAGGCAGGAGCGCTGGCTCCTGCCTTCCCGCGACGTCACCGGATCACCAGATCCGCACGCGGTCTTGGGGCGCGATGTACAGCGGGTCGCCCTGCTTCACGCCAAAGGCGTCGTACCACGCGTCGATGTTGCGCAGCGGGGCGAAGGCGCGGATGTGGCCCGGCGAATGCGTGCCGTTGACCAGTTGCTGGCGCAGGGCATCGTCGCGCCACAGCGTGCGCCATACCTGGCCCCAGCCCATGAAGAAGCGCTGGTCGCCGGTGAAGCCGTCGATCACCGGCGCCGGCTTGCCGTCCAGCGAGCGGTGGTAGGCCTCCAGTGCGATGGTCAGGCCGCCCAGATCGCCGATGTTCTCGCCCATCGCCACCCGGCCGTTGATGTGCATGCCGGGCAATTGCGGGAACGTGTAGGCCTCGTACTGTGCGCCCAGCCTGGCGGCCTGCACCTCGAACTTGGCCGCGTCCTCGGCCGTCCACCAGTCGCGCAGCACGCCCTTGCCATCCGACTTGCGGCCCTGGTCGTCGAAGCCGTGGATGATCTCGTGGCCGATCACGCCGCCGATACCGCCGTAGTTCACCGCCGGATCGGCATCCGGATCGAAGAACGGCGGTTGCAGGATGGCCGCCGGGAACACGATCTCGTTCTTCACCGAGTTGTAGTAGGCGTTCACCGTCTGCGGGGTCATGCCCCACTCGCCCTTGTCCACCGGCTGGCCAACGCGCTTGCGACGGTAATCCCACTCGAACTGGCCGGCGCGCTGTGCGTTGCCGAACAGGTCGCCGTTCTTCACCACCAGCGCGCTGTAGTCGCGGTACGTGTCGGGGTGGCCGATCTTCAGGCCGAACCCTTGCAGCTTGGCGTGCGCCTCCGCCTTGGTGGCCGGGCTCATCCACGCCAGCGTATCCAGGCGCGCGCCCATCGCCGCCTTCACGTTGGCCACCAGCGCGTCCATCTTCGCCTTCGCATCGGGCGGGAAATACAGCTTCACGTAGTCGCGGCCGATCGCCTCGCCCATCGCACTTTCGGAGAACGCGACGCCACGCTTCCAGCGCTCGCGCTGCTGCGGCTGGCCGGACAGGAACTTGTCGCGGAACTCGTACTGCGCCACCGAGAAGTCGGACGACAGCAACGGAGCCGCGTTGTCGGTCACATGGAACGCCTGCCAGGCCTGCAGCGTGGCGACATCGGCATCGGCGAAGATCGCGGCGATCTTCGGGATGGCGCTGTCCTGGCGGATCACTGCACGGCCCGCGCCGTCCACGCCGGCCGCCTTGAAGAATTCCGCCCATGGGAAGCCGGGTGACTTCGTCGCGAACTCGGCCATCGCCAACGGGTTGTAGGTCTTGTCGCGGTTGCGGCTTTCGGCACGCGTCCAGTGCGCCTCGGCGATGCGGGTTTCCAGCGCCAGGATCGCTTTCGCGTTCTCCTGCGGCGTGTCCCAGCCGGCCAGCTGCAGCATCTGGGCGATATAGGCCTCGTAGCGCTCGCGCTGCGGCTTGAAGGTGTCGCGCAGGTACATCTCGCGGTCGCCCAGGCCCAGGCCGCCCTGGCTCAGGTAGAGCGTGTAGCGGTCGGGATCGCGCTGGTCATCACTGACGCCGAGGTTGAAGAAGCTGTCGAACATGCCGCCGCGCTGGCCCATCAGCGTGGCCACGGCCGCCTTGTCCTTCGCAGCGCGGATGTCGGCCAGCAGCGGTTGCAACGGCTTGGCACCCAGTGCATCCACGGTTTTCTCATCCATGAACCCCCGGTACAGCGCGGCGATCTTGGCGGGGTCGCCCTGCGTGGCCGGATCACCCAGCGCATAGCCTTCGATCAACACCCGCAGGCGCGCCTCGGACAGGTCGCGCAGGATCGCGAAGCCACCGTAGCTGGAGCGTTCCGCCGGAATCTCGGTGGTGTCGGCCCATGTGCCGCTGACGTAGCGGAAGAAGTCCGTGCCCGGCTGTGCCTTGCGGTCCATGCCGTCGGTGTCGATGCCCCATTCGCCGAACCGCCTGGCCGCGATGGCCGAACCGGTGGCGGATGTGTCCGCACTTCCGGATTCGGCGAACAGTGCCTGCAGCGTGCAGCCGTCATCCAGGCAGCCCTCGTGTTCATGCGCGGCCAGGGGTCCGGCAAGGGACAGGGCCAGCAAGGTCGCGGTGGTCAGCAGGGTCTTCTTCAAAAGCGTTCTCCGGAAACGGGACAGGTGCCCGCGTCGCGCGCGGGCGTGCCCGGGAGGATACCCACCGCTCCCGGCCCCGCGACCGTGCCAAAAGGTGGTGGACGGGTCTGGACGGTGGTTCCGCTCCTGCTCCGCGCCCGCGGAAAAGACGAAGCCCGGCCAGGGCCGGGCTTCGCGTGGGTGGCGGCGATGACGCGCAGGAAAGCGGCGTCAGCGCGGTGCGTCGCCACTGTTGGCGCATCGCCGCCCGCAACGACGGGTGGCATCGCCGGCCATCGTGCCGTCATCCGGCACGAACCCGCCGCTGGAAGGCTGCCCATACGACAGACGCAGGCCGATGCTGCTGCCCTGCGTACTGTTGCTGGCCTGTTCGTGGCCGAACAGCAGCGACAGCAGCCAGCCCTGTCGCAACTTCACGTCCAGGCCTGCCGACAACGCCAGTGCATCGTCGTTGTAGCTCTGCATGTCCAGGCGATAGTCGGTGGGGTGCGGCCACACGACATAGTTCATCGCCGCCTCGCCCTTGTCCTCCAGCGCCTGGCGATATTCCAAGCTCCAGAACGGACGGTAGCGCCCGTCGTCACCACCGAAGCGGTAGCTGCCTTCCACGCCCAGCGCCACCGTGCTGTTCTCCACCACCTGGCGCCGGTAGGCCAGGTCGTAGATGTCCATCCCGTAATCGCGATACGCGTCCAGCGTGGTGCGGCTGGCATCGAAGCGGCCGTACGTGGTCAGCGCCATGCGTTCACCGTGATGCTCGTAGCCGAAGGCCAGCGAACCGAACCACTGCTTGCCGTCGCGCACGGCCGTGCCCATCGCCCCGGCATCGTCGCTCCAGCGGCGGATGTCGAAGTCCAGGCGTCCGGTGGCCAGCATGCCGTCCACGAACACATGCTCGCCTGCACGCCACAAGCCATACAGCGCCAGCGAACGCTGGTCGGCTTTCAGGCGCGAGGCGGTGCCGTCCAGATCGCTGTCGTTGCGCGCCAGACTGCCGGCCACACCGACCAGCACCTGTTCGCCAATCGCACGGTCCGCACCCAGCGTGAGGCCATCGGTCTGGAAGTCGTATCCGCCGACCCGACCGCTCTTGCCGAACGAGGCCGTGCCGGATGCCCATGCGCCCCACCCCTGTGGCAACGCCGGCAGGCTGCCGCCTGTGGCCTGGCCCACGGGCACTGAAAGCCCCTGGCGGTCTTCGCCACCGGCATAGGCCAGCGTGACGTTGTTGCTGGAACCGTTGGCGCCGCTGCGTACCTGGCGCAGGCGGTCGCGGATGTTCGACTGCTGCGCGTTCGCAAAGCGCACGCTCGCATCCACCTGCGCCTGCAGCAGGCCGACCACGCCCGGGTCCCGGGTCGGATCGGGGCGCACCTCCACCTGCAGGTGCATCTCCACGCTGGCGGCGGCATAGCTTCCCGCCGCCGCCTGGGTGGCCGTGATGACAGTCGTGCCTTCCGCATGCAGCGTCACCGTGCGGCCGCTGATGCTGGCCACCTCCGGATCGCTGCTGGTGAACGTGAAGGCACCGCTGCTGGGGCTCTGCGGATTCACCAGGTCGAAGGCAGGCTCGCCGAACACCTTGCGCAGTTCTTCCGGCCACACGAGCGTCGGCACGGCGGCCGCGATGTCCACATCCAGCCGCACCTGCGGCGCGGCTTCGTGGTTCGCATCACCAGCCTGGTCGGCGGTCAGGCTGCAGCGCCCGGCCGCCAGCATGGTGACGGTCGTACCACTCACCTGGCAGACCTGTGCCGTAGTGCTCGCGAATACCACCGGATTGCCGGAGGCACCACCGCTGGCGACCAGCGCGAACGTACCGTTCGGCGAGAACACCGGCGTGGCCGGATTCGCATTGAAGCCGGTGATCGCCTGCAGCGCCTGCGCCACGACCAGCTCATACGCCTGCGCCCCCGTGAAGCCGTTCGCATCACGCGCCTCCACCGTGAAGGAGAAGCGTCCCGACGCGGTCGGCGTTCCCGACAGCACGCCCGCCGCACTCAACGCGACGCCCTGCGGCAGGCTGCCTGCCGTCACCGCGTAGGTATACGGCGCGGTGCCTCCCGTTACCGCCAGGGTCTGGTTGAACGCACCGGCATGCGTCGCCTGCGGCAACGCGGGCAGCGCGAACGCGATCTGCGGCGCCACCACCTGCAGCGTGTACTGCTGCTGCGCCGTGAAGGGACCGATGCCCGTACTGCTGTCGGTCACCTGCACCGTCAACGTGAAGCTGCCCGCCACCGTCGGCGTGCCAGTGATGCGTCCGTCCGTGCCCAAGCTCAATCCACTCGGCAATGCGCCGCCGACAAGCTGGAACGTGTAAGGCGATGCACCACCACTGGCGAGGAACGCGTGCGTGTAGACGATGCCGCCCGTGCCGTTGCCGGGATTGGCGGCATCCAGCACCACCGTCGGCGCCGTGACGGTGATCGTCACCGTCGCGGTCGTGGTGGTCTGGTACTCATCGCTGGCCGTATAGGTGAAGCTGTCCGGGCCGGCGTAACCGGCGTTGGGCTGGTAGCTGATCGTGGTGCCGCTGACCGTCGCGATACCGTTCACCGGTGCCGTACCCACGGCGACCGACGTCGCGGTGCCCGTGATCGACAGCGTCACGGGTGTGGCGCCAGCACCGTACGGCAACGTGGCGCTCGCCGCCGCGACCGTGAGTGCAGGGATCGGCGTGACCGCATTCGACGGTGCAGAGGACACGCTGGTGTCCGCTGCATTCTGCGCGGTCACGGTGAACGTGTACGCCGTGCCGCTTGCCAGCCCTGTGACGGTGATCGGGCTCCCGGCTCCCGTCGCAGTGGCGCCCCCCGGAATCGC
The DNA here is from genome assembly GCF_014852005.1 of Pseudoxanthomonas sp. PXM03. Lineage (GTDB taxonomy): Bacteria > Pseudomonadota > Gammaproteobacteria > Xanthomonadales > Xanthomonadaceae > Pseudoxanthomonas_A. The sequence goes on along the minus strand of NZ_JACVAU010000001.1, from coordinate 1,649,285 downwards.
CGTCACCACATAGCCGGTGACCGGAGCACCACCGGTAGACACCGGCGCGGTGAAGGACACCGTGACCGATGTGGCGGACGCCATCGTCGCCGTACCGATCACGGGCGCATCGGGCGCCACGGCATTCACGGTGAACGTCTGGCTGACCTGAGCCGCCGGCAGATGGCTGGCATCGCCCGCCTGGTCCGCGTTGATCGTGCAGGTGCCGACCGCGATGAAGGCCAGCGTGCCCGTGGGCGTGATGGTGCAGACGGCGGTCGTCGCCGATGCGAAGCTCACCGCAAGTCCGGAATCCGCCGCCGCGGACAGCGTCGGCGTAGTGCCGAAGTTCTGTGCACCGGGATTGGCGAACGTGATCACCTGCGTCACGGCGGTGACGACGGCATTGGACGCGGCCGACGATGCACCCGTGCCGGCACTGTTGGTTGCGCTGACGGTGAACGAATAGCTGACGCCTGCCGTCAGACCGGGGAAACGGATGGGACTGCCCACGCCGGTAGTCGTGGCACCGCCGGGGCTGGCCGTCACTGTGTAACCGGTGATGGCGATACCTCCGTTGCTCGCGGGCGCCGCGAAGGCCACATCGACCTCGGTCGGACTGGCGACGGTTGCCACGCCGATGGTCGGCGCACCCGGCACCACCGGATTGACGGTGAACGTGCGGCTGACCTGCGTGGCGGCGAGGTACGTGCCGTTCCCCGCCTGGTCGGCGTTGATGGTGCAGGTTCCCGCCGTGACGAACGTCAGTGCGCCGCCCGTCGTGATCGTGCAGACGCTGGTCGTGGACGAGGTGAACGTCGGCGTCAGTCCGGAGTCCGACGTCGCAGTGAATGTCGGCGTGGTGCCGAAGTTCTGCGCGCCGGGATTGGAGAACGTGATGGTCTGCGTCGCCGCCGGCGTGATGCTGTTCGACGCCGCCGACGCAGGGCCGGTACCCGCCACATTGTCCGCCGTCACCGTGAAGGTGTACGCGATGCCATTGGTCAGTCCAGTGACGACGATCGGCGACGACGCGCCATTGATCGGCGCCACATCGGCCGGGCTGACGGTCACGGTGTAGCTGGTGATCGCCGATCCGCCGATGTTCAACGGAGCGGTGAACGCGACACTCGCCTGGGTGTCGCCTGCGATCGCCGTGCCGATCGTCGGTGCACCCGGCACCACGGGAATGACGGTGAACGACCGGCTGACCTGAGACGCGGGCAAGAAGCTGGTGTCCCCCGCCTGGTCGGCATTGATGGTGCAAGTGCCGGCGGCGAGGAAGGTCAGCACACCCGCAGACGTGATCGTGCAGACGCCCGTGGTGGACGACGTGAAGGTCACGGTCAGTCCCGACGTCGAAGACGCGCCGCCGCCCAGGATGGACAGGTTCGGCGATGTCCCGAAGTTCTGCACGCCCGGATTGGCGAAGGTGATTGTCTGCGGCGAGGCCGGCGTGATGCTGTTCGATGCGGCCGATGCGGCACCGGTGCCGGCGGAGTTCGTCGCGGTCACCGTGAACGTGTACGCCACGCCATTGGTCAGCCCGGTGACCGTGATCGGCGAACTGGAACCGGTGCCGGTCGCGCCGCCCGGATTGGCCGTGACCGTATAGCCGCCGGCGATGATCGCGGCACCGCCGATGGAGGCCGGTGCGGTGAACGTCACCGAGGCCTGCGTGTCGCCCGCCGTCGCGGTACCGATGGTCGGCGCCCCGGGCACCACCGCGTTGACCGTGAACGTCTGGGTCACCGTGGTCGCCGCGTTCCACGCGGCATCGCCGGCCTGGTCGGCGTCGATGGTGCAGCTGCCGGCGGTGACGAAGGTCAGCGCGCCGCCGGACGTGATCGTGCATACGCCGGTGGTGGACGAACTGAACGTCGGCGCGAGGCTGGATGTCGCAGTGGCGGTCAACGTCGGCGTGGTGCCGAAATTCTGCGCACCGGGGTTGCCGAACGTGAGGGTCTGGTTGCCCTTGGGCGTGGCGGCGTTCGAGGCGCCCGACGCGACGCTCGTTCCGATGGCGTTGGTGGCGGTGACCGTGAAGGTATACGCCGTGCCGTTGCTGAGCCCGGTCACGGTGGCCGTGCAGGCTGCCGGCCCCGCACAGGTGCCGAACGCGCCACCGGGACTGGCCGTCGCCGTGTACGTGGTGATGGCGGAACCGCCATTGCTGGCCGGTGCAGTGAAAGTCACGCTGACCTGGCCGTCACCCGCCGTGGCGATGCCGATGGTCGGTGCGACCGGCGCGGTGGGAATGGCGACGGTATGGGGCGATCCGCTGGTGAACGCCGCCGGCCCGCTGTTGCCGGCCGCGTCCGCGATGTTGGTGGACCCGTTGAGATTCACTTCCAGGGTGCCGTTGCCGGCAATGCCACTCACGGTGACGTCGATCGAGGTACCGCCGCTGGCGGAGACGGCGCTGATCGTGCCCGTGGCCGAACCGGTTGTGCCCAGGGAGAAGTCGTCGGTCGAGACGTTGCTGACCGCTTCATTGAACGCCACCGTGAAGGTCACGCTGGTGGCGGTGGCTGCGGGTGAACCACTCACCGTGATGGCGGTGACGGTAGGCGGCGCACCATCCACCACCAGCGCCCTGTTGGCCCCCAGTGATCCCGCCGTACCCGGAACGGCCAGCGCCAGCGTGGCGTTGTTGGTGGCGGCATCCTGGATCGTGCCGCCGTTCAGCGCGAGCGAATTCGTCGACACGTAATCGAGGTCGCTGCTGACATCACCCGATTGCACGGCATAGTTGAACGTCAACGTGCCGGTGCCACTGCCGCTGACGTAGTTGACGGCGCGATCAGTACTGCCCGTCTCCAGCGTCAGCTGCGGCGTACCGGTGACTGTCACCGCTTCGGTGAAGCTGATCTGCAGGCTGATCGTAGACCCGAGTGAGTACGTGCCGTCCGGCGTGGATGAAGTGACCGATGTGACCGAGGGCACCATGCCATCGATCACCAGGTTCTTGTTCGCGCCAAGCGAGCCGGCCGCACCCGGCGATGGCAGCGTCAAGATGGCGTTGTTGCTGGCCGCATCGCGGATCGTGCCGCCATTCAGCGCAAGCGCCGTGGGCGAGGTGTAGTCCAGGTCAGCCGTGGTGTCTCCGGCCTGCACGGTGTAGATAAAGGTCAGCGTGCTGCTGCTTCCGCTGCCGCTGATGTAATTGACGATGCGATCGGTCGAACCGGTTTCGATCGTCAGCTGCGGGGTACCGGTGACGGTGACGTTTTCGCTGAATGCCACCTCCAGGCTGATGACATCGCCCACGTTGTACGTGCCGTTGGCCGTACTGGAAGTGATCGAGCTGACGGTGGGAGGCGTGGTGTCGGGCGGCACGGCGGGATCGATGACGATGTTGTTCATCGAGTGCCAGCTGCCATCACCTCCGTTCTCGCCGCCCGCCGAGGTGAACATCCTGACGTCGTCCACGTACGAGAACGTTGGCCCCAACGAGACCGTCTGCGGCATGGGGTTGGGATCGTATCCCTGGAAGGTCATGGAGGCCACCTGGACGCCGTCCCGGTAGCCCACGACGGTATTCGTCATGGGCGACGTCTCGCCCCAGCTGTAATACCGGAACGACGTCAGCTTGAACTCGCTGCCATCCGCGGAGCGGACCGCCATGCCCTTGGTGATTCCTTCTGCGCCATCATCGAAGGTGAGGGCCGAATACCCCGAGTCTTCACTATTGAGGAAGGCGTTGGGTCGCCAGTGGATCACGCCGACATTGCTGCCATTGACGTTGCTGATGTTGTAGATCTGGATGGACAGCCCGGCGATGGCAACCGACCCGCCTTCACCGTCGGCGGCAATGCCGTCTCCGAGGCCGGTATCGTTTGTGAACGTCAACGTCTCCGCCATTGCGGCGGGGATCGCCATCGCGCTACTGGCGAACACGCCCAGCAGGAACACGCGCGCAAACAGACGTACACGGCGCGTGGCGCCGAAAAGGATAGGCATGTCGAGTCCCCGGAAAACGTGAATGCGTGATGCGTACATCGACCAGCGACACGCCGACGGACGGTCGCCCCCCTCTTGGCCGTGCATGCCAGCCCTCCTCGCGGATGGACTTCCCCGGCATACCCGAATGAGCAGTGTCCCTGGCGACGCCATGGCCAATGCTGATGCGGCATGGTAGCCGCGTAACGCCACTTACTCCAGTGACCGCGACGCCGTCTCCGGTCCTGTCGCCAATGCAAGCTCCGTACCAACCACCCCTAACCCGTCGCGCGTGGTGGCAGCAGCCCTTCCGATGGCGGCATCTGGTGGCGTGGCAGCGAGATGGTGAAGACACAACCGGTGCCCGGCACGTCGCGCACGCTCAGCTGTCCCTGGTTGGCCTCCACACTGCGCTGCGAGATCGACAAGCCCAGCCCCAGGCCGCTCTGGTCCGCGCTCTCCTGCACGAAAGGCTGGAACAGGGCCGCGCCATCGCCGGAAGGCAGCCCCCCGCAGCGGTCCTCCACGTCGATCAGGATGCGGTCGGCGAGCGCATAGGCGTTCAACGTGATCTCGCTGCCTGGCGCAGAGAACTTGAAGGCGTTCTGTAGCAGATTGCCGGTTGCCGACAGCAACAGGTCGCGGTCGACATCGATGGCCAGCACTGGATCCACCTCGGACACGACCAGTACGCAGCCCCTGACCGTGACCTCCAGCGAGGCCGACAGCCTGATCTCGGCGATGAAATCCGCCAGCGAGTACAGCCGCTTCTGCACCGGCGTGCCGGCCGCCATCCGCACCTCGGCCAGCGAACGATCGATCAGGCTTCCCAGCCCGGCCAGGGCGCGATCCAGGATGCCGGCCGTCGCACCGGACATGCCCACGCTGCCTTCCTTGATGATCGACAGCGCCAGCGTCGCCGTGCACAGCTGGTTGCGCAACTCGTGCGCGAAGAATCCCAGCCGCTCGTTCAACGCCAGGGCCTGCCTGTCGGACTGCACGATCTCGTTCTGGTAGCCGAACTCCGTCACCGCGTGCGCGATGGCGTTGTCCAGGCAGCGATTGAGCGTGCGGAACTCATCGGTCTCGATCTCCGCGCCCCGTTCGAAGGCGAGATCCGAAATCGCCTGGCACAGGTCGCCATAGTCGTGCACCACCTGGTCGACGGTGAACCCGTGCGTCAGCAGTTCGCGGCCATGCAGTGCCGCGGACTCGCTGATCTCCGACAGGGCGGGACGACCGCCGCCCGCGGGTCCCGATACCTTGCGGCTACGCATCGGCTCGGCGCCCTCCTCCACCTGCAGTGTCTTGATCAGCTGGTCCAGGAAAACCGTCACGCCGTGATCCAGTTCCTGGCCGGGCACGCCTGTAGCGGATCGCAGCGCGACCTTGCCACGGCAGCGCGCAATCAGTTCCGCGCGGTTGTCACTGAGGAACCGATGCATCATGCCTCGACCTTACGCGCCTTTTGTCGGCACCGAGGGGTCTTTTACGCCCATTCACAGCCGTCCATCGGGCAATCCGGCCTTTTCCGGCCTGACGGCCAGCTTTACCCCGTGACTACACGCGTTACTCATCCCTCCACGTGCACGGTGCACATCCGGCCGTCGGCCGGAGGAGACCCGCCATGACATTCCATCCGAAGCCGCCCGCCCGCCACGACACCTCCAGGGCGATACCCGCGCCTGCCACGCCATCAACCCCGCCCCGCACCCTTCCCAAGGATCATGGGAAGGGCCAATTGCCCAATCCCGGCAAGCGCTCCTGATCGCAGGGCAACAAGGGCACGAAGCGCGGGAAGTATGGCTCCGCCGCGAACGCGGTCGAGCGAACGCGGCGCATCCTCGCTCGAGGCGATGGGCCTCGCCTTCAGTCCGTCCGCAGGCGTTTCTCGAACCAGTGATGCGCGTAAGGGTTGTCGTTGTAGGCGGGGATCTCGATATAGCCGTTGCGGTCATACAACGCCCGTGCTTCCACCAGGCTGCTGTTGGTGTCCAGTCGCAACGTATGCACTCCCATCGCCACCGCGTGTGCCTCCAGCGCATCCAGCACCCGCTGCGCGATGCCCAGTCCGCGCGCATGCGGCGCCACCCACATGCGCTTGATTTCGCCCATGCCGCCAGCGATCCGCTTCAATCCTCCGCACCCGACCGCCGCGCCCTCAAGCCGCGCGACCACGAAGGCGCCACGGGGCGGCACCAGTTCGCCGGGATCGGCCGACACGCTGCGGGCGGCGTCGAAACCGCCTTCGAAGCGCGCATCGAGTTCATCCAGATAGGCCTGGATGCACGCCTGCGCCTCGACGCTGGCCGGATCCTCCAGCGCGATCTCCGCCGCGGACGCACGCATGAGACGCTCCACTTCATCCATCGCCTCGACCAACCGTTCACGCTGCCGCGCCGACAAGGGCGCCAGCAGGGAATCCGCCAACGCGCGCGAATCCCGGTCGAGCGCATCCACCTCGCGCCGCCCTTTCGCGGTCAGGACCACATGCCGCCTGCGTGCATCGACGGGCGATGCCTGTACCCGCACAAGCCCCTGCGCCTCGAGCGCACGCAACAACCGGCTCGCATAGCCGGAGTCCAACCCGAGGCGTGCACGCAGGTCGCGCACATCCGCCCCTGCATGCCCTGCTTCGAACAGCAGGCGCGACTCGGCCAATGGGCGGCCGTGCCCGAGGTAGTCGTCAGTGAGCACCCCGATGCGGCGGGTGACCGTGCGGTTGAAGCGGCGGACCCGCTGGATCTGGCTCTCGTTCATTGCCTGACTTTAGTCAGGTATCCGTGCAGAAGCAACCGCAGTACGCACGATCGGCTCAGGCCGGCTCTCGTCCCGCCTCGCAGCGCGGATCTTCGCCCAGGGGATACGCGGTACGCAGGGGCTGGCCGTTGGCGCTGAAGAACAGGCTTGGCGCTTGCCCGCGCAGCCTTGCCGCCATGATGCCCATGGCGATGCGGACTCCGGCCGCGAGGTAAGCAAGCGGTGTGCGGCGCACCTCGCCGACGGCACTGTCGGAGTTCAACACCACGTGGCCCGGCGGGCCGAATGCGGCATCGACGTCGGTCTCCGGCACCAGGCATGCGGCCACCACGCCCACATAGGCGACTTTCCCGTCGCGCGGCGTATTCGCCAGCGGCGTACGGCAACACGCTGCGTACCAGCGCAACAGCCCGCCTTCGCGCAGGCAGAGGCCGGCGATGTGCTCCTCGCCTGCCGTGAAACGCACCGCCAGCGGGTTCATCGCCACGATGTCGGTACCGCCCTGCGCATCCATCACGCCGGGTTGCCCGAGGTGACGCGCGTACGTCCGGCAATCCCCGCAGTAGCACGTTGCACGCGCATACGCCCGACGGGCATCCACCGTGCCTCGCACCTGGCCGCAGCGGCAACGCAGCTCCAGCGTCATCAACGCACCTCCGCTCCAGGACATCTGCGGACAGGGATAACGCACCCGGTATGAGTGCAGCGTCAAACCGGGCGTGCCTGCCTGACCCGCAGGCAAACCGGCGTTGCGCGACGCGACATGAAGCGCAGGTGACGTATCTTCGCGCGCTCAGGCCGCTCCTCGCGATGCATGCTGTAGCATGCGTGCCGCGAGCCCACCGCTTGCTTCGCGCGTTCCGCACGGCCCCCGGCCCTCCGCTTCGCTCCCTTTCCCACGCGACGCATTCCCCACGATGGGATGGTTGCCCCCGGGAGCTTCCATGCCCTGCCCGTCACACCCTCGCCCCGTCGTTGCACATGCCATGCCTTTCCCCGCTGCAGCGTGCGCTGCCCGGGACCGGCCGATGCAGGTCATGCCGTCATGACCTCGTGTTCGCGTTGCGACGCCGTCTGCTGCCGCCTGACCGTGGTCCTGCAACCGGAAGACCAGATTCCCTCGCATCTCACCACCCATACCCCCGCCGGCCTGCACGTAATGGCGCGCGACGAGGAAGGTTGGTGCGTGGCACTCGATGGCGCGCGGATGAACTGCGGCATCTACCAGACCCGGCCGGACGTATGTCGCCGCTTCGTCATGAGCGGGCCCTATTGCCGTGCCGTGCGATCCGATTACCTGGACATGCGCAAGAATGGCATCCCGCTGACGGTCGAGTGACGCCCGCCGTGCCCATTACGCGCCTTTGCTAGCGCAACTGGCTGTCCTTGCTGCCCCGCCGGTTGTACAGGCCGGCACCCTGCTCTTCCTGGTCGGCCGCCTCCTGGCATACCACGCACAGGCGCACGCCCGGCACCGCCTGCTGGCGGGCAGCCGGAATCGGCCTGTCACACGCTTCGCAATGGGTCAGGCTCGGCCCCTTCGGCAGCGCGCGGCGCGCGCGTTCGATGCCGTCCTTCACGGTCGCATCGATCTGTTCCTGCACGGCGCCATCGCCGGCCCATCCGGTTGCCATGGTCATGTCCTCGCTTCGCACTGCTGCCGGGACAGCTTACGCCCGGCAACCGCAGCGGTTTTCACGAACAGGAATGGGGCCGCGACGGGCGGATTTCAATCCTGCGCCAGTGCATACCCGATCGCCGCCACCACCGCCGCCACCTGCGCATCGTTGCACTGCTGCGGCGTCGCCTTCGGACTGTCGGGATAGACCTCGGTGATGGTGGTGTAGCGAGCGTTGGTGATGCCGGTGCACAGGCCCAGCGACTTCACCGGGTACTGGATGACACCCTCGGCCACCACCGGCGAACCGATGATCTCGCCGTTGTCGTCGGCCGGGGCGATATGGGTGACGGCCGCCACCGCCGCGATCACGGCGCGCTGGAAATCGGGCTGCGGATTCGCGCTGTCGTCCACGAGGTAGAAGCCGTCCGGAATCTCCCCGGGTTCGAACGGCTTCCCGTCGCGCGCGGCAAGTGCAGGACGGAACTCGCTCTCATCGCTGTCGGTGGTTTCGTGCAGGTCGATGTGCATCAGCACGCGGTCCTTCACCGGCGCAACCAGCGCGATCAACGCGGCGGATTCCTGCGCAGGACTGTCCGCACGGAACGAACGGTTCGGATCCAGCGCATCGGCGTTCCAGCGATGGATGCGTTCGTAGCCCCACGGGCTGACGCACGGCACCACCAGCAGGTTGGCCTTGCCGGCATAGTCGGCGGCACGCTCTGCGAGGAACTGCAGCGCGCCGTGCACGCCGCTGGTCTCGTAGCCATGCACGCCGCCGGTGACCAGCATCGTGGGCAGCGCCTCGTTCCAGTCGCGGCTGCGTACCGCCAACAGCGGATAGACCTCGCCCGGACCGTAGTCCAGCGTGCCGTACTGCTGCACATCGAAGCGTCCGCGCAGCCGATCGACCACCGTCACCACATCATCCGCATGACGGCGTTGCACGCGCTGCTGCGCGCGCCATGCGGCTTTCTCCGCCGCGCCCCAGGGTGTACCGGGTGTGCCGATGGGATGGAAGCGGGCGGGCGTGTTCATGGCGATGGCGGGGCCGGGAATCCGAGGGGTCGGCACTATACCAGCGGGTGCGGCAAGGCTTCCGGAGAGGGCGCGGACTATCGCCGACGGGTCGGCGGGGGCGAAAATCCCGCTCCTGCGATCACGACGCGCTTCAGGACTCCGCTCCATGCCCCACTACACCGGCCCCCTGCTCACCCGCGATACCGCTGCTGCCCTGCTGGCGGCGCGCGACCGCGGCGACACCGTGTGGCATGGCTCGCTGGACCTGGGACGTACGCTGGCGGACGCGCGGCTGGAGGCCGGGACATGGCAGTGGCGCGACGCGGCGTATCCCTATCCCGATCCACTGAAGGACCGCACGCTGTACCACTGGGACGGCGAGGATTTCTCGCCGATCTCGCGCTATGCGGGCTCGTTGATCAAGCTGGTGCCCACCGAGTGGGGCGTGCCCACGTTCGAGATCGATGGCATCAAGATGCTCCCGACCTCGAAGGAATCGCCGCTGGACGATGCCCGGCGCAAAGTCGCACTGGTGGAACCGGGCGGCAAGGTGGTGCTGGATACGTGCGGCGGCCTGGGCTACTTCGCGGCGTGCTGCCTGGCCGCCGGCGCCGCACGCATCCTGTCGTTCGAGAAGAACGCCGACGTGCTCTGGCTGCGCACGCTCAATCCCTGGTCACCGGATCCGGACGCACCCGGGCACGGTGGGCGCCTGCAGCTTACCCACGGCGACATCTCGCAGGCCGTCACGCAGGTGGCGGATGCCTCCGTCGATGCCGCGCTGCACGACCCGCCGCGTTTCGGCATCGCCGGCGAGCTGTATTCGCAGGCCTTCTACGACCAGCTTGCGCGCGTGCTGCATCGCGGCGGCAAGCTGTTCCACTACACCGGCACCCCCAACAAGCTGACCAGCGGGCGCGACGTTCCCGGCGAGGTGGTGAAGCGGCTGGAGAAGGCCGGCTTCAAGGCGCAGCGGGCGCTGGACGGCGTGGTCGCCGTGCGCCGCTGACCGGCCCTCGGCCGACCTTCACGCCGGCTGAGCGCGGTGGGGCGCACAACAGCGCCACCGCCATGCCCCGGAGGGGCCATCATGCAACGCACCACGCTGCTGTCCGTCGCCGTATCCGCCCTGCTGCTCGCAGGCCCCGTGCTCGCCCAGGACACGCCGCCGGCGATGACGCCCGAGATGCAGGCCATGATGGAGGCCTACCAGAAGGCCGGCACGCCGGGCCTGGAACACGGCAAGCTGGCTTCGATGGCCGGCACCTACGACCTGGTCGTGAAGAGCTGGCACGCACCCGGCGCACCACCCAGCACCGACGCCGGCACCGCGACACGCAGGATGATCCTCGGCAACCGCGTGATGCTGGAGGAGGTGACGTCGCAGATGATGGGACAGCCGTTCTCCGGCCAGGGCCTGCATGGGTTCGACAACGTCACCGGCAAGCATTGGGGCACGTGGAACGACAGCATGAGCACGGGGCTCATGGTCAGCGAAGGTACCTGCGATGCCCAGCTGACCTGCACCTACACCGGCACCCACAACGACCCGGTGACGAAGAAGCCCCAGAGCAGCCGCATGACCACGCGCTGGACCGACAAGAACACGGAAGTCTTCGAGATGTACGGCCCCGGCCCTGACGGCAAGGAAACGAAGATGATGGAGATCACCTACACGCGGCGGCCGTAGCCGCTGCGCGCGTGATCAGGCGTGCACAGCCTGGCCGGCATCCGCCAGGTTGCGTCGCCACGCCGCCGGCGGCTGCCCGTATTCGCGCCGGAACGCGCGAATGAAGGACGTGTCGTTCTGGTAGCCCACCTCTTCGGCCACCCGCGACAGCGGCGCATTGCTGCGGCGTAGCAGGTTGGCCGCCATCAGCATCCGCCACTGCGTCAGGTACTGCATCGGCGACGTACCGACCAGTTGCTGGAACCGCTCGGCCAGTACCGAACGCGAGGTGCCGGCGACGCGCGCCAGGTCGGCGAGGGTCCACTCGCGACAGGGCTGTTGGTGCAACGCGTTGAGCGCCTTGCCGACGACGCGGTCGCCAAGCCCCGCCAGCCAGCCCGCATGACCTTCATGCTGGTGCACGTAACGGCGCAGCACTTCGATGAACAGCAATTCGGCGAGCCGGGACAGCAGGCTCGCGCCGCCGGGTCTTGGCGTGCGCGCCTCGGCCAGCGCGTAACGCACGGACGATTCGAGCCATGCGCCGGCATCGGAATCACGCAAGCTGATGCGCACCACCGGCGGCAGGCCGTCCAGCAGCAATCGCGCCAGTCGCGTATCGCAGGCCAGGTAGCCGCAGACGATGCGTGTGGGTGCGCCGCCGCCACCGTAGGCGAGCCGGCGCGGACGACTGGCGAACAGCTTCTTCAGGTCGGCCGCGCCGCGCGGCGGCGGCAGGCCCGGCGCCGAGGTCATGCGGTGCGCGCTGCCGCCCGGAAACATCACCACGTCGCCTTCATGCACCGCCAGCGGTGGCGCACCGTCCATTTCCACCAGGCATCCACCCTCGGTGATCAGGTGGAAGATCACCACCTGCTCCGCGGTCGGGTCCAGCCAGGGCGCCGCCAGCGAGGCTTTCGGCGACTGGTAGCACCAGGGCGCGCTGAAGCGGGCGTTGACGAAGAACGCGCCGGACATCTGCACCACGCGCAGGATTTCCGACAACGCATCCATGCTCAGGCCGCCCGCGCGGGCGTCGTCGCCACGTCGACGGTCAAGGGTGGTTGTCCCAGCAGCGCGCCCTGCATGGGCGAGCGACGCAGCGCTTCCTGCACGACGGCATGCAATCGTTCCGCCTCCACGTCCTGCGCATGCAGCACTACGTCCACGCGCATCGAGGCGGGGCACGCACCCACCGATACGCCATCGGCATCGCGCATGCCGAGCAGGCCGCGCGTATCGGAGCGACTGCCGACCTCTACCTCCAGGTGGTCGAGCGCGATGCCCTGCTCCGCGGCGACCATCGTGATCGCAGTCGCGGTGCACGCCGCGATGCCCGCCCGGAAGAACCAGCCCGGTGACGGCCGGTCGCCGGTGCCACCCAGTTCGACCGGCATGTCGGATTCGATGCGCGTGCCGCAGGCGTGCGCCGCCACGATCCGCGTGCCGTGCTGCCACGAGGCCCGGGCTGCCGCGTCATCGTGCAGCCCCATGTCGGGGCGACGTGTGAACACGCCGACGGCGCGCTGCATCGCGTGGGCGATGTCTCGGGGGGTACTCATGGGACGGGGAACTCCATCGAACGGCAGGGGCAGGCGGATTCTGAGCGCAACAACGCGTCCCGGGACGGCGCGCGGCCAGTCGCCGGACGATCGGCAAGGAATCGCGGAGCCCCGGGAAACCTGCAAGCAGGCCCGGACGCGCGGCCAGTTCCGGCAGACGCCCCGTCAGGACGGAAGCCCGGTGCGCCCGCCACGCTGCGCCCTCCCCAACCCCAGGAGTTTCCCCCGAATGAATGCCGTTGCCGTTTCCCTCCCCCCCATGCCCGACATGGACGCCCTCAAGCACCGCCAGCAGGCCGCCTGGTCCAGCGGCAACTACGCCGTCGTCGGCACTACGCTGCAGATCGTCGGCGAGCGCCTGGCCGAAGCGGTCGACCTGCGCTGGGACGAACGCGTGCTCGATGTCGCCGCCGGCAACGGCAATGCGACGCTGGCCGCGGCGCGCAGGGGTGGCCAGGTGGTGTCCACCGACTACGTGCCCGCACTGCTGGACCTGGGCCAGGCACGTGCCGAGGCCGAGCAGTTGCAGGTCGCCTTCGCCGAAGCCGATGCCGAGGCCCTGCCCTTCGCCGACGCCAGTTTCGATGTGGTGCTGTCCACGTTCGGCGTGATGTTCACGCCGGACCACGCGCGTGCCGCTGGCGAACTGGCCCGCGTGTGCCGGCCCGGCGGCCGCATCGGCCTGGCCAACTGGACGCCGGAAGGTTTCATCGGCCAGATGTTCAAGGTGCTGGGACGCCACATTGCGCCACCTGCCGGTGTGCAGCCGCCGTCGCTGTGGGGCACCGCCGCGCACGTGCAGTCGCTGTTCGGCGACACGGCCGGCGCCATCGGTGTCACCGCGCGGATGTTCAATTTCCGCTACCGCTCGGCTGCGCACATGATCGACGTGTTCCGCACCTGGTACGGCCCGGTGCAGAAGGCCTTCCAGGCCCTGCCGGCCGACAGGGCCGCCGAACTCGAACAGGACCTGCACGCGCTGATGGAGCGCATGGATCGCGGCAACGGCAACGGCCTGGTCATCCCCAGCGAATACCTCGAAATCGTGGTCGTGCGCCGGTGAAGGACCACGCGCGACTGCAGCGGCGCGTGCAGCGCTACGGCTGGGACCTCGCCGCTTCCCGTTACGACGCGCTCTGGCAGGCGCAGTTGTCGGACGCGCACCACCGGCTGCTGGCGCTCGCGCCGGCGGCCCCGGGCGAATCGGTGCTCGATGTGGCCTGCGGCACCGGCGCGATGGCGTTGGCCGCCGCCGAAGCCGTGGGCCCGCACGGCCGCGTGGTCGGCGTGGACATCGCCGAGCGCATGGTGGACGAAGCCAACGCACGGGCGCGGGCGCTCGGCCTGCAGCACGCGCGCTTCCTGCGCATGGACGGCGAATCGCTGGACTCCTCGGGCGTCGGCTTCGACCTGGCGTACTGCGCACTCGGCCTGATGTACATGCCCGATCCCGATCAGGCCATGCGCGGCATGCACGGTGCGCTGCGCCCGGGCGGCCGCGTGGCCGTGGCGGTCTGGGGCCAGCGCGCACGCTGTGGCTGGTCGCCGGTGTTTCCGATCGTCGACGAGGAGGTCGCCAGCGATGTCTGTCCGCTGTTCTTCCAACTCGGCCATGAAGGCATGCTCGCCGACCTGTGCGTGCGCGCCGGCTTCGTCGATGCGGAGGAACATCGCGTGGAGGCGGTGCTGCAATACGCGAGCGACGACGATGCCTGCGATGCGGCTTTCGTCGGTGGTCCGGTGGCGATGGCCTGGTCGCGCTTCGACGACGCGACCCGCCGGCGCGTCCGCACGCGCTACCTGCGCGCGATCCGGCCCTGGCGCGTCGGCGACGGCTATCGCATGCCGGGTGAATTCGTGGTGGCCACCGCGCGCCGGCACGCGGGTTGACGGCCACCACGCGCGGGCGATCCCGGGCCCTGCGTCACGCTTGCGCGATGGTGCGCTGCAGCTTTCCCCTTTGACCAATGCCCCCTCGCGCGGGCGTGTGGCCCACTGCCGGCACTTCACACCCGAGGTGCCGTCGATGTCGATCGCTGCGCTGCTGTGTCGCTCCGCTCCGCGTTCCCGTGCCCACGGCACGGGCCTGGTGCTTTCCTCCCTGCTCCTGATGCTGGCCAGCGGCCCTGCGCTGGCGCTGACCGAAGTCACCGGCTTCGGCAGCAATCCCGGCAATCTCCGCATGCACAAGGTCGTTCCCGCCGGCCTGCCGGCGGATGCACCGCTGGTGGTCGCGCTGCATGGCTGTGCTCAGTCCGCTTCGAACTACGACGCCGAAACCGGCTGGGAAATGCTGGCCAACCGCTTCGGCTTCGCCCTGCTGCTGCCCGAGCAGCAGACAGGCAACAACAGCAGTCGCTGCTTCACCTGGTTCGAGACCGCCGATACCGCGCGTGGCCAGGGCGAACCGCTGTCGATCAAGCAGATGGTCGATCGGATGATCGCCGACCACGGCATCGATCCCGCGCGCGTCTATGTCACCGGCCTGTCCGCCGGCGGCGCGATGGCCTCGGTGATGCTGGCCACGTATCCGGACGTGTTCGCTGGCGGTGCCATCGTGGCCGGTATTCCCTACCGCTGCGCGACCACACAGACCGCCGCCTTCAGCTGCATGAGTCCCGGCAGCGATCTGACCCCCGCGCAATGGGGCGCGAAGGTGCGTGCCGCCAGCACCTGGACCGGGCCCTGGCCGATCGTGTCCATCTGGCATGGCGACGCCGACTACACCGTGCGCCCCGCCAACCTCACCGAAAGCCTGGAGCAGTGGGCCGATGTGCATGGCATCGACACCGTGGCCGACGCCAGCGATACCGTCAGCGGCTATCCGCACAAGGTCTACAAGGACGCCACCGGCACCGCGAAGGTGGAGACCTATGTCATCACCGGCATGGGCCATGGCACGCCTGTCGATCCGGGCACCGGCGAAACCCAGTGCGGCACGGCGGGTGCCTACATCCTCGACGTGAACCTCTGCTCCAGCTACCACATCGCCCGCTTCTTCGGCCTGGACAACCTGGACGGCGTACCGCCGACCGTCGCCCTGACCTCGCCCGCCAACGGCGCCACCATCAGCGGCGCGGTGACGCTGGCAGCCACCGCCAACGACGACATCGGCGTGGCGCGCGTGGACTTCCTGCTGGACGGTGCGTTGCTCGGCAGCGATGCCAGCGCGCCCTACAGCCTGGCGTGGAACAGCAGCGGCGCCAGCGACGGCGCGCACGTGTTGCAGGCGCGGGCATTGGATCTCGCCGGCAATACAGGCACCTCCACAGCGGTCAATGTCACCGTCAGCGGCGGGACCGGTGGCGGATCGCCGGTCACCGTGGTGGTCAACAACGAGGACGCCAACGATGGCTACGTGAAGGCCAGCGCCACCGGCAGTGGCGCGGCCGTGGGCACGCTGGAGGCGTACTACGGTCTCGCGATAGGACGCGGCACCGATGGCAACCACAACCGTGCGGTGCTGTCGTTCGATACCTCATCGCTGCCCGACAACGCCGTGGTCACGTCGGCCGCGCTGACGGTGGCCTACCGCAGCGCCAGCGGCGATCCGTGGAGCAATCCCGCCGGCAACACGCTGGTCGTCGACGTGCGCAGCGGCTGCCTCGGCGCGTGCACCATCGAAGCGGCGGATTGGATAGCCGCCACGACCACGACCAACAGCGCGCAGGTGCCTTCCTTCAGCGGCGGCAACCAGACCAGCACCGTGTTCGATACCGCCGGACGTGCGGCGATCAACCGCACCGGCCGCACGCAGCTGCGGCTGCGTTTCAACGCCAACCCGACCGCAACGCACTACCTGTGGATCGACAAGGGCGCCACCGCGAAACTGTCGGTCACCTACACGCTGCCATGACGGCGCCATCCTGCTGCCGCGTCATGGCGGCGGCAGGATCTTCCAGAACATGCCCGTGCCCAGCTTCACCGATTGCAGCGGCTTGCGCCGTGCGGCGGGCTGGTGGGCGCGGAACATCTCGCGGATGTCGCCCATCACCTTGTCCGATTCCATGAAGTAGGAATGCGCCAGCATGCTCTGGTCCACGCCGGAGACATCGATGGTGTCCACACCGCTCACCAGCACCACGCCCTCGCTGGTGTCGCCGGCGCGCGGGCCGCGATTGACCTGCCTGGACGCCTTCAGCGCCATGTCTTCGGACGAGGCGTACAGGGTCACGTGACCGCTGGCCTGCCGCAGGGCGGGCGCGAGCTCCTCGCGGAACACCTTCGCATCGATGTCGGGCGCGGCCAGGATGATGCCGCGGAAGCGGCCGCGCAGTTCCGGCCGCTTCGCCACCAGGTTGCGGATGGCCTGGGTGACGCCACGCGTGCCCATGCTGTGGCCGATGACGTAGAGGTTCTGCGCCCCCGAGCGGTCGGCCATGTCGGCCAGGAAGCCCTCGATCAGCGGCACCGAGCGCGCGATGGATTGTTCGTCGGTGAAATAGCCCGCCAGCGCCGCCTGCGACGGCCAGCTGTAGAACACCGGCGCACCGTCGAAGCGCAGGTCGTAGGCCAACTGCGCCGTGCGGCGCGCGGCGTCGCGGAAGCTGACGTTGTAGCCGTGCACGAACACGAACGCATTGCTGCCGCGTGATTCACCGACGCGCCCGTACAGCCTGGCAAAGAACGGTGCCTGCGCCAGCCGGTCGACCTCCTGCAGGATGATGTGCTGCTTGGGGTCTTCCTTGAACTCCATCAGGTACCAGCGCGGCGATTCCAGTTCACCGGGGACATGCGCCTTCGGGATGCTGATGCGTGCGGTGCCGTAGGTCAGCTGCCGCGCGACACCCGCGGTGAAGCGATCGCCCGGCGGCAGCGTGGCGAACGCGCTCGCCGGCATCCGGTTGGTGGCGTAGAACACGTCGACGTTGACGAAATCCGACCTCGGCGGCTTCGCGGACTGCGCGGCCTCGCGGACACGGGCGGCACGCTCGGCCGCCTGGCGAGCACTGTCGGCGGCACGTTCCTGCTGAGCACGCTCCTGCTGGGCGCGGGCGGCGGCTTCAGCTGCAGCACGGCGGGCGGCCTCGATGCGCGCGGCTTCCGCGGCACTGCCCTGCGGTGGCGGTGGCGGTGGCGGTGGCGGTGGCGGTGGCGGTGGTGCAGGCACCGATACCTGCTCCGGCGGGGGTGGCAACGACTCCTTGACACGTTTCGCACAGCCGGCCAGCACCAGCGCTGCCAGCATCAGGCAGAGAATCCGCCGCATCGATCACCCCATGGAAGGACGTCATGGGCACCCCTTCCCCCGGGGTCGCCCGACGCGACGATGGTATAGCAGCCGCGCCGCCGGCCGCGAGCCAGGCACGCCGGCATTGCCGGGCCCGCGCGCAGGCGGCATCCGCACCGTCGCACGGCCCTCGCAAATGGCTGTTTTCATGCCGGTTTCCCGCAGGCAACGGATGCGGGCTATCGTGTACGCCTGTGGAACGCCCATCGGCACGCCACGCCCCATTCCCGCCCCCAGGTGACCTTGTCCATGGCAAAACCCAATTATTCGTTCGAAAAGCGCCAGCGTGAGCTGGCCAAGAAGAAAAAGAAAGACGAAAAGGACGCGAAGAAACGCGCCGAACGCGATGCGGCCCAGCCCGGTGCCGCCCCCGAGCCGGGTGCGTCCGACACCGCACCGGAATGACCGACGGCGCGGCCCCCGCCACCCAGGTATGGGTGGATGCCGATGCCTGCCCGGGGCCTGTCAAGGACATCCTGTTCCGCGCTGCGGAACGCGCCCAGGTGGAGGTCACCCTGGTCGCCAACCAGTGGCTGCGCACGCCGCCTTCCCGCTTCATCCGCTCGCTGCAGGTCCAGGGGGGCTTCGACGTGGCCGACGACGCCATCGTCGAGCGCGCCCGGGCCGGCGACCTGGTCATCACCCAGGACATCCCGCTGGCGGCGCGCGTGCTGGCCAACGGCGCGCAGGCCATCGACCCGCGCGGCGAGCGCTTCACGCCGGACAACATCGCCGAACGGGTGTCGATGCGGAACTTCATGGAAGAACTGCGCGGCGCGGGCGTGCAGACCGGCGGCCCGGCGACCTTCAATGCGCGCGACCGCCAGGCCTTCGCCAACCAGCTCGACCGCTGGCTGGCCGCACGGCACTGAACCCGCCATGCCCGATGTCGAACTCCGCCCCCTGCTCCACCTGCTGCTGCACCTCGTCGTGCCCGTGGCCACTGCGCGCGTGTTCTGGCCGAAGGCGTGGAAACGCGCGGCCCTGTGGATGCTGGCTGCCTGGGTGATCGATCTCGACCACCTGCTCGCCGACCCGGTCTACGCGCCGGGCCGATGCAGCATCGGCTTCCATCCGCTGCATACGTGGCCGGCGATGCTGGCTTACGGCGCGCTGGTCATTCCCCGGAAGACGCGCTGGTTCGGCGTCGGCCTGGTGATCCACATCGTGCTGGACGGCATCGACTGCCTGATGATGTGAAACGCGCGGTGCCTGCGTGTCCTACAGCGTCTCGCCCGGCAGGCGGCTCGCCTGCTTCACCCAGTCGGCAAGCTGTGCTTCGTTGAAATCCTCATCCTCGCGCAGGTGCACGTAGCGTGTGTCCTGCGACTTCGAGGCTTCCGGTGGCACCGGTTGCAGGGATTGACCGCGGAAGAAGGTGACCTTGAGGTAGCGCTCGAAGCAATGGAACGACAGGAACCACCCCTCGGCATCCGGTGCGCCATAAAAAGGCGAATTCCACTTCACCGCCTTGCGCACGCCCGGCACGTGTTGCCCGACCAGCGCATCCAGACGCTCGGCGATGGCGCGCTTCCAGCCGGGAATCGCGGCGAGATAGGCCTGCACCGGCGCATCGCCATCGCCTTTCGGGATCTGCGGATTGCCGCCGGACAGCAGCCGTGGCTTGGTGCTCTTGTCTGCCATGCGGGGCACCCTACTTGCGGGATTTCCTGCCCGTGTTGAAGGCGATCCCGGCACGGAACAGCGCCTTGAACGCAGGACCATCCAGCGTGTCGCGCTCGCGGATGTCGATGGCGCGACGCGTGCCGCCGTCGAGGCTGGCATTGAACAGGCCGTCCGGATCCGCCAGCGATGCCCCGTGCGCGAAGGTCAGCTTCACGTACGCCTTGTAGACCTCGCCGGTGCACACCAGGCCGTCGTGCGACCAGGTCGGCACGCCGTGGGGATTGGTGGGCTTGACCCACTTCACGTCTTCCACGACATCGGGATCGGCCTGGTGGATCAGCGCACGCACGCGCGAGAGCATGTCGCCGCGCCAATCGCGCAGTTCATCGATGCGGGCGTCGATACGGCGCGCGGCGTCGCCAGCGGGCTGCGGTGTGGCCTTCGTCATGCGCGAGTCTCCTGTCACCGGGACGCGATGCTCCCATGCACGCCGGGCACGCTCAAGTCGCGCCGCAGCGCGCCTTCGCCAGCTGTACGCGATGCCTGGCCCGATCACCGACGATGTCGCTCAACTCTGGAACACCGGCTCCAGCATCCGGAACGTCCCGGCGTCCGCATCCATCTCCACCTTGCCGCCGACGGGCACGATGAACTGCTGGCGGATGTGGCCGATCATCGCGCCGCGGTAGGCCGGGACCTTCAGCGGCTTGAAGTAATCGTCGAAGATCTGCGGCAGCGTGAGCGAGCCGTAGCCGTTGCCGGGATCGCAGTCGGTGCATTCGCCGAAGATCACCCCGGCCACCTTGTCCAGGGCGCCCATCAGCCGCAGCGTGCTGAGCATGCGGTCGATGCGGTACGGCGCTTCGGACACGTCTTCCAGGAACAGGATCTTGCCGCTGAAATCCGGCAGGTACGGTGAGCCGGCCAGCGCCACCAGCACGGACAGGTTGCCGCCCACCAGTTCGCCCTGCGCCTTGCCGCCGGTGATGGTGACGGTGCGGTTCCTGCGCTGCACGAGCTCGTCGCCTTTCTCTGTCGTGTTCCGGTACTGCATCTGCTCGCGCTCGAAGAAGACGCGGCGGAACTGGTCGGCGTTGAAGGCATTCCAGCTGCCCGCGCCGATCGGGCCATGGAAGCTCACCAGCCCGGCCTGCGACAGCAACGCATTGTGCAGCGCGGTGATGTCCGAATACCCCAGCAGCGCCTTGGGATTGCGGCGGATCAGGCCGTAATCCAGCAGCGGCAGCAGGCGCGCGGCGCCGGAACCGCCGCGCACGCAGACGATCGCCTTGACGTCCTTGTCGCCGAACATGGCGTTGAGATCGCCTGCACGTTCGCGGTCGCTGCCGGCCAGGTGCCCATGCCGTGCGGCGAAGTGCGGCGCCACCTTCACCTTCAACCCGAGCGCTTCCATCGCTTCCTGCGCCAGTTGCAGGTCGAGGGGATCGTCGGTGGCGCCGGAGGGGCTGATCAGGGCAACGGTGTCGCCGGGATTCAGCGCGGGTGGAAGCAGGCGCTTGCGCGGCGTGGCGGCGAAGGCGCGATGACTGCCTGCGATAGGCAGCATCAACGCCGTGGCGGCAAGCGCTGCCGTTCCGAGAAAGTTTCGCCTGTGCATTCAACCGCCTGTCGATCCGGATCTGCAGGCAGGGTAGCAACCCATGCCGCAGCCAACAACGCAGGTGCAGTGCCGTGGTACCAGCGAAGTGCCGTCACGGGCGGACTCACGTCCGCCCGCACGGAATGCGTGGCTCAGCGCCGGCAGGTGTTCACGCCGATCAGGCGGTACAGCGGGCAGAAATTGAACAGGCCGGTCGCCAGCGGCACCACCCCGATCCAGGCCCACGCCGGTCCGCCGGTCGCGGCCCAGCCGATGAGCAGCGCGCCCACCACGATACGGGCCCCTTTGTCGAAACCGCCTACGTTCGCTTTCATGTGCATGACCTCGCTGAGGGTGCGGACAGCATCGCGGACACGGCGGATCAACGCATTGATCGGGATCAACCACGCGCGTGATGCGGGCTGTCGATTTCTGCCGCGCCTGCTCGTCGTGGAAGGAAGGCGGACACCGGCGTCCGTAAGGAAACCCGACATGCGCAAGCTCATCGTGGCCGTCATGACCAGCCTCGACGGGGTGATCCAGGCACCGGGCGGCCCCGACGAAGACCGCAGCGGCGGCTTCGCGCATGGCGGCTGGGTATGGCCCCATGCCGGCGACGGCGAGGTGATGGGGGGCGTGTTCTCGCGCCCGTTCGACCTGGTGCTCGGGCGCCGCACCTACGACATCTTCGCCAACTACTGGCCGCAAGTGCCCAGCGATGCCCCGCACGGCCACATCGCCGATGCGTTCAACAACGCCACCAAGCATGTCGCCACCTATCATCCGGACACGCTCGCGTGGCGGAACAGTCGTGCCCTGGGCACGGATCCCGTCGCCGCCCTGCGCGAACTCAAGCGCGGCGAGGGTCCCGACCTGGTGACGCAAGGCAGCAGCGACCTGCTGCATCAACTGCTGGCCGCCGATGTGGTGGACGAACTCCGCCTGCTGGTCTACCCGGTGCTGCTGGGCGACGGCAAGCGCCTGTTCGACGCCGGCACGCGGGCATCGGCATTGCGGCTGGCCTCGTCCGCGACCACGTCGGCCGGGGTGCTGGTCACGCACTACCTGCGCGATGGCGAGGTGCGTACCGGCGCGTTCGCTGGCCACTGAACAACCACCCCGCCCGCTTCACCCTGCCTTTCAAACGGCGCCGCGATGATCGCCCAACCGTACTGCACCCACCCACAGGAGAACCAAGATGATCCCCAAGAACACCCTATGCCTCTGGTACGACACCGACGCGCTGGACGCCGCGACCTTCTACGCCAGCATCTTCCCGGACAGCGAAGTGAAGGCCGTCCACCATGCCCCGGCGGACTTCCCGTCCGGCAAGGAAGGCGACGTACTGACGGTGGAGTTCACCGTCCTGGGCATCCCCTGCGTCGGCCTCAACGGCGGCAAGGCGTTCAAGCAGACCGAAGCGTTCTCGTTCCAGATCGCCACCGACGACCAGGAAGAAACCGACCGGCTGTGGAATGCCATCGTCGGCAACGGCGGTCAGGAAAGCGCCTGCGGCTGGTGCAAGGACAAGTGGGGCCTGAACTGGCAGATCACCCCGCGCGTGCTGACCGAAGCCTTCACCAGCCCGGACAAGGGCGTCGCCAAGCGCGCGTTCGAAGCGATGATGGAGATGCGCAAGATCGACATCGCGAAGATCGAGGCCGCGATCCGCGGCTGACGCTCACAGCCCCAGGTGGTCGATCAACGCGCGCCGCACGCGCTCGGCGTAGTCCTGCGACCCGTAGCAGCCGGCATCGAACACGCCGCCCGGGCCGGCGACCGCGGCCAGGCCGGAGAACGTGGGCCGCGGCACGATGACGACCTGCCACGGCGCCTGGTCGTGGTCCGCATCTTCGCTCCGGCGCACCTCCACGGCGGCCACGTTGGTGGTCGTCAGGCGGGTGGCGGTCAGTCGACCCCAGGCCCGCCGCTGTACCACGATGGTGTGCGGCGAGTACTGCCAGTGATCGCCCCAGCCCGACAGCCCCGCACGGATGAACTGCAGGCCCACGTACCCCGCACCGCCCACGATGACCGCGAAGAACGGGGTGGCGAGGTTCAGCGGCCACAGCCCCCTGCCCAGCTCCCAGAGCGGCATGACGATGGCGAACGCGCCGGCGAGGACGCACCCCACGCGGATCGGCCACGGAAACTCGCGCTGCACCAGCGGCAGGTCGGAATCGAGGGTGGCAGCGGTGTCGTCGGCAGACATGGCGGCATGGTAGCCAGAATCCCCGCGTTCGCATGACAGCGGCATGACACCTGGGTGCCGCGCGGACCGGCATGACCTCTGCGCCATGGCATCGCCGGGGGGATCGGTATACTCGGACCGGCTTGGCGGGTGCCCTACCCGCCCACGAATCACGGAGCGATGTCATGGGTCTTGTACA
Organism: Pseudoxanthomonas sp. PXM03; assembly: GCF_014852005.1. GTDB lineage: Bacteria > Pseudomonadota > Gammaproteobacteria > Xanthomonadales > Xanthomonadaceae > Pseudoxanthomonas_A. Next base: position 1,625,889 of record NZ_JACVAU010000001.1, on the reverse strand, counting down.
GGCGGTGGTGGGTGCGGTGGGTGGCGTGCTGGGCGACCAGTGGAAGGACTTCTACACGGTGCCGGCCGGCCTGCCGGCGACAGCGGCGCTGTTCGCCGCGGTGCCGCAGGGCACCAATGCCGGGCGCGGCTCCAACACCAGCGGCTCGACCAACATCATCACCAACGGCTCGAAGATCATCGTGCCCGAAGGCTACGGCCTGCTGTTGATGCAGGACGGCGCGATCACCGCGTTCGTCGCCGAGCCGGGCGGTTACGAATGGCGCTCGGACGACATCAACTCCAAGTCGATCTTCGCCGGCGACGGCATCGTGTCGACCTTCATCACCCAGAGCTGGGAACGCTTCAAGTTCGGCGGCCAGCCGGGTTCGCAACAGGCGGCGTTCTTCGTCTCGCTGAAGGAACTGCCCGAGAACCGCTTCGGCACCCAGTCCGAGATCTACTGGGACGACGGCTTCCTCAACACCCAGGTCGGCGCGATCACGCGCGGCTCGTACACGCTGAAGATCGTCGACCCCATCCTGTTCGTGAAGAACTTCGTGCCGGCGGCGTACCTGCAGCCGGGCAAGGTGTTCGACTTCACCGACCTGGACAATGCGGCCGCCGGCCAGCTGTTCAACGAAGTGGTCGGCTCGCTCGCGCCGGCCTTCAGCCTGTACACGAACGATCCGTCCAAGGGCAACCGCATCACCAAGATCCAGCAGGATTCGCTGGGCTTTGCGCAGAGCCTGTCCGCGGCCGTCGAGCAGGGTTACCAGTGGAGTTCCGACCGCGGCCTGGCCATCGTCAAGACCGCCATCGTCTCCATCGAGTACGACGCCAACACCCGTGAACTGCTGAAGACCGTGCAACGCGCCGATGCACTGTCCGGCGCGCGCGGCAATTCCAACCTGCAAGCCAGCGTGGCCCAGGGCATCCAGTCTGCCGGCGAGACCGGCGGCGCGGCAGGCTTGGTCGGCGTCGGCATGGCCTCGGGCATGGTGGGCGGTGTGGGCGCGCTGCAGCAGCCGGTGGCCCCGGCGGCACCGGCCGCCGAAGATCCGGTGGCCAAGCTGCAGAAAGCCAAGCAGATGCTCGACCTCGGCCTGATCACCCAGGCCGACTACGACGCACTGAAGGCAAAGGCACTGGGCCTGTAACCGGAACCGCGCACCGCCCATGTCCACCCCGCATCGCCCGGCGCCCCCGCCGTTGCCGCCGGCTCCTCCCGCAGGCCCTGGTTCGCCGCAGGAGGTTCCACCGTTGCCCGGGAGTTTCCCGGTCGACCCCGCCACCCTGCCCGACGCCATCCGTGAGGAACTGGAAGCGCCCGATCCGGTCGCCATCGACACCGCCTCGGCCGAGCTGAAGGACGGGCAGAACCACTGCCCGAAGTGCGGCGCCACCGACATCCGCCACAAGCTGGGCAGCGATGTGCTGGTGTGCCTGTACTGTCGCCATGAATGGGTCGGCGCGCGCGTCGAGGAAGCATTCGGTTTCGGCCAGGGCCATGCGGACCTGCGCGGCACGATCATCGCCTCCGGCGCGCGCGACATCGCCGCCGATGCCGCCGTCCTGATGACCTTCAAGTGCACTGGCTGCGGCGCCGAGGTCACCGTCAACACCGGCAGCGCGATGACCGCGCGCTGCCACTGGTGCCGCCACGTGTTCGGCGTGAACGAACAGATCGCCAACGGCGCGGTGCCGGACGCGGTGCTGCCGTTCCACATCAGGAAGGACGATGCCGTCGCGCGCATCCGCCAGTTCGTGGACAAGCGGCGGATGTTCGCGCTGAAGGCTTTCAAGGAGCAGTTCACGCCGGAAAACGTCGTCGGCGTGTACCTGCCCTACATGATCGTGGACGGCAACGCGAGCGCGGAGGTCGCCGGCAAGGGCGAGATCCTCACCCGCACCTACACGCGCGGCACCGACAAGAACAAGAAGACCTACTACGACGCCGACGTGTACCAGGTGGAGCGGGCGGTCGACTTCACCGTGGACGACCTGCCGCTGGAATCCTCCACCGAGCGCGGCAACCTGGATACGCGCGTCAACACGCAGAACATCATCAACACCATCCTGCCGTTCGATACCAAGAACGCGGTTAAGTGGAACGCGTCGTACCTGTCGGGCTTCACGTCCGAGAAGCGCGATACCGATGTGGAGCAGCTGCGCCCGCGCCTGGAGGACCAGCTGCTGTCCATCGCGCGCGCGCAGGTGGAAGGGTCGGTGCACCGCTACGACCGGGGCGTGCGCTGGGAACAGGAACGTCTTGAAGTCCATGGGACGCGCTGGGTGTCCATGTACCTGCCGGTGTGGCTGTACTCGTACCACCAGCCGGGCAGCAACGGCGGCATGCTGCACTACATCGCGGTCAACGGCCGCACGGGCGAAACCATGGGCAGCGTGCCGGTGCAGCACTGGAAGCTGCTGCTGGCGGCGCTGACCGTGGGCACATTCCTGGAGGGCATCGCCCTCACGATCATCTGGGCGGGCGCATGAGCGACGACAGCGGTCTATGGCTGCTTGCACTGGGTCCGGCGGGCGCCAGCGCCCTGTACTGGGCGCTGTACCGGTATTACCGCAATACCGACAAGTCGCACGCCTTCGAGCGCGAGACGGAGATCGTGGCCAAGCCGGTGACCGGCGTGGACCGCAAGGTCGACGAGGTCAAGGGCACCCAGCGCACCCGCATCAACGGCGACAACGTGCAGGCTTACCGCCAGCGCGTGGAGCGGGTGCGCGACGACGGAAGCCCATCGTAGGGCGGGCTCCAGCCCGTCATTGCGGACCGTGCGAGATCGCGTTGCCACATCGACGAACACCGACGCGATGTTCCGCCGAGCAGCCCTGCGGCGGAGGCATCCACACGGCGGGCTTGAGCCCGCCCTACGTCCACCCGGCGTCAGCGACCGAACAGCTTCATCGCGTTGCCGCTGCGGATCTTCGCTTTCTCTTCGTCGCTCAGATCCAGGCGGTCCAGCGCCTTCACTGTGGCGTCGAGGCTGATCTGCGGGTAGTCCGAGCCCAGCAGCACGTGGTCCATGCCCACGTTGTGCAAGGTCCAGAGGAATTCTTCTTCCACCGGGGAGTCGGCCACCACCAGCACGGTGGCGGAGATGTCGAAGTAGAGGTTCTCGAAGCCGAAGCCGTCGGCGGTGCGCGCGAGGGCGAGGATGTTCCAGAAGCGGAAGTTCAAGCCGCCGATGTGGGCCAGGATGAACTTCGTCTTCGGCACGCGCACCACCAGGTTGAACAGTTTTTCGCTGTCACCGGGCAGGATGTTGGCGTTGTCCATCAGCACGGCGATGCCGAGTTCGCCGGCCTTGCGCACGAGGGTTTCCACGCGCGGGTCGGCGACGTCGAAGCCCTGGGTGTGGGCGTGGATCTTCAGCACCTTCACGCCGGCGGCAGCGACGCGGGCCAGTTCGGCCAGGGCCGCGTCGCCGTCGTACGGGTGGACGGTGGCGATGGGCAGCACGTCGGCACGCGCGGCCGCCAGCGCGATCACGCGGTCGTTGCCGGCGCGGATCTTCGCCAGGTCGCCCTGCCGGGCCTGGTGCGGGCCGCCGAACCACATCACGCCGATGCCGGAGAGTTCCAGGCCGGCGGCGCGGACTGTTTCGCGGTAGTCACGCAGCGAGGTTTCGCCGTCGCGCAGATGGACGTGCACGTCGAACACGGGTTCGGCGGCGATGGCGGTGGTGGTGAACAGGCAGAAGGACAGGGCCAGCGTGCGCAGCATGCGTCGTCTCGCATCAAAGGGATGTGCGTAGGGTGCCACGGACACGCAGACGACGCCTTCTTCGAAACGAAGCGTCGGCATCCTTCGCCGCGTTTGCCGAGCCGGCGCAGCCCGCGTCCCGTCTATGAAAACTCCAACCCGGCGCGCGCGCGGTGCGCCGCGCGGTAGGCCGTCGGCGTGCAGCCCGTCGCGATCTTGAACGCGCGATTGAACGGACCCAGCGAGGCGAAGCCGGCATCGCCGCTGATGTCGAGGATGGTGGCATCGTCTCCCGCATCCTCCAGCCGGCCGCAGGCATAGGCGATGCGGTGGCGGTTGATCATCTGGTTGAAATTCTTCTCGCCCAGCGCCTGGGTGATCAACCGGCTCAGCTTGTGTTCGGCCGTGCCCAGCCGGTGCGCCAGACCGATCACCTTCAGCTCCGGCTCGCGGTAGACCTGCACCACGTCCAGCTGGTGCTGCAATGCGCGCAGCAGGCGGATTTCTTCCGCGCCCGGCGGACCGGCCGGCGCACGCAGGGCCGGCGGCGCCCCGGTAACCGGCCATGGCACGTGGCGGCGGCGCCACAGCGCGCCGTGGGTGAACAGGATCATCGCCACCGCACACAGCGGGATCACCCCAGCCCGCACCTCCGCCAGCCACGGCCAGGTGGCGGCCAGCGCGCCCATCAGCGTGGTGGTCAGCACGCACGCAGCGAACACCAGCATGAAGGCCAGCCGCAGCCGGCGTTCGGCACGCGGCAACGACGCCCCACCGTCGCGCAATGCTTCCAGGAAGGTCAGCACCAGCAGGGTGGAACTGGCCAGCGTCAGCAGGCTGCCCAGTCCGAACGCCCAGGGTGACGCCGTGCCCTGACCGCCCAGCGTGGCGCCCCGGTACGCGGCAATCAGCAGCGCCACGCCGGCGGCGACCAGAACATGCACGCGGCGCACGCCGCCTTCGCCGCGGAACAGCGCCCGCGACACCAGCCAGAAGCCGTTGCAGGTGGCGCTGCCGCCGATCGCCACGGCCCAGCGCATCCAGGTGGGCGCGCCGTCCATCCACGGCGCCATCAGCGAGAGCGCCATCGAGCCGCTGACCACGGCGAAGATCACCTCGGCATCGCGCTTGGGGCGTTGCCACAGCAGTACCAGCAATGAGGCCACCGCCACCGTGACGGCGACGCCCGTGGTGATGGTCGGCCAGGTCGGCATGGCGGTGTCCTCGTGGGGTCCGCCACAGGGTGCGGCCGCGGGCGTCCAGCGCCAAGCGCCATCGGTCATGGCTGCCGCCAAGCAACGCGCCGAATCCGCACGCACGATCCGGCTGGCCGATTTCCGATCCGGCGAGACGCCTCAGGCAGGCGCCCCGCATCGTGCGGCTCCCTTCCCTGGAGCCGTTGTCATGCCTGTGTCGCCTTCCCTCCCCGCCCCATCCCGTGTGCTCTCGCTGGGGGCCACCGCCTGGTTCGTCGCCGCCACGCTCGGGCAATGGGCCTTCGTGGCCTTCATCGTGCTGTTCTTCGGCGGGCCGGTGCTCGGTGGCGATCTGTCGCCGCTGAACGCCAAGCCGCATGTCACCGGCTATGTGCCGGGGGATGTCGTCGGGAATCTGCAGTTCGTCGGGCATGCGCTGCTGGCCGGGCTGGTGACCTTCGCCGGCGCGTGGCAGTTGGTGCCGACGCTGCGGCGGCGTTGGCCCACGCTGCACCGGTGGAACGGACGGGTGTTCCTGTCGGTGGCGCTGGTGGTCACGCTGACCGGGTTCTGGCTGGTCTGGGTGCGCGGCTCGCAACTGGGACCGGCCAGCAATCTGTCGATCTCGTTGAACGGGTTGTTGATCGTGGTCTTCGCGCTGTTGGCCTGGCGCAGTGCGCGGGGGGAAGACTTCCCCGCACATAGGCGGCATGCGCTGCGGGCGTACCTGCTGGTGAACGGGGTGTGGTTCCTGCGCATCGGCATCATGCTGGCCGGGCTGGTGCTGACGCCGTTGGGCATCAAGATCGATTACACGGGCGCGCCCTTCATCCTGGTCAGCTTCGGCAGTTGGATGGTGCCGCTGGCGGTGCTGGCGCTGTACTTCGCCGCGGAACGTTCGCGCCATGCGGGGGTGCAGATCGCCATGGGTGGTCTGCTGGCGCTGCTCGCCCTGCTTACCCTGGCCGGCAGCGTGGCCGCGATCGCCTTCATGTGGTGGCCGGTGCTCTAAGCACGGCGCGGGACGACCACGCCGACGTGCGGCGCTTGACACATTTCGATGTTTAGCTAACTATCGCATCATGAGTCAGGTCTTCCGCGCGCTTTCCGATCCCACCCGCCGCCAGGTGCTGCAGCTGCTGCGCAAGGGGCCGATGAGCGCGGGCGAGCTGAGCGACCAGTTCGATGTGTCCAAGCCGACCATGTCGGCGCATTTCGCGGTGCTGAAAGAGGCCGACCTGGTGCATGCGGAAAAGGTCGGCAAATCCGTGATCTATCACCTGAAACTGTCGGTGCTGGAAGACGCACTGCTCGGCTTCGTCCACTCCTTCGGTGCCGGCAAGGCCGCCCCGAAGTCCAAGAAGGGGTCTGCGCGATGAACAAAGAAGTACTTACCAGTCTGGCGTGGGGCATCGGCATCGTGGTGCTGGCGCTGGCCGCGACATTCGCCCGTCGACAGGGCGTGATCGATGGCGAGACGGTCGACCGCATCGTGATGGGGGCGATCGGCCTGATGGTGGCGTGGTTCGGCAACCAGATGCCCAAGCGGTTCGTGCCCAGTGCGCGGACACGGCAGGCGCAACGGGTCGCCGGTTGGTCGATGGCGCTCAGCGGCCTGGTCTATGCGGGGTTCTGGATCGCGGCGCCGAAAGATGTGGCGGTGGTCGGTGGTTCGCTGGCGGTACTGCTGGGCATCGCGGTGACGGTGGCGTACTGCATGTCGCTGCGGAACAGGGCGCGGATGTCGGGCGCCTGAAGGAACACAGGGCAGGCGCATCCGTCGCCTCCTTCTCCCCGTGCAACGGGGAGAAGGTGCCGAAGGCGGATGAGGGGCGCTTTACCGTCCGCGCACGCGATACGTTATGTTTTGGAGGCAGGCTTAAACCTGCCTTACGAGCGGCTGTTGAACCTCTCGCTCTTCTGCCTGCTGCGGGACCGATGGTTGCGCGCCCCGCTCCAGGAAAGCGACCCCTTCAGGTGATCGTGCGTACTCCCGCAGGATGCGATCCGCGCCCGCCTCATCGCCAGCGCTTACCGCCGCCAGCAAGCGGTTGAGGTACGGACTCTCGAAGGTGGGTGCAGGCACGTGTTCCGCCCGGCGCCCCGGCTCATCCCCGCCGGGGCCGATCTGGTCCAGCAGCGTGCCCGCGTCGGCCCGTAACGCCGGCGTCCTGGGATCGACACGCAACAAAGTCTCTTGCCGCCCATTCTGGTCAATCGTCAACGTTGTCGTGCCGTCGGCATTGCGCAGGCGCGTCACGCTGTCCGGATCGATGCTGCGCCATTGCCCGCCGATGAAGGCCTGGCCCTGCCCATTCTGGTTCCAGTGCACGAAATCATCGCCCGACACGTAGAAGCCCGCCTGCCGGCGACCGTTGGCCTGGGGCTGGGGATTGCCTTCGGCGAGCGATCCGCCATTGTCGAGCGCCGTGATGAAGCGGCGCGAGGCCTCCGGCGTGAGGAACAGCGAGCGCACCGTGTCGTACTCGAAGCCGAGATTGGGATTCTCGGCATTCGGCTGATGCGCGGCGACCGGCCCGATGAGCGGATTCGCCGACACGTTGCTCCATGCCCGCGCCAACGGACTGTCAGGATCGGCACCGCGCAAGGCATTCAGCACCTCGATGCCCCGCAACGTGTTGTCCGCCCCGCTCTGCAGGTAGTCCGGATTGCCGTTGCGCTGGTTGGGCAGGAAGCCGTCGATGGCGGTCTTGACCTCGTCCGGCGAGGTCAGCATGCCCGCTTCCACCCGCGCCAGCAGGCCCGGCCAGCGCCCGCGACCAGCCTGGTTGTGTAGCTTCATCATCATGCCGGCGAGTTCGGCCTGCTCGTCTCCGGTGCTGTTGCGGTACAGATCCGTTCGTTGCAACCGTTCCAGGGCCGAATCGCGATTGCCCACCACGGCATCCGTGGCGGTGACGCCATTGACGTGCTCGGTATCGAGACCGTGCACGAATGTGCGCCCGGCATCGGAAGCCAGAAAACGGTTGATGCGTGGGCGGTCGATATCGACCGCGTTGTCCGCGCGCATCTCGCGCCCGGTGCGCTGCAGCGACTGCAACGTGGTGTCGTAATCGTTCTGCCCCAGTTCGAGCGTGGCCCGGTCGGGCTGCGCTCGCGCCCAAGTCTGATAGCTGTCCAGCAGGTCGCGTGCCACGTCGGGATGTTGTCCAAGATCGATCTGCAGCGTGCCGAACGAGTAACCACTGTTGGCCACCGGCATCATGCGTCCACCCGGACCCACATTGCCGGCAAAGCTCAGGCGGTAGGCGACATCACGGCCTGCGATGCTGCCCTCCGAGCTGACACCGACGGCGAAGTAGGCGGCAGCCCGCAGTTCGTTGTCCGTCAGGGGATTCGGGTTCGTCATGGTCCATTTCCTTATGGGTCCTTAGGGGGCGTCACCGGGAATGCCGGAAAGGCAGTCCTCCATCCACGGCTCCGCCAGCAGCGCATCGCGGTGGTCTTTAGCCATGTGCACGGCTTGGTAGTAGCCGGAGCAGGAGCCGTCCGCACGCATCAGGTCGGAAAGCTTGCCATTGCAGATCCGCAGCGGCTTGTCGATGCGCTGCCACCCTTCTTCGCATTCGGTATCCGTCGCGGAGCCCGGCCGACCGCACACATGCGTGCGTCGCGCCTCCGTGGACGAGTCCGCGCGCGCGATGATCCTGCCTGTGTACTCTCTCCCGGTTGCGAAATAAAACCAGGTTCCGCAGATGCGGCTGCCACTTTGCAGCAACAGGTAACGCCCGCATTCCTCAGGCGAGGTGGTGCCCTCGCACGCCTCCCATTCACCGGCGAAAGCGCCACCTGGTGGCGTTACGGACGGAGCCTGCGGCATCGGCGATGCGGATGAGGCCGCCGCGATATCTGCCTGCTCCGTGCCGAGTCCTGTACATCCAACAAGACTCAACAGCGCAACCATCGCCCACATACGCATCCAGAATCCCTCCCGACGAGCGTTGTCCCATCCTACGGCGAGATTCGGTCGACCACAACACGATCGATAGCGAGAAGGTCGACGGCATTGTGATGTGGACCAACGGCTTGATGGTGGCGTGGTTCGGCAACCAGATGCCGAAGCGGTTCGTGCCCAGTGCGCGGGCACGGCAGGCACAGCGCGTCGCCGGTTGGTCGATGGCGCTCAGCGGGCTGGTCTATGCGGGATTCTGGATCGCGGCGCCGAAAGATGTGGCGGTGGTCGGCGGTTCGCTGGCGGTGCTGCTGGGTATCGGGGTGACGGTGCGTACTGCCTGTCGCTGCGGAACAGGGCGCGGATGTCGGGCGCCTGAAGGAACACAGGGCAGGCGCATCCGTCGCCTCCTTCTCCCCGTGCAACGGGGAGAAGGTGCCGAAGGCGGATGAGGGGCGCTTTACCGTCCGCGAACACATACGCGAACGCAGGCAGTGCACTCGCCGACGCCTCATTTCTCCGCTATCCCAACTGCGCTTGCACCGACAGATCGTGCGAAGAATCAGCACAGAATGCACGCCCTCGCATTGCGCGCGATGACCTTCCGCGCTCGCCCCTCATCCGCCCTGCGGGCACCTTCTCCCCGCAGGCGGGGAGAAGGAGACACGCGCGGCTACTTGCCCTTCCCTTCTCCCCGTGGAACGGGGAGAAGGTGCCGAAGGCGGATGAGGGGCGCTTTACCCTCCGCGCACGCAAAGCGCGAACATGCACTACAACCGGCACGCGCCTCATCGTCCACGATCCTGGGTGCGCTGCACTTACCCCGGCCACGCGGCGGCATCAACCCAGCATCGCGTCATCCGTCCGGGCGGTCGATGCTCACGCCTGCCCGGCGTCGACGGCATCCACCAACCGCGGGTACAGCGGCTGGAAGCCGAGGTCTTCACGCAAACGGCGACCGTCCATGACGGCGGCGAAGGCTTTCGCGCGTTCGGGATCGGTGCCATCAGGCGGCGGCTGTGCCACCGAAGCGAACAGCATCGCCAGATCGGGGGCTTCATCATCCACCACGTTGTAGATGCGGTACGCGGGCGATGCCTTGTCCAGCAACCGGACCACGGCCTGCGCCACGTCCGCGTGGTGGCCGATGGACATGCGTTGTGTCGGCGGGAAGGTGCGCATGAACGGCACCACGTCCTGGATATGCGGGTCGCCATCGCCGTAGACGAACGGCAGGCGCAGGATGCGCACGTCCAGGCCGTCGATGACCAGCAGCATGCGTTCGGCGGCGAGCTTGCTCTGCGGGTAGGCATCCACGGGGGTGCAGTCGTCGTCTTCCTGCGCCAGGGCACCGCCATTGGGTCCATAGACCAGGCCGGTACTCATGAACACGAATCGCCCCACCGCGGCCTCGCGGGCGGCATGCGCCAGGTGTTGCGTGCCGAGGTTGTTCACGGCGTGCGCTTCGTCCGGGGTGGCGCCGCGGAAGAACGCCGCGCAGTGCACGACGGTATCCACGCCCTGCACCGCCGCCGGCAGCGAGTCCGCCTGCATCAGGTCGCCGGTAATCAGATGGATGCCGTGGTCCGACAGGTCGGTCGCACGGGCGGGATCGCGCACCAGGGCACGCACGGTGTGTCCGTGCTGCACCAGTCGCTTGGCGAGTCTGCTGCCTACTTTTCCGGTCGCGCCGGTCACGAGTATGTTCATGCGGGCCACGTTAGCCGCTGCATGCGCGATGGCATTGGAAAAAACGGCCATGGGCCGGCGGGTTGCGGCGCGGCGGAACGGCCCACCACAATGCAGGCATGCTCGCCGATCCTGCCCGCCACGCCGTGATGCCCGCCCGGGGCGCCTTGCGTCCGATCCTCACGATGGCGGTGAGTCACTACGCGACCGACCGGCAACGCGTGGCGGTGCCGCAGGTGGAGGCGCAGGTGGTAGTGCGTTTCGGGCCGTCGATTCCGGGCGGCGTCGATATCCATGCGATGGGCGCAAGGCGCCAGGTGCACCGGAAGCTGATCCGTGGTGGCCACCGGGCGGTGCTGGCGCGGTTGCAGCCGGGGACCTACGAGACCGTGCTGGGTGTATCCGCGTCGGAACTGTCGGGCCGCACGGTGCCGCTCGAAGCCCTGTGGGGGCCCGCGAGCGCGCAGCGTTTGCGCGAGCAGCTGGCCGAAGCGCCCGATGCGCATGCGGCGGGTGGACTGCTGGAAGCGGCGGTCATGGCGCGCATGGCGGATGGCAAGGTGGCCGGCACGGTGCCGCCGTTCCTGCCCATCGCATTGGAGAAGTTGCAGGTGGCCAGCGTGGGCACGGTGGCGCGCGAGCTGGGCGTCAGTGAACGCCATCTGCGACGCGTGTTGCACGAGGTGCTGGGTGTCGGCCCCAAGACGTATGCGCGGCTGAAGCGGTTCGAGCAGGCGGTGCGCGCGGCGCAGTCGGGGGAAGACATCAACTGGTCGGCGATCGCGGCGGATGCGGGGTACTACGACCAGGCGCATCTGATCGCGGACTTCCAGGCGATGGCGGGGTGTACGCCGCGGAGTCTGCTGGCGGAGTTGCGGGAGACTTCCGTCGCGTCATAGGGCTGCGCACGGCCTCCGCCGCGAAGGCATCGCGGTACCGGGCACGTGGGCCCGCCCGCTTAAACCCCTTGTCTTCCCTTTGCATCAACCTCCTGGACATTCACGCCGGGAACCCTGCGATGCGTACCGATACCATCGTGCCAACACGCTTGCCCTGGCTGGGGCTGGTCCTGCTGTTGGCCAGTTGCACGCCGTCGTTGCGCTCGACGGTACAGACCGATGGCCGTCTGAGGCCACCGACCTCTGCAGTCGAACACGACCTGCAGAAGATCCTCGACAAACACCGCATCACGACGGCCGGCCTGGGCATGCTCGTGGACGGCAAGCTCGTGTGGGCGCAGTACCACGGCGATGCCTCACCCGGTGTGCCCGCCAACGCGGCCACGCGGTTCAATGTCGCTTCGATCACCAAGACGGTGACCGCGGAAACCGCTTTGCGGCTCGCAGAAGCGGGTGAGCTGGACCTCGATGAATCCCTGGGTGCGTACTGGGTGGATCCCGATATCGCCGGCGACCCGCGACTGCAGTCGCTGACCGCACGCACGGTGCTCACGCACACCACGGGCTTTCCCAACTGGCGGTTCTTCCGCCGCGACGGCAAGCTCGCCTTCACACGCACGCCCGGCGAGGCGTACGGCTATTCCGGTGAAGGGTTCGAATACCTCGCGCGTGCGATCTCCAACAAACTGCAGCGTCCGTTCCCGCAGGTGGTCCGGGAACGGGTGCTTGAACCCGCCGGGATGCAGCATGTGGTGATGGAGGTACGGCGCGACGGGCTGCGCGACGTCGCCCTTCCCCTCGACGATGAGGGCGTGGCGCACAGGGTGTGGTGCCGGCCGAACGGAGGGTGTCGCGGAGAAGGCAGCTATTCCGCCGCCGATGACATGCTGGTGACAGTGCCCGACTACGCGCGCTTTCTCGGCATGGTCGCCCGGGAGGAATCCCGCAACGCCGGCACGCCGTTCGCGCGCGGCCGGGTGCTGGTCGATACCGGTGACGATGCGGTCGTGCTCTGCGGAGACGGCGCGGGCATCGATTGTCCGCGTGCGCAGGGATATGGGCTGGGATTCCAGATCATCGAAGATGAGGCGACGCGCATTGTGGGCCATGGCGGCAACGATTGGGCGGAAGTCACGCTGGGGTACATCCGGCTGCCGACGCGTGATGGGCTGGTCATCTTCCTCAACGCGCCGAACCTGCGTGGATTGGCGGCCATGCCGGAACTCGTGGAGCTGCTGGACCCGGACTCGCCCTTCCCCAACCAGTACCGGCGATGGCTGGCGCACGATCTCGCGCAGAAGGCTGCGCGCTGAGCTCTCTCGGTGGTGCGGGGTTGGGACCGGCTGACTGCCTGCGTGTGCGGCAGCTGTCGGTGGCGGGGTGAATGCCGCGCCCTGCATGGGCGTTTGAGGCTTTTTGGTGAAGCGTTGCGTCTTTTCCGCTCTCGCGTGGATCTTTTCCGGTGTCGCGACACCCTTTTCGGGTATCGCGAGGACCTTAATGAGAGAAGAGAGACCCGTTGGGGGTGTCGCGCCACTCTTTTTCAGTATCGCGAGACTCTTTTTCGGTGTCGCGACACCCTTTTTGGTGGAACGTTGGACCTTAGTGAGAGACGAGAGACTCTTTTCGGCCGAACGTTGGACCTTACTGTGAGAAGAAAGACCCTTTTTGGGTGTCGCGAGACCGTTAGTGAGAGAAGAGAGACCCATCGAGGGTCTCGCAGACACGTAGGGCGGGCTCAAGCCCGCCTTCCGGGTTTACAGCCGCCCTGCCGGCCGCCGCGCCCTCAGCGCGCTAGCGGCAGATGAAGAAGCACCCCAGCATCGACTTGTCCAAGGTTACCTGCAGGGTCTCGCCGTCCTTGGTGATGTGCACGGTCTTGGAGAAGGTGGCCGGCTTCTTGACGTCCTCGAACCAGACGGACAGGTGGTCGTTGGAGCCGATGTACTGGTTGCCGGCGTAGACGTCGGTGCGGCCCGTCACTTCGGTGCGGGTGACGGTTTCCTTGTAGGAGAAGTCGGCGATCAGCAGGTATTCGCCGGGCGGCATGTGGGTGAAGCGGAAGCTGCCCTGGTCGTCGAGGATGGTGGTGACCATGAAGTGCCGCGCAATGCGCTCGGGAATCCCGTCGGGCATCTTCTGGCTCTGCTTGACCATTTCGAACCACTGCTTGAATTCGTCGGTCATCCAGATCAGGCCGACGGCCTGGCTGCCCTTGGGCGGGTACTGTTTCTTCGCCAGCACGGCACCCTTGAAGAAGGCGATGCCGGTGATGGTGGAGGTGCCGACCGGGCGGATTTCGGCGGTGGCCTCGGCCAGGCTCTTGCCGCCGGTGAAGCGCTTGCCGGCCAGGCAGTCGAGCATGGCGCTGCGCGCCTGGTCCAGGCCGTCGTAGGACAGGCCGAACACGTCCACGCCGCCGACCCGGACATTCATGCCGGTTTCCTTGGGGCGCATGGAGGCCATGGTCTGCTTGAGGTCGCCGACGGGGACCATCAGGAAGCCGCCGCCTTTGGCACCGCTGGCCGGCATCAGGGCGCCACGCATCGTGGCGGGCGGCAGGCCGTCCTGCTGCAGTTCGAGGGTGACTTCCTGTGCGGCCGGGGGCGTGGCGATGCGGGGGCCGTGCATCAGGATGGCGGCGGTGGGGGATTTGGCGGTGGGGCCGACGAGGGCCAGTTGGGACTGGTCTTTCTTGGCGGAGGTGAAGCGGGCCACGCAGCCTTTTCCGGGCGATCCTTCGGGCTGCTGCAGGAACCAGGCGCCGTCGGTGTTGCGGGTGATGAGGCGGCCTTCGTCGTCGGTGCCGGGGCTGGCCGCGTGCGTGGAGAAGGCGAAGGTGGCGGCCAGCAGGGTGAGCAGTGCGGGGGTCAGGCGGCGAGGCGTCATCACGGGCGTCCGATGTCCAGGTGGGTGGAATTGTGACGATTCCGCGGGAGGTTCACGAGTGATGTTGGTCCCGTGATGGGGGGCGTTCGTCACCGCATGCGTCGCGGCGTTCGGTTATGCATTGCGTAGGGCGGGCTCAAGCCCGCCATCGTGCTCACCCGCCGTCACCGCTCCCCTACCCCATCCAACGCCACCGGCTTAGACGCCCAATCGACCGGATACTCCCCCGCCGCTACCCATTGCCGGAAAGACGAATGCGGCCAGTCGCACGCGCGCTTCGCGTGCCCATGCTTCACCGGATTGATATGCACGTAATCGACATGCCGACGCAGGTCGTCGTCATCGCGGATCAGGTGTTCCCAGTAGCGTCGTTGCCAGATGCCTCGCTCGCGGCGCGCGATACGTCGCGATGACCGACGTTCGTGGATTGGCAACGCACGGCTGAAGCCGGATTTGATCTGCGCCCAGCGGTTGGCGTTGTCGGCGTCACCCTCCGGCAGCCGCCACACGCAATGCAGGTGGCCGGGCAACACCACGATGGCCAGCACATGGAACGGTCGCGCCGCCCTCGCCGCCCGGAATGCATCGCGCAGCAGGTCGATATGCTCGACCAGCAGGCAGCGGCGGCGCTCCAGCAGGTTGACGGTGAAGAAATAGGTGCCGCCCGGCACCCAGACGCGACGGTAATTCGACATGCCGGCAGCGTGCCGGAGCATTCACGCGATCACCGTCACCACAGACCCCACACCCATGTCGGAGAAGTCCGACCCACGCAAGCCGTAAGCCGGTGGGCCAGGGCCCACCCTACGCAATCCATCGCCGCTCGGCGTACCCCGGTAACCCTTCAAGCGTAGGGCGGGCTCAAGCCCGCCTTACGGGTTACCATGAACACAGAGGCCGGGAAGGATGTAACGCGATGAAATCTGTAACCAAGACAGTGTTCAAGGTGGGGGACTTTGTAGCCTGGGCACAGAACGAACAGTTGGACTTGAGCCCGGGTTTTCAGCGACGAGCCGTGTGGCGACCGGGAGCGAAGTCGTATTTGATTGACACGATCATTCGTGGTTTACCTATACCGATCGTTTTTCTTCGCGACAAGCTATCGCTGCACAACTCGCTCGTGTCCGTGAGGGAAGTTGTAGATGGCCAACAGCGGCTACGGACGATCTTGTCTTTCATCGACCCCGCGCTCGTCAGCAATTACACGCCCAGTGACGCTTTCAAGATTTTGAAAGCGCACAATGCCCCGCTCGCCAACAAGCGGTTCGCAGACCTCTCCCTTGAGATAAGACAGGCAATATTGGGATATGAGATCCCGGTTCACATTTTCTCAAGCGACACCGATGATCGCGATGTACTGCAGATCTTTGCGCGGCTAAACGCTACCGGCGTACGACTGAACGACCAGGAATTAAGAAACGCAGAATACTTTGGTGCGTTCAAGACCACCGCATACACCCTCGCGTATGAGAATCTCTATCGGTGGAAGGATTGGGGAATCTTCGGCGACTCTGACATTGCTCGCATGACTGAAGTAGAAGAGGTGTCAGATCTTCTCGTCTCTATGCACATCGGAGTACATGCGAAGAACAAGGCCGTGCTGAATAAGTTCTACGAGGATTACGATGAAACGTACCCTGTGGCTGATGAGGTCAAGCGACGGTTTGAAGTCATCATGTCCGGCATTGAGTCAACACTGGGTCAGACACTGAAATCCACAGAGTTTCATCGGCGCGCGCTTTTCAATGATCTTTTCGTCGCAACCTATCATCTGATGTTTGAAGTTGGTTCTAGCTTGGAGACAAGCAGGAAGCCAAAGAAGCTTCCGAAGGACTTCAAGTCAACGCTGCATGTGCTTTCTGCGGATCTCGCAGAAGAGAACGTCGATGACGATGTACTCAAGAGCCTGCGAGGCGCCACCGCCCACTTCGGCACGCGGCTCGCGCGCATCAACTTCATTCTGGAGCCCTTCGGACATGAGCTCACGGAGGGCTAGCTCAATAGCAGTGGACTATCAACGGCGACTGGGGAGAGCCAATGCGACCAGGCAACGAATAGAAGTCGCATATAGTGGAGGTCATTTACACCTTGCTGACGTTGAAACGGCGTACAGCAGCTTGTTCTTGCAAGCCGTTGTCGGTTACGAAGATGCGATGGAGCAGTTTTGCTTGGGGTTAGTAGTGCGGCCAGGAGGCATAGCTAGCGCAGTGCCTGGGGTTAAGGCGAGGGTGACAGTCAGGAGTTATGCCCATGCCTTGGCGCTCGCGTGCGGTCCGCGTAGCAACTATCCTTCTTGGCTAACGAAAAGCGATCTAGAAGACGTGGGACGACTTCTCCTTAAGGATGGCGCACCCTTTACGCAGAGCGGCCTCAATTGGCACTTCGTTAAGCAAAGCATCGTAATCCGGAATGCCATTGCCCACCCAAGCGACTTCGCATACAAAAAGTTCCAACAGCAAGTCCTAGGATCGACTCCCTTGCCGCCAAGAGAGCGCCAAGTTGCCGGGTTTCTGCGTGGCAGGTTTTCGACATCCAGTGGCCAAACCAGATGGGAGACCTACATGGCAGGGTTGGCAGCTTTCGTATCTCAGGTTGTGGCCTAACTAAGTTTCGAGTGCAACTCCAGTTAGTGGTTGACGAGTCAGACTTCAAACTCATATTTTCCGGCACGAGCAATAGAAGTCTCCGGCGAAAGCCGGGGGCTTTTTTGCCCCGAACCCGGTCCCTTTATGCGAAGGCCAGTCGCGGCGCGCCTTGAAGCACTCCCGGCTGCGTCGCCAACAACGATCAACGTGTACTTCTTTGCAGATGGGCAAGAAGCCGAGCGCCTATGGCAGGCATGCTCCGGGACGTTGCAAGGGCTACATGCCGCATACTCTGCATGTAGCCCCACGCTCCACGACACTCACCATGAAGTCCCCCTCCCCCGACGCCCTCCCCCCCACATGAGCGACGCGCCAAGCCGCACGCTCGCGGCGTCGCTGAGTCCACTGGACAGGGAAGACCTCCACATCAAACGGCACGAGCGCAGCATCGCTTCGCTGGTGAGCCTGCTGGTGCACGTCCTGTTCCTGGCCGCCCTGTTGTACTCCTCCAGGATCACCCTGTCCCAGCCCGAGAGCAGCAGCTCCGGCGGCGCGCGCGTCAAAGTCGACTTCCTGGGCGACCCCACCGACGCCACCCCCAACCCGCCCGTGCCCCCGACCGGTACCCAGAACCCCAGCAAACGCCCAAAACCCCTCAAGCCCCTCGTCACCACCCGCGTCACCTCCCCGGTGGACGCCACCCGCGTGACCGAGGCCGAGAACCCCGTCGCCCCCGACGAAGCCCAACCCCAGCCCCCCGCCAGCCAACAGGCCATCGCCCCACCCCAAGACCGCCCCCCGTCCAGCCCACCCGCCTGGCGCCGCTCCGCCCAATGGGGCCAGCCCCCCGGCATGCTCGCCCAGGAAACCGCCCCCGAAAACTACGGCCCCACCCTAGGCACCGGCCAACGCCAGGGCAACCAACAGGGCAACGCCGCCACCCCCAGCATGGAAGTGGACGGCCACCAGATCTACTACGACCTGCGCAACGAACTGAAAGTCGCCGAATGGCAGGCCCAGGGCATGAAGGAAGTCTCCTTCCCCCTGCCCGGCCGCCGCGAACTGATGGTCTGCGCCCTGGAGATCGTCGCCACCCGCGGCTCCGGCGGCTGCCGCCTCATGCAACCCAACGACCCCGACCTGGCCCCCATCGGCGACGCCCGCGACGTGGTCAACGTGATGCGCATCTACCGCCGCGGCGAACTGATCTGGCGTGGGCCGGGCGCGTACCGATAAGCGCGCAAGCCGCCGCTGCTCCCTTCTCCCTGCGCAGCGGGGAGAAGGTGCCCAGCGGGCGGATGAGGGGCAGAGCGCGGTAGCTCCACGGGCGCCGACACGTCCGCCTCTCCGTTCGCCCCTCCCCCGCCTTCGGCACCCACCCCCGCCGGGCGAAGCACGCCCGGCGTTCTGATGACCTGCGCGGCATGCCGCGCAAGCAGGTCATCCTTACCCCCGCTGCGCAGGGAGAGGGAGACTTCGGTAGGTCCGCGCGGGTGGCATGCAGAGCATGACTTTCCCCTCTTCCCGTATGGCAGGAAGATGAGGTCGTCGCCACCTTCCCAAGAAAAAACCCCGCTTCCGCGGGGTTTTTCGTGATTACCAAGCGTCAGCGGCGGCAGCCACTCCGGCATCAGGCACCGATCAGGCTCTCCGCCGGAATGCCGAGATTCCGGTGCAGGTTGCGGATCATCTCGAGGGTGAGCCCGCGCTTGCGACTCAATACTTCATAGACACGGTTGGGCTGCCCGATGGAGGGCACCAGGTCTTTCACGGTCAGGCCACCCTGCTCCATGCGGAAGCGGATCGCCTCGATGGGGTCCGGGGCCTCGATCGGAAAGTGCTTGGCTTCGTACGCTTCGGCCAGCGTGGCCAGAATCTCGAAACGATCCCCCTCTTCCGTGCCTGGAGCCGGCTCGTTGTCGAAATAGGCCGACAGCTCGCGCAATGCAGCCTTGTAGTCTTTCCCGGTGCGGATGGGATGGATGTTCATGGATCCTCCACGGTGGCGGCATCAATCCGGTTGTACTCGGTGTGCGTGCCGATGAACTTGATGTAGATGGCCTGGAAGCGATAAGCGACCGCGACGATGAGCCGGTAGTCGTTGCCCTTGATGTTGAACACCACGCGGTTGTGACCGACAAAGCTGGCACTGGCGTAACGATTGCGGATGTCCTGGGGCGTGCTCCAGACGGCGTGCCTGGCTTCGTCGTACCACGCCTTGAGGGGTTGTTCGGCGTCGGGGTAGCGCTCCCAGAAAATCCTCAAGGTGCCGACGGCGATGACCTTCATGGATTCATGCTAGTCCCAAATTGGGACTAGTGCAAGCCACAGCCCGGGTAAGCGCAGCGCACCCGGGGCATCGGGACGTGTCGGCACCCGTGCTACGCAGTTGTTTCCCTTCTCCCCGTTTACGGGGGTGAGGGTGACCCCCTTGCGCGGCATGCCGCGCGGGTCATCCGAACACCGGGCGTGCTTCGCCCGGCGGGGGTGGGTGCCCGGAGAGCCTGCCCCGTACTTGATACGGGGGCGGATGAGGGGCCGGGCGCGGTAGCGAACCGGGCACCGACACGTCCGCCTCTCCGCTCGCCCCTCACCCGCCTTCGGCACCCTCTCCCCGCTGCGCAGGGAGAGGGGCTCTTCAAAGCATCCGTGCAGGGAGGGATCCGATGCCGGGTTTATCAACCCGGCCTAAGAAGCTGCATCGTTCGGCTGCGGATCAGTTGAGCCGCGCACCCGGCTCCGGCGCCACCACTGTCGCGCGGCCGGGATCCATCGCATCGATGGTGGCAAGCCGCTGCTTGAGCTCGTCTTCCGACAGCGCACCCTCACGGTGCAGCCACTTGAAACGACCGCGATGCTGTTCCGGCGATTCGCTCTCGGGCATGAAATCGAACTCGCGGCGCAGGTAGCCGGCGCGACGCGAGGCGATCTCGTCGAGGATCCGCTGGCCGTCTGCATCGTCGATGACCAGCAGGTTGCCGGACTCGGTGGGGATGATCGTGTAGCGCGTCGAGAAGAAGTGATAGGCGCCGTAGCAGGCCAGGCCCACCCACAGCCAGACGGAAATCTTCAGGCCCTGGTCGCCGGTCAGGCTGATGCCCGTGAACACCGCGCCGAGCAGGATCCACAGCAGGCCGACGTTGCGCAGCCACTGGTTGCGCTCGACCAGCGTCTGCCGGTCGCGGCTGATGCCCGCATACCCTACCGAGAACGAACGGCTGCCCGAGCTGTCCTGCAGCTGATAGTCCAGCTCGTCGTCGCCAAAGACGTAACGCACCCGGTTGGAGTGCTTCTTCTGTGCAATTTCCATGGCCTCGCCCCTGTCAATGTCCCCGTGGGCCGGACTATAAGCGACGGGAAGTGACACGTCAGCCCCGTGCCGCGCCCAAAGAAAAACCCCGCTGATGCGGGGTTTTTCGTGGACCGGACTACATGTTCCGCCGGTACTCGCCACCCACGTCGTACAGCGCGTGACTGATCTGCCCCAGGCTGTGCGTCTTCACCGCTTCGACCAGCGCCTCGAACACATTGCGGCGCTCGCGCGCGGTGCGCTGCAGGTAGGCCAGGCCGTGGCCATCGTGCACGTCCGGCGCGGCGTGTTCTTCCATCGCTGCGGCGTGGCTGTGGTCGGTCTCGCCTTCCGGCGCCAGCGCGTTGCGCGAGGTCTGCCAGGCGCGCACGTTGGCGATCTGCTGGCCCTTCTCTTCTTCCGTCGAACGGATCAGCTCGATCTCGGTGGCGATCTCGCCGCCGTGCTCGCGCGGCAGGAACGTGTTCACGCCCACCAGCGGCAGGCTGCCGTCGTGCTTCTTGTGCTCGTAGTACAGCGACTCTTCCTGGATCTTGCCGCGCTGGTACATGGTGTCCATGGCGCCGAGCACGCCACCGCGCTCGCTGATCGCCTCGAACTCCTTGTAGACCGCCTCTTCCACGATGTCCGTCAGCTCATCGACGACGAAACTGCCCTGCCACGGGTTCTCGTTGAAGTTCAGCCCCAGCTCCTTGTTGATGATCATCTGGATGGCCACCGCACGGCGCACGCTTTCTTCCGTGGGCGTGGTGATCGCCTCGTCATAGGCGTTCGTGTGCAGGCTGTTGCAGTTGTCGAACAGCGCGTACAACGCCTGCAGCGTGGTGCGGATGTCGTTGAACTGGATCTCCTGCGCGTGCAGCGACCGGCCGGAGGTCTGGATGTGGTACTTCATCATCTGGCTGCGTTCATTGGCGCCGTAGCGCTCGCGCATGGCGCGGGCCCAGATGCGGCGGGCGACGCGACCGATGACGGTGTACTCCGGGTCCATGCCGTTGCTAAAGAAGAACGACAGGTTGGGCGCGAAGTCGTCGATCTTCATGCCGCGCGCCAGGTAGTACTCCACGATGGTGAAGCCGTTGGACAGCGTGAAGGCGAGCTGGCTGATCGGGTTCGCCCCGGCCTCGGCGATGTGGTACCCGCTGATGCTCACCGAGTAGAAGTTGCGCACCGCGTTGTCGACGAAGTACTGCTGGATGTCGCCCATCATGCGCAGGGCGAACTCGGTGCTGAAGATGCAGGTGTTCTGCGCCTGGTCTTCCTTGAGGATGTCGGCCTGCACGGTGCCGCGCACCGTGGCCAGCGTCTGGGCCTTGATGCGGGCGTAGGTGGCTTCGTCCACCAGTTGGTTGCCGGTGATGCCCAGCAGACCCAGCCCCAGTCCGTTGTTGGTCGGCGGCAGTTCGCCGTGGTACTGCGGACGCGCGCGACCTTCGAAGAACGCCTCGATCTTCTGCTGCGCCTCGGCCCAGCGCGCGTCGTCGGCCTTCAGGTACTTCTCCACCTGCTGGTCGATGGCGGTGTTCATGAACATCGCCAGGATGATCGGCGCCGGGCCATTGATGGTCATCGACACCGACGTGGTGGGCGCGCACAGGTCGAAGCCGGAGTACAGCTTCTTCATGTCGTCCAGCGTGGGGATGTTGACGCCGGAGTTGCCGATCTTGCCGTAGATGTCCGGGCGCGGCGCCGGATCTTCGCCGTACAGCGTGACGCTGTCGAAGGCGGTGGACAGGCGCGCGGCCGGCTGACCGACGCTGAGGTAGTGGAAGCGGCGGTTGGTGCGCTCCGGCGTGCCCTCACCGGCGAACATGCGGATGGGATCCTCGCCGGTGCGGCGATACGGGTACACGCCGCCGGTGTAGGGATAGCTGCCGGGCAGGTTTTCCTTCTGCAGGAACGTCAGCAGCTCACCCCAGCTGTGGTACTTCGGCGGCGCGATCTTCGGGATCTGCTGGTGGCTGAGCGAGGTGGTGTAGTTGTCGATGCGGATGGTCTTGCCGCGCACTTCGTATTCGTTGACCGGATCGGTGACGGCCTTGAGCCGCGTCGGCCACTCGCGCAGCAGCTTGAGGGCTTCGGACGACAGGGATTGCACGGCGTCGTTGTAGCGCTGGCGGAGCGTCAGCAGCGAGCGGTCGGCGTTTACTGCTCCTTCCCCCGCATGCGGGGGAAGGCTGGGATGGGGGCCTGCGTCACCGCGCTCGCCCCCATCCGCCCTTCGGGCACCTTCCCCCGCAAGCGGAGGAAGGAGGCTGTCCGCCGAGTACAACTCCAACGCCTTCGGCAACGCCGGATCCTCCAGGCCCTTCAGCGCATTCCAGTAATGCTGGGCGCGGCTGGCGGTTTCGGCTTCGGTCTCGATGCGGCGGTTGATGCCGCGGCCCTGTTCGGCGATCTCCGCCAGGTAGCGCACGCGCGCGCCGGGGATCAGCACGGTGGCGCGCGGTTCCTTCAGCGTGGTGTCGAGGTCGGGCGTCCACTTCTCCGCCGGCAGCTGCAGCTTGTCGCGCAGCAGGCGGCACAGGTTGGCGAACATCCAGCTGACGCCGGGGTCGTTGAACTGGCTGGCGATGGTGGGGTACACCGGCACGTCGGCGTCCGGCATCTGGAACGCCACGCGGTTGCGCTTCCACTGCTTGCGCACGTCGCGCAGGGCGTCTTCGGCGCCGCGCTTGTCGTACTTGTTGAGCACGATCAGCTCGGCGAAGTCGATCATGTCGATCTTCTCCAGCTGGCTGGCCGCGCCGTAGTCGCTGGTCATCACGTACATGGGGAAGTCGACCAGGTCGACGATCTCCGAATCGCTCTGGCCGATGCCGGCCGTCTCGACGATCACCAGGTCGAAGCCGAGCGATTTCAGGAACGCGATGCAATCCTTCAGCACGGCGTTGGTGGCTACGTGCTGGCGGCGCGTGGCCATGGAGCGCATGTAGATGCGTTCGCTGCGCAGCGCGTTCATGCGGATGCGGTCGCCGAGCAGCGCGCCACCGGTGCGGCGGCGGGTGGGATCGACCGAGATCACCGCGATGTGCATCTGCGGGAAGCAGGACAGGAAGCGGTTCATCAGTTCGTCGGTGACCGACGACTTGCCGGCGCCGCCGGTGCCGGTGATGCCGATGACCGGCGTGGCGCGGGCGGGGAATGGCGCATGCGGACCCTTGGCCCATTGCGCGCGCAACTTCTCCAGTTCGGATTCGGACAGCACGCCGTCCTCGATGGTGCTGAGCATGCGGCCGATGCCGGCTTCGTCGGTGAGCGCGGGCGCGACCGCGGCGTTCCATTCGCGCTGGCCGTTGACCGGGTGGCGCGCGTCCTCGGCGCGCTTGACCACGTCCTGGATCATCTCCACCAGGCCCATCTTCATGCCGTCGTTGGGGTGGTAGATGCGCTCCACGCCGTAGGCCTGCAGCTCGGCGATCTCCTCCGGCGTGATGGTGCCGCCGCCGCCGCCGAACACGCGCACGTGGCCGGCACCGCGTTCCTTCAGCATGTCGACCATGTACTTGAAGTACTCGACGTGGCCGCCCTGGTAGCTGGACAGCGCGATGCCGTCGGCGTCTTCCTGCAAGGCCGCGCGCACCACGTCTTCCACGCTGCGGTTGTGGCCCAGGTGGACCACTTCCGCGCCCTCGCCCTGGATCAGCCGCCGCATGATGTTGATGGCCGCGTCGTGGCCGTCGAACAGGCTGGCGGCGGTGACGAAGCGCAGCGGCGTGGTATCGGCCTGGGCTGCGGGAAACTGGCTGGCGGGTGTGCTCACGCGTGCTCACTTACAGGTGCGGACAGACGCCGGATTGTAGCCGTTCGCGTGTCACGACCTCACCAATTGCACACCAGTGGACACCGCACGCACACCCTACGGTGGCGTGCGGTGGCGCGTGTCAGCACAGCCCGAACGGCAGCTCGCGCGTGGAGACGACGCGCTGGCCGACGGATTCGCCACGCAGGAAGCGCAATGCGGCGTCGAGTGTCTCCGGCGCGATGGTCACGCGGTGGTGGCCCAGCCCGGTGGTGCTGAGCAACGTGGCCTGCGGCCAGTAGCGCGCATAGCGTTCGCCTTCGCACCACGGCACGTCGGTGTCTTCCAGGTCGTGCACGATCAGGCCCGGACGCGCGATGCGCGGGGCGGTGGCGTGGGCATGCAGTTCGCGCACGTCGTGGGCGGTCAGTTCCTGGTACTCGTCGAACAGGCGCCGGCTGAGGAACTGCGCCAATCCCACCATGCCGCCGAAGCGGCGCGCGGCATCGAAGGGATCGGCGGCGGGCGCCAGCAGGATCACGCGTTCGGCCTGCATGCCGCGCGCCATCGCGATCGCCGCTGCCGCGCCGCCGAGCGAATGCCCCACGACCGCCGCCAGTGGCCCGGTGTGTCCGGCCACCCGCGCCGCCGCCTCGGCGAACATCGGCAGGGTCGCGCGCCGGCCACTGCTGCGGCCATGCGCCGGCTGGTCGAACGCGACCACCGCGTAGCCGGCGCGGCGCAGCGGCTCCACCCACGGCAGGAAGCGCAGGCCGAAGCTGGACCAGCCGTGCACCAGCAACACGGTGGGTTCGCGCTGCGGGTCACCCCAGGTGTACGTGGCCAGCCGTTCGCGGCCGAAGGCCAGTTCGCCGATACGTGCACCGCCGGTCTCGCTCTGGCGGGCACGGGTGCGTGCACCGGGCATCGGCGTGCAGAACAGCTGGAAGGCCCGGGCCAGCGTGCTGCGCGGGGCCAGCCAGCTGCCTACCGCGAAGCGGGCGCTCAGCAGCGACAGCGCCCATGATTTGCGAACGGTCGTGCTATTTCGTGGAGCAGAGACAGCAGCCATGACGGCACCTCGGCAGGAATCAGGCGGTGGGGGAAGACGGCGCGGGGGCGCCGTAGGACGCAAGCAGGCGGTCCAGGGAACGACGGGCGAGCAACGGGGCTTGTTCGGCGTCGTAGAGCCGGGCGTCATGCAGGCCCTGCGCGACAGCGAACAGTTCGAATGCCAGCAGGACCGGATCGGTCTTCGGCGACAGTTCGCCGGTCTCGATGCACATGCCGATCGCCTTGACCAGTTGCTGGCGCAGCTGCAGCAGCCAGTCGACGATGCGGTCGCGCAGCAGGCCCGGGCGGGCGTCGTACTCATGGGCGGCGGCCAGGATCACGCAGCCGTCGGGGTTGTCGCAGACCCAGCGGAACCAGTTCTCCATGATCGCGCGCAGGCGCGGCAGGCCGCGCGGCAGGCCCACCGCCGGCACGATCACGGCACGCGCGTAGCGCTCGGCAGTCCACTCCAGCACGGTCAGCTGCAGGTCCTCGCGCGACCCGAAATGCGCGAACACGCCGCTCTTCGACATGCCCGCGGCGGTGGCCAGTTCGCCGATGGACAGGCCTTCCAGGCCGTTCCGGGCCGCGATGTCGTAGGCCCGCGCGACGATCATCTCGCGGGTGGCATTGCCTTTGTGGGTGGCGGCCTGGGGTGTCATGGCAACAGGAATAGCACGGTCGTTCGATTCTCACAATAGGCCGACGCCCCCCTCCGCCGCCGCTCCCTGTCATATCGCCCGCGGCCGATTGGATTAAACTGGCCGCCAGCGACGACCACGGCCGTGTTCCGGAAACGTCGCTTTTTTTTTTCTGACAACCCGTTAGCCACGCTGAAGGCAAGCCCGCGCCGGTCCCCACCCGCGCACCGGAGCCCACCCATGATCTTCGAAACCCTTGATACCTCCGGCCACGAACAGGTCGTCTTCTGCCACAACCCGGATGCCGGGCTGAAGGCCATCATCGCCATCCACAGCACCGTGCTGGGTCCGGCGCTGGGCGGTGTGCGCATGCGGCCCTACGCCGACAGTGCGCTGGCGCTCAACGACGCGCTGCGCCTGAGCCGCACGATGACCTACAAGAACGCACTGGCCGGCCTCAATGTGGGCGGCGGCAAGGCGGTACTCATCGGCGACAGCAGCAAGGACAAGACCGAAGTCCTGTTCCGCAGCTTCGGGCGTTATGTCGATTCGCTGGGGGGCCGCTACATCACCGCCGAGGACGTGGGCACCGACGTCAACGACATGGAAAACGTCTACCGCGAGACCGAATACGTGGTGGGCGTGCACCAGGTGCACGGCGGCTCCGGCGATCCGGCCCCGTTCACCGCCTACGGTGCGCTACAGGGCCTGATGGCCACGCTGAACCGCAAGTTCGGCAACGAGGAGATCGGCAAGTACAGCTTCGCCGTGCAGGGCCTGGGCCACATCGGCATGGAGTACGTGAAGCTGCTGAAGGAACGCGGCGCCAAGCTGTTCGTTACCGACCTCAATCCGGCGCTGGTCGAACACGCGGTCGAAGAGTACGGCGCGGAAGCGGTGAAGCCGGACGAGATCTACGACCTACCGGTGGACGTGTTCAGCCCGTGCGCGCTGGAGTACGCCATCAACGAACAGACCCTGCCCCGCCTGAAGGCGAAGGTGATCTGCGGCACGGCGAACAACCAGATGTCGCACGTGACCGGCGTGGAAGCGGCCAAGCGCGGCATCCTGTACGCGCCCGATTACGCGGTGAACGCGGGCGGCGTGATGAATGTGTCGCTGGAAATCGACGGTTACAACCGCGAGCGCGCGATGCGCATGATGCGGACGATCTACCACACCGTCGGCAAGATCTTCGACCTGTCCGAGAAGGAAGGCATCGCGCCGCAGTATGCGGCCGACCGCATCGCCGAGGCCCGCATGACCGCCATCGGCAAGCTCAAGCTGCCGCTGGGCCGCACCGCGCCACGCTTCATGGGGCACCTGCGCGGCGAGCATTGAGGTAAGTTGCAGATACAACCTGGATGGGCCGCAATAGGAGGGAGGACCGAATGCGACCGGATACCGTCAGCGGATTTCCGCTGGGCGAAGAATTGGACGCGCTGCGCGAGGCCGTGCAGCGGTTCGCGCAGACCGAGATCGCGCCGCGCGCGGCGCAGATCGACCACGACAATGCATTCCCGCAGGACCTGTGGCCCAAGCTGGGCGAACTGGGTCTGCTGGGCATCACCGTGGATCCGGAATTCGGCGGCAGCGGCATGGGCTACCTGGCCCATCTGGTCGCGATGGAGGAAATCTCGCGCGCGTCCGGTTCGGTCGGCCTGAGCTATGGCGCGCACTCCAACCTGTGCGTGTCCAACCTCTACCTCAACGGCAACGCCGCCCAGCGCGCGAAGTACCTGCCGAAGCTGTGCAGCGGCGAGTGGAAGGGCGCGCTGGCGATGAGCGAGCCCGGCGCGGGTTCGGACGTGGTCGGCTCGATGAGTTGCCGTGCCGAACTCCGTGACGGCGTCTGGGTGGCCAACGGCAACAAGATGTGGATCACCAACGGACCGGAAGCCGATGTGTTGCTGGTCTACATGCGCACCGCCGGCAAGGATGCGGGCAGCAAGTGCATGACGGCCTTCATCGTCGAGCGCGGCATGAAGGGCTTCTCCACCGCGCAGAAGCTGGACAAGCTGGGCATGCGCGGAAGCAACACCTGCGAACTGGTGTTCGAGAACTGCGAGATCCCCGCCGAGAACGTGCTGGGCGAGGTGAACCAGGGCGTGCGCGTGTTGATGAGCGGCCTGAACACCGAGCGGCTGGTGCTGAGCGGCGGCCCCATCGGCCTGATGCAGGCGGCGCTCGACATCACCCTGCCCTACGTGCGCGAACGCAAGCAGTTCGACGCCGCCATCGGCACGTTCGGCCTGATGCAGGGCAAGTTGGCCGACATGTACACCGCGCTGCAGTCCAGCCGCGCCTTCGCGTATCAGGTGGCGCGCGGCTTCGATGAAGGCCAGGGGTCGCGCGCCGCCGCGGCCGGCTGCCTGCTGCATGCGTCGGAAGCGGCGGTGCAGGTGACGCTGGAAGCGATCCAGTCGCTGGGTGGCAACGGCTACATCAACGAGTATCCCGCAGGCCGCCTGCTGCGCGATGCCAAGCTCTACGCCATCGGCGCCGGCACCAACGAGATCCGCCGCATGTTGATAGGCCGCGAGTTGTTCGACGGTCGGGGATGATCTGGAGGTCGTCGTAGGGCGGGCCCCGGCCCGCCGTCCCGTACGTGCGTCCATCGCGAAGGCGGGCTCAAGCCCGCCCTACGCCAGGCCTGCCCCCTCCAGGACAGGCCACGAAGACGCATCCAGCGTCTCCCAATAGGCATGCCAGCTGGCATACGCCAGCCACGGCATCAGCAGACCAAGCCCCAGCAGCGCGGTGGCGAAGCCAACCGCCGTCAGCGCCACCAGCAGCAGGCCCCACACCAGCATCACGCGCTTGTTGCGCATCACCGCATGCACGCTGGAAACGGCCGCCGTCACCATGTCGACGTCGCGGTCGGCGATCATCGGCAACGAGAACGCGGTTACCGCGAAGGTCAAGGTGGCGAAGAACGCGCCGATGGCCGAGCCCAGCGCCAGGAATTCCCAGAACGCGCCCGGGTCGCCGCCATCGAACGGGAAGAACGCGCTGACCATCATCCCGGCGCGCGACCACAGCAGGATGATCACGCCCTGCCCCAGCGCGAACACGCCCGCCTGCCCCAGCACCCGCCGCGCGAGCACGAACGAATCGCGCAGGCGCGGCGTGCGGCCCTGTTCCAGCGCGCGGCTCACGCAGTACAGGCCCACGCAGATCAATGGTGCGACGAACACGAATCCGGACAGCAGCGTCGCCAGGAGCGCGAACCGGCCCAGCACGAATGCGAGCCAGGAAATGCCGGCGCTCACCAGCACGATCACCCCGCCGAACAACAACGACAGGGCGGGCGCGCGGCGCATGTCGCGCCAGCCGGCGCGCAGCCAGCGCCATGGCGCCCCATGGTCGAGCACCGCGCACGGCACGATGAAGGCGCGCGCGGCCGGCTCCGTCGTGGGTCCGTCTGACATGTCTTCTCCCCCTCCCGCCTCGAGGATACGCCGGTCCGGACCAGGCCGCTGCCCTGTACCAACGGCCGATTTGCCCGCCGTCGGGCCGGGGCGGGATAATCAGCCTCTCACTCCACGCGGGAAGTCTTCCATGTCCGACATCGTCATCGCCGCCGCCAAGCGCACCGCCATCGGTTCGTTCCTCGGCCAGTTCAATGGCGTTCCCTCGCCCACGCTGGGCGCCGCCGCCATCGCCGCCGCGCTGGAGCAGTCGGGCGTCCCGGGTGCCGACGTGTCCGAAGTGATCATGGGCTGCGTGCTGCCCGCCAACCTGGGCCAGGCACCTGCCCGCCAGGCCGCGCGTGCCGCCGGCATACCGGATGCGGCCGGCGCCACCACCATCAACAAGGTCTGCGGTTCGGGCATGAAGGCGATCATGCTGGGGCATGACCTGATCAAGGCCGGTTCGGCCACGGTGGTCATCGCCGGCGGCATGGAATCCATGAGCAACGCCCCGCACCTGATCCCGAACTCGCGCACCGGCAACCGTTACGGCAATTTCCAGGCGGTGGACCACATGGCATGGGATGGCCTGACCAATCCCTACGACGGCCAGGCCATGGGCGTGTTCGCCGAGGCCACCGTCGCCAAGTTCGGTTTCACCCGCGAGGAGCAGGATGCGTATTCCATCGAGTCGGTGACCCGTGCCCAGGCCGCGCAGGCTTCCGGTGCGTTCAACGACGAGATCGTCCCGGTCAAGGTCGCCACCCGCAAGGGCGAGGTCGAGGTCAACACAGACGAACAGCCGGGCAAGTCCGACATCGCCAAGATCCCCACCCTGAAACCCGCCTTCAAGAAGGACGGCAGCGTCACCGCCGCCAGTTCGTCTAGCATCTCCGACGGCGCCGCCGCCACCGTGCTGCTCAGCGCCGAGGAAGCCGCAAAGCGTGGCATCCAGCCGCTGGCGAAGATCGTCGGCCATGCGACCTACTCGCAGGCACCGGAGTGGTTCACCACCGCGCCCGTCTCGGCCATCGACAAGCTGCTCAAGCAGGTCGGCTGGACGGTGGAGCAGGTGGACCTGTTCGAGGTCAACGAAGCCTTCGCGGTCGTCGCCATGGCGCCGATCAAGGAGCTCGGCATCCCGCACGCCAAGGTCAACGTCAACGGCGGTGCCTGCGCGCTGGGCCATCCGATCGGTGCCTCCGGCGCCCGTCTGGTGGTGACCCTGGTGCACGCCCTGCGCCAGCGCGGCGGCAAGCGCGGCATCGCCACGCTCTGCATCGGCGGCGGCGAGGCCACCGCGATAGCGATCGAACTCGTCTGATATTTTGCGCAGTCGGGGGGGCGAAGCGGCCGGTTTTCGCCCGTCCCATAAGGTTTAACAACGGATTGACAAAGATAACCGGCCAACCGCTTGACAGCCGTAATGGGCTTGTCATCATGTTGCAGGCGCGCAATTGCGCGTTGCCTAACTAACGACGAGGAAATTCAACGATGACCATGAACAAGGCTCTGATCGCGCTGGCTCTGGGTTTCGCCCTGGCTGCGTGCTCGAACCAGGAACAGGCTGCCGACGCCGCTGCTGACGCCGCTGCGACCGCGACCGAAGCCCAGGCTGCCGCTGACGCCGCCGCCGCTGCTGGCGAAGTGACCGCCGACGCCGCCCAGCAGTCGGCCGACGCCGCTGCCACCGCCGCCGACGCTGCTGCCACCGCCGCGACCGACGCTGCTGCCGCCACCACGACGGAAGCCGCTGACGCTGCTGCCGACGCCGCTGGCCAGGCTGCCGACACGGCCGAAGCCGCGACCGACGCTGCCAAGGAAGCCACCAAGCAGTAATCTGCTGGCGGTTGACTGATTTAGCGTTAAACTGAGAGAGCCGCCAGTTCGCTGGCGGCTTTTTCTGTATCCGGGCCTGGCTTCCCGGTTCGCCCCCCACCGGTGGACGAACGGACTCGCCCTCCCGGCGCCACCTTCCACACCTACCGATTTGGGGATCCACAATGAAGATCAAGAGCACCGTCCTGCTGGTCGCCGCCGTCCTGGCCATGAGCGCCTGCACGAAGAGCGAGACCACCGACGCCGCTGCTGCCGACGCCGCCGCTGCTGCCGACCAGGCTGCCGCTGCTGCCGGTGACGCCGCTTCCGCTGCCGGCGACGCCGCTGCTGCCGCTGGCGATGCTGCGACGGCCGCGACCGCCGACGCCGCTGCTGCCGCGACCGCCGCTGCCTCGGACGCCGCTGCCGCCACCGAAGCTGCCGCTTCCGACGCAACCGCCGCCGCCGCTGGCGCCGTGTCCGACGCCGCCCAGGCGACGGCCGACAAGGCTGCTGAAGTCGCCGACAAGGCCGACGCCAAGGCTGAAGAAGCCAAGCAGTAATCGACTCGCCTCATCGCGAATCGGACAAGGCCCGCGCAAGCGGGCCTTGTTGTTTTGTGGCAGGCCATCCATGGCCGCCACCCTTCGGGCCATCGACACGCGATGTCGAAAACCGCTCCCGGTTTTTTTGCAGTGCGGTTTGGCGCGTGCGGGGCTTTGTGGTCTGATGCCGCCTTTCCTGCTTCGTCGTGCCGCATGCCCGCCATCGCTTCGCAACTCGATCCGCGCTCGCCCGATTTCCTCGCCAACAACGCGTATCACCGCGTACTGGTGCAGGAACTCGACCGCCGTCTGGCGCACGCCGCCGAGGGGGGAGGCGAGAAAGCGCGCAACAAGCACACCGAACGCGGCAAGCTGCTGGCACGGGATCGCATCACCGCCCTGCTCGACCCTGGCTCGCCCTTCCTCGAAATCGCGCCACTGGCCGCCGAGGAGATGTACGACGGCGCGGCACCCGCCGCCGGCATGGTCTGCGGCATCGGCCGCGTGATGGGCAACGAGGTGGTGATCGTCGCCAACGATGCCACGGTCAAGGGCGGCACCTACTTCCCGATGACGGTGAAGAAGCACCTGCGCGCGCAGGAGATCGCGCGCGAGAACCGCCTGCCCTGCGTGTACCTGGTGGACTCCGGCGGCGCCTTCCTGCCCCTGCAGGACGAAGTATTCCCCGACCGCGAGCACTTCGGCCGCATCTTCTACAACCAGGCCCGCCTGTCGGCCGAGAACATCCCGCAGGTCGCAGTGGTGATGGGCAGTTGCACTGCGGGCGGCGCCTACGTGCCGGCGATGTGCGACGAATCGGTCATCGTCAAGGAACAGGGCACGATCTTCCTCGGTGGCCCGCCGCTGGTGAAGGCAGCCACCGGCGAGGTGGTCGATGCCGAAGCCCTTGGCGGCGCCGACGTGCACACCAGCGTGTCCGGCGTGGCCGATCATTTCGCCGAGGACGATCGCCACGCGCTGGAGATCGCGCGCGGCATCATCGGGCATCTCAATCGCCGCAAGACCCTGCCCGTCGCGGTGCGCGACACGCGCGAACCACTGTATCCGGCCGAGGAGTTGTACGGCATCGTGCCCAAGGACACCCGCCGCCCGTTCGACATCCGCGAGGTCATCGCTCGCATCACCGACGGCAGCGAACTGGACGAGTTCAAGGCCCGCTATGGCAAGACCCTGGTCACCGGCTTCGCGCACCTGCACGGTTACCCGGTGGGCATCATCGCCAACAACGGCATCCTGTTCGGCGAAAGCGCCCTGAAGGGCGCTCACTTCATCGAGCTGTGCAACCAGCGCGGCATTCCGCTGGTGTTCCTGCAGAACATCACGGGCTTCATGGTCGGCCGCAAATACGAGAACGCCGGCATCGCGAAGGACGGAGCGAAGATGGTCACGGCTGTCGCCTGCTCATCCGTGCCGAAGTTCACCGTGGTCATCGGCGGCAGCTTCGGTGCCGGCAACTACGCCATGTGCGGCCGTGCCTACGGCGCGCGCTTCCTGTGGATGTGGCCGAATGCACGGATCAGCGTGATGGGCGGCGAACAGGCGGCGAGCGTGCTGGCGACGGTGAAGCGCGACGGCATGGAGGCCGCGGGCAAGTCGTGGAGCCCGGACGAAGAGGACGCCTTCAAGGCTCCGATCCGCGAGCAGTACGAATCGCAGGGCAGCCCGTGGTACGCCACTGCGCGCCTCTGGGATGACGGCATCATCGACCCCGCCGATACGCGCCGGGTGCTGGGGCTGGGCATCTCGGCCTCGCTCAACGCGCCGATCGAACCGGCGAAGTTCGGCGTGTTCCGGATGTAGCGCCAGGCGCCTGCCCGCCCCGCGCCCTCTTCATTGTTGTGAGCGCCACGTGCACAAGCCCGACTCCAGGGTGAACCGCGCCCGCGCCGGATGCGCCACGCCGCCAATCGGCTGTGCAGGTCACAGCGCGCGCGCGGACAGGCGGCGATAGTCCGGAGTCCCTGCCACCCGGAGCATCCCCTGCATGTCCATCTGGAAAGACCAAGGCCCCGCGAAGAAAGAGGCCGGCAACCTGCCGCCGGAGCCCACCGCCCTCCCCGTGCGCGACACCGCCGCGGCGGTGGAGTTCTCGCCCGCCGTCACCGCACCGCCGGGCACGCGTCCGGTTGAACGCAGCGCCCCTCAGGAGGCCCTGAAGGAATCGCTGATCGCCGCCGACCTGACCATCGAGGGC
This sequence comes from Pseudoxanthomonas sp. PXM03, assembly GCF_014852005.1. Classification (GTDB taxonomy): domain Bacteria; phylum Pseudomonadota; class Gammaproteobacteria; order Xanthomonadales; family Xanthomonadaceae; genus Pseudoxanthomonas_A. The sequence goes on along the minus strand of NZ_JACVAU010000001.1, from coordinate 1,592,279 downwards.
AAGATCGAAGGCACCGGCCACATTCGCATCGCAGGCCGCTTCAAGGGCGACGTGAACGTGCAGGGCGACCTCACCATCGAAACCGGCGCCAAGCTTAATGGTGGCGTGCGGGCGAAGAAGGTGACCATCGCGGGCGAGCTGGAAGGCAACATCGAGTCCGCCGCACGCGTCGAACTGCTGGCATCGGGCGTACTGATCGGCGACGTGAAGTCAGGATCGCTCACGGTGGCCGCTGGGTCCCGCATGCGCGGCCAGGCCGACTTCGGCTGGGATGAGCCTGCTAAGGGCGGCAAGGGCAAGGACAACGGCACGGAGCCCGGCGCCGCCGCATGAGCCAACCCCGCCCAGGCAGTGCCGGCGCCACCCGCACCTGCCCGCACTGCAAGGCGACCATCCTGGAGAGCGCGGCCGTCTGCCCGGGCTGTCGCCACCACCTGCGCTTCGAACCCGGCGCAGGTGCCCAGGCCACGCCCGCGCTGACACCGCTGCGGATCGAGGGCACGCTGCAGCCGCCCGCCGAGGGCGCTGCGTGGGAATACAGCGTGGTGCTGTCCATCCGCAACGACCGTGGGGAGGAAGTCACCCGTCAGGTCGTCGGTGTCGGTGCGATGCAGCCGCATGAGCAGCGCAGCTTCGTGCTGTCGGTGGAGCTCAATCCCGCCACCGGCAAGGCGGCGGGACGGCGCACGCGTCACTGACGCGCAGGCTCATCCCTTCTTGTCGGGCCCGCAACTGTTGCAACCGCCACAGGACGCATCCGCGCCTGAGGGTGGCGGCGCGATCCAGCGCCCCAGCCGATACCGCCAGCCCACGCTTCCCTGCCGCAAAAGCGGCAACGCCAGCGCGCCCCGCAGCCTGCGCAGTGGCCCCGGGAACTGCTTCTTCACCACCACCCACGCGCTGACCACCACCGCGACGGCGATGATGGCGTATTGCAGGGCGAGAGATGCATCCATGGCTCAGCCCGCACCCAGTGCCTTGGCGACCTGGTAAGTCACCAGCGAGGCCAGGTAGGCCAGCGCGAACAGGTAGAACGTGGCAAAGCCCATCTGCTTCCACGAGTTGGTCTCGCGCTTGATCGTGGCGAGCGTCGAGATGCACATCGGCGCGTAGATGAACCACACCAGCAGCGACAACGCGGTGGCCAGCGACCAGCCGTCGCTGATCACGGGCGTCAACGCCTGGATAGCCGCGTCATCGTCGGCCGCTGACAGGGCATATATCGTGGCCAGCGAGGCGACCGCCACTTCACGTGCGGCCAGGCCGGGGATCAATGCGATGCAGATCTGCCAGTTGAAGCCCAGCGGCGCGAAGAACACCGCCATCGCATGACCGATGCGGCCAGCGAAGCTGTAATCGATCGCGGGACCCATTGCGCCTTCCGGGGGCGCCGGGAAGTTCAGCAGGAACCACAGCAGGATGGTCAGCGCCAGGATGATGCCACCGACACGCTTGAGGAAGATCATCGCGCGCTCGTACAGGCCGATGAGCAGGTCGCGCGGGTGCGGAATGCGGTAGGAAGGCAGTTCCAGCAACAGCGCGTGCTCGCCCTTGTCGCGCCGCCACTTCTTCATCACCCATGACACCAGCAACGCACTGAGGATGCCTGCTGCGTACAGACCGAACAGCACCAGGCCCTGCTGGTTGAAGATGCCCACCTTCTCGTCCGGCACGAATGCACCGATCAGCAGTGCGTACACCGGCAGGCGCGCCGAGCACGTCATCAGCGGTGCGACCAGGATCGTCGCCAAACGGTCGCGCGGGTCCTGGATGCTGCGCGTGGCCATGATGCCGGGGATGGCGCATGCGAAGCTCGACAGCAGCGGAATGAAGGAGCGGCCCGACAGGCCGGCCGATGCCATCATGCGGTCCAGCAGGAACGCCGCGCGGGGCAGGTAGCCGCTTTCTTCCAGTGCCAGGATGAAGGCGAACAGGATCAGGATCTGCGGCAGGAACACGACCACGCCACCCAGACCACCGATGATGCCGTCGACCAGCAGGCTGTTGAGCGGCCCTTCGGGAAGCAGGCCGCCTGCCTGTTCGCCCAACCAGCCCGTGCCCGCTTCGATCATGTCCATCATCGGCGTCGCCCAGGCATACACCGCCTGGAAGATCAGGAACATCACCACGATCAAAGCCAGCAGTCCGAACACCGGATGCAGCAACCAGCGATCCAACGCGTCGTCGATCTTCGCCGTGCGCGTGGGCATGGCGACCGCGAGCGACAACAGGCGACGCGTTTCCGCGTGCAAATCGGCACCTTCCGCCAGGTGTGTGCGGGGCTCGTGCGGCTGCGCGGCGACAGCATCAATGCGCTCGACCAGCGCACGCGCACCGCCATGCTTCACCGCGATGGTTTCGACCACCGGCACGCCGAGTTCGCGTTCCAGCGCCGCCAGGTCGATGGCGATGCCGCGTCGTTGCGCGGCATCCATCATGTTGACCGCCAGGATCATCGGCTTGCCCAGCTCGCGCACTTCCAGCGCGAAGCGCAGGTGCAGGCGCAGGTTGGTGGCATCCACCACGCAGACCAGCACATCCGGTGCCGGTTCGCCGGGATAGAAGCCGCGGCAGACGTCGCGGGTGACGGCTTCGTCCAGACTGGCGGCGTGCAGGCTGTAGGCACCCGGCAGATCCAGCACCGCGTAGCTGCGCCCGGACGCCGACGAATGCAGCCGGCCTTCCTTGCGCTCGACGGTGACGCCGGCGTAGTTGGCGACCTTCTGCCGGCTGCCGGTCAGCTGGTTGAACAGCGCTGTCTTGCCGCAATTCGGATTGCCGACAAGCGCCAGCCGCAGCATCGATGCCTCGGCGGCGCTCATGACGCGGCTCCGTTGCGCAATCGCACACGGGCCGCTTCGGAGCGGCGCAGCGCGAAGCGCGTGAAACCCACCTGCACCAGCAAAGGCTCCGCACCCAGCGGCCCCTTCGCGACCACTTCGACTTCCTCCCCGTTGACGAAGCCCAGCTCGCGCAGGCGGCGCGCGATGTTGTCCTGCGGCCCGTGGTCTTCCACGGCGTCCACGATGGCGGGGGTACGCGAAGGCAGTTCTGTCAGGATCACGCCAGGCTCTCAAATGCGAATTATTCTCATTGTAGCATCGCCGCAGTGCAGGAAGGCCGCAACGCACTGTGCCGCTATCATTCAGCGACTTTGAAGGGAACGGCAGGCATGGCGGCATCACCGCAGGAACATCCCCTCGTACTGGAACGCGCAGGCGCCGTGGCGCGCATCCGGCTGGACCGCCCCACCCTTCACAACGCCTTCGACGCCCGCCTGATCGCCACGCTGACCACCACGCTCGAACAGGTCGGAGCTGAATCCGACATTCGCGCCGTCGTGCTGGAAGGCAGCGGCGCCTCGTTCTCCGCCGGCGCGGACCTGAACTGGATGCGTGGCATGGCCACCGCCAGCGAGGAGGCCAACCGCGAGGATGCCCTCGCCCTCGCCCGCCTGATGCGTACGCTGGACGAACTGCCCAAACCCACGATTGCCCGCGTGCATGGCGCGGCCTTCGGCGGCGGCGTGGGCCTGGTGGCCTGCTGCGACATCGCCATCGGCGTGCCCGAGGCGAAGTTCGGCCTGACTGAAAGCAAGCTTGGGTTGTTGCCGGCGGTGATCTCGCCGTACGTCATCGCCGCCATCGGTGCCCGGCAGGCGCGGCGATGGTTCGCCACGGCGGAGATCTTCGATGCATCCACCGCGCTGCAGATCGGATTGCTGCACCAGGTGGTGCCGGCGGCGCAGCTGGACGAGGCCGTGGCGCGACAGCTCGCCCTGCTGCTGAAGGCGGGACCACACGCTGCGGCAGGTGCGAAGCAGTTGGTCGCACGCGTCGCCGCTTCTTCCGACCGCGACCGGATGGATGCCGACAATGCGGACCTGATCGCGAAGTTGCGCGTTTCCAGCGAGGGCCAGGAAGGCCTGTCGGCCTTCCTCGACAAGCGCGCACCCGCATGGGCCAACAAGGAGTAGCGACATGATCGACCACGTGGGATTCGATGTCAGCGACTACGCCCGCAGCCGGGCGTTCTACTCACAGGTACTGGCGCCACTGGGCTATGGCGTGGTGATGGAGGTGACCCGCGAGATGACCGGCAGCTACGAGGGATGCGGCTTCGGCCCACCCAGCCGTCCCCACTTCTGGGTAGGCAACGGCGACGGCAGCGGCACGCCATCGCGTCGCCTGCATGTGGCCTTCACCGCCCAGTCTCGTGCCCAGGTGGATGCCTTCCATGCCGCCGCCCTCGCCGCCGGTGGACAGGACAACGGTGCTCCTGGCCTGCGGTTGCACTACCACCCCAACTACTACGGCGCTTTCGTCATCGACCCGGACGGGAACAACATCGAAGCCGTCTGCCACCTTCCCCCGGATGCCCGACCCTGATGTTCTCCAAGATCCTGATCGCCAACCGCGGCGAGATCGCCTGCCGCGTCATCCGCACCTGCCGCCGGCTGGGCATCCGCACTGTCGCCGTGTACTCGGAAGCCGACGCCGATGCGCAGCACGTGCGCCAGGCCGACGAGGCCTACCCGATCGGCGGCCCGCGGCCCCAGGAGAGCTACCTGCGGGGTGATGCGATCATCGAGGTGGCCAGGAGCAGCGGCGCGCAGGCCATCCACCCCGGCTATGGCTTCCTCTCCGAAAACGCCGACTTCGCCGATGCCGTCGCTGCCGCCGGCATCGTGTTCATCGGTCCCTCCGGCGCCTCCATGCGCAAGATGGGCAGCAAGGCCGGTGCGAAGGACCTGATGGACGCCGCCGGGGTCCCGGTGGTGCCGGGCTACACCGGTGAGGACCAGTCGCCGAACACCCTGTCGCGCGAGGCGGCGCGCATCGGCTTCCCGCTGATGATCAAGGCCGCGCACGGCGGCGGTGGCAAGGGCATGCGTATCGTCCATCGGCTGGAGGATTTCATCGCCCAGCTCGAAAGCTGCCAGCGCGAAGCGGCCAACGCCTTCGGCCGCGACCGCGTACTGCTGGAACGCTACGTGCAGTCGCCGCGCCATATCGAGATCCAGGTGTTCGCCGACACGCACGGAAGCACCCTGCACCTCAACGAGCGCGAGTGCTCGGCGCAACGCCGGTACCAGAAAGTGCTGGAGGAATCGCCCTCGCCTTTCCTGACGCCGTCGCTGCGCAACGCGATGGGCGAGGCGGCGGTCCAGGCCGCACAGGCCATCGATTACGTCAACGCCGGCACCGTCGAGTTCATCGTCGATCCCGACGGCCAGTTCTACTTCATGGAAATCAACACGCGACTGCAGGTGGAGCATCCTGTCACCGAGTTCGTCACCGGCCAGGACCTGGTGGAGTGGCAGTTGCGTGTCGCCGCCGGCGAACCCTTGCCGCTCGCGCAGGACGCCATCACGCAACACGGGCACGCCATCGAAGTGCGCCTGTATGCCGAGGATCCCGAGGCCGGTTTCCTGCCCGGCTCGGGCCGCCTGGAAAAGCTGGTCCTGCCGGCACCCTCGGCGCAGGTCCGCCTCGACGCTGGCGTGATCGAAGGCGACACGGTGACCATCTTCTACGACCCGATGATCGCCAAGCTGATCGTCTGGGGCGCGGACCGTACCGAGGCCCTCGCAGGGCTGCGCGCCGCGCTGGCCGAGTGCGGGATCGTCGGACCGAAATCGAACATCGGCTTCCTGGAACGACTGGTCCGCCACCCCGCTATCGTCGAAGGTCGCATCGACACCGGCTATCTGGACCGGCATCTGGACGAGTTCATGCCCGCCGTCGGGCTGGATGCCGTGCAGCAGGTCGCGATCGCCGTCGCGGCGCTGCTCCAGCAGGAAGCGGATGCGCGACAGGGTGCCCGCCATTCCAGCGATCCCGGTTCGCCGTGGGCCGTCGGCGATGGCTGGCGACTGGGACATGCCGGTGCGCGGCCGCTGGCATTCCAGCATCAGGAGGAGACCTGGGAAGCCTCAGGCCATGGGCATGCCGGCACCTACCGCATCCGTCTGGCCACCACCACGCACGAGGTGGAAGGCGCAAAGCTGACCGGCGACCTCCTTGGTTTGCGTATCCAGGGAGAGGCGCGGCGATTCCGCGTCCAGCGCCATGGCACGCGCCTGACGCTGCATGATGGGGAACGTCGGGCCACGGTGGAAACGGTGCCGGTCTACCGTCGCGTGGCGGCGACAGGCATCGAGGCGGGCGGCAGGATCGTCGCACCGATGCCGGGGCGCGTCGTGCTGGTCAAGGCGCAGCAGGGGGACACGGTCAAAGCCGGACAGGAGCTGCTCGTGATGGAGGCGATGAAGATGGAACTGGCGGTGAAGGCTCCGCGCGACGGCGTGGTGGCCGAGGTGCGCGCCAGTGCCGGCGACTTCATCGACGCCGACACATTGCTCGTGACGCTGGAGTGAGCCCTTCCATGGCTTTCCCGCGCATGACAACCGCCCTGCTGTTCGCAACATTCGCGCTGGCGGGCTGCGTGATGTTCGAGCGGCCACCCGCCCCGCTGACCTGCGATCCCGCGCTGGTGGGCCGCTGGATTCCGCTTGCCGACAGCCCGCAGGACAAGGTGCCGCTGGGCAAGGACGACTACGCCGAGGTGGATGCCCGCTGCCACGTGCGCCTGCGCGACAACAACCGGACCGACGCACCGAACTTCGACGCCCTGGGTTTCGAGATCGACGGGCAACGTTACCTGGCGCTCGGCTTCGAGGAACTGGAGGGACTGTTCGCCACCGGCAAGACGGCGCCTCCGATCCCCAAGGGCATGCCCGCCGGCGCTGTCACGCTGCTGAAATACCGCATCCGCGACGATACCCTGCAGATCGCGATGCTCGACACGGTGGCCATCATGCAGCGGGTGCAACAGGGCACATTGAAGGCCCGCGAGACCGATGCCAGCACGTATCTGTTCGAAGGGCGTCCCGAGCAGCTGCGCGACTTGCTGCGCACCCATCCGGACCTGTTCGATGCCTTCGATGGCGGCGGCAAGGCATTGCGCATGCGGCGCGCAAAAGACGCGGTGACGCCATGACCCCCACCGCTCCCCTGCCGATGGCGGATGGCGACTTCGTCAGGATCGTGGAAGTCGGCCCGCGCGATGGCCTGCAGAACGAAAAGGCGCTCGTCTCGACCGCCGACAAGGTGGAATTGATCGACCGTCTATCCGCCACCGGCCTGCTGAGTATCGAGGCCACCAGTTTCGTCAGCCCGCAGTGGGTTCCCCAACTGGCCGATGCGGCGGACGTCTTCACCGCCATCCGGCGCAGGCCCGGGGTCGCCTACCCCGTGCTGGTGCCGAACGAAAAAGGCTATGACCGCGCACGTGCGGTCGGCGTGGAGGAAGTGGCGGTGTTCACCGCCGCGTCCGAGGCCTTCAACCGCAAGAACATCAATGCGTCCATCGATGAATCCATCGAACGCTTCCGCCCCGTGCTCGAGCGCGCGGCTGCCGATGGCGTGAAGGTGCGCGGTTACGTGTCCACCGTCCTGGGCTGCCCGTACCAGGGCGACGTACCGGTCACGGACGTGGTGCGGGTGGCCAGGCAGCTCCATGCGCTGGGCTGCTACGAGATATCACTGGGCGACACCATCGGCGTGGGCACACCGCGCAGGGCCGCCGGCATGTTGAAGGCGGTCGCAGCGGAACTTCCCATGTCCGCATTGGCCGTGCATTTCCATGACACCTACGGGCAGGCGCTGGCGAATATCCTCGCCTGCCTGGATGAAGGCGTCCGCGTGGTGGACGCCGCCGTCTCCGGCGCAGGCGGCTGCCCTTACGCCAAGGGAGCGAGCGGCAACGTGGCCAGCGAGGACGTGGTCTACCTGCTGCATGGCCTGGGCCTGCGCACGGGGGTGGACCTGGATGCACTGGCCGACACGGGCCGGTGGCTGGCGGCACGCCTCGGCCGCGAGACCGGCAGCCGCGTCGGCAAGGCCCTGGCGGCCGCATGAACACGGGCCCGGCCAGCGACGTCGATGTGGTGGCGCTGGCCGCGGCACTGGAGCGCGCGGCTGCCGTCGAAGGTACTGACAGCGCTACGGCGGACCTGCTCCGGCAAGCCGGCGCGGCGTTGCTGGCCAAGCAGCACGAGGCCGATACGGAGCGCTCGCGCTACCGCAACCTGTTCGACGCCGTGCCCGACCCGGTCAGCATCATCGCCGAGGACGGCACCGTGCTGGACCTCAACAAGGCCGGCATGCTGGCCTACAAGCGACCGCGCGACGAGATCGTCGGCAACAACATCAACGTGCTGAACCCCGACCTGCCGCGCGATCACCTGGTGCCGGTCTGGGAAACCCTGAATCGCGGCGTGACCTATGTCATCGAGGTCACCAACATGCGCGGCGATGGCACCCGCTTCCCGGTGGAAGTGCACTCGGCCAACATCAACTTCGACGGGCGCAAGAGTATCGTCGCGGTGGCACGCGACATCAGCAGCCGACGGCTGGCCGAGATGCGCTACCGCGAACTCATGGAGACCCTGGACAAGGGCATCGTGGTGCACAACCGCGAGATGGAAGTGCAGTACTGCAACGGCGCGGCCATGCGCATCTTCGGCATCCGCGAGGACCAGCGCGTCGACCAGGAGCTCGCCCTCGACCGCTGGCATGTCGTCGACGAGCACGGCCGCGAGATGGGTCGCCACGAGTTGCCCGCGCAACGCGCCCTGGACAGCGGCCAGATGGTCGAAAGCGTCCTGTTGGGCCTGTATCACCGCCAGAAGAAACAACTGCTGTGGCTGACCGCCACCTCGGTGCCGCAGTTCGCCCCCGGCGCGAGCGTGCCGGCGCAGGTGACCACGCTTTTCAGCGACGTGACCGAACTCAAGCGCGACAGTGCACTGTTCGACCGTGCGCAATCGCTCGCCCATATCGGCGGCTGGGAATGGGACATCGGCCGCGACCGGATGTACCTGACCGACGAGGCCCAGCGCATCCTGGGTGCCGCGCGTGCGCTGGTGACGCTGGACGACATGCTGTCGTGCCTGCGCGAAGCGGATCGTCGGCGCCTGCGTGGCGCGCTGGACCTGGTCACCGCCGGCGGCAAGGGCTTCGACCTGGAACTCCAGGGCACGCAGGCCGACGGGCATCCGTTCTGGATCCGCGTGATCGGCGACGCCGAGCCCGGCGACCCGGGTGCGTCGCGCATCACCGGCACCATGCAGGACATCTCGCAGGACAAGCAGGCCGAGGAGATGCTGCGCATCCAGGCGCGCACCGATCCGCTGACCGGGCTGATGAACCGCGATGCCGTGCTGACCGAACTCGGCACGCGGCTGGCCGACCCCGAGCGCGCGCGCGCCGCCGTGCTCTACATCGACCTCGACCGTTTCAAGATGGTCAACGATGTGCTGGGCCACAACGCAGGCGACGAGCTGCTGGTGCAGGCCTCGGACCGCATCCGCGGTGCGGTGGGCACCGACGGCATGATAGCCCGCTTCGGCGGCGACGAATTCCTGGTGATCTGCGATGCCGGCGAGAACCCGCACCTGCCGGAACAACTGGCGCACGCCGTACTCGGCGCGTTCGCGGACGCCTTCCGCTTCGGCAAGGATGAGTTCGCCATCACCGCCAGCATCGGACTGGCCATCGCACCCGGCGACGGCCTGCGCCCGCAGCAGCTGATCCAGAACGCCGACATCGCGATGTACGACAGCAAGCACCGCGCACGCAATGGCTGGCAGAGCTTCACCCAGGAACTGGCGCAGCGGCAGCAGGACCGCCTGCAGATCGAGACGCAGCTGCGACGTGCGGTGGACAACGAGGAGTTCCGGCTGGTCTACCAACCGCAGGTGGACCTGCGCAACGGCCGCATCATCGCCGGCGAAGCGCTGATCCGCTGGCAGAACCACCAGTTGGGCGAACTGCGCCCGGACGTGTTCATCAGCCATGCGGAGACGACCGGCGACATCGTGCGCATCGGCAGTTGGGTATTGCGCGAAGCATGCCGGCAGGTGGCCGCCTGGCGCGACCAGGGGCTGGGCATCGTGCGCGTGGCGGTCAATGTGTCGTACCGGCAGTTCGCCGGTGACGACCTGGCCGATCGCGTGCGGGCGATCCTGACCGAGTTCGACCTGCCCGGCGCAGCGCTGGAGCTGGAGTTCACCGAACGCGTGCTCATCGAGGACGCCCCCGCCACGCTGCGCACCTTCGCCGACCTGCGGCAGCTGGGCGTGGTGCTGACGATCGACGATTTCGGTGAAGGCTACAGCGCGCTCAACTATCTGCGCCGCCTGCCCATCCACGGCCTGAAGCTCAGCCCGCTGTTCACCGAGGGCGTGCCCAGCAACCGGTCCGACGTGGCCGTCTGCCAGGCGGTGTCCGCGATCGCACGCAGCCTGGGACTGGGACTGGTCGCCGAGGGCGTCGAATCCGAGGCGCAGCGCCAGTTCCTGCTCAACCTCGGGGTCCCGGTGGGCCAGGGATTCCTGTTCGCACCCGGCCTGTCACCCGACGAATTCGCGCGCCGGCTTGCCGACGCCCCGCTGGAGCGGGTGCACGCCTGAGAGGCGGCAATCCTTGTAGGAGCGACGTGAGTCGCGACCGCGAACCAAGGCGGGCAATGCCCTTTGGCGAGGCGCGAACCATGGCGATTCATTGCGGACCTGCGAAGGAGGACGATGGTGCAGACGCCTCCCGGTCGCGACTTACGTCGCTCCTACAGGGAGCCCAGGGCTCCCAGACACCCACCATCGCGTAAAATGCCGGCTTTTCCGCAGCAGGTTCACCGCATGCAGCTTCCCGACACCCGCGCCATCATCACCGGCGGCGTTTCCGGCCTGGGCCTGGCCGTGGCCCGCCACGTGGTCGCCCATGGCGGCAAGGCCGCGCTGTTCGACGTCAACGACGACAAGGGCGCCGTCGCGGTCGCCGAGCTGGGCGAGGCCAACGTCCGCTACTTCCGTACCGATGTGACCGACGAGGCCGGTGTCGCGGCGAACGTGGCGGCAGCGAAGGAGTTCCTCGGCGGCTTGAATGCGGCGATCAACTGCGCCGGCATCCTCGGCGCCGGTCGCGTGCTGGGCAAGGAAGCACCGATGCCGCTGTCCACGTTCCAAGGCACGGTGATGGTCAACCTGGTCGGCAGCTTCAACGTGGCCAAGGCCGCTGCCGACGTGATGCAGCACAACGCGCCCAACGCCGATGGAGAACGCGGCGTGATCATCAACACGGCCAGTGTGGCGGCGTACGAAGGCCAGATCGGCCAGGCCGCGTACTCGGCATCGAAGGGCGGCGTGGTCGCCATGACGCTGCCGATGGCGCGCGAGCTGTCCCGCTTCGGCATCCGCGTGATGACCGTGGCGCCCGGCATCTTCTGGACGCCGATGGTCGATGGCATGCCGGAGGCCGTGCAGCAGTCGCTCAGCGCCTCGATCCCCTTCCCGTCCCGCCTCGGCAGGCCCGAGGAGTTCGCCGACCTGGTCGCCTACATCCTGGGCAATACGTATCTCAACGGCGAGACCATCCGGCTGGATGGCGCCGTGCGCCTCGCCCCGAAGTAGGGCCGTGATTCGTCACTCGTGAGTGGTGATTCGCAAGAGCCGCCTTCCCGAACGATCACGCCGCCCCACCCCATCACCCATCACCAATCGCAAATCACCACCATGAAAGCTTTCGACATCAAGAAGGGCAACGTCGTCGAACACAACGGCGGCGTCTACCAGATCCGCGACATCGAGCGCAGCTCGCCGCAAGGGCGCGGTGGCAACGTGCGCTTCCGTTTCATCATGTACAGCGTACCCGGCGGCAACAAGCTGGATGCCAGCTTCGACGCCGACGACAACCTGCCGGAAGTCGAACTGCTGCGCCGGCAGGCGACGTTCTCGTACATGGATGGCGATGCGTTCGTCTTCCTCGACGACGAGGACTACACGCCCTACACGCTGGATGCCAACGTCATCGGCGATGACGCCGGCTACATCACCGAAGGCCTGGCCGGCTGCTACGTGCAGGTCATCGACGAACTGCCGGTCGCCCTGCAGCTTCCGCAGCACGTGACGCTGGAAGTGGTGGAAACGCCGCCGGAACTGAAGGGTGGCACCGCGACCAAGCGCCCGAAGCCGGCCAAGCTCAACACCGGCATCGAGATCATGGTGCCGGAGTACATCACCAACGGCGAGCGCATCCTGGTCAACACGACGACGGGCGAGTTCGGCGGTCGCGCCGACTGAGGCCTTCGGTCACGACGCGCCTGCCGCATCCAGTGCGCGCAGGCGCGCGCTGATCGTTTTCAGGTTTGCTTCGATGCCCCGCACGACCTCGCGCTGGTCGGCGGGCAGCCAGCGCTCCAGTTCGCCACGAAGCACACCATCCTGCTCACGCAAGCGCGCCACGCGGGTTCCTGCTTCCTTCGCAATGCGCGCGCGCTCATCGGCCTGCGGAAGTCCGTAGCCCTCCGGCAGCAGTTCCGAGGGGCGACTGGCGAAACCGGTATCGCCCAGCCACGTGCGCAAGGCCTGCAGCGCCCGCGCGACATCGGCGGGCGCATTGCGGCCCAGGTAGCGTCGCTTCAGTTCGTCGCGCAACAGCAGTTGCTGGCGACGGAGCGCCGCATTCTCCAGCACCAGCAGCGCCGCGCTCGCACGCAGGTCGGCCCGTGGCAGCCAGATGGCGCGCTCCGCAGGCGACAGCGCCAGCCAGGCGTGCACGTCCTGCTGCGGCAGCGCGAGCGCCTCGCGTGCCACATCGAACAGTGCGTCGTAGCGCGCGCTCATCGGCTCGAAGTAGTAACCGAGTCGTCGCGCCTGCCCTGCGTCGTCGAGCACGCGGGTATCGGCGATGCCACGACGCTCCAGCTTCTTCAGCAGTCCGGTGGGCGTGATGCTGGCGAGCGGTTCCCCGGCCAGTCGTGGCACGCCGTCGTGCAGCAGCTTCCAGGTCTCCACCGCGCAGTTGTTGCTGATGAAGTAGTAGCGTCCGTCGTAGCTCCAGTGAAGCTGCGCGGCCCGCTCGACCAGGGACGCGATTTCATCCTGCTCCAGTTGCAGGGGAATGGACTGCAGGCCGCGCAGTTCCACCCGGGTGTACTCCTCGATCACCTGGTCCAGCGGCAACAGGAACAGGCGCGACGGGTACGAGCCGGTCAGGCCGCGCCACCCGGAGATCTGCACGTCGCCCACGAACGCGCGGAACGACAGCACGCGGTGATGGGCCAGGTCGAGGCGGCAATCGGGTCCCGGTGCACGACCGGGCGCGCAGACCACCAACCGCAGCATGCTGTGGCCCCAGCGACTCATCGCCTGCGTGTTGCCCTCCGCCAGCAGATAGTCGACCGCGTAGATGCGCGCCGGGTCCAGTGCGAGCAACGAGGCATCGCCGGCTTCGGCATCCACATCCAGGAACGGCAATCCGGGCGCACATGCCTTCGTCGTCATCGGCATCCGGAAGTGCATCGCGAAGTGACGATGCAGGGCCGGGCGTCGGCAACCGTAGGTGGGATCGAACACGAAATGCTCGAGGTTCACCGCCACGAATTCGGAAGGACGCTCCAACTCGTACGGATCAGGCACCCGTGCGACGAAATCGTTGCGCGAACGGCGCCCCGCGATGGCAAACACGCTGCGCTGCCATCCCGCGAGATCTCGCAGGCGCGGATCGCCGGACAGAATGTCGCGCTGTGCCCGGTCATAGCTGTGAGCAAGTTCGTGCACCAGCGCGTTCCGGACGGCGCGCAACGAAGCATCGTCCGCAGGCATGCCATCGCGTGCCTGCCATGCCTGCAACAGGCGGCGCGGCAACAGGATGCGATCACCGACCCGTCGACCGGCCACATGCACGGGAAGATCGTCGCGCCATTGCAGGACGAGATCGGACGGCAGCCCATCGCGCCATGCCTGCGGCAGGCGCGGCAGGACATCGTCGAGCAGCGCCTGCGTCGCGACGATGTCATCGGAGCCGAGGCCCGTCGGATCGATGTCGAGCGCGGCCGCCGTGACGGCCGGCCCCAGCCACGCCCATGCGAGCAGCGCGACGAAGCGCCGGCCGCAGGGCCGACGCGGTGGCATCAGCGAGCCAGGATGGCCTGCGCCAGCTGCATGTCGCTGGCCTTGCGAGCGGCTTCATCCTTCTCGCGCAGGTGACGCAGCGCGGCTTCCAGTTGGGCGCCACGGATACGACCGTCGCTGGCGACAAAGCTGGCGGCGTCCTCGCGCGCCTGCACGACGATCTTGTCGTCGCCGGATGAGCTGTCGGACGAGGCGGACGAGCCGGCGGATGACGCACCGGCCGAACTGCCGGCGAAGCTGCCGGCCAGTGCCGGGACGGAGAACGCCAGCAGGACGCCAGCCAGGAGAATTCGGGACATGGACACTTCCAGGGAATGAACGGACACCGCGCGCATCGCGGCGCGCCAAGACTACCTGCAATCAGCGATGGCTGGATGAATCCGCGTCACGCGTCGAAGAGCTTGCCCGGGTTCATCAGGCCGTTCGGATCCAGCACGCGCTTGATGCCGCGCATCACCGCGATCTCGTCGGCGCTGCGCGTGCTTTCCAGATAGCCCTTCTTCACCAGGCCGATGCCGTGTTCGGCGGAAATGCTGCCGTGGTGGCGGCGCAGCGATTCGGCCAGCAGCTTGGTGACCTGCTCGCACTGGGTGACGAACTCCGCGTTCTCCATACCGTCGGGCTTCAGCACGTTGATATGCAGGTTGCCGTCACCGATATGGCCGAACCACACCACTTCGAAGTGCGGGTACGCCTCGCCCAGCAACGCCTGCGTCTCGGCAAGGAACGCAGGCATGGCGGAAATGCGCACGGACACGTCGTTCTTGTACGGCACATAGCGCGCCAGCGCCTCGGTGATGCCCTCGCGCAGGCGCCACAGCTGCGCGGCCTGGGCATCGGACTGGCTGATCACGCCATCGCTGACCCAGCCCTGCTCCATGCAGGCCTCGAAGGCCGCCATTGCCGCGGCTTCCCTCGCCTCGTCGCCGATCGCGAACTCGGTGACCACGTAGTACGGATGGATTTCCTCGAACGGCTTCTGTGCGCCATGCGCCAGCACATGGTGCAGCGCGCGGTCGGTGAAGAATTCGAAGGCCTCCAGCTGCAGGCGCTCGCGGAACGCGGCGAACACCTGCATCAGCACATCGAACGACGGCAGTGCCAGCAGCATGACATTGGTCGGCGGCGGCGGATCGGTCAGCCTCACGGTGGCTTCCACCACGATGCCCAACGTCCCTTCCGAGCCGATCCAGAGATGGCGCAGGTCGTAGCCGCTGGAATTCTTGATCAGTGCCTTGTTGAGCTCCAGCACGTCGCCGGCACCGGTGACGACTTTCAGACCGGCGATCCATTCGCGCGTGTTGCCGTAGCGGATCACCCGGATGCCGCCGGCGTTGGTGGCGATGTTGCCGCCGATGGCGCAAGAACCGCGTGCGGCGAAATCGACCGGATAGACCAGTCCGTGCTCACGCGCCGCGTTATGTACGGCCTCCAGCGGCATACCGGCCTGCACGGTCAGCGTGCGGTCCACGGCATTGAAGTCGAGCGCCTGGTTCATGCGCTCAAGGCTCAGCACCAGTTCGCCATTCGCGGCCACGGCGCCACCGGACAGGCCGGTGCGCCCGCCCGAGGGCACGACCGCGACGCGATGCTCGTTCGCCCAACGCACGACGGCCTGCACTTCCTCGACCGTGGCGGGCAATGCGATCGCCAGCGGTGCGGGTGTCCAGCGCCGGGTCCAGTCGCGGCCGTAGTGCTCGAGATCGGCAGGATCGGTCTTCAGGCGCAGCGCCGGGACGGCGTGCAGCAGGGCTTCCAGGCGCGGATCGCTCATTGCGGAGGGCAGGCTTTCGGGGGCGCCCAGCGTGCCAGCGATGCTGCGCTGCG
Source organism: Pseudoxanthomonas sp. PXM03 (assembly GCF_014852005.1). GTDB lineage: Bacteria > Pseudomonadota > Gammaproteobacteria > Xanthomonadales > Xanthomonadaceae > Pseudoxanthomonas_A. The sequence goes on along the minus strand of NZ_JACVAU010000001.1, from coordinate 1,576,477 downwards.
TCCAGCGAGCGATGCGCTTGGTTGCAAGGGCAACAAAGCCTGGAAAACGGCAACCGAGCTTTCCATTCCGCGCCGCACCATCGACGGCGTGCATCTGGCATAGTGACGCCCCTTCCCCCTCCGCTGCGACCTTTCCGGCAATGTCGATCAAGAAGACCTCGTACCCGAAGCAGGACATCCGCGTGCTGTTGCTGGAAGGGGTCAGCCAGACCGCTGTGGAGACGTTCCGCGCGGCGGGCTATACGCAGATCGAGTACCACGAGAAGTCGCTGCCGGAAGACGAACTGAAGCGCCGCATTGCCGAAGCGCACATTGTCGGCATCCGCTCGCGCAGCCACCTGACCGACGATGTGCTGTCGCAGGCACGCCGGCTGATCGCGGTGGGCTGCTTCTGCATCGGCACCAACCAGGTGGATCTGGACGCGGCGGAACTAGCCGGCATTCCGGTCTTCAACGCCCCGTACTCCAATACCCGCAGCGTGGCGGAACTGGTCGTTGCGCAGGCCATCCTGCTGATGCGTGGCATCCCCCAGAAGAACGCCGAGTGCCACCGGGGCGGCTGGAGCAAGTCCGCTGCCGGCAGTCATGAGGTGCGAGGCAAGACCCTGGGCATCATCGGCTACGGCCATATCGGCACCCAGGTGGGCGTGCTGGCCGAGTCGCTGGGCATGCAGGTGCTCTTCCACGACATCGAGACCAAGCTGTCGCTGGGCAACGCACGCGCCGCCGTCAGCCTGGACGACCTGCTGGAACTCAGCGACGTGGTCACGCTGCACGTACCGGAGACGGCCGCGACGAAAGACATGTTCGGCGCGGCGCAGATCGCCCGGATGAAGCCCGGCGCACACCTGATCAACGCCTCGCGCGGCACCGTGGTGGACATCGATGCACTGGCGGAAGCACTGAAGTCCGGCAAGGTCGGCGGTGCCGCGGTGGACGTGTTCCCGGTGGAACCCAAGGGCAATGCGGATGCCTTCGAGTCGCCGTTGCGCGGGTTGGACAACGTGATCCTGACCCCGCATGTCGGTGGCAGCACGCTGGAGGCGCAGGACAACATCGGCGTGGAAGTGGCGGCCAAGCTGGTGCGCTACAGCGACAACGGCAGCACGCTGTCGGCGGTGAACTTCCCCGAAGTCACCCTGCCCGGCCACGAGGGCAGCCGACGCATCCTGCATATCCACCGCAATGTGCCGGGCGTGCTGTCGCAGATCAACGACATCTTCCGCGACCGCGGCATCAACATCGACGGCCAGTTCCTGCGCACCGACCCGAAAGTCGGCTACGTGGTCATCGACGTGACTGCCGATGAAGAACAGACGGCCAGCCTGCGCGACGCGATGGCGGCAATTGACGGCACGCTGCGGGTGCGCGTGCTGTATTGATATCCGCAGTGCGGTGGGCCGGGGTCCAGCCTACGCCGTGTTGCGCGCCAGCCACTTGCGGGCCATGCGGCTGAGGGATTCATCCGGCTCGGCGGCGATCGGTGCGATATCGCGCCAGGCCAGGTCGAGCGACTCCTCGCTGACCACGTAGTCCTCGCTGCCGTTGGCACGCACCACATAGCGTATGTCGTAGTGCCAGTGCCCCGGCACGTCCCTCCGTTCGGGTATCCAGTGGCGGTCCAGATCGAAGATGCCGCCTTCCACGGACAGATCGGACAGGCCGGATTCCTCCTCGGCTTCCTTCAGCGCCACGCGCGCCATGTCCTCGTCACCGTCGGCATGGCCTCCCAGCTGCAGCCACCGGCCCAGCTTGCGGTGGTGGGTCAGCAACGTGCGCCGGCCATCGGCGCTGATCAGCCAGGCGCCCCCCGTGAGGTGCCCTTCCAGTCGCTCGCGGAGCAGCGGATTGGCCGGATCGTCCAGCAGCTCGAGAAACTGCGCGACCACCGCCTGTTCGTCGGGCCAGCGGTGTCCGTAATCGGCCAGATGTGCGCGAAGGGCGGTGTAAGCGACTGACACGGCGTGTTTTTTCCTTGCGGGCAGGTCGGTGGTGTCGTGATTATCGCCCGGCATGCTGCAACCGCGCTTGTGATCCCCCGCCCGCTTTGGCAAGGTACGGCCTTCCGTGGGGGCGCCTTCCCCATGACAGTTGCCACCGCCTGGCGGGTCTTTCCGCCGGCATCCAGTCTTGCAAGGGGACGCTGCGAATGCTCAAAGCTCTGTTCAGGGTCAAGCCGGTTGCACCGGCGGGACATATCGATGCCGGTGAACCTTTCGAAGGCAGCCTGGACGGCGAAAGCAGTCTGAAGCGAACCCTGACCGCCAAACATCTCGTGCTGCTGGGCGTGGGCGCGGTCATCGGTGCGGGCATCTTCGTGCTGACCGGCCAGGCCGCGGCCAACCACGCCGGCCCGGCGATCATGTTGAGCTTCGTGATTGCCGGCTTTGCCTGCGCCATGGCCGGCCTCTGCTACGCCGAGTTCGCCTCGATGATGCCGGTGTCCGGCAGCGCATATTCGTACTCCTACGCCACCCTGGGCGAGGCCGTGGCCTGGTTCATCGGCTGGTGCCTGGTGCTGGAATACCTGTTCGCATCGTCCACCGTCGCGGTGGGCTGGTCTGGCTACCTGGTGAGCTTCCTCACCGGCACGCTGGGCATGCCCTTCCCCGAGCAGCTGGCCATCGCGCCGATCACCTGGGCCAACGGCGGGTTCGTCGCCACCGACGGCATCATCAACCTGCCTGCGGTGCTGATCGTCGCCGCGGTCAGTGGCCTGTGCTACGTCGGCATCACCCAGTCGGCCTTCGTCAACTCGATCATCGTCGCCATCAAGGTGGTCGTGATTGCGGCCTTCCTCGGCTTTGGCATCCAGTACGTCGACCCGGCGAACTGGACCCCCTTCATCCCCGAGAACACCGGCCCCGGCCAGTTCGGCATGGATGGCGTGTTCCGCGCGGCGACCATCGTGTTCTTCGCTTACATCGGCTTCGACGCGGTTTCCACGGCCGCAGGCGAGGCCAAGAACCCGCAGCGCGACATGCCCAAGGGCATCCTCGGCTCGCTGGCCATCTGCACCGTCATCTACATCGCCGTCTGTGCGGTACTGACCGGCATGACCCACTACACGCTGCTGGGCACCGCCAAGCCGGTGGCCACGGCGCTGGAAGAGGTCCTCAAGGCCGATCCCGGCGCCAGCGTGGGCTGGCTCAAGACCGCGGTGGAAATCGGCGCCATTGCAGGCCTGTCGTCGGTGATCCTGGTCATGCTGATGGCTCAGCCACGCATTTTCTACAGCATGGCCAAGGACGGGCTGATGCCGAAGATCTTCGGCAAGGTGCACCCGAAGTTCCATACGCCCTATGTCGGCACGATCATCGTCGGCGTGCTGGCCTGCCTGCTCGCGGGCTTCATGCCGCTCAGCGTGCTCGGCGAACTGGTATCGATGGGGACGCTGCTGGCCTTCGCCACGGTGTGCCTTGGCGTGCTGGTGCTGCGCTTCACCCGTCCTGACCTCAACCGGCCGTTCCGCGTGCCGATGTTCTGGCTGATCTGCCCGGTGGGCGTGCTCGCCTGCCTGTTCCTGTTCCTGCAGTCGTTCATGGAGCACTGGCAGATCTTCGTGGCCTGGACCGTGCTGGGCCAGCTGATCTACTTCGCCTACGGCTTCCGGAACAGCAAACTCAGGCAGAAGGCCTGATCCTCTTCAAGGCCGGCGGACGCACCGCCGGCCTTTTTGGTTGCCCTCATCGAACCCGTTCCAGGAACACGCACGATGCTCCGACAGCTCCTCGCCACCAAGCACCCCCATGCCGCCCATGAAGAGGCCGAAGGGCTCAGCCTGCGCCGCACGCTCGGCCCCTGGGGGCTGACCGCGCTCGGCATCGGTGCGGTGATCGGTGGCGGCATCTTCGTCATCACCGGCCAGGCGGCGGCCAACCATGCCGGTCCGGCCATCATGCTGTCGTTCGTGCTGGCGGCGATCTGCTGCACGTTCTGTGCGCTGGCGTACGCGGAATTCGCCGCGATGGTGCCGGTGTCCGGCAGCGCCTATACCTATACCTACGCCACGCTGGGTGAACTCACCGCGTGGTTCATCGGCTGGATGCTGGTCCTCGAGTACGGCGTGTCAGCCTCGGCGGTCGCGGTCAGCTGGACCGGCTATTTCCTGAGCCTGCTCGAACACTTCGACATCTTCCTGCCCAAGGCGCTCGTCAGCGCACCACTGGATGCGCAGCTTCGCCCGACCGGCGCCATCGCCAACGTCCCGGCCGCCGTCATCGTGCTGCTGCTGACCTGGTTGTGCTACGTGGGCATCCGCAAGTCCTCGGCCATGAACATGGCGATGGTGGTGCTGAAGACCGGCCTGATCGTGCTGGTCATCATCGCAGGCTGGCAGTACGTCGACCCCTCCAACTGGCAGCCCTTCATTCCTGCCAACGAAGGCCCCGGCAAGTTCGGCTGGGATGGCGTGCTGCGCGGCGCGGCGATGGTGTTCTTCGCCTACATCGGTTTCGAGGCGGTCTCGGTGGCGGCGCAGGAATCGCATCGCCCGCAGAAGGATCTCCCCGTCGGCATGCTCGCCTCGCTGGCGATCTGCACCGTGTTGTACATCGCCATGGCGGCGGTGATGACAGGCCTGGTGCCGTACACCGCCTTGGGCACGGCCGAACCGGTCGTGACCGCGGTAGCGGCCCATCCCGAACTGGGTTGGCTGCGGGTCACGGTGGAGATCGGCGCGCTGATCGGCCTGTCCTCGGTGGTGCTGGTGATGATCATCGGCCAACCGCGCATTTTCATGATCATGGCCCGCGACGGCCTGCTGCCGCCGGTGTTTACCCGGATCCATCCTGAATACCGCACGCCCCACATCAACACCGTGATCACGGGTATCGGCATCGCCCTGCTGGCGGCGCTGTTCCCGCTTGATGTCCTGGGCGAACTGACCTCGATGGGGACCCTGATCGCCTTCGCCTCGGTCTGCGTTGGCGTGCTGGTCCTGCGCCGCACCCAGCCCGATCTGCCGCGTCCGTTCCGCATCCCCGCCGCGTGGCTGATCTGCACCTTGGGCGTGCTGAGCTGCCTGGCACTGCTGTCGGCGATGACCGCCCACAACTGGATGCTGATGGCCGTGTGGACGGCCGTGGGTTTCCTCATCTATTTCCTGTACGGATATCGCCACAGCCGCATGCGCGCGCAGCGCTGAGCTCCACCTCCGGGCAGGCGGTAGAATGGCGGCATGAACGCCACGCCCCTGCCCTATCACGCCGACCAGTTGCGCGACCGCGCGCAGTCCATCATCTCCAACGTGCGCGAGCTGGCGCAGCTGGGCTGGACACCGGCCACCAGCAGCAATTTCTCGCAGCGACTGGATGACCGGCACGCGGCCATCACGGTCTCCGGCCGCGACAAGGGCCGGCTGGTGGAAGCGGACATCATGGTGGTGGACTTCGACGGCAAGGCCGTCGGCAGCGACCACCGCCCGTCCGCCGAAACGCTGCTGCATACCCAGCTGTATCGCCGTTATCCCGAGATCGGATGCGTGCTGCACACCCATTCGCTGGTGCAGACGGTGGCATCACGCCTGTTCGCCGGTGCCGGCCATGTCCGCCTGGAAGGCTTCGAATTGCTGAAGGCGTTCCACGGCAACAGCACGCACGAGATGGCGATCGACGTGCCCGTGTTCGCCAACACCCAGGACATGCCCACGCTCGCCGCTCAGGTGGACGCGCTGCTCGACAACCAGCTGCTGTGGGGCTACCTGATCGACGGCCACGGTCTGTACGCGTGGGGCCGCACGATGGCCGAGGCCCGCCGCCACCTGGAGGCCTTCGAGTTCCTGTTCGCGGCCGAACTGGAACTGCGCAAGCTGGGCTGCCGTCGCTGATAACCGGCGGTTATCCGGGCGTTCCGTTTCCCCACCAGGCCGCGCGGACCGGTCTGGTACCCTAACGGCCCCCTCTGTCGCCTCACGCCATACCGCCATGAGCCGCCTGCGCATCTTCAGCGAATCCGACCCGGCCACGCCGGAGTTCGCCAGTTACGATCCCGACTTCATCGCCACCGAGCTGAAGAAGCTCGGCGTGACCTTCGAGCGCTGGAAGGCGACCAAGGCCATCGAACCCGGCGCGCCGCCGGAGGATGTGATCGACGCCTATCGCGCCGACATCGACCGGCTGGTCGCCGAACGCGGCTTCAAGACCGTCGACGTGGTCAGCATCGCGCCCGACAACCCGCAGCGCGAGGCCATGCGCGCGAAGTTCCTCGACGAGCACTACCACAAGGAAGACGAAGTGCGTTTCTTCGTCGCCGGCTCCGGCCTGTTCACGCTGCACGTGGGCGACAAGGTCTACGAGGTGGAGTGCGTGCAGGACGACCTGATCGGCGTGCCAGACAGCACCTTGCACTGGTTCGACATGGGGCCGGAACCGAGCTTCGTCGCCATCCGCTTCTTCACCGAGCCGGACGGCTGGGTGGGCCACTTCACGGGTACCACGCTGGCGCAGCAGTTCCCGCGCTACGAAGGCCTGACCGAACGCTGACGCCCCTCTCCCGTCGGGAGAGGGGTAGGGGTGAGGGTCCGGCGAAACGACCGGGGATGAACCGTCGCGCCAAGGATCGGCTCCTGCTGCCCTCCCTTTGCTCCCCATGAAAAGCGTATCGGAGCAAGCTCCGCTCTACCGCGAACCAGAAGAACCCCATGCCCGTTTCCGCCATCCTTACCGACATCGAAGGCACCACCAGCAGCATCTCGTTCGTGAAGGACGTGCTGTTCCCGTACGCGCGCCGCGCCCTGCCCGGCTTCGTCCGCGAGCATGGACAGGAACCCGAGGTGCGGCGCTGGCTCGACGTGGTCGCCACGGAGCACGGCAGTATCTGCAGCGATGACGTCATCGTGGAGACGCTGCAGGGCTGGATCGATCAGGATCGCAAGCACACAGCGCTGAAAGCGCTGCAAGGCCTGATCTGGGAGGCCGGCTACCGCGATGCGGATTTCACCGCGCACATCTATCCCGACGCCGCGCCGGCATTACGCACGTGGTACGCGCAGGGCTATCCGCTGTATGTGTATTCCTCCGGTTCCGTACCGGCGCAGAAACTGTTCTTCGGCCACAGCGATGCGGGCGATCTGTCGCCGATGTTCTCGGGCTGGTTCGATACCGAAGTCGGCGGCAAGCGCGAAGCGGCCAGTTACCGGACCATCGCCGACCGCATCGGTGTGACCCCCGGGGACATCCTGTTCCTGTCCGACGTGGTGGAAGAACTGGATGCCGCGCGCGACGCAGGCCTGCAGACGCGTCTGATCGACCGGCTGGACGACTACCCTGCGCCGCGCGAAGGCGACGCGGCGCATGGCCACGTGCGTGTCGACTCCTTCGCAGACATCGCGCTGCCCGCCGCGTGAGCGATGCCATTTCGCAGCGCCGTGCCACCCTGGTGGGGCTGGTCGCGATCCTGCTGTGGGCGTCGCTGGCGCTGTTGACGACGGCGACGGGCGACCTGCCGCCCTTCCAGGTGCTGGCGATCGGTTTCGGCATCGCGGCGGCACTGGGGCTTCTGCGCGCAGGAGTGCGCGGCCGCGCCGGCTGGGGCGAACTGCGCCAGCCGCTGCCCGCGTTCGCCCTGTCGACGCTGGCGCTGTTCGGCTACCACGCGCTGTACTTCATCGCGCTGAAGCGTGCACCGGCCGTGGAAGCCAACCTGCTCAACTACCTGTGGCCACTGTTGATCGTGGTGTTCGCGGGCATCTTCGGCGGCGTCTCCGTGCGCCCCGGGCAGTGGCTGGGCACCGGACTGGGCCTGGTCGCGGCGATACTGCTGGTGACGCGCGGCCGCAGCTTCCAGGTCGAGCCATCGCATGTACCCGGCTACCTCGCCGCGCTGGGCGCGGCCCTGATCTGGTCCATGTATTCGGTGCTCAACCGGCGCCATGCCGACGTGCCCAGCGCGGCGATCACCGTGGCCTGCGCGGGCGTGGCGGTGCTGGGCGCCATCGCGCACCTGCTGGGCGAGGACACGGTCACCCCCACCGCAAGCCAGTGGACCGTGCTGGTGCTCATGGGTATCGGCCCGGTGGGTGCCGCGTTCTGGCTGTGGGACCACGGCACCAAGCGCGGCGACATCGCGCTGCTGGGCAGCCTGTCCTACCTGGCGCCGTTGTTGTCGACCCTGCTGCTGGTGGCGTCGGGGCGCGCGCAGGCGCATTTGATACAGGGCGTCGCCATCGTATTGCTGCTGGCCGGGGCTTGGCTCAGCGTCCGTGCGAGCCGCACTCAGCGATGAGAGCGATTCGCGTTTCTACATGCCGGGGCGTGTTTCCCTAGACTGCGCGCACGTCGCAAGCCAGCCCTAACGCCAGCCAGCCACGCATGCCTCGCCCGCCAGCCTTCGCTCGCCCGCAAGGACATAGAACGCCTCCCATCGGGAGGCGTTTCCGTTCATGGCTTCAGGCGTGGATCTTCTCGCCGCGCGCCAGCATGGCGACCAGCTTCTCCACCCGCGCCCGTTTCGTTTCGAGCTTCACTGCGGTCTGCACACGCCAACAGACGGCATACCGGTTGGTCCTGTCGAGTGCGTCGAAGAAGGCCTTGGCCTTGCGATTCTCCGCCAGTGCCTGGGCGAGCTCGGCCGGCACATCCATCGATCTGGCGCCGTCGTAGGCCGCATCCCAGCGACCATCGGCCTTGGCCGCCTCGACTTCACGCATGCCCGCCGGACGCATCCGTCCTGCCGCGACCAGTACCTCGATCTTGGCGACGTTGATCTTGGACCACGTGCTGCGCGAACGACGCGGTGTGAAACGCTGCAGGAAGCACTGCGCATCGAAACCCTTCTTCTGCCCGTCGATCCAGCCATGGCACAGCGCCACGTCGAGCGCTTCCGCATAGCTCACCGACACAATGCCCGAGTCCTTCTTCGCGATCCTGAGCCACACGCCCTCGGACGTGGCATGGCGCTCCAGCCAGCGCTCCCACGCGGCGGCGTCCACGAAGTGTTCGATGGGAAGTTCCGTCGCAGCCATGATCAGGGCTCTCCCACCTGCAGGCGATACGATGTGCGTGCCGATCGTTCGCCGCGCCAGCGGTCGAACGCACGCACCTCCACCGCATGCTCGCCTTCGGGCAGGTCCGTCGGCAAGGCGCCCCGCCAGAGGTGCGGGGAAGCTTCGGCCTCCGGCGAGCGGTCGTAGCCGCGCAAGGCATCGGCCGTGTCGTCGCGCATGTTCTCCAGCAGCAGGCGCGGATCGGGTTGTTCGACGCGCTTCATCGGCTTCCATTCGCCGCCATCGATCCGATACTCGACGCGGGTCTCCGCATCCCCCATGTAGACATTGGCGAACACGCCCCACGCCGGATACGCCCCCTTCCGCAACACGCGCGGCACATGCAGCCCGATGCCGCTGTCGTCCGTGCCGCGCGCCGGATGCCACGACAGCGCGTACGCGCCACCCGCACGCACGCGCAGCCGCGCATAGCCATTGGGCGTGCCGTCGGCCATCGTCGTGTCGGGGATGCCCTCCGCATCCTTCACGCCCGACCAGTAGGCACCGCAGGCGGCGCCGACGTTGTACTCGTGCAACGGCTGCAGTCCGTGCCAACCGGTGGAAGCGTCGTGGTACCAGTGCCGCTGCGTATGGGTGTGCCCACTGAGCAGGAGCACGTGCGGGAAATCCTCCAGCATGGCGAACAGGCGCTCGCGGTCTGCCGGACGGAAACCGCGAGCACCCGGCTCGTAGACCGGGATATGCACACCGATCACCAGCAGCCGGTCCTTGCGCACCGTCGGCAGGTAGGCCTGCAGGAAGGCGAACTGGTCCTCGCGCAGCCCGCCGAAGTACGACGGTGTCTGGCCTGGCTGGTAGATCACGTCATCCAGGCCGATGAACGTCGCCGCCTCTTCCTCCCAGGCGAACGTGTCCGGGCCCAGGTGATGGCGGAATGTACGCAGCGAGTCTTCGTCTCCTGCGGCGTCGAAATCCAGGTCGTGGTTGCCGGGGATGAACAGCCACGGCGCCTGCAGGCTCATCGTCGTGCGCAGGATCTCCGGGTACAGCGACAGGTCGTCGTTGGTGACATCGCCCAGGGTCAGGCCCAGCACCGCCCCGTGTTTCCCGACCAGGGGCTGCACGATGTCGCGCCAGTAATAGTCCACGTCCTTGACCGACGAGGTCTGGCTGTCCGCGAACAACAGCACATCGAGTTCGCCCTTCGTTGCGGCTGCCGCCTGCGGTCGAAGGCCGAAGTGCGTGCAGTCGGGCTGGCGTTGCGGGATGCCGCCATGCTTCAGCGCAGGACCGGCGTGGTACTGCAGGTTGCGCCAGCGGGCCGGCAGGCCGTCCGGCCGCACGGCGAGGTCGTAGCCGGCCGGTTTGATGATGAAGAGGGTGCGGCCGTCCACGTAATCGAGGCCGTATTCGCCCTGCGCATCGGTGACCGCGATGTCGATACCGTTGGACACCTTGATGCCCGGCAGACCCGGCTCCCCTGCATCGCGGGTCGCGTTGCCGTTGCGGTCCTCATACACCTGTCCCCCGCTGCACGGCGGCGGCAGCGCATGCGCGGGGACCGCTGACAGCGCCAGGACGAGAGCGATCAACGAAGCGCGCATGGCGACTCCAGCCAGAAGACCGGGAGATTATGGCGCAGCAACGGCATTGCCGTTGCAGGAGCGACGTAAGTCGCGACCGCACGGCTGGATCACCATGGAGATGTGCCGCAAGCGATACGGACGATGGACCATCGCGTTCGATCCAGATCCACGGTCGCGACTCACCTCGCTCCTACAAGGTGCGTGGGAAGCTCACGTGGACGCGTGGCGTTGGCGCAGCACGTCGACGGCGTCGGCCAGCGACAGGCCGCGTGCCCGCAGCAGGACCGTCAGGTGGTACAGCAGATCGGCGCTCTCGCCGAGCAGTGCGGTCTCGTCCTGCGCGACTGCGGCCAATGCGGTTTCCACGCCCTCCTCGCCCACCTTCTGCGCGATGCGGCGCACGCCGGCGTCGAACAGGCGCGTCGTGTAGCTGTCGACGGGGCGCTCGCGGTCGCGCTGCGCCACCAGGGCATCTAGGTCCGACAGGAACGCCGACGGCGCCGAAGGGAAGCAACTGGGCCGCTGCAGGTGGCAGGTCGGTCCCTGCGGATGCGCGAGGACCAGCAGCGTATCGTTGTCGCAATCGGCCTCCACCGAGACCAGTTCCAGCACATGGCCCGAACTCTCGCCCTTGGTCCACAGACGCTGTTTGCTGCGGCTGAAGAAGGTCACGCGTCGGCTCGCCAGGGTGGCGTCCAGCGCCGCCCGGTTCATGTAGCCCAGCATCAGCACGCGCAGGTTTCCTGCATCCTGCACGATGACGGGCAGCAGGCCATCGCCCTTCGTCCAGTCCAGCGCCGAGGGTTCGATGTCGGTCTTCATCGTTTCAGTCGCCACGCCGCACCTCGATGCCCTGCTCTGCCAACACCCGCTTCAACGCCGGGATCGCGATATGCCCGCTGTGGAACACGCTGGCGGCCAGCGCGCCATCCACGTCCGCCTGCTGGAACACATCGACGAAATGCTGCACCTCGCCCGCACCACCGGAGGCGATCAAGGGCACGCCACACACGGCGCGCACGGCCTGCAATTGCGTGATGTCGTAACCACGCCGTACGCCGTCCTGGTCCATGCAGTTCAACACGATCTCGCCGGCACCCAGCCGTTGCGCCTGCACCACCCAATCCAGCGTACGCAAGCCGGCGTCCTGCATCTTCGCGGGATCCCCGGTGTAACGGCGCACGCGCCATTCGCCGTCCGCTTCCCGAATGGAATCCACGCCAACCACGACGCACTGCACGCCGAAGGCCTCGGCGAGTTCGCCGATGAGACCGGGGCGCTCCAGCGCAGGTGTGTTCACCGACACCTTGTCGGCACCGCTATGCAGCACCCGCCGTGCCGTCTCGACGTCGCGGATGCCGCCCGCCACGCAGAACGGAATGTCGAGCAGCCGTGACACGCGCTCGATCCAGGCATAGTCCACGGAGCGCCCCTCCGGACTCGCGCTGATGTCGTAGAACACCAGTTCGTCCGCGCCTTCGTCCCGGTATCGCAACGCCAGCTCGGCGATGTCGCCCATGTCGACATGGTCGCGGAACTTCACGCCCTTGACCACGCGGCCTTCGCGCACGTCCAGGCAGGGAATGATGCGACGGCTCAGCATGCCAGCGCCTCGGGCAGTTCGAACCTGCCCTCCAGCAATGCCCGCCCGAGCACGATCCCGGCGCAACCGGCGGCACGTGCCCCGGTGACATCGACCACGGCACTGACGCCGCCGGACGCCTGCACCTGCAACGACGGCACGACCTGTCGCAGGTGCGCGTAGAGGTCCAGGTTCGGTCCCGTCAGCATGCCGTCGCGGGCGATGTCGGTGCACAGCAGGTGCCGCAGGCCACCCTCGGCGTAGCGCGACGCGAGTTCATCCAGTGTTTCCGATGCGGTTTCCGTCCAGCCATGCACCGGCAGGCGCCAGACCCCGCCATCGTCGCGGCGCGTGTCGAGCGCGACCGTGATGCGGTCGCTGCCGAACTCGGCCAGCCAGGCCAGGACGGTATCGGGTTGGCGCACGGCCAGCGAGCCGACCACGACGCGCTGCGCGCCCGCCGCCAGGATGCGCGCCACGTCATCGCGCTGGCGCACGCCTCCCCCGGTCTGCACCTTCAGTGACGCATGTTGCGCGAGTTCGCCCAACAGCGGTGCGAGGGTGTAGCCGCCCGCCCGCGCCGCATCCAGGTCGACGAGGTGCAGCCATTCCGCCCCTTGCGCGGCGTAGCGCATCGCGACATCCAGCGGCGTGCCGTCATAGCGTGTCTCGCGCGCATAGTCGCCCTGGGCCAGCCGGACCACGCGGCCTTCGCGCACATCGATGGCGGGATAAACCGTGAATCCGCTCATTGCACACCGTACTTCAGGAAATTCTCCAGCAGACGCGCGCCGACATCTGCCGATCGCTCGGGATGGAACTGGGCCCCCCCCACGTTGCCACGCTGCACGATGGCGGCGAACGGCACCCCATGTTCACTCGACGCCACGCAATCGGCAGTGATTGGCGCGGCGTAACTGTGGACGAAGTACGCGTGGCGGCCGTCGGCGATGTCGCGGGCCAACAGGCTTTCACGCCGCGACGCGAGCGTGTTCCAGCCCATGTGCGGCACGCGGATGCCGGGCGTGGCGGGCAGCTTGGCTACGCGGCCCGGCAGCAGGCCCAGGCAGGGCGTGTCGTCCTCTTCGGAGTGCTCGAACAGAATCTGCATGCCCACGCAGACACCCAGCAAGGGCTTTTCCAGCGTCCGCAGCACATCCACCAGCGCCGATGCGCGCAAGCCGCCCATCACCTGCGCAGCCGTGCTGACACCGGGCAGGATCACCCGGTCCGCCGCACGGATGACGTCCGCATCGGTGGTCAGCTCGGGCTCCACGCCCAGGCGGTCCAGCGCGTAGCGCACCGACCCCAGGTTCGCGCCGCCGGCATCGATCAGGGCCACACGCATCACAGCGCGCCCTTGGTGGAAGGCAGTTCCGCGCCCTCGCGTTTCACCGCCTGGCGCAATGCGCGCGCCAGGGCCTTGAACGAGGCTTCCACCTTGTGGTGGTCGTTGTCGCCCTGCACGCTCAGGTTGAGGTTCAGCCCGGACGCATCGCAGAGCGAGCGGAAGAAATGCGGCACCAGTTCGGTCGGCAGGTCGCCGACGCGCTCACGCCTGAATTCGCCGTTGAAGACGAAGTACGGCCGGCCACTGAAATCCAGCGCCGCGCTGGCCAGCGTCTCGTCCATCGGCAGCGTGAACCCGTAACGACCGATGCCACGCTTGTCGCCCAGCGCTTCCTTCAGCGCCTGCCCCAACGCAAGGCCGGTGTCTTCCACCGTGTGGTGTTCGTCGATGTGCAGGTCGCCCTCTGCGCGCACGTCCAGCGCGAACCCGCCATGCTTGCCGATCTGCTCCAGCATGTGGTCGAAGAACGGCAGGCCGGTCTTCGCGACGGGCTCCGCGACGCGGTCGAGATCCACTTCGACGCGGATCCTGGTTTCCCTGGTGTTCCGCTGGACGACCGCACGACGTGGTGCGTCCGCCAACTCATGCGCAATGCCCGCCCAGTCCCACTCGCCCCCGAACTGCGCCGTCTTCAACTGGAACCCGCGGATCTTCAGGTTGTCGGCGAACTGGACGTCCGTCGGCCGGTCGCCGACCATGCCCGACCGCGACCAGTCGATGCCACGGTCCTGCAGGTAAGGAACCATCAGGCCGATGCCGGGCTTGCGGGTGGGCTTGTTCTCGTGCGGCCAGCTTTCATCGATCAGCACGTCGCGGAAGCGGATGCCCTGGCTTTCGAACACCTGCATCATCAGCGCCTGCGGACCGTCGAAGCTCGCGCGCGGATACTGCTCGCTGCCCAGTCCGTCCTGGTTGCTGACGATGACGAACTGGTAGCCGGCGTCGCGCAGCTTCAGCAGCGCGGGAATGACACCGGCGACGAAGCGGACCTTCTCGTACGCATCGATCTGGAAGTCTTCCGGCTCTTCGATGAGGGTGCCGTCGCGGTCGATGAAAAGGATCGGCGTCATGGCACGGCCTCTGCAGGAGGGGCTTCAGCCCGCGCCCCGATAGCGCTGCCATACCCAGGACGATAAACGCGCCGCAGCGCGCTCCTATCCGAAACAACCGGATTGTTGACTGTCCCTGCGGGCAATTCGATCGAGGCCGAAGCACCCCTGACAGGGACGGCCCGGGGGGCAGTGACAGACGGAAAAATCATGCGGCCACCTCCTGCATGTTCAACGCCGACAGCACGCGATCGTTCTGCTCCGGGGAACCGATGGTGATGCGCAACGCATCGCCGAGTTGCGGGGCCGCGCGCTGGTCGCGCACCACGACCCCCGCAGCCAGCAAGGCGCGGAATGCGCCCTCGGCATCGCTGAAGCGCGCCAGCAGGTAGTTGCCCTGCGAGGGGTAGACATGGCGCACGCCGGGTATCCGGGCCAGCGCGTACAGCAGCCGCTCGCGCTCACGACGCACGACGGCCACCCGTTCCCGCGTCTGCGCGATCGCCGCATCGGACAGTCCTTCCAGCGCCAGGTCGGCGCAGGGCGTCGGCACCGGATACGGCGCCTGGCAGCGCTGCAGCACGGCGATCAGCTCCGCACCACCGATCACCACGCCGATGCGTGCGGCCGCCAGTGCATGCGCTTTCGACAGGGTCCGCAGTACGGCGACGTTGGCATGCGTGTCCAGCAGCGTGGTCGCGGACGCGCCGTCGGCGAACTCGGCGTAGGCCTCGTCCACCACCACCAGCGCGCGCCCATCCAGCGCACGCGCCAATGCCGCGACGCCCTCCAGCGGAATGACCGAACCCGCTGGGTTCGATGGCGAGCACAGGAACACCAGCTTCGCGCCTTGCGCCAGCGCCGCATCGCGGATCGCGTCCAGGTCGGCAGCGAAGCCGGCCTCGTGGTCGACCAGTGGAATCTCGACGATGCGCGCCCCTTGCAGGCGTGCGCAGACCACGTACATGCCGAACACCGGCGGCGTCACCACAATGGCGTCCTGCCCCGGCACGCACAGTGCCCGCACCAGCAGGTCGATGGCTTCATCGCTGCCACGCCCGACCAGCAATTGTTCCGGCACCACGCCATAGAGCTGCGCAAGCCGCGCACGCAGGGCCGGCGGCTGCGGCTCCGGATACCGGCGGCTGCGACCCTCCCCGTCCGCGGGGTTCGCCCACGCGGACTCGTTGGCGTTCAACCATACGTCGCCGCGCACGGATTCACTGCGCGCAGACTTGTAGCCGGCAAACCCGCGCAGGTCGGGACGCACCAGGGACCCGACGCCGCTCATGCGGCCGCCCTGCGCAGACGGATCGCGACGGCATTGGCATGCGCGTCCAGCCCTTCTGCGTGCGCGAGCGTCAACGCGCAGTCGCCGATGGCGGCGATGCCGGCGCGGCTGGCGGACTGCACGCTGACGAAGTTCTGGAAGCTGGCGACGCTGACGCCACTGTAGGCCCGTGCCGCGCCTGCGGTGGGCAGCACATGGTTGGTGCCGCTGCAGTAGTCGCCCAGTGCCTCCGGCGTGTAGTCGCCGAGGAACACGGAGCCCGCGGCCTCGACCTGGTCCAGCCAGGTACGCGGCTCGCGCAGCGCCACGATCAGGTGTTCCGGTGCGTAGCGATTGCTGATGGCGAAGGCATCCTCCAGCGAGGACACCTTCACCAGCCGCGACGACGACAGCGCCTGCCGCGCGATGTCGGCGCGATCCAGCATCGCGAGTTGCGACGCCAGCTCGGCCTGCACACGCTCGATCAAGCCATCGTCATCGGACAGCAGCAGCACCTGCGAATCCGGACCGTGTTCTGCCTGCGACAGCAGGTCGGCGGCGACGAAGGCCGCATCGGCGCCGGCATCGGCGATCACCAGCACTTCGGATGGCCCCGCGGGCATGTCGATGGCGGCTGCACCGCCCTGCGCGACCTGTTGCTTCGCCTCGGTGACATAGCTGTTGCCGGGGCCGAACAGCTTGTCGCACTTGGGCACGCTGTCCGTGCCGAATGCCATCGCGGCAATCGCCTGCGCGCCACCAAGCTTGAAGACGCGGCGCACGCCGGTCAGCTGCGCGGCCACCAGCACCGCCGGATCAGCAGTGCCGTCCTTGCGCGGCGGCGTGCACAGCACCACGTCACGGCAGCCGGCCAGACGCGATGGAACGCCCAGCATCAGCGCCGTGGAAGGCAAGGGTGCGCTGCCCGCCGGCACATACAGGCCGACCCGGGGAATCGGGCGGATCACCCGCTCGCAAACCACGCCCGGTGCGGTTTCGACAGCATACGGTTGCGCCATGCCGGCACGGTGGAAGGCTTCGATGCGTCCGGCCGCATCCTGCATTGCCTCGCGCAGGTCGGCGGGCACGGCAGTGTGTGCGGCGGCGAACTCTTCTTCGCTGACGCCGAATGTCGTGAGCTCCACGCCATCGAAGCGCAGGGTCACTTCGCGCAACGCCACGTCGCCGCGCGCCTGCACGTCGGCCAGCAGGCCGGCGACCGCATCGCGCGTGCGCTGGGCCACGGCCTGAGCCGGGCGCGCCAGCAACGCGGCGCGGGAGGTTTCGTCCAGGGCATCCCAATCGTAGCGAGTGGCAAGCAACGCACTCATGCCAGCGACCTCTCGACCGACAGCACCATCAGGCCCTGCGCGCCCGCACGTTGCAGTTCCTCCAGCCGCTGCCAGGTCACCGCGCCATGGCACATCGCCTGCAGCGATACAGGTCCCTCCTCGCCGCCAGGCAGCGTGACCAGGCCCTCGCTGTCGGTCAGCAGGCGCGACAGGGCCGGCACCGTTTCGCGCTCGGCGCGGAACATCAGCAGCTTGCTGTCCTTGAGCTTCAGGACACCATCGAGCCGGCGCAGCAACATGTCGGCCAGGCCCGCGCGCGCATCGTCGAACTCGCGCGCAGGGCCGGCGAGTACGGCTTCGCTCTCGAGCAGGGTCTCCACCGGCTTGAGCTGGTTCGCCGCCAGGGTAGCGCCGCTGGAAACCAGGTCGCAGATCAGGTCCGCGGTGCCCAGCTTCGGTGCGATCTCGACCGAACCGGAAAGCTCCACCACCGCTGCATCGATGCCGCGCGCCCGCAACCACTGGCGCAGGATGGATGGATAGCTGGTGGCGATGCGCAGGCCCTGCAGTTGCTGCGGGCCCGCCCATTCCCAGCTGTCGGGTATCGCCAGCATCAGGCGGCAACTGCCGAAGCCGAGCGGGCGCAGTTCGCGATAGGCCAACGGCATCCCGTTCAACGCGCGCTCGCCGGCCTGTTCATCGAGCTCGTTGCGCCCGACGATGCCGAAGTCGCACACGCCGTCGGCGATCAGCCCGGGAATGTCGTCGTCGCGGACCAGCAGCAGGTCCACGGGCAGCGACTCGCCGTAGCAGAAGAGCTTGTCGCGGCTTTCGCGCCAGCTCAGGCCGCAGGCGGCCAGCAGCGTGCGCGCAGGCTCGGCCAGCCGCCCGCTCTTCTGGATGGCGATGCGCAGGCGCTCACGCGTCGCGGGAGTGAGGGAGGGACTCATTCTGGAAACTCAGTGGGAGGCGGCTGCCGTCCCGCTCTGCTGGCGCTGCATGGCGGCGGCGTAACCGCCGGCACCCCGCTCCAGCGTGCGGGCGACGCGGCCGATGGTGGTCACGCTGACCTGGGTGAGATCGTGGATTTCCCGGTACGGCACGCCCTTGAGCAGCAGCGGCACCACCCGCCAGCGGTCGGACATGGCCTCCAGCTCGGCCGGGGTACAGAGGTCCTCCAGGAACGCACGCACCTCTCCGGCCTGGCTCAAGGCGGCCAGAGCCTCGGAAAGCGCCTGCAACGGGGCATCGTCCGGGGATTCGTCGTGGGGAGAGCGGCGCTTCATGGGGCGGGCGGTACCGGTGGACGTGGAAAGGATGCTGAGCTTATGTATTAACGCGCTAATACATTAACGCGCGAAGTCAGTCGCCGTCAACCGGGTACTGTCTGGAACGTCCCCCGCTTTCCGTTGGGATAGGCATCGCCGCATCGAGAGGCCCGGAATGGACTGGAGCGGACAGGGACGATGAGTACACTGCCAAGGACGCCGGACGGCTGCCGCGGGAAGAGCGACGGCACTGAGGGCACCCGGGGGGGAACGGGCATGCGGGCACCAGGGAACACCATGGCATCGCGCTGCCGGCTGGCGATATGCGCGCTGCTGCTCGCGTGCTGGCCGATCGTCACGGCCGCTTCGGCGCCCGCACGCATCGGCCCGGACAGCACCTACCTCCCGCTCGCCCCGCAAACCACCTACCTGCACGATGCCAGCGGTACCGCAACCGTCGACGATGCGTTGCTGCAGGCCGCCGCAGGCGGTTTCGCCCCACTCCCGAACGGCGATGCCTCGTTCGGCTTCCAGACCGGCGCCTTCTGGTTCCGGGTGAACGTCGAGAACACCAACCCGCGCGAGCAGCGCTGGCTGCTGGTGCAGCAGTACGCGCTGAGCGACCGCATCGATGTGTACGCGCGCTATCCCGACGGGCGCACCGTGCACCACATCGGCGGCGACACCTTCCCGTTCGAGCAACGCAGCATCCGCTACCGCCATCCCAACTTCTGGCTCGACCTGCCGACAGGGCAGCAGGTCGACCTGCTCGTCCGCGTGCAGAGCCAGAGCTCGATGCAGGTCCCGCTGTTCCTCTACACGCCTGCCGCCTTCGCCGAACTGTCGCGCGACGGGCAACTCGGCATCGGCATCTACTACGGCATCCTGCTGGCGTTGTTCTTCTACAACCTGGTGTTGTGGCTGGTACTGCGCGACGGCAGTTACTTCTGGTACCTCTTCCACATCAGCGCGTTCGGCCTGGTGCTGTTCACCCTCAACGGACTGGGCTTCGAATACCTGTGGCCCCATTCCACGTGGCTGGCCGACAAGTCGGTGCCACTCTCGGTGTGCCTGGCGCAGATCGGCATGCAGCAGTTCTCGCGCACCTTCCTCGATCTCAATACGCGATGGCGGCTGGGCGACCGCATCAGCAAGGCGATCATCGCCTTCTTCGTGCTGCTCGGCATCGCCGCCACCCAGCTTCCCTACCACGTGGCGACACCGATCGCGTCCGCAGCGGTGTTCCCCAGCATCGTATGGATCGCGGTGATCACGCTGGTGGTGGTGCGCAGTGGCTACCGGCCCGCCAAGGTGTTCCTGCTCGCATGGGCGATGTTCCTGCTGGGCACGGGCATCTTCGTGGCCCTCGCCTTCGGCCTGCTGCCGAAGCGGTTCATCACCGAGTACGGGGTGCAGATCGGCTCGGCGCTGGAAATGCTGCTGCTCTCGGTTGCCCTGGGCTATCGGTACGCCGCCCTGCGCAACGAGAACGAGCGCATCGTGCGGGACGCGAAGAACTCGCTGGAAGAACAGGTGGTATCGCGTACCGCCGAGCTCCGCCAGACGATGTCCGAACTCGAGACCGCCCATCACCGACTGCGTGAATCCAGCCGGCTCGACGGCCTGACCGACCTCTACAACCGCACGCATTTCCGCGAGGCCTTCGAGCACCTGCTGTCGCAGTCGCGCAACTCGCAGCGTCCCATCTCGCTGCTGATGATCGACCTGGACTACTTCAAGCGCATCAACGACACGTACGGCCACCTGGTCGGCGACGACTGCCTGCGCTGCACGTCGAACACCCTGGCCGAAACCCTGCGTCCGCATGGCGCGCTGCTGGCCCGTTTCGGCGGCGAGGAGTTCATCGCCGCGCTGCCCGGCATGGGCCTGGGCGAAGCCAGCGTGGTGGCAGAAGAACTGCGCCAGGCATTGCGAGCGCAGCCGTGCCGCAGCGGCGACCTGGAAATCGCGGTCTCCGCCAGCATCGGCGTGCATTGCGTGGACCTGGAAGCGCGCGACAGCCTGGAATCGGCACTTCAGGTCGCAGACCAGGCGCTGTACGCGGCGAAGGCCGAGGGGCGGGACTGCGTGCGGACGTTGTGAAACCTCCGCTTCATCTTGTAGGAGCGACGTAAGTCGCGACCGTGCACCCCGAGAGCACGGACACGGGCAGCGAAGCGGGAAACAGGCCGTCCCACGCGCATCTGCTGTCCACTCATCACGGCAGCATCGTTCCTGCGGTCGCGACTTACGTCGCTCCTACAACATGGAAACCGCTCAGCGGTTCCGCATCGCCGCCAGGATCTCTCCCGACTCCACCAGGCGCACGGCAGTGGCCACTTCGCCATCCAGTGCGCGATCACGCTCGAGGAAGGGGATCTTCGCGCGGATCGCCGCGTGCGCGGCTGCGACGGCATGGCCGGGATGGAACGCGTCGCTGGCCGCCAGCGCGGCGCGCAGGGCATCGACTTCGGCCAGGAAGGCATCGCGCCCTTCGGCGCCTGCCTGCGGGCCGCCCGACACCTTCATCGCCAGCCCCTCGGCATCGGTGCGATCCGACAACGCGCGCGCCGCATTGATCATGTCGCGGCGCAGATCCAGCGCCTGCGCGGCGGTGTACAACTCCAGCGCCAGCACCTTGCCCAGGTCCTGCACCATGGCCAGCACGTGGCGCGCCTCGTTGGCGCCCATCGACACATGGTCCTCGGCATTCGCACTGGTGGGCACGGAAAACACGCTGGCCGGATGCGCGCGGCTGGCCAGGTCGTTGACGATGGCCGCAGCGGTGTACTGCACGATCATGTGGCCCGATTCGGTGCCGTCCTCGTTGCCGATCAGGAACGCCGGCAACCCATCATTGGTGGCCGGATCGACCAGCTTGTTGAGCCGTCGTTCGGAGATGGACGCGAGCGTCGGGATCGCCGCCTTCACATAGCTCATCGCCAGCGCCAGCGGCATGCCATGGAAGTGGCCGGCGGAGATCACCTGTTCCTCCACGTGGTCGGCTTCCTTGTCGGGGAACACCAGCGGATTGTCGGTGACCGCGTTGAGCTCGATCTCCAGCACGCGCTTGGCCTGCTCGACGGCATCACGCACGGCGCCATGCACCTGCGGGATGCAGCGCAGCGAATAGCTGTCCTGGGGCTGGTGCTTCTTGCCGCCGCGGAATGGCATGAATCGCCGATAGAACTTCTCGCGACCATGCCGCTGGTCGGTCGGCACCCAGTCCCAGCCGATGTCGAAGCGCAGCGCCTGCGCTTCTTCGGTATCCCAGCTGCGCGGCAGCCATGGGCGGAACTTCGGTACCAGGTGATACGGGATGTCGGCGAGGGTCGAACCCTCGAGCAGATCGCGCAGGCGGGCGGCCACATGCACCTGGCCCGGATGCGGACGCAGCGCATGGACCTCTGCAGCGAACGCGCCGAGCCGGCCCGCGAACGCATCGATCGTCATGGCCGCAGCCAGATCGGCGGTGTCCAGCAGGTTGTCCAGGCGATAGGTCGCCAGCACGCCCATCGCCAGCATCTGCGCGGTGCCGTTGTTCAGCGCCAGGCCTTCCTTGTACGACAGCGAGACCGGCGACAGCCCCGCGCGCTTCAGCGCATCGGCACCGGACATGCGCTCGCCTTCGAGGAAGGCTTCACCGCCGCCCAGCAGCACGATGGCCAGGTGGGACAGCGGGGCCAGATCGCCGGAGGCACCGACCGAACCCAGCGACGGCACCACCGGCACGATGCCCGCATTGAGCATGGCCGCCAGCGCCTGCAGGGTTTCCACGCGGATGCCGGAGTGTCCCTTCAACAGTGTGTTGATGCGGATGCCCAGCATGGCGCGCACGATCTCCGGCGCCATCGGTTCGCCCACGCAGACCGCGTGGGTGACGATCAGGTTGTACTGCAGTTCTTCATGCAGCGAACGTCCCGACTTCGTGGCGCCCGGCAACTCGTCGCGCAATGGATGCGCGCCCAGCAACTTGTCGGCATTGCTGCCGAAGCCGGTGGACACGCCGTAGATAGGTTCTTCGCGGCGGACCTGTTCGGCCAGGAAGTCGGCCGCGCGCGCGACGTCCTTCAATGCACCTTTGTCCAACTCGACACTGGCACCGAACGCGATCTCGACCAGCCGGTCGCGGGTGAGGGATTTTCCATCCAGCAGGATCGGCTTCATGTCAGCGCCCCGCCAATACGCGTGCCTGCTCCAGCTCAACCTTCAGGCTGCTGGCAAGCTCTTCGCGCTTCACTTCGAACTGCTGCTCGCGCAACAGGTCCTTGACGGTCACCGCGCCACGCGCCAGTTCGTCCTCGCCGGCCAGCACCACGAAGCGGATGCCCGCGCGCGAGGCGTACTGGAACTGCTTGGCCAGCTTGCGACCCTCCATCTGTACTTCGGTGTTGATGCCGGCTGCACGCAGGCGACGGGCAATATCGAGCGACTCGGCCAGCTGCCCATCGTCCATCAGCGCAACCATGGCCTGCACGCTGCTCTCATCGCTGCCGGCGATCAGGCCGGCCTCGCGCAGCTGCCAGAACAGGCGGGTCAGGCCGATGGAGATGCCCACGCCCGGCAGCTTCGACTTGGTGTAGTGGCTGGCCAGGTCTTCGTAGCGGCCGCCGGAGCAGATCGAGCCGATCTGCGGGTACCCGTCCAGCTGGGTCTCGTAGACGGTGCCGGTGTAGTAATCCAGACCACGGGCGATGGAGAAGTTCAGGCAGTACGCGCTCTCGGGCACGCCCAGCGCCTTGACCAGATCCAACACTTCGCGCAGTTCGGCGATGCCCTGGTTGAAGGTGTCGCTGCCCTGCCCCAGCGCGTCCAGGCGCGCCAGCGCGTCGGCGTGGCCGGTGCTGCGCACGGCGACGAAATCCAGGATGCGGTCCACGCCCTCGGCCGCCATGCCGAAGCCTTCGCCGGTCAGCGTCTCGCGCACGTAGTCGGCGCCGCGCTTGTCCAGTTTGTCGACCTCGCGCAGCACCAGCGCCTGCTGCTCGCTGTCGGTAACACCCTGCGCCTCGAAGAAGCCGCGCATCAGCTTGCGGTTGTTCAGCTGGATGGTGAAGTCGCCGATGCCCAGCTCACTGAAGACGGCGTGGATCACCGCCAGGATCTCGGCGTCGAAGCGCACGCTCAGCGCGTCCTTGCCGATCACGTCGATGTCGCACTGGTAGAACTCGCGGAAGCGGCCGCGCTGCTGGCGTTCGCCGCGGTAGACGCGCTGGATCTGGTAGCGGCGGAACGGGAAGGTCAGTTCGTGTTCGTGTTCGGCCACGTAGCGCGCCAGCGGCACGGTCAGGTCGAAGCGTAGGGCCAGTTCGGGCAGGCCCTCGCCTTCCTTGGCCAGCGCACCGGTCGACTGCACAAAATACACCTGGCGCTCGGTCTCGCCGCCGGACTTGGTCAGCAGCGTCTCGGACAGCTCGAATACCGGCGTTTCCACGGGCAGGAAACCGAAGCGCTCGTAGTTGCGGCGGATGGTGTCCAGCATGCGCTGGAAGGCGATCTGCTCGCGCGGGAGCAGTTCCATCACTCCGGGCGGGGTACGGGGCTTGATCAAGCGGGCAACTCCGACATGCGTAGACCGGGCATTTTACGTGTCCGGCGCCATCAGCCGCAGCCTTCCGGCTGTGGGGGCCCGGCCGGAGCGGAAAGTCGGCTCCGGGTCTTGCCGGGGCCGGGGCCGTTCACTACAATGGCGCGCTCAGTCGGGGTGTAGCTCAGTCTGGTAGAGCGCTACGTTCGGGACGTAGAGGTCGCAGGTTCGAATCCTGTCTCCCCGACCAATAGATTCAAGGATTTACGACAAAACCGCCCTAGTGGCGGTTTTTTCGTAAGTGCATGGTAAGTGCAGAAATCCTGCCACTGGCCGCGCCGATCAATAGGCCGGCATACTCACGACACACCCTACTCCGTGAGGCAAAGCGAATGGCAGCAAGCAATGAATGGGAAGAAGAACACCTCACCCCGAATGGCTGGGTGAGCGGCAGCTATAAGCACGACAACGGCAGCGGAACCGTAGCGGTTCCTGCGGATGCAGTTTTGACGGTCCGCAGGCATGTTGTGGTCCCTGCCCTGGTAGCGCTGCCGAACGTTGACGTCACCGAAACGCCGCACACAACAGATAAAGCGCTAATCAAGAAGCTCCGCGAAGAGTTCGGGGAGCCAGTGTTCGGCTGTTGACCCGCCCAATGAAACACCTCAGTTAAGTCCTACACGCCGACAGGCTCAACGCCGATCCCGCCGATGGTCGAGCGTGGGCATCCTGTGACCACGGCAACGGACGCGCCAATGACTATCCACCGTCCGGGCCTCATCAGGGATGGCGAGGCTGCCTCACTAACGAATTACGGGAGTACTATTTAAGTACTTCTGGGGGCAGGGGGAACTATGACGGTAGACAGCGGCATGGCCGCGCTACTCGGCGCGCTAATCGGTGGTCTGTTGTCGTGGATCGCGACATGGAGCATTGAGGCCCGAAAGGAGCGCCGACAGGCCCGCAACCTAGCGTTGGCGGCTGCGAGTGAGATAGACGCAAGCCTAACTATGGTGAGAGCACGCGATTGGGCTGGAGCCTCCCAGCGGGCCGCTATCGCTGCCGAGCACGGTCATACGGTGCAACTGACCGTCCATGTACGTGACGACTACATACCGAACTGTCGCGCAGCAATGGCTCACGCGGGAGTGATTAGCCGCGACCTGTCGGTCTACTTATCAAGATTCATCACGATTGTTGACGCCATAGTGTCGGACCTTCGGCGCTTAAATGACCACGCCCCAGGCACCACAGGTTCGCTTTTTAGCAGCGATGATCCACATGGGGCGAGAGAGTTCTATACCAATCTTGCCCAACTAATGGACGCCGGGTTTCGCGTAGGCGCTGAGGTCATCACGCTCGTGGACAAGAAGTATCCACGAGAGGCAAAGGGATATCTCGACAGACTGCGCGCAGCAGCGCGACTTCTCATCACCGGCGAAACATCACCCTACATACCACTCAACGGAAATGAGGTCGCTATGTCAGAGAAAGAGAGCAACGGCCCCAGCACCAAAGTGTTCTGGAGGATAACGGCAGGTTATCTAGTCGCAGTTCTTGTCGGTGCATGGCTACTTGGCTTCTTTGATCCTGAGGGCACGCCAATATCACCTAACGAGTGGGGCGACGTATTAGCAGGCGTGTTCTCCCCCCTCGCCTTCCTCTGGCTCATCTATGCATCACTATCTCAACGCGCCGAGCTGGCTCTACAGCGTAGTGAATTAGCTCAAAACAACCAGACTCAGCAAGATCAACAAATTGCGATGGACAAGCAGGCCCGCGCACTCAATGCGCAACTAAAGAGGTTAGAGGCGCAGGCCGATGCAACGTATGAGCCAATATTGATTGTAGAAAGAACACGACACGCAGCCGGAACTCTCCATAACGTCTATATCATGAACGTAGGCGGCACTGCACTGAACACGTCATTCTCCGACAACACTTCTGTGCAGTTCGTTGTTGACGTAGTTGAGAATGTGCGCGGCGTAGTGAAAGTTATATCTCACTGGCATTCCGGCGAAAAAGTCGTTCTACAGGTTGACTCGGAACACGTGCACGACGACAAGTTGAAGTTTACCGTGAATCTAAGAAGGCTGGACTCTAGGTCAACCACACATACCTATGAGCTTGTCGAAAATCTCGGGCGCTTGCAATTGGTTTCGCGCGAGTACGACGAGCTAGAACTTCCTGGCTAGCTGACAAGAAAAGGCCCCGATAGCACAGGCTACCGGGGCCTCTGCTGGTGCGGTTTCTCTCGCTGCGGCAATCACACCTAATCCGCTTGCGGCACCGTCCTAGTCGCTACGCACTACATGAAGCTGTGGCGGTGCTTTGGTAGCGAATTTGTGGCGACCACGCACAATCTCTCGCGCCTTCTCCTTCGCCTTCTCTTTCTTGCCGGTCTCGCCCATCCGAGCGTGCATGTACGGCAGTAGTTGCTTGGCCGCGTCAGCACGCACGGCAATGGGCAGCCCTTCCAGGTTCATCACGTCCAACAGGAACGCTTTGGGATCGGCGTAGCTGCCACGCGGCATGGTCGGAACACCGGCTTTCATGTCCACGGCGGGCGTGGCCTTCCCGGCAGCCTTCAGCGCCGCACGAATAGCCGGCGTCGCCATGAGCTTGTCAGCAGCGGCGGACGCGCTGCCCACCGCGCAGCCTGCGGCAACCGCAGCATCCTGACCGGCCGCAATGCGGCCCGAACGGCGAATCGTGGTCAGAACGCGACGAACGCCTGCAACCGCAGATACCGGTACGAATAACTGTCCGTGCCCGTATCCGTCAGCACCGGCGTATCGGTGTACCCCGCATCAAGCCGCAGCCACGCATCCTTCCAGCGCGGCGTCTCCACGCCCACTTCCAGCATCCGCGCCCGCTTGGACGTATCGCCCGCGCTGCGCTGCCGGCCCAGGCCCGCGCGCGCCGTGTACTGGTAGCCGCCCACATGCCGGCGCCAGCCCACCACACCCAGCGCCTCGCCGTACCAGCGCGGCGAATAGTAGTCCGCCTCGCGCGGCTCGCTGTTGCGGTAGTAGCGCGTGCGCAGCTGCAGGCTGACGCCCTGCTCCGGCGCCACTGCGAATACCACGTTGCCGCGCAGATGCGTGCGCAGGTTGTCGCCCACACCGAAGTCCTGCAGACCGGCCACGCCGCTGGCCGACCACCGATCGCCCATCGGCACATCGATGCCCGCGCCCGCGAAGGTCTGCACCCAGCCCTGCGCGACGCCGTTGCGCGTCTCCAGCACATCGCGTTCGATGAAGAACTCCTTGCGGTACGCATCACGGCTGTGGATCGAGGCACGGCCGATCAGGTCGTCCCCGTTCGTGCCCACATCGCCGTCCCACCGCCACTGCTCGCCCGCATCGCCCGCGCCACTGACGAACACGCGGTCCTGGTCGTCGCGCCAGCCACGCCCGGAAAAGCGCGCGTGCTCCACCTTCACGCCCCACCAGTGCTCGATGTCGCGATGGTCCACGTCCCAGCCCAGCGCCAGCTTGCGGGCCTCGTTGCCGTCCGCATCCGAACCCACCCACAGATCGGTGCGCACGGCCTGCTTGCCGCCTTCGACTTCCGACTGCGCCAGCGCAGCAGGCGCCGTGGCGGCCAGCGCCAGCGCCGCGCTCAGGAGATATGGCTTCATCACTTGGTCCCCCAGGTCTTGCGCAGGCGCAGCAGTTCGGCGGCGTAGCCCATCACGCACACCGGCTGCAGGATCATGGTGTAGGCCAGCGTGTAGAACACGAAGCCGGAGATGTTCCGCCGCACCCGCAGGTCCTGGCTTTTGAACATGCGCGACTGCACGCGGAAGATGACGATGTTCCAGAGCGCCGCCAGCGGCAGCACCAGCAGTGTCATGATGCCGGCGATCCAGTAATAGCCGAAGAGGGCCAGCACGATGCCGGGAATGAAGGCGAACGTGTACACCAGGTCCAGCGGCAGGAACAGCAGGTTCCACCAGATGAACAGCGTGGTCATGCGCGGCTTCACCAGCAGGCGGCCGTGGCGTGCGAACGCTTCCATCAGGCCGCGCGACCAACGCTGGCGCTGGCGCGCGAACTGGCCCACCTTCGTCGGCACCTTGGTGAACAGGCAGGCTTCCTCGCAGTAGCCGATGCGCGCGCCGGTTTCCAGCAACGCCCACGACACCACGATGTCCTCGCCCACGCACTCCGGCCAGCCGCCCACGCCTTCCAGCGATTCGCGGGTGTAGAGCGAAAACGCGCCCTGCGCCACCAGCGTGCCGTGGTACATGCTCTGCATGCGCTTCACCGCGGCGATGCCGTGGAAGTAGTCCCACTCCTGGCTGCGGGTCAGCCAGTTCTCGCGCGAATTGCGCACCAGCACCGCGCCTGCGACGGCCACCGTGCCAGGCGGATCGGACAGGAAACGCTCGACCAGCTTGCGCAGCGCATCGGCACGCAGGTAGGAATCGCCGTCCACGGTCACCACCAGCCCCTGGCGGGTCTCGGCGAGACCCCGGTTCAGCGCCTTGGATTTGCCGCCGTTCTTCGGCTGCGCCAGCACGCGGATCTGCAGCCCGGGGCGACCGAGTTGCGCTGCCATCGCGCGGGCGATGGCGAGGCTGTCGTCGGTCGAGCCGTCATCGATCACCACCACTTCCATGGTGCCGGGATAGTCCTGGCGGGCGAGGCTGGTGAGCGTATCGGCGATGTTCTCGCTCTCGTTGTAGCTGGCAACCAGCACGCAGACGTCCGGCAGGCGGTCGTACTTGCGCAGCATCGGGCGGCGGTCGGACAGGATGGAGCCGATCAGGAAGGCATTCATGAAGCCCGGCACGTACGCGATGAACGCGATCACGAACAGGGCCAGCCCGAAGCCCAGCGGCTTGGAGAGTTCTGACAGCCAGGGCTGGGACAGCTTCACCGACACCGCCGCCCAGGCTAGCGACGCCAGCAGGATGAGGGTGTACTTGAGCCGGATCGGCACATAGAAGCGCCGGCGCGCAGGAGCGTCGCTCGCCGGCGTCCACTGCTCCGGGATAGGTTCCTGGAAGGACGTATCCGGCGGCGGGAGGGAAGTCTTGACGTCGTACATGGGGGGGGGCTGCATCGACAGGAGGCTCCCCCCATGACGCAATTGTCGTGCCACATGTCACGTTACTGGATAACGGGCTCTTAACTCACTTTTGAGGCACGCATCACATTTTTATGACATTGCGCGTCACTTTTTGCCCTGCGCCGCGGCAAGCAGGTCCGGGTGCCGGACCTGGCCCTCGCCCTTCACCACGAACCGCTCGATGGTGAGCGCTTCCAGCCCCATGGGCCCATAGGAATGCAGGCGGGTGGTCGAGATGCCGATCTCCGCGCCCAGCCCGAGTTCGCCACCATCGGAGAAGCGCGACGAGGCATTGACCATCACCACCGCCGAACGCAGTGCATTGACGAAGATCTCCGCGTGCGCCGGGTCGCGGGTCACGATCACCTCGGTGTGGTCGGAGGTGTAGCGACGCACGTGGGCAATGGCGGCATCCAGGTCCTCCACCACGCCGACCGCCAGTACCAGGTCCAGGAACTCGGCAGCGAAATCCTCTTCGGTTGCGGCAGCGGCATCCGGCACGAAGGCCCTGCCCGCCTCGTCCACGCGCACCTCGACGCCGCGCGCGCGCAGTGCAGCCACAGCGCGCGGCAGGAAGCCCGGCGCCATGTCGCGGTGTACCAGCAGCGTCTCCAGCGAATTGCAGGCCGACGGGCGGGACACCTTGCCATCCAGCAGCAGGTCCAGCGCCAGATCCTCGTCCGCGCCGGCATCCACGTACTGGTGGCAGACCCCCTTGTAGTGCTTGATCACCGGTACGCGCGCGTGTTCGGCGACGAAGCGGATCAACCCCTCGCCCCCGCGCGGAATCACCAGGTCGACGATGTCGTTCAACTGGATCAGTTCCAGGATGGTCTCCCGGCGCAGGTCTTCGACCAGGGTCAGTACGGCCTCGGGCAACCCGGCCTCGCGCAGTGCGCGCTTGAGCGCCGCCGCAATGGCGGTGTTGGAATGGATGGCTTCCGATCCGCCACGCAGGATCACCGCGTTGCCCGCCTTCAGGCATAAAGCGGCGGCATCGGCGGTGACGTTCGGTCGTGCCTCGTAGATCATCGCGATCACGCCCAGCGGCACGCGTACGCGTTCGACATGGATGCCGTTCGGCCGGTCGTAAGCACGGGTGACCTGCCCGACCGGGTCCGGCAGTACGGCCACGTCACGCACGGCGGAGGCGATTTCATGCAGGCGTTGCGCATCCAGGCGCAACCGGTCGAGCATGGCACTGCCGACGCCCTTCGCTTCCGCCGCCGCGATGTCGCGTGCATTGGCGGCCAGGATGGTCGCCTCGTCTGCCAGCAGCGCATCCGCCATCGCGTGCAGCAGGGCGTTCCTGGACGCGGAGGACAATGTGGCGATGGCCTGCGACGCATCGCGGCACTGCATGGCCAGGGTCTTGATGTCGGTCATGCGACCTCCTTGCAGGCGTCTTCGACGCGTACGCTTCACAGCAGCACCAGATCGTCGCGATGCACGACGTTCTCGCCATAGGTATAGCCGAGTATGGCCTCGATATCGCGCGAGTGGCGGCGCGCGATGCGGCGCACATCCACGGCGGAATACTGGCTGACGCCGCGCGCGATGCGCCGGTCGCCCTCGTCGCCGCGCAGGACGAGCTCGACCATGTCGCCTCGCCGGAAATCACCCTCGGCGGTAGCCACGCCCCCCGGCAGCAGGGACGCGCCTTTCTGCGCCATTGCGTTGGCCGCGCCTGCATCGACGACGATGGCGCCCGCCTCCACCGGCACATTGCGCAGCCAGTACTTGCGTGCAGCCAGCCGATTCTGCGCGGGCCGGAAGCGCGTACCGACCAGTGCACCGCGTTCCAACGCCGCCACGGTACCGGCCTGCGTGCCGTTGAACAGGAACGTCTCGATGCCCGCCGCCGCCGCCTTGGCCGCAGCCTCCAGTTTGGTATGCATGCCGCCGGTGCCCACGCCGCTGCCGGCTCCTCCCGCCATGGCGAAGAAGTCGGGGGTCAACGCCTCGACATCGAGGATCGGGCGCGCATCAACGTGGGTGCGGGGGTTCGCGGTGTAGAAGCCATCGATGTCGGTGGCGATGAACAGCGCATCCGCATCGATCAGGGCAGCAACGACCGCCGCCAGGTTGTCGTTGTCGCCAAGCTTCAATTCGTCGACCGACACGGTGTCGTTCTCGTTGATCACCGGCAGCGCGCCCAGCGCCAGCAATTCCTGCAGCGTGGCGCGTGCGTTGAGATAACGGCGACGATTGCGCAGGTCGTCGTGGGTCAGCAGCACCTGCGCCACCGGCCTGTCGAAGAAGCGCTGCCACAAGGCGATCAACCGCGCCTGCCCCAGCGCCGCCAGCGCCTGCCGCTCGGCCATCGCAGCGCCTGCGCGCGGCTTGCGGTTCAGCAACCCGCGCCCGGCGGCGACCGCTCCCGATGACACGATCACCACTTCCCTGCCCGCCGCGATGCTCGACGACACGAACTGCGCCAGGCTGAGGGCGTGACGCGGGCTGAGCCCTTCGCCTTCCGCGGCCAGCAGACTGCTGCCAACCTTGAGCACGGCGCGCCGCCAGGCCGGCAACGGTTGTTCTGCGAACTGGAGCGGCGTGGCGTGGTTCATCGTGTCAGCTCAGCGTGTATTCCATTCGTGGACGGTGAGATCGGACGTGCCGGTCAGCGCCAGGGGATCGCGTGCGGCGATCGCGCGCGCATCCTCCAGCGACGCCACGTTCACCAGCACGTACGCCCCGCCGGTCCTGTCGCTGAACCCGCCCGTCATCTCCAGCTGTCCTGCAGCACGCAGCGCGTCCAGGAACGCGAGATGCGGCGCGATGACCGATTCGTCGAAGGATGGCCGCCGCATGGCCATGACGAGGTAGCGCGTCACAGCGCGTTCCAGCGCGCGAGCAGTTCGCCAAGACGCAGGTCCGCGCCCGCGCCCGGCGACACGCGTGCGGCAAGGCTGCCCTCAGGCGTACGCCCCTGCCCTGCACTGTCCGCCGATGCAGCAGCGGCCTTGTAAGCATCGCGGAATGGAACGCCCGCGACCGCCGCCTCGACCGCCACGTCGGTGGCGTACATGCCGGAGTCGATCGCGGCACGCAACCGATCCTCGCGCCACTCCAGGTTGGCCAGCAGTGCCGGCAACAGCTCCAGCGCCGGCAGGCCGCGTCCGAAGCCGTGGAAGATCGCGCCCTTGCTGGCCTGCAGGTCGCGGTGGTAGCCCGACGGCAAGGACAGGAGCTGCTCGATCTCCGTGCGTGCCGCCGCGACGCTGGCATGCGTGGCGCGCATCAGCTCGATGACATCGGGATTGCGCTTGTTCGGCATGATCGAACTGCCCGTCGTGTACTGCGCCGGCAGCGCGACGAAACCGAACTCGGCGCTGGTGAACAGCGACAGGTCCCAGGCGATGCGGCGCAGGTCGAGCGTCGCCGCACCCAGCGCCTCCAGTGCCGCCATCTCGAACTTTCCGCGCGAAAGCTGCGCATAGATGGGACTGACCTGCATGCGGGCGAAGCCCAGGGCGGCCGTGGTGTGCTCGCGATCCAGCTTGAGGTTGACGCCATATCCTGCGGCGGTGCCAAGCGGATTGGCGTCGACCAGCTTCAACGTGTCGCGCGCGCGCGTCGTGTTGTCGATGAAGGCTTCCGCCCATCCCGCCCACCACATGCCGGCCGAAGAGACGACGGCACGCTGGATGTGCGTGTAGCCCGGAATCGGCAGGTCGCGCTCGACCTGCGCGCGGTCCAGCGCCACCTTGGCGATCTCGCGCGACAGCACGGCCACGCGGGCCAGCTTCTCCTTCAGCCACAGCCGCGTGGCCACCAGGATCTGGTCGTTGCGGCTGCGGCCGGTATGGATCTTGCGGCCGGCATCCCCCAGGCGCTCCGTCAGCCTCGCCTCGATGGCGGAGTGACCGTCCTCGAAACGCTCGTCGAGCACGAAGCGTCCGGCCCGGAAGTCATCCGCCAGCACCGCGAGTTCGCGCTTCAGCCCCGCCAGTTCGTCGCCCGAGAGGATGCCGATGCGCTGCAGGCCTTCCGCATGCGCGGTACTCGCCTGGATGTCGTGCAGGAAGAACTCGCGATCCAGCACCACGTCGTCGCCGGCCAGGAAACGCTGGATCTCGGCATCGACCGCCACGCCGGGCTTCTGCCACAACAGCTCGCTCATGCCATCGTCTCCTGCGGAATGCTTTCCAATTCTCCGAACCCGAACGCGAGGTTGAGGTTCTGCATCGCCTGCGTCGCCGCCCCCTTGAGCAGGTTGTCGAGCGTCGCCACCACGACCAGGCGCTTGCCGCCGGGTGCCAGGGTGAATCCACCGATCTCCACGCCATGCTTGCCGGCAATGCGGCTGACCCACGGCGCGTCGTCCAGGACATGGATCAGCGGTTCGTGTGCATAGCGTTCGCGATAGAGCGAGCGAATGTCTTCCACCTTCGCCGCCTGCTGCAGCCACAGGTTGACCGTCATGGTGATGCCGCGGAAATGCGGCGCCACGTGCGGCATGAACTCGACCGGCACGCCGAGCTGGCGGCCGACCTCGCGTTCATGCATGTGGTCGGTGAGTGCGTACGGCATCAGGTTGTCGCGAAGCAGGTCGGTGTTGTTCTTGTCCGATGGCGTGGTGCCCGCGCCGGAGTAACCGGACACGCCGAAGCACTGCGGCGGCCCGGCCAGCCGGTCACGCAAGGGCGCGATCGCCAGCTGCATGGCGGTGGCGTAGCAGCCGGGATTGCTGATCCGCTTCTGGCCGGCGTACTTCTGCCGGGTCAGTTCCGGCAGGCCGTAGTACCAGCGCTCGTCGAAGCGGAAATCTGCCGACAGGTCGACCACGACGGTGTCGGGTGCCTGCGCATCGATGGCCGCGACCAGCTCGGCCGCCTTGCCGTTGGGCAGCGCCAGGATCACCGCATCGGCGCCCTTCGCGCCGACCTGCTCGTGGCTCAGGTTCTCGTAGCGCAACTCGCCGGTGAACCCTTCGATATGGTCGCTGACCTTCTGCCCGTCGAGCTCGCGCGAGGACACGAACAGCAGTTCGAGGTGCGGATGGCGCGCAATCAGGCGGATCAACTCGGCGCCGGTGTGGCCGCGGGCGCCGACGATGCCGACGGTCTTGGGGGTACTCATGGGGAATCCTGTTCGTGCCGGGCCAGCTTGGCCAGCAGGTTGCGTTTCACCGCCGGCCATTCGCCATCGATGATCGAGAAGACGACGGTGTCGCGCGGCGAGCCGTCGGTGTGGCGCTTGTGGTTGCGGAGCACGCCGTCCTGCTTCGCGCCCAGCCGGGCGATCGCGGTGCGCGAACGGTGGTTGAACCAGCTGGTCTCGAAGAGCACGCTGATGCAGCCCAACGTCTCGAACGCGTGCGTGAGCAGCAGCAGCTTGGCTTCGGTGTTGACGCCGGTCCGCTGCACGTCCGGCGTATACCAGGTGTAGCCGATGCTGAGCTTGGGAACGTCTGCTTCCAACCCGTAGAAGCGCGTGCTGCCGACGACGCGCCCGCCCGCATCCCGCACCACGAAGGGCAGCACACGGCCTTCGGCCTGTGCCGCCAGCACCGTGTCGACGTAGGCCGACGCGTCGGCCGCCTTGGGCACCTGCGTGAACCACAGCGCGGCCAGTGCATCGCCCGACAATGCAGCACGCAGGCCATCGACGTGATCTCGCGACATCGGCTCAAGACGCGCATGGCGCCCCATCAGGACGGGGACATGCTGCCACGCGGCGGGAAGAGAGGCGTTCGCCATGTCAATCCTTCAACGTCGGCAGTCGCGTGCGGCAATGGACCACACAACGCTCGATGTCGCCGAAATCCTCGATGCCGTACCAGAACACCTTCCACTTCTCCTGCTTGTAGCAGCCATCGGACTCGGCGTAATAGAAGATGTTGACCGCATTGTTGTGGCGCGAACGCCAGAACAGCTGCGGATTCTCTTCGCGCATCACGTGCCAGACAGCCCGGCCCAGGCCCTCGCCCTGCGCGTCATCGAGCACGGCGAACTTGTCCAGGTAGGCGAAGCCCTCCTCCTGCGTCAGG
Source organism: Pseudoxanthomonas sp. PXM03 (assembly GCF_014852005.1). GTDB lineage: Bacteria > Pseudomonadota > Gammaproteobacteria > Xanthomonadales > Xanthomonadaceae > Pseudoxanthomonas_A. Next base: position 1,541,534 of record NZ_JACVAU010000001.1, on the reverse strand, counting down.
ATCAGGGCAGTGCGATAGTTCTCGCTGACATACACGCGGTACGGCGTGGTGCGTTCGAAATAGTCGGCCAGCAGGGTGCGGCCGAAGCTGGATTCGATCAGCGTGCGCAGGCGTGGCTGGTCCACGCCGTCCCAGGAGCCTTCGAAGCGCAGCACGCGCTCGCCGCGGCGGACCAGGGTGCCGGAGCCCTTGTGGGTGAACAGCTCCTTGGCCAGTTCCGCCGGCTTGGTGATCGACACCGACGAGGTCAGCGGCAGGCGGTCCAGCAGGTCCTTGATCTGTTCGATCTTCACCCGCATGCCGCCGTTGATCCAAGGCTGCGCCATCAGCTCGTCGTACTCGGTGGACAGGTTGATCGAATCGATCACCCGGCCCTCCGCATCCAGCAGGCCACCGGTCCCGGTGAGGAAGATGATCTTGTACGGCTGCAACACCTGCACCAGCTCGTTGGCGGCGAAGTCGGCATTGATGTTGAGGATCTGCCCGCCCATGGTCTCGCCCATGCTGGCGATCACCGGAATGGAGCCGGCCTTCAGGCTGGCCTCGATGGGCGCCTGGTTGATGCGGGTGACGTCGCCGACCAGGCCGTAGGTGGCCTGGTCCTTGTACTCGGCCTCGAACACGCCGGAGACAATCGACGTGGCGCGCGCGCCGACCTGCTGCAGCGCCTCGACCAGCGCCAGGTTCTGCTGCAGGAACACCTTGCGCACGATGGCGAGCACTTCCGGCGTGGTAACACGCAGACCGTTGACGGTCTGCTTGGTGATGCCGGCAGCGTTCATCTCCTCGTCCAGCTGAGGGCCCGCGCCGTGCACGACGATGGGCGTCAGCCCGACTTCCTGCAGGAACGTAAGCGACGATGTCAGCGCTTCGAGATCATCGCGCAGCACCGCGCCGCCGACCTTGACCACGGCGAAGCGCTTGGCATCCAGCTGCGAGAAGCGCTTGACGTACTGCGAGATCTCCTTCGCGCTGGCCATGCTGGACAGCAGGCGGATGATGGTCTGGCGGGTTTGCTTGTTGGATTCCATGTCTCTTGCTTTCGTAGGGTGGGCCTTGGCCCACCGTCGTTGACGATCTATGGCGGGCCTGGGCCCGCCCTACGCGTTACTGGAGGATCCTGACGATGCTGTCGGCATACCGCTGCAACTGCTCCAGCGAGACCCACTCATCCGCCGTATGCGCCTGGGCGATATCGCCGGGGCCATAGACGAAGGCGGTCAGACCCGCGGCGGAAAACAGCGACGCTTCCGTCCAGAAGTCGACCGCGTTGCCGATCGGCAAGCCGAGTTCATCGGCAAGATCCCGTGCAGCCAGGCGACGTTCCTCTGCACGGGCGACATCGCCGGACGGCAACGACGGTCCACGGAAGGTCTCCTCGTACTCGGCGAGCGCATCGGCGTTGGCGAAACCGCGGAACGTGGCGTGCAGCTGATCCATGTCCTGCGACGGCAGCGGGCGGAAGCCGAAACGCACCTCCGCACTGGGCGCGATCATGTTGGCCTTGATGCCACCTTCGACCCGTCCGATGTTGAAGCGCAGGCCGGTCAGGCCGCCGAAGCGCATGTGATGCTGGTCCTGCACGAAATCCAGTGCGGTCGTACCCCAGCGCATGGCGTTGTGCAGTGCGCTCAGCGACAGGGCATTCTCGGCAGAAGCATGTCCGGCCTGCCCCTTGAACGCCATGCGGACGGCGCTGATGCCACGGTGCGCCAGCACCGCTTCGCACCGGGTCGGTTCGGCAATGATGGCTTCGCCGAAGCCATGGTCGCGCGCGAGGAAGGCGGCGATGCAGCGCGCGTCGTTCGCTTCCTCGTCCGTCGTGAACAGGAACGCGGCGTCGCCTTTCGTCACCTGCGCGGCAGCGACCAGTGCCGCGGCAGCTCCCTTGATGTCGCAGGCGCCCAGGCCCATCGCACGATCGCCCTCGATGCGCAGCACGTGCGGGCTCGCACTCCACGCGGGCGAGGACGGCACCGTGTCCAGGTGCACGTTGAACACGCGCTTCGGCTGCCCGCGCACGGCGAAGAACGACACCGCGCCGGCGCCGTGATCGGTCACCTCGATGCGGAAGTCCGGCAGCTGTGCACGCAGGTAGTCGAAGATCCCGTCCGTACCGATATCGCGTGGTGGATTGCGAGTGTCGAACGACACCAGCGCTTCCAGGTGCTTGAGCGTGGTTGCAAGCAGAGTCATGCGGTTTTCGTCTCGGCGTAGATATCCGGGTGCAACACTTCCATCAGCGTCTGCGGCTTGGCCGGTGCCGCGAAGCCGTACGGCGCGTACAGACCATGCGCGTCGGAGGTCGCCAGCATGAACCGGCGCAGCCCCTGCAGGTACGGGTGCGCCATGATCTCGGCGACCAGCTGCTTGCTGTAGCCGCGACCGCGATGTTCCGGCAGCACGAACACGTCGGCCAGGTAGGCGAACGTCGCGAAGTCCGAAACGACCCGCGCGAACGCCACCTGTCCCACACCTTCGATATGGCCGCCGAAGCACAGCGAGCCCGCGATCGCGCGCGCCACCGTGTCCTCCGGGATGCCCTGGCTCCAGTAAGCCTGGGTGGAGAGGAAACGGTGGATCAATTGCAGATCCAGTTCCGCCTTGTCCGTGCTGACGCGCATGGCGCTCATCGACACGCTCCGGTCAGCGGTTGATCTCGGCCCACAGGGTCGAGCTCATGCCGAACAGCTTGATGAAGCCTTCGGCTTCCTCGACGCCCCAGTCCGCCGACTGCGCGTAGGTTGCGCCCTTGGCATTGAGGATGTGCGGGGACTTCACTGCCACCGCGTCCACACGACCACCGCGGGTTTCCAGCACGACCTCGCCGTTGACGGTGGCCTGCGAGGACTGCAGGAACGCTTCCAGGTCGGCCTTCAACGGGTCGTGGTAGAAGCCTTCGTACACCAGTTCCACCCACTTGCGCGCGATCTCGGGCTTGAAGCGGTTCTGCTGCTTGGTCAGCACGGTCTCTTCCAGCGCGCGGTGCGCGGCCAGCAACGACACCAGGCCGGGCGCTTCGAAGACGATGCGGCCCTTCAGCCCGATCACGGTGTCGCCCGTATATACGCCGCGGCCCACGCCGTACGGCGCGAACAGCGCGTTCAACTTCGCCAGCAGCGCGGGGCCGCCGATGGCCTGCCCGTCCAGGCTGACCGCTTCACCGTTCTTGAAGCCGACCGTGACGCGCAACGGTTCCACCGGCCATTCGGCACGCGGCGCGCACCAGCCGCGGGCACCCTCACCGGGGGCCTCCCACTTATCGATCTCGCCACCGGACATGGTCAGGCCCAGCAGGTTCTCGTTGATGGTGTAGCTCTTCTGCTTGGCGCGCACGCCGAAGCCGCGCTCTTCCAGATAGGCCTGTTCGTAGGCGCGGGTCTGGGTGTGTTCCTTCTGGATCTCGCGGATCGGCGCCACAATGCGGTAGTCACCGCTGGCCTTCACCGCGAGGTCGAAGCGCACCTGGTCGTTGCCCATGCCGGTGCAGCCGTGCGCGATCGCGTTCGTGCCCAACTCGGCAGCGCGCTTCAGCGAGGCGTCGACGATGAGATAGCGATCGGACACCAGCAGCGGATACTGGCCCTGGTAGCCCTCGCCCGCCCACACGAACGGCTTGACGAAGCCCTCCCAGATCGCGGGGCCGCCATCGACGGTGACGTGGCTGGCCACGCCCAGGTCGGCGGCGCGCTGTTCGATGTAGGCACGCTCTTCTGCATCCACGCCGCCGGTGTCGGCGAACACGGTGTGCACGTTCCAGCCACGCTCCTTCAGGTAGGGCACGCAGAAGCTGGTGTCGAGGCCGCCGGAAAAGGCGAGGACGATGTCTTTGGATTCGTGGGGGGTCGTCATCTTGAAGTCTCGTAGGGTGGGCCTTGGCCCACCGGGTTGGTGTGTCGTGTCGAAGCGGCGGACCGAGGCCGGCCCTATTTGATCAACGCGGCCATGATGGCCTTCTGCACGTGCAGGCGGTTTTCGGCCTCATTGATGGCGATGCACTGCGGCGAGTCCATCACGCCGTCGGTGGCTTTCACGTTGCGGCGCAACGGCAGGCAGTGACTGAAGACGCCGTTGTTGGTCAGCGCCATCTTCCGCTCGTCCACCATGAAGTGCTTGTACTGGTCGCGGATGGGCTTTTCGGGCTCCCAGTTGCCGAAGAACGGCAGCGCGCCCCAGCTCTTTGCGTAGACCACGTCGGCGCCTGCATAGGCGCTGTCGATGTCGTGGCTGACGGTCAGCGAACCGCCACTTTCGGCCACGTTCTGCTCAGCCCAACCCATGTAGCGTTCGTCCAGGACGTAGTCCGGCGTCGGGCACAGCAGGGTCACGTCCATCCCCATGCGCGTGGCGATGGTCAGCGCCGAGTTGGCAACCGCGGTGTTCAGCGGCTTGGGGTGGTAGGTCCAGGTGAGTACGTACTTCTTGCCGCGCAGGTCTGACGTGCCGAAGTGCTCCTGCAGCGCGAGCGCATGGGCCAGTTCCTGGCAGGGATGGGTGATGGTCTCCATGTTGATCACCGGCACCGGCGAGTACTTGGCGAAGGACTTCAGCACGATGTCCTCGCGGTCATAGGCCCAGTCGACGAACTTCGGGAAGGCGCGCACGCCGATCAGGTCCACGTAGCGGCCCAGCACCTTCGCCACCTCGGCGATGTGCTCCTCGGTGTCGCCGTCCATCACCGTGCCCAGGTTGAACTCGATGGGCCATGCGTCCTTGCCCGGCTGCAGCACCACGGCATGGCCACCCAGCTGGAACGCGCCCAGCTCGAAGCTGGTGCGGGTGCGCATCGACGGGTTGAAGAACACCAGCGCGATCGACTTGCCCTTCAGCGCATCGCCCAGCTTGTGCTGCTTGTAGAGGGCAGCCTGCGTCAGCAGGGCGTCCAGCTCGGTGCGGCTCCAGTCCTGCGTGTTCAAGAAGTGCTTCATTACGGCATCCTGGTTTCGGGAATGTGGCAAAACGGGCTTCAGAAACGAAAAAACCCAGCCTCTGGCTGGGTTCCGGTGAACAAGCGACGACGTCCGGGGTGCCCAGCTAGATGCAGGATTCCGGTCGACGGGCACGCGACGTCATGCTCGAGGCCTGGCGGGCCGCGCTGTCAGCATGGGCGTGTGCGTTCATCTTCATGGGCGCGAATGCTCGCATGTGCTGCGGCGCAGCGCAAGACTTCTTTCGGCGGGCGCAGGATCAGGGCGTGCTGGCCGATGACTGCAGCGGTGACGTGTAAGGCGCCACGGAAACGCGGATGCGCAGGCGATTGCCAGGATCCTCGGCCAGACGCGAACGGTACTTCACGCCCTTGTAGATGTAGTCCACATCGTAGGCGATGGGCCTCTGGAACTCGCGCTCGACGGGCACCATGCGGCAGTTGACCTTCACCGTCGGGACCGGCGGCGCCACCGGCGGCTCCGCGGCCTCGTCACTGCCGAACCACCCGCGCACGGAGCTGACCATCCTGGACCAGCGACTGTCTTCCTCGACCGGTTGCTCGGGCTTCGGCGCCGGCACTTCGTCACACCGCTGCTCGGTGCGGCTGGCCCGCAGGGTCTGGTACACCGGCTCCACGCTCAATACCTGCGCATAGTCCAGGCGAACGTTCTCCGCCGGGATTACCCGCTCCTGCGCCATGGCGGACATGGCGAACAGCAGGCAGGACAGGAAAAGGGCGGAGCGGAGGCGGTGCATGTGGCCTGAAAGTGGTATCCCGGTGTCACAGTTTAGGGGCCGCGCCTTGAGTGGGGCTGAACATCGGCGCCAAGCAGCCTCACCGACCTCCCATCCCGGCACAGAAGGTAGAATCGACCGGCTCTCCCCTGCCCCGCTTCCATGACCCTGCGCCTGCACAACAACCTCACCCGCCGGGTCGAGGAATTCGAACCTCTCGGCCCCGTCCCCACGATGTACGTGTGCGGGCCCACCGTCTACAACTACGTCCATATCGGCAACGCCCGCGGGCCGGTCGTGTTCGGTGTGCTGGCCGCGCTGCTGCGCCGGCGCTATGGCGCACTGCGCTACGCGCGCAACATCACCGACGTGGACGACAAGATCAATGCGGCGGCGAAGGAACTCGGCGTGGCAATCTCGGCCATTACCGACCGCTACGCCGATGCCTACCGCCAGGACATGGCCGGCCTGGGCGTGACGGCTGAATTCAGCCCGGACATCGAACCGGCCGCCACGGCGCACATCCCGCACATCATCGCGATGATCGAGCAACTGATCGCGGGCGGCCATGCCTACCCTGCGGAAGGCCACGTGCTGTTCTCGGTCGGCAGCTTCCCGGAGTACGGCAAGCTCTCGCGGCGCGATCCGGAAGAGATGCTGGCTGGCGCGCGCGTGGAAGTGGCGCCGTACAAGCGCGACCCCGGTGATTTCGTGCTGTGGAAACCGTCCACCCCGGATCTGCCGGGCTGGGAGTCGCCGTGGGGTGTCGGTCGCCCCGGCTGGCACATCGAGTGCTCGGCGATGGCCGCTGCGCATCTGGGCGAGACCATCGACATCCATGCGGGCGGGGTGGACCTTCAGTTCCCGCACCACGAGAACGAAGTGGCCCAGAGCGAGTGCGCGCACAAGCATGCCGACGGTTCGCACAAGACGTTCGCGCGTTTCTGGCTGCACAACGGCATGCTGAACTTCGGCGGCGCCAAGATGAGCAAGTCGCTGGGCAACATCGAGAAGGTGCACGACCTGTTGCAGCAGCATCCGCCGGAAGCGCTGCGCTACGCGCTGCTCTCCGCGCACTACCGGCAGCCACTGGACTGGTCGGACGCGCTCGTGGAGCAGTCGAAGAACACGCTGGACCGGCTGTACGGCACGCTGCGCGACCTGGGCGATATCAAGGTCGTGCCGCTCACGCCGCAGGTCATCGAGGAGGCGCTCAGCGATGATCTGAACACGCCGCAGGCGCTGGCCGAAGTCGCCCGCATCGCCGCAGATGCCCGCAAGGCGACGACGCCAGAGGATCGGCAGCGCCTGAAAGGCGAGCTGCTCGGCGCCGGCCTCGTGCTCGGCCTGCTCCAGCAGGACCCGGCCGAATGGTTCAGCCGCGGCACCTCCTCCGATGACGATGCGCGCATCCAGGCGCTGATCGACGAGCGCGCGGCCGCCAAGAAGTCCCGCGACTTCGCCCGCTCCGATGCCATCCGCGACCAGCTGGCGGCCGAAGGCATCCTGCTGGAAGACACGCCGCAGGGCGTACGCTGGAAGCGTGCGTGAACCGCTCCTCCCTTCTCCCGACGGGAGAAGGTGGCGCGAAGCGCCGGATGAGGGTTCGACGACATCATGACGCCGGCACCATAAGGACTCCGCCGCACCCTCACCCCAACCCCTCTCCCGATGGGAGAGGGGCTCGAACCGCGGACCTACCAGGACAAGATGACCAACACGATCTTCCCGCTCGAACCCACCGCCGCTGAGGCGCAGGCCGCCATCAAGGACGAATTCGCCTTCTTCGGCGACTGGTCCGAACGCTACCAGTACCTGATCGACCTGGGCCGCAAGCTGCCTGCGTTCCCGGATGAGTGGAAGCGGGAGGAACACCGCCTGCTCGGCTGCCAGTCGATGGTGTGGATCGTGCCCGAGGGCGACGCGGCGAAGCTCGACTTCCATGCCGTCAGTGATTCGGCCATCGTGTCCGGACTGATCTTCCTGGCCTTGCGCGTGTACTCGGGGCGATCGGCAGACGAAATCCTGGCCGCCACGCCCGATTACATCGCCGACATCGGCCTGGCCAAGCATCTCTCGCCCACGCGCAGCAACGGCCTGGCGTCGTTGCTGGCCTTCATCCGCGAGACGGCCGCCAACGCAAAGTGAGCGAAGCCGGGTCCCGCTCCGCCTTCTCGCTGCTGCGCAACCGCGGCTACTCCGCGGTACTGGCCTACCGCATCTGCGCACTGTTGTCGTACCAGATCGTTGCGGTCACGGTCGGCTGGCATATCTACGAACTGACCCGCGATCCATTCTCGTTGGGCCTGGTCGGATTGGCCGAAGTCCTGCCGTTCTTCTGCGTGGCGCCGTTCGCCGGTTATCTGGTCGACCACCTGCCACGACGACGGATCGGCATGGTCGCTTGCGGCGCACTGGCGACCACGGCGGTGATCCTGGTGGCAGTCTCTTCGGGTTGGCTGCCCTTCCAGGGGACGTGGCCCATCTACGCGGCCATCGCGCTGACCGGCATGGCGCGTTCGTTCCTCAGTCCGGTCTACAACGCCCTGTTTGCCAAAGTGCTGCCGCGCGAGGACTTCGTGCGTGCCGCAGGTTTGGGCAGCGTGATCTTCCAGGCCGCGCTGGTCACCGGCCCCGCGCTGGGCGGCCTGCTGGTCGGCTTCGGCGGCAAGACGCTGTCCTACGCGATGGCGGTGGTGTTCGCGCTGATGGCGGCCACCGTGCTCGCGCGGTTGCGCGTGGAAGAACCGGGGCCACCGGCGGTCAGCCTACCCGTGTTCGCCAGCATCGCGCAGGGCGGGCGCTTCGTACTGGGCAACCAGATCATGCTGGGGGCCATGGCGCTGGACATGTTTTCAGTGCTGCTGGGTGGCGTGGTGGCCATGCTGCCGGCTTTCATCCACGACATCCTCCACTACGGACCCGAGGGTCTCGGCATCCTGCGCGCAATGCCGGCGGCGGGCTCGGTCTGTGTCGGCCTGTGGCTGGCGCGCCATCCGCTGCAAAAGCACGCGGGGCGGGTGCTGCTGTTCGCGGTGGCCGGCTTCGGCCTGAGCGTCATCGCCTTCGGCCTGTCGCGCAGCTTCTGGCTGTCGGCGGGGATCCTGCTGTTCTACGGCATGTGCGACGGCGTTTCCGTGGTGGTCCGCTCGACCATCCTGCAACTGTCCACCCCGGACGAGATGCGCGGGCGGGTATCGTCGATCAATGGCATTTTCGTCAGTTCGTCGAATGAACTGGGCGCGTTCTACGCCGGCACGATGGCAAGATTGCTGGGACTGGTGCCTGCCGTGATCGTGGGCGGTTTCGCGATCCTGTCCGTCGCCGGGTTCACCGCGTGGAAGGCGCCGCGGCTGCGGCGGCTGGACCTGCGCGACCTGCAGTAGCCGGCAGCGTTTCTGCCGACCACAAAAAACCCCGCCGAAGCGGGGTTTTCAGTATGCGGATGACGCCGGGCTCAGTCGCCCTGCTGCTTCTGCATGTGTTCCCAGCGTTCCTGGGCATCGATGGTGCGCTCGGCGGTCAGACGAGCTTCCAGGCGATCCAGCCCGATTTCTTCGCCGGTATCGACGCAGTAGCCGTAGTCGCCACCCTCGAGCCGCTTGAGCGTGCTGTCGATCTTGCCGATCAGCTTGCGGTAGCGGTCACGGGTACGCAGTTCCAGCGAGTTTTCGGTCTCGCGGGTCGCGCGCTCGGCCTCATCGCCGATGTCGCGGACTTCATCCTTGAGGTTCTCGATGGTCTGCTTGGATTCCTCGACCAGGTCGGCACGCCACTGCAGAAGACGTTGGCGGAAGTACTCCAACTGCAGCGTGCTCATGTACTCCTCGTCAGGCGAGGGCTTGTAGCCGGTCGGCACGATCGGGCGACCGGTGGCTTCATCGGTCTTGTAGGGCACTTCTTTCACCTTGCCGCGCACGACCGGCGCCGCAGGCCGGGCAGCCACGGCCACCGCAACCTTGCCCACGGGACGGGTGGTGGCGGGACGGGGACTCACGGGGGCTTCGACGGAGGTAGAGGCTTTGGCGTTCTTGGTAGTCGGTTTCGGGACTGGCACAGGCTTCGGGGGGGACGGAACCTTGGCGGCGGGCGCCGGGGCCGGGGCAGCCGCCTTGGGGGCGGGAACCGGCACGGGAGTCTTGGTCGCAGCCGCGGTGGGGGCGGACTTTGCCGGAGCCGGCTTCGGTGCGGGCTTCGGTGCGGGTTTGGGAGCGGGCTTCGCGGCCTTGGCCGGCGCCTTCACTGGAGCCGCCTTGGCGACGGGCGCCTTGGTGACCGGTGCGGGCGCAGGCTTCCTGGCAACTGCGGGCTTGGTTGCCTTGGCAACCGCTTTCTTGACCGGTGCCGCCTTCTTGGCCACCGGCTTGGCAGCCGGCTTCTTCGCAGTCGCCACTTTCTTGGCAACTGGCTTCTTGGCAGCGGGCTTCGGCGCCGCCTTCTTGGCCACCGGCTTGGGAGCCGGTTTCTTGGCGACAGCCTTCTTCACGACAGGCTTCTTGGCGACGGTCTGAGCGGGTTTCTTGGCGGCCTTGGCGGCCTTCTTCGCAGGTTTCTTTGCAGCCACGAACAGCGCTTCCTTGTTCTTCCCGAGCATCGGGAAAGCGCGCTTTTATAGCCTACCCGGGAGGCAGCGGCAACCCGACGCGGTATCATCGGGCCATGCTCGCCCGCCTGCTCATCCTGCTGCTGAAGGGCTACAAGCGCTTCATCAGTCCGCTGCTGGGGCCTCGCTGCCGCTTCGTGCCCTCCTGTTCGGAGTACGCCATGGAGGCCATCGGCCGCTTCGGTCCGCTGAAGGGCGGCTGGCTGGCGGTGCGCCGGATCGGCCGCTGCCACCCCCTCCACCCCGGTGGCTATGACCCGGTCCCTGCCCGGGACGGCGCCGACCTCCCCCACTCCTGCACAGGAAACCACTGATGCCCGCCACCGTCATCGTCAACGCCCGCCTGGTCAACGAAGGCCGCGTCACCGAGGGTGACCTGCGCTTCGAGAATGGCCGCATCGCCCGCATCGCCGCCGAGATCGTGCCCCAGGGCGGCGATACCGTCATCGATGCCGCCGGCCGCTGGCTGTTGCCGGGGATGATCGACGACCAGGTGCATTTCCGCGAACCCGGCATGCCGCACAAGGGCGACATGGCCACCGAATCGGCAGCGGCCGTGGCGGGTGGCCTGACCACGTTCATGGACATGCCCAACACCAGCCCGCCGACGCTGGACGCCGCTGCGCTGGAGGACAAGTACCAGCGCGCCAAGGGCCGCGCCTGGGGCAATTACGGCTTCTACATGGGGGCCAGCAACGACAACCTGGACGCGATCCGCACCCTCGACCCGAAGACCGCGCCCGGCATCAAGGTGTTCATGGGCGCCTCCACGGGCAACATGCTGGTCGACAATCCGGACACACTGGACGCGATCTTCCGCGAGGCGCCCACGCCGATCATCACCCACTGCGAGGACACGCCGACCATCGACGCCAACCTGGCCGCGTTCCAGGCCAAGTACGGCGATGCCCTGTCGGCCGAGCACCATCCGGACATCCGCAGCCGCGAGGCTTGCATCAAGTCGACCCGCCTGGCGATGTCGCTGGCACGCAAGCACGGCACCCGCCTGCATGTGCTGCACATCTCCACCGCCGACGAACTGGCGTTGTTCACGCCTGGCCCGCTGGTGCATGCGGACGGCGCGCGCAAGCGCATCACCGCCGAAACCTGCATCCATTTCCTGCGCTTCGACCGCGCCGACTATGCGGTGCTGGGCAACCTGATCAAGTGCAATCCCGCCATCAAGGACGCCAGCGACCGCGAGGCGCTGATCAGGGCGCTGGTGGACGATGTGATCGACGTGCTGGCCACCGACCACGCGCCGCACACGCTGGAAGAAAAGGAAAAGCCGTACGCGCAGGCACCGTCCGGCCTGCCGCTGGTGCAGTACGCATTGGTCGCCGCGCTGGAACTGGTGCACGAAGGCCGCATGGATGTCGCACGTGTGGTGCAGAAGTTCGCGCATGCGCCCGCGCAATTGTTCGACGTCAAGGAGCGCGGCTATCTGCGCGAGGGTTACTTCGCCGACCTCGTGCTGATCGATGACGAGCCGTTCACCGTGAAGCGTGAGGACGTATTGTCCAAGGTCGGCTGGTCGCCGTTCGAAGGCCGCACGTTCCGTTCCCGTGTCGGCGCCACGTGGGTCAATGGCCGCATGGTCTGGAACGGTGAGCACCTGGTGGGCACACCCGTGGGCCAGCGCCTCGAGTTCTCACGTTGAAGCTGGCGGTCGCGGCGCTGCTCGCCGCTGTCTGTGCCGGCTGGATTCCCCTGGTCGCAGCGCAGGATGCAGCGCCCGCCGCTCCCGCGTCGCAGGAAGAGCGTGTGGTGTTCCCGGGCAGCGTGTCGCAGGGTTCCCTGGTGTTCGGCAAAGTCCCGCCGGGCAGCCAGGTGCGGTATCGCGACCGCCTGCTGCGCACGACGGGCTATGGCACCGTGGTGCTTGGCGTGGGCCGCGATGAAACCGGCCCGCTGCAGGTCTCGGTCACCACGCCCTCCGGCCGCACCGAATCGGTCGACATCACCGTGGCCCGGCGTGAGTGGCCGGTGGAGCACGTCAACGGCGTGCCGCCCAAGACGGTCAATCCCCCGCCGGAGATCGCCGCGCGCATCCAGCGCGAACAGGCACTGGTCACCGCGGCGCGCGCACGCGACGACGAGCGCGCCGACTTCGCCCTGCCCTTCCAGTGGCCGGTGCAGGGCCGCATCAGCGGTCGTTTCGGCAATGCCCGCGTCTACAACGGTCAACCCGGCGCAGGGCACTCCGGCATGGATATCGCCGCCCCCAACGGCACGCCCGTGAAGGCGCCCGCCGGCGGCGTGGTGACCTTCGCCGCCCCCGACCTCTACCTGACCGGCGGCACGCTGTTGCTGGACCATGGCCATGGCATCAGCTCCAACTTCCTGCATCTGTCGCGCATCGACGTGAAGGTGGGGGATCGCGTGGAGCCGGGCCAGGTGATCGGTGCCGTCGGTGCGACCGGGCGCGCGACGGGGCCGCATCTGCATTGGGGGATGAACTGGTTCGATACCCGCATCGATCCCCTGCTCGTCCTCGAACGCGGAAAGTAGACGTCAACGTTCACCACCCGGGTGCGTTGCCACGCGCCACGACCGGCGATCGCCTTCAGTTTCAGGGGGCGCGGTTCGACATCCGCATCGATCCCCTGCTCGTCCTCGAACGCGGAAAGTAGACGCCAACGTTCACCACCCGGGCGCGTTGCGACGCGTCACGACCGGCGGTCGCCTTCAGTTTCAGGGGGCGCGGTTCGACATCCGCCTCGATCCCCTGCTGGTCCTCGCGCGAGGCAGCTAGAGTCGACCGAGGAAACGACTGGCGGGACTGTCCGCCAGATCACGCGGGCGGACCAGCTTGGGATTCGGCCGGCCGACATCGGGCCAGGCGGCCTCAAGCAGCGCGTCAGACGCCTTGAACGTGTCCGCGCCGGCATGCGTCAAGCCCAGTTGCGAACGCAGGGCGGCGATGGATGCATCCAACGCCGGATCGTCCAGTTCCAATGCATCGACCGTATCCCAGACCGGCAACGCCCCGACGACAGTCTCGACGCCGACCGCATTCTGCTCCAGCGTCTTGTGCTTGCGCTTGAGCATTTCCCGTACTTCTTCCTGCAGCTTCCCATAGTCGACATCGGGGAACGGCAGGTCGCTGGACTCGCCAGGCATGATGGGGCGTGCGAGGCGGCCCGCCGGCAGCGCATCGCAGTCGGCAAAGGCCCGGTACGCGAACTCGCTGCACAGCATCCTGCCGGAATCGGCGCGAATCGCATGCTCGGTGGCCTCCCGGATGAGCCAGCGCAACCAGACCGGCAGGTGCCGCGGCTTGCCTCGCAGCGCAACCAGCAAACCGATCGTCACCAGGTCGTCCTGCGCGAACGTCGTGCCAATCAGCGAGCGCGCATGGCGGAGCACCGCCGCGCGATCATCCGCGCTCAACGGCGTGCCATCGGCAGCCAAGGACCGATAGGCGTCGACGAAGACCACCGGCCCCCCGGGCGACAACCGGGCAGCCAATGGACTTTCCTGGACCGCCGGACGGATGCCCTCGATCAGCAGGCCGTTGTCCGATACGAGCGACACATGGCTGTACGGACTGTCCCCGAACCACGCGATCAGCTTGGACAGCTGGCTCTTGCCCAGCATCAGCAGCAGATCGCCGATCTGCAGTTGCTCCACGGGGAAACGTACGGCGGCGGCTTCGTTCACTCAAGCATCTCCGGGTTGCGGGGAAAGGTCGCCTGTCACGCGATCACGGCCTGCGGACTTGCTGGAGTACAGCGCCGTGTCCACGCGCTCCAGCAGGCGTTCAAAGGTTTCGCCAACGCCCAACTGCGCCACGCCCAGGCTGAGGCTGGTATCGATCACGCGACCATCGATGGTCAACGGCCGGTTGTTCACTGCTTCGCGCAGGTGTTCGGCCACGGTCAGCGCGTCATCAAGTGAGGTGCCGGGCAGGATCACCAGCATTTCATCGCCGCCGTAGCGCCCGAGGAAATCGTGCTTGCGCAACTTCCCGCGGGTACGGGTGGCCACGAGCCGCAGACTCTGGTCGCCCACCGGGTGGCCGTGCTCGTCGTTGATCCGCTTGAAGTGGTCGATATCGAAGAACACCACCGACAGCGGCGTGCCACGCACGTGTGCGAGCTCCACTTCGCGCTGCAGTTGCTCGATGATCGCGGTGCGCGACAGTACGCCCGTCAGCATGTCCACGGCGGCGATGCGACTGGCGCGGTCGCGGTCGCGGCGCAACTGCTGCATCTTGTCGGCCAGGCCGACCGTCAGTACCAGACCGGCCAGCGCGAAGCCGAGCGGGAATGCATGTATCAGCCAGGCGGGCCCCACCCACCAGCCGAGCAGTTCGCCCACGCGCGCGGCGGTAAGCGAGATCATCGGGAGCCATGACAGCAGCAGGAAGAACGCCGGGCGCTCGTTGCGCAACGCACCCCGGACGCAGGCCAGCAGTACGCAGGCGGTCGCCACCAGCAATATGAGATTGCCCGCGCGGGGAACCAGCAGGCTGGTACTCGCCAGGGAAGCGAGCATCAGGCCGCCCAGCAACACGTTGCATGCGCGCAGCACGCGCGCGAGAACGGGGCTCCAATGCGCCAGATCCAGATAGAAGGCGAGGAAGGTATTGCTGGCGATCACCGACAGCATGCCGGCTATACGGGACATCCGCGGGTCCGCACCCAACGCATGACCGAATACCTCGATGCTGCGCAGTTCGCCGCCCGCGAGCGCGAGGAACAATGCCTGCGAAAGCAGAGTCAGCGCGAGGAATCCGTAGCTGCGCTCCCCCAGCCCGATGCAGAACCCCAACGCCAGCACCGAGAGTACGCACATCGCGCCCAGGACCATCGCCCGCCATGCCACGTGTTCCAGGTCCTGTCGATGGACATCACGCAAGGACTGGATCGACAGCGGCATCGGCGTGCCGCCCACCGAGATCACCCGCAGGTAGAGGGGCTGGCCGGCCCGGACACCTTCCGGCAACGGGAACGCCAGCGCACGCGCCGAGAACGCGAGGTCGGCGTCCGCGCCGAACAACGCGCGTACGACCGGCGGGCCGTCACTGGTCCAGAGTTCGATCCGATTCTGGTACGGCGCGCGCACCACCAGGTGCGGTTGCAGGCCTGCATCCACGTCCACGGGGCTGACGACGCGCCACCAACGGGGCGATGTCTGGGATTCGAAGATCACGCCATCGCGGGTGCCGGCGGCAAACTGCGCATCCACTTTGCCGGACACGACATCACGCGCCGGCGGATCGGCGTCGAGCCGGGCCAGCGAAAGCGTTTGCGCGGTGGCGGGCATCGCCCACCCGATCAGGCAGAACCAGAGCAACCAGTCTCTGGCCAGGCGCCGTGGATTCCCCATATCCATTCCGCCGAGCGGTTAGCGCCCGAGCTTAGCGCGGATCAGGGCATAAATGTGAAGTGGTGCCGGCCTTGCCGACTGGCGGCCTCAGTCGTTGCTGCCGCTCACGCGGGCCACCGCATCGTGCGGGTGCAGACTCTCGTAGTGCGCCACGGTGGCATCGTAGCGGGCAATGCGGGCGTCACCCGACAGCACCGACGCCACGCGACGCGCGGCGTCTTCGCAGAACATGAGGTTCTCGGCATTGAGGCGTGCAAAGGCCTGCTCGTCCACGCGCTTGACTGCGGTCTGCACCGGGGTGCCGAGCGCGGCTTCGATGGCGTCGATCAGGGCGACAAGGGGCAGCTCGTCGAACTGCGGGCGCAATTCCACCCGCATGCTGGCCCGGCTGCGCTGTGCATGCGGCGTGGCGGCCAGGCCGCGCTCGGAGGCCAGCCAGTCGTGCACCACATTGACCGACAACGGATGCGCAGCGGCGAAATCTCCCGCGAAACGCTCCGCGTTGGCCTGCCGCGACAGCGCCGCCGAAGCCGGACAGGTGCTGGAATACTCGACGGCAAACGACAACGCCAGCACCAGATGGTCGTCGGCCAGCGTGGCTTCGATTTCGACCGGGTAGCGCTTCCAGCCGGCATAGTCGCTTTCCAGCGCCTTCCGCTGCAGCAGTGCTTCGTAACGGATCTTCAGGCGGGCGCTGGTTGCCAGGCCGGCCTGCGACGCCACGCTGTCCTGCAGCAGATGCCGCAGGCCCGCAGGCGTGATCGCTTCACGCGCCAGTCCGTCCTGCAGCTGCAGGTAGAGGCGCGACATGTGGATACCGCGCGCATCCGCGTTGGCCAGGTTCACCGACAGGTCGATGCTGGCGGCCACCTGCAGCTGTCCACCCTGACCGTCCGCGATGCGGACCGGCAATGCGATGTTCTCCATGCCCACCCAGTCCAGCGGACGGCCCAGTGGCACGCGCTGGTGAGCAACATCGGGAAGGTCGGCGCGGGGCGCCTGGGGAAGCGAGGAAGACATCGTCATGCACGGGGGGAGTGGATGCCGCGCATTGTACCCCTTGCCCTGAATCCCTAGATGAAACAGTCCGTTACGACCGTTTCCTGCCCCTATCGCAACGATATGCGTGCTCTTCAGTCGCCGCGCGCGGCGCGCCAGCCTGTGAACAGGAGCGAGGCGCGCGATGGCAGCGCGCCAGGTTCGCTCCGCTGTGCAAGCCGGCGCAGGCGTCCGTGCGCGAAGGCCGATACCAGGCGGCGTTCGCGCGCGCCCTCGCGCAGGGCCCATTGCCCCAGCAGCCAGTCCGCCCAAGCGCGCGCCGCATGAGCGTCGTTTCCGCCCTGCCTGAGCTCCATGGGAATGCCCGCCGTGCCCGCCTCCGCCAATCGCATCGCGAGCGCCTGCGCGACGATGCTGCGTGAAGTGGGCGCGCGGCCCAGCACCCTGGCTTCCACGGCCGAAACCGCATCGCCGTAGCGCGACAGCGCGGCAAGACCCGCATTCCGGTCCAGCGGTTGCGCGCGCGCCTCCGCCAACGTGGGCAGCGCCTCCGCGAGCCTTGCCCAGTCGGCGCGCACGGGTTCGAGGCGCCGGCCGAGCGGATGGCGTGAGCGCCGTCCTGCCCAGCCACGCAGTTCCTCGCCCCACCACGCCAGCTTGGCATCTGCCGGCAGCGGATCGCCGGTGATGTTCAGGGCGTCCTCGAACTCCTGCAGCAGCGCGAACCATGCCACCGCGATGTCGCGTCGCGCGGGCGCGACGAACACCTCGGCCACCGACCACTCGGGCCAACGTGCACGCCATTTGTCGAGAAAGCTGTCGAGGGCGGCGGAGTCGGACATGCGATCAAACCTTGTAGAAGCGACGTAAGTCGCGACCGTCATGCCGGTACCCGCTGGCGACTGAACGCAACACGTTTCTTGTATGCCGGTGAAGTTACCGAGAACGGCAGCCGTGCGGTCGCGACTTACGTCGCTCCTGCAACAAGCCGCTCAGTGGGCCATGCCGACGGTTCGACCAGCGCCACAGGCCATTCGACCATCACGTCCGCCAGCCACAGCGCAGGCTCTTCGTGCGCCTGCCGGTAACCCCACAACGCCGCGATGGACGGCATGCCGGCGGCACGCGCCGACTGGATGTCGCGCTCGTCGTCGCCCACGTACACGCAGTCGGCGATGGCGATGCCGATGCGCTCGGTGGCTACCTGCAAAGGCAGGGGATGCGGCTTCTTTTCCGCCAGCGTGTCGCCTCCGATCAGCACGGCACACCGCGTCTCCCAGCCCAGCTGCGGCAGGATGTCGCGGGCCAGGTATTCGGGTTTGTTGGTCACGATGCCCCACACGCTGCCGGCCTGCTCCAGCGCTCCAAGCATGTCGGCGACACCATCGAAGAGGAGACTGTGGCGACCGAGCTCTTCCTGGTAGATCGCCAGGAATTCAGGCACCAGCGCCTCGCGCGGACCCTGCTCCATGGCGGGGAAGGCAGCGGCCAACATCGCGCGCGCACCCTTGGATACGTGCGGCCGCAGGGTATCCAGTGTCATCGCATCGACACCGCGCGATGCGCGCATCCGGTTCGCGGTGGCCAGCATGTCCGGCGCGCTGTCCAGCAGCGTGCCGTCCAGGTCGAACAGCGCGGCGCGCGGGAATCCCCGCGCCGTCACGGCTTCACCGCACTGGCGAGGTAGTTCACGTCGGTGCGCGAGGTCAGCCGTGCGCGCTGTCTCCATGGTTCATAGGCCAGGCCGGTGACGTCCTGCAGCTGGAAGCCCGCATCGCGCAACCAGCGTGCCAGTTCTGCCGGGCGGATGAATTCCTTGTAGTGATGCGTGCCCTTCGGCAGCAGCCGTGCGATGTACTCGGCGCCGACGATCGCCAATGCGAAGGCGGCCGGCGTGCGGTTCAGCGTGGACAGGAACAGGTGTCCGCCGGGCTTCAGCAGCGTGTTGCAGGCGCGGATGATGGAAGCCGGATCCGGCACGTGCTCCAGCATTTCCATACAGGTGATCACGTCGAAACTGCCGGGACGCTCTTCGGCCAGCGATTCGACGGAACGCAGCTGATAGTCCACCTGCACGCCCGATTCCAGCTTGTGCAGGCGTCCCACCTTCACCAGCTCGGGTGCCAGGTCGATCGCGGTGACATGCGCGCCCTCGCGCGCCAGCGCTTCGCTCAGCAATCCCCCGCCACAGCCGACATCCAGTGCGGTGGCGCCCGGCAGGCGCGCACGGTCACGCACGTACTGCAGGCGGACCGGGTTCAGGGCGTGCAGCGCCTTCTGCGGACCATCGGGGTCCCACCAGCGGTTGGCCAGCGCGCCGAACTTGTCGAGTTCGGCCTGGCTGAAATTGTCGTCGAGGGGCGAAGTCGTGGTTGTCATGCCGCCATTGTAGAGCGGGCTGACCCCGCGAGGCGCCAATTCCGTCGTCCCAGCGAACGCTGGGACCCATCTTGCTCTTGCCTGGAGCAGCATCGGGAACGGCAAACACAACGTCCACATGGATCCCAGCGTTCGCTGGGATGACGCTGTCAAGACAGCCGGATACCGGCGATCCGTTCGCGCCACTGGCGCGCATTGGCGATGACGCCGTCGATGCCCATCTCGACCAGCACGCGCTGCCGCAGCTTCGCCTTGCCGGCGATCCACACATCGCTGACCTGCTGGCGGCCGGTGGCATAGATCAGCTGCGACACCACGTGGTGCAGCGGCTGCGTCTCCAGCGCGGACAGATCCACGCAGACCAGGTCGGCCTCCTTGCCCGGTTCGATCGAGCCGATGCGGTCGTCGAACCCGATCGCCTTCGCTCCCCCCAGCGTGGCCGCGCGCAATGCACTGAACGCGTCCAGTGCCGCGGCATCCTGCGCCACCGCCTTGGCCAGCAGGGCCGCCGTGCGGGTCTCACTGAACATGTCCAGATCGTTGTTGCTGGCGCAACCGTCGGTGCCGACCGCCAAGGTCACGCCTGCACGCTCCAAGGCGCAGGCCGGGCAGAAACCGGAGGCGAGCTTGAGATTGGATTCCGGGCAGTGCACGACACTGACGCCACGCTCGGCACAGAGGTGGATCTCCGCCTCGGTGAGCTGGGTCATGTGAATGGCGATCAGGCGGTCGTTGACCAGCCCCAGCCGGTCCAGCCGCGCGATCGGGCGCTGTCCGTGCTTCTCCAGCGACTGCTCCACTTCCTGTGCGGTCTCGTGCAGGTGCAGGTGCACGGGCACGTCGAGCTGGTCGGACAGCATCCGCACGCGCTCGAAGTTGGCGTCGTTCACGGTGTACGGCGCATGCGGGGCGAACGCGGTCGCGATCAGCGCATCGTCCCGCCACTGGTCGTGCACTTCGCCGGCCTTCTCGAAGTACTCGTCGTCGGATGCCGCCCATGCCGTGGGGAAATCGATCACCGGCAATCCGACGCGGGCGCGGAAGCCATGGCGCTTGTACGTCGCGGCCTGGACATCGGGGAAGAAGTAGTTCTCGTTGACGCAGGTCGTGCCGCCGCGGAGCATCTCGGCGATCGCCAGGGTGATGCCGTCGGCAACGAAGTCCGGACCGATCACTGCAGCCTCGATGGGCCAGATGTGCTGCTGCAGCCAGACCTTCAGCGGCAGGTCGTCGGCGACGCCGCGCAACAGCGTCATCGGGTTGTGCGTGTGCGCATTGACCATGCCCGGGATCAACGCAGCGTCAGGGCGCGCTACCGTCTCGCGCGGCGCGAAGCGCGTGCGCGCTTCGGCGAGCGGGAGGATCGCGACGATGCGGCCGGCGGTGACGGCGACCGCGTGGTCTTCCAGCACGACCCCGTGCGGGACGACCGGCACCACGAAGCCGGCTTCGATCAACAGGTCGCAGGCTTCGGGGGTGCGGTCGCTCATGGGGCCTCGGCTCAGAATCCCAGCGTGTAGGTCAAGCCGATGGCGCCGGCGCCGAACAGCAGCCAGCACAGCAGCATCAACGCCAACGCGCGCCCGTAGTTCAGCCGCGGCACGCTGGGGAACAGCCGCGGCAGGGTCACATTCCAGCAGAGCATCACGCCCAGCGCGGCGATCAGCACGCCGACGGCCCAGACGCCCAGGTAAAGCGCCAGCTGTTCCATCACTTCACGCGGCTGACGTATTCACCGGTACGGGTATCGACCTTGATGATCTCTTCCTGTCCGACGAACAGCGGCACGCGCACGACGGCACCGGTTTCCAGCGTGGCCGGCTTGCCGCCCGTACCGGCGGTATCGCCCTTCACGCCCGGGTCGGTCTCGGTGATCTGCAGTTCGACGAAATTCGGCGGGGTCACCTGGATCGGGTTGCCGTTCCACAGGGTCACCACGCAGTCTTCCTCACCCTTCAGCCACTTTTCGGCGCCGCCCATGCCGGCCTTGTCGGCCTGCACCTGCTCGAAGGTTTCCTGCTGCATGAAGTGCCAGTACTCGCCGTCGGAGTACAGGTACTGCATGTCGGTATCCACCACGTCGGCCGCTTCCACCGAGTCGGTGCTCTTCATGGTGATTTCCTGCACGCGGCCGCTCTTGATCAGGCGGTACTTCACACGGGTGAACGCCTGGCCCTTGCCCGGCTTGACGTACTCCGTGTCGTTGATGATCGCCGGTTCGTTGTTGATCAGGATCTTCATCCCGTTCTTGACGTCGTTCATGCCGTAACTGGCCATGCATGTGCTCCTGGAGTAAGGCGTACCCGCCGCGCAAGGCGGCCGGCCGGATAGAATGGGAGACCCGCCGGACCCGGCGGGTGCTTGTTTTCTGACCCGACATGATAACCGCAGCCCCCGAACCCCGACAGCCCGTCCCGAGGCCCGCACCCCGCTGGCAACAGGCCTGGCGCGATGCCGTGCGCGACCCGCGCGAGCTGCTGTCGTCGCTGGGGTTGGACGCGCTGGCCGGACGCGTCTCGGACGAGGCGGCCGCGCAGTTCCCGCTGCGCGTGCCGCGCGGTTTCGTGGCCCGCATGCGCCATGGCGATCCGCACGACCCGCTGCTGCGCCAAGTGCTGCCGCTGGACGCCGAAATGCGTCCGGCCACCGGCTATGGCCTGGATGCGGTGGGCGATGGCGCGGCCAGGACGGGAACCGGCGTGATCCAGAAGTACCGCGGAAGGGCGCTGCTCGTGGCGACCGGCAGTTGTGCGATCAATTGCCGGTACTGCTTCCGCCGCCACTTCCCTTATTCGGACGAGACCGCGGCACGCGAAGGGTGGCGGGAAGCCGTGGCGCTGATCCGCGCCGACACGGGCGTGGAAGAAGTACTGCTGTCCGGCGGCGACCCGTTGTCGCTGTCGAACGCCAAGCTGGCCGAGCTCACGGACGTGCTGGCGGAGATTCCCCACCTGCGCCGCCTGCGCATCCACAGCCGTCTGCCGGTGGTGCTGCCCGAACGCATCGAAGATGGCCTGCTGGCTTGGCTGGCCGGCCTGCCGTGGCCAGTGACCCTGGTCATCCATGCCAACCATGCCAACGAGTTCGACGACAGCGTCGACGCGGCACTCGGGCGCCTGCGCGGCGCCGGTGTGCACTTGCTGAACCAGGCGGTTCTGCTGCGTGGCGTGAATGACGATGTCGAGGCGTTGGCGGACCTCAGCGAGCGCGGCTTCGCGGCGGGCGTGCTGCCCTACTACCTGCACCAGCTGGACCGGGTGGCCGGCGCGGCGCATTTCGAGGTCGACGACGCGCGGGCAAAGACGCTGCATGCGGCACTGGCCGCCCGGCTGTCCGGGTACCTGGTGCCGAGGCTGGTACGGGAAGTCGCTGGCGATACCGGCAAGCGCCCGCTGTGACCCACCGACGGCAGGCCATGTCCGCATCTGCGACGCCTGCATTGGACTCACCTGCCGCGTTCAGGTATTAAACGCGCACCCCTCGCGGACACGCTGCATGCAGATCGGCAAAGACACCACGCTACGACTGACCCTGGTGGACGACAGCGCGGAGGACGCGGAAGCCATCGTCTCCACGCTGCGCAACGGCGGCATCGCCGTGCGCCCCCTGCGACCGCTCGACGCAGCGGAACTGGGCCAGATGGTGACGGCACAACCCATGGACCTGCTGCTGGCCTCGCGCACGGCCAAGGGCATCCCGCTGGCCACCGTGCTGGGCCAGGTGGATGCCAGCGGCAAGGACATCCCGGTCATCGTGCTGGCCGACGCGATCAGCGAAGCCGAGTTGCTGGCCGACCAGGCCGCCGGCGCGCGCGCGATCGCGCTGCGCGGGCGCCCGGAACACGTGCTGACAGTGCTGCGCCGCGAATGGGCCGACCTGGACGCACGCCGTTCGCAGCGCCGGCTCGAAGGCCAGATGCGCGAGACCGAGCGCCGCTGCGACGCACTGATCTCGTCCTCGCGCGACCCGATCGCCTACATCCACGAAGGGATGCACATCCGGGCCAACGACGCCTACCTTGAAATGTTCGGCTTCGAGTCCTTCGAGGATGTCGAAGGCCTGTCGCTGCTGGACCTGGTGGCCCCGCAGTACGTCAACGACTTCAAGGCCCTGCTGAAGAAACTCAGCAAGGGCGAACCGCCGCCGGCCCGCTTCGAACTGGAGGCGCGCAGCATCGATGGCGACAGTTTCCCGGCCACGCTGGAGTTCGCCACCGCCACCTACGAGAGCGAGCCCTGCGTGCAGGTGGTGTTCCGCCGTCGCGAGGAGTTCGACCCGGAACTGGCGCGTGAAGTCGAAGACCTGCGCCAGCGCGACATGGTCACCGGCCTGATGAACCGCCCCACCTTCCTGCGCGAGCTGGAGAATGCCGTGGCCCAGGTGGCCCGCGGCGAAGACCAGTACGCGCTGCTGCTGATCGAACCGGACCATTACCAGCGCCTGCTGCAGGACATCGGCATCGATTCGGCCGACGACCTCGCAGCCGCGCTCGCGGCGCGCCTGGCGGAAAAGCTCGACGACCAGTGCACCGCCGCACGCTTCGGCGAGCGCACCTTCGCCGTGCTGCTGCGGGGCAACCACGCCCACTCCGCCGCGCTGGCCGACAAGCTGCGTGCTTCGTACGCCTCGCACGTGTTCAACGTGGGCGAGCGTTCGGCCTCGGTCACCGCCAGCATCGGCGGCGTGCAGATCGGCGAGAAGATCGCCAGCATCGGCCAGGTGCTCACGCGTGCCACCGACTGCCTGCAGACCGCCACCAACCTGGGCGGCAACCGCTTCGAGATCTTCGACCCCGGCGCCGTGGACCGTGCCGAGGAAGAGCGCGTGCAGAACTGGATCAAGCGCCTGCAGGAAGCCCTGCAAGACGGCAGTTTCCGCCTGCACTTCCAACCGGTGGTGAGCCTGCAGGGCGAACCCGGCGAAGTCTACGAGGCGCTGCTGCGCCTGGAGTCCAATGGCGAAACCGTGCTCCCGCAATCCTTCATCGGGATCGCCGAGGACAACGGCCTGCTCGATGCCATCGACCGCTGGGTGGTGCACCGTGCCATCGAGGTGCTGGCCGAGCGCAAGCGTGCCGGCCACGACACCCGCCTGGTGGTGAAGGTCAGCCCGGCCTCCTTCGCCGACAACCGCCTGCTCGACCTCATCGCCCGGGAACTAGCCGCACATGACGTGCCCGGCAGCCGGCTGTGGCTGCAGACGCCCGAGGCCAAGGTCTTCACCCACCTCCGCCAGGCGCAGGCGTTCCAGTCGGCGGCGGCCAAGCTGGGCTGCCAGGTGGGCCTGGAACATTTCGGCGCGGGCCTGGATTCGTTCCAGTTGCTGTCGCACTTCCAGCCGACCTTCCTCAAGATCGACCGCGTCTTCAGCGAAGACCTGGGCAAGAACACCGAGCACCAGCAGAAGATCCGCGAGATCGCCGAGCGCGCACAGGCGCTGGGCATCCTGACGGTGGCGGAACACGTGCAGGACGCCGCCACCATGGCCTTCCTGTTCACCGCCAGCCTGGACTACGTGGAAGGCAACTTCCTCGCAGCACCCGGCCCCGCGATGAATTACGACTTCAACTGACATGGCGACTCCCTCTCCCCGCAAGTGGGGAGAGGGGGACTGCCTCGCCGTGCGTGTGCCTTGAAGAAACCGACGCGCTTGTATCCTTCTCCCCGCCTGCGGGGAGAAGGTGCCCGAAGGGCGGATGAGGGGCGCACTTGGCGCCGATCTTTCCGAAGCGCAGCGACCGCAGGTTGATCGAATACTGGATGTCCGCGGAAAACTTCCTCCTCCTGCTGCGCCTGAATCAAGTCAGTTGCTCTCCCTACCGTGCAGGAAGAAGCAAGCAAAAAAAACCCGCCAGAAGGCGGGTTTTTTTTAAGGTTCACTCCCTGGTCGCTCAGGCCATCGTGCCCTGCTGCGCGCGCAGGGCGGCGATGCGCTGCTCCAGCGGCGGGTGGCTGAGGAACAGCTTCTTCATGCCCTGGCCGATGCCACCGGCGATGCCGAAGGCCTCCACCTGCGCCGGCAGCGTGCTGGGACTGTGCTGCCGACCCAGGCGCTCCAGCGCAGCGATCATCTTCTGGCGGCCGGCCAGCGTGGCGCCACCATGGTCCGCACGGAATTCGCGGCGGCGCGAGAACCACATCGCGATCATCGTCGCGAACAGGCCGAACACCACTTCCAGCACCATCACGATGATGTAGTAGCCGAAGCCGCGTCCACCGCCCTCGCGGTTGCCCGACAGGAAGCCATCGACGATGCCCCCCACCACGCGGGCCAGCACGATGACGAAGGTGTTCAACACGCCCTGCAGCAGCGCCATGGTCACCATGTCGCCGTTGGCGACGTGGGAGATCTCGTGGCCCAGCACCGCTTCGGCTTCGTCCTGGTTCATCGAACGCAGCAGCCCCGTGGACACCGCCACCAGCGCATTGTTGCGGTTGGCACCGGTGGCGAAGGCGTTGATTTCCGGTGCGTCATAGACCGCGACTTCCGGCATCCCGATGCCGGCGGCCTGCGCCTGGCGCTTCACGGTGGCCACCAGCCAGCGCTCCAGGTCGTTGCGCGGCTGTTCGATCACCTGCGCGCCGGTCGCGCGCTTGGCCATCCACTTCGAGGTGAGCAGCGAGATCAGCGAACCACCGAAGCCGAACACGGCCGCCATCACCAGCAGGCCGCCCATCTGGTTGGGATTGACGCCCAGCAGGGACATCACGAAGCCCGCCAGCACCAGCACGGCCAGGTTGGTGGCCAGGAACAATGCAACACGCGTGAACAAGGTTTGTATCTCCGGGGGACGTGCACAGACAGACGCTAACGTCGCAGAATTGTGGCTGCCGCCCCGCGAATTCAAGCGGCTTGCTGACTGTGCGGTTCAGTTTTCCTCCCTCTTCCGACGAATGACCACGACCGATCCCTCCCCCGTGTACCGCGGGCGCTTCGCGCCTTCGCCCACCGGCCGCCTCCACTTCGGTTCGCTGGTGGCTGCGCTGGGCAGCTGGCTGCTGGCCCGCCACCATGGCGGCGAGTGGCTGGTACGCGTGGAAGACCTCGATCCGCCGCGTGAAGTGGCCGGTGCCGCGCAGGCGCAACTGGACACGCTGGCCGCGTTCGGCATGGCATCCGATGCGCCCGTGGTCTGGCAAAGCACGCGTCACGACCTGTATGCCCAGGCCCTGTCGCGCCTGGTCGCAGAGGGCCTGGCCTTCGAATGCCACTGCAGCCGGAGCGCGCTGGCCGACGCGGGTGGCATCCATCGCGCCTGCATGGCGAACGACGCCCATCGCATGCCGGCCGTGAGGTTGCGGGTGCCCGATGGCGCCCATGTCGCGTTCGAAGACGGCTTGCAGGGCACGGTGCAGCAGGCGGTCGACCGCGAGGTCGGCGATGTCGTCCTGCGCCGCGCCGATGGCTTCTGGGCCTATCAGTTGGCCGTGGTCGTGGATGACGCCGACCAGGGCATCACCGACATCGTGCGCGGGGCGGACCTGCTGGACTCCACCCCGCGCCAGATCCTGTTGCAACGCGCGCTGGGTCTGCCCACGCCGCACTACCTGCACCTGCCGCTGATCGTCGATGCGCAGGGACAGAAGCTGTCCAAGTCGATGGCGTCGTTGCCCATCGACGATGACGACCCGCTGCCCGCGTTGCTGGCCGCCTGGCAGGCGCTGGGCCAGCCGGTGGAGACGCTGGCGGGCATCGGCAACATCACCGGCGCGATGCAGGCCGCCAGCCGCGGATTCCGCCCCGAACGCCTGCCGAAAGTGACCTGCATGACCTTCGCTGCATCGCACAACAAGCCTGTCGCGGGCGCTGTCTAGAATCGGGTGGCCGTCGGCTTGCGGCGGTACAAGGAGATTCCCCACATGACATCGCGCGTCGTCCTGGTCACCGGCGGCACCGGAGGTATCGGTACCGCCATCTGCAAGAAGCTGGCGGACATGGGCCACAAGGTCGCCACCAATTACCGCAATGAAGAAAAGGCCCTCGCCTGGCAGGCGCAGATGAAGGCCGATGGCTACGAGATGACGCTGGTCAAGGGCGACGTGACCTCGCCCGACGAAGCACAGGCGATGGTGAAGGAGCTCGAACAGACGCTCGGCCCGGTCGAAGTGCTGATCAACAACGCCGGCATCACCCGCGACGGCACCTTCCACAAGATGTCCTCGTCGCAGTGGGGCGATGTCATCAACACCAACCTCAACTCGGTGTTCAACGTCACCCGCCCGGTGATCGAGGGCATGCGCGACCGCAAGTGGGGCCGCATCATCCAGATCAGCTCGATCAACGGCCTGAAGGGCCAGTACGGCCAGGCCAATTACGCCGCCGCCAAGGCCGGCATGCACGGCTTCACCATTTCGCTGGCGCGCGAGAACGCCAAGCTCGGCATCACCGTCAACACGGTGTCGCCCGGCTACGTGGCCACCGACATGGTGATGGCCGTACCGGAGGAAGTCCGCGCGAAGATCGCCGCCGACATTCCCACCGGCCGCCTCGGTAAGCCCGAGGAAATCGCCTACGCGGTGGCCTTCCTGGTGGACGAACAGGCCAGCTGGATCACCGGCTCCAACCTGGACATCAACGGCGGCCACCACATGGGCTGGTGAGGTTTGGGCGGTGCCATCGGCGCCGCCCTGCCCGCTCCACGCGGCCTGCGCCGCGCATCCCATCCACCGCATGCTGCGCAGCATTTTTTCCTTGGCTGAACAGGGGCTCCCTGCCTTGTGGCCTGTTGCAAGGGCTGCTGCGCTGCGTCATGCTGACTCATACGCGTTTAGAGTGAATGCTCAATGGCTGCGATCCGCATCATCAAGAAGTACCCCAACCGCCGTCTGTACGACACCGAGATCTCCAGCTACATCACCATCGAGGACGTGCGCCAGCTGATCGTCGATGGCGAGGATTTCGAAGTCCGCGACGCCAAGAGCGGCGACGACCTGACCCGCACCGTGCTGCTGCAGATCATCAGCGAGCAGGAACAGGACGGCGAACCGGTACTGTCCACCCAGCTGCTCAGCCAGATCATCCGGTTCTACGGCGATTCGCTGCAGGGCTTCATGGGTAACTACCTGGAGCGCAGCATGCAGTTGTTCATGGAACAGCAGCAGCAGTTCCGAAGCCAGATGGGCAGCATGCTGGGCCAGACGCCGTGGACCATGATGAACCAGCTGACCGAGCGCAACATGGAGTTGTGGCAGGAGTTCCAGCGCAACCTCAGCGGCGGCATGGGCCGCCCGACCACGGTCAAGCCGAAGGATCCGCCGCGCGAAACGCCGAAGACGCGCGCGCGCTGAACCACTCCGTAGTGAAACCCGGCCCGCGCCCCGTTGCGCGGGCCTTTTTTTGACCTCGCGACACAGGGATTCCGCATGACGCAACGCATCGCCGTGGTAACCGGCGGCCTGGGGGGACTGGGCCTGGCGATCTGCCAGGCATTGGCGCGCACCGGCCGCAGAGTGGTCGCCGCCGACCTGCCCGCCTCCGGCGAACAGCTCGACCGTTTCCACGCGCAGACCGCCGGGCTCGATGTCGAAACCGCCACCGTCGACGTGGCCGACTTCGATGCCTGCGCCGCACTCGTGCGCGATGTCGAAGCCCGCCACGGTGCACTCGACATCCTGGTCAACAATGCCGGCATCACCCGCGACGCCACCTTGCGCAAGATGGACAAGGCGCAGTGGGACGCCGTGATCGGGGTGAACCTGGACAGCGTGTTCAACCTCTGCCGCCATGCCGTGGACGGCATGCAGGCGCGTGGGTTCGGACGCATCGTCAACATCAGTTCGGTCAGCGGCCAGACCGGCAACTTTGGCCAGGTGAACTACGCGGCGGCGAAGGCCGGCCTGCACGGCTTCTCGATGTCGCTCGCGCGCGAAGTGGCGCGCAAGGGCGTCACCGTCAACAGCGTCTCGCCCGGTTACGTGGAAACGCCGATGACCAGGGCGATGCCCGATGACGTCCGCGACCGCACCGTCGCCGCGGTGCCGGTGGGCCGCATCGGCCAGCCGGACGACATCGCGCGCGCGGTCGCCTTCCTCACCGCCGACGATGCCGGCTACATCACCGGCGCCAACCTGCCCGTCAACGGCGGCCTGTTCATGAGCTTCTGAACAGGAAGCCGCGTCCCCGTCTTCCCGCTCCCTGCGAATCAACACGCACTTTCGACAAGGAATCCCGCATGAAACTGACCCCTCCCACCTTCGGCGTCTGGCTGATCGCCCTGCTGCTGGGCACCGGCGGCATCGCCGCGAAGTTCGGCTACGTGCCGGTGCTGGCCCCGCATGCGTTCTGGCTGGTAGTCGCCGGGTTCGCGCTGCTGGTGGTCTCCACGTTGTTTGCCAAGCTCTGAGCAACCGGGCCATGCTCCCGGCGTCGCTCGTCGGGAGCCGTCCGTGGAACTGATCGCGTGGTTGCTGGGTGAGGCGTGGGCAAAGCCCCGCCTGCTGGTTCCCCTCCTGCTCGGGATCGGCGCCGGCGCGGGCCTGTACCACCTGACCGGCAAGCAGCCTTCGTCCGCCGCGATGGCCGCGGGCTGTGCGCTGCTGGGCCTGCTCATCGGCTTCGTGCTGGAATACCTGCGCGAGCCTCCACGCGATACGACGGACTGACCGCTACTCCATCTCGAAGCGGTCGAACGCGATCTCCAGCGTCTCGAACAACGTATCCGCCACGGTCGCATCCATCGGCGAGGTACGGTAGGCCGCAGGGCGCGCACGCAGGAAGCGCCAGCGCAGCACCGGGTTGCCCTGCTCGTCCAGCAGCGTCACGCTGATATCGCGCCGCGCGTCGCCGCCGTTGCGCGCTTCGTCCCACCACTGATACCACGACAACGAACCGGTCACGCCACGACGCAGCACGAGATCGTCGTAGCGCGTCAGCGTGGACAGCTTCATCGATTCGCCGGTCTTGTCGTTCCCGCTGCGGTACTCGTTGAGCTGCAGCCGCGCATCGGGGAACACCACCTCGGCCACGCCACTGCCGGGACCGTCGTCACCGGTGCCGAGGTCGACGAGGAAGTTCATTCCGGGATAGGGGCGATCACGTACGTTGGGCATGGCGGGGGTTCCCAGGGTGAGAGGAATGCCGGCCACCGGACAGGAACCGGCGCCGCTCCCTTGGGCAACGTGCGGACGTGCCGCCAGCGGTCAGCGGCAGGCCGCCGGAGACCGCTTGCCGATGCCGGTATCCGGACGTTCACCGCTCGAAGCCCACCCCAGGCCATTCCCCCACGCAGGCAGGCATCGCCCGCCGCCGCGCACGGCCCGGCGGCTTGCGCGCACGCGTGCGAACGTGACGCATGAACCCGGAACGTTCATCCGCGACACCCGGAGGCTTGCGCGCCAGGCGCCGGGACTCGGCACCCAAGCCTCGGGAGGCCGTGGACAAGGCTAAATGTGAGACCCGTGGGGCGAACGACCCCGGCGTGCGACCCGGACCGTCCCGCGCGCGAGCCTCGGCGCCTTGCGGCGGCGATCGGAAATGCGATTTCGCAAGGCATCGAGACCTGCACGCGAGGTGCGGGTGGCGTGCGCACGAACGTGGCGCGTTCATGCGTGGCATCGGCACGCCTGCGCGCAAGCCTCGAGGGGTTGCGCGCAGGTTTCGGGGCCTCGCGTGCCACCTCCGCGCGCTCGCGCTCCGGGCTCAGGCGCCGTCGGCCGCGCCCACCTGCCCGATCCACAGCCGGTTGCCGTCCGGATCGTCGATGCGGAACTCGCGCGTGCCGTAGAACGGGGTGCCCCGGTCGGGGATGTCCAAGCCGTTCGCACGCGCCTGCGCATGGAAGGCGTCGATGTCGCCGGAGTAGAGAAGCACCGCGTTGGGCGGCGTATCCGGGTTCACGTCGATATCGACTGGTCCAACATCACCCGGCAATCACCTCAGCACAGGCTCGCCCAGCCCCAGTCGTCGCGGCGGCCTTCGACGGCGAAGCTCAGCTTCTCGTAGAACGCGATCGCCTGCGGCAGATGGCGGACGGGTTGCATGGAGATGATGCGAGGCATGGAGCCCGCTCTGAGTAGGATGGGTTGAGCCGAAGGCGATACCCATCATGGTGAACCATGATTCCGCAAGCGATGGGTATCGCCTTCGGCTCAACCCATCCTACGACGCTGGTGTTCGTCGCCGTTCAGAGCATGTCCGAGGCCTTCGGCGAACAAGGCAAGACACGAGGGGTCGGTGACGATGTGGAACTTGCCCGATAGTGCGCCGATGGAAAACCCGATGCTGACCACAGGCTTGCCGCACTCGGCGATCACCTCTTGGATGGGCCCGAACCGGAAACCAAGCATCTGCCCGGGTCCCGCAAGCTCGAACGATGCGTCCAGGCATGATGAAACGAGTTCATCCAAGGAGCCACCGAGCCAGGACTCCAGATGGCGATGCAATGCCTCAAGTGCCGTTGTGATCAGGATGAAGCCGTCCACGGTCCCCGTGAAAGGGGAGCCATGGCCGCCGTTCCAATCCTCGCCCACGAACATCAGCGCACATTCCCACTCGGCGGTGCCGCGCGGGGTCAATCGCATCGTCAATTCCGATACCCCGCGATTCGACCTGAGAACTGTTTCCAAATCCCGTTCTCCTGCTCAACCCACACTGCGCGGCTTCCGCGCGATGGGTGGCCAGCATGCGATCCCGATCAATGCCGCCCCGCACACGAGTAGGAAAGCGCCCAAGCCCATGCCCACCAGCACGCCCTCGGTTTGCCGGTCAAACAGCCACTGCAACTTCCAGCGCAGCCCCTTCAGCATGGTCAGCGTCGCGTCATCGCGAGGGAGCATCTGACGGAGGTCGTGGTACTCCTTGACCAACCCCTGCGCGAGGAACGGTGGGTCCGCAAACAGAGGCCAAGCCCACGCCAACACGAGGATGCCGACCAATATCTGAAGAGCACCGACGCAGAGCGCAATGAATACTGCAGGCCCGGCTGCGACTGGAGACTTCGTCACGGTCAGCATGTGAGCGGCCAAACGTACGCTCTATTCTTCAGCCCACACCACATCGATGCCGTCCGACTCGCCCACCGCCGTACGCAACAACGCGACGAACCCGGCGCTGGCACCGAGGCTTTCCAGTGCATCGATGGCGGTGTGTTCCACGTAGTAGTCCTGGTCCTTGGATGACTCTTCTTCCATGTGGTCGACCAGCAGCTGGAAATCTTCCTGCGAGATGCTGCCCAGCGTGCGGCCACTGTCCTTTTCCGACAAACGAATGCTCATGCGGTCTTCCCTTCCTCGAACGTTGGAGTGAATGTCAGCGTGGGGCGCCGTCGGTGCCCTTGCGCAGGAAGGTGGCCAAGCCACCCAGTTGCAGGCCCTGCACCTTGTCCACGACGGGTGCGAACTTGCTCATGTCATCCGGCGTGTAGCCGCCGACGCGATACCACAGGGTGATGCGGGTGCCGCCGTTCTCTTCGACGAAGCGCCATTCCAGTGCGCCGTGCAGGCCCATGCCCTGCAACGGACCGAGGCCGCCGGTCATGCGCAGCAGCTTGCCGGGATCGGTGAAGGTGACCGTCATGTGCCACGCCTGCTGCGCGCCGTTGATCTCGCAGAAGCAGCCGCCGGCCTTGTCGGTGATGACGAGCTTCGAGGCATCGCCCCACCACGTATGGTCGGCCGGCCACCAGCGGCCCACCTCCTTCACCAGCGCGGTGTAGGCCGCCTGCGGGGCGACAGGCACCCACTCCGAGTTTTCGAGGGTGAAGCCGTCCGGCTGCGCGTCCTTGATCGCGGCCTGCGCGGGCGCGGCAACGCACAGCACCGCCAGCAACAGCGTTGCCGGGAGCGACGTCATGGCGCGGCGCCTTCCTTGCAGAAGCGCTGGCGGTATTCCATCGCCTTGGGCATCAGCGCGGTGAGGTTCTGGATGCGCGTGCCGGGATTGGGATGGGTGGAGGAAAACTCCGGCGGTGCCTGCCCGCCGCTGGCCTCGCTCATGCGCTGCCACAGCGGCACGGCTTCCTGGGGATTGAAGCAGGCGGCGGCAGCCAGCATCAGGCCCACTTCGTCGGCCTGCGTCTCGTGCTCGCGTGCATACGGCAGCAGGTAGCCGTACCCCATCGCCGCCATCACCATCTGCTGCTGTTGCGGGTCCATGCCACTCATCGCGCCGGCCATCTGGCCGATCTGGGTGAGCTTCTGCTGAGACATGCGCTGCGCGCCGTGGCGCAGCAGCGCGTGGGCGATCTCGTGGCCCATCACCACCGCCACCGCGTCGGCGTTCTTCGCCACCGGGATCAGGCCGGTGTAGACGGCCATCTTGCCGCCCGGCAGGCAGAAGGCGTTCGCCTGGTCGGACTGGATGACGTTGACGTCCCACTCGAAGGTCTTCCAGTTGCCGCTGGCCTGGGTGCCCTTCTCCTGCGCGATGGCGGCTTCGACTTCCGGGATCTTCGCGATCAGGCGTTGCGCGATGGTGCGTACCTGTTGCGCGATCTGCGAATTCGGATCGACCGGCTGCTCCTGCGACAGGATCTCCTGGTAGGCCTGCAGGCCGAGCGCCTTCTCTTCTTCCACGCCGATGGAACCGTCGATCAGCACCTTCTCGCCGGTGTAGGGATCGACCACGCGATTGTTGAGGTAGTAGCACCCGCCATAGACCAGGAAGCCCAGCAGGATCAGCCAGCGGATGTTGCCCAGTCCGCCGCCGCGCCGCCCGCCGCCCTGCCCGTACTGCGAGCGTCCGTTTGGATCTTGCCTCATCACCCTCTCCCTGGCGGCTAGATGCCGCGAACGACGCGGAAGCCCACCCGCGCATTAGTCATATCCGAATCCGACGACGAGCGCCACGCGGCACGTGCCTGCGCCGGCGAACTGGCCCAGGACCCGCCGCGCACCACCCGTGACCGGCAGCCGGGATTGAACCACGCCGCTCCATCCGCCGGGGCGCGCCGGTAGCTGGCATGCCAGCAGTCCGCGACCCATTCGCTGGTGTTGCCATCCAGGTCCTTCAGGCCGAAGGCGTTGGTACGGAAGCGCCCGACCGGCGCCGGGCCCCAGTAACCGTCGCCGTAACCGACGAAGGCGTTGTTCCAGGTGCGCCCGCTGGGCGAGCGGTCGTTGCCCCCGGTCAGGTTGGCCACGCCGCGCGGGGGCTGTCCGTTGCCCCAGGGATAGCGGCCCTGCCGGCCGGCACGCAGGGCGTATTCGTACTCGGCCTCGCTGGGCAGCCGGTAGCCGTGCCCGGTCTGCCCGGCCAGCCATTCGGCGTAGGCCTCGGCGTCGTACACGCTGACGTGCAGCACCGGCATGTCGTCGCTGGCGGGCTGCCCGGTGTAGTCCGAGCGCCAGTCCACGCCGCTGCGGCGCACGAAATTGCCGCTGCGTTCGTCGTAGACGATGGAATGGCCACGGCGCGTGGCGCGTGGACGGTACTGGGTGGCTTCCACGAAGCGGCGGAACTCGCCCACCGTCACCGGGTGCCGCGCCATCGCGAACCCGCGGTCGAAACGCACGTAGTGGGCGGGCTTCTCGGCATCGGCGGCATCCTTTTCGTCCTCGCCCGCGCCCATGCTGAAGCCACCGTGCGGCACCACCACCATCGCCGGCCCGCGGCCACCATGGTGCAGCGCGTCGGTGAACGCCTGACCCGGACGGAACAGGCCGTAGTGCGTGGCCAGGTCGATGCGCTGGCGGAAATCGGCCGCCACGCGGTTGCCGGGCTCGGCGATGCGCAACACCTCGGCCAGCTTCACGCGTGCCTCCTTCAGCCCGAGCGGCGTCGCCATGTCGCGCACGCCGGCATCGCGCAGTTCGGCGATGCGCGCCATGCGGATGGCTTCCACGCGCACGCGCGCATCGGCCACGGTCTGCGCGTCCTCGCGGACCTTGGCGGCATGGTCCAGCCACAGGCGCGTGGTGTCGAAGTCGCTGGCCAGTGCGGCTTCTTCCGCGCGGCGGATCATGGCGCTCTCCACGGCGGCCAGCCCCTGCATGGCGCGCGGCTGGCCCGGCTTCCACTTCAGCACTTCGCGGAAACCCGCCAGTGCGCCGCCGCCGTTCTCGCCCAGCGTGCCTTCGCGCAGGGCGCGTTCGCTGGCCACGTTCAGGCGGGTGAGCTGATCGGCCTCGTCCACCCGCGCGAGATAGGCGACGACCGCCGGATCGGCCGGGGCCACGGTACGCGCCACGGCGGCGATCTGCCGTGCACGGCGGAGGGCCTCGGTGCGGTCCTCGGCATGGCGCATCACCTGCGCGCCCTGGTCCAGCAGGCGATCCAGGCTGCGGCCGAGGCCGGTCTTCGCGCGCGCATCGCCGGCATCGAGCCGTTGCAGCGCGAGGTAAAGCGGGATCGCGTCATCCGGCCCATCGAACAGGCGACCTTCGGACAACGCACGCGCCGCACGCCGGTGGGCATTGGCCACATCGCCGGGCACCAGGGCCACGGCGGGCGGACGCCAGTTCAGTTCGTCCACGCCGCTGTCATCGCCCGTCACCGTCACGCTGGGCATGCGTACGGCATCGGCGGCGGCGCTCGCTTCGTCCGGCGTCGCCGCATCGCGCGAACACGCGGCGAGCCACGGCAGCGAGATCAACAAGGCGGCAAGAATCGCGCGCAAACACCCTCCGTGATGGGAGCCAGCAGCCCCCGTGAGAGAATGCCGGCAGACACTACCGGCAGACGATACGGGCTGAGCCCGGACCTTAGGTTATTGTCCCCTGACTGAGCAAACCACGCATCACGCGGAGATTTCGTGCCCCACTGGATCGACACCCCCACCGCGCTGGACGCGCAGCTGCAACGCCGGCCCACGCGGATCGGCCTGGATACCGAGTTCGTGCGTGAACGTACCTATTGGCCGCAGCTGGCGCTGGTGCAGATCGCCATCGACGACGACGTGCTGCTCGTCGACCCCCTGGTGCCGGGCATGACCGATGCGCTGAGGCCGTGGCTGCTGGACACCACGATCACCAAGGTCATGCACAGCGCGAGTGAAGACCTGGTCGCGTTCAAGTTCGCCTGCAATGCGCTGCCCACGCCGTTGTTCGATACGCAGATCGCCGCCGCCATCGGCGGGGTGGCCGCCGGCCTGGGCTATCAGAAGCTGGTGGAACGCATCACCGGCGTCGTGCTGCCCAAGGGCGAGACCCGTTCGGACTGGCTGCGCCGCCCGTTGAGCGAGTCGCAGCTGCACTATGCCGCCGACGATGTGCGCTATCTGTTCGCGGTGCACGATGCGCTCCGGACCGGACTGGCAGCCAGTGGCCGCCTTGCGTGGCTGGAAGAAGACTGTGCCCGTTTCGTGGAGAACGCGGCGCACGACGAGGGCGAACGCTGGCCGCACCTGTCCATGCGCAGCGCGCAGTTCCTCGATGCCGACGCGCAGCAGCGGCTGGTGCGCCTGCTGCGCTGGCGCGAAACGCAGGCCCGCGCCAGCGACAAGCCGCGTAGCTGGATCCTGGACAACGAGCTCGCGGTGGGCCTCGCCCGCACGCCGCCGATGGACAAGGCGGCGCTGCTGCGCCTGTTCGACACCCAGCCCAAGGCGCCCCGCAAACTGGCCGACGCCATCTGGCAGACGCTGTCCACGCCGCTGGACGACGAAGCCGGCATGCCGCTGGCGCGCAACGCCACCGATGGCGACAAGGCGCAGGTCAAGCGCCTGCAGGATGCGGTGTCCGCCCGCAGCGCCGAACTCGGCCTGCCGGACGGCGTGCTGGCCTCGCGCCGGTATCTGGAGGCGCTGCAGGAATCGGGCCAGTGGCCCGCCGCCCTGTCGGGCTGGCGGCGCGGCGAACTGGAGCCCACGCTGGCGCCCATCCTGGCCCGCGCGGGCTTGGCACAGGAAGCGGCCGCGGGCTAGAATGGCGCCGCTCTTGTGGGGCCATAGCTCAGCTGGGAGAGCGCGTCGTTCGCAATGACGAGGTCGGGAGTTCGATCCTCCCTGGCTCCACCACTTTCAAGAAGCCCCGCTCCGGCGGGGCTTTCTGTTTCAGGCACTTGCGAAATCCAGCGCCCATACGCAGATAGCCGTCGTCGAGGCACGGATGCGTGGTCTGTTCCTGGCAGCCCGACTTATACGGAACTTACAAACGAATCACCCTCGGGACTTCTTCGCGAAACGAATCGGTCGCCTCCGCACTCGTAGTGACAGGGTCGGACGCCAAGCCAAATGCGGATGATCCTCGCCCACAGCAATGGAAGTCCTAGAACCGATGCTGGAACCACAATCCGACTGGCTCGAAGTAGACCACCTTCCGAACTAACTCCATACAGGGGCTTGATACCTCCGGGTCTGGTAGCTTCTGCATCAGGAAAACTAAGTGGACGAGGGGCGGCCATGGACCAATCGGATCCCTTGTGGCCATATTTCAGCCAGACCACACAACGTGCTCTGGATTGTTGCAGCGAAACAGGGCCTTGGATGTCGGCCCATATCAACACGCGCGCGTCTTGGCCGAATCAGTTTCAAGTGATGTGGTTTCAGGGGTCTGAATTCCTCCTGCTGCCTGCAACAGATGATCTGGCAGCGGGCATCGCCGTGAACATGCGCACGAATTCACTGTCCTCGCCCGAAGAGGCTAGAACGGCGATTTCCCGGTTCGCGTCTGTGATCGCGTGGACGGAGCAATCGTCACTGGCGATCACTGACTTCACGTACAGCCCCACTAGGCCCGTCCATAGCCGAATCAGAAGATTTACGGCCATGTCCAGCTACATGGACATTGGCCTTCAGGCGATCGAGCGTGTTTCTGATCCGCGAGCCTTGCGGGGTCTTGCTCTATTCCGTGAGGGCTTGTCATCAAGCAATGACTTCTACGCCGCACTTAGCTTCTTCAAGGTGATCGAAAACTTCGTTAATGGCGACGTGCGTGGCGCTTGGTTCAAATCTGCTGTGCCCAAACTCGTGACGCCAGAAGCCATGGCTCGTATTCACGCCATTGAGACGTCGACTAGGGAATCAATCGGCGACTACCTTCGCAAGCAAGGGCGTCACGCGGTTGCCCACGCGAAAGAGGACGATGCGGTTGATCCGGATGTAGACCAGGAGCGATATCGGTTTTCGTTAGATCGTGTCGTGTACAAGGAATTGGCGCGGCTCGCAATCGAGGAGTTCGTCGACGCTCCGCATTCTGGGACGCACCCAAAAGTTCAGCAGAATCGGATTCAAGGCTTTTGCGACGCACAGGACGGTCAAGTCCTCGCTTGGATCAGATATCAGGATCGTCCTATCCCTGCTGCCCAGCTCATGCTCCCATCGCCAGCAACGCTGGTCGTGAAACGGATGGGCGACACACTAGCCATTCGAGGAATGGAAGTGGAGGACTGGGCCGTTGGTGCTACGGCAATCGACCTAACGTTTGTCGGCAAAGAGCATGCCGGAGCAATCAAGTTCCGCTTTGACCTTGAGCGCCGTGATGTTCACCCAATCGGGCCGCCGATGTTTCGGAAGCTGGACAGCAGTCTGTCCCGCGCCCAGCTCGATGAGATCGCATCCTTCTTTCAGTTCGACAGCTTACTTTGGGGAAACGGGTGTGCATGGATCATTGATGAAGCCGACAATAAGGTCTGGGGCGTTACCGGAATGGTGATGCCAGTGAATGCACTCCATGACCCCGGGCAAGCGATTCCTTTCATAGAGCAGCTAGGGTCATTAATTCATGAAAGGACGCGATCGGACCATGCCTAGCATCAAAGAAATCTTGACTGTCCTACTGCTGAGGCTGTTGCCGGTGTTGGTTGTACTTGTATTGGCCTGCAGGTGGCTGGGGAGCCTTCTATCCGTGCCAGCAAGCTACCTGTACTGGATCAATCTACTTGGCGTCCTGCTAGTTTCGAAGGTGATTGCAGGCCCCCTTTTCCTTCGCATGTATCGTGCTGACCGAGCAGGCCGTACCCGACGCTAGTAGTGCTGAAACAAAGGTAGAAGTCCTAGAGCGGGACTGAAATCACTGCCGAGTAGGCTGCGAGCGACAGTTCCCACCGTGCCGCTGCCCCTGTTGCGCCTCAATCGCCCCGCCCGCCCTGTGGTGGCTTCCCGGCAACTTAAAGCCGGACAGGATCGCTCATCCTGATGATCCGAAAGGGCTTAACCATAGGCGACCCAATGGGCTAGGCATCGTTCGCAATGACGAGGTCAGAAGTTGGATCCTCACCGGCCCAAACACCCGAAAGGCCAGGCGCATGCCTGGCCTTTTCTGTTGTCGGTCCTGCAGCGCCGGCCTTGCCCCCAAAGAAAAAGCCCGCCGGCACGGGGCCGACGGGCTGGGAGAGCAAAGTATCGCGTGGATCAGAACTTGTAGCTGACGCCCAGCAGGTAGCTGCGGCCCCACTCGACGTATTCCAGCGGACGGTCCTTGGTGCCGGCGTAGGTCTGGTAGGCCTCGTCGGTCAGGTTGCTGGCCTGGAACAGCACACTCAGGCCACCGAGCGCATGCCCGTCCGGGAACGAGTAGCTGACCTGTGCGTCGGTGATGTTCTCGCCGACCACGTAGCGCAGCGTGCGGTTGCCGTTGAAGTTGCCGATCTCACCGATGAAGTCCGAACGCCGACGCTGGTTGATGCGCGCCTCGAAGCCGTTCTTCTCGAAGTACACCGTCAGGTTGTAGACCCGCTTGGACAGGCCCGGCAGATCGATGTCGCCTGCACCCACGCTGGACGCACTCTCCGGGTCGCGGATCTGGATGTTGCTGTCGTTGAACGTGGCACTGGCCACCGCACCGAAGCCCTCCAGCGCATCGCTGAACATGTCGAACGGCAGCGATGCCGACAGCTCCAGGCCCTGCAGCGTGCCACCCTCGCCGTTCACCGGCCGCGAGTAACTGCCCGTCGGGTTGACACCGACGCCCGGGAAATTCGGGTGCGGCGGGATGTCGGACGTATAAGCGGACAGGTCGTAGAACGGGTCGGTCTGCGTGTAGATGTAGGTCTGCAGATCCTTGTAGAAATACGCCGCGGCCACGTACGCCTTGGTGCCGAAGTACTTCTCGTACGACACGTCGAACGCATACGCCCGCCACGGATCCAGCATCGGATTGCCGCCGCTGGCGAAGCTGTTGCGCAGGCCGGTGCCGTTGTTCTGGTCCGGGCCGTCGGACGCCGTCACTTCCAGCGAGGCGCGCAGCTGGTCCACGCGCGGGCGCGCCACCTGCTTGGCCAGCGCGACACGCAGTGTCTGGTCGTTATCGAAACCGAATGCCAGGTTCATGCTCGGCAGCACGTCGGTGAAGGTCTTGCCCATGTGGATGGGCTGCGGGTTGCTGCCGCCACTGAGCCTGATCGCGTCGGAAGCCTGGTCGACGTGCTGGACCTGCACGCCGGCATTGCCGCGTACGCTGACGCCGCCCCACTCGGTGTCGATGTTGCCGCGGATGTAAGCGGAGCTGGTCTTCTCCCTGACATCCCACGACTTCGCGACGAGATACGGAGCGATCGCGTTCGGGCTGAAGATCATGTAGCGGGCAACTGCTTCCGGAACGTTCCAGGAGGGGATATAGCCGATACCGGCGAAGCCGAGGTCGACCGGACGGTACTGCAGGTCCGACGCAATGGTCGTGTCGCCCTGCGGGCCGCGGTCAATGTTGCCTTCGGGCTGACGCTTGTTCTTCTCGCGGTCGGCATAGTTCAGACCGACATCAATGTCCGTGAAGAAGGCTGGCGCGGGAAATGAGGCCGCCAGCTTCGCCGTCCGAAGCTCGTCGACCACATTGGGCGCCTTGCCGTAACCAGATCCGTAAATCGTGTTGGTCAGGTAAAGCGAATTCGGATCGGAGTAGTCGCGGCCCGGATTGATCTGCGAGAAGCCGTTGTTGCGGATCTGCAGCTGCAGCGTGTCGAACTGCGGGAACGGCAGCATCTGCGTGTTGTTCTCGAGGTTGAGCTCGTCACGCTTGGCGCGGGACCAGCCCACGTCGGCGATGATGCGCACCTGGCCGGTCGTGAACTCGTTGTTCCATCCGAAGGCGTTGATCTCGTCTTCGCGACGGTTGTACATGCCGCGCACCAGCGGATACACGTTGCCGACGGTGCCGCCGGTAAAGGTGTTGTCGCCGTTGATGACCGGATTGGTGACGTCCAGCCGGGTCGCGCCATTCGTCCCGTTGTAGTCGCCGATATGGACTTCGAACTGGTTGGCCGTATCGATCTGCTCGGCTTCCGAATGGAACAGGTCCAGCGTGCTCGTCCACGCATTCGACGGACGGAACTGCACCGTGGCCATCACGCCATCACGCTTGGTTTCGCCGGTGCGGCGCAGCGCCTTGATGCCGTCGGAATAAAACGTGCCGGCCGGGACGCCCGGGCGCCAGTTGTCGCCGATGGCCTGCCACGGCTCATACAGGCCCACCTGGTTTTCCTGGATCGGCGTGGTGGTATGCGAATAGCCAATCGAGAAGCCGAACGTGCGCGCATCATTCTGGGTGATGTAGCTGGCGTTGATGCGCTCGCCGTAGGCGGACGCATCGGCCGCCGCGCCGAGTGAATTGCGCTGGCCGCGCACGCCGACGGTGCCCACCGGCGCATCGAAGCTCAACGGGCGCACGGTCTGCATGTCGATGGTGCCCGACAGGCCCTGGCCGATGAGGCCGGCATCGGGCGTCTTGTAGACCGTCACGCCGCCGACCAGCTCGGACGGATACTGGTCGAACTCGACGCTGCGGTTGTCACCGGTGCTGACCATCTCGCGGCCGTTGAGCAGCGTGGTGGAGAAGTCGGGCGACAGGCCGCGCACGCTGATCACCTGCGCGCGACCCGCGACGCGTTGCGCGGCCAGGCCGGGCAGACGGCCGATGGATTCGCCGATGCTGACATCCGGCAGCTTGCCGATGTCTTCGGCGGATACCGCCTCGACGATGGAGGTGGAGTCACGCTTGACCGAAATCGCGCTCTCGATGCCGCGGCGGATGCCCGTCACCACCACCGTTTCCAGCTCGGTGGCATCGGTCGATTGCGTCTGTTCGTCGGCGGTTTCGGCGGTCTGGGCCTGTACGCCCGTCGCGGTGAGCGCGATGGCGGACGCCAACGCCGCGCTCAGCAGGTTGCGCTTGAGTTGCATGTTCCCCTCTCCAAGGACGTTGTATGCGATGAACCGGGTGCGTCGCACGATGCGATCGCCCGGGTCTGCCACGCCAGGGGCAAGTGCCCCGAAACGTGCGGCAATGGTAGTGGCGTGCGCAGCTGCACAATCCGCGCTGCATACGTATTCATGCATATTCCACGCCGTGATGTAACACGCGTTCCGCGCGCACGGATGACCGCGCGCATGCACGATGCAAGGCATCGCCGCGGTTGTTCAGGCAACAGGTCTCAGCATGCGCAGCGCAGTCATGCGGGCGCGCGTGAAAGGCATGAAGGGCGTGGATGTCAGCTGCCGTCAGGGCCGCAGCAGGAAACCCAGCGGCACTTCGATGCGGCCGCGCCAGGCGGCCTCGTTGTGGGTGGCGCCCAGATAACGGTGGCTCAGCAGATCCGCGCCGGGACGATATCCACGCGCCCGCATCACACTGTCGACACGCTGCTGGTAGGGCTCGTACATCGCGTCGATGGCCTCGGTGCCATAGTCGAAGTAGAAGCGGTTGCCCCCGGGCGCAGGCAGGTGCTGCGCCAGATAGCCTTCGACGATGCCGCCGGCGATCGGCCAGTGCGTGGATACGCACCCTGCCCCGCCGAACACCTGCGGATATTCCAGCACCGCGTACGCCGAAATCAGGCCGCCCATGCTGGACCCCATCACGAACGTGTCCGCCCGGCCGGTGAGCGTGCGGTACTGCGCATCGATGAACGGCTTCAGCTCGGTGACGAGGAAGGCGAGATAGTCGTCCGCGACGATCTCGGCCGTCGGAAACGGCGGATCGCCTGGCGTGGGAATGAACGTCTCGCCGTGGATGGCCTTGCGCGGCATGTATTCCTGCAGGCGCTTGGGCGTGTTCCACACAGCGACAACGATGGCCGCGCGCGCATGTCCGTTGGCGATCAGGCGCGTCATCGCCTCGTCCACGCCCCAGTCCACGCGGGTGTAGGACGTCGACGGGTCGAACACGTTCTGGCCATCGTGCATGTAGAGCACGGGATAGCGTGCGCCGTCCGCTTCCATGTAGCCCGGTGGCAACCAGACGTCCACGTTCCTCGCCGCGACGTGGCGGGAAGGGAACTGCGCGTGACGCAGCAGCGTGCCGGTGACGCCTTCGCCCGTCACCGCCTGCGCGGCGGCGATGGAGGCTGCGCGGTCTTGCGCCTGCGCGATGAACGACGCGGCCACCAGCAACAGCGCGATCCCGATCCTGCCCAGACACATGCCCATCGTCGCGTCCCGTTGCTTCAGTCGATGAGGGCGTAGTACACGCCGCGGGGCGGGAGCATCAGCCCGCCATCCTGCAGGGTGCCGGACGGCAGGCCGTGGCTGTCGACCGCGCTCGGCACGATGCCTTCCGGCAACGCCCACGAGACCTCCTGCGACGACAGGTTGAACACCACCAGCATCGCCGCGCCCCCGGTCTCGCGCACGAACGCGAGCACCGGCTCGGGGGCATCCAGGAAGCGGATGCTGCCCACGCGCAATGCAGGCTGGCTGCGTCGCCACGCGAGGAAGCGCCGCACCTGGTTGAGGATGGAG
Source organism: Pseudoxanthomonas sp. PXM03 (assembly GCF_014852005.1). Lineage (GTDB taxonomy): Bacteria > Pseudomonadota > Gammaproteobacteria > Xanthomonadales > Xanthomonadaceae > Pseudoxanthomonas_A. The sequence continues at coordinate 1,498,011 of NZ_JACVAU010000001.1, read as the reverse complement.
CCGGCATCGGCTTCCTGCGCGGCGACGTTGATCGCGCGGTGTTCCGCCGGGATCGGCAACCACGGATTGCCGTGGCTGAAGCCGGCCTGCTCGCCATCGTTCCACGGCATCGGCGTACGGCAACCATCGCGGCCCTTGAAGTTCGGCCAGAACGTCTTGCCGTAGGGATCCTGCAACGCTTCGTAGGGCACATCGGCTTCGGGAAGCCCGAGTTCTTCGCCCTGGTACAGGCAGACCGAGCCCCGCAGCGAACACACCAGGGCGACCAGCTGCGCCGCCAGGGCCGGCGACGCGTCACCGTTGCCCCAGCGCGTGACCGCACGCTGGACGTCGTGGTTGGAGACGGCCCAGCAGGGCCAGCCTTCGAGCATCGCGGCTTCCAGCCGCTCGACCGTGTCGCGGATGTAGCCGGCGCTGCCGTCATCGGTCAGCAGTTCGAAGCTGTAGCCCATGTGCAGGCGTTGGTCGCTGACGTACTCGGCGGTGGTGGCGAGCGAGTCCTCCGACGAGATTTCACCCAGCGCGGCCGCGTCGGGATACTTGTCCAGCAACCCACGCAGGCGCTCCAGGAACGGGATGTTCTCCCGCTGCGTGTTGTTGAAATAGTGGTACTGGTACGCGTACGGATTGTCGGGACTGAAGCCGCGCCCCACCCGCTTTTCCTTCGGCTTGGGCGGGTTGTCGCGCAACTGCGCGTCGTGGAAGCAGAAGTTGATCGCGTCCAGCCGCAGGCCGTCCACGCCCTTGTCGAGCCAGAACTGCACATTGTCCAGCGTGGCCTGCTGCACCGCCGGGTTGTGGAAGTTCAGATCGGGCTGGCTGGCGAGGAAGTTATGCAGGTAGTACTGCTCGCGGCGTGGCTCCCAGCGCCAGGCCACGCCACCGAACAGCGACATCCAGTTGTTGGGTGGTGTGCCGTCTTCCTTCGGATCGGCCCACACGTACCAGTCGGCCTTGGGGTTGGTGCGGTTCTCGCGGCTCTCCTTGAACCACGCATGGTCCACCGAACAGTGGCTCAGCACCTGGTCGATCATCACCTTGACGCCCAGCGAGTGCGCCTTGGCGAGCAGGCGATCGAAATCGGCCAGCGTGCCGAACAGCGGGTCCACGTCTCGGTAGTCGGCGATGTCGTAGCCGAAGTCCGCCATCGGCGACTTGAAGAACGGCGAGATCCAGATCGCGTCCACGCCCAGGCCGGCGATGTAGTCGAGCTTCTCGACGATGCCCGGCAGGTCGCCCACGCCATCCCCGTTGGTGTCCAGGAAGCTGCGGGGGTAGATCTGGTAGATCACCGCGCCACGCCACCAGTTGTTCTTCGTCATCGATGCACCCGTCCGCAATGCGCGGCGCACCCCTCCGGTGCGCTCGGCGGGCGCCACTATTCCACGAGCCACCCGCATGCGTGAGAGGAGGTCGTCATGGGCGTGCATGAATACGTATGCAGATGGCATGACGCGTGCGCCATGCAGTGCGCGCGCCCGATCACCGACGAAGGTTGCGTGATGCCCTGAAAGCCATGTGGCACAAGGACTTTTGCGTTGGGCACGTGCGAAGGAACGGAGCAGACGTTCGCTGTCGCGCATGCACGCGTTGTTTGCGGTGCAGCATGGAATCGTCCGCGCTTGCCTGCAAGATGCCGCCACGCCCGCCACCACGCGTGCCCACTTCCGACCGCATCGCACTGCCAGGGACCCCGATGACCGCCAAGCCCCGCCTGTCCTTCTGGCAGATATGGAACATGTCGTTCGGCTTCCTCGGCATCCAGTTCGGTTTCGCGCTGCAGGGTGGCTTCATGTCGCGGATCTTCCAGACCCTGGGCGCGGAGAAGGACGCGTTGCCGCTGCTGTGGATCGCCGCGCCGCTCACGGGCCTGCTGGTGCAGCCGGTCATCGGCTATTTCAGCGACCGCACCTGGCATCCCCGACTGGGACGGCGGCGCCCCTACTTCCTCGCGGGCGCGATCCTCAGTTCGATCGCGCTGGTCTTCATGCCGCACTCGCCCACGTTGTGGATCGCGGCCGGCCTGTTGTGGGTCCTGGACGCGAGCATCAACATCAGCATGGAACCCTTCCGTGCGCTCGTGGCCGACAAGCTACCGGAGAGCCAGCGCTCCTACGGTTTCGTGCTGCAGACCCTGATCATCGGCATCGGCACGTGGGTCGCCAGCAACCTGCCGTGGTTCATCACGCAACTCGGGGTGTCCAACGAGGCGGGCCCGGGCGTAGTGCCGCCGTCGGTGAAGATCGCCTTCGCGATCGGCGCCTTCGTCTTCATGGCCAGCATCCTGGTCACCATCCTGACCACGCGCGAGTATCCGCCGGACGATCTGGAGCGCTTCCGCGCCGACAAGCGTGCGCAGGGCAACGTGGCCAGCGAGATCGCCCGGCATGTCGCGCACATGCCGGCGCAGATGCGGCGCCTGGGCATGGTGCAGTTCTTCAGCTGGCTGGCGTTCTTCGCGATGTGGAGCATGGCCACGCCGGGCCTGACGGAACATGTCTTCAACGCGCCGGCACCGGATCCAGCGGCATTCGACATGGCGGTGCCTGCACAGGCGGCGGCCTTCCAGTCGGCCAATGCGGCGTTCCAGGATGCTGCCGACCTCGTGGGGTCGTACATGGGCTACTACGGCCTGTCGTCGATGCTGGTGGCGCTGCTGCTCAGCTTCTATGCCGCCCGCTTCCCGCTCAATCGCAAAGCGGTGCATACAGGCTCGCTGGTCCTCGGCGGCGCGGGCTTCCTGTCGATGTGGTGGGTGCCGCACCCGGCCTGGCTGATCGCCTCGTTCGCGCTGGTGGGCGTGGCGTGGGCCAGCATCCTGTCGATGCCGTACGCGCTGCTGTCCAGCCATGTACCGGCGGAGAAGATGGGCATCTACATGGGCATCTTCAACATGTTCATCGTGGTCCCGCAGATCGTCGCGGCCACGCTGCTGGGCCCGGCACTGCGCGCATTCTTCGCCAATGAAGCGATCTTCGCGCTGGTCATCAGCGGCGTCAGCCTGCTGCTGGCCGCCCTGGCCCTGGCCCGCGTGCACGAAACGCCGGACGCCCCCGCCCCCATTTCCTCGCAGGCCCACTGATGAAGTACACCCATCGTTCCCTCGCTGCCGCACTGGCGGTCCTGCTGTCCGCGCCATGCACCGTGCTGGCCGCCGACGCGTTCTACGGCACCACCGAGCCCTTCGCGAAAGAAGCCGTGTACTTCGTGCTGACCGACCGCTTCGTCAACGGTGATCCGTCGAACGACCATCGTGACCAGGGCGGCAAGAACCCGACCTTCGACCGCGCCACCCCCGGTGCGCCCGAAGGCCAGACCGACAACGTCGGTTACCTGGGCGGCGACTTCAAGGGCGTGCTCGACAACGCCGGCTACATCCGCGACCTGGGCTTCACCTCGGTGTGGATCACCCCGATCATCGACAATCCGGACGAAGCCTTCACCGGCGGCGAGGAAGTGAAGTGGGCCGGCATGTTCACCGACCGCGGCAAGACCGGCTACCACGGCTACTGGGGCATCAACTTCTACAGGCTGGACGAGCATCTGCCCAGCGAAGGACTCGATTTCGCCGGCTTCACGAAAGCGATGAAGGAGCAGAAGCTCGACGTGGTACTCGACATCGTCGGCAACCACGGCTCGCCCGCGTATTCGATGCCGAAGATGCAGCCGCAGTACGGCAAGATCTGGGACAAGAACGGCAAACTGGTCGCCGATCACCAGAACCTCGACCCCGACAGGCTGGACCCGCGCCGCAAGCCGATGCACGCGTTCTACAACACCGGCGGCGGACTGGCGCAGCTCTCGGACTTCAACGAGAACAACCCGGCGGTGATGGAGTACCTGGTCGGCGCCTACGAGCAGTGGATCGACCAGGGCGCGGCCGCGTTCCGCGTGGACACCATCGCCTGGATGCCGCATGCGTTCTGGAAGGAATTCGCCGACCGCATGCGTGCGAAGAAGCCGGGCTTCTTCATGTTCGGCGAGAACTTCAACTACGACGCCGCCAGCATCGCCGGCCACACCTGGGCCCGCAACGGCAGCTACAGCGTGCTGGATTTCCCGCTGAAGGGAAAACTGGCCGAAACCTTCGAGAAGCCGGGCACCAGCTACGAGGAGATCGGCAAGGCGCTGTACCTGGAAGACGGTCCGTACGCGAACCCGTACGACCTGATGACCTTCTACGACAACCACGACATGGCGCGCATGAACGCCGCCGACACCGGCTTCATCGATGCGCACAACTGGCTGTTCACCGCGCGTGGCATCCCGGTTGTCTACTACGGGTCTGAGGTCGGCTTCGAGCGTGGCCGCGCGGAACATGCCGGCAACCGCAACTACTTCGGCCAGGACCGCATCGACGCTGCGCCGCAGAGCCCGATCTTCGCCCCCCTGAAGCGCATCGCCCAACTGCGCCGCGACACACCCGCACTGCAACGCGGCCTCCAGCTCAACGTGCGCATGAAGGGCGACCAGGCGATCTTCTACCGCGTACTGCAGCACGAAGGCGTCAACCAGACCGCGCTGGTGCTGCTTAACAAGGCGGATGCACCGGCGAAGCTGTCGGTATCCGACCACCTGCAGGCCGGTACCTGGCGCGATGCGTTCACCGGCAAGACCCAACGCGTGCGCAACCGCCTGCAAGTGGAGGTGCCGGCGCATGGCGTGCGCGTGTTCCTGCTGGACGCGCCGATCACGCGCGCCGATACGCGCGCGCGCCTGGCCGAGCTGATGGCACGCAAGGCGCCCAAGGCGGATTGAAGTCAGCGCCTTCTGTACTGTAGGAGCGACGTAAGTCGCGACCACCCACCCTGGGTCCGCATCGGCGCAGGATCGCGCGAGAACCTGCAGGTGCCGAAAGCTGGCGTTATCGGGATTTCCTGACGCGTGTGGGCCGCGGTCGCGACTTACATCGCTCCTACAACGGCGCCCTCACTTTGCAGCCGTCGACCCGCGCAGCGCCAGCCTGACCGGGATGGTCTGGCTCTCCGCCGGTTCTCCGTTGATCAGGGCCAGCAGGGTTTCCACCAGCAGGGCGCCGGCGCGTTTGGTGTCCTGCTGCACCGTGGACAGGCCGGGGTTGACGAAGCTGGCCAGCGGAATGTCATCGAAACCCGCCACGGCGACGTCCTCCGGCACCCGCAGGCCGCGCTCGAGCAAGGCCTTCATCGCCCCCGCCGCGATCAGGTCGCTGGCCGCGAAGATCGCATCGAAAGGCACCCCACGCGCGAGCAGTTCGCAGGCGGCTTCATGACCGGACTGCTCGGTGGTGATGGCATCCACCTGCAGGGCGGTGTCCGTCTCGACGCCTGCGGCGTCCAATGCCTGCCGGTGCCCGAGGTAGCGCTCGAAGAACTCCGGATAGTGGTTCGATGCATGTCCGAGGAAAGCGATGCGGCGACGCCCCTGTTCGATGAGGTGCGCGGTGATGTCGTGCCCGCCCTGGGTGTTGTCGCAGCCGATCGACACACCCGGCGTATCCGGCTGCACCGCGCCCCAGCGCACGAAATGGGTGCCCTGCTCCACCAGCCGCTCCAGCCGGCCGCGTGACTCCAGGTAGTCTCCGTAACCGAGCAGGATGATGCCGTCGGCCTTCTTGCTGTCTTCGTAATCGGCCTGCCAGTCGTTGGACAGCTGCTGGAACGAGATCAGCAGGTCGTAACCGCGCAGCGCGCAGGCACGGGTGATGCTGCCCAGCATGGACAGGAAGAACGGGTTGATGGACGACTCATCCGGGGTGGGATCTTCGAAGAACAGCAGCGCCAGCGTGCCGGAATGCTGGCGGCGCAGGTTGGAGGCGTTCTTGTCGACCTTGTAGTTCAGTTGCTCGGCGATGGCCAGGATGCGCTTGCGCGTCTCCTCGTTGACCATCGGGCTGCCGCGCAGCGCGCGCGACACGGTGGGCTGGGACACGCCGGCCAGGTGGGCGATGTCCAGCGATGTGGCTTTCCCCTTGATGGGCGCGATCACGGACGGCTTCGGATACGGACTGCGGAGGACCGGATCATGCCACGCCCGACGGCCGGCGGCGATCCGGGAGCGCGAGGCTTACCCGGCCTTTCCGCACCCCTGTGGGAGCGAGGTGAGTCGCGAAAGGCCTGCGGTAACGCCTCATCGCGACTTATGTGGCTCCCACAAGAGCAGCCTCCCCCACAGCTCAGGAATTGGCCTGACCCGCCCGCGCGGTGCCATGCAGTTGGACGCCGTCGGCGTCGGTGATGCTGACGGACACATCGATGCCGTGACGCACGCTTTCGGTCACCACGCAGAAGTTCTCGAACTGGGCCAGGATGCGCTCCAGCGACGCATGCGCCGCGCCCGCTTCTGCAAGCCGGATGTCGGCATGGATGTGTCCCACGCGCAGCCTGCCCTGCTCGTTGCGCACCAGCTCCGCGGTGGCGCGGGTCACCAGCTTGCCCGGCGTGTTCTTGAACTTGCGCAGCGCGAACAGGAGGCTGGCCGACAGGCAGTTGGCCACGGCCGACACCAGCAGCCGCGTCGGGTTCGGCCCCTCGCCCTTGCCCAGCGGCTCGGGTTCGTCGGTCATCAGCTCGGCGATGGTGGTGTCGTCGAAGCGGATGCGGAAGGCGTAGTCGTCTTCCTGCTCGAGGGTGATGCTGACCGTCTGGGATTCGCTCATGGGAGACTCCGTTGGAAAGGGGAATGGGCGATGGCCCGGATCATGCAGTCGCGCGGCGATTCCAGGGCATCCATGCCAGCACGCGTGCCATGCCGCAGAATCCGCTGACACCCGCGAACACCAGCCCCGCCCCCACGAATCCGGACAGCAGCAGCCAGTACGGCGATGCCAACACAGAAAGCAGAACGCCCGCCAGCACCAGCGCCCCGGCCGCGATCTGCACCTGGCGCATCAGTTCGATCGGCTGGGTGCGATCCGCGCGCACGGGCAAGCCTGCCTGCTTCCACGCTTCCAGCCCGCCCTCCAGCAGGAAGGCATCGCCTCCGGCGGCCGCCGCGAGTTGCGCCGCATTGGCCTGTGTGCGCGCACCGGAGCGGCAGTGGAACACGACCGCTGCCGCCGTGCCCTTCTGCAAGGGTATGCCCGTGCGCGAGACCGGCCAGAGGATGGCGCCGGGAATATGTTCGCGCGCGTGTTCGTCGGGATTGCGGATATCCACCAGCACGGCACCCATGGCGCGCATCTCATGCGCTTGCTGCGGAGAAATCGAAGGAATCGTCATCGTGTTGCCCTCAGGGACAGTAGAGATCTTTCAGCACCGTGATCAGGCGCACCAGGCGCGGATCGGCGATGCGGTAGTACACCGTCTGCGCTTCGCGCCGGCTGTCCACCAGCCGGTCGTCGCGCAGCCGCGCCAGGTGTTGCGAAAGCGCCGACGGGCTGAGCCCGACCTCCTGCGCCAGCGCGCCCGCACTGCACTCGCCCCGCGCGACCAGCGTGCACAGGACCAGCAAACGGCCGTCGTGGCCCAGCGCACGCATCAGCGCGGCGGCTTCTGCGGCGCTGGCACGCATCTGGTCCAGTTCACGTTGTCTGAAAGGCATCGGGCACGCTTTACTTTAGTGTTTTCTTAATTTAGTCTAGTCTAAATTAAAAAACAACCCCTCCCGGGAGGACACATGCAGATTCCCGTCACGCACGCCCAGTTCGATGAAGCCACCAACACCATCAGCTACGTGGTGTGGGACCCCGCCACCCGGCAGGCGGCCATCATCGACCCGGTGCTGGACTACGACCACCGTTCGGGCCACGCCTCGCACCGTTCCGCCGACGCCCTGCTCGCCTTTGTTGCGGAACAGGGATTGACGGTTGCGTGGATCCTGGAAACGCACGCGCACGCCGACCACCTCAGTGCGGCGCCCTGGCTGAAAGAGAAGACCGGGGCACCGATCGGCATCGGCGAACACATCCGCGATGTGCAGCGCACATTCGCACCCGTGTTCGGGCTGGCCGACGTCAGCGGCGATGGACGGGAATTCGACCGGCTGTTCCGCGATGGCGAGACGTTCGCGCTCGGCGGGCTGGAGGTCCGCGTCATGCATACCCCAGGCCATACGCCGGCCTGCGTGTCCTATCGGATCGGCGACGCGGTGTTTGTCGGTGACACGCTGTTCATGCCCGACTACGGCACCGCGCGCGCCGACTTTCCCGGCGGCGATGCCCGCACCCTGTACCGTTCGATCCACGCACTGCTGTCGCTGCCGGACGACACGCGCCTGTTCCTGTGCCACGACTACAAGGCACCGGGTCGCGACCACTACGCGTGGGAAACCACCGTCGCCGACGAGAAGGCACGCAACGTGCACATTGGCGGGGGCGTGACCGAAGAGGATTACGTGAAGATGCGCGAAGCGCGCGACGCAACGCTGGCGGCGCCTGTGTTGCTGCTGCCATCGCTGCAGGTCAACATCCGGGCCGGACAATTGCCCGAGCCCGAAGCCAGCGGGCGGCGTTACCTGAAGATCCCGCTGGATATCTGAGGCGCGTCAGCCGCCCGCGCCCGACGGCGCGGGATGCGCGGCCACGCCCTGGCCGCAGTCCGCGCCCAGCAGGCGCGACTGCTTCAGCCAGGCGGGATCGGGGTAGTACGCGAACACGAACGAGCCGCCGCGGATGCTGTCGATCAGCGGCCGCGCCACTGCCGCACGCACGGCCGGACAGCCGAGGCTGCGTCCCAGGCGCCCCTGTGTGCGGATCAGGGCATCGCTGACATAGGGTGCGCCATGGATGACGATGGCGCGTTCGCGCGCGTTGTCGTTGAAACCGGGCTCCAGCCCCTGCAGCCGCAGCGAGTAGCCGTTGGCACCGCTGTAGGACTCCTGGGTGACGAACGAGCCGAGGCTCGACATGTAGCTGCCGTTCGCGTTGGAGAACCGGGTGGCCAGGTTCTCGCCGGTATTGCGCCCATGCGCCACCCACTCTTCGAACAGCAGGCGCTGGCGCTCGAGATCGAACACCCACATGCGCGGCTGGGTGGAAGGACGCGAATAGTCGATCACGCTGAGCCGGTGCGCGGGGACAGGTTCACCGCGCCGGATCGAACACGTCATCGCCCGGGCTGCCATCGAGAGCACCTTCCGGTCGAGCGCCGGTGCGGCGCGGTGCAGCGCGTCGACCAGGTGTTCGGCAGACCCCGGCGACGGTGGCCCGGCGGTGGCTGTGCCCGCCAGCGAGAGACCCGGTACGACAATGCAGCAGGACAGAAGGCGACGGAACGGGGTCATGACGGACATCCGGCGGGGGAAGAAAACGCCGGCATCCCGATTCCGTCCGCAAGGCTCAGCGTACGACCGGTGTGGGGCCGGCTTCATCGGATTCCAAGACCGGCACCGTCCCCTGTTCGGCTGGCGTTGCGCGCACGCCCGGCAGGTCCGACAGCAACACCGTCGTGCCCGGTGTCAGGATGCCGTACAGCCGGCGTGCGAAAGCCTGGGGAATCCAGAACGCATCGCCCAACGAGCGCAGCGGCGGCATCGGCGCACCTTCTTCGCCCAGCACGCGGTGGGCGACCCAGCGGTACTCCTTCTGCCGGGGATCCAGCAGGCTGGGAATGTCTTCCTTCTCCGTGGTCATCACCAGCAGGACCGCGCCGTTGAGGGCGAAATCGGCCACCTTCTGCAACGGCGCCGCACCGATCAGCACGCCGTTGCGCAGCACGGACACGCGCTGGTCGTGCAGGCTGACCAGGATGCTGACAGGGCCTTCCGGCGATGCCGCTTCGTTCCAGTAGACCTCGTAGTCCGACAGTTCCGGATGCGCCGCCTCGCCACCCGAGGTGACCGGTGCAAGCACCGCCGGGTGCACCACGCTGGCCGGTGATGCCTTCGCGTTCGCCACCACCACCGAGTCGCCGAAGTGCGTGATGCCGAACAGCTTCTCGGCGAAGGCCTGCGGCAAGCGCACGCACCCATGCGAAGCGGGATAGCCGGGCAGATGGCCTCCGTGCAGCGCGATGCCGTCCCACGTCAGCCGCTGCATGTACGGCATCGGTGCGTTGTTGTAGAGGTTGGAACGGTGGTCCTTGTTCTTCTGCAGGATGGTGAACACGCCGGTCGGCGTGTCCTTGCCCGCCTTGCCCGAACTGATCGTCGACACCCCGATCGCGATGCCGTTGCGATACACGTAGGCACGCTGTTCGTCCAGGCTGACCACCAGCACCACGGGGCCCTCGGGCGCGATCTGCGGATACCAGAGGAACTCGCCCGGCTTCAGCGCGCGGACATCGGGCGGCGAGACGGCGGATTGCGCGTGGGCGGCGAATGGGGCGGCGCCAGCCAGCAACGCGGCCAGCAGGAGGGAGGACGAAAGGGTGCATTTCATGGGCGCGAGCTTATCGCAGGTGGATCGTGCATCGAGGATCGCGACGCCATCCTGTAGGAGCGACGTCAGTCGCAGACCGTGCGCCCGTGACCGTTCGGAAGCCTTGTCCACATCGTTTCCCCCACCCACGAGAAAGATCACTCCATCAGGCCGTGCGGTCGCGACTGACGTCGCTCCTACAAGGCGTTCTGCAGCCGGGTTATGCCAGCAGGCGCTCGCGCAAGGCGTCGTATTCGGCGGGAATCGGGGCTGCCTGTGCAGGACGCGCTAGCAGGTCCGCCAGCGCGGGCGGCACCTCGATCTCGCGGCCGATCAGCGGCTCCACCACGCTCTCGAACTTGGCCGGATGCGCCGTGGCCGCCACCGCCCAGTCGCCTTGCTCGCCCTGCGCACGCAGGTCTTCCAGCACCTTGATCGCCGTGGCGGTGTGCGGGCAATGCACCTCACCGTGGTCGCGGTAGCGCCGCGCGATCACTTCGCGGATGGTGGCGTCGTCGACATGGGCCGCCGTGAAGGCGGCGCGCAATGCAGCATCGTCGTCGCCGAACAGCCAGCGCAACCGCTCGAAATTGCTGGGCGCGCCCACGTCCATCGCATTGGCCAGGGTCGCAACGCTCGAGGCCGGCGCGTAGTCGCCGCCGCCGAAGAAATCCGGCAGCACGCGATTGGCGTTGGTCGCCAATGCAATGCGCCCCAGCGGCACGCCCAGCGCACGCGCCAGGATCGCGGCCAGGGCATTGCCCAGGTTGCCGGTGGGAATCACGAGGTTCAGTACCCGCCCGGTCGCCGCACGATGCGTCAACGCCGCATGCGCGTAGTAGCTCATCTGCGGCAGCAGGCGCCCCAGGCTGATGCTGTTGGCGGAACTGAGCGGCGCTTGCGCCTGCAGGTCGGCATCGCTGAGGGCGCGCTTCACCAGGGCCTGGCAGTCGTCGAACGAACCGGCCACCCGCAGCGCCGTGATGTTGTCGCCGAAGCATCCCAACTGGTGCGCCTGCCGTGGCGACACCCGACCGTCGGGATACAGCACCACCACGCGCAACCCGGGCTGGCGATGGAAGGCAGCGGCCACGGCCGCGCCGGTATCGCCCGAGGTGGCCACCAGGATGGTCAGCGGCTTGGCTTCATGCCGGCGCAGGCGTGCCATCGCGGCGGCAAGGAAGCGTGCACCGAAATCCTTGAACGCCGCCGTGGGTCCGTGGAACAGCTCCAGCACGTAATCGTCCCGCGTCCCGAGCGAGACCAGTGGCGCGGGGAAATCGAATGCCTCCCCGCAGATCGCCGGCAATTCAGCGGCCAGCGCATCTCCTTGGAAGAAGGGCGCGAGCAGGGCGGTAGCCGTATCCGCGACATCGCTTCCCGGCGACAGGTCGCGGGGTGGCGGCAGGGCTTCTGGCACGTACAGCCCGCCATCGGGCGCCAACCCGGCGGCGATGGCCTGGCTGAGCGTGGCAACGGGCGCGGCGTGTCGAGTGGAAACAAAGTTCATCTGGAAGGTGACCTGTAGGGGAGCCGCCATGACAGGCGCCTCGACCAGAAATGGGGAAGGCTCAGTGCACGGACAGCAGTTCGGCACCGGTCGCGTTGATCGGCGACACCCAGGCCTGGCTGTCGAAGCCGGCCGCCGCGAACGCGGCCTGCACGAGAGGCACTGCCGCTTCCGCCTCGCCGCGCGACTCGAACCACGCGAACACGCTGGGACCGGCGCCTGAAATGCTGGCGCCCATCGCACCGGCTTCCAGCGCGGCGCTTTTCGCCGCATCGAAGCCGACGATCAGCGGTGCACGGCGGGGTTCGACCAGCACGTCGCGCAACCCTGCACGCACGAGCGCTGCATCGCCTGCATGGCAACCCGCGAGCACCAGCGCCAGGTTCGCGCTCTGCGCCACGAAGTCCTTCAGTTCGTAGCTTCCCTGCAGGGCAGCGCGCGCGCGCCGGGTTTCCAGGATGGCGTCCGGATGCACCAGCACACTGTGCCAATGCTCCGGCACGGGAACGCGTACCAGGTGTTCGGATGTCGACAGCACCAGGCCGCCCAGCAGCATCGGACCGAGGTTGTCGCCGTGCTTGCCGCCGCTGGCCACCGCCTCGCCTACCAGCGCATGCGGATACAGCTGCTCCCGGCTCAGCGGCGTTTCCAGCAGGGCATTGGCTGCCACCAGTGCCGCGACGCAGGAGGCTGCAGACCCGCCCATGCCCGAGCCAAGCGGAATGCCCTTCTCGATCTCCACCTCGAAGCCGAACGGCAGCGCCAGCGCCTCGCGCAGCGAGATGAGCGCCGCGCCTGCGGTATTGCCCGGCGCATCCAGCGGCAGGTCCACCGTGGCGCCGCGGATGGCGGCGATACGCACCTCCGGCACATCGATGCGGCGCACGCCCACCGTATCGCCGACCCCCTCGATCACGTGACCGAGGATGTCGAATCCGACGCCCACGTTGCCCACCGACGCCGGCGAAAACGCACTTGCCTGCTCCCTCATGCCCTCGGCTCTCCTGCTTGCATCCTCGAATCCGGCATCACAGCTTCGCCCCCTGCCCGGCCGCCACCCGCAACACGTCGGCGAACACGCCGGCCGCCGTCACTTCCGGACCTGCGCCCGGGCCCTGCACGATCAGCGGATTGTCGCAGTAACGGCGCGTGGTGAACTGCACGATGTTGTCGGTCAGGCGCAGATTGCCGAACGCATGCGCAGCAGGCAGTTCCACCAGGCCCACGCTGGCACGGCCTTCGGCATCCAGTTTGGCCACGTAGCGCAGCACGTTGCCCGCGGCCCGCGCCTTCGCGAGTTGAGCGTCGAAACCGGCATCCACTTCGCCCAGCCGTGCCATGAAGTCATCGACGCTGGCCTGCCGCAGCGATGCCGGCACCAGGCTTTCCACCTGCACGTCTTCCAGCGCCAGCTCGCGCCCCGCTTCACGCGCCAGGATCACCAGCTTGCGCGCCACGTCGGTGCCGGACAGGTCATCGCGCGGATCGGGTTCGGTATAGCCCAGGCCACGCGCTTCCGTGACCAGTTGCGAGAACGGCACGCTGCCGTCGTACTTGTTGAACAGCCAGGCCAGGGTGCCGGAGAAGATGCCCTCCACCGACACCACCGCGTCGCCGGTGTCCAGCAGGTCGCGCAGGGTGGAGATCACCGGCAGGCCGGCGCCCACCGTGGCCTCGTAGCGGAAACGTGCGCCGCTGGCGGACGCCGCCTCGCGGATCGCGTGATAGCGCGGCAGCGGGCCGGCGCCAGCCTGCTTGTTCGGCGTGACCACGTGGATGCCGGCCGCCAGCCACTCGGCATACCGGTCCGCGACCAACGGGCTGGCACTGCAATCCACGATCACCGCATGCGGCATGTGCGCCGAGAGCAGGTGCTGGGTGAAGCGATCCAGGTCGGCCGGTTGCGGGCTTGCTTCGAAGCGTGCGCGCCAGTCGGCGCCGATGCTGCGCTCGTCCAGCAGCATGCGCTTGCTGGAGGCGATGGCGCGCAGGCGCAGGTCGAGGTTGGCCTTGCCCAGCAGTTGCGGCTGTGCGGCGCGCAGTTGCTCGATCAGCGTGGCGCCCACGTTGCCCGGCCCGATCACGCCCACGGCGAACGTCTGCGGCGACAGCCAGAAACCCGCGTGCGCGGCACGCAGCGCCTTGGTGGCGTCCGCACTGTCGATGGCGACCGAGATGTTGCGTTCGGACGAGCCCTGCGCGATCGCCAGGATGTTCACCTGGGCGCGGCCCAGCGCGCCGAACAGGCGCGCCGACACGCCGGGCGTGCCGGCCATGCCGTCACCGACGGCGGCCAGCACGCTGACACCGTCGCGGCGCTGCACACGCTGGATCTGGCGGGTGTCGAGTTCATGCGCGAATGCGTCCAGCAATGCCGCCTGGCCCTTGCCCGCCTCGCTGGCCTTGACCACGCAGCAGATCGAATGCTCCGACGAGCCCTGCGAGATCATCACCACCGACACGTGCGCGTTACGCAACGCCGCAAACACGCGCTCCGCCGTGCCGGGCACGCCGATCAGGCCGGTGCCTTCCAGGTTCAGCAGGGCCAGGTCGGCGGCAAGCGTCAATCCCTTCACCGGACCCACGGCATCGCGTTCCGCGGTGATGCGCGTGCCCGGATGCTCAGGATGGAACGTGTTGCGGATGATGATCGGCAATCCGCGCTCCATCGCCGGCGACATGGTCTGCGGATGCACGACCTTGGCACCGAAATAGGCCAGCTCGCAGGCTTCGTCGTAGCTCAGCGCGCCCAGCTGCACCGCTTCCGGCACCAACCGCGGGTCGGCGGACAGCACGCCGTCGACATCGGTCCAGATGTGCAACTCGTCCGCGTCGTACAGTGCGGCGAAGATCGCCCCGGAGTAATCGCTGCCGTTGCGCCCCAACGTCGTGAAGCGGCCCTCGCGATCGCGCGCCACGAAGCCGGTGGCCACCACGCGGCGCTGCGGGTGCGCTGCGCGCCAGGCCGCCAGCCGTTGCGCGCTGGCCTCCCAGTCGACCACCACTCCGAGCTCGCCGTGATCGACCCGCAGCACCTCGCGCGCATCCAGCACAGCGCATTCCTCGCCCTGCAAAGTCAGGTATTCACCCAGCAGTCGCGCCGAGCAGACCTCTCCCAGGCCCTGCACGCGTTGCAGCACCTGCTCCGGCAGACCACCGATGACGATCAGCGCGTTGAGGATCTCCTCCAGCTTCTGGAAGCGTTCGTCCACCCACTCGATCACCGGCCCCGCCGCCTCGCCCAGCAGCGCCACCGCCGCGCCACGATGACGGGCCCGCAGCGCATGCCAGCTCTCGCGCCATTCCGGACGATTGGTGGCAGCCAGTTCGCAAAGTTCGATCAACGCGTCGGTCACGCCCTTCATCGCCGAGACCACGGTGATCTGGAGGTCTTCTTCGCGCGCCAGCAGCAGTTGCGCCACGTGGCGGTAACGTTCGGCATCGGCAACGGACGTGCCGCCGAACTTGTGGACGACGACGCGCGGTTTGGATTGTTCGACTTCGGCGGTGCGGGACGACATGGGTCAGGAACCTCGGGTAGGAGGCCCGGCACGCATCAGGAATCGGGGTTGCCCTGCATCCTGATCCGGGTGCGGGGCCGTGGTCTGCGAATTACGCGAACACAACCAACCGCACCCGACGAGTCAGGGTGGTAATGGTGGTGGTAATGCCGGTACGCCCGGCACAGGCACGCGACGGCGCCGGCTGCGTGGCCGGTGTCGGATTCGTCGCGTGGAGTGCATGGAAGCGCATGCCGGAAGAAAAGCACGGCACCCCGGGGGGCTGTCAAGCGCTGCGTCGCAACAAAGCCAATGATTTCAGTTGGATGCAACTGAAACCAATGCGCCCCGCTACGTCTTCCGCTGCACGCAGCGCATCCGCGCATGCATGCGCCATGTCGCGCGATGGGCATGCATGCGACCCGGCCGATCTGCATTGCATGCCGGATTCGCGTGCGGCCCGCGCGCCATCGCAGCGCGGTCGCGCGGCCGGCGCGCGCGTTCAACCCGTCATCCGTTCGTGCGAGAATCGCCGCCGATGGCCCCGTAGCTCAGCTGGATAGAGCGGTCCCCTCCTAAGGGACAGGTCGTGCGTTCGAATCGCGCCGGGGTCACCATCTTCCATCGCACGCCGCCGCTTCAGCCTCACTCCCGCCCGTTCGGCGAATCGCCGAATGCCATCATCCGGAGTCGGCGAACCGAACAAACCCCGGCAGCGGATCAACGCCCGCGCACGCAAGCGGTTGTTGCGCAAGAACCTCTGGAAAAACACGGAGTTACGCGAGGCCGACACACGTCGCTCTGATAGAATCGTGCCCCCTGCGACGCTGCGGTTTCCGCTGGCGTCCTCCGCATTCGATCCCCTGGAGCTTCCATGCCTGCTGACCTTCTCAAGGCCCTTGGCCTCGCCAACACCAACTCGGGTACCTACCTCGGCAGCGGCGAATGGTCCACGACCACCGATGCCGGCCTGCTGCAGTCGATCAACCCGACCACCAACGAAGTGATCGCCGAAGTCCACGCCAGCAGCCAGGCCGATTACGAGAAGATCGTCGAACGTGCCCAGGCCGCCTTCAAGGTGTGGCGCACCACCCCCGCGCCGCGCCGCGGCGAAGCCGTTCGCCTGTGCGGTGATGCGCTGCGCAAGCACAAGGATGCGCTGGGGTCGCTGGTCGCGCTGGAAATGGGCAAGAGCAAGCCCGAGGGCGATGGTGAAGTGCAGGAGATGATCGACATCGCCGACTTCGCCGTGGGCCAGAGCCGCATGCTGTACGGCTACACCATGCACTCCGAGCGCCCGGGCCACCGCATGTACGAGCAGTACCAGCCGCTGGGCCTGGTCGGCATCATCAGCGCGTTCAACTTCCCGGTCGCGGTGTGGGCGTGGAATTCGTTCCTGGCCGCCATCTGCGGTGACATCTGCATCTGGAAGCCGTCCAACAAGACGCCGCTCACCGCGATCGCCAGCATGAAGATCTGCAACGACGCGCTGAAGGCCGGCGGCTTCCCGGACATCTTCTTCCTGATCAACGATGCCGGCGTCGAGCTGGCGCAGCAGTTCGTCGACGACAAGCGCATTCCGCTGATCAGCTTCACCGGCTCCACCCAGGTCGGCCGCACCGTTGGCGAGCGCGTCGCACGCCGAATGGGCCGCAGCCTGCTGGAACTGGGCGGCAACAACGCCATCATCCTGGACGAAACCGCCGACCTGAAGCTGGCCGTGCCGGGCATCGTGTTCGGCGCCGTCGGCACCGCCGGCCAGCGCTGCACCACCACGCGCCGTCTGATCGTGCACGAATCCATCTACGACACCGTGCTGGCCACGCTGATCAAGGCGTACAAGCAGGTGGAAGGCAAGATCGGCGATCCGCTGGACCCGGCCAACCTGATGGGCCCGTTGAACAGCCAGGCCGCCGTGCAGCAGTTCCTGGCCTCCATCGAGAAGGCCAAGGCCAGCGGCGGCACCGTCGAGACCGGCGGCACCGCCATCGACCGCCCGGGCAACTTCGTGTTGCCGGCCATCGTCACCGGCCTGAAGAATGCCGATGAAGTCGTGCAGCACGAGACCTTCGCCCCGATCCTGTACGTGATGAAGTACAAGACGCTGGACGAAGCCATCGACATGCAGAACGCCGTGCCGCAGGGCCTGTCGTCGTCGATCTTCACGCAGAACCTGAAGGCGGCGGAGCAGTTCCTGTCGGCGGCCGGCAGCGACTGCGGCATCGCCAACGTCAACATCGGCACCAGCGGCGCGGAGATCGGCGGCGCGTTCGGTGGCGAGAAGGAAACCGGTGGCGGGCGCGAGTCCGGTTCGGATGCATGGAAGGTCTACATGCGCCGCCAGACCAACACCATCAACTACTCCGACTCGCTGCCGCTGGCGCAGGGCATCAAGTTCGATCTGTAAGGAATGCCTGAATAACCGGCTCCGTTCGTGGTGAACCTGTCGACCCACGCTTTGCGGTGGGTCGACAGATCAGGACAGTGCTGCTTCGCCGTGAGAAGCGTGGTTCGACAAGCCCACCACGAACGGCCGTGAAGGCACAGCGCCTGTCTTGATGGAATTGTCCAGGCTTTCCCAAGCCCGAGCCAGGCTGGCATGCCCTGAACGGGCCAGCATCTGGGATAATCGCGCCACTCCATCGGGTGGCGCGATTTTTTTGTGCGCCCGATCCTGCGCCATCGCACCTCCCTGACCCCTGCACGGAGATCCTGATGAACCAAGCCCGCACCACCAGCAGCCTCGCCATCGCCAGCCTCGTCTCCGGCATCCTGGGCTGGACCCTGTTGCCCGTCATCGGCACGATCGTGGCCATCATCACCGGTCACATGGCGCGTGCGGAGATCCGTCGCAGCGCGAGTACGCTGGAGGGTGACGGCCTGGCGATCGGCGGCCTGGTGCTGGGCTGGGTGTCGGCACTGATGTGGATCGTCGGCATCGCGGTGCTCTTCCTGTTCCTGGGCGGCCTGGCCTGGCTGGCGACGCTGAACTGAGCCCGCCCGCCTCCATGTATTCCCTCGCCCGACCTTTCCTCTTCGGCCTTGATGCCGAAACCGCCCACGGCATGGGCCTGAAGGCACTGGACCTGGCCTACCGCACCGGCACCACGCCGCTGGTGGCGCGCCCGATCACGCCGATGCCCACCAAGGTGATGGGCCTGACGTTTCCCAACCCCGTCGGCCTGGCCGCGGGCATGGACAAGAACGGCGCGTACATCGATGCCCTGTTCGCACTGGGCTTCGGTTTCGTCGAGATCGGCACGGTCACCCCCAAACCGCAACCCGGCAATCCGAAGCCCCGCATGTTCCGCCTGCCGCAGCACCAGGCCGTGATCAACCGCCTGGGCTTCAACAACGAAGGCGTGGACGCACTGGTGCGCAATGTCGAAGCCGCGCGCCGCGACCGGGGCCTGCTGGGCATCAACATCGGCAAGAACAAGGACACGTCCAACGAGCGTGCGGCGTCGGACTATCTCTACTGCCTGGAACGCGTCTATCCGCTGGCGGACTACATCACCGTCAACATCTCCTCACCCAATACCGCCGGCCTGCGCGAACTGCAGGAAGAGCAGACGCTGCGCCAGCTCATCGGCACCCTGCGCGAGGCGCAGGAGGACCTTGCCGCCCAGCACGGCAAGCGCGTGCCGATGCTGGTGAAGATCGCGCCGGACCTCTCCGACAGCGACATCGACGCGGTCGCGCGCGTGCTGGGCGACATGCAGGTGGACGGCGTCATCGCCACCAACACCACGGTCTCCCGCTTGAGCGTGCAGGACCACCCGCATGCCCGGGAAACCGGCGGCCTGTCCGGCGCACCGCTGATGGGCCAGGCCACGCTGGTCCTGCGCCGCCTGCGCACGCGGTTGCCGCACAGCATTCCGCTGATCGGCGTGGGCGGCATCCTGTCCGGTGCCGATGCGGTGGCGAAGATGTCGGCAGGCGCCTCGCTGGTGCAATGCTATACGGGCCTGGTCTATCGCGGACCGGAGCTGGTCCGTGAGTGCGTGGAAGCGATCCGCCGCCGCCGCGAAGCACCCAGCCGTGGTCCGGTAGCCCCGGAATGACCCCCGGTTATCGCCTCACCGCGAACGCGGCATTGCGCGACCGCAACACCTTCGGCGTGCCCGCCACCGCGCCGTGGCTGGTGGAGGTGGACGATGTCGCCGCGCTGGAGGAAGTGCTTGCCCTGCCGCAGGTCACCGATGCGGAAACGCTGGTGATCGGTGGCGGCAGCAACCTGTTGTTCGCAGGCGATGCACCGGGCGCGGTGATCAGCCTCGCCACCCGTTCGACCGGCATCGTGTCCGACGATGGCGAGCGCGCACGCGTGCGCGCCGACGCCGGGGTACCGTGGCATCCGCTGGTGATGTGGACGCTGGAACAGGGCCTGTGCGGGCTGGAGAACCTGGCGCTGATCCCGGGCACCGCGGGCGCGTCGCCCATCCAGAACATCGGCGCCTACGGCACCGAAGTCGGCGAGTTCATCAATATCGTCGAGGCCTTCGATCGCCACCATGGCGTGCGCGTGCAGCTGGACCGCGAAGCCTGCGCCTTTGCCTACCGCGACAGCGTGTTCAAGCACGCGCCTGATCGCTACCTGGTGACGGCGGTCGAATTCCTGCTGCCGCGCGCGCCGTCCCTGCGCCTGGACTACGCCGGCATCCGTGAGGAACTCGGCGCGATGGGCATCGCCGCACCGAGCGCACGCGATGTGGGGGAAGCCGTCATCCGCATCCGCCAGCGCAAGCTGCCCGATCCGGCCGTGGTCGGCAATGCCGGCAGCTTCTTCAAGAACCCCATCGTGTCGCAGGCACGGGCGGAAGCGCTGCTGGTCGACTACCCCACCCTGCCCGTGTTCCGTGGCGATGCCTTGCACAACCGCAAGCTGTCGGCGGCCTGGATGATCGAAGCCTGTGGCTGGAAGGGACACCGCGATGGCGATGCCGGCGTGTCCGCCGCGCACGCACTGGTGCTGGTCAACCATGGCGCGGCGACCGGTGCGCAGTTGCTGGCGCTGGCAAGGAAGATCGCCGCATCGGTGCAGGCGCGCTTCGGCGTGGCCATCGAGCCGGAACCGAAGCTCATCGGGGCCACCTGGTAGTCCCGGGATGACGCGCATCAACGGCCCGGGTACTGCCCCCTCCCCCGTTCACGCGGGAGGGCCAGGGTGGGGGCCGACCGGAGCCCGTCTCCTCCAGCTCGCGCGACGGACTCGACCGCCGCGCCTTGTCGTATCGCCACCGATCAACGGTGGGTTCGACGTCCGTGACTTCGTTCGCCCCCATCCCCTCCTTCCCCCGCGTGCGGGGGAAGGGGCCGGTCCCTGCGGCTGATGCCCACCCTGCCCGCCCACTACCGCGCCGCCGTGCTGATGCTGGGCAGCACGGTGTTCTTCGCGCTGATGGTGGTGGCGATCCGCCTGGCCTCGGCCACGCTGCACACCTTCGAGATCGCGTTCTTCCGCAACTTCTTCGGCCTGCTGGCAGCGGCGCCGCTGATCCTGCGCCACGGCCCCGGCTTCCTGAAGACCACCCAGTTCCCGCGCTACCTGTTCCGCTGCGTGATCGGCATCTGCTCGATGCTGGCCGGCTTCTGGGCCATCGGCCACCTGCCGCTCGCGCAGGCGGTGTCGCTGTCCTATTCCACCCCGCTGTTCGTCACCATCGCCGCCGCCGCGATGCTCAACGAGCAGGTGCGCGCGCGTCGCTGGACGGCGGTGGTGCTCGGCTTCATCGGCGTGCTGGTGATCGTGCGGCCGGGCACCTCGGCATTCACGGCGGATGCGCTGATCGCCGTCCTGGCGGCCGTGATGAGCGCGCTGGTGGCGATCCAGATCAAGCAGCTCTCGCACACCGAACCGGCCGACCGCATCGTCATCTACACCACGCTGCTATGGGTGCCGATGTCGTTGCTGCCTGCGCTGGCGGTGTGGGAATGGCCGCAGGGCATCACCTGGGTATGGGTGGTCGCAGCGGGTGTACTCGGCACCGGCGGCCACATGTTGTGGACGCGCGCGTTGAAACTGGGCGAAGTCTCCGCGCTGACGCCGATCAGCTTCATGCAGCTGCCGGTCGTCGCGGTGTTCGGCTGGCTGTTGTTCGACGAGACGCTGGACACCTGGACGCTGCTCGGCGCCGGCATCATCTTCGGCGCCAACGCCTACATCGCCCATCGCGAAGCCGTGCTGTCGCGCCGCGCGGCATCGGAAGCCTCCAGTTCGGCGGCCAAGCCCGGCGAGTGAGGCCGGGCGTTCTCAGGTCTGCTTGCCGGGCCGCTTTCCTTCGTGATAACGGCTGACGAACTCGGCGTCGGCGTCGTCCAGCGTGCCCGGGTCCGCCGCCAGCAACGGGGCGATGTACTGCCGGTGCAGCGCGTCGGCCTCGCCGCCGCGCCCCAGTTCACGGTAGGTGTCGATCAGGTTCCAGGCCGCCGTGCGTGTTTCCACGTGCCGCTCGCCCAGCACTGCGCGGCGCAGGTCGAACAGCTTCTGGTACTCCGCCAGCGCGTCACGCGCGCGCCCGGTCGTGCGCAGCGCCTCGGCGCGGATGACCATCGTCAGCTGCGCCTGCGGGTGCTTGTCGCCCAGCACCTTCAGCGCCAGGGGCTGGACATCGGTGAGCAGGCGCAGCGAGGCCTCGGGTTGCTTCGCGTTGAGCAGCGTGCCGGCGTGGTTGACCAGGATCGACAGCGTGTCCGGGTGCGATGGCCCCAGCACGCGGCTGCGTACGGTGATCACCTGCTCCTCGAGCGGCAACGCGGCGGCGTAGTCCTTCAGGCGCGCATGCGCGGTCGCCAGGTTGAGGCGCGTGCGGACGGTCTGCGGATGATCGCGGCCCAGCACGCGTTCGCGCGCGGCCAGCGCATCCTTCAGCAGTGGCAGCGCCTCATCGGCCTGGCCTGCGTCGACCATCATCGTGGCCAGCGTGCTGCGCGCCTGCAGGGTGACCGGGTGTTCGCTGCCCAGCTTGCGCGTGTAGCGTCCGGTCAGGTCCCGCTGCATCGCGATGGCGGCATCCTTTTCGCGATTCATGATGCGCAGGACCGCGAGGTTGCCCATCGCCGAAAGTGTTTCCTCGTGGTCCGCGCCCAGCGTGGCCGTGCGCAACCGGAACACTTTCTCCATGTTGGCGCGCGCCTCGGGCAGTTCGCCCAGGTTGCGCTGCACGGCCGCCAGATCGTTGGTGGCTTCCAGCGTCGCAGGGTCGCCCTCGCCCACGCTGGACAGCAGGCGCTCCTGCACCGCCTGTACCACGTCCTTCGCGCGCGGCCGGTCGCCCCGCGCCGAGATCACCTGCGCCTGCGCGAGCTCCAGCTTCACCCGCACGCGGTCGTTGACCGGCAGTGCGAACGCACGCGGCAGCGCCTTCTGCAGCACGGCCTCCGCCTGGTCGATGTGGGCGCCTTCCAGCAACGCCTGCACCTGGTCCCGGCGCGCACGCAGGGTTTCCTGCGCACCTTCGCCCAGCACCGTGCTGCGGTAATCCGCCACATGCGCGAAGTGCGTCGCCGCCTTGTCATGACGGCCGATGGCGGCGTACACGTGCCCCACCGACTCGCGCAGGCTGGCCGCCACGTCGGGCTGGTCGGCGAAATCCCGGGCGATCGCGTCCTCGGCGTTCGCCAGCAACTGCCGGTCCACCAGGTCGCGCGCCAGATCGCCGGTACTGGTCTTCGCCAGCGTCGCACCGAAGGCATCGGCCGCCGACGGGTCGAGGCTGCCGACCTGTCGGACCAGACCCTCCGACAGACCCACGCCCATGGTCTCGATATCGATCCCTTCCAGCATCGACTGCTGGAACGCCGCCACCTTCTCCAGTTCCGCGCTGCGGGCTTCCGCGACGCTGCGCTGCGTCTGCGCCTGCTGCAGGCCATACAGCGACAGCCCCAGCCCGCCCAGCAGCGCCACCAGCGCGACGCCGGCCGCGACGGCCGCAGCGCGGTGGCGGCGCAGGAACTTGCGCCACACATAGCCACGACTGGCGGGCACCGCGGAGACCACCCTGTCATCCAGGTAGCGCTGCAGATCGTCGGCCAGGGCCGCAGCCGAATCGTAGCGGGCGTCGCGCTCGTGCTGCATGGCCTTCAGCACGATCCAGTCCAAGTCGCCGCGCAGCCGATCGCGCATCCGCGCGAGCGAAAGACCGCGCTCCTGCGCCATCTCGCGTGCCTGCTCCGTCGGCAATCCCGCCAGCCGCGACGACGGCGCGACGGCCGTGGGGGTCTCCGCGAACCAGGTCTCGCCCACGGCTTCCGGCCGCACGCCGGTCACCAGTTCGCACAGCACCACGCCGAGCGAATACACATCGCTGCGCGTATCCACTTCGCGTGGATCGCCCTGCGCCTGCTCGGGGCTCATGTACTCCGGGGTGCCCGCGCGCTCCAGCACGGCATCGCCGGCCAGCGACGCGGTGGTCGCGATGCCGAAGTCGATGATCTTCGGGACGGGCCTGCCATCCAGCGTATCCACCAGCAGGTTGCCGGGCTTGAGGTCGCGATGCACCACGCCCTTGTGGTGCGCGTGCTGCACGCCCTCGCATACGCGGATCAGCAGCGCGACGCGGGCGTCCAGCGACAGGCGCTGGTCGCGGCAGTAGCGCGTGATGGGGGTGCCTTCGATCAGCTCCATCGCGAAGAACGGGAAGCCTTCTTCGGTCGCACCGGCGTCGTAGATCTGCGCGATCGCCGGATGGCGCATCTGCGCGAGCACCTGCCGCTCCACCTCGAAATACGCCAGGTGGCGCGCCTGCAGCCGTTGCGCGCGCATCAGCTTCAACGCCACCTCGCGGCGGACCGGTTCCAGCTGCGCGGCACGGTAGACCTCGCCCATGCCGCCCCGGCCCAGCAGGCCTTCGATGCGGTAACGCCCCAGCCGTGCGCCCGGCGCAAGCGTCCCGTCGGGCGCGGTAGGTGCGTCCTGCAGGCGCGTGGCCAGGCTCTCGGTGGGTGCGAGGTCGTCGTAAGGTTGCGATGTCATGCCACTGTCCCCGGTGCGCCCGGCCATGGTAGCGGAAGCGTGAGTTGACCGACCGATCCGTTACACTCGGACCCGCACCTGCCAGCAGCACACGCATGTCCCGGGATTTCCACGATCCGCCCACCACGCAACGGACCATCCTGAGCGACGGTCCGCGTCCGCACGCGCCGCGTTCGGCGTGCGTGGTGGTGATCCATGGCGAAGGCCTGGGCCGGCGCGCGGACATCGATGTCCAGCCGGTGCGCGTGGGGCGTTCGCAGGAAACCGACCTGCATATCCCGCACAACAGCGTCTCGCGCGTGCACTGCGAGATCTGGCGCGATGGCGATACCTACTGGGTGCGCGATCTCGGCGCCACCAACACCACCCGGCTGAACGACATGCCGGTGACCGAAGCCGCATTGGTGGACGGCGACCACATCACGCTGGGCGAGAGCATCCTCAAGTTCATCAGCCACAGCAGTGTGGAAGCGCGCTACCACGAGGAGATCTACCAGCTCGCCACCCACGACGCCCTGACGGAGATGTACAACCGCCGCCACTTCATCGAGACGGTGGAGAAGGAGATCGCGCGCGCCATGCGGCACCAGCGCGCGTTGACGATGTGCATCATCGACGTGGACCTGTTCAAGCCGATCAACGACCGCTACGGCCACATCTCCGGCGACCTCGTGCTGAAGCAGATCGCGGCACTGGTGCGCCGGCACGTGCGCAACGACGATGCCGCGGCGCGGATCGGCGGCGAGGAGTTCGCCGTGCTGCTGCCCGAATGCGGGCCCGAGGCCGCCTACGGCTTCGCCGAGCGTCTGCGCGAGGCGGTGGAGGCGGTGGTGTTCCGTCCCGGCGGCGAAGCGCAGCGCATCACCGTGAGTATCGGCATCGCCGCGCTGACGCCCGAGCGCGATACCGTCAGCCGCATGATGGCCGCCGCCGACGCGGCGCTGTACCGCGCCAAGAGCGAAGGCCGCAACCGGGTCTGCATCGAGCACTGATCCGGGAAGGTCAGCCGCCCAGCCGGTCCACGCCGTAGCCCGCCGCGCGCCAGGCATCGATGCCGCCCTTCAGCGGCAGCACGTCGCGGAAGCCCGCCTCGCGCAGCCTCGCCGCCATCCACGCGGCCGACACCTCATCGGGACAGGCGCAGTAGATGACGATCTTCGCCTCGCGTGGATACGTGGCCAGGATGCCATCGAGATGGCGTTCGTCCGCGAACATCGCACCCGGTATGACGTAGGGGTCCACGTCGCGGAAACCGGGTGCGCGGATGTCGAACACTACCGGCGGCTGGCCCGCGCGGACCAGCGCATCCAGTTCCGGTGGATCGATCCGCGCCGCCTCCAGCGACTTCAACAGCGATCGGCGACGCCACCAGCGCCAGCCCACGTATGCAGCAAGCAGCGTGCCGACGACCACGCCGGCACCGGTGCCCAGCTGCGAGAGCGTATCGATGACGGTTTCGACCTGCCTGGCGAACACCACGCCCAGCCCCAGTCCCAATGTTGCCCACAGTGCCGCGCCGAGCCCGTCGTAGCGCAGGAACGGCGGCAGCCGCACCTGCATGGCGCCCGCCAGCGGCACGGACACCATCGACAGTCCGGGAATGAACTTCGCCACCGACAGGATGCGGATGCCGAAACGGCCGTAGAAGCGCTCGGTGCGCTTCATGCAGGTGTCGCGCGACAACGACAGCCGGCACAGCGACTGCAGCGTGCGGTTGCCGTAGCGGCGGCCCGCGTAGAACCAGACGCTGTCGCCGATCAGGCTGGCCAACACCGACACGCCCAGCACGCCGGCCAACGGCAGCCACAGCGGATCAGCCTGCATGGCCACGCCGGCGCCCACCAGGATCAGCGTGGGCATCGCGGGCACGGGCAGGCCCAGCGACAACGCCAGCACGTTGACGAACACCAGCAGCACGCCGTATCGGTCGACCAGTTCCTGCATTGCCATCCCCGGAGTCCACGCCGCGTTCCGCGACGGGTATCGGCATGTTCGATCCACGGGCGGCCTGCGGCAAGGCGCCTGCCCGCAACGATCCGTTGTCCGGCCGCGATAGCGCACGCCGGTACAACGCCGCACGTGCGTGCTGCGACGCGGGATCGCTCCGTTTACCTGGCCGGCCGCGCGGCATGCGAAGGGGGGTATCGCGGCCAATGTCGGGGGCCACGGCAGCCAAAGCCGACGCCATCACATGGACTTAATCCCGTCACGGGACGGGCGTCCCACCATCCGCCCCTGTACGGTCGCCGCCCCCACGCGTGCCGCACGCCAAGGCAGTCCATCCCGTTGAACGTCCACCTGACTCTCGCCGGAGGATCCGATCATGGTTGCACCCGTACGACCCGCACGCCTGCCCCTCGTCCTGGCAGCCGCCAGCTTCACCCTGCTGGTGGCCGCGCCACTGAAAGCCGAGGAGGGCGATTACAGCTTCTGGCAGACCCTAGTGAACCTGGTCTCGCCGCCCAAGGCGGACAACAAGGTCACCGCCGCCCAGCGCACCGGCACCTACCCGTTGCTGGCCAATCCGTCGGGTTTCAACGACGGCTTCCAGCCCGGGCGCTATGACGCCTGGCAGACCATCCAGCTCGCGCCGCAGACCGGCGCGGTGTGTGGCGACGGTTCGCCATTCAAGTTCTTCGTCAACCGCGTGGCCGATACGCGCAACACCATCATCTACATGGAAGGCGGTGGCGCCTGTTGGGACTACGCCAGTTGCAGCGGCCAGAGCGGCATCCGCGGTGCGCGCAATCCGAACGGCATCCCCGACGATTACATGGGCCTGCTGAATCCCGGCGCCAGCCTGGTCAGCCCGTTCGTTACCCGCGTCAGCCCGTTCGATGCGGTGAAGACGCAGGGCTGGAACATGGTCTACGTACCCTACTGCACCGGCGACATCTACAGCGGCGACCGCGTGGCGGTCTACAACGACCCGAGCGGCCAGAACACGCCACTGGTCTGGCACCACAACGGGGTGCGCAATGTGCGCGCGGTGGTCGGCTGGTTGAAGGACAACCTGCCGCGGCCCACGCAGATGCTGTCTACCGGCTGCAGCGCAGGCGGTGCGGGCAGCCTGACCAGCTACCATCCGTTGCGTCGCGACATGGCACCCACGCGCAGCTTCCTGATCAACGACTCCGGCCCGATCTTCCCCACGCTGAAGAACGGCAATCCGGTGGACTATCCCTCGCAACCGCTGATGGCGCTGATCCGCAGCGCCTGGGGCCTGGACCAGCCCAACGGGCCCCTGCCCTACCTCGCCAGCGGCCTGCCGCAGTTCGATCTCAACGAACTCGGCACCCTGTACCCGGCCCTCTCCAGCAAGTACGCGAACGACCGCCTGGGCCACACGCACTTCTGGAAAGACCTCAACTACTCGTCCTATTCCTACGAACGGTTCTATCCCGACATCGCCAACGCGCCGGACCAGGCGACCAAGGAGGCGCGCATCCATGCGCGCTGGGACGTCGATACCGCACGCCTGCGTGACCGCCTGAACACGTTGAACAACGTCGGTGGCTACTTCCCGCAGTACCGCGCGCTCAACGAGAGCCACTGCACCACCATCGTCGACTTCAAGAACGCCGACGTGCAGGCGCAGAACCTGGAGCTG
The DNA here is from genome assembly GCF_014852005.1 of Pseudoxanthomonas sp. PXM03. Taxonomy (GTDB): domain Bacteria; phylum Pseudomonadota; class Gammaproteobacteria; order Xanthomonadales; family Xanthomonadaceae; genus Pseudoxanthomonas_A. The sequence continues at coordinate 1,470,141 of NZ_JACVAU010000001.1, read as the reverse complement.
AAGCACTTCATCGACAGCGTGCTCGATGGCCAGGGCAAGGTGATCGACGCCAGCGAGCAGGACGACAAGGCCGACAAGGCCAAGCCGTTCAACCTGCTGTACTGGCTGGTGGACCAATTGATGGGATGAGGCCGATGTCCGGGGCCGCCGTGCGGCGGCGGTCCCGGCGTGCGAGGGACACTGCATGAAGAAACTGCTTACGCTGCTGGTGCCGTGCCTGGTCTTCGTGGCGGCCGTGCTGTGGTGGAAGCGCGATGACGCCGGCATGCCGTCGAACGCACGACGCCCGCAGGCCGAAGCGCCCGATGCCTCTTCATCGGCGCTGTCGTCGTTGCAAGCTACGCCACAGGCGCAGGCGCACCGCGAACGCCAGCGCTTCGAGGCCGATGCGAAGGATTTCTTCGCGCGCGCCCCTTCGCTGCGTGCAGTGGAACGCAGCGAACGTGCCGGCAGGCTGTCGCGACAGATCGACCGCTACGAGGCCGAGGACGGCCTGTCCGCGGGAGAAGCGCTGCTGTTGCGCACCGCGCTTGTGAAAGCGACCGTCGACGATCCGGTGCGCCAGGCGGAAGAAGTCGCGGCCATCGCCGACCGTTATCGCGCCCACGCCGACCAGCGCATGGCCGCCTTCGCCGCGCAGCAGCGCAACGACCCCCGCTTCCAGTCCTACAAGGCGCGCGAAGCGCAGGTGGTGGCCGAGGTCATGGCCGCCACCACGATTCCCGCCGGACTCACCCGCGACCAGTACCTGCGGCAGCGGTTGCAGGAAGAACGCGAGCGTGCCTACGCGCCGTAGACGCGGCTTTTTGTAGGAGCGACGTAAGTCGCGACCGCACGCCGTCACTCACAACAGTGCCATCGCCTGCTCCGGCGACAGGCCAACGGACAGGGCGCTATCGGTTACGTACCGGAATGTTCGATTCGTGCGGTCGCGACTTACGTCGCTCCTACAGAAGAGCTGACGCCTCATCTGACCTGCCACGGCCGCTCGCGGATGCGGTACAGCACCAGGTAGACGCCCGAGACCCAGGCGACGCCGGCAGCCCAGCCGCCGAGGATGTCAGACGGGTAGTGCACGCCCAGGTAGATGCGTGAGGCCCCGACGGTCAACGTGAACAGCACGGCCAGCCCGGCCACCAGCCAGCGGAAACGGGTGTGCCAGCACAGCAGCACCACCACCATCGCCAGCGTGGCCGAGCCCATTGCGTGGCCGCTGGGGAAACTGAAGGTGTGCTCCGGCGCGATGGACTCCCACAGGCTGGGGCGGTCGCGCTGGAAGAACTGCTTGGTGGCCAGGTTCAGCAGCGCAGAACCGGCGAACGACACCCCTGCGAAGGTGGCCTCGCGCCAGCGCCGCAGCACCAGCAACACCGACGTCAGCAGGATGTCCGCCGGCACCACGCCCCACTGGTAGCCGATCGCCGACATGAAGACGAAGAAGCGGTCCAGCGCGGGGCCGTTCAGCGCGTGCGCGCGCCACAGCAACGGATCATCGAAGTAGAAGGCTTCCAGTTCGTGGACTTCATCCGCCAGCTCGACGAACAGCCACAACGGCGCCAGCAGGCAGAAGAACAGCAGGACCAGGCGCCCGCCGTGTTCACGGAACAGGCCGGCGATGAAGCGCCGGCCGTTCGCCAGTGTGTCAGCCGGCAGCACGCGCGTACTTGGCCTCGACGTAGTCGTCGATCAGCGCAACGAACTCGTGCGCGATGTTCTCGCCACGCAAGGTGATCTTCTTCTCGCCATCGACGAACACCGGCGCCGCAGGTGCTTCGCCCGTGCCCGGCAGCGAGATGCCGATATTGGCGTGGCGCGATTCGCCCGGCCCGTTCACCACGCAGCCCATCACCGCCAGCGTCATGTTCTCGGCGCCAGGATGGGTGACCTTCCACTCCGGCATCTTGCCGCGCACGTGCTCCTGCACGACCTTGGCCAGTTCCTGGAAGAATTCGGAGGTGGTGCGCCCGCAGCCGGGGCACGCGGTGACCATTGGTGTGAACGCACGCAGGCCGGTGGTCTGCAGCAGTTCCTGCGCGACGATGACTTCCTGCGTGCGCGACTGGCCGGGTTCCGGCGTCAGCGAGATGCGGATGGTGTCGCCGATGCCTTCCTGCAGCAGCACCGCCAGCGCGGCGCTCGAGGCGACGATGCCCTTGCTGCCGATGCCGGCCTCGGTCAGGCCCAGGTGCAGGGCGAAGTCGGTGCGGCTGGCCATGTCGCGGTAGACGGCGATCAGTTCCTGCACGCCGCTGACCTTGGCCGACAGCACGATGCGGTCGCGCGGCAGGCCGATCTCGACAGCGCGCTCGGCCGAATCCACCGCGGAGCGGATCAGCGCCTCGCGCAGCACGCGGCCGGCGTCCCATGGGATTTCGCGCGTATGGTTTTCGTCCATCAGCTGCGCCGCCAGCGCCTGGTCCAGCGAACCCCAGTTGGCACCGATGCGCACCGGCTTGCCGTAGCGGATGGCGAATTCGATCAGCTGCGCGAACTGCGTGTCGCGCTTCTTGCCGAACCCGACATTGCCCGGGTTGATGCGGTACTTGGCCAGCGCCTCGGCACAGGCCGGTTCGCCCGCCAGCAACTGGTGGCCGTTGTAGTGGAAGTCGCCGATCAGCGGCACCGACACGCCCATCATCTCCAGCTTCTCGCGGATGCGCGGAATGGCGGCGGCGGATTCGGGGTTGTTGACGGTCAGGCGGACCATTTCCGAGCCGGCGCGCCAGAGTTCCGCCACCTGCTTCACGCTGCCGGCGATGTCGGCGGTGTCGGTATTGGTCATCGACTGCACCACCACCGGACGGCCGCCGCCGACGGTGGCGTTGCCGATCTGGACGGCCTGGGTGATGCGGCGCGGCCAGGGCGCGGCGTCGGTGGGGGGCGTGGGGCGGGTGACGGCGTCGTGCATGCCGGCATTGTAGCGTGGCCGCCCGTCCGGGCCGGCAGCCGCCGCCCTGCGACGCCATGCCGCAGGCCCCGTCCGCGCGCTTGCTCTAGCATGTAGCGATGCCGAATACCGTCTTCACGCTGACGCCGTCGTTCCTGCGCACCCTGTGCAACCTGCGCTGGGTGGCCATCGTGGGCCAGGCGGTGACGGTGCTGGTGGCGCTGGGCCTGCTGGACATCGACCTGCCGCGCTGGCCCCTGTGGGCCGGCATCGGGGCGCTGGCGCTGTTCAACGTCTACGCCACCTGGCGCAGCCGCCGTCCAGGCGAAGAGACGCCGGCCGAGGCCTTCGCGCACATGCTGGTGGACGTGGCCGTGCTGTCCTGGCTCGTCGCCTGGAGCGGCGGCATCGGCAATCCCTTCAGTTCGATGTTCCTGCTGCTGATCGCGGTGTCTGCACTGGCGCTGCCATTGCGCTGGGTGCTGGCGACCGGCGTGGCCTGCCTGCTGGGCTACATCCTGACCGCCGTGTTCGGCCGGCCGCTGCCGCACCTGCATGGCGACAACTTCAACGTGCACCTGTGGGGCATGGCGGTGAACTTCGTGTTGTCTGCCGGCGTGGTGCTGTATTTCTCCACCCGGCTGGTCGCCGTGCTGCGCCTGCGCGAGCAGGAACTGGCCCGCCTGCGCGAACGCTTCGCGCGCAACGAAGGCATCGTCGCCCTTGCCACGCACGCCGCTGCCGTGGCGCATGAACTCAACACCCCGCTGGCGACGATGACGCTGCTGACCGAGGACATCCGAGAGCACGCGAGCGAACCCGACATCCGCGAGGACGCTGGCACCATGCGCCAGCTGATCGACCTGTGCCGCGACCGCGTGCGCGCGCTCGCCGCCTCGGCCGACATGGGCGTGCGCCAGCGCGTCGACCTGGACGAGGTGGTGCAGCGCTGGCAACTAGTCCGACCGACGGTCGAACTGCAGCGAACCGGCGCACTGCCGCCGTGGCTGGCGACCGACACGTCCACCGGTCACCTGCTGCAGGCACTGCTCAACAATGCGGCGGACGCCAGCCGCCAGGCCGGGTCGCAACGCGTGGACCTGGACCTGCGCTGCGAAGGCGATGAACTGGTAGGCACCGTGCGCGATTACGGCAACGGTTTCCACGAAGCGCTGCCGTTCCAGTCCGAGCAACTCTTCCGCACCAGCAAGCCCGAAGGCATGGGCGTGGGCCTGGCCCTGTCGCATGCCACCATCGAGCGGCTCGGCGGGCGGATGACCATGCGCGCCGTGCCGCCCAAGGGCGTGCAGGTGCAGTTCCGCCTGCCCGTGGCGGGCAATGACGAGACATCCTCATGAGACACATCCGATGAAAGGCCTTCTGGTCGACGACGACGAACTCTACGCGCGCACCCTGCAGCGCAGCCTGGCGCGCAAGGGCATCGAGACCGAGATCGCACTGGACGCCGCCAGTGCGCTGGCGCGGGCGCGCGAGTGCCTGCCCGATTTCGCCCTGGTCGACCTGAAACTGGGTGTCGATTCCGGCCTGGCGCTGATCGAACCCTTGCGCGGCATCCGCGCCGACATGCAGATCCTGCTGGTCACTGGCTACGCGAGCGTCGCCACCGCGGTGGAATCCATCAAGCGTGGCGCCGACGACTACCTGCCCAAGCCTGCCACTGTGCCGACGATCCTGCGTGCGCTGGGACTGGAGACACCCGCCACACCGCTGGACGATGCCGATGCGGCCGAAGACACCATGACGCCGCTCAGTAGGCTGGAATGGGAACACATCCAGCAGGCGCTGGCCGAAACCGAAGGCAACATCTCCGCCGCTGCACGCTTGCTTGGCATGCACCGGCGCTCGCTGCAGCGCAAGCTGGCCAAGCGACCCGGGCCGGAGCGGCGCTGGATCGACGAGTAAGCGTCAGCGCGCGGGGTCGCGGTCCGGATCGACCGCCGCGCCGATCCCCATGCCCGCGCCGGCACCGATGCCGGCCGCGCCCATCCCTGCACCCCCGTCTCCGCCGCTCTGGCGTCCCTCGCCTTTCCCGCCCTCGCCCTTGCCTTTGGAGGCCACCGGCCGCGCCGGCCCCTGGCGCGGGATCGACACCGCAGACGGGATGGGCTGCAGATCGAGCACGCTGCGGATGAAATCGCGCAGCGACACCACTAGCGCAGCAGTATGGATGGGACGCCCCGCCGCGAGGTCGGTGGCCGCCTGCGCCGCCAGTCGCACCTGCTCGTCCGTGCCCAGCAGGATGATGTCCGAGAGCGCAGCCTCGACCGCATCGCGGATGCGGCGAGCGCGGTCGCTGCCTTCATCGGCGGCGTCCAGACCCTCTTCCCGCGCACGCTGGCGCAGTTCGCGCAGGTGGGTGGGATCGACGTCGAGATCGCCGGTAAACGAGCCGCCCAGCACCTTGTAGGCCGCGATCAGCGTGCGCAGGCGCTCGTTGATCTGGCGGTTCTCGCGCGCCCGCCGCTCCTGCACCGTCTGCATCACCAGCAGGCGGATGCCGACGCCGATCACGGTGATCAGCGCCAGCCCTGCCAGCGTGGTCAACAGGCCCTGCCATGAACTGAAATCGAGACCGCGCATGGCAGGCTTCCTCCGGGTGTCCGGCCACTACCTTACCGAAACACGCCTTGCCACCGCGCGCGGGTCCCCATCAGAACGTCTTGCGCAGCACCACCTCCCAGCTGCGTGGATCGCCGAGATAGGCCATCGTGCTGCCCAGCGTGTACACGACATGGGTGCGGTCGCTGAGGTTGCGGCCGCGCAGGGTGAGCTCCGTGCTCACGTTCCACTTGAAATCCACGTGCGCGCCCCAGGTGGCATAACCCGCCGTCGACAGCGTGTTGGCGGCGTTGGCGTAGCGCGAGGACACGCCGCGCAGGTCCACGCCGGCTGACCAGCGCGGGCCGAAGGCGTAGTCCACCCACAGGTTGCCCACGCGCGAAGGCGTGTTGGTGGGCCGGCGTCCCGCGCGCGACACGGACACGCCGCCGACGTTCTCGTAGAAGTCGTCCAGCGTGGCATCCACCCAGGCCAGGTTGCCTTCGATGTTCAGCGATGCCTGCGGACGCCAGCCGAAACTTGCCTCGATGCCGCGCGCCGACTGCTGGCCCACCGGCACCGTCTGGCCCGGATTGGCGGGATCGGTGATCGCGAGATTGCGGCGCACGATGCGATACGCGGCCAGCGTGGCGAAACTGCGTCCGTCCTGCGTCTGCAGTTTCGTTCCGATTTCGACCTGCCTTCCCGTGGTCAGGTCGAAGTCCCGCAGGGTGGCGAAATTGGCGGTGCTGAGGATGCCGGCCGGCGGATCGGCCGCCGTGCTGTACTGCGCGTAGATGCTCGCCTGCAGGGTGATGGCCCAGTTGAGCGCGGCGCGGCCCGTGGTGGGGGTGTACTTGCGCTCGAAACGCGCCGGATTGGTCGCCGACACGGCGCGATGATTGACCACGTCCAGCACGATGCGGTCATGGCGCAGCCCGGTCAGCAACGACAGCGACGGGGCCAGCTCGGTCATGTTTTCCACGTACACCGCCTGCGTGCGCAGCCGGTTGGTGCGGTCGGGCGTGTAGACGATCGCCGTGCCGGGCACGTCGAGGAAGCGGCCCGGCGTCACCGCGTCGAGCGGCACCGTGTCCACCGTGGCCGACAGCGACAGGGGAAAGCGTGTCTGGCGGTTGTAGCTGACGTCGAGGCCGGTCGCCCATTGCGTCGGCAGGTCGAACAGAACGCCCTCGTGAGTCCACTCCAGCCGGTTGCCGTAGACCTGCTGGTCATGGCGCTGCAGCAGCGTACCTGAGCGGACCACGCCGTCGTTGCCGGCGGCCAGGCGGTAGCTTTCGACGTTGCGGTAATCGCGCAGCGCGTCGTAGTGGTAGATGGTGTTGCGCACGGTGTCGCGCTCACCCGGTGTCCATTCCAGCAGCGAGCGCGCCCACAGCACCTCCTGTCCGTAGTAGCCGTCGGCGACGTTGTAGTTGCGCCCGACCGTTTCCGGCAGCACCGACAACCGGCCGGTCGCTGGCGGGCGCACGGGCGTACCCCAGTAGGGACGATGGCTGTCTTCCTGCTGGTACTCGACGGCCAGCGTGTGGCGAACCGTGGACGCCAATTGCACCAGCCACGATGCGGCCAGCGTCGACGCCTCGCGCTCCTGACCATCGATCCAGCTCTCGGCATCGCGCGTACTGGCGTCCATCCGGATCGCCTGGCGCGCATCCTCGCCGCCGATGCGCAGATTGGCGCCCATGGCCAGCGTGCCGTCGCGGAATGAGCCCCACGACGCCTGCACCGCGGCTTCGTCGCGATCCAGCCGCGCCAGCCGGGTGACGTAGTTGATCGTGCCGCCGACGGCGCCGGCACCGTACAGGAAGCTCGACGGACCGCCGATGGCCTCCACCCGTTCGTACTGCCACGCGTCCACCGGACGCGCGGCGATGCTGGCGTACTGCACATCGATGCCGTTGAACAGTTGGGTGATCTGGCTGCCGGAGAAGCCGCGATACGTCACCGCATTGCCGTTGCCCGGCGGCGAGGCGACCGTCAGTCCGGGGATGCCCGACAGCGCTTCCTGGGTAGTACGCACGCCGCGTGCGTCAAGTGTTTCGCGGTCGATCACCGTGATCGACGCCGGTGTCTGCATGACGCTCAACGCCAGGCGCGTGCCGGTGCCGGCGGCCTTGTCGAGTTGCGCCGCATGGCCCTTGACCTCGACGGCATCGAGCTGGGTGGCACGGGAACCATCGGGCAACGTGATGCGCTCGGCGGCATGTACAACGATCGGAAACGACAGGGCCACCAGGACGGCCACGGACAGGCGCGACGCACGCAGCGCCGCGCAGGAAGACAGGGACATGGAAACTCCAAAGCACAAGGACGCAGCGCACGGGCCGCACGATCAACGGGAGGTCTTGTGGTTCAGAGCAGGACGGGCGGCCCTTGTCCGCCCAGGCCGCGCAGGCGCAGGCGTCTCGTGCGAGGAAGCGTCACGACGCTTGCGATGACGTCTCCGGAGAGACGCGGGAAAAGCAATGCGATGCAGAGCAGCAACAGCGGCAATGCAGCGGCCAGCATGCAGTACGCGCAATCGGCGCCCATCGGCATGCCGGCCGGTGCGGGCGATTCCTCCATCGGTGATCCGGCGCGGGTGTCGACCCATTTGATGCCACCGGTGGTGCACAGTTCGGTCCACCCGGCCAACACCTGCGAGCCCGTGTCGCTCACCCATCGCGTGACGGACGGCGCGAACGCCATCAGCAGCGCGGCCAGCAGGGCCAGCTGCAGCATCGGTCGGAGCAAGGCGTGCGATCGGATCACGGGCGGCATTCTAGACGCAGCGACACGGAGGGGTCAGGTGCGACGGAATGCCGCACCCCGGGTCAACGCGTGAACGTCACGCGCGCGCCTTTCATTCGCGGCGCGTCGCCATCGACGTCGGTCCATGCCAGCCATGCCGCACCGGCATGCCACTGCACGCGTGGGATACCACTTGCGCGGCCGCGCGCGGACAGCCTGGCGACCTCGGTACGCTGCGCCTGGCCCCAACGCTCGTCATGCCGTGCAAGCACCAGCACCTGCTGCTCGTCCGGTGACTGTTCAAGCCAGGCCACCACCAGATGGCCGTCGCCGCGCGCGAGCCCCAACCGCCCGAGCACCTGCGTGCCCTTCGCCAGCGTCACGGGCGCATCGAAGCTGTCGCCGGCATCCTGCGAACGCGCCGCGCGCAACTCGGGCATGCCGTCCGCCTCCGTGTACCAGGCCACCCAGACCGTGCCACCCTCGGCGACGACCACCGGGCCATTCACCGGGCACCCGGCGATCTGCCAGCCATCCTCATGCACGTCGCGTGGCGTGGTCCAGCGCTCGCCATCGAAACGGACGATGCGCGTATCGCGGATCTCGCCCTCGCCCCGTCCGCGGTAGACGACCACGGCGCCGCGATCGGTCATGGCGGAAGACGTGGTGCAGCAATCACAGGTCGACGTATCCAGCGGCCACTCGGCCCCCTGCTTCGCCTCCGCATCGTAGAGCGCGGCGCGCAGCATCATCGGGGCGCCGGCACCATGGTGGCCGTCATCGTGATGCGCGTGCGCGCCGTCGGCGGCCTTCTGCCGACTGTCCAGCCAGGCGATGCCCAGCCGGTCGCGCGCCTGCGGCCAGAACGTCACGAAGCCATGGTCACCCGGCGTGCCGGACGGATGCACCAGTTGCGGCGCGCTCCACGTCGCGCCGCCGTCGCCGGAGCGCACCAGGTCGATGCCGTAGTCCATGCGCGCCGGCCCGGTGCTTCTCAACCAATGCGCCCACAGCGAGCCATCCGGCATGGCGTAGATGTGCGGCGTGTCCGCCCAGTTGACGAACCAGCCGGTCCCTTCCGCGATCGTGCGCGGCGCATCCCATCCCTGCGCGCCCGCAGCCAGGCGGCTGAAGCGCAGGCGGTGACCCGCCTCGCCCATCGGTTCCACCCAGCTCAGCAGCAGCGCACCGTCGGGCGTCGCCATCAGGTCGGGCTGCGCGGCGACGGACGGCGCCGGCATATCCACCGTCTTCACCACGGAGACAGGCCCGGTGCGCGCCGCGGACGGCATCTCGTCAGCGGGAGCGCACGCCGCCAGCATCGTCAGCATCGTCAGCATGATCGGCACGGAGGCGCGGGGCCAGGGGAAACGGCGCATGCGGAAGACTCCAGGGCGGTGGGACGCGGTCATTCCATCATGGAACCCGCCCCTGCGGCTGCGACCCCCTGTCGCACCTCTTCGCGGCGATGAGACCGCCACCGTTTATCCTTCCCGCATGACCGACACCGCCCGCGACATCCTTACGCCCACCCAATTGAACACCCTGGCCCGCGACCTGCTGGAAGGCGCGTTTCCGCTGGTATGGGTGGAAGGCGAACTGGGCAACGTCACCCGTCCGGCCTCGGGCCATCTGTACTTCACCCTGAAGGACGCGCGCGCGCAGGTGCGCTGCGCCATGTTCAAGCCCAAGAGCCAATGGCTGAAGTTCGCCCCGCGCGAGGGTCTGCGCGTGCTGGCGCGGGGCCGGCTGACCCTGTACGAAGCGCGCGGCGACTACCAGCTGGTGATCGACAGCCTGGAGGAAGCCGGCGAAGGCGCGTTGCGGCGCGCGTTCGATGAACTGAAGGCCAGGCTCGCGGCGGAAGGCCTGTTCGACGACGCCCGCAAACGTCCCCTGCCCGAGCACGTTCGGCGGCTGGGCATACTGACCTCGCCGACCGGCGCCGCGGTGCGCGATGTACTGAGCGTGTTGCAGCGCCGCTTCCCGCTGCTGGAAGTCGACGTGCTGCCCGTGCAGGTGCAGGGCGAAACCGCGGCCGCACAGATCGTCGACATGCTGCAGCGCGCGGCGCGGGGTGGTCGTTATGACGCGCTGCTGGTCACCCGCGGCGGTGGCTCGCTCGAAGACCTGTGGGCCTTCAATGACGAGCGCCTGGCCCGCGCCATCGCTGCCTCGCCCGTCCCCGTCGTGTCCGCCGTCGGCCACGAGACCGACTTCACCCTCGCCGATTTCGCCGCTGATCTGCGCGCGCCAACGCCCTCGGTCGCAGCGGAGCTGCTGGTGCCGGACCGGCGCGATCTGCTGACGCGCGTACACGCGCTGCAGCGCCGGCTCGCCACCACCCAGACGCACAGGCTGCGCAACGCCATGCAGCGCGCCGACCGCGCCGCGCTGCGTCTCAATGCACTGCGTCCGCAGGCGCGGTTGGACATGCTCCGACGCCGGCAGGAAGACGCCGCCCGCCGCCTGCATGCCCTGTGGCGAGACCAGCAGGCGCGTCGCGCTGCTGCGGTTCGTCACGCGGCCGCGGTCCTGCGAGCCCATGCACCGCAGCGCCGACTGGAACAGGTGCGCGCGCGCCTGCTCGCCCTCGCCCCGCGCCCCCAGGCGGCTGTCGCGCGCACGCTGCAACGCGAGGCGCTGCGCCTGCGTGGCCTGGCCCGTTCACTGGAGGCCATCAGCCCGCTCGCGACCGTCGCCCGTGGTTATGCGCTGGTGACGAAGGAAGACGGCACGCTGGTGCGTTCGGTGACGCAGGTGCAGCCCGGCGACAGGGTCGATGCACGACTGGGCGATGGAACACTGAAACTCAGGGCGGAATGAGCGCGCCACCGCATGCATCGCGCTGTGCGCCTTCGCCGACGTCCATGACACAACCTCCGGATACGGGGGTAGCAAGACCGGCACAACGGCGCTCGCCCTTCCGCTGTCCCCCGTACGTACCCATCACCAGGAGCAATAGATGATCACCCGCGAACAACTTGTCGAAATGTTCGACAACATGGCCAGGGAAACGCCATGGGATCTCAGCAAGCCGATGGTATGGGGCTACTTCTTCACCCACGGCACGCGGCCGGCGCTGGAAGCCGTGGTCCCGTTACTGCAGGAACAGGGGTACCGCGTGATCGCGCTGTACCTGGAAGACAAGGACAATCGCAAGGATCCCGACCTCTGGTGGCTGCACGTCGAGAAGACCGAGATCCACACACCCGACAGCCTGGACCAGCGCAACCAGGCGCTTTACCGCTTCGCCGACGAGCACGGCCTGGATGCCTATGACGGCATGGATGTGGGCGTGATCGAGTAGCCGCACCGGCCGGCGACCCGCCGGGTGGCAATGCGATCAACCCCACTCGCACGCCCCGTGCGTTCGACTCCCTGTCCCACACACGGAGTCACGCCATGTCGCACCGTCTGACCGTCACCCTGCTGGCCGTCGCTGTCCTGGCCGCCTGCCAATCCAGTCCTCCTGCACACCCCGCGTCCGACGCGGAAGCCGCTCCCTCCGACGCCTACGCGGCTGCGGAGGCTGCCGCTGATGCCGCCAGTACCGAGGCCCTGCGGCGCGAGCGGTCCACGCTGGACAGCATCGTTGTCACGGGCCAACGCATGGAAGCCCGGCAAGCGAAAGCAGCAGCTCCGATCCATGCCCATGCACCGCCACCACCGCCACCCGCTCCGGCGACGGTCGCGTATCGCAGTGCAAACCTGGTGGGCGGCATGGCCCCGCCGCCGCAGGCGCAACCTGCCAACACCGAGAAGTATGCCGAGCGCGACGACAACCCTGTACGCCGGACGCTGGATGAACCTGTCTCCACCTTCTCCGTGGATGTGGACACCGGCAGCTACAGCAACGTGCGCCGCATGCTGCGCGAAGGCCAGCGGCCGCCTGCCGACGCCGTGCGTGCGGAGGAATTCATCAACTATTTCCGCTACGGTCATGCCGCACCCAGCGACCGCAGCCGTCCCTTCAACGTGACCACCGAACTCGCCCCAGCGCCCTGGAACGCGAAGCGCCAGGTGCTGATGGTGGGCATCAAGGGCTACGACGTGCCGAAGGCCACGTTGCCGCCGGCCAATCTGGTGTTCCTGCTCGACACCTCCGGCTCGATGGAGTCGCCGGACAAACTGCCGCTGCTGAAGCAGTCCTTCGCCCAGCTGGTCCCGCAGTTGCGCAGGCAGGACCGCGTCAGCATCGTGGTGTACGCCGGATCGGCCGGCCTGGTGCTGCCGCCCACGCCGGGCGACCGGCACGACGAGATCCTTGCCTCGCTGGACCGCCTGCAGGCCGGCGGCAGCACCAACGGCGGCGACGGCATCCGGCTGGCGTATGCGATGGCGAAACAGGCCTACATCAAGGACGGCGTGAACCGCGTCATCCTGGCGACCGATGGCGACTTCAACGTGGGCACGGTCAGCCAGGATGCCCTGGAGACCATGGTCGCCGACCAGCGCAAGTCGGGCATCGCGCTGACCACCCTTGGCTTCGGCACCGGCAACTACAACGATGCGATGGCCGAACGCCTGGCCGATGTCGGCGACGGCAACCATGCCTACATCGACACGCTGCAGGAAGGACGCAAGGTACTGGTGGATGAAATGCAGTCCACCCTGCTGACCATCGCCCGCGACGTGAAGATCCAGGTGGAATTCAACCCCGCCGTCGTCTCGGAATATCGTCTGATCGGCTACGAGAACCGCGTGCTCGCCAACGAGGACTTCGCCAACGACAAGGTGGATGCCGGCGACATCGGCGCGGGCCACGAAGTCACGGCGCTGTACGAGATCACGCCGGTCGACAGCAGTGCCGAGCGCCTGCCCGCGCTGCGTTACGGTGGCAAGCAGGTCGCCGCCGGTGCCTCCACCAATGAGGTCGCGCATGTGCGCCTGCGGTACAAGCTGCCGGGCCAGGACAGCAGCCGCCTGATCGAGACGCCGATCGCAAGCACGTCGCTGACCACCCAGCCCAGCAATGCCTTCCGCTTCGCCAGCGCGGTAGCGGCCTATGCCGATCTGCTGCGTGGCGGACAGCGTATCGATGGCTGGAGCTGGAACGACGTGGCGCGCACCGCGCGCGGCGCGACGGGCCGTGACCCGCATGGCCTGAAGGCAGAGTTCGTCGGCATGGTCGACCAGGCGCATCGGCTGGTGGCCGTGCAGGACGACGCACCCGCCATTGCGGGCGACTGAATGCATGAAACCGGGGCCGAAGGATCGGCCCCGGCCCCTATCCTTGCTCACGAAGCGAGCCTCGCCATGAAGCGCCTCACTCTGTTGCTGTCGTGCCTGCTGCTGACTCCCCTCCCTGCATTCGCTGACAGCTGCGGCATCCGCATCGTCGTGGTGAACCACCGTGCCAGCGCGGTCGCAGTGTCGCTGAAGAGCTTCTATGCGGACCACGCGCTGGCCGCTCCGTCGCCCCGGGACTTCGACGCTCCCCTCTACGGCACCACCGTCCCTCCCTACCTCTCATCGCTGCAGCAGATCGAGGTGCCGGCGCATGGCGCCGACAGCGTGGCCTTCAGGCGACTCTGTGTCGGTGACTTCTGGGTGAACTGGCGGGAGGTATCCGCCGACAGGAAAGTCCATGCGTCGGGCCAGATGCAGCCGAGAGACAACGAACCCATCCACATCCGCTAGCGTGGCGTGTGCAGCAAACCTCAGAACTCAGGTGACGTCGGCCGCCACCGCCTCCATCTGCGCTGCCGGCCGTCCCAGCAGGTAGCCCTGGCCGAGCAGGCAGCCCAGTTCGATCAACGACTGGCGCTGCTCTTCGGTTTCAACGCCCTCGGCGATGGTCTCGATGCCCAGCGTACCTGCCAGCGCCAGGATCGCGCGCACCAGCGCCAGGCTTTCCGGCCGGGCTTCGCTGCCCAGCCCGGAGACGAAACTGCGATCGATCTTCAGCACCGAGATCGGGAAGCGGTGCAGGTACGACAACGCGGAGAAGCCGGTGCCGAAGTCATCGAGTTGCGCCAGGATGCCGTGTTGCCGCAGCGTGCGCAGGATGCGCAACGTGCGTGGCGCATCATCCAGCAGCGCCACCTCGGTGATCTCCAGCCGCAACCGCGCGGGATCCGCGCCGTGCGCCTCGAACATCGCCAGCAGCCGGTCGCCGAAATCGGGCGAACGGAAATGCCGCGGCGACACGTTGACCGAAATGTAACCCTCCACACCACGCGCGATCTGGCGCACCACCTGCTCGTACAGCAGCCAGTCGACCTGTTCGATCAGCCCGCTGTCCTCGCCCAGCCCGATGAACTCCGCCGGCAGCAGCAGCCCGCGCCGTTCGTGCTGCCAGCGCAGCAGCGCCTCATGCCCGATCACGCGCCCGTCGTCCATGCGACGGATGGGCTGGTAGAACGGCAGGAAGTCGCGATGATTGATCGCGCGGCGCAGGTCGGCCTCCAGGTCCAGGCTCTGCATCGCCGCCTCGCGCATGGCCTCGTCGAACATGGCGCAACGGTCGCGCCCCTGTTCCTTGGCGCGGTACATCGCAGCGTCGGCATCGCGCAGCAATTCCTCGCCGTTCCGGTAACGCGGGTGCCAGATGGCGATGCCCAGGCTGGCGGAGGGAAACAGCTCGCGCCCCGCCACCCACATCGGCCGCCCCAGCAACGCCAACAGGCGCTGGGCAAAGTCGCGCACGTTCTCGACGCCGTCCGCGTACTCGACCAGCAGCGCGAATTCGTCGCCCCCCAGGCGCGAGACCACGTCGTCGTCGCGCACGCTCATGATGATGCGGCGCGCGACTTCCACCAGCAGTTCATCGCCGGCCGCGTGCCCCATGCTGTCGTTGACCAGCTTGAACCGGTCCAGGTCGAGGAACAGCACCGCGAAGGCCTGGCCATCGCCATGGCGCGCGCGTTCGATGGCGGCCGACAGCCTGTCCAGCAAATGTGGGCGGTTGGGCAGTCCGGTGAGGGCGTCGTGCGTCGCCTGGTACGTCAGCTGCTGTTCGGCGCGCAGGCGCTCGCCGATCTGCGCACGCAACTGGTGGTTCGCTTCGGCAAGCTCGCGAGTGCGCTCGTCGACCCTGCGCTCCAGTTCCGCGTGCGCGCTGCGCAGGCGCTCCTGCGCGCGCTGCCTGTCCAGGCCGTTGCCGATGTGGTGTGCGACGAAGGTCAACAGGTTCTGGTCGTGCGACGTGAACTTCACTTCTTCGGTGTAGCTCTGCACCACCACCGTGCCGACCACGTCTTCGCCGCGGAACAGCGGCACGCCGAGCCAGCTGTAGGCGGGTGGTCCGTGCTGCAGGAGCTTGCCCTGCTCCGCCAGTTGGCCGATCACCTCGCGGTCGGCCAGCAGCGGCCGCCCGGTGGCGATGACGTACTCGGTCAACCCGTTGGTCAGGCGCCGCGACTGGCGCATCGGGTCGCGCTCGTCGATCGAATACGGGAAGCCCAGTTGCTCGCCATCGTCCGAAATGAGCGCGATGTAGAAATTGCGCGCGTTGATCAGCTCATCCACCACCACGTGCACATCGGCGTAGAAACGCTCCAGGCTTTCCGAGGTGATGGCCAGGTCGGTGATGCGGAACAATGCGCGCTGCAGTTTCTCCGCGCGCTTGCGCTCCATGATCTCGGCCTGCAGCTCGCGGTTGGCGCGCTGCAGTTCGTGCGTACGCACCGCCACGCGGTGTTCCAGTTCCACGTGCGCGTGCTTGCGGTCCAGCGCGGTCAGGATGTGCTGCGCCACATAGCCCAGCAGCGCGCGGTCCTCGTCGGCATAACTCGCCGGCGCGTCGTAGCTCTGCACGACGATGGCGCCGCAGACCCGGTCGTCCCGGCGCATCGGCACACCCAGCCAGTCCAGGCTGTCTGGGCCATGCGAGGGATCGCGCATCACGCCCAGCTTCTGCCGGATGACGGCCGACGGTCCGCGCAGCGGCTGGCCGTGGCGCAGCAGCGCGAAGGTCATGCTGTTTGCCATCTCCTCCTCGCCGAATTCGCGCTCGGGTTCGGCGACATAGGGATCGCGCTGGTCGGCGAAGTAAAGGAAGCGGACCGAGCGGCGCTGGTCGTCGTACAGCACGATGTAGCAGTTCTCGGCATACATCAGCGAGTTCACCACCGCGTGGATGCGGCGGAGCATCTCCGGCATCTCGAGGTCGGCACCGGCCAGGTCGGCGATCTCGTAGAGCGCCTGCTGCAGTCGCTTGGATTTTTCCAGCGAAACGATGCGCGCCTGCGCGCGCGCGGCATCCAGCGATGTCACCAGCAGCGTGCGGGCCAGCGACAGCCAGGCCTCCTCCTCGGGCGGGGCCAGCGGGTGCGGCAATGCCAGTGCCAGCGCAACGCGCGCAGTGCCATCGGCGTTGTCCCACGCGTATGTGCGCTGCGCGGGGCCATCGTGCTCCACCTGCGCTTCGGCCAGCGCATGCTCGGCGCGGCGCTTCAGCGCACCGGATGCCGCCGGCGTGGCACCGCTGTCGTTGCCCAGCGCCCAGTCGCGCCAGCTGATCGCCAGTTCAGCACCGGCCGGCAGCAGCCCACGCAGGATCGACGCAATCCGATCCGCCGGCGAGGCGTCTGCGCTGGCCGGGTTGTCGGCGCTGATCGATGGCGTAGGCATGCCCTTGTCCCGAACGAGTCGGTGCGTGGTGTCTGGAGGTCCCCCGCCGCGAGCATACCGCCTGAGGCCCCCTGAACGGAAACGGCCAAGGCAACCCCTTCAAGGGCCGTCGCGCGTTTGAAAACGTGTGCCCCGTCCCGCTCCCCCTGTCGCCTTGACCCACCCGACCACGATCCCCGACGGGCGTCGATCACTGAACGTGTCGGCGCCGCGACCACGCCCCGACTTCACGGGCGTGCGTGGACGGCTTACGCTGGTGTCGGTGAACGACCTCGCAGAACCCGCCGACGAGACCCTGATGCTGGCCTACGCCGCCGGCGACGCGTCGGCCTTCGAACAGCTCTACGCGCGCCACCGCGGCCCGTTGTACCGGTTCCTGTTGCGCCACCTGCGCGAGCCGGCGCTGGCCGACGAATTCTTCCAGGACACCTGGCAGCGCGTGATCAGCGCGCGCGAGGGCTGGAAGCCGGAGGCGGCATTCGGGACGTGGCTGTACCGGATCGCGCACAATCGGTTGAACGACCATTGGCGCGCATCGAAGCACCGACCCGCCGCGCCCGTGGACGCGGACGAGCGGACCGCACGCGTTCCCGACCATGACACGCCGGAGCGCCAGCTCTCCGAGTTCGAGCAGCGACGGCAGCTGCAACTGGCCATGGACGAATTGCCGCCGGAACAGCGCGAAGTCGTGCTGCTCCGGCTGGAGCAGGAACTGACCCTGGAGGAGATCGGCGAGATCACCGGCGTGGGCCGGGAAACCGTGAAATCGCGCCTGCGCTATGCGATGGACCGGTTGCGGACGAGATTGAACCCATGAAGATGCCCCACGAGCCCCTGACGCCTGAAGAACGCGCGCTGGCGCAGTCGCTGTCCCGCTTGGGACCGCACGGTGCGCCGTCGCCGGAGCTGGATGCGCGCATCCTGGGCGCCGCGCGGGCGGCCGTGCAGGACACGCCGTCCCGGGGCGGCGCGGTGCCGCCAACCCGCCGACGCTGGCCACTCGGCATGGGGGTGGCAGCATCGGTACTGCTGGCCGCCGGCATTGCCTGGCAGCTTCGCCCCAGCCACGACGTCCCGGTGGCCAGCGAAGCCCCGGCACAGACACAGCGCTCGGCCCAGCTGATCGGCGAGGACGCTGATGTCGCCGCCGCGGATGCCGCCGCGCCCGCCGTCGAATCGCTCGCTCCTCCGCCCGTGATCGTGGCGACGGAACCTGCCGCCCCGGCAAAGGCCATGCGGCCTCCTCCGCCATCCGCTGTCATCGAGCACGACGTCGCGCCGTCCGGGCCCGCGCGCAAGAATGCGGAAGCCGCCGCGCGACAGGAGGCCGCGCCGAAGCGCAGCCCCCTTGCACTGATTCCCGCCGTTCCCGGCCTGCCTTCAGCCGAGGAGGCATCGTCGCGCGAACAACCGGTGGCACCCCAGGCCTTCCCGGCTGAAACGGATGCGTATGCACCACCGGCCGCGATGGCGGCCGACGTACCGGAAGCCATCGCGCGTGCGCAGACACAACAGCGTTCCGCCGCCCAGCTCTCACAGGAACAGCGCGCCCGTTACGAGGAAGGGCGCAAGCAGGCCGCCGCCAATGAAGGGCGCACCCTCGACACGATCGCCGTCACCGGCAGCCGCATAAGCACGCGGGAACGCCAGGGACGTACGCAGGAGGCAGCGCCCGCACCGGCAGCGCCACCACCGCCCCCGCCCGCTCCGGCCGCCAGTGCCGGCAGCGTCCAGCCCAGTGCCGCACGCACCGCCCTTCGGCGGACAGACCTGCAGGTCCCGGTCGACGCTGACACACGGCTGCCCCCGGACGAATGGCTTGACCGCATCCGACTGCGCCGTGACCTGGGCGACAACGCCAACGCGCTGCGCAGCCTGCAGCTGTTCGTGCAGGAGCACCCGTTCCAGCGCGTCCCGGACGACTTGCGCCCGCTCCTCAGCACACCGTGAGCGACACCCTCGCCGCGCGCGCCTCGCAGTTGCTGGAGGTGAAGCACAGCCGTTTCCTCGCACAGGCCACCTCCGTCGCCGATGCCGACGGGGCGCTCGCCTTCCTGCGCGAAGTCGGCGATCCCGCCGCGACACACAACTGCTGGGCCTACCGGATCGGCGGCGAATATCGCTCCAGCGATGACGGTGAGCCTGCGGGCACAGCGGGCCGACCGATCCTGGCCGCCATCGATGGCCAGGGTTTCGACCGCGTAATGGTGGTGGTGACCCGCTGGTACGGCGGCATCAAGCTGGGCGCGGGCGGGCTGGTGCGGGCCTACGGCGGTGCGGCGGCGGAATGTCTGCGCACCGCCCCGCGGCAGCCGCTGGTGGCCACCACGCACTTGCTGCTGGCCTGCCTGTTCGACGACTTGGGTGCGGTGCATGCCGCGCTTGCACCGCATCTGGCGACCAAACTGCAGGAATCGTTCGATGAAAACGGCGCGCTGCTGACGCTGGAACTCCCGGTGGATCGCGCGGAAGCCTTGAAAAACCATCTGCGCGACGCCACCCGTAACCGGGTGCGCGTGGTATCCACGGCAGCGTGAATCCGGCGGCAGGTGCCTGCGGGAGGGGCTTCAGCCGCGACCCGGGACGACACATTCCGGTCGCGGCTGAAGCCCCTCCCACAACCACTTCGATTCCGGATGCCGATGAACGACAACGCCACCACCGCGGACAGCGCTGCGGCCCCCAAGCCCAAGGCCAAGCTCGGCACCCTGCGCGCCCTGTGGCCCTTCGTGCGCCAGCACGGCGGACTGTTCACCGCGTGGCTGCTGGCGCTGGCGCTGGCGTCCGCGGCGACGCTGAGCCTGCCGGTCGCGTTCCGGCAGATGATCGACAACGGCTTCACCGACGGCGCGAACATCAACCGTGCGTTCCTGTTCCTGTTCGTGGTGGCGGTCGTGCTGGCGCTGGCCAGCGCGGCGCGCTTCTACTTCGTGTCCCTGCTGGGCGAAAAGGTCGTCGCGGACCTGCGCGGCCAGCTGTACGGACACCTGATCGGACTGGATGCCGAATTCCATGACCGCAGCCGTAGCGGCGAGCTCGTATCGCGACTGTCCGCCGACAGCGAACTTCTGCGCACGGTAGTGGCCACCAGCATGTCGGTGGCGCTGCGCAGCAGCGTCACCGTGATCGGCAGCCTGGCGATGCTGTTCGTCACCAGCCCCCGACTGGCGGCCTTCGCGCTGATCGGCATCCCCCTGGCGGTGCTGCCCATCGTGCTGGGTGCCCGCCGACTGGAGAAAGCGTCGCGCGCCAGCCAGGACCGCGTGGCCGATGCCAACACGCTGGCCAGCGAAACCCTGGGTGCCGTCCGCACCGTGCAGGCGCACGCACGCGAACCCTACGAACGTGGCCGCTTCGGTGCCGCCATCGCGACCGCCGTGGAAACCGCCCGCAAGCGCATCCGCGCGCAGGCATGGGTGACAGCAGCGGCCATCACCCTGATCTTCGGCGCGATCACGCTGGTGCTCTGGTCGGGCGCGCATGACGTGATCGACGGCACGATGAGCGCGGGCACGCTGGGCCAGTTCGTGCTGTATGCGCTGATCGGCGGCGGATCGGTCGGTGCACTGGCCGAGGTATGGAACGAACTGCAACGCGCGGCCGGTGGCATGGGCCGCATCGCGGAGTTGCTGGGCGAAACACCTGTCATCCAGGCGCCGACACAACCCTGCACGTTGCCGCAGCCGGTCAAAGGCGAGATCCGCTTCGACAACGTCTCGTTCCACTACCCGTCGCGCCCCGACCTGCCCGCGCTGGACGGCTTCGACCTCACCGTCGAGCCCGGCGAAACCGTCGCCCTGGTCGGACCGTCCGGCGCAGGCAAGAGCACCGTGTTCTCGATGTTGCTGCGCTTCCACGATGCGCAGACCGGCAGCGTGCGTGTCGATGGCGTGGACCTGCGAGAGCTGGATCCTTCCGCCCTGCGAGAACACATCGCGCTGGTGCCACAGCAGCCCACCATCTTCGCAGCCAGTGCTGCGGAGAACATTCGCTACGGCAAGCTGGATGCCACCGATGCCGAGCTGCAGGCGGCGGCCGAGGCGGCGGAGGCGGACGACTTCCTGCGCGAGTTGCCGGAAGGCTTCGACAGCCAGCTCGGCGAACGTGGCGCGCGCCTGTCGGGCGGCCAGCAGCAGCGCATCGCCATCGCCCGGGCGCTACTGAAGGATGCGCCCATCCTGCTGCTGGACGAAGCCACCAGCGCGCTCGACGCACAGAGCGAGCGCGCGGTGCAGCAGGCACTGGAAAGGCTGATGGAGGGCCGCACCACCCTGGTCATCGCGCATCGGCTGGCCACCGTGTTGAAGGCCGACCGCATCGTGGTGATGGACCGTGGCCGCATCGTCGCGCAGGGCACGCATACGGAACTGCTGGCGCAGGACGGCCTGTACGCCGAGCTTGCGCGACTGCAGTTTCTGGACTGACCCTGCCGGGAGGCCATCCGAGGGCGGCTTGCACTGCGATGCGGCAGGCCAGGACCGGAGCCCGCGCATGATCCAGGAATCACTTGCGCCTTTGCTGCGTTGGCCTGGGCACCACGCTGATCCTGCTGACCAGCGCACGGGTCGTCACGGCGGAACGCCGCGAAGGCGCTGATGCCACGGGAAGCCGGGCGATGTCGCGCCTGGCGCTGCAGGCGGAGGAGGCCGCTCATCGTGGCGACTCCGGTACGGATGCGTTGGCTGACGAAGTACGCCTGCTGCGCCTCCCGTTGCAGGACAACGACCTGGCCGACGAGGTCTTCGAGAACCCCTGGTTCCAGTGGTTCGGCCTGCTGGGTACGGGCCTGATCGCCGCTTCATTCTTTGCCGAATGGCGACTCAGGCGCGACATCGCGCTTGCGGCGCGCGCTGCGGCACCGCCGGATGGCGGCGCCTGGCCCTTACGCGGCGGCTTCCGCCTGGACCAGCGCCATCGCGCGTCGCGGGCGGCTGGGGAAGGCATGGCGCACGATGCGCCAGCAGACCTGCCCGAACTGGGTGAGCAGCGTGCCCGTGTTGTAGTGCTGGCCGTAGCGGGCACAGATCGCGCGCACCTCGCGTGCCATCTCGGCGTAACGGTTGGCCGGGATATCGGGGAAGAAGTGGTGCTCGATCTGGTGGCTCAGGTTGCCCGACAGCACGTTGATCAGGAATCCGCCGCGCAGGTTGGACGAACCACGCAACTGGCGCAGGTACCAGTGGCCACGTGACTCGTTCTTGATGCATTCCTTGGGGAACGTCTCCGCATTGGCGGTGAAATGCCCGCAGAAGATGATCACGTAGGTCCACACGTTGCGCAGGCCGTTGGCGACCAGGTTGCCCAGCAGTACCGGCAGGAAGAAAGGCCCAGCCAGCGCCGGATAGATCACGTAGTCCTTGGCCAGCTGGCGCCCCATCTTGCGCACCACCGGGGCGGACTTGCGACGCAGCTGCTGGGTGGTCATCTTGCCGTGCCACCAGCGGCCCAGCTTGAGGTCCTGGATGGCGATGCCCCACTGGAACAGCAGCGCGAACACCACCGCGACCACCGGCTGCGCCAGGTAGAAAGGCTTCCACTTCTGCTCCGGGAAGATGCGCAGCAGGCCATAGCCGATGTCGTCGTCCATGCCACGCACGTTGGTGTACGTGTGGTGGCGGAAATTGTGCGTGTGCCGCCAGTTCTCGCTGGTGGCGACAATGTCCCAGTCGTAGGTCTTGCCGTTGAGCTGCGGGTCGCCCAGCCAGTCGTACTGGCCATGGATCACGTTATGGCCCAGCTCCATGTTGTCGAGGATCTTGCCCAGGCCCAGCGACAGTGCGCCCAGCGCCCACAGCACCCAGAACAGCCAGCCCACCGCGCTGTCGGCCAGCCACAGGCCACCGGCGATCGCGGCGGCGAGCAACAGCACGCGGCCGGCCAGGTTGGTGTAACGCACCGCTTTGACCACGTTGCGGATATAGCGCGCATCGCGCTGGCCCAGCGTCGCCACGGTACGCGCACGCAGGGCGTCCAGCTCCTCGCCGAAGCGATCCAGTTCGTCGGTGGTGAGACTGCGGTTGGGGGGGGAGGAAAGGGTCGCCATTACAGATCCAGCTCGATGTCGGTGGCGGCGCTGTGGATGCACAGCTTCAACGCCTGGGTGGGTTCATGCATCAGCGCGCCACTGGGCAGGTGGCGCGTGCTGCCGGCGGACTTGCCGCAGGCGCAGGTATTGCAGATGCCCATGCGGCAGCCGGACGGCGGATTGAGGCCGTGCTGCTCCAGGGCCACCAGCAGGGATTCGCCACGCGGCACGCGCAGCGTGCGCCCGCTGCGTTGCAGGCGGATGTCGACCTCGCCCTCGTCCACCACCAGTACCGGCGGGGCGGTGAACGCTTCGGCCTGGAACGAGGCCACGCGCGAGGCCAGCAGGCCACGCGCGGTTTCGACGAACCCGCCCGGCCCGCAGGCGATCACCTGTTGCATGGCGGGATCGCCCGTCTGCGCGGAGAGCACCGTGTCATCGATCCGGCCTTCGGCTTCGTCGCCGGCCGACGCGGCTTCGCGCGTGAGCAGCAACCGGAAGTGGAAACCCGGATGGGCGGCGGTGAGCGTCCGCAGTTCGTCGAGGAAGCAGGCCTCCTCGCGCCGGCGCACCCAGTAAAGCAGCGTCAGCCCGACCGGCATGCCCTGCCCGGCCAGTTCACGCACCAGCGCCATGAGCGGAGTGATGCCGCTGCCCGCGGCGAGCAGCAGATAGGCGCCTGTCGGCGCTGCCGGCAGCGTCATGTCGCCGAACGCCTGCCCCAGCTCGACGATCTCGCCCATGCGGGCCGTCGAGTGCAGGTAACGGCTGACCTTGCCGCCCTCGATCGCCTTCACCGTCACCGGCAGCAACCCGTCCGCCCGCGGGGGCGACGTCAGGCTGTAGCTGCGGGTAACCCGCACCCCATCGATCTCGATGCCCAGGTTCACATGCTGGCCAGCGCGATGGCCAGCCCAGTGGCGGTTCGGCTTGAACAGCAGGGTGACCGCGTCCGCGGAGGCGGATTCGCGGGCGACAAGCCGGGCCAGCGGGCGCTCCCAGGTCCAGGTGCGATGCAAGCGGGTGGCCCAGAAATCGAACACATCCGGCTTGACGAGCGGCCGGATCAGCCGTTTCAGGGGACCGGGCCGGCGGGGGGACGGACGGATCTGGGCATTCATGGCCAGCACTATACCCCTGCAAGGACGGATGTGTATACAGTTGTATATTAATTTACGAGGCTATGATGCCCCCATCACTCCGCACGTCCGGCCTTCCCGCGTGACTTCATACCCGCAACCGCTGCCCCACGACGACAACGGCCCCGGCCGCAAGGCGTCGATCTCGCGCGAAGACCTGATGGCGGCCGCGCTGAAACTGGTGGGCCCGCATCGCAGCGTGTCCACGCTGAGCCTGCGCGAAGTGGCCCGCGAGGCCGGCATCGCCCCCAACAGCTTCTATCGCCAGTTCCGCGACATGGACGAGCTGGCCGTCGCGTTGATCGATCTGGCCGGCCGCTCGCTGCGCAAGATCATCGGCGAGGCGCGCCACCGCGCCTACAGCAGCGACCGCAGCGTGGTGCGCGGCTCGGTGGAGGCGTTCATCGAACAGCTGCGCGCCGACGACAAGCTGCTGCACGTGCTTTTGCGCGAAGGCAATGTGGGTTCGGATGCGTTCAAGCACGCGGTGGAGCTCGAGCTGCAGTTCTTCGAAGAAGAGCTGTGCATGGACCTGGTGCGGCTGGCCACGCGCGACAACGCCCCGCTGTACGAACCGGCGCTGGTATCCAAGGCCATCACCCGGCTGGTGTTCGCGATGGGCGCCACGGCGATGGATCTGCCGCCGGAGAAGGATCAGGAACTGATCGAGCAACTGTCCGAGATGGTCCGCATGATCATCACCGGCTCGCGCGCGCTGGCCTCCCGCGGGGGCGGCCAACGCTGACGGACCGGCAACGCGCCCATCAGGGTTCGATGCTGATCGGCGTACCCACCGGCACGCGTTGCCAGATCGCTTCCATTTCCGCGTTGGTCACGGCAATGCAGCCCTCCGTCCAGTCAGCGCGTGAACCCGGCGGGGTGGCGCCATGGATCATGATGTCGCCGCCCGGATCGACGCCACGCGCAAGCGCCTGTCGACGGTCGGCCGCATCCGGATAGGAAATGCGCAACGACAGATGGAAGCGGCTGCGTCCGTTGCGGTAGGTGATGCGGTAATCGCCTTCCGGCGTGCGCTGGTCGCCCTGCTCGCGCTTGTGCCCCACCGGTGCGCCCCCCAGGACGATGCGATACGTGGCGAGGGTGCGCCCACCGCGCAACAGCGCCATGCGGCGCTGCGCCTTTTGGACACGGATCGCGTCGGCTTGCTGCGCAGCGGGCAGCAAGGGCGGCGGCCAATCCCCGTGTTCGCGCGCCTGCGACGACGGCCCCAACACAGCCAGCAACGCGAACATCCAGCGCCAGGCGCTCATGCCGGTAACGCCCGCGCCAGCAGGGGCGCTGCGTCCACCTCCGCCGGAAGCGTGCCGAACGCCAGGCCATGCTCCCCGCCCAACCGGCTGCGGATGAACAAGGTCGCGGCCGGACTGCCCGCGCGCAGCAGCACCGACGCCTGCAACGCAAGCGCCAGACGCTCCACCAGCAGGCGCGCACCGGCTTCGCGGGCGGCGGCGAGGTCGACACGCAGGCGATCGACGAACGCATCGAACGTCGCATCGTGCCCGGAAGCGGCGGCCAGTTCGTCGCCTACCGCCTGCACGGTCTCGGGTTCGCGCGCGAGGGCGCGCAGTACGTCGAGGCACTGGATGTTGCCACTGCCTTCCCAGATCGAGTTCAACGGCGCCTGCCGGTACAGCCGCGGCAGGATCGATTCTTCCACGTAGCCGGCACCGCCCAGGCATTCCTGCGCCTCGTTGACAAACGCGGGCGCGCGCTTGCAGAGCCAGTATTTTCCGGCGGCCGTGGCAATGCGCGCGAAGGCGGCCTCGCGTGGATCGCGCGGCGCCGTATCCACCGCGCGTGCCACGCGCAGCGCGAAGGTGGTCGCCGCCTCGGACTCCAGCGCCAGATCGGCCAGCACGTTGCGCATCAGGGCGTGTTCCACAAGCGCCTTGCCGAACGTGCGGCGATGGCGCGCATGATGCATTGCCTGCGCCAGCGCCATCCGCATCTCGGCGGATGACCCCAGCATGCAGTCGAGTCGGGTCAGCATCACCATCTCGATGATGGTGGCCACACCGCGTCCTTCGTCGCCGACACGCCATGCCTGCGCGCCAGTGAATTCCACTTCGCTCGACGCATTCGCCCAGTCGCCCAGCTTGTCCTTCAGCCGCACCAGCCGGAATGCATTCTTCGCACCGCCTTCCCGCCGGCGCGGCATCAGGAAGCACGTCAGCCCGCCCGGCGCCTGTGCCAGCACCAGGAAGCCATCGCACATCGGCGCGGAGAAGAACCACTTGTGCCCGACCAGCGTGTAGGTGCCGTCGGCGTCCGGCGTGGCGGTGGTGGCGTTCGCCCGCACGTCGGAACCGCCCTGCTTTTCGGTCATGCCCATGCCCAGCGTGATGCCGGTCTTGCCGCCAATAGGCACGTCGCGCGGATCGTAGTGCGGCGCGGCCGCCTTCGTCGCCCATTCGCGCAGCGCAGGCTCGCGCTGCAGGACGGGGACGGCCGCATGCGTCATCGTCAGGGGACAACTGGTGCCCGCTTCCGCCTGGTGATGCAGATAACTCAACGCAGCGCGCGCGACGTGTGCGCCGGGCAACGGCTCGTGCCACGACAGGCCGGCGACACCATGCGTCTTCGCCGCCTCCATCAGCTGGTGATAGGCGGGATGGAATTCCACCAGGTCGATGCGATGGCCGTGCTGGTCATGGGTGCGCAGGCGCGGCCGGTCCCGATTCGCATCGAAGCCAAGACGGTAGAGCGCGTCGCCCGCCAGCGCGCCATAGGTCGCCAGCCGGGGGGCGAACGCGCCTGCGCCATCACGCATCACGCACTCGCGCAACACGATGTCGTCCGCCCACAGGTCGCGAGGCGCGAAAAGAGGTGGCTGGTTCTCCACGGAATGCGTTTGGAACGGAGGAAGTTCGCTCATCGTCAGTTCCCGTTGCACGCCCGGATTCTCGCGCAATTCAGCGCGGCGCGTGGATGCGCTGCGGGCCCTGCCACTGATTGCAATGCCCCTACACTGAGGGGGAGAGGTCGCGAAGCGTCCCGAGGAACGCCTGCTTCAGCTGCAGCTTGCGGAAGAAGCCGTGCTGCGTGCCGCTCAGCACCCGCAGCATGTGGCCGCGCCCACCCGGCAGCCGGCCCATCGGGAGGAACGCCAGATCGCGGGCATGCGCGATGAGGTCCCGGTCGGACTGGAAGATCGGGGTCAGCCAGCGGCTCCAGAACTGGTAGACGCCGACATGCGCCCGGCGTCCGCGCTGATACGCCTCCAGCGCCGCCAGGACATCGCCCTGCACGCGCAGCGCGTCGCGCAGGGCCATCGCGTCCATCAGCGCCATGTTGACGCCCTGGCCCAACTGCGGACTCATGCCATGCGCGGCGTCCCCGATCACGACGAGACGGTCCCTGTACCACTGCCGCAGGGTCACGTCGCGATAGCTGGCGCGCGCGAGTTGGTCGGCGTCCACGGTGTCGGCCAGGCAGGCGTCGGCCTCGGGCCACAGGCCTGCCACTTCCTCGCGCCATGCCGGCAGACCGCGCGCGCGCCAGGCATCGAAGTCGCTGACGGGCAGACTCCAGAAGAAGCTCAACCGCGGTATTCCATCACCGGGCCGGGTGCCCACCGGCAGCAACCCGATCATCTTGCGCGCGGCCACGTAACGCTGGCGCAGCTCATCATTCCAGCGCCAATCGCCCTGTGGCACCAGTCGCCACAACGCACCCCACGGATAGACGGCCTCGCGCTTCACGGCTCGGGTGGCCACGCGCAGTCGTGAAGCCGAACCGTCAGCGCTCACCACCAGGTCGAACGGACCATGCCAGCGGCCATGCTGGTCGCGTACGCGACGCGTATCGTCACTGACGGCCTCGATGGCGTGACCACGATGGATCTCGCCCTGCCCCGCCCATGCCTCCGCCAGCAGCGTGAACAACGCTCCGCGCTGCATGCCCAGCCCGAACAAGTGCGCGTCCAGTCCGGCGTAGCGCATGTCCATCACCGCACGACCGCAGGGCGTTTCGCCATACAGGCGATTGACCCGCCGGCCATGCGCCAGCACATCGGGCAGCAGGCCCAGTTCCCACAGCACCTGCAGTCCGGTCGGTTGCAGCAGGAAGCCCGCGCCGACCGGCCCGGGTTGTTCCGCACGTTCGAAGACCTCCACCCGGTGGCCGTCGCGCGCCAGCAGCAGCGCCGCAGCCTGGCCAGCGGTGCCATAACCGACGATGGCGATGTGCAGGGAGTCCATCGGGTACCGCGTTCCTTTCCTGCCGGACGTGCGATGCGCCGGAATGCAGGCGTTAAAAAACCCCGCCGGAGCGGGGTTCAAGAAAATCGTCTTGGATCAGGCTGCCGGCGTGATGTTGGACGCCTGTGCACCCTTCGGGCCCTGGGTCAGCTCGTAACTGACGCGCTGGCCTTCCTGCAGGCTGCGGAAGCCCTTGCTGTTGATGGCGGTGTGGTGCGCAAAGACATCGGCGCTGCCATCTTCTGGCGCGATGAATCCGAAGCCCTTGGCATCGTTGAACCATTTCACGGTACCGTACGGCATAGCGCTTGTATTTCCTTTTCTGGATGCGGGTGGAATGTGCGGCGATGACGCCGCACACGCCGAGTATGCAAAGGCCGGCGCGCGTTGACAATCACCTGCGTGCGAGCGCCGCCACCAGGGCCGGGATCCCGGCCGATGCAGCGGCCACGTTCGCCAGCACCTCGTCCATCGTGATTTCCTCGTCGGTGCCGCAACCCGCCGCCCAGTTGGCGACGATGGCCAGGCAGGCGTATTCCAGGCCCATTTCCCGTGCCAGACCGGCTTCGGGCATGCCCGTCATGCCGACCAGATCGCAGCCATCGCGGCGCATCCGGCGTATCTCGGCGCGGGTCTCCAGACGCGGTCCCTGCGTGGCCCCGTAGCAGCCGCCATCCACCAGATCCACGCCGGCCTCGCGGGCCGCGGAGAGGATCTGCTGACGAAGTAAATGCGTGTACGGATCACCGAAGTCGACATGCAGCACCTCGCTGCCGGGCTCCTCGCAGATCGTCGAGATCCGGCCCCAGGTGTAATCGATCAGTTGGTCCGGGCACGCCAGTACACGCGGACCGCAGGCATCGGTGATGCCGCCGACGGTGTTCAACGCCAGCACCCGGGTGGCGCCGAGGTCCTTCAGCACCTGCAGGTTGGCGCGGTAGTTGACCAGGTGCGGCGGCACCGAATGGCCCTCGCCGTGGCGGGCAAGGAACGCCACGCGTCGCCCGTCCAGCGTGCCGATGCGGACAGGGCCGGACGGCGCACCGAAACGGGTGTGCAGCTCCTTCGTCTCCACGTCCTGCAGGTCGGCGAGCCTGTAGACGCCGGTACCGCCGATGACGGCAAGCGCGATGTCGGCCATGGTCAGTCCTTCAGCGCGTAGATACCCGGCAGGTTGCGACCCTGCTCGTGGTAGTCCATGCCGAAACCGAACACATAGCGGTCCGCGACTTCCAGCCCTACGTAGTCGGCGCAAATGCCCGGCACGCAGCGATCATGCTGCTTGGTGGTCAGCGCGGCGATGCGCACGTCGGTGGCGCCCTGCTCCAGGCACCACTGCTTCACTGCAAGCAGCGTATGGCCTTCGTCGAGGATGTCGTCCACCAGCAGCACACGGCGACCGTAGAGTGCGGTCGCGGGGCGATGCTTCCACACCAGCTCCCCGCCCGTGGTCTCGCCGCGATAGCGGGTGGCGTGCAGGTAGTCGAACTCCAGGTCCAACCCCAGCGCGCCCAGTTCCAGCGACAGCTGTCCGGCGAACGGAAGCGCGCCGTGCATGATGGTCAGGTAGACCGGCACCTCGCCCGCGTAGTCACGCGCGATCGGCGCGGCCATCGTGGCGATGGCGCGGTCTATCGTCGCGCGGTCGACCAGCAGGTCGGCATTGGCCAGCGCGTCGGCCAGCTTCGGCTTCGGATTGCCCAGCGATTCCATCATGCAACTCCCGTGAGACTGTCGAGCACGCGCGCCTGTGTGTCGCCATAGCGCGCATCGGCGATCAGGCCGTCCCACCCCAGTGCGCCACGGCCCAGTACCCCGAGCACGGCGGCGGTATTCAGTGCGCGGCCTTCCACCGCCTTCAGCGACTCGTCCACCAGCTTGGGCGAACACACCAGCACCACGTCGCATCCGGCGTCCAGGTGGTCATGGATGCGCTGTTTCACGCCGCCTGCCGAGAATGCCGCGGCCATGCCGATGTCGTCCGAGAACACCACCCCGCGGAAACCCATCTCGTCGCGCAGGATCTTCTGGATCCAGAACGGCGAGTAACCCGCCGGTTCCGGTGCCACCGCCGGATATTTCACGTGCCCCATCATCACCGCATCGGCCTTGGCCTCGATGCCGGCGACGAACGGAACCAGGTCCTCGGCGCGCAGTACGTCCAGGCCGCGCGGATCGACGGCGTCGTCGAAGTGGGTGTCTTCCAGCACCGTGCCGTGGCCGGGGAAGTGCTTCAGCGTGGCCGCCATGCCGGCCGCGTGCATGCCGCGGATGTACGCGCGGGTGAACTCGGCCACGATCTGCGGATCGGCGTCGAAGGCGCGATTGCCGATGGCGCGGTTGCCACGCGCAAGGTCCACCACCGGCGCAAAGCTCAGGTCCACGCCGCTGGCGAGAATCTCGCTGGCCATCAGCCACGCGTGCTCTTCGGCGCGCTGCAGCGCCAGCTGCGGCTCCCGCGCATAGAGCTTGCCGAAGCCTTCCAGCGCCGGCAGATCGCTGTAACCGTCGCGGAAGCGCTGCACGCGCCCGCCTTCCTGGTCCACGCAGACCAGCTGCGGACGCGGCGCGGCGGCGCGGATGGCCTGCGACAGTTCCGCCACCTGCGCACGCGAGGCGAAGTTGCGGGTGAACAGGATGACGCCTGCGACGGCGTCGTGTTGCAGCCAGTCGCGTTCCTGCGCGGTGAGTTCTGTGCCGGCGATGCCGATGACGAGCATGGGGTGTTCCTCA
This sequence comes from Pseudoxanthomonas sp. PXM03, assembly GCF_014852005.1. GTDB lineage: Bacteria > Pseudomonadota > Gammaproteobacteria > Xanthomonadales > Xanthomonadaceae > Pseudoxanthomonas_A. The sequence goes on along the minus strand of NZ_JACVAU010000001.1, from coordinate 1,439,247 downwards.
GGGAATATCGGTGGCGGTGCGTTCGTCGTCGGACCACTGTCCGTATGGACGCGACGCCAGGGCAAGATTGTAATAGCGGGCGGTGTCGGTGACCTGTTTGCCGGCCCAGGCAGGTTTCACGAAGTCTTCATCGGCACGGTCAAGTTCGATTTCCGCCACCACCAGCCCCGCGTTGGCGCCCACGAACTCGTCGACTTCCCACAGGTGGCCTTCGTGCCGCACGTAGTGCCGACGCTTGTCGATCACGCCGCCCACGCACAGCGCCAGCAACGCGCGGGCGTCGGCAACGGGGATGGCGTAGTCGAATTCCTGCCGGGTGGCGCCCAGCTCGCGCGATTTCAGGTTGAGGAAGGCGGCATCGCCCTGGATGCGCACGCGCACCGAGGCCTTCTGTTCACCGCGATCCATCGCCCCCATGTCGTTGATGTAGCCCTGCGCCATCGGCACGACCTCGTGCGCGGCATCGCGCCAGGCGTCGCCGGTGACCAGGAATTTGCGTTCGATTTCGATGCCCATCGAGTGAAGCCCTGCGTTGTTGTAGGAGGGGCTTCAGCCCCGACCGCTTTTCCCGATCGTCCCGGTGTCGGGGCCGAAGCCCCTCCAGCAGGGATCACTTCCTTTCGAACAGCGCGATGCTCTCCACATGCGCCGTGTGCGGGAACATGTCCATCACGCCGGCCGACACCAGCGTGTAGCCCTGCTCGTTGACCAGGTAACCCGCGTCGCGTGCCAGCGAGCCTGGATGGCAGCTGACGTAGACGATGCGGTCGAACTGCCTGAGCGGTAACTGCTGCAGCACCTCGATGGCACCGGAACGCGGCGGATCGAGCAGCAGCTTGTCGAAGCCCTGGCGCATCCACGGCGTACCACGCTGGTCCTGGGTCAGGTCCGCCGCGTGGAAGTGCGCGTTGACCAGCCCGTTGCGGACGGCATTGTCGCGCGCACGCACGACAAGACCCGCCTCGCCTTCCACGCCCACGACCTCGCCCACCAGGCGTGCCATCGGCAGGGTGAAGTTGCCCAGTCCGCAGAACAGGTCGAGCACACGGTCCTGCGGCTGCGGGTCGAGCAGTTCGAAAGTCCGCGCGATCATCTTCTCGTTGAGCGCCGCGTTCACCTGGATGAAGTCCAGCGGACGGAAGGCCAGCGACACGTCCCACGGCGCCAGCGCGAACGCCAGCTGCGGCGCCTCCGGCCACAAGGCATGCACGCTTTCCAGTCCGCCCGGCTGCAGGAAGATGGCGAAACGGGTGGCCTGGCCGAACGTCGCGAGCTTCCCGCGGTCGCCCTCGCTCAGCGGCAGCAGATGGCGGAACACCAGCGCGATGCCACTGAAGTCCGCATCGGCGTCGCCCGCGATGAATTCGATCTGAGGGATGTGCTCGCGCGCGTCGAGGCTTTCGACCAGCTCGGCCAGCGCGGTGATCTTCGTGCCGATCCCCGGGATGACGGTGTGGCATTCGGACAGGTCGGCGACGAAACGCGGATCCTGTTCGCGGAAACCGACCAGCGTCTTGTCCTTCTTGTTGACCCGGCGCACGGAGAAGCGGCCCTTGCGGCGGTATCCCCAGGCGGCACCGGTCAGCGGCGGCAGCACCGCCCGTGGCGTGACGTGGCCGATGCGCTCCAGGTTCTCCAGCAGCACTCGCTGCTTGGCCTCGATCTGCCGGGCCTCGTCCAGGTGCTGCAGCACGCAGCCGCCACAGGTGCCGAAATGCGGGCAACGTGGCGTGACGCGGTCGGGGGAAGCATCCAGCACCTCGAGCGCCTTCGCTTCGTCGAAATGGCGGTTCTTGGCCGTCTGTTCGGCCATCACCCGCTCGCCCGGCAATGCGCCGGAAACGAACACGGCCTTGCCATCGCGGCGGGCGACGCCCCGTCCGTCGTGGGTCAGGTCGGTGATGGTGGCTTCGAAGGGGGTCTTGTCGATGCGGGGGGAGCGGGTACGTGCCACGTGGCGTCAGGCTGCGTGTGTTGGCGGGGCCGCATTGTCGCATGGGCGCCGCCCGCCCCCGCCGACGCTAAGATGGGACCAGTCCGCAGGATGCCCGACCATGACCCTCACCGACGGCACGATGCCGATGCTCCTGCTGGTGGAAGACGACCCCATCAGTGCCGAGTTCCTGTCGGCCGCCCTGTCCGCACTGCCTGCGCGCGTGCAGCGCGCGGCGGACTGCGCGCAGGCGCTGGCGTTTCCGCTCGCCTTCGACGCGTGGTTGATCGACGCCAACCTGCCCGACGGCACCGGAGCGGCGCTGCTGCAATGCCTGCGCGCGCGCCATCCGTCCACGCCCGCATTGGCGCATACGGCCGATGCGACACCCGCAACACGCGAACAGCTGGTCCAGGCCGGCTTCGCCGATGTGCTGGTCAAGCCACTCTCGGCTCAGGCACTGCAACGCGCAGTGCGCGATGTGCTGGCAGGCGGCACCAGCCTCCCGTCGGCGCAGGCGCTTCCCGACTGGGACGAAGCTGCCGCACTTGCCGCACTCGCCGGCAATCGCGAACACGCGGTGCTGCTGCGGGAGTTGTTCCTGTCCGAGTTGCCCGCGGCAACTGCGGCCTGCCTGGAGGCGTTCACCCGTGCGGATGAAGCAGCGCTGCGCGCCCAGTTGCACCGGCTGCAGGCCAGCTGCGGCTTCGCAGGGGCCCGTGCGCTGGCCGGTGTCGCGGCCCGCTGGCATGCAGCGCCCACCGACGCGGGGCTGCGCGACGCCTTTGCCGAAGCGAGCAGACGCCTGCTGTCGCCGGCCGCCTGACGCCATCAGTCCGTCGTGGCGCTGCGGTGTTTCAGGCGCCCCAGGTCACCGATCATTTCCCACGATTTGAGCCCCCTCGGGCCGAGATGGTGCGCCAGCACCGAACGCATCGGCAAACGCAGGCTGACGAGATCGTCGGGCGAAGGCGTCGCATCCTTCGCCAAGGCGAGCAGCGCGCGACCGGTGGCCGCCTGGCTGCGCTCCCCGTGGCCGCGATCGCTGTGCAGGCGACGCGGGCCGTGCTCCGGATCCAGCAGGTAGCGCGCCGCCGGGTCCACCGGCTCACCATCGCCATCCACATCGAGCGCGAAGCCGACACCCAGTGCGTCCAGCAGGTCGCGTTCGAACCGTCGCAGCGACCACGCCAGTCCGTCACGCAACCGCAGTCGTTCGCGTGCCTGCGCATAGGCGTCGAAAAGCTCGGGCAGCGGATCGTGGCGCGGTACCAGCCGCAGCACGAGTTCACTGAGATAGAACGCGGCCAGCATGGCGTCGCCGGCGGGCTGCGGTGCCGCGTCCAGCGCCTCCGCGCTCACCAGCCGCGCCAGTTCGCCCCGCAGGTCGCAATCAAGCCGGATGCATTGCAGCGGCTGCAGCGCGGCGCGCAGGACATGCTTCTTCGGCCCCTGCACACCCCGCGCGACCAGCCCCAGGCGTCCCTGTTCCCGGCCCAGGACTTCGACCAGCAGGCTGGTCTCGCGCCAGGGGCGCGCATGCAGGACGAAGGCGGTCTCGCCGGTGATGCGCATTCAGGCCCGCGCGGGCTCATTCATACCCGAAGGCCTTGAGTGCGGTCTCGTCGTCGGACCAGCCCTCGCGCACGCGCACCCAGGTTTCAAGGAACACCTTGCGGCCGAACAGATGCTCCATCTGCTGGCGCGACTTGCTGCCGATCTCCTTCAGCCGCGCGCCGCCCTTGCCGATCACGATGGCCTTCTGGCTCTCGCGCTCCACCCAGATCACCGCACCGATGCGGGCCAGCTCGCCTTTCGGCGAGTCTTCGGTGGTGAAGTTCTCGATTTCGACGGTGGTGGCGTACGGCAGCTCTGCGCCCAGCTGGCGCATCAACTGTTCGCGCACCAGTTCGGCCGCGAGGAAACGCTCGCTGCGGTCGGTGATCTCGTCTTCGCCGAACATCGGTGGCTGCTCCGGCAGTAGCGCCAGGATGTCCTTCACCAACGCGTCCAGGCCATTGCGTTTCAGCGCGGACACCGGATGCACAGCGGCAAATTGCCGGTCCTGCGCGACCTCGGCGAGGAAAGGCAACATCGCCGCCTTTTCCTTGATCCGGTCGACCTTGTTGACCACCAGCACCACCGGAATCCCCGCATCGCGCAGCACGTTGTAGGCCAGCGTGTCCTCTTCGTCCCAGCGGCCGGCTTCCACCACCATCAGGGCCGCTTCGACCTCTTCCAGCGCACCACGGGCCGCCCGGTTCATCACCCGGCTCATCGCCGAAGCGGAGAACTTGCCCTGCTGCTTGTGCAGGCCCGGCGTATCGACCAGCACGATCTGGCCTGCGGGCCGGTCCTTGTTCGCCGCGAAGGTCGCGATGCCGAGCAGGCGGTGCCGCGTGGTCTGCGGACGGTTGGAGGTGATGCTGACCTTGGCACCGACCAGCGCATTGGTCAGCGTGGACTTGCCCACATTGGGGCGACCGATGACGGCAACACTGCCGCTGCGGTGGGAGGAGGAATCGCTCACCGGGGGGTACTCACTTCGAAATGTCGAGCTTGTCGAGCAGTGCCGCCGCGGCGACCTGCTCGGCGTTGCGGCGCGAGGTGCCCTCGCCGTCCGCCGTCAGCGGCGGATCCAGCGTGGTGCAGCGCGCGAGGAAGAGTTTGGCGTGGTCATCGCCGCTTTCCGAGACCAGTTCGTAGACCGGCAGGGGACGCTGGCGCCCCTGCAGCCATTCCTGCAGGCGGGTCTTGGCATCCTTCTCAGGTCGCCCGACCGGCAGCGCGGCCAGCGATTCCTCGAACCAAGGCAGCACCACGGCCCGGCAGGCATCGAAACCGGCATCGAGATAGATGGCCGCCACGACCGCTTCCAGCGCATCGGCCAGGATGGAGTCGCGACGATGGCCGCCGGACTTCATTTCGCCCGGCCCCATGGTCAGCCGCTCGCCCAGTTGCAGGTGCCGCGCGAGGGTGGCCAATGACGCCTCGCGCACCAGTTCGGCGCGTGCGCGGGTCAGCGCGCCTTCGTCGGCCTTGGGCCAGCGCAGGAACAGGGTTTCCGCGACCAGCAGGTTGACCACACCGTCGCCCAGGAACTCCAGGCGCTCGTTGTGGGGAGCGCCTGCGCTGCGATGCGTCAGGGCCTGCGCAAGCAGGCCCTGGTCGGCGAACGCATGGCCGATGCGGTCAACCGCCAAATCCCTATTCCGCGCCGCGACGCGTCATCGCCTGCTCGGCGGCGAAGTTGCCGACCACATCGAGATTGCCCACCAGGGGGCGGCGCACTTCATAGGCGACCTTCATGTTCCAGCCGCCCTCCATGCGCTCGATCTTCACGTGCGAAGGCTTGATGTTGGTGGCGTAGTTGATGTCGAGGCGGCGGAAGAACAGTTCATGGATCCGGGCCGGATCCATGTCCGCCACGCCCGCCTCGTTGGCCAGTCCCTTCATCGAGGACTTGACCGCGTAGTACTCCTGGTACATCGGGAACAGTCGCATGGCGATGTAGGCGGCGAAGCCCACCACGGCCAGCACCATCAGAAAGCTCATCAATGTCATGCCGCTTTGCTTGCGCTTCATTGCCATTCCCCCGTACTTCCCCGTTAGCGTTGAAAGATCACTCGATGCCGTTGCCGATACGCGAGGCATCGAAGCCATTCTTGCAGAACCAGCCCTCGCAGTTCAGCCAGACGAGGAAGGCCTTCCCGCGGAGGTTCTGTTCCGGCAGGAAATGGGTCTGCGTCCAGAACCGGCTGTCCTCGCTATTATCACGATTGTCGCCCATGACGAAATAATGCCCGGGCGGAACCACCCATTCGCCCTGCCCCTCCGGCCGTGCGCTGTCCAGCCATTCCAGCACCGTATGGGGCCGTCCCGGCAGTTTTTCCTTCAATAGTGCGGCCCCGGTCTCACCTGCACCGCTGCCCTTGCCCACGTAGTCGCCCAGCTTCTCGTAGGTCAACGGCTGCCCGTTGATCGACACCGTGTCCCCATGGAACCCGATCTTGTCGCCCGGCAGGCCGATCACGCGCTTGATCCAGTTGTTCTGGGGGTCGTGGGGCGGCTTGAACACCACCACGTCGCCGCGCGCCGGTTCATCGATGGCCAGGAATTTCTGGTTGGTGATCGGCAGGCGCAGGCCGTAGGAGAACTTGTTGACCAGGATGAAATCGCCGATCAGCAGGTTCGGCATCATCGAACTGGACGGGATCTTGTAAGGCTCGGCGATGAAGCTGCGCAGTACCAGCACCACGGCCAGCACGGGGAAGAACGCGCGCGAGTAGTCCACCAGCACCGGCTCTTCGTCCAGCAATCCGCTCCGGGCGCGCCGGCGCTTGGCCAGGAACAGCTTGTCGGCCAGCCATACCAGGCCGGTCAGCAGCGTCAGTACCACGAGGATCGTTTCAAACCAGACCATACACACTCCGTTGAATGGCCCCTCTCCCACCGGGAAAGGGGTTGGGGTGAGGGTACGGCGAAGTCCGCGCGCTCCCGGCTTCGCGGACTTCGCCGTACCCTCATCCGGCGCTATGCGCCACCTTCTGCCGCAGGGAGAAGGAAAACGCTACTTGCTGTCCACCTGCAGCACGGCGAGGAAGGCTTCCTGCGGAATCTCCACGCGCCCCACCTGCTTCATCCGCTTCTTGCCCTCTTTCTGCTTCTCGAGGAGCTTCTTCTTGCGGGTGATGTCGCCACCATAGCATTTGGCCAGCACGTTCTTGCGCATGGCCTTGACCGTGCTGCGCGCGATGATCTGCGAGCCCACGGCGGCCTGGATGGCCACGTCGAACATCTGCCGCGGGATCAGCTCCTTCATCTTCTCGCACAGTTCGCGGCCGCGCCGGTCGGCATGGCTGCGGTGCACGATCAGGCTGAGCGCATCGACCTTGTCGCCGTTGATCAGCGTATCCAGGCGCACGAACGGGCCGGGCTGGAAGCGCAGGAATGCATAATCCAGCGAGGCATAGCCACGACTGACCGATTTGAGCTTGTCGAAGAAATCCAGCACCACTTCGGCCATGGGCAGCTCGTAGCTGATCTGCACCTGGCTGGCCAGGTACTGGATGCCGATCTGCGCGCCGCGCTTTTCCTCGCACAGCTTGATGATGGCGCCGATGTAGGCTTCCGGGGTGAGGATGTTGGCGCGGATGATGGGCTCGCGCACCTCTTCGATCAGGTTTGACTGCGGCAGTTTGGCCGGATTGTCCAGCGAGAGCACCGTGCCATCGGTCCTGAGGACTTCATACACCACCGTCGGCGCGGTGCTGATCAGGTCCAGGTCGTACTCGCGCTCCAGGCGCTCCTGCACGATTTCCATGTGCAGCATGCCGAGGAAGCCGCAGCGGAAGCCGAAGCCCATGGCCTCGGAACTTTCCGGCTCGAAGCGCAGCGCGGCGTCGTTGAGGCGCAGTTTCTCCAGCGCCTCGCGCAGCGCCGGATAGTCCTCGGCGTTGACCGGGAACAGGCCGGCGAACACGCGCGGCTGCATTTCCTGGAAGCCGGGCAGCGGGCCCGGGGCCGGGTCGGACGCGAGGGTCAGGGTGTCGCCGACCGGCGCGCCGTGCACGTCCTTGATGCTGGCGGTGATCCAGCCCACCTCGCCGGCGCCGAGCTTCTTCAGTTCCTTGCGCTTGGGGGTGAACACGCCAACCTTGTCCACTTCATGGGTGCGGCCGGTGGACATGACCAGGATCTTGCTCTTCGGCCCGATCTCGCCCTGCATCACGCGGACCAGCGAGACCACGCCCAGGTAGTTGTCGAACCACGAGTCGATGATCAGCGCCTGCAGCTTGTCGGTGTCGCGCGGCTTCGGCGGCGGGATGCGCTGCACGATGGCTTCCAGCACCAGGTCGACGTTGAGTCCGGTCTTGGCGCTGACCGGCACGGCATCGTCGGCGTCGATGCCGATGACGGCCTCGATTTCCCGCTTGGCGCGCTCGATGTCGGCGGTCGGCAAGTCGATCTTGTTGAGCACCGGCACCACTTCCAGGCCCTGCTCCACCGCGGTGTAGCAGTTGGCGACCGACTGGGCCTCCACGCCCTGGGCGGCGTCCACCACCAGCAGCGCGCCTTCGCAGGCCGCCAGCGAGCGGCTGACTTCGTAGGAGAAGTCCACGTGGCCGGGGGTGTCGATGAAGTTGAGCTGGTAGACCTGCCCGTCCTTGGCCTTGTACGGCAGGGACACGGACTGGGCCTTGATGGTGATCCCGCGCTCGCGCTCGATGGGATTGGAGTCGAGCACCTGCGCTTCCATCTCGCGGGCCTCGAGGCCGCCACAGAGCTGGATGATGCGGTCGGCCAGGGTCGATTTGCCGTGGTCGACGTGCGCGATGATCGAGAAGTTGCGGATGTTCCGCATGGAATCAGAAGACATGGGGAGTGCGCGGCGGCCTGTGCGGTCGTCAGGAATAACGGGACATTATCGCACGGACACTGCCCGGTCTCGCCGATCCGCATCCCGGCCCCGGGGAAAACGCCGTCGCCCCGCAAAGGCGGGGCGACGGGGGGTCACCTGCGATGGCGAGCGTGGTTCAGCCTTTTTCCACCGTCACGGCGACGAAACGGGTCACGCCGCGATGGCGCACCAGCAGCATCACGGTGTCACCGGGCTTCGCAGCGGCCAGTTCCCGGTCCAGCGCCGCAGGGCTGTCCACCTTGATGCGGCCTACCTGCAGGATCACCATGCCCGGCGCAAGGCCCGCCTCGCGGGCGGCAGCGCTGTCCACACGCGCCACCAGCACGCCGTCGCTGCCTTCAATGCCCAGTTGCTTGCGGCTGTTCGCGTCCAGCGATTGGGTCTGGATGCCGAGCGCATTGCGTCCGGCCGGAGCTGCCGGCCTGTCGGGCGACGCCGGGGCGACACTCGCTCCCGCCTCGCCTTCGTCCAGTTCGCTGAGCGTCACGGTCAGATCACGCGGCTTCCCATCGCGCAGGACACCCAAGGTGACCTTGGTCCCGGGGGCCATCGCGCCGATGATCGGCGGCAGATCGCTCGAATCGTTGATCGCGCGGCCATTGACCGAACGGATGACGTCTCCGGGACCGATGCCGGCCTTCGCCGCAGGACTGCCACCCACCACGTCATTGACCAGCGCACCCCGGTTGTCGGGAAGCCCGAAGCCCTTCACGGCATCGGAGGTCACCGCACCTACCTGCACACCCAGCTGCCCGCGACTGACCTTGCCGGTGCTCTTGAGTTGCTCCACCGCGCCCATCGCCAAATCGATCGGAATCGCGAAGCTGATGCCCATGTAGCCGCCGGACACCGAGAAGATCTGCGAGTTGATGCCGACCACTTCACCGCGCGTATTGAGCAGCGGGCCGCCCGAATTGCCCTGATTGATCGCCACATCGGTCTGGATGAAAGGCACGTAACGCTGCTCGGCCGACGCACTGCGACCCACGGCACTGACGATGCCGGCGGTGACGGAGTGATCCAGCCCCAGCGGCGAGCCGATCGCCACCACCCACTGGCCCGGCTTCAGCGTGGCCGAGTTGCCGATGCGCACGGTCGGCAGGCCCTTGGCCTCGACCTTCAGCAGCGCCACGTCGTATTGCTGGTCGCTGCCGACCACCTTGGCGGTCAGCTCGCGGCGGTCCGGCAGGGTGACCTTCACCTCGTCGGCGCCATCCACCACGTGATGATTGGTCAGCACGTAGCCGTCGGCTGAAATGATGAAACCCGATCCCATCGAGGTACCGCGCCGCTGCGGCCCCTGCTGGCCTGGGCCCGGCATCGGGAAGCCGGGTGGCAGCATGCGCCGGAAGATCTCGGGTATCTCGGCTTCTTCGGCCTGCGCACTGCGGCGCGACCCCACCGTCGCCTCCACGTTCACCACGCCCGGTCCCACCTGCTCCACCAGTTGGGTGAAGTCGGGAAGGCCGGTCACCAGTTGCGGGGCTGCCGACTGCGCAGCGACAGGCGCCGTCACCACCGCAGGCACAGGCGCCTCAGGCTGCTGCGCGCAGGCGGCGAGTGGGGTGGTGAGCATCAGCACGGCCAACAGGCCGGAACGGGCGTGAGGAGTCATCGAACGCATGCCTCGATCAGGAAAAGGTAGGGATTTCATCTCGCCTCCGGCCGACGACCGGAAGCCGGGGTCATTCGCGCGGCGCGTCGATCGGAGGTGTCGCCGGCGCGGACTGCAGGCGCGGCTCGAACGGGTAGAAGGTGCGCGCGGCCGAATCGGAGCTGTACCCCGTCGTCAGACCACCATTGGCCGATGGATACCCCGACAACGCGGACCTCGGCCATGGCCGGGACGGCACGCTGCCGGTATCGCCTGCCCGATGGGCGAAGGGATTGGCGGCGAGTTGCGACGGTGCGGCCGCCACCAGCGTACCGACGGTGTCCATCGGCGCGTTCTGCGCAGTGCCCGTCGCTCGGACCGGGGCATCGGCGCGCGCCACACGCTGCGCGCTGCGCGCTGCCTGCTGGCTGCGCGTGGCACTGCGACGGGCGGCATTGTCCTGCCGGCGGGGCACGCTGGCCACGGCAGCAACAGCGGCCACCGCGTAGGCCTCGGCGTCCGGCGCGGGCGCTGAAGGCGTCTCCGCCGGAACGGCGGGGGTTGTTGTCTGCGTGGATGCCACCTGGGTTCCCTCGCCCACCGGCACGTCCTGCGGCGATTGCTGGCGCGCCATGAACAACGCGACCAGCGCCACCGACGCCGCAAGCGCGCCACCGCCCCAGCGCGCGAGCAGGTTGCGCGAACGCGGGGCCTGCATCTGCGATGCGGCGGAGGCGGGAACGGATTCGGCCGCGATCGCCCGTGCCACGCGCTCGGCGAAGCCTGCGGGCGCCGGCGCACGGCCTTCACCGCGCAGCACGTCGCCGCACAACTGCCAGCGTTCCCAGCACCCGGCCAGGTCCTGGTCGTGCTGCAGTCGCCGCAGCAGGAAGCGCGCTTCATCCGCAGGCAGGTGGCCGTCCATCAGGGCGGACAGTTGCTGGCGGTGATGGGTTTCTAGCTTGTCGATGATCGGAGTCTCGTTGCGGGCGGTCATGAGCGGGCTCGCTCCCGGGTTGCACTGTCGTTGTCCAGCAGGGGACGCAGCTGTTCATCGATGGCCTCGCGCGCCCGGAAGATCCGGGAACGCACGGTGCCGATCGGGCAGTCCATCTTCTGCGCGATCTCCTCGTAGCTGAGGCCTTCCACCTCGCGCAAGGTGATCGCAGTCCGCAGCTCCTCGGGCAGGCCGTCCACGGCCTTCATCACCGTCGCCTCCATCTCCTGGCGCATCAGCTCGCGCTCGGGCGTGTCGGTGTCGCGCAGCCGGGCGCCGATGTCGTACTGCTCGGCGTCGGCGGCGTCCACGTCCGCCGTGGGAGGGCGGCGGTTGTGTGCGACCAGGTGATTCTTGGCGGTGTTCACGGCGATACGGTGCAGCCACGTATAGAACTGGGAATCGCCCCTGAAGTTCCCCAGCGCGCGATATGCACGCAGGAAGGTCTCCTGGGCCACGTCCTGGCACTCGCTCCAGTCATGGATGTAACGCCCGATCAACGCCACCACGCGATGCTGGTACTTGCGCACCAGCAGGTCGAAGGCCGCGCTGTCGCCGCGTTGCACGCGCCTGACCAGCTCGAGGTCCAGCTCCTGGGTTGGATCTGTTTCGGCCATGCCGGGCCGCACTCCTGTCGGCTCGGCGTTGGCCGTGCCCTGTGACCGCGCTAGCGGAGGAAAGTTCAACGCCTTGTCCAAACCGTTGCCCTATCAAGAATTTAACCGGCGCAGCGGGAACATCCCCCTGCCGCCGGTCACGCCCGTGACGACGTTCTCGTTGATATGTGGATTTGACGGGGATGAAACAACCTCGGGATGATAGCGGCCTTATCCATACGTGAACGGATGGTCCCTGCATGGCCGCGAACTTCGATGGGCTGCGATTCAGTCACTGGCAGACCGAGCTACGCGAGGACGGCATCGTGGTGCTGGCCTTCGACCGCCAGGGCGCCAGCGTCAATGCGTTCTCGCAGGACGTGCTGATCGAACTGGCCGACATCATCGAACGCCTGTCCATCGATCCGCCGAAAGGCGTGGTGCTGCGTTCGGCGAAGACATCGGGCTTCATCGCCGGCGCGGACCTGAAGGAATTCCAGGAGTTCGACCGCAAGGGCACGGTCAACGACGCGATCCGCCGCGGCCAGGCCGTGTTTCAGAAACTGGCCGAACTGCCCTGCCCGACGGTGTCGGCCATCCACGGCTTCTGCATGGGCGGCGGTACCGAAATCTCGCTGGCCTGCGACTACCGCGTGGCCAGCAGCGACCCGTCCACGCGCATCGGCTTGCCCGAAGTGAAGCTGGGCATCTTCCCTGGTTGGGGCGGCAGCGCGCGACTGCCGCGCCTGGTGGGATCACCGAAGGCGATGGACATGATGCTGACCGGCCGCACGTTGTCGGCCAGCTCCGCAAAGGCGATGGGCCTGGTCGACAAGATCGCCGAGCCGGCCGTGCTGATCGATGCCGCGATCGCCTTGATCGCCTCGCGCCCGCAGCGCCCGTTCAAGCAACGCTTCACCGGCTGGATCAGCAACAGCTGGATCGCGCGCCAGTTGCTGGCGCCGCAGATGCTCAAGCAGGTCGCGCGCAAGGCGCCGAAGGCGCACTACCCCTCGCCGTATGCGCTGATCAATGTGTGGAAGACCGCCGGCGGCAAGGGCGTCCAGGCCCGCCTCGACGCCGAGCGCAAGGCAGTGGTGAAGCTGGCGGGCACGCCGACCGCGCGCAACCTGATCCGCATCTTCTTCCTCACCGAACGCCTGAAGGGCCTCGGCGGCAAGGACCATGGCATCGCGAACGTGCATGTCGTCGGTGCCGGCGTGATGGGCGGCGACATCGCGGCGTGGTCGGCCTACAAGGGGTTCAACGTCACCCTGCAGGACCGTGAGCAGCGCTTCATCGACGGCGCACTCTCCCGCGCGCAGGAATTGTTCACCAAGAAGGTGAAGGACGAGAGCAAGCGTCCCGCCGTGGCCGCGCGATTGAAGGGCGACCTGGCCGGCGACGGCGTGCCGCAGGCCGACCTGGTGATCGAAGCGATCATCGAGAACCCCGAAGCCAAGCGCGATCTCTACCAGACCGTCGAGCCGCGCCTGAAGGCCGATGCGCTGCTGACCACCAACACGTCATCAATCCCGCTGACCGAGCTGCGCGAGCACATCCAGCGTCCCGCACAGTTCGCCGGCCTGCACTACTTCAACCCTGTGGCGCTGATGCCGCTGGTAGAGATCGTGCAGCACGACGCGCTCGACGACGCCAACGTCAAGCGCCTGGCTGCGTTCTGCAAGGCGTTGGACAAGTTCCCGGTGCCGGTGGCCGGCACGCCGGGCTTCCTGGTCAATCGCGTGCTGTTCCCGTACATGCTCGAAGCCGCCACCGCCTACGCCGAAGGCATCCCCGGCCCGGTGATCGACAAGGCCGCAGTGAAGTTCGGCATGCCGATGGGCCCGATCGAACTGATCGACACCGTGGGCCTGGACGTGGCCCAGGGCGTGGGGGCGGAACTGTCGCCGTTCCTCGGCCTGACGTTGCCGGCGGCACTGGCGACGGTCGAACCCGGCAAGCGCGGCAAGAAGGACGGCCAGGGCCTCTACAAGTGGGAGAACGGCAAAGCCGTGAAGCCGCAGGTCCCGCAGGACTACAAGGCACCCGATGATCTCGAGGACCGCCTGATCCTGCCGCTGCTCAACGAAGCCGTCGCCTGCCTGCACGACGGCGTGGTCGCCGACAGCGATCTGCTCGATGCAGGCGTGATCTTCGGCACCGGCTTCGCCCCATTCCGCGGCGGTCCGATCGAACACGTCAAGGCGGTCGGCCCCGACGTGCTGCTGGAAAAGCTCAAGGCCCTGCAGGCCCGCCATGGCGACCGCTTCGCCCCGCGCCCCGGCTGGGACAACCCGGTGCTGCGCCAGCCCACGGCCTAGCGCCCGACAGGTCGCAGCAATTACAACGTGTGGGGCGGGTCGGCATTGACCACCTGCACGCGGGCGCCCGTCGTCTGCGGCAGCAGGCTGGCGTCGGTCGCCACCAGTACGGTTCCTGGTACGAGCAGCGGGTAGACGTTCGCGGCGAACGCAGCGGGGATCACGACGTTGTCGATGGCGTCGCGGTCCAGCACGCGACCGGCGTCGTCTTCATGCCCGGGGATCGCGATGGCCATCCATTGCGGCGCACGGCCCTGGGGAAATTGCGCGAACGTGCCCTGCATGTACCCGCTGCCCATCACGTAGGCATGCGTGCCCAGCACCAGGCCCGGCCTGCGCAGTTGCACCCGCGTGCGGCCGATCTCCACCCCGTTGCGCAGCACCACCAGGCGCTGGTCGCTGCGGCTCAGCACCAGCGATACCGGCCCCAGCGGCGCAGCGGCCGGCGTCCAGCGGAAGGGCTCGTCTGCGGCCAATGGCACTGACGCAGCATCCGCCCCCGAGGCCGCGACCGGCGACAGCAGCAGCGGATGCACCATGTCCGAGTGTGACACCCCGTCCTTGGCGATCACCACCGTCATGCCCATCGTGGTGGCATCGAACAGGCGACGCGCGAACTCCGACGGCAGATGCACGCACCCGTGCGATTCGGGGAATCCGGGCAGGCCACCCGCGTGCAGCGCCACGCCATCCCACGTCAGCCGCTCCTGATACGGCATCGGCGCGTTGTTGTACGTGCTGGAACGGTGGTCCTTGTCCTTCTGCAGGATGGTGAACACACCCGTCGGGGTCTCATGCCCGGGCTTGCCCGTGCTGACGGTGCTCACCGCCTCCAGCACGCCGTTGCGATACACATAGGCGCGCTGCTCGGTGAGGCTGACCAGCATCACCATCGGGCCCATGGCCTTGTCGTCGCCGCCCCATATCCACTCGCCGGGCGCCAGCGCGGACGGCATCGTGTCCGCCGAACGGCTTTCCTTCGCGCCCCAGAACGGCACTGCCTGCGCCACCGCCGCAAGTCCGAACGCCGCCACCATGCCTGCCATCCACTTCCAGCCCGTTCCACGCATCACCGTGCTCCATCGCATGCCCGGCGGCAGCCTAGCGCAGCCCGTCGCCCGGCAAGGTGACCGGGCGCGCGTATGAAGGCTCCCGACATCAGCCGGCCGGCAGCACCTGGGTCATCACCCAGTCTTCCTTGGGATCATCGCCCACGTGGAAGAGGGAGCGGCCGACGATCTGGAAGCCATGCTTGCGCCAGAAGCGGATCGCCTGCGGGGCCTCCTGCCAGACCGTCAGCCAGACCGACCGCGACCCACGCAGCCGTGCCGCCGCCAGCAGGTGCGACACCAGCACGGCGGCGATGCCCTGCCCGTGGAAGGCTTCGTCCAGGTAGATGCGCGCCAGTTCCACCGTCGGCCGCAGCCCCACTTCGGCCGGCGGCACCGTGCCCCAGCGCAGTTGCGCGAAGCCGGCCCACACGCCGTCCTGTTCGACGATCAGCGTAAGCGTGTCCGGGTCGCGGATTTCCTGCGCCTGCCGTTCGGGCGTATAGGCCTGCGCGACGAAGGCCGAGACGTTTTCCGGCGTGCTGCAATGGCCGTTCGCAGCAAGGAAGGTGCGCCGCATCATCGCGGACAGTTCAGCGGCTTCGGACAGCCGTGCGGGGCGGATTTCGGTTTTCATGCAGCGTGCATGGTACGTGCTTCCATGCCCTGCATAACGCAGACGCGCAGCGGATGAGGTCAGTGTGAGTTGTCCGCATCCCTGATCGCCTACCATGGCGCGCCCCACGCCATGGAAGTACCGCATGTCCCGCTGGCTGATCCTGTGCCTGCTGCTCGTCCCCATCTTCAGCGTCCACGCAGCCGACGACGAAGCCGCCGTGCGCGCCGCATTCGCGGCGTACAAGTCCGCCGTGCTCGCCCGGCAGGGCGAACGCGCCGCCGACCAGGTCACCACCGGCACGCTGCGCGAGTACGCGCGCTATCGCGAACTGGCGTTGAGCGCCCCACGCACCGAGCTGGAAGCACTGCCGATGACCGAGCGCCTGCAGGTGCTGATCATCCGCGCACGCGTCCCGGCCCATGACCTGCGTGCGATGGACGGGCGCACGGTGTTCACGCATGCCGTGGACCGCGGCTGGATCGGCCGCGAAGGCGTCGAGCGCAGCGAACTGGGCACCCTGCAGGTGGACGGCGACCACGCGGCGGCACGGCTGAAGATCGGCACCGTCGAGATGCCCTTCGATTTCGAATTCGAGCGCGAGCAGGGCCGCTGGCACTTCAACCTGATCCCGCTGGTCACGATGAGCGAGGACGTGTTCAAGCAGCTGGCGCGGCAGAACGGCGTCAGCGAGAACGAGATGGTGATGACGCTGGTACGCGGACTGTCCGAGGCGCCCGTGGATGACAGTCTCTGGGACCCGCCGGCGCAGTGAGCGCCGCTACCGCCGCACGAACACCTCGGGCGGCGCGCGCACCGGACTGCGGTGCGTGGGCAGGTCGCCCATCAGGCCCAGTCGCGCGGAGAAGTCCGCCAGCCGCGCCCACACGTAGGGTTGCAGATCGTCGGGGGCGGCGTCGTAGACCTGGCGCCACAGCTGATCCATGAACACGCGCGGGTCCTCGCGCAACGCATCGCGTTCGATGCGTTCCCCGGCGACGGCCAGTGCTGCCCGGATGGTGGCCAACGTGTCCATGCCCGCAGCGTAAGGGGCGCACATGCCGGTTGTGTGACATGCCGGCGGTTTTTCCGACGACCGGCACCGTTCTGTGAACGCGATTACGTTCAGGCGAACACTCAGCGGGTGGGTGCCGGCGGATCGTTCCCCTCGCGGAACAGCCACAGCATCGCGCGCCGGTACGTTTCCCCGATGCTGGCCGCATGCGTGCCATCGGCGATCTCGAAGAAGCCGACCCGCCACGGTGCATCCGCGCGGGACGTCCAGACATCGGCCCACTCCCTCGCCACCCGCCGGCGTTCGACGGTGTCGCGCGTGCCGCTGGCCACCGCCACGCGCAGGTCGTCGCGCGCGTGCGGCAGCGCCCCGGCGAACAGCGCGTCACGCGCCGGACCGGGCGCCGGATTGCTGGCGATGCGTCCCCAGAACAGGTCCGGCGCCTCGCGTGCCGACCACAGCACGAAGTAACCCGCGCGCGACTGCCCCACCAGGATGCGTCGCGCCGGATCGCCGGCGTAACGACGCTCCACCTCGGGCACCAGTTGCCCGCGCAGGAAGGCCAGGAATCCGGGCGCCCCGCCCTGCTCCGGCGTGGCGTCCGCGCCCGGCGCAGTGAAGTCGGTGTTGCGCTTGTTGATGCCCGGGTCGAAGCCGCCATAGGCGATGCCCACCAGGATGGCCTCCGGCAGTTTCTCGTCGTAATGCAGGAACAGATGCGTGGGCGCCAGCAGCGGGAACAGGCTGTCGCCATCCAGCAGGTACACCACCGGATAACGCGTCGGTGCCGACGCGTCGTAGCCTTCGGGATAGCGCACATAGACGTGGTGCACGCGCCCGGATCCGCGATCCGTCAGCGGGAAGTAATCCCCCTTCAGTGCAGGCAGATACTCCAGCGGTACGCGCGGCGCGGTGCCGTCTTCGCTGGTTGGCGAAAGCGGCGCCGCCCGGGCCGTCGGCAGCGCGGTCACCAACAACCACGCCAGAATGACCATGGTGCAGCGGATCATGTCGTCACCCCCATGCCCGCGCACTGCGGGCCCGGCCGCATTCTCGCAGGATCGGCTGCCGGCCGACCGGACTACTTCGGCGCGGACTTCAATGCCTGCGCGTGCTCCCAGACATCCTTGAACAGCTCCGCGTAGACCTTGCCGTCACGCTCCGCCAGCGAGGTATTGGTGAACAGCACCACAGCCACGTCACCCGCCGGCGTGGCGAGCATCTCGGTCCGCACGCCGGGGTCGGAACCGCCGTGGCCGACGAAGCGGCCATCGTACTTGGTGGCCCAGAACAGGCCGGAGTTCTTCTCCGCCAGTACGATGTTGTCCGGCTTGTTCGCCGCGGTGTACTGCAGCCTCATCATCTCCGCGGCCGAGGCGGGCTGCAGGATGCGCGCGCCCTGGTACTGGCCGCCGCCAAGCAGCGCAATGAAGAACCGCGACAGTTCCGCCACCGACGTCCGCACGCCACCATCGGGATAGGTGGTCAGGCCGTAGGGCGGGAGGGGAATGCTGAAGCCGTCCTGCGCCACGTACAGCGTGGCATGCGCACCCGCCGGCACCTCCGACAGCAACCAGCCGCTGCGGGCCATCCGCAACGGCGCGAAGATGGTGCGGCGCGTATAGGTGTTCAGCGGTTCGCCGACCGCACGCTCCACGATGTAGCCCGCCAGTGCCGCCCCGATGTTGGAGTACTCGCGGTGCGTGCCCGGCGCGTGCGGCACGAAGTTCTCCGGCGCGTAGTCCTTGCCGCCCGCCACCAGATAGCCCGACAGGAAATCACCCAGCGTTTCCGGCGCATCACCGCCCCAGTGATACAGGCGCTCGTACACCGCCCAGCGGTCCGTGATGCCCGAGGTGTGCGTGGCCAACTGGCGCAGCGTGATGCGCGCCTCCGGGAACGCGGGATGCACCACCTTGAAAGGCAGATAGCGGGTGATGTCCTCGTCCAGCGACAGCCGGCCGTCCTGCACCGCCTGCATCATCGCCACGCCGGTGAAGGTCTTGCTGATCGAGCCGATCGCCATCACCGTGTCGGGCGTGAACGGCACGCCGCGCTGCTTGTCGGCGAAGCCGTAGCCCTTCGACCACGCCACCTTCCGGTCGATGATCACCGCCGCGCCCACGCCCACCAGGCCGGACTCGGCCATGCGCGCCTGGATGCGGGCATCGATGCCCGCGCCCGCGGGCGCATCCGCGGCACCCGCCCTGCCCGACACCAGCATCGCGACCAGCACCGCGGCCACCCGCCATGACGTCCTGAAACGCATCTGTCCTCCCCTGCCGGTACCGGCGTGTCGTAATGACCATGCCAGGCGAAGGAGAAGACCCGCGCCTGTCCAGCCCGGGAGGATGCACGCAGACCATCGTGCCGGCTAGCAGGATGCGACGAAGCCGCGATGGGACCGACGAATCACCCTCGGCCCCTTGCGCGCCCTACTCCGGCCAGCGCACCACGCTCATGCCCGCGGGCATGGAGGCCCGGACCTCCTGCTGCGCGCTGGCGGGCGTCCACATGCCGTGGCCGATCCGCGAGACATCGTCGAACGTGCCCAGCAGGCGGTAGCGCGCGAACGTGTACGCGATGCCTTCGCTGGCCAGTTCATCCGGGCCGTCGGTGAGGGCGAAGTGGAGTTGCGGAGCGGAGGCGCTGCCACTGAACCCGACCTCGGCGATCCTGTCGCCCGCCTTGACGCGCGAGCCCGGCGTGACCGTCGCACTGCCGGGGCGCAGGTGGCCGTAGTGCGCGTAGTAGCCGTTGTCGAGCTGCAGCACCACGTGGTTGCCTTCGGCACCGGTGATGCCGTCGGACAGCCGCGTGCGCTCCGGCGACCGGTCGTGCACGCGGCTCACCACGCCATCGGCCACGGCATACACAGGCTGTCCATGACTGTAGGTGCGTGCGGCAAGATCGTTGCCCTCCGGCGCCTTGCGCCCGGATGCATCCAGCTTCACCCAGTCGGCCGCATGGCGACCGGGGGTACGCAGGGCACCGTTGAAGGCATAGCCCACGCGGCGATGCCCGCGCGCCCAGCGGGGATCATGGATGGCGACCCACGGACCGCCGTCGAGCGGCGGCGCCAGCACCGGAGTCCTGCCGTCGATCACCGGTGTCGGACCGCCTTCGATCGTGTCGATGCCCGCACCGGCATCCGCATCCGCATCCGCATCCGCAAAGCCGACACGATGGCGCAATGCGGCGGGCAACGCGCCCTTCAATGGCAGTTCGATGAACACCACGCCGCGCCGCCCCGACGGGATCGCATCGAAGGTCTCGGCCTTCCACTGCACGCCCGAGCGGTCCAGCCGTTGCTCCAGCGCCGCGCCTTCGTAGGCGGCCAGCACGCGCCCATCGGCCGCATCCAGCACGTCCACGCGCACGGGCCGCAGATCGCGGCGGGCATGGTTGTCCAGGTGCAGTTCGTAGACCAGTTCGTGGCCTTCCTGCATCGCGCGCGCCATGGGCGCCACGGGTACGCGCAGGTCGAAGGACTCCCTGGGTTGCGCTGCCCACGCGAGGGACGCACTGCAGGCCAGCATCGCAATCACGGACCAACGGCCAAGGTGGAACCGCATGCGGGATTCTCCGGGATGAACATGGTGGGCGGATGCCGCAGCGGCTTCGGTGCTCCACGCCTGCGCAGGCCGCCGAACTGTGCCATGGAACGGTGCCACCCGGCCCGCTGCCCTGCCCTCGATGTGATCGCCACCGCCGCGGGGCGGCTCAGCCGCCAACCTCCGCCAGGTGTGGCGCCTGTTCGAAACATTCGATCAGCAGCTCGGTGAGTGCCCGCACCTTGAGTGAAGGATGCTGGCCGGGCGGCCGGATGACATAGATGCCGGCCGGCGGCGGTGGATAGCGGGTCATGACCGGGACCAGCGCGCCGGACGCCACATAGTCGCGGGTGAGACCATCGGGAAGCCACGCGATGCCGAGCCCCGCAACGGCCGCCGCAATCAGTGCGGTGCCGTTATCGGCCTTGAAGCGTCCACGCGGATGCACCGTGATGACCTCGTCGCCGTCCATGAACTGCCACGCTTCGGTTCCCTGCATCAGCGCTTCATGCATGGCAATGTCACCCGGCACCTCGGGGGCGCCATGCGCATCGAGATAATCCGGGCTGGCGACGAGCTTTCCATACAGCGGCCCCACGCAGCGTGCGACCAGCGTGGAATCCTGCAGATAGCCCACCCGGATCGCGCAATCGAACCCCTCCGCGACCAGATCGACGAAGCGATCGCTGTAGGCGGTATGCACGTGCAGCTGCGGGTGGCGTCGCGCCATTTCCGCGAGCACGGAAGCGAAGTGGGTCGGCCCGAAGGACAGCGGCGCCGCTATGCGCAGGCGGCCACGCAGGTCACCGCTGGGCAGGATGGCTTCCCGGGCCGCGTCGATCTCGGCGCAGGCCCGGGCGGCGTGGTCGCGGAACGTGGCGCCGGCCTCGGTGAGCGCAGCACCGCGCGTGGTGCGTGCGAGCAGTTGCACGCCCAGTTCCGCCTCGATCCGGCCCAGCCGCCGACTGACGACGGACTTGGCAACACCTAGCCGGCGCGCGGCCGGAGAAACGCCGCCGGCATCGGCCACTTCCACGAATGTCCGCAGGTCTTCGATATCCACCGTGGTCTCCCGGATGCACGCCATAGCCTGCCACAGCCCTCGCGAATCCCGTGTTCCCGATTCCGCGACACAGCTTGGCACGAACGGGCGCTACCGCCCCGCGCAGGGGGATGACAAGGTTTGCGCCGGGACGATGCAGCCACCGCTGCGTCCATCTCTGCACCTTCCCCACACCACAGGATGCATCCATGACTTTTCGCAACGGCCTCGCGTCACTGCTTCGTCCGGAAGACTCGGTCCTCGTTCTGATCGACCACCAGCCGTACCAGCTCGCCAACCTCAACAGCCACGACCCGCACATGGTGGTCAACAATGCGACCGCGCTGGCGAAGTCCGCCAAGGCGTTCGGTGTGCCCACCATCCTGACCAGCGTCATCGCCGAACGCGGCGGCCTCATCTTTCCGCAGATCACCGACGTGTTTCCGGGCCAGGAGGTGATCGACCGGACGTTCATCAACACCTGGGAAGACCGCAAGGTGGTGGACGCGGTCAAGGCGACGGGTCGCAAGCAGCTGATCATCGCCGGCCTGTGGACCGAGATCTGCGTCGCCATGCCGGTGATCCAGGCCCTGGGCGAAGGCTGGGATGTCACCGTCGTCACCGACGCGTCCGGCGCGGTGTCGGTCGAGGCGCACCAGGTGGCCATCCAGCGCATGATCGCGGCAGGCGCGAACATGATGACCTGGCTGGCAGTCGCGGCCGAGTGGCAGCGCGACTGGGCCCGGACCGACCACGCCGCCGAACTGACGGAGGTGCTCAAGCAGCATGCCGCAGGCAGCGGGATCGCGTACCTGTGGGAACAGCAACTGCTCAACACCCCGGTGCCGCGCAACGCAGGCTGATCCGCGCGGGGTGACGCGGAACCGGATCGTCGCGACGGGAAAATCCCGCGACACATTTGCTGGATACCGGTGAAGCGACACACGGCATCCAGTCGGGTGCGGCCTGAGCACCTGGCCGTGCCCGGCCTTCACCACGCGGATGTTCAGCGCGGAATGCGCGCGATGACCTTGATCTCGAAGTCGAAGCCCGCGAGCCAGGTAACGCCGATCGCGGTCCAGGCCGGATAGGGCGCTTGCGGAAAGATCTCGTCCTTCACGGCCAGGACCGTGTCGAACTGGCGTGCGGGATCGGTGTGGAAGGTGGTGACGTCGACGATGTCGTCGAATCCGCATCCGGCTGCACGCAGGGTCGCTTCCAGATTGGCGAATGCCAGGCGGACCTGGGCCTCGAAATCCGGCTCGGGCGAACCGTCGTCGCGGCTGCCGACCTGACCGGACACGAACAGCAGGTCATCCGACCGGATCGCGGCGGAATAGCGGTGGGTTGCGTACAGCGCATGCCGACCGGCGGGGAAAACAGCATCACGGGGACTCATGGGATATCTCCTGGGGGCCGGCGATTCCGGCGCATGGGAGCCACTCTAGGCAGCTGCGCCCGCGCGATAAACACGCCGAACCCGAGATCACTGTTTGTAGAATCCAAACAATCCCGTTCGGCCCTCTGGAGAGCACATGGACCGTATCGACGCGATGCAGGCCTTCATCCGCGTGGTGGAAACCGGCAGCTTCACCAAGGCCGCCGACACGCTGCAGACCAGCAGGACGCGCGTGACCCAGCTCGTGCAGCAGTTGGAGACCCACCTCCGCGTGAAGCTGCTCCACCGCACCACGCGCAGGGTCAACGCCACTGCCGACGGGACCGCCTACTACGAGCGCGTCGTGCGCCTGCTGGCCGACCTGGACGATGCCGAAACCAGCCTGTCGGCGGCCTCCGCCTCGCCGCGCGGCCGCCTGCGCGTCGACGTGCCCGCGCCCTTGGCCACCCTGGTCGTGGTGCCGGCCCTGCCCGCCTTCCACGCGCGGTATCCGGACATCCAGTTGGACCTGGGCGCCAGCGACCGCAAGGTGGACCTGATCGACGAGAACGTGGACTGCGTGGTGCGCGGCGGCGAACTCACCGAGCCGTCACTGCGCGCACGCCACATCGCCGACCTGGCGCTGGGGGTGTACGCCGCGCCGGACTATCTGGCGCGTGCGGGTGAGCCGCTGCATCCGCAGGCACTGGAAGACAGCCACCACCGCATCATCGGCTATCGCGGTTCGCGCACCGGCACGCCACTGGCGTATGCCATGCGGCGCGGCGAGGAGCGCTTGCGCGTGCACGGCCGGCATGTGCTGTCGGTGGACGACGGCAATGCCTACCTGGCCGCGGGCATCGCCGGCCTGGGCGTGTTGTGGCTGCCGCAGTACATGGCGCGCGCACCGCTCGCGCGCGGCGAACTGGTGCCACTGTTCGAGGACTGGCACCTCGACCCGATGCCGCTGTACGTGGCCTTCCCGCCAAGCCGGCACGTCAGCCGCAAGCTGCGCGTGTTCATCGACTGGATCGTGGAGCTGATGGCGCAGCATGCCCCGGCCATACAGCCGCCGCGTTGAGCGGGCGCCGCGATGCGGCAATCCTACGAAGCGGGAATGAAGTCGATCCCCTTGACCAGGCGCGATGCCAGACGCTTGTTCTGCAGCTGCGCCAACCACCATTCCAATGCCCGGCCCTGGTGATCCCCCCGCCAGCCCACGTAGAGAAGATTGGGCTCGCGTGGGTCGGCCATCTTCTTCTCCACAAGATCACCACGCTTCAGTAATCCGGCAACGCGATCCCGCGGCAGCCAGCCCACGCCCAGCCCCTCGCAGTGCGCGCGGATCTTGGCGCACATGCTGGGCACCGCCAATGAAGGTTGCCCGCCCAGCACGCCGTAGCCGCGCACATCCACCCTCCTCGACGTATCGGCCACCACCACCGCGCGATACGGGAGAACCGCAGATGCATCCACAGGTTCGCGGGCCTTGGCCAACGGATGGCGTGGGGATACGGCGAACACCCAGTCCATCACGCCCAACTCCGACCAGCGCAGGCCGGGAATGACGGGGGGTTCGTTCGTCGCGCCCACCACCAGATCGGCACGACCATCGCGCAACGCATCCCAGGTACCGGAGAGGACTTCATGGGTAATGCGCAGCGTCACGCCGGACTTCAGGGCATCGAATGCGCGGATGACCGGCAGCAGTGTCTCGAATTCGAGAATCTCGTCCGTGACGATCCAGAGACGGTCCTCCCATCCTCCTGCGACCTGCTTGACCCGCTGCGTCAAGCGGGACACGTCCAACATCAGCCGGACAGCTTCCTGCGCGAGCAGGTGGCCGGCCGGAGTGAGTTGCAGACGGTAGCGGCGCCGGTCGAACAACAGGGCATCGAAGCGCGTCTCCAGCTGGCGCGCTGCATGCGAAACCGTGGACGGCGCTTTTCCAAGTCGGGCAGCGGCCCGGGACAGGCTGCCGCTTTCCCGGATGGCCTCCAGCAGGGCCAGTTCGTCGGCTGACAACATGTTCGATACCTTCGAACGAGTCCGTCGTGATTGTGGCACGGAAAGCCGACGATGCCGCGCCAGTATGCGCCCACAGCATCGAGCTGGAACCGAAGGACTTCATCATGAACCGCTTCACGAACAAAACCGTTCTCATCACCGGCGGGAGCAGCGGCATAGGCCTGGCTGCCGCCAGGGCCTTCACTGCAGAAGGCGCGCGCGCGGTCATCACCGGCCGCGACGCGGCGGCCCTCGAACGAGCCAAGGCAACGCTGGCTTCCGATGCCGTGAGCGTCGTCAACGACGCGGGCAGCACGGCGGACGCCAGGGCGTTGGCCGCGACGCTGACGGCCGCCAACCTGCGCCTGGATGCCGTCTTCATCAATGCCGGCGTGGCGAAGTTCGCCGCCTTCCCGGACGTGGACGAAACACTCTGGGACGAGATCTTCAACACCAACATCAAGGGTCCGTATTTCCAGATCCAGGCCTTGCTGCCGCTGCTCAACCCCGGCGCATCCATCGTCATCAACGGTTCGATCAACGCGCGCATCGGCATGCCCAACACCTCCGTGTATGCGGCCAGCAAGGCGGCCCTCATCTCGCTGGCCAGGACACTGTCCGCCGAGTTGCTGCCACGCGGCGCGCGCGTCAACGTGCTGAGTCCGGGGCCGGTGTCAACGCCGATCTACGGCAAGCTGGGGCTGGATGCCGCCGCGCTTGAAGCCACGGCCGCGCAGATCCAGAACCAGATTCCGCTGGGCCGCTTCGGCACGCCCGAGGAAATCGCGGCCACCGTGCTGCACCTGTCGTCGCCGGAATCGGCCTTCATCGTCGGCACCGAGATCATTGCCGACGGCGGCATGAGCCAGCTCTAGAAAACCACGGGCTCCCGCCCCCGTCCTGGCCGGCGGGCACCCATGGCCACGTTGCACCTCCGTACCTGCCCGCCCCGCACCACCCACCCCGAGGAGATCGTCATGAAACTGCTCCGCCCGTTCCATCGCGCGGCCACCGCGCTGCTGCTGATGCTCGCATTGCAGTCCACCGCGCATGCGGCCGGCACCCCTGCCATCCAGGACCATACCGCGACCGTCAACGGCGTCACGCTGCACTACCTCCAGGCGGGCCACGGCAAGGAGTCCCCGGTCGTGCTCCTGCATGGGTATGCCGAAACGAGTCATATGTGGCGTCCGCTGATGCCCAGGCTCGCGGACCGGCACGTCGTGATCGCCCCCGATCTGCGTGGTGCAGGCGCGTCGTCCAAGCCGGAGGGAGGCTACGACAAGAAGACCCTGGCCCAGGATATCCATGCACTGGTGCAATCCCTGGGTTATTCCAGGATCAAGATCGTCGGCCATGACATCGGCTTGATGGTCGCGTACGCATACGCCGCCCAGTACCCCGAGGAAGTGGAGAGCATCGTACTGATGGATGCCTTCATTCCGGGCGTAGGGGATTGGACAAAAGTCTGGTTGCTGCGCGACCTGTGGCATTTCCATTTCTACGGCGAAACGCCCCTGAACCTGGTCGCTGGTCGCGAGCGGATCTATTTCGAACACTTCTGGAACGACTTTGCCGCCGACCGCACCCGCTCCATTCCCGAGGCCGACCGCCAGTTCTACGCCGCTGAATACGCCAGGCCCGGCGGCATGCGGGCCGGTTTCGAGTACTTCAGGAATTTTGAACAGGATGCCAAGGACTTCGCCGGTTTCGCCCAGACGAAGCTGCAGATGCCCATGCTGGTGCTGTCGGGCGAGAAGGCCGGCGGCCAGTTCCTGATCGACCAGGGTCGCCTCGTGGACACAAACGTCGAGGGCGTCATCATCAAGGGCTCCGGGCACTGGTTGATGGAAGAGGCGCCGGAGCAGACGATCCCCGCGCTGATCGCCTTCCTCGACAGGTGACTCCCATGATGACCATCAGAACGAGCATGGCGATGGCGGCGCTGGGGGCCGTTGCCTTCGCGGCAAACGGTGCAATGCCGCCGGAACGACAACGGCTTGTCCCGACGGAATACACAACGATCGTGCCCACGAACACCACGGCGGGAACGTCCGGCGTGGCCGGACTCGAGACGCGGGTACTGAAAGGTGCCCCATCGGGCACGGGCCTTTACACGATCCTGCTGACCATCCCACCGCATACCCGCATCGCCGCGCACCATCATCCGGATGACCGGATCGGAACCGTTGTTTCAGGGACCTGGTATTTCGGCTATGGGGCAACGTTCGATGAAGACACATTGAAGGCATTGGCGCCGGGAAGCTTCTACACCGAGCCCCCAGGCCAGCCACATTTCGCACGAACCGGTGACACGGCAGTAGTACTGCAGATCACCGGGCTGGGACCCACCGGCACTACCTACGTGGAGGTCCTCCCACACCCGGAGCACCCTCTGGATTGACCGCCCGGCGCACACCGCAGGATGCGGGTCCCGGCAGAAGCAAAGAAAAGGCCCCGCGATGCGGGGCCTTTCCTGTTGGGGTCGCTTAGAAGTAGCAAATGCCCCGTGTAAGTCCGGGGCACGATCTCTAGAGTGCGCCTATGACATGGCGCACTCCTTCATCTCTCAAATGGTTGATTGTTAAGCACTCCCGGTTACAGGGTGAGCTGGAATTACTTCGGCGCCAATCGACCGAATTGGACAGGCAAGCGGCTGAGCAGAGGGAGCGTGTTGATGAAGCCAAGCGCAATCTGCAAGCCATCGAACGGGCATTAGGCCTGCACGACATCAAGGTCGATCCGAACGATATCGAAGGCGTGCAGCCTCACGTCGACAAGCCTCTTTATAAGCATGGCGACCTGTCGAGGCTTATTTTCTCCGCACTAAAGTCGACTGATGGATGGCTTTCAACCGGCGCTGTGGTTCAGCACGCCACCGGTTACACCTACGACAACATCGACCACGAAATGTACGAGAAGGTTCGGCGCACCTTCCGCAAGAGGATGCGAGCACTAGTCATTAAAGGAATGATCGAGCGCAAGGCCAGCGCAGACCATCGGGGTCACACGCTGTGGCGCTTGGTTAAGTCTACGGACTAGGCCGCACTCTGAGCTGCCTTGGCAGCCCGCTGCAAGAAGTACTCCAAGGTAAGCTCGCCATCACGATGGTTACCTTGGAAATAACCTTTCCACCAGCGCGACGGAGGCGACCCCATCATGCCCTTAAGCAGATCTTGGATCTTTGTCTTCTGACATTGGCGTCGGTTGTTCTCTCGCCAGACCATTTCGCAGACGTAGTCCTGCATGTACTTGGGGCGGAATCCATGCCCCACGCCATACTCGTAACGCCGGATACGGCTGTTCCAAGCTTCAGCTAGGTTGTTGTTGACGCCATCGGAAGTGCAGAACATCAAGGCGTGAGGGACCGCGTAGTGCTCTATCGTCGTCCCCTGCAGACCGCCATATGCAGCGTTCTCATCCGACCAGATCATCGAGTGCGGTGCCACGAAATGACTGGCCAATGTCATCACATTCTGTTCGTTCTCGGAATGAGTTACAAACGCCATCGTGCGTATGGAGCCTTCCCCGGCTTCACCCGCCAGGCAGAGGGAGAGCACGACACGTCGGTTCTTACGCCTCTCCAGGTTCTTGCGCGACATGAAGTGCTTTGCGCGCTTTCCTTTCGTGAGCTTGGCCTTCATGACTTCGCTAGTCATTTTGCCGCGGTGATTGGATTTGCGCGGTTTGCCTCCCAGGTGGATACCATCCATGTGTATCAACCCCGACAAGGGCGTCAGGTCCATCTTATTGATCAAGGTTTCGCGAATTTTTCCCATGTTCGCGAGCATTGTCTTGATCTGAACTCCGAACATACGCGAGGCCTCGGCGATAGATTGACCCTTAGCGCCACACTCGAAGAACACCAGCAAGCCAAGCAGTCGGCGATATGACAGCTTGCGTCCATGAAAAGCGGTACGGCTGGTGGCGCTAAACTCATGGCCGCAGTCAACACAGCGCCAACGACGTTTCGCTTGCAAGCGGTAGTGGCTTCTAAAGGATCCGCAGTCGGTACCTGGGCAGCCCTGTTCCGTGGTGCTTCCCCATCGCACTTGGGCGAATAGCGCCTCAGCCTCGTACTCAGTCATATCCAAACAGAGGCCAGCATAGTTGTGGGCCTCCTTCGATTGCAGGTGGTTCTTTTTCTTTGCCATGTTTACGCCCGGACAGCGAGTTCCTGTCCCCGCCGCCAACCGGCAGCGGGCCAAAGCTGGCTCAAGGCCAGCGGCCGGGCGCACGATGCCGCTCCACCCCAAAAATCTTTGGCTGGGGTAGTTGCGCTCATCGGGCGGAAATGCATAATGGGCGTGCAGGCCCTCGCAGATCTGCATCCCACGAAGACCTAGGTCGCCCCTGGCAGGGCCCCTAGGTTTTCGTGCATTTGGCTCCCGGTTTTTCCTTAGTCATCGCTAGGTCATGGCTGTTTCTCCTCCGTAGGGCGGTCTGCATCCCCTACGGCTGGGCGCAATGACGCCAGCCAGAGGGCTAAGTCTTTGACTAGCGCGTATTTGCCCCGCCGATGTGAGATGGCGAACACGGGAACAGGCACCTGCCCTCGGCAGTAGGCTTGGCGAAACGCTGCCAGGGAGGCGTAACCGAGTGCCTGGCGCAAGTCATCTTGGCCAATCATTGGCCCATAGCGCTTCAGCAGGTCCTGCTCCAAGGACCCAGCCAAACCATCGATTTCCGTTTCAGGGCTCCGGGCCCGAGACGATCCCAAGTCACGCTCTGTCATGGACGCAAGCGTAGCTGCGCTATTCAGATTGAGATACGCTGAGCGCGCGCGGCAAAGCGTTACTCTACAGTGACGGCATAACTGATTGAATAATATAAGGAAATACAACAGATCTCGGCAAAAAGTGCTACTGCGCTTGCTCGAATCGGCCGACGCGAAGGCAGTCGCTGAGGCACTGGGAGTGCTGAAGATCGGTGCTTGGTTTGAGGAACTGCGACGACGAACAGGCGCACCCTCGGCTTACGCGCTCGGCAAGCTGGTGCGCCCCGAGACCTACACGCTACGGATCGACAAAAACCCGCCCCAGCATCACAACCTGTGGGCCAAGTACGCTGCCGGCTTGCATGCGCCAGGGCTCGCAACTCTCAAGCAAACCAGTGCCCTCGTCCCTGGTTCCGAGCAAATTCTCTTGGCTGCGTTCTGGGATGCGTTCGACGTCAGCCAACCACTACAGCAACGAGGCGACATCCTTCTTCGTGGGCTACGACCGGGTGTTGTTCAAGCAATCTACGAGCCCGGACCTTTGGCTGCGGGTAGATACGTTCGCCGACGCGCACCCAAGATGCCGCTGATGCGGCTAGAAGGTCAGGCCGACTTGCAAAGTCTCGCCGCCGCTGTCGTACTACTACGCGAAGCATTTGAAGCGCAAGACCGCGAGAGGGCGTTCGCGGTGGGTCACTCTGTGCATTCGCTGCTTCTCATGGCTTGCGCTGAAATGGGCGAAGTATCGATTGCTGAAGAATTGCTCGGGTTCTTCGTAATGAAGATATTCCCATTGGCTGCGACAGAAGAAGTTCAATTGGCCCCAAACTTTGGGGAGCTGATCTTGCAGATGAAGATGCTTCGCGTAATTCATTCATCACTCAAGCAGCTAGGAACGCTCAGCGACAAGCCGGCATCTACCAAGCAGTTGAGGAAAGTTCTCGTCAACGGCTACGGCTTTGATTTCGGGTTCGCCTTGGCCCCGAAGTTGAGGCTCGTTAACCAGCCTGAGCAAACAAGTGAGGCGGCACGACGGAGGGTCGGCTTCAGGCGAGCAAGCCAAAAGTGGGCTCTCGGTGTCTTGTTTTCTGGCAGGCGTGAAAAGATCCCGTCTGATCATGCATTGGATTTGATGGCTGCAGATGAAGGGCTAGCCTGAGGTGTCGAGTCGGTGATTCCGCCCCTCAGGCGCGCCGATGTCCGCTTCCGACCCGAAGCGTACATGATGTAATTACCCGTTTGATGCAGCGACTGATCGCCCCCTGCACCTGAGCTCGGCTACAAGCGAGTTGCGGGCTGGCTAGACCAGTTTGTCAGGCGTGATGGGCAAATCACGAATGCGTTTGCCTGTGGCGTGGTACACCGCATTGGCAATAGCAGCCGGAATGCCGACCATTCCCAGCTCTCCCATGCCCTTGACGCCAAGCGGGTTGACGATGGTGTCATCTTCCTCGACAAAGATCGTCTCGATGGCGTGGATGTCGGCATTCACCGGCACGTGGTAGTGCTGCAGACTGGCGTTCATGATGCGGCCGTAGCGGTGGTCGATCTCGGTGGCTTCTTCCAGTGCCATGCCGATACCCCAGACGACGCCGCCGATCTCCTGGCTATGCGAGGCCAAGGGGTTGAGGATCTTGCCGCAGGCGGTGATCTCGATGACGCGACTGACGCGGACGGTCCCCAGTTCGGGATCGACCTTGACCTCGACGAACTGGGCGCCGTGGGCGAGCGATGCGTACTTCTCGCGCTCGGGTGAAGGCTTGGAGTCGTAGACCTCGGTCAGCTCCTGCGTTCCAGCGCGCTGCATGATCGCGGCGATGTCGACCGAACGTGCTGCGTCGCTCTTCAGGCGCAAGCGGTTCTCGAACATCTCCACCTCATCGATCGAAGTACCTCGCAACGGCGAACCCGCGTCCTGGTTGGCCAGGCTCAGCAGCTTCTCGGTGATCGTCAAGGCAGCTCCGCGTACTGCGGACCCGACACTGGACGTGGTCCAGGAGCCGCCTTGCGCAGGCGCGCGCGGCTGGTCGGTATCACCTAGCTCGAACTTCACCTTCTCCAGCGCCAAGCCCAGGAACTCGGCGGCGATCATGGTCATGACCGTATAGGTGCCGGGCCCGATATCACTGGTCGCACTGGCGACGCTGGCGGTGCCATCTGCACGGTATGTCACCCGCGCACTGGCCGGCATCTGCATGGCGCCCCACACGCTGGAGGCCATACCCCAACCGACCAGCAGGTTGCCATCGCGCATCGAGCGTGGCTCGGGATTGCGCTTGCTCCAGCCGAACTTTTCGGCGCCCAGCCGGTAGCACTCGCGCAACGCCTTGCTAGAGAATGGCTTGCCACTCTCTGGATCCACCTCGGCATAGTTGATCAGGCGCAGCTCCAGGGGATCGATCTTCAGCGCGTAGGCCAGCTCATCCATCGCGCTTTCCAAGGCGAACATGCCGCTCACCGCTCCGGGAGCCCGCATCCACGTGGGCGTGGCCAAGTCTGTGGCGGCGATCTTCAGAGGCGCGTGCAAATTGGGGCAGGCATAGACCTGCTTGAGAAAGCCCGTGGTGTTGTCCGAGAAGGACTCGAAGGAAGAGGTGTTGTGGAACGCCTCATGGATGATGGCCTGCAGCTTGCCGTCAGGTGCTGCGCCCAGTGCCACCTTCTGGATTGTCTCGGGGCGGTACCCGTGCCCGGTGAACATCTGCGCGCGCGTGAAGACCACCTTGACCGGCCGCTTGAGCTCGCGCGCGGCCATGGCGGTCAGCGAAGGATAGTAGTTGGGCTTGAGCGAGGCGCCAAAGGCACCGCCCACGAAGGGAGACACCACGCGGATATTGCCGGTCGGCACCCCGAGGCCCTGCGACAAATGCTGCTGTACGCCGTAGACGTTCTGGGTCTTGTCGAAGATCGTCAGTTGATCGCCTTCCCAGAATGCGATGGCGGCATGCGGCTCCATCGGATTGTGGTGCTCGATCGGAATGCGGTACTCGGACTGGACCTTGACCGAAGCGGCCTGCATGGCGGCCTGCGGATTGCCCCGCGGCGGCGCTTCCTGTGGGGCCGGTTTGGCACGGCCCAGCACCGCCACCACGTTAGTCTCATGCGGCTGCGCCTGATAGCTCACCTGCACCAGCCGCGCGGCATGACGCGCTTGTTCGTAGGTCTCCGCCACAACGAGGGCGATCGGTTGACCGTTGAAGAAAATCTGATCCGATTGCAGGGGCCAGGCCCATGTGGGCGACGCATCGGCCGCCCGCGGCTTGCCCAGCTTGCCGGCATTGAGGTGGGTAAAGACCTTGATCACGCCGGCAGAGGCTTCGGCCGCACTGGTGTCGATCTGGGTGATCCGCCCCTTGGCGATGGTGCTCAGGACGATGAAGCCGTACGTCAGGTGGGGGATCTGGAACTCGGCGGCGTACTTGGCCTTGCCGGTGACCTTGGCGATCCCGTCTACGCGTGTTGTTTCCTTGCCCAGGTAGCGAGCCATGGTGGTTCTCCTTAAGCCAGGTGCGCCGCACGCGTCAGGGCGCGCACGATGGAGCGTTGAGCCAGTTCGACCTTGTAGGCGTTATGTGCCAGGGGCCGCGCCTGCTGCAGCGCCGCCTGGGCGGCCTGCTGGAACACTGCCTCACCAAGTCGCTGGCCCTTCAATGCCGCCTCGGCCTCGGCGCTGCGCCATGGCTTATGCGCCACGCTACCCAAGACCAGTCGTGCATCCTTGATGGCGCCGTTCTCCATGCGGAGTGCAGCAGCCACGGCCACCAGGGCGAACGCGTAGGAACTGCGGTCGCGGACCTTCAGGTAATACGAATGGCGGGCAAACTCGGCCGAGGCCACCGGCAACTGGATGGCCACGATCAGATCGCCATGCCCCAGCACAGTGTCCCTGTGCGGCTCTTCGCCTGGCAGGCGATGGAACTCGCCAATGGGAATCAAGCGTTCTTTCCCGCCGGCACCACGGACACGCACACTCGCATCCAAGGCGTAGAGCGCATTGGCCATGTCGCCGGGATAGGTCGCTACGCACCCCTCGCTCCAGCCCAGGATCGCGTGGATCTTGTTCAGGCCTTCGCGCGCGCCACAGCCACTGCCCGGCTCGCGCTTGTTGCACGGCATGGCGGTGTCGTAGAAGTAGTTGCAGCGCGTGCGCTGGAGCAGGTTGCCACCGTTGGTGGCCATGTTGCGCAGCTGGCCGGAGGCCCCGGCGACGATGGCCTGCGTCAGCAGCGGATAGTTCTCCCGGATCAGCGGATGGTTGGCCGTCTGCGTATTGGTGGCCAAGGCCCCCAGCGACAGGCCCGCTCGGGAGCGCTCGATCTTGTGCAGCGGCAGGTGGGAGATGTCCACCAAGCGGGTGGGCCGCTCCACGTCCTCCTTCATCAGGTCGACCAGATTGGTGCCGCCGGCCAGAAATTTCGCCCCGGGCACGCCGACGACAGCGTCCACCCCGGCACCCGCGTTCTCGGCGCGGACGTACTCAAACGGTCTCATGGCCCGTCTCCTTGCGTACCGCAGCCAGCTGGGTTTCGGTCGCGAACTGCCAGGT
This sequence comes from Pseudoxanthomonas sp. PXM03, assembly GCF_014852005.1. GTDB lineage: Bacteria > Pseudomonadota > Gammaproteobacteria > Xanthomonadales > Xanthomonadaceae > Pseudoxanthomonas_A. Next base: position 1,405,458 of record NZ_JACVAU010000001.1, on the reverse strand, counting down.
CTGGGCGCTCTGACGTCCCGAATGCGCTTCCTGGACAGCCGCCACGATGCCGGGATAGGCACCGCACCGGCAGATATTGCCGCTCATCCGCTCGCGAATCTCGTCATTGCTCAATGACGTCGTGCCAGCACCCACATCAGCGGTGACATGGCTGACGTGGCCGCGACGGGCTTCGCTCAACACGCCGACGGCCGAGCAGATCTGGCCCGGGGTGCAATAGCCGCACTGGAAGGCATCGTGCTTGATGAAGGCTGCCTGCATGGGGTGCAGCTGATCGTCTTCAGCCAGCCCCTCGATCGTGGTGACCTTGCGACCCTCCAGCGTGGCGGCCAGCGTCAAACAGGCCAGGGCGCGCTCGCCGTCGATGAGCACGGTGCACGCCCCACACTGGCCCTGGTCGCAGCCTTTCTTGGTGCCGGTCATTCCCAATCGCTCACGCAGGGCGTCGAGCAGCACCACGCGGGAGTCCAGTTCAAGCGATTGCGGTTTGCCGTTGATGGTCAGGCTTACCTTGACGACGTTCTGGGCTCTTATCGGCGCAGTAGCTGCGCCAGCGGCCAACGGCATGTGCGCCAATGCGGATTCCTGCGCAAGCAGGTTGGCGGCGAACAAGCCAATACCGCCTACGGCGGAGGTGACCATGAACTCGCGTCGCGACTGGCCTATCCCGTCCAGCGTTGGCATTTCTTTGAGAAGGGCCGCCTCGTCTTCGTTCAACTCGACGGGTTCGTTCGGGGGCGTGTGCGGCATGACAGTGTCCTCTCTGGAACGCGCTAAGCGTCGGCGATGTGGCTGGCCCAGGATGGATTGGTCGCGAGTAAAGCACGTGCAGAGACCAATCCGAACCTTAACCAATTCCCAGTTAAAAGTGCATATCCGTTCGAAACTAGCCCCCATAAGCTGGGCTAATCAATCAGGCTTGCGATGGAGGGTGCGGGATCTGCGACGAAGCGCCTCCCTCGGATGAAGCAGGGAGGCGGACGATGGACGAAATGCCCCGCCTATTCACAGGAAGGTCCTGAATGATGCCTGCTATCAAAGTTGGCAGGCCCACTCACGCCTCCATATTCGTGTGCCTATTGGCTACTACGCCGGGCTGCGCAGTCACCAGCACATGATCCTCGCGCAGCTCACCGCCGACTCCTCCGCGGACGCGTGCCTGCCAAGCCAAGGCAATGTCCGCCAGGACGGAGAGCGCCAGCGAGCTCGCATCCCGCGCCTTGGGGAAGATGCCGATCGGCGCCTTGACTCTCGCAACGTCCTCGGCCCGGTAACCCAGCCCGAGCAGCGCATGTGCCCTGCGCTCGTGAGTCCGCGTGCTCCCCAAGGCGCCGATGTAGAAGGGTGCTGCGTCCAAGGCAGCCTGCAAAGGTCTCATCTCACGGTCTAGGTCATGAAACAGCAGCGCGATGGCGGTGAACTCATCGATCTTGGGCATAGGTCCTGCGTGACTCGCCAAGGCCACCTCGTAACCCGCAGCGTGCGCCAGCGAGGCGGCAGATGAGGCTTCGATCGATCCGCCGAAAATCACTAACCTGGGTCTGGGGACGAAGGCGAGATGGAACTGGTCGCCTGCCCAGCCGATAAACGCGGGGCATGGGATACAAGCGATCGATGAGTGGGACTGATCGTAGGCAAGGCCTGCCGACTGCCGTCGATAGAGTCGCTCCAGCGTGTGCTGAAGGGGGGCGCCGCTTCGGATAACGTGGATGGCCAGCGTGATGCCGCCTCCGCAGGGCAGCACGATGTCGAAATAATCGGAGCCCTCGCCAAATCGAACGACGCGGTCCCGTCCAGAGGCAATGGCCTCAGATGCTTCATGTGCCGCTGCCGCCTCCACACAGCCGCCCGATACGAAACCGCAGTAACGGCCATCAGCCAGGACCACCATTTGGGCGCCAGGCTGACGGGCGGCTCCGCCGCGCACTTCCACCAGAGTCACCAGCGCAGCAGAAACACCAGCGGCTACGGCGTCTGCTGCGTACTGAAGAATCTCCAATGCATCGTCAGTCAGTACGTCCTGCCAGGAAGCGGGGATGGCGCCGCGCGGCGAGGGCTCGTCGGTGTGAGCGTTAGGTAGCACGGCAGCGCAGGTTCCTTGGAGTATGTTGTGCCGGTGAAGGCGCACCCACGAAAGCCAGAACGTTGTCGGCGTCTGTGCTCGCGTGGCGCGTCAGAGCCGAAGAGCATCAACGACAAGCGTGAAGGCAGGCGACGGCTGGCGACGGCTGGGGTAGTACAAGTGGTATCCGGGGAAAGGAGGGCACCAGTCCTCGAGGACTCGCATCAACCTGCCATCGTCCAGATAAGGCGCGAATTCACCCTCGGGCAGGAAGGCGATACCCAATCCCATCACGGCAGCCTCCACGATATGCGGCGAGGTATTGAAGATGCCCTGTCCACTCGCCCTGAAGTTGAGTTCTCGCCCCTTCTTCTCGAATTCCCAGACGTAAACACCGCCGCGCGTGGACTGTCGGATGTTGATGCAGTTGTGGTTGACCAGATCCTGCGGCTTCTTGGGCAGTGTGCGAGTAGCAAAGTAGGTCGGCGTCGCAACGGCGGCCATCCTCAGCGGCGGCGTGATCGGCACGGCGATCATGTCCTGATCGATGGCCTCGCCAAGACGAACACCTGCATCGAACCTGTCGGCCACGATGTCGCGAAAGCCGTAGCAGACATCAAATTCAATGTTGATGTCCGGATACTCCCTCATCAGCGGAACAAGCTTGGGCAGCAGCACCGACTTGAGGACCTGATCGCCTGAGGTTATCCGCACTGAGCCGGCGGGCTTGTCCCGCAGTGCGGTGATGGCGTCCAGTTCGGCTTCGATTTCATCGAAACGATGGCCGATCGCTTTGAGCAGGCGCTCGCCCGCGGCTGTGGGAGACACGCTGCGTGTAGTACGCGTCAGCAGGCGGATCTCCAGCCTGGCCTCCAGCGCCTTGATTGCCTGGCTCAGCGCCGACTGGGTAACCCCCAGGATCGAAGCGGCGCGGGTGAAGCTGCCTTCCCGGGCCACGGTCACGAAGGCGACAAGATCATTGAGGTTGCGCTTAGCCATGAGACAAGTCTGCCACCACTATTGATTAGGTGCGCTTATAGGGTAAATCAGTATTTATTATCTAATCAAAGCGACCCGCGCCCGACAGAATGACCGCCGATACCCGTGCCACCAGGCACGCCCTCTGTCCGGAGCCGACATGACTGTCAACGCCTATGGCGCCCACGCAGGCGACAAGCCGCTGGAACCCGTCGAGATCACCCGCCGTTCCCCTGGATCTCACGATGTCCAGATCGACATCGCCTATTGCGGCGTCTGCCATTCCGACCTGCATCAGGTCCGCGCTGAATGGGCGGGGACGCTGTTCCCTTGCGTGCCGGGCCACGAGATCGTGGGCCGGGTGTCCGCCGTCGGTGCACACGTGTCGGGCTTCGCCGTCGGCGACCTGGTCGGCGTGGGCTGCTTGGTGGACAGCTGCCAGCACTGCGAGGACTGCGAGCAGGGACTGGAGAACTACTGCGACAACACGGTGCTGACCTACAACTCGCCTTCCACCGATGCGCCTGGTCACACGTTGGGTGGCTACTCCGAGCAGATCGTGGTGCACGAGCGATATGTGCTGCACGTGCGTCATCCAGAGAAACAGTTGGCCGCAGTCGCCCCGCTGCTTTGTGCAGGCATCACGACTTACTCGCCTCTGCGTCATTGGAACGCCGGCCCAGGCAAGAAAGTGGGAATCGTCGGTATTGGTGGCCTTGGCCACATGGGCGTGAAGCTGGCCCATGCAATGGGTGCCCATGTTGTGGCCTTCACTACCTCCGATTCCAAGCGTCAGGCAGCCCTGGATCTCGGCGCCGACGAGGTGGTGGTTTCGCGTAACGCTGAGGAAATGGCCAAGCACGCCACCAGCTTCGACCTGATCGTCAACACCGTGGCCGCACCGCATGACTTGGATGCCTTCCTGTTGCTGCTCAAGCGGGATGGGACGATGACCCTTGTCGGTGCACCTGCCACCCCGCACCCGTCGCCCGGGGTCTTCAACCTGATCCTGAAGCGCCGATCGATTGCTGGCTCGGCCATCGGTGGCATCCAAGAAACCCAGCAGATGCTCGATTTCTGTGCCGAGCACGGAATCGTCGCAGATATCGAGCTCATCCGAGCCGATGAAATCAACGACGCCTACGAGCGGATGCTCAAGGGCGAGGTCAAGTATCGCTTCGTCATCGACAACGCCACGTTGTCCGCGTAACTGAGGAACAAACATGAAGAAGACATTGCTGTCACTGGCCTTGCTGGCCAGCTCATTCACTGCGTTGGGGCAAGACATGTCAAACGGTGCAAACAACTTCTACAAGAGTGACCGGCTGGTCGCTGAGAAGGTCGCCTTCAACAACCAGTACCGGATGAAGGTCGCCGGCAATCTGTTCCTGCCCAAGGACCGCAGGCCGGGCGTCCGGTATCCGGCCATCATCGTGGGTCACCCGATGGGTGCGGTGAAGGAACAAAGCTCCAACCTGTACGCGCAGAAGTTGGCCGAGCAGGGGTTCATTACCCTGGCGATCGACTTGCCGTTCTGGGGCGAGAGCGAGGGTCAGCCACGCAACGCGGTAGCCCCAGATCTCTATGCAGAAGCATTCAGTGCAGCCGTGGACTACCTGGGCACCCAGACGTTCGTGGACCGCGAGCGGATTGGCGTGCTCGGCATTTGCGGCAGTGGCAGCTTCGTTATCAGTGCAGCCAAGATCGATCCGCGGATGAAGGCCATTGCTACCGTGAGCATGTACGACATGGGGGCCGCCAACCGAAACGCGCTCAACCACTCACTGACGCTCGATCAGCGCAAGCAGATCATCGCCGCGGCGGCAGCACAGCGCTACGCCGAGTTCGAAGGCAGGGAGGTTGCAGTTTCGGGCGGCACGGACCTGGAGCTGACCCAGGATACCCATCCCATCCAGCGCGAGTTTTACGATTTTTATCGCACCTCGCGCGGCGAATTCACCCCGGCTGGCGCCTCCGACCAGAGAACTACGAAACCGACGGTCACCAGCAATGTCAAGTTCATGAACTTCTACCCGTTCAACGACATCGAGACCATCTCGCCACGCCCCATGCTGTTCATCGCCGGCGATCAGGCCCACTCGAAGGAATTCAGCGAAGAAGCCTATCGCCTGGCAGGTCAACCCAAGGAGCTTTACTGGGTGAAAGACGCGGGACACGTGGATCTCTACGACAGAACCGACTTGATCCCGTTCGAGAAGCTGGCTTCCTTTTTCAAACAGAACCTGCGCGCGAACTGAGGACGTTGGCCCCGCATCCGTCTGAGGAAAGACAATGGACACGCTCCACGACGACAACATATCCACGTCCGAACGCCGTCGCTTCCTGATGGCCGCCGGCGCAACGGCTGCAGCGGCGGCACTGCCTCTGGGCGCAGCCTCGTTGGCGCTGCCCACGAAGGCGCGTGAAGCGCAAGGCAATCTTGCGCAGACCTACAACATGGGCGCCCGCAAACTGGGCGGCCTGCAAGTATCAGAGCTGGGCTTCGGTTGCATGAGCATCAGTGGCAACTACGGTCCGGCGATGGACAAAGCCCAAGGCATCCGCGTCATTCGCGATGCCTTCGAGCGGGGCATCACGTTCTTCGATACGGCAGAGGTCTACGGACCCTACGCGAACGAAGAGCTGGTCGGCGAAGCGCTGGCGCCGGTTCGCGACCAAGTGACCATCGCCACCAAGTTCGGCTTCAAGATCGACGGCACCAATGGCTTGGACAGTCGCCCTGAGCGCATACGGCGCGTCGTCGAGGAATCGCTCAAGCGCTTGAAGACCGACCGCATCGATCTCTACTACCAGCACCGCGTGGATCTCACGGTGCCGATCGAGGACGTCGCCGGCACCATCAAGGATCTGATCGAGCAAGGTAAAGTGCTGCACTTCGGCTTGTCCGAGCCAAGTGCACGCACGATCAGGCGCGCGCACACCGTCCAGCCGGTCGCGGCCATCCAAACCGAGTACTCGCTGATGGAGCGCAGCGTGGAACGCAACGGCGTGCTGCAGGCGTGCGAGGAACTCGGCATCGGCTTCGTGCCGTGGGGACCGTTGGGCCAAGGTTTCCTGGCCGGCAAGCTGCCGCTGGATCTGCAGGCCGGGCTGGATGGGACCCAAGACCTGCGCAAGACCTTCACTCGCTTCAGCCGCGAGGTGATGCAGGCCAACCAGCCGATCCTGGACTTCCTGAAGACGTTCGGGGAGAGGAAGGGCGCCACGCGCGCCCAGATAGCGCTGGCGTGGTTGGCGGCGCAGAAGCCCTGGATCGTTTCGATCCCTGGCACCACCAAGCTGGACCACTCGCGCGAGAACCTGAGCTCGATCAACGTCAACCTCACGCCGAAGGATCTGCAAGAGATCGAGGCGGCGTTAGCCGTGCTCACCGCCCATGGCGGCCGTATGGACGCGAAGCAGATGGACCAGATCGGCAAGGATTGAGCGCGCTCCCGCGACACCCGCTCCGGATACGACGTATGCGCCCATCATCATGCAAAGCGAAACCATGACTCTCCTGACAGGCGTCCACACGGACGACAAACACAGCGACGCCACCGCCCAGCCCGCCCACTGGGGTGGCGTATTCGCCATGACGCTGTGCGTGTTCGCATTGATTGCGTCCGAGTTCATGCCTGTCAGCCTGCTCACGCCGATCGCCGCCGACCTGGCGGTCAGCAAGGGATGGGCGGGCTACGGCATCGCCATCTCCGGCGCGTTCGCGGTGCTGACCAGCCTCTCGATCGCCACAGTGAGCCGTAACATCAACCGCAAGACGCTGCTGCTGTCACTGACGGGCCTGATGGCGGTTTCAGGTGCTGTCGTGGCGTTGGCGCCCAATTACCCCATTTACATGCTGGGCCGGGCGCTCCTGGGCGTGGTGATCGGCGGCTTCTGGTCGATGTCCGCCGCCACGGCCATGCGCCTGGTGCCGACTTCGCAGGTGCCACGAGCCTTGGCCATCTTCAACGGCGGCAACGCTCTGGCTACCGTGATTGCCGCACCCTTGGGCAGCTACCTGGGCTCGGTCATCGGCTGGCGCGGCGCGTTCTACTGCCTCGTGCCTGTGGCGCTCGTTGCGCTGGTTTGGCAATGGGTCAGCTTGCCAGCCATGCCCTCCGCGAACGGGTCCGCGTCTGCCAGTGCATTCCGGTTGCTTCAGCGCCGAGCCGTCGCGCTGGGTATGGCCGCCTGCGGCGCCTTTTTTATGGGGCAATTCGCATTGTTCACCTACGTCCGACCATTCCTTGAAACGGTCACGCACGTGCAGGTATCCATACTTTCGCTCATCCTTCTGGTGATCGGTGTGTCGGGCTTCATCGGTACCGCCGTCATCGGAACCTTCCTGAAGCGCGGCCTGTATCGAACCCTCATTGCCATCCCGTTGTTGATGGCATTCATCGCACTTGCGCTTATCCCAATGGGCGCGTGGGTGAGTGGCGTAACGATCCTGTTTGGTCTTTGGGGGCTGATGGCTACTGCCGCCCCCGTTGGCTGGTGGAGCTGGATTGCGCAGGAATTGCCAAAGGATGCTGAGGCTGGGGGCGGATTGATGGTGGCAGTGGTCCAACTGGCCATCGCCCTGGGCTCAACCATAGGCGGGTTGCTGTTTGACCATGCCGGCTACCAAGCTACCTTCGCTATGAGCGCCGCCGTGCTGCTGTTTGCCGCCTTTCTGACACGGGCGGTCGCGCGATCGCCCCTGCAGCCCTCGGTATAAGCGGTCCATCCTTCTAGGAATCGTGCCATGAGCTCAAATACTACGGGTCCCACTCAAAACCGCTCAGCGAAACGTGGATGCCTGCTCGGATTGGGTGTTCTACTCGGTCTGACGATCCTGGGGGGCTGCAAGGCCAGCCAGCTCGAGGCTCCCGTTATCGTTGCCAAGGATGCAGGTCGTGCATCCGCTACTTCGGAGGGTGCTCGCATGTGGATGACCGTCGGAGAACGTCGTTTCGCCATAACCTTGGCCGATACCGCGGCCGCGCGCGCGTTCGTGGCCAGACTTCCCTTGACGCTCGATATGGCAGAGCTCAACGGCAATGAGAAGCACGCCGATATGCCGCAAGTGCTGCCAACCCATGCAGAGCGTCCAGGCACGATAGAAAACGGCGATCTAATGCTTTACGGCTCCAGTACGGTTGTCATCTTCTACAAGACATTCCGTTCGTCGTACTCGTATACACGGCTCGGGCGTGTTGAGGACCCCAACGGCCTCAGTCAAGCGCTGGGTACGCGCAATAGCCGAGTGGTGTTCTCGGGCAACTAGCCCGACGCACCACGCCTTAAAAGCCTTATCGGAATGGAGAGTAAGTTCCTATGCAGATTCCAACCTCACGGTCACGTTACTCAGCGCTTCTGTTTCTATTGGTTGGCCTTGGGACGATTCCACTCTCGCTCGCATCATCGGAAGGGGCCGAAACCATGCGTATAGATCGGAATGGAACTTTGCCGTCCAGCGTGGGCCCTTCGGAGTACTTCACCGGAAGCGTCAGGATAGACATGCAGTTTCAGCGAGAAGCACCTTCCCGTGTTTCCGGGGCAACGGTGACGTTCGAGCCGGGCGCACGTACGGCCTGGCATAGCCATCCGCTGGGCCAAACGCTGATAGTTCTCTCCGGCAAGGGCTGGACGCAATGCGAAGATGGACCAATCATCGAGATCAATCCCGGAGACCACATATGGTGCCCACCTGGTCATCGTCATTGGCATGGCGCTACGCCCACCACTGCAATGACCCATGTTGCTATCCATGAAGCACTGGATGGGAAGGTGGTCACATGGATGAAACATGTGAGCGACGACGAATACCGAGTCGGCCCGCCGGTGAGCGACTAAGGGAGACCGAAACGCTATTCGAACTCGATGTCCGCTTCTGGCCGGAAGCAGACATCTAGCTCTAACAAAGGAGCAGATGTTGGCCGACTCGGAGTTCATACCGGTTAGGCGCGAAGTGCCACCTGCCTCACTCAACTCTTAGCCGCTGTATTGGCTCGTATGTTGAGCTTCCAGCGGATATCACCTTCGTCCGTGCCGTGTTGATGATGGTTCTGGTGTGGGAAAGGGTCACGTTGGTTAGCCGCGATTTCTCGCCGGCATCCCAGGCAACGGTAGATGCCGGACACCGGCACCTTCTCGCCTGGGCCGTAAACATCCTTCCAGTGCTTCTGCGCGGCATCGCCTTCGCCTATGACCGAAGTGCTGATCGTCCAGGACATCGTCTTCCCCCTTGTTTTTGGGACGGACTCGCGTTGTGGATTGAGAACTTACGCAGAGGAGGAAGTCTCCTCTGCGCACGGGCTGTCATCACGACAGTCCGGCCGCACCATGGGTGACGGCCTGATTGGCCCGGTGTGAAGCCAATCCTCAGGGGACTTGGTGTGGCTACCCGACCGCCGACTCGGAGCACTGCTGAACGCCATCGGCGATCAGCCAGTCATCGAGCCGCCGCAATCTGGGATCACAGGATCGTAGTGCTGCCAGATCAGCTTGGTAGCCGGCCGTACCGAACCAGGCGAACATGTGTCGTACCTCCTGGGGCAGTGCGAGCAGCAGTACGCGCGGAATCGGAACCGGCAGGCCAGCCCATCGGCCTTGGCGATTGAACGTTTTTACGATCTGCGCATAGGTGAGCTCATCACCTGCCAATTCCTCGGTCCGGCCGATGTAGGCCTCGGGGTGGGCAAAGGCGTTGGCGACCCAGCGTCCAATGTCCTGGGTCGCCACCATCTGCAGGGTCTTGTCCGCTGGCAGGTAGCTGCGCAGCATCGCCAAGACGATCACACGCATCGATGGCTTGGCGAAGTTGTTCATGAAGAACGTGGGCCGAACGATGCTGGCCGGCAGACCGATGGCCCTGGTGTACTCCTCCACGCGCCACTTGCTCTCGAAGTGAGCAATGCTCGAACCACGCTCTGCACCGCCCACCGAGCTGTAGATGAAGTGCTTCACCCCTGCAAAGCGTGCGGCCTCGGCCACATCAATCCCGCGTGCGGTCTCGATGTCTCCGCCGCGGTCAGTTCCCTGGACCGAGAACACACCGTAAGCGCCGGCCATGCCGCGCTGCAGCGAATCCAGGTCATCCATGTCTGCTCGCACGACCTCCATGCCCGCGATACTGAGTAGGCGTGCGTTTCGCGAGGCCGGGTCCCTGCTCAGCGCACGCACCTGCCAACGACCATCGGTCACCAGAGCTTGAGCGACCGCGCCTCCCTGCTGGCCCGTGGCCCCGAGGACGACGATCGTGCGCGTTGTCGTTGGGCTTTCCATGGGCCTGTCCGCCCTCGTCATGCTGCAGAGATGAGCGGGCGCAAGGCGTCGATCAACGCCGTGGTGCCATAGCGCATCTCACCGGTGTTGGGCTCGGCGTCCACCTGCCCTCTGTTGTGGGCGTCGTACAGATCCACCAGCAGGCTGGCGGTGCTGGGGCTGGCGATCTTCTCCAACGTTTCCTGCCATGCCGGGCGAGGTAGCTCGACGGCCGCAACAGGCTTGCCGATCAGCGCGCCGATCGCCATGGCGACGTCATTGGCGCTATAGCGGCGCGGACCTTCTGCCTGGACCAGTTGCTCGCCATCGGTGAGGTTGGGCCGACGCAGCAGGTCGGCCGAGATGATGCCTAGATCGTGCGCCGAGATCGTGGGGAATCTGACGGTGAGCGGATGATGCAGGCTGGGCAGTGTGCCGGTGGCGATGGCCACGGGAATCAACGGCGCCCACCCCTCCATGTGCTCGGCCGAGCGTAGGATCACGCGGGGAATCGGCACCTCCCGCAAGCGGGCCTCAAAATTGTGGAAAACACTGGGCATGCCGATGTCCTCTTCGACATGCGCGCCATAGTCGGAGATGGCCACCACCAGCTGCGGCTGGGCCCGGCTCAATGCCTCGACCAGGCTGTTGATGGAGGTGTGCATGTCATCCACGATGTCCTGCGCCGTGGGAATGGGCGGGACGATGACCTGCACGGCCGTGGCCCCGGTGATGGCCTGTGTCAGCGCGTCCGGGTACTGCAGGTCAGCCTGCACGATCTCACAGCCGATAGCCTGCAGTGGGCCAGCCTTGGCCACGTCGCGCACGATCGCGCGAACCGGATGACCCGCCTGACGCAACACCATGGCGGTGGACGTACCCACCTTGCCGGCGGCACCTACGATTGCAAACATGCTTTTTGGTTCCTAAATGAGGGCCAGCGACTATCGCCAGCACCGGTGGCGGCCGTCGCGCAGGATCGGACCGGCCTTGGCAACAACGGACAGCGCGTCAGGCCTCGGTGTAGAGGCCGGTGGGGACGGATCGGGCAAAGCCGGCGGTGTCGAAGTAATCGCGCCAGCTGGCAATCTTCTTGCCGTTGATCTCCAACACGCCCAAGGCTTTGATCGAGGACACGATGGTCCCGTCTGCTTTGCAGAAATGGTCCATGCGTTCGACGTATACCCGGTTGCCCGCACCGGCCAGCGACACGTCCTCAATCCTCATGTGATCGAACTTCACCGGGAAGGCCTTGGCAAAGGCAATGGCCTGATCCCGACCCACGGTACGTGAGACACCCACGTTCTCCCAGACGGTGTTCTCGTCGAAGTAGGTGTCGAAGGAGCGCCAGAACTGCTCGGCAGTGGGTCCTACCGAATTGAAATACTCACGTACCAGGGCGATAGCGCCCTGGCTCTGATCATCATGTACATCAATGGACATGGGTCTCTCCTGGGGAAGGGGGAGACCACAGGGTGGATGCCGCCCAAGGCGGCGTCGCGCAGGATCAGACGCGCCGTTGCAGCTTCGGACCGAAAGAGCTCAGCCGGGCGATGTCGCTGGGCGCTTGGCCTGTCAGGCGACGCATGGTCGAAGCCATGTGGCTCTGGTGCGAGAAGCCGGCGGCTACCGCCACCTCGCTGGCAGGCATGGTCGTAGTGGTCAGCAACGCCTTGGCGTAGTCGACCCGGCGCCGGATCACGTATTGATGGACCGGGATGCCCGTGCTGTTGCGAAACAGGGTCTTCAGGCGCGTACCGCTGACGCCGACGGCATCAGCCAGATCCGACAAGTAGAGCTTGCGATCAAGATTGGTCTCTATGAACTCGGTGAGCAGCTTGAGCTGGCGTTCGGAGAACTTCTGAGTGTGCCCGGTATTAGACGCAGGCTGTCGGTCAATCGTCTCGATCAGGCGCACGGCCAAAGCATTGGCCAGCAGATCGATATAAAGAGGATCCGAGGGAGTTTCGGCCTCCAAGTCCGCCCTAATCGCCCAGCCAATGGCCTCAATGCGGGTATCGCGCATCTGGAAGCGAGGCAGCAGCTCAGCGGCCCGGTCATCCACCCCCAACTCGCCCGCCACCTCAGCCAGCAGTTTGGGATCCAGGCTCAGCTGCAGCACATGGACGTCGGCATCGTCCTCCCAGCTGCCACCCATCCCGGCGGGAACAATATCGATATCCCCCGACCTCTGTATGCGGCGCACACGGCGCCCATCGCACGCACAGCTAGCATTGACTGGTGGGCCTACGTGCATGCCCAAGCGATGAACTTCCGCGCTCGGCGCATGGGAAAGGCCCTTAGGAAAGCGCATGAGATACGCCTCCATACGCGACCAGTCCCTACCAGCGCTGGTAAGCAGTAGTTCGGGAATAGTCGGTAATGATGAGCCGGTCATGGGTCAGGCCTCGAGGACACAGGTAACGCTACTCTCCAGACCGCTCGACAACAACCGAAGGCAAAGATCGTCGCGGACAATCTCTGCCCTAAATTAGGAGTGTCTGCCTCCGACCCGGAGCAGTCTTTGGCCTTGCCGCAGTAGGCAGCTTCAGGGCCGGCGCACGCCGTGGTTGAACTGAGGGGCAACGGACTCTCGCGATCTGAATGCGACACAACACCCTTGAGTGGCTATCCTTGACCTGCGGTCCTGACTGGAATACGTTAATGAGCAAGTACTCAGGCATTGACACTGTATGGCCCGCCCCCTCAGCGAAGAAAAACGCGAAGCGATCCTGGCCGCTGCCGCCGAACTCGTCTCGAGCTTGGGCACCGGCGCACCCACGGCGAAGATTGCTGCTGCGGCAGGTGTCGCCGAGGGAACGCTGTTCACCTATTTCGCGACCAAGGACGATCTGCTGAACGAACTCTTGGTCGATATTGAGACCCAGTTGGCTCAGGCACTGCTCATTTCCTGTCAGGGAGCCAAGAGCCCTCGCGAGCGCGTTCAGCGCGTGTGGGAGTGTCTGGTCGAGTGGGGCACGACGAACCCTGTTCAACGCAGGGCCATGCGGCAGCTCAAGGTGTCGGACCGCATCAGCGCGCAAACACTCCAGCGCTGCAGTGCCTTGTTCGGCGAGATCCGCGCAGTGATCGAAAGAAGCTTGGCTGGCCATGCTGACCCCAAGCGCCTCCCTTTCTACATCGACCATGTCCTGATGGGCCTCGCGGATATCGCGATCGAGGCGACGGCTGCGAATTCGAAGAATCACAAGCAGCACAAGGAAGCGGGCTTCGACCTGTTCTGGCGGGGGATCAAGGCCTGAGGCTTTCTCTTTTCACCCCCAATATGAGCATGTACTCACGCATTAATGGGGGCATTCATGTCCTCCACCGAATGACCGACGCCGACGTTCGGCGCCTGATCCTCGCCCAGCCGAAGCACTGAAAGGAACAAGTTATGCCCACCACCAAGCGCCGCGCATTGATCATCATCTCGTCCGCCCGACAGCTGCCGTTGGCCGAACCGGCTGACGTCAAGTCGATCTCGACCGGGTTCTTCTTGGTCGAGATGGCTCAAGTGCTCAAGGAGTTCGAGAACGACTACGAGTTCACCTTCGCCACCCCCGATGGCAACGCCCCGCAACTCGACATCAACGGCATGGCCCTGTCCATGCAAGCCATCGAGAAGACCGGCACCATTACCATTCCCCTGCGCATGCAGCAGCGCCGCCGCTCGTTTGACGTCAACAGCTTCCGGCAGCGCCACCCCGAGTTGGTCGCCCGCCGCGAGCAGGAAATCCGACTGCTGGAGCGGCACATCGGCCGGATCCCGGTCTCCGAGCTATTGCCTAACAGCGAACCGGAACTCACCGAGTACCGCCCCGAACTGATCCGCCGCCTGGACAAGCTGCCGGAGGGCACCTTCCAGTCTCTGCAGGAACTCATCCTGCGTCACCGCGACCCGGCCGATCCGTTCACTTTTGCCGACTTTGACTTCATCCATACCCCTGGCGGCCACGCCCCCATGGTCGACTTCCGTGACAACCCGTGGCTTGGCGAAACCCTCCACGTGGCCCGGGAGAACGACGTCACCATCTCGCTGATCTGCCACGCGCCCATCGCGGTGACCTCCACCCGGCAGCGCGTCGACGCACAGGGCCGCCCCTACCTCGTCGGCGACAACCCGTTCCTCGCCGCCGCCATCTCGACGGTCCCCGCGATTGGCGAGTTGTTCGCGCTGCGGTTCCTGTACCCGCGCGTCCCGGGAAAGAAGACACGACTTTCCTATTTCGTCGACAAGGCCATCAAGGAAGCCGGCTTCAAACTCGCGACCTCCCTGAACATGGCTGCCCCGCTACTGGCCTACGAGCCGTCCGTGCGGCTGCTCACCGGCAATGGCCCACAGGCCATCGACCAGCAGACCGCCAAGCTGCGCGCCATCCTCGCTGACACCCCGGCGCACCAACAGTAAGCAGCTGAGAAAGTCACTTTGGCCGTCCATCACAACAGGAGAATTACATCATGAGCAAAGTTTGGTTTATCACTGGCACGTCAAAAGGTTTTGGCCGCGAGTTCGCCCTCGCCGCCCTCGAGCGTGGCGATAAAGTCGCAGCGACCGCCCGCAACACGGACACTCTGAGTGACCTGGTCGAGCAATACGGCGACGCCGTCCTGCCGGTCGAGCTCGACGTCACAAACCGCGACCAGGTGTTCGCTGCGGTGAAGTCCGCGCACGAGACGTTCGGGCGGATCGACGTCGTCATCAACAACGCCGGCTACGGGCTCTTCGGAACGGTCGAGGAGATCACCGAGCAGCAGCTGCGCGACCAGATGGAGACGAACCTGTTCGGCGTTTTCCATGTCACGCAGGCGGTCCTTCCGATCCTCCGCGAGCAGGGCGCGGGCCACATCATCCAGATCTCGACCATGGGCGGCATCGTCGCGTTCCCGACCCTTGGCGCCTACCACGCGTCGAAGTGGGCACTGGAAGGGATGACGGATGCACTCTCCCAGGAAGTCGCTGGCTTCGGTATCAAGGTGACGCTGGTCGAACCCGGTGGCTTCGCCACCGACTGGTCCGGTGCATCTGCCATCGTCGCCGACGCGCACCCCGCGTACGCGGCTCTGCACGAGAACATGGCCACGATGCGGGCGCAGGTTGTACTTCCGCAGCCGGTCGGCTTCGGGTCCGCGATCCTCACGGTCGTGGACGCTGAGAAGCCGCCGCTGCGCGTGTTCTTCGGGGAGGGACCGACCCTGATGGCACCGCAGGTCTATCAGCAGCGCCTGGCCGAGTGGGCCCAGTGGGCGCACGTCTCCAAGGCCGCGGAAGGCAAGTAGGAAGGCCGACTTCAAACTCGCGACCTCCCTCAACATCGTCGCCCCGTTACTGGCCTACGAGCCGTCCGTGTGGCTGCTCACCGGTGATGGTCCACAGGCCATCGACCAGCAGACCGCCAAGCTGCACCCGAGCGACTCTCTCCAAATAGAACTCTCCAAATAGAAAAGGTAATGACATGTCGGAAAAAGTCTGGTTCATCACGGGCGCCTCACGCGGTTTTGGCCGCATCTGGGCAGAAGACGCTCTCAAGCGAGGCGACAAGGTTGTCGCAACGGCGCGAAAGCTGGCCGACATCGCCCCCCTTGCCGATGAATTCGGCGATGCCGTCCTGCCTTTGGTGCTGGACGTGACCAGCCGCGATCAGGTTGCCGAAGTCGTCGCGACGGCGCACGCGCATTTCGGCCGTCTGGATATCGTCGTAAACAATGCGGGCTATGCGCTTATCGGCGCGATCGAGGAAGCCAGCGACGCCGAGGTCCGCGCCGAGTTCGATACCAACGTCTTCGGTCCTCTCTCTGTCATCCAGGCAGCCCTTCCGCTACTGCGCGCGCAGGGTTGCGGCCACGTCATCGGCGTTTCAAGCGTGCAAGGGGTCGCCGCCGGCCCGATCACCGGCCTCTATAACGCTTCCAAGTGGG
The DNA here is from genome assembly GCF_014852005.1 of Pseudoxanthomonas sp. PXM03. Classification (GTDB taxonomy): domain Bacteria; phylum Pseudomonadota; class Gammaproteobacteria; order Xanthomonadales; family Xanthomonadaceae; genus Pseudoxanthomonas_A. Next base: position 1,389,248 of record NZ_JACVAU010000001.1, on the reverse strand, counting down.
CGTTCGAAGCGCTCCATGAGAGTCTCTCGAAGGAGGTTGCGCAGTTCGGCATAAAGGTCACACTCCTGGAGCCTAATGCGTATGCGACAGACTTTTCGAGTCAGTCCTCGCTGAAGCTCACCACGGGTATCGACGCCTATGCCGAGACACGAGCACAGGTATTCGCCGGCGGCGCAAGCACGAAATTTGGCGATCCTGCCGCAACCTCGGCGTCCCTGTTCAAGGTCGTGGATTCGGAAGAGCCGCCGCTACGCTTCTTCCTTGGGACTGAAGGGTTACCGGTGGCTCGCGCCGCCTATGCTGAGCGACTTGCCGTTTGGGAATCCTGGGAGGATGCCTCCAATGCAGCCCAGGGTCAGCCGGGGATTTGATAAGGAGGGGGGCGCGGAGCGACAGCGCTCCGCGACGGGGCTTGCCCGAGGGATGTGGCGGTCCGTCGGAAGACGGCGCTGGGGGACGTATAGGGCTTCCGCATCGCGAGGAACTTGCGTCTCTGGATTGCGACCTTCCTTTCCATTCTTCTAGCGCTATCAGATCGCTCGGAAAACAACATCCGGTGTACCTTCTTGAGAGCAGACCTTTCAAAGGTTCGAAAGGAGCGTCTTTGCCCTTTGGCTTCCTGTTCGCAAGCGGACCTTGCTATGGCCACCGCGAACGTCTGCTCTGGGGAGAAGCCGAGCCCGCATCGACGGCGCAGAATCCCGGGCTTACGCGGGCGTCTTTGGGATGCATCAGTCGCAGCGACCGGCATCGTCCGGGCCTTACGGCGGCATGCTGACAACGCTTCCGCCGATAGCCCGGCAGCGGGCATTGCCACGTGTCGGCTTCTGGCCGAAAGAAGAAATTCGACCGAATAGGGTAGCCGGATCAGTGGCAGCGATTGATCTAAAAGTAGATGTGTAGATGGCGGATAGGGATGCATGACTCTTATCGAGCTAACTGCATTAGATATCAAATCACGTCACGTGATCTAGTGTTAGATGTGAAATTTCATCCCATAAACGGGGGCACGCCGATTTTTTCAAAGTGATTTAATGGCGACGAGTTCAACACGCCCGGTTGCCATGAAGTCTCGATACGAAATTCCTAGTGGATACACCAACGGTGAGGGCGAACTGCTCGTCCCGACCAGGCTGGCCTATCGTTTTGCTCAGGACCGTCTTGGGCAGGTAGATGATTCAAAACCATCTGTACCGCCCGTTTCAGAAAGCGCCGTTCCACCACTGGTCCCGGTGGCTCGCAAGTCACGCGCGCATCGCGTGCTTCAGGTGTACACCGAACAGGACGTGCAAGAGATGGAGGCAAGCTTGGAGAGCTTGGCCCGGAGCAACGATCGCCGAAAGAATGGCGAGGCGATGGTCCGTCAGTTGAGGAAAACCCAGCCAGTCGGACAGCGCGTGCTGGCGCGCGTACCCAGGGCGTTCCACAAGTACATGGACCTGCTCGAAGCAGAGATGCCCAACTTCAGGCAAGTTGTGGCCACGGTGCGACGCCTACTCGCCTTGCAAGTCGCCGGCGACGGCAGCTTCTACCTGCCGCCCATGCTTTTGGCCGGCGACCCTGGCGTGGGCAAGACCTATTTCGCCATGCGGTTGGCCAGACTGATGGGAACGGGCTTCGAGATGGTGAGCATGGAGGGCGCCTCCAGTCCCATGTCGCTGATTGGCCTGGAACAGCACTACTACACCTCCAGCCCGGGCAAGGTCTTTGATGTGCTTGTCCAAGGCCAGAGCGCCAACCCGGTGTTCGTAGTCGACGAGTTGGACAAGGCTTCATCCGAAGCCCGCTTTCCTCCCGCCAATGCGCTCTACCAATTACTGGAGTCCGAGACGGCGAAACGATTCTGCGATCAGTCGTGCCTGCAGGTGAAGCTGGACGCCAGTCGGATCAGCTGGGTGGTCACGGCCAACGACCTGTCCGCCATTCCGGTCCCGATCCTGTCTCGGCTTTCCACCTTCCATGTCCCCACCCCGGCGCGGGTAGAGCGCGTGCAAATCGCTGGCACCATTTACCGCGATCTTCGCCAGCAGATGGCATGGGGCAAGCGGTTCGGCGCTGTGTTACCTCAGCGCAGTGCCTGTAAGTTGGCCGACGTTGCCGGCTCAGTGAGGCCCATGAAGTCCTTGCTTCGCCTGGCGTGCGCCAACGCTTACCTCCGAAAGAGCTCGTCCGTAGAGCCCGGCGACATCGAACAGGCGCTTCGCTGTGCGATGCCATTGCCGGACTTGGAGCAGTTGGAGACAGGGGGCTGCGCCTGACGCGCAGGATAAGATTGATTGCCGAGCGCCCGTTGTCGTTTGCTGCTTCAGCCTCCGCCGCACTCCCATCAACTTCCAAATCCCCGACTTAGGGCACCGATCCCCGGGGCTCTAGACATAGGCCTACAGTAGTGCTCCCCTATTGGGCCTGAGGCTCTGGATCACCTAGTGACCAAAGTTGCCAAGGGAGTGTTCGGCGTGCCGCCGAAGGGACTGTAGGAGGGGGCTTTAGATGGAACCTTTGAATATGAAGTCGCGTCGGATTCAGATGTCGGATCCCACGAAAGCCTGGCTAAGGGACGGGGGCTCGTTCCCGGCGTTCTTGGACATCACGCTGGCCAATGCATCAAAGATGCAGTTCGAAATCCTTGACCGGCTTGCGGATGGACGAGTGCCAGGTGTTGCGGAGCGGATGGGGCACAAGGGATTTACTCTTCGCGTGCGGAGCAGTGCAAACAACCGCGTGTACGCAGCAAAAATATGCCTGCGGGAAGACTACAGTCCTGACAAGCTAACCGAAGAGATGACGATCGCGAGTGAGATAGATGCGGTCGCTCCAATTCTATCTCACGAACATGTTGGAATTGTTGATTCCCTTCCAGCGCAGCCGGATCCATCAACTGTGTGGCTGTGCTTTATCGGCAGATGGATCGAAGGATCGACACTAGAAAGGCTGATAGAGAGCGGCGCTGACAAGCTCCAGCCGGAACTCGCCCTGCTTGTCCTTAAGAAGCTTCTGTCAGCAGTTCTCTACTTGGAGAAAAAAGGGCTTAAGCATGATGATCTGCATCTTGGCAACGTCATGCTCTCAAAGCGCCCGCAGGAAATCATTGATTCCGAGCCAGGCAGCGATCAGTACTCAATTGACATCATTGACCTGGGCTCTATCAAACGTCGTGATACGCCCACTCGTAAGTTGCATGATGACTGGTCTTGCTATGTGCGGTGCATTGTCAAGATCCACAACACTCTACATGGCGATCGGGCAATCGCTGCGCGTTATCCCCAGCTGTTAAAAGGCCTCTTTGAGTTTTCGCAGTTACTGTCTGATGATGACCCCACGAGGCACTTCATAGATCCAGCATCGTTGGTAGCGCATATCGATGATGCGAAAAGATCCATGTACATGGCGCCAGCTGATGTGGGTGGATCGGCGCTGTCCTCTCCCTTCACTGCTATCAGCGCGGAGCACTTGGCCAGCGACCGACTGCTACTGCAGTTGTTCGTTGATAACTTGGGCTGGTTTAGTAGCGTAAAGGACCCGACCCCTAGTGTTTTGACAGGTCCGCGCGGATGTGGAAAGTCGATGGTCTTTCGCTACATGTCGCTCCGTACGCACTTGGCTACCGAAGAGACCGCCAGGACGGCGTTGTCTGATCTTAGCTTCGTTGGGATATACATTGGTTGCGCCAGCGATCTTCAGAATGACCTTCTTTGGATTAAGAGAGAGCCTGGGCGAGCGGAGCATCTCGCTTCACAGATCGTAACTTTTTTCAACCTGATTGCCGCGAGAGAGCTCTTTCGAACCTTATCTATGATCGCGGCAACTGATAGCGTGGGTAAGGCTCTTGGCGTGAGTCAGGGCACCATTTCACGATTGGCTGAGTTTTCCGTATCAAGCCTTGGGTTGCCCGCAAATCACATCTCAGCTACAGGCATGGATTCGGGGCAAGGACTTGCTGATGAGCTGGATAGAATCCGGATCAAACTTGCGAGAAGCATGCTAGAAGGTTCCTCACCCGAGGTCGTTCTTCCCGACACGTTTCTTCGAGATCTGACGCGAATGGCGGTCAGATTTATGCCCGGTCTGCAGAGTCGGCCTATCGTATTCTTGCTTGATGATTTCACACAGCAGAGACTTGGAGAGAAGGTTCAGTCGGTTCTCAATCCGATACTTTGGCAAAGAGACTCAGCTTGCGTTTTCAAGATATCTTGCGAACCGTATGGCTTCTCGAATTCCCATATCGACGATGCGAAGCTTGACCAGAATCGAGAATACATAGTCATAGACACTGGGCAGCAGCTGCTCAATAGTGCACCGGACATTGCGGCACAGCGGCGAAGATTTGTAGAGGGCTTGATTGATAAGAGGCTAGCCGCGGCAAACTACATCGGTCGCGTAAAGGATCTCATTGGTGAAAGCAGCCACAAGAAGGATACCGAGCTCGCGATCTCGATAAGGGACTCAGTTCAGGGGAGAAGCTATCACTACAACGGCCTAGAAGTCCTTTCCAATGCATGGTCGGGCGATGTGGCCACTGTACTGTTCATGGCAAGAGAGATGTTCCATCGAGCCGGAGTTACCCAAGAAAGAACAGCCCTGATACCCCATCAGCATCAACACGAAGCGATCGTTTATGTGTCCAGAGCGCTAGTTGAGCGCGTCGAGTACTGTCATCCGTTTGGGTCAGAGATGCGGGGCGTGCTAGATATGTTCGCCAGGCTTGCGCGACGCCTGTTGATGGAAGCAAGTCTCCAGACCGATATAGACAGCAAGCTGGAGGTTCCACAGCGGCGATATCGAATGGAAGTCGATATCGATGAAGAAGGTGCATTGTTTGACCAGCTCCATCGCATGACCGGCAGCGACCATGCGGGGTTGCTTCTCAAAGAACTCGTAAGACGATCGATTTTCATCGATCTTGGCGAGAGTCGCAGCAAGGCTAGGAAGCGGACCATCCGACTTCAGGTGAGGTCATCGCTACTGCCGAACTACGGAACGTCGCTAGTTCGCAAAAACTACTTGGATGTAAGGAGCTTGCACGAGCTATCTCTTCTGTTGAATCGCGATAAGGCTTTTGTTGATCGGGTATGGAGTAGATCAGCTGACCTTTCCCGAGCGATAACGGGCGACTTGTTCACCGGGGCGGATCAGCCATGACCGAACGAAAGAACTTCACTGTGAGAACACGGTCAATTGAAGAGGCGATGGTCGATTTTCCGGTGACCACGAGTTGGAGTCCCGGCGCCATAGATGCTGATGTTCTGATTCTGGCCGCCGGATTTGAGCCTAGAGTCAGTGCGTTCCCTGCAAAGTTTCTTGAGTTTGATCAGGCGCCCATACGAGCGGTGCTTGTTGGGCAATATCAAACAAATCCAGAAGACAACGCACTAAGGTTCCAGGAGCTAAGGCCGCTTCTACAGAAGTTCTCGGGCGAACTACGAGAGGTCGACGCTGATGTTCCCGAAGATGTTCTCAGATCGATTATCGAGTTAAGCAAGCTTGGCGGCATCGATAGAATTGCTTTTGATATCAGTGGCGCGTCCTCTAGCTTCATATTCAGTGTGGTTGGGGCTATTTTTCGACAGCTCCCCAACGTCGAACTGACAATCTTCTACGCTGAAGCGGCCACGTACAATCAATCTAAGAAGGTCGGCGACGACTCAGACTCTCCTGCGGAGGCCCCAGAGCATGGCGTTGCCTCTGTGTGGACGAATCCGATATTTCAAGGCAGGCACCAGGATTCAGCCAGCAGCTATATCGTCGCGTTTCCTTCTCTATACTTGTCCCGACTATCTCGTTGTTTGAACTTCTGCGGCGAGGCAGTCGAGAGTCTCGCTGAGCGCAATGTCCTCTGGGTACTTCCTCTTACCGAGGCTGAGGAACATAAATGGCGCCGCGGCGCAACTGTTGATGTAATTAGGAAGTTGGTCGTTCCAATGAGCGAGGATAGTAGTGGCGAATCGATGATGGATCGAGAGGCTCATATCGATTGCCATGTTCGCTCGCCGGATCAGGCGGCACGTATCCTGCTTAGAGAGGCAGAGATAAAATCTGGTCGGAATATCTACCTTGTACATATGGGGTCAAAGATGCAAGCGATTGGTGCGGCGCTCGCACTTGCGGCACGCGAAGAAGTGTCGCTTGTTCATGCAAGACCCGAGCGATTCACTCCAAGCGCATACTCTGACGGAATTGGAAACATGTACTGCCTCAAAATTCCCAACTTGGGAAGAACGGTAAAATCGATGGCTTCAGTTGGTCAAATGGTGTTGGTCTGCGCCGACGGCACAGAAGAGTATTGACTCGGCGCGGGCCTACTTGGGGCAGGAGAATGGGATATCGAGATTCACCCTTACTTGAGGCCGGCAAGGTTTGGCTTTGCCTGACGACGCTCGGTCACCGGCGATTTGTCGAAGATGCCATTCACGCGGCAGGCCTACCCCGCGGCGCTCACTTGAGGTTGAGGTATCGCAGGCCTTATGTATCTAGGCAACTCTGGGATGAGATCAATAGCCGCTCACTTCCCGCGACTAATGGTGAGCGCGTGCTAATTGCTCTTTGCGCAACTCGAATCGATGGAACTAGTCGTGTTGCCCCTTTCCGAGAGGGGAGGATAGTCTCTGTAAGGTGTGAAGGCTCGCTACTAGTTATCGACATGGCGGTAGGTGACTTTGTCAATGAACGAGGCATAGCCGGCAGCTTCTTGATGGAGTTGCAGTCAAAAGTTCACGAACTTCCAGCAACATTTGAGTACCAGAAAGGCGCAAGTCCGACTTATCTTCAGAGGATAGACTTCGTTCCCGGAACAATTCTTACGTCATCAAAGATTGCTACCTGGGAGAGAGCAGCCGATGCATTTTTCGAGGTTGATGCAATAGGTACTGCCGATCAGGGAGAGAACAGGCGTGGTGCTGTGCCATTCTTGTTCTATGTATCAAACTTGGGGCCCTCTGTAGCAAAGCGTCTTGAGAACTCAGGGAGAATTGATGTCGAGGCTGGCCATCGACTCAAGTTCGAAGTGCACACACTCACATCGCCGGATCAGAATGCACTGAAAGATCCGCTTGGTGAGATTCGTTTCGAGCTTTCTCAAGCAGCATGCAATTTTGAGAGTAGTCGAAGGGTTAGAATTGATTCTCGCAGGGACGTCCGTGCAATCACGATAACCACGACCGCACTGTTCAGGCGAGTAGGCGGTCACTTGTCGATTAGAACTGTACTGTTTCAAGAGAAAGATCCGAAAGCGGATCAAGCTCAACCCATCAGAAAAGGTATGACGCCTGCTGCACAGCGCGAGGATTTAGTCATCGCACGCTACGACTTTCCGCTGAAGGTAGGTCGATGGATGCCATGGATTGCGGCCGGACTTGTTTCTCTTGCAGCGGCTGCGGCGGTTCTAAAGATTCCCGAGAGCGGCGGCATTACCCTCAAAGGAATGCTACTGCCGACACTTGTATTTGTGTTGGCAATGTTGGGGATAGTGTTGGGCTTGAAAAATGACTCGAAACGGTAGATTCACTGCAGTAGCGCCTGTAACAGTGCGCTCTTCGCGTCGAACTCTTGCCAGTCGGCATCACGTGCTGCACGAGGTATACACCAACGCTCTTTCCAGTAGTTGCCCCATTCACGGTCATCGAAACTAGTCACCTCTGGAGTCGCGTCGGACTGGCAGACTGCGGTTAGGTTATGCACTAGTTCAAATATAAAGACTTCGCGACGCAACCCGTGCTCTAAATGCTCTCGTGACAAGCCAAGATCTATGAGGGCTCGCATGATGTTCTGCCAGCGCACTTTCGGTCCATTCCCGAAGCCCGCTGGAACGTGACGTTCATGCGCCTTAAGCCAGTCAGCGATACGAGGATAGAGTTCTTCAAGATGGAGAGTGCCGAAGCCTTTGGTGTAACCAAGAGGCTTAGCCAGCACTTTGTTTCCTTGCCTGAGGCGGTTGTAGATAGAACTCCGGCCAAAAGCACTTGCGGTAGTAATTGCGAGTAGCGGCTGCGGAATTCGCTGGTTCAGCTGGGTTGTTCGCCGGCCACCGTAGGAGCGCCAGTATTCCTGTCGAATTACGTTGGAATGCAGAAAGCCCGCAACCAGCTTACCCGCGAGCAAGGGAGCGTAAGTCGGAGATGCGCCCACGGTGTAGGCATCGAGCGTGTTGTTGACAACAGCAAGCTTCTTTTCCTTTGACACGCGAAAGTACTCGTCGCGGCACGCAAGATCGGCAGAAGGAGACTGCAGGCCAATGATTCCTATCACCGCTTCATGGAACGCATCCATGACCAGGAAGCGGAGGCGACGACCATACCCCTTTGAATAGGGCATAGACCAGTAACCACGCATGATCTTGAAAAGATGCTCTTCTCGACTGCGTGGGCGGACCGGTACGAGAATCGGTTCGATCCTGTGCGGCTCGATCTTCGCGGCTTGCGGAAAATATGACCTGAGGCGTCTCAAGTCTAACCGCAAGATTTCGTAGTTGACTGACTTGTCAGCCGCCTTCGCGCTTAGATGCAGCTCTCTGATGGCAGCCTTGTCACCAGATGCGACCGCTTGCCGGCAGTTGCGCCAGGCTGCGGCGATGTCCTCGGATAGAGCTAGGGCGTCCGGGACCCGAACCTCATCAGAGCCTAGAGACGGACTCCGGGCAGGCTGGAAGGCGTGATCGAGCACATAGGCCCTGGTTGCCACGCCTTCCATCAAAGTTCTGCCTTGTCGAGTCTGCCCGCCGTATTTGGCCAGCTACCCCCCCTCCTTGTCAACGGCCTGGCTGAATAGGCAGTCCGCTTTGAGCGGCCTCGGGTGGACCCTGTCATGGTGGGTGTCAGGTTACCCCCAAGTGCGTGTGGCGGCCTCTACTCGATCCTAGTCAGTCTTCCGGACTAGTCTCTGACTTGGATGGCCGTAGCTGTGACAGTTCTAGCCTGATCCAGGCTGGGTAGCCCGTAGAGTCAAGATATTGATTTGTAAAGATTAAGTTCACTCAAGAGCTAGCTAGCTATTCTTGGGGCATTTGCTACGAATAAGCGGTTGGGGTGCGGGGCGTCAGCCGTTGCCGCCGCTGCTTCCCGGCTCGGGGGTGCCGGGCCGTGGCTTGCGGCTGAAGCGGTTGGACAGGATCTCGCGCAGGCCTTCCAGCCCCTCGCCCTTCCCGGAGACTTTCAGCACGGCATAACCTTCCAGCGAACCGGACATCAGGTCGCTGCCCAGTGCCATCTCGCTGTCGCTCATGCGTTCGAACAGGCGCCGCACGCGGGCCAGGCGCGGGCGCAGGGCGTCGAGGGCCGCCAGGTCCGCCACGTAGCCGTCCAGGTCGAAGTTGCGCGGCAGGACACCGCTATTTTCGGTGAAGACCACGACAGCCTGACGGCAGAAGGCTTCGGACTTGTCGCCCATCTTGTTGAGCTGGCGGCGTTCGTCGATGGACAGGCCGATCAGGTTGGCGAACTCGGCGTCCAGCACACCGAGGGCGGCGTCGATAGCGTCGAGCGAGGCTTGCGGGTAGTTCAGTGCGATGCGGTTCTGACTCATTGTCGTTCCTTGATTCCATGTCATGGGATGCCGGCCTCACAGGCCGGCATCCGCAGCGTAGCGCGCGGCACGCGGGCGGCGCATACGTCACGCGCTAATGGGAAACATGTCACGGCAAGGTTCGGAGACTTGCCGGCAAGCCCCTGAATGCGAGGCTTCGCCCGCCAGGACTCGCGCGCAAGCTGCCGGGAGTCGCCAGCAAGTACTTGAAGCTTGCGAGCAAGGCGGGAAGGCTTGCCGCTTCAAGCCTCCGAACCTCGCCGACGACGCTCGATGTGAGACGCGCGGTTCTTCGACACGTGCGGCCGAGTCTCCGGACCTTGCGGCCGAGTCCTGGAGGCTTGCACCGCGACCCTCCGACACTCGCACGCATGTGTTTCGGCGTCGCGCGCAAGGCGGGCGCATGTCAGCCGTGGGAATGCGATGGTTGCCGACGAGTCTCCGGGGCTAGCCTGCGGATTCGGGAAAGCGAACGTCCGCCTCCGCCATACCACGGGCGCACCCACAGGGCGGGCTCGCGCCCACCGAACCGCACCCCACCCGCCACCTGCCGTCGATCGTCACGAACGAAGGGACACCCGACTCGGCCCACCGTGCCGCTCACTCCGTCTGCTTGAGCGTGAGGAGATGGTTCGCCATCACGCCGAAGCCGAAGCCGCAATCGGAGCCGGCGCCGACCTGCTTGATCTCCACCTCATCACCGACGAACGCGAAGGCCAACGCGCACCCCGGGAGTGCGTAGGACTGGTAGATACCCAGATGGTTTTCCAGGGTGAACTGCCCGGATGCCACGCCGATGTTGTACGACGGTTCCCCCCGGTTCAATTCGAGGCGGAAGCTGACCGTGCTTCCGCGCTTCTCTGTCTGCAACCACGCACCCGCCTCACCGGGGCCGTGCCATTCCCACTCCTTGTGCTCGGTCTTTTCCGTTGCTGTGGCCGAAGAGCACATGAGGAGAAGCAACACGGCAGCGGCTGGGGTCTTCATCTGTGGCCTGTCGTCTGTCGTTGGTGGACCTGCGGAGCGGGTCCGGCACTGCGGAATGTCGATGATTCATCCGGTTTCTTGTCGTCATTGCAAGCTGCCGTCGTGGTTTTCTTCATCCGATGGGTCAACAAGCTGCGCCGTTGATGGCCGCGTTCTGCCCACCCCATCCTGCGCGTTGCCCGCGATCATGCAGGTAGATGCGTTTACCTGAAATTCTCCGATGTGCGGTTGCCCGAATTTCATCCTTTGACCGTGATAGCAAGCGTAAGGTCATCCGCTTGTAACGGTGGGTCAGGAGCAAGGAATGTCGGAAGCCAGACGGTTGGACGGCAATCAGGCGCGTCGGCTGGAGATACTGAGTGGTATTGCGGACGACCTGGTCGCGGCGGCCATGTACGTGGATCGGATACTGGATGCAGCGCCAAACGGCGATGTCGAGGCGTGGTGGACGGCGGCCCTGGTCCGTTATGGCCGTTGCTTCGGCAAGGGCGTCGCGCCCTGGGGTGCCGCCGAGGTCGTCGGCAGCCTCGCGGAACTGCTGCAGGTGCGCCACCGCCACTTCAGGAGGCTACGCGACACGCTGGTTTCCCACCCTGGCGGCGTCGACCACACCTACGCCGCAAAGGCCGTGCGTGATCGCGACGGCTACCTCCGTATCGGCTGCGAACGGGTCCCGATGTTCTCCCTGGGCCGTCTTGAGGCCATGGATTTTTCCGAGCTTCTGGATGCGCTGCAGACCCTGGTCGACCGGCGGAGAGTCGAGGTGGAGAACGATCTCCGGATACAACTCTCGGCGATGACGGAGGAGGAGTTCGGGCAGATGCCGCCTTCCAATGCAGCGGGGAAAACGGATCACAGCGAGGCCGGCGTCGTACGCCATGCGCCGGGCGACCGGCCGAATTGATGGTACCCCTTACGATGGAAGCGCGCGCGTAGGATGGGTTGAGCCGAAGGCGATACCCATCGCGTGCAGGGATCCACAACAGCGAGTTGTGACGGCGACGGCTACACGAACAACGCAGTGGAGACTTCAGGCTCTGCCATGCCGTCGTATCGATGGGTATCGCCTTTGGCTCAACCCATCCTACAAGCTCACCCCAGGCTGCCCGACAGCGCGCCGCAGTACATCATCGTGCGGCACACCGCGATCTGCGCGATGCCAAACCCGACGCAGCAGGCAAGAAAGCCGATACCGAAGGCGGAGGCCGGACGTAGCTGGCGGCGCCGGATGACGACGGCAGCCATGATCGCAGTCACGGCCAAGCCAGGCAGAGAGAACAGGTGGCCGAGCCCAAGGAGTCCTTCCGGCTGCGGCAGGGAGGCTTGCCATGCCCAGTAAAGGAGGACAGACACGCCCAACGCCGACGATGCACCGGCAGAAAACAGGGGCGGCACGCGCGCAATCTGCACCGCGCCTATCAGGCCCGCCCAGGCGAGGACGTAGTACCAGACGCCCGCATAGATCGGATCTCCCGCAACGGCGGTCACCGCAAGGATGGCGGCGCCGATCCCGAAGGCGGCAATGACATCTGTTGTGCGTGAATATCTCTGCATGGAGGCTCACAACGGGATTGGGCCAGCGCGTAGGATGGGTTGAGCCGAGGCGATACCCATCGATACGACGGCATGGCAGAGACTGAAGTTTGCGTTGCGCTGCTTCTGTCGCCGTCACAACGCGCTGTTGTCGATCCCTGCACGCGATGGGTATCGCCTTCGGCTCAACCCATCCTACGGGCTTTCGCTCACCTATTCTTCAAGCCGGCAACGACTTCCCGCACGCTCAGTCCCAGTTCGAGCTGGAGGCGCACGTACTCGCGCTCTTTGCGCGACAGGTCGCGCCCCATCTCGATGCGTACGTCCTCGGCCTCGAGGATGCGCAGGATCCTCGGCATCGCTGAGCCGATTGTGTCCTGCCCATAACCCGCCTCGCGCAGCGCGGCACCCAGAAGGGCTTCGATGTCCATGATGTTTCCAGATCCAATAAAGGTGCCGCATTGTGCACCAGCAGCCCGGTATAGGTTGGGGTGAACTTAGTGAAGCCCAACGGCGCGGGCTTTCCAGCATCGTGATGTTGGGCCTTGTTGACTAAGCTCGACTTATCGCATCAAAAATCGCCGGCACCGCCCTCTCCGAAACCCGCAAGACACTCATAGCCTTTCCGCTTTCTCCAAAACACTAGTCAAAAGCTGAAAGGTGGACTCTGCAGCCTCCTGATCGATATCCACAAAAACTTCATCACTGATATCAGCCTCACTTCTGGAAGCCTCGGCGACTTCATACAAAACATCTCTTAGAATCGAGATGAAGTCATCGCCAAACTGGCTTGCAATGCTATCGATCCACGAGTCGATAGCGACATATGAGAATCCAGGTATAGGACGACCGACGCCAACACTGCTGTTAATAATATCAAGAGCACGCCGCTCCAGCGCCACTCTCATCGGAAATCTTGATTCCACTATTATCCACCTTTTAAGATGTTATCAATCCAGTGACATATTGTCTTCGCGCACTCAGCGAGCACCCGCCCGTTCAGATCGGGAATTGAGTACCCTCTATTACTGGCATGCCTAGCTTCAATAAGAGATTTGTAAACACCAGAATCCAATGGCAGTGAGAACTTCCCAGGCAGCGCATAAGGCGCCATACGTGAAAAGTTGAACTCGCCGGAAATCCTAAGAGATGAAAACATTCCTACGTTTCTTGCTGCCACATACAAAAGTCCCGCCTCGTAGCACTCACAGCCCAGCACGCGCCCTGACAACCTAGCCTCTGAAGAGGTAGCGATATCACGCATCATTAGACAATCAGCACGCTCATTTTCATAAGAACTTGGGGCGCCAAAATCAGTAAGAAAGTCACTTCTAAAACCTTTGATAGGCCGGGCTTGGCTATACAAGTGCCACGCAAACGGCGACCCATCCTCCCACATCGCTTCAATCCTCCTCCTCCCATAGATCGACAAACCAATTCTCTCATTGAAGAATGACTGTATTTCAGACCTTAAAGCTTCCTTACTTATTCCCGATGCATTATTAACCACCGCGATTACATCAAGGTCACTCTTAGCATCATTCTCACCACGAGCAACTGAGCCAAAGATGGCCACCTCAACATCTTCCCGGATCATCGCCTCGCATATCTCCGCACAAGAACTGCTGCAAGCAAGCCCAAGAATAGAAACCTGCTAAAAGCAATGACGAAACTTATCCACCATGGGTAAATATGTGTCGACGACCTCTGATATCCCATCATCACTGACGACACAAACTCAACCGAAGATTTGAAGTCTGATTTGTAGAAAAAAGATATTACTGCGGACGAGAATAGCAACCAGATAACTATCCAGACTATCAACCTGAATGGCGAATCTCCGTGCCCCCAGAAATGCTTACCAACAAAGATTCCTGCCCGCTTAAAGGATGACGAAATTTTCCCCTTCCATCCAGGATAGTGCTGACGGTAGTAGGGCTGAACTTGCAGCTGTGCACTTCTCCAATGCTCAGAGCTTGCATCCATCTCCTTTTGAAGAAAGGCCCTAGCATCTTCAACGTCCCCTAAAGACTCGGCGTTCTTCCTTAGATAACGAAGAAATTCTCGTCGTGCATTCTCCCAATGCGGGAGATTTTCAAGAAGCTGACGCGCCTCAACAGGAGATGATTTTATGAATGAATACTTGAAGTCACATTGACTGAAGCGCGCCCCACGCAAGTTTGACTCTGAGATGGTACAACCCGTGAAATCGCAGCCAATAAATTCTGCGCGATGAAAGTAGCAATTCTTTATCAGCGCAGAAGAAAATTTGCAGTTTACAAATCTAACCTTCTTTCCCCTACACCACTCCAATCGACAATTACTAAAATCTTCGTCGCTAACAGTGCTCGGGAAATCAATCGATTCAATTCTTCTTCCAGGCCTTTCAGGATAGACAGTACTGTTCATATCGCACCAATTGAAAAAATTTACAGTCCTTAACAACCCATCGGCGGCAAAAACCCCACCGTCGTCACCTCGACCCATTTCCCCTTCCGCAGCACTTCCACCCTCACGCGCACCGCACTGATCGCCACGAACGGCACCACCGTGCCCAGCGCGTCTCCTTCCCCGATGCGGGGAATCCAGTCATCGGCCATCGCCGGATCGCCCTGCGCCACCGCGTACGCACGCACCGCCTGATCCAGTTCCGCACGCGTGTACGTGGGGAAACACGCGTGCTGTTCCGCTGACGGCGTCGGCAACACGAACGACACCGCATCGAGCGCGTCCGCCGCCTCCCAGTCCGATACACAGTGCTTCCAGTCCGTGAGATCCAGGTGCGGGCCTTCCGCACTCAGGCCCAGGCTGGTTTCGTACTGCACGCGCACCCGGTACGTTTCGCCCGCCTTCGCCGGCTGCACCTGCAATGTCGCGCCGTATACCTCGTCGCCCAGCTCCAGCGGCACCGTCAACTTCGCCGGCACCGCACCTTCGCTCTGCCACCCCGAGAACGCATAGTCCGGACCTTCATGCGGCAATACCCGGAGGCCGGACAACGCCTGCGCCTGCGCCAGCAACGGCGCGCACACCACCAACATCGACAACAGCACGGCCCATGAGCGCGACGGCTGGCTTGCGCGTGATTCCTTCATTCCCTGCTCCCTGCGGGACTCCGACATCCCCGGAGCGGATGGTAGCGCGGCGTGAAGACGTTGCGGAGGGACTGCACGCGCCCCTCATCCGGCCTTCGGCCACCGTCTCCCCGCCGCGCGGCGAGAAGGAGAGCGTGGTCCGTCCGCAGTCATCGTGCAGCGGGCATGAGACCTGCCGTTGCCCTGTCGCGAGAAGGACGTGCTGAACGCCGTTCCACCGACATCCGGATGACTTCACGAAGGCGTGACCGGAGCCGCCCTATGGTCGGGCGAACCACGAAGGCGCATGGCGCAAAGGAACACCATGACCATGATCAGACTGCGGGCCACCGGTCCGCGCACCGGCTTCGATGCGCTGGTGACGGCGTTGCACGGACTGGACGGCGTGGAACGCGTCGAGGAGCTGGCGGACCTGATGCCGCACATGGACGACGACGACTCCAGTTCCGCCGGCCTCACCGACGACATCGGCGGCAGCGACGTGCATGCATTGGAGGTCGAAGCAGGTTCTTCGCACGCCGATGCCGTGCGCGACGCTGCCGATGATGTCGCCGCGCAGTACGGCCTGGTGCTCGAGTACGTCGACGACTTCTGAGGCGCGATGGGCGGCCTGCACTACACCACGGATGCGATGCCCGGCCTGCGCAGGCGCCGCCGTGGGCGTGGCTTCACGTACCTGGATGCGCGCGGCCGCGCGGTCCGCGATCCCGCCACGCTGGCGCGCATCCACCAGCTCGCCATTCCCCCCGCGTACACCGATGTGTGGATCTGCGCCGATGCGCGCGGCCACCTGCAGGCCACCGGTCGCGATGCGCGCGGACGCAAGCAGTACCGCTACCACCGCGCGTGGCAGGCCGAGCGCGGGGCGCGCAAGTACGACCGGTTGATCGCATTCGCCGAAGCCCTGCCGCGCCTGCGCCGACAGGTGCGTGCCGATCTCGCCCTGCCGGGCTTCCCTCGCGAAAAAGTGGTGGCGCTGGTCGTCGCCCTGCTTGGCCATACCCTGCTGCGGGTGGGCAACGCGAGCTACGCGAAGGAGAACGGTTCGTACGGCCTCACCACCCTGCGCAACGTGCACGCGCACTTCATCGCCGGGGGCGAAGTACGCTTTGCCTTCCGTGGCAAGGGCGGCAAGGCGCTGGCATCCCGTGTCAGCGATGCGCGCCTGGTGCGGCTGGTGCGCCAGTGCCGGCAACTGCCCGGGCAGGCGCTGTTCCAGTATCGCGAGCATGGCCGCGTGCAGCGCATCACCTCGGGCGACGTCAACGACTACCTGCAGACGCACCTGCATGGCCCGTATACCGCGAAGGATTTCCGCACGCTGGGCGCCACGCTGTTCGCCTTCCGCGCCCTGGCGGCACTGCCAGCGCCGGCGAAGGAGGATGCGTCGGCCCGCGCGCAGGTGCGACTGGCCGTGCTGCGCGGCGCCGCCGACCTGCTGGGCAATACGCCGCGCATCTGCGAGAAGAACTACGTGGACCCGCGCGTGTTCAGCGGGTGGGAAGACGGCCGCCTGCAGCGCGCCGCCCTGGGCGCGAGTGGTGCGCGGCAGTGGGAGACCGCCACGATCCGCTATCTCCGCCGCGTGCAGCGCGGCGCTTCCTGAGGGGATGGGGCATGGCGCCCTGCAACCGGGAAGCCCCTGGCCGTGTTCGAGCGTGCCGCCCGGTCCGGCTTACATCGTGTGGGTGGGCTTCTCGCCGCCGAGGCTGCCCGCCAGCATCGTTTCGATGCGGTTCTTGATGGCTTCGCCTTCACTGGTCTCGGCGAACTGCACGCCGATGCCGGCAGCGCGGTTGCCCTGCGCGCCGATGGGCGTCACCCATACCACCTTGCCGGCCACCGGCAGGCGGTCGCTGGATTCGGGCAGGGTAAGCAGCAGGAAGACCTCGTCGCCGAGGAAGTAGCGTTTCGGCGTGGGCACGAAGATGCCGCCGCCTTTCACGAACGGCATGTAGGCGTTGTACAGCGCGGCCTTGTCTTTCACTGCCAGCGACAGGATGCCCTGCCGTCCACCTGCTGCATTCATTCCCCGTCTCCGTGCGTGTCGGTCATCCGCGCCGCGCACCGACAGTGCGACCGCGGTCGCTGCCGGCCCAGGCCAGCAGCAGTTCCACCATGGCCAGATCGCCGCGTACCGTGGTCCGCAACAGATCGCGGGTGCGGTTGGCGGCATCGAACCAGGTGGCCAGCTTGTTCAATCGGGCCGGATCGGTCAAGCCGACGGTGCCGGCCTGCTCCAGCGCGAGGTCGGCCGCGTGCCGCAGCCGCGCATCGGCCAGTTCATCGTTGGCCCAGCGCTGCGCGGTTTCCACCACGCCGATCTCGCCTTTCTCCAGCCGCTGCAGGTCGCGGGCTACCGCCTCGCGCAAGGCCAGCCCGTCGTGGCGCAACCAGTCGTCCGCCAGGCCGGGATGGCCACGCGCTGCATCCAGCGCACGCGCGGCCTCGGCCGCCGCGTGGCCCTGTGCCTGCAGCCAGGCCAGGGCTTCTTCACGCGGTGGCAGGCGGAACTCGATGCGCTGGCAACGGCTGCGGATGGTCGCCGGCAAACGCGCGGGCTGCGCACTGACCAGCCACAGGTAGCGTCCCGGTGCGGGCTCTTCCAGCGTCTTCAACAACGCGTTGCAGGCTGAACGGTTGATCGCGTCGGCCGGGTCGATCAGGGCCACCTGTGCGCCGCCGTACTGCGGCGTCAGCGCCAGTTTCTGCGACACCTCGCGGATCTGGTCGATCACGATCTCGGTGCGCAGCTTGCTGCCATCCTTGGTGGCGACGAACGAGATGACCTGCAGGTCGGGGTGCGTGCCTGCGTCGATCAGGCGCGTGCTGCGGTCGCCGGGGGCGGGTTCGCCGTGCGCGTCGCGCTGCTGCGCCAGCACGCGGCGGGCCAGCCGATCCAGCACCGCCCGCTTGCCCAGCCCGGCGGGACCGCAGACCAGCAGCCCGTGGCCGAGACGACCGGCGTCCAGCGCCGCGACGGCGTGGTCATAGGCGCGCTGCTGCCAGGGCGAGAACACGGTGCTCATGCCAGGTCGCTGTCCGTCAGGGTGCGCAGGTAGGCGCCGATGGCGTCATCGACGGCGGCACCCACTCCGGCCGGCGGCTGCGCGGCATCGATCACCCGGAAGCGTTGCGGCTCGGCAGCGGCACGCGCGCGGAAGCCTGCACGCACGCGTTCGAAGAAATCGTCCTGCTCGCTCTCGATGCGGTCCGGCCACAGGTCGCGCCCCGCCGTACGTGCGCGGCCTTCGCGCACGTCCAGGTCCAGCAGCAGCGTCAGGCCGGGCTTCAGGCCCACCGCACGACGCTCCAGCGCGGCGATCCACTCGGGGTCCAATCCGCGTCCCGCGCCCTGGTAGGCATAACTGGAATCGGTGAAGCGATCACTGACGACGAATGCGCCACGCCGCAACGCCGGACGCACGACATCGCGCACATGCTGCGCGCGCGCGGCGAACATCAGGAGCAATTCGGTTTCCGCCGCCAGTGCCTCGTCCTGCGGATTGAGCAGCAACTCGCGGATGCGCTCGGCCAGCGGTGTGCCGCCGGGTTCGCGCGTCTGCACGACGTCGTGGCCGGCGGCCTGCAGACGGTCGCGGATGGCCGCGATCGCACTGGTCTTGCCGGCACCCTCGCCGCCCTCGAGCGTGATCAGGCGTGGCTGCGACAGCACGGCTTCGCTCACGGGGCTGCCGCCTTGCGCAGCGTCTCGCGGCGCGTCACCAGGTAGCGCGCCACGGCGGCGTTGTGTTCGGCCAGGGTGGCGGAGAAGATGTGTCGCCCGCTGCCGTCGCCGACCGCGACGAAGTACAGCGCGTCGCCATCGGCGGGATTCACCGCCGCCTTCAGCGCGTCCACGCCCGGCATGGCGATGGGGGTGGGCGTCAGGCCCTTGCGGGTATACGTGTTGTACGGCGTGTCGGTGGTCAGGTCACGGCGGCGGATGTTGCCGTCATAGCTGCTGCCGATGCCGTAGATGACGGTGGGATCGGTCTGCAGCGGCATGCCGATCTTCAGACGGCGCGCGAACACGCCGGCGATGGCCGGACGTTCTTCGGCGATGCCGGTTTCCTTCTCGATGATGGAGGCGAGGATCAACGCCTCCTCGGCCGACTGCAGCGGGATGCCGTTGGCACGGCCTTCCCACGCGGCAGCCACGGCTTTCTCCATCGCGGTATGGGCACGCTTGAGCACGTCGAGGTCGGATTCGCTGCGCGTGTAGACATAGGTTTCGGGCAGGAAGCGGCCTTCGGGGTGCTGCCCGGGATGACCCAGCGCGGCCATCAGTTCGGCATCGCTCATCTGCGCGGTCTTCTGCTGCAGGGGCGTGGCGTTGCGCAGCGCGGCGCGCACCTGGCGGATGTTCCAGCCCTCGACGAGGGTGAAGCGGTACTGCAGCGTGCGGCCCTCGCGCATGCGTTGCAGCAGCTCGCGCGGGGTGAGTTCCGGGGACAGCGCGTACTCGCCGACCTTCAGCTGGCTGGCGGTATTGGTCTCGCGGGCCAGCAGCCGCCATTGCAGGTCGCTGCCATGCGAGACGCCCTGCCCGCGCAGTTTGCGCAGCACGGTGGGAAAGGCATCGCCACTGGCGACCTCCACGGTGGCCTCCGCGCTGACGCCACCGATGGCGGTATCGGCGAACCCGCGGTGGCCCTGCCACAGCCAGAACGCCGCGCCGGCCGCCAGGGCCAGCAACAGGAGGAAGATGATGACGATGAAGCGGCAACCGCGCTTGAGAGCTGACGCCACGTAGTCCTCGGTGCTTGAAGCAGGCCGTGCAGGATACCCGGTCGCCGTCTCAGGCTGTAGGCGTGCCCTGATCAGCCGCAGCGGTGCCCCCCTTCTCCCCATATATGGGGAGAAGGCAACAGCAATCAGCCTTCCAGCGCCTTCAGTACGCCTCGGGCCTTGGCGCGGGTTTCATCCAGTTCCCTGTCCGGAATCGAGTCGGCGACGATGCCGGCGCCGGTGCGGAAGCGGGCCACGCTGCCCTGCCCGTCGGCCACGATCTCGGCGCTGCGGATCAGGATGTTCAGGTCGAGATCGCCATCGCGGTTCAGCCAGCCGAACGCGCCGGTGTAGGCACCGCGCGGCGTCTGTTCGAGTTCGGCGATGATCTGCATGCAGCGCACCTTGGGGCAGCCGGTGATGGTGCCGCCGGGAAAGGTGGCTCGGATGACATCACCGGGCGTGGCATCGGCACGCAGGTGGCCGCGCACGTTGCTGACGATGTGGTGCACGTGGGCATAGCTTTCCACCGTCATCAGCTCGTCCACCTGCACGCTGCCGGGCATGCACACGCGGCCCAGGTCGTTGCGTTCCAGGTCGATGAGCATGACGTGCTCGGCGCGCTCCTTCGGATGGCCCACCAGTTCGCGGATGCGTGCGGCATCGTCATCGCCTTCGAAGCGCGGACGCGTGCCGGCGATGGGCCGGGTTTCGACCACGTCGCCACGCACCGACACCAGGCGTTCGGGGGATGAGCTCACCACGGTCCATTCCGGCGTGCTGAACAGGCCGGCGAACGGCGCGGGATTGGCGGTGCGCAGCCGCGCGTACAGCGTGGCGGGGTCGAGCGGCGTATCGAAATGCGCGCGCCAGGCCCGCGACAGGTTGACCTGGAAGATGTCGCCCGCACGCAGGTAGTCGAGAATGCGGTCCACGCCGTCGGTGAAGCGGCGCGGCGCGTCTTCGTCGATGCGCGCGGGAGGTACCCAAGCAGGTAGCGCTTGCTGTCGCGCCGTGACCGCGACGTCGTCCACCGTGCGGGCGATCAGTCCTCCCTGCCCCGCTTCGGCCACCACCACGCAATCACCGGTACTGCGGTCGCGCAGCACGGCGGCAGGACAGCGCAGGGCGAGCGCGATCGGCTGCGTCGCCGGCGCCTGGGGCAGCTGCAGAACGGGCTCCACCTGCTGGGCCAACTCATATGCCAGCAACAACGCCCAGCCACCACGGAACGGCCAGCGTGGTTCTTCACGGGGAATGCGCTGCGCCTGCCAGCGGCGATCGAGCACGGCGAGGAAATCGCCGGCTTCCGCGTTGCCTCGAAGGTCGCGGGTCACGCCGTCGGCCCCCAGGCGAAGCCCCGTGCCATCGGCCACCAGCAGGAAATCCCAGCGTCCCTGCGCGGTGCCGGACGCGACGGATTCCAGCAGCACGGGATAGCGCTGCGGATCCTGGCGATGCAGGGCCAGCAGGTCGGTGTCTGGGGGAAGCGCGCGGGTCTCGATCATGTCGTTCCTGGCCCCTCTCCCGCCGGGAGAAGGGTTGGGGAGAGGGTGCGGAGAAGATGCAATGATGCAGGGGTCGATGATTCCGCCGCACCCTCATCCGGCGCTGTGCGCCACCTTCTCCCGGAGGGAGAAGGACGGAACAGGATCAGATCCGCTTGAACACCAGCGTGCCGTTGGTGCCGCCGAAGCCGAAGCCATTCGACACCGCCACGTCGATCTTCTTCTCGCGCGCCGTGTGCGGCACGTAGTCGAGATCGCAGCCTTCACCCGGCTCGTCCAGGTTGATGGTCGGCGGGATGATGCCGTGGTGGATGGCCAGCACGGAGAAGATGGCTTCCGCGCCGCCGGCCGCGCCCAGCAGGTGGCCGGTCATCGACTTGGTGGAGCTGACCATGATCTTGTACGCGTGGTCGCCCAGCGCGCGCTTCATCGCCAGCGTTTCGGCCAGGTCGCCCAGCGGCGTGGAGGTGCCGTGCGCGTTGAGGTACTCGACCTGGTCCGCATTCAGGCCGGCGTCCTTCAGTGCGGACCGCATGCAGCGTGATGGGCCCTCGCCGTTCTCGCTGGGCGCGGTCATGTGGTAGGCGTCCTGCGATGCGCCGAAACCGGCCAGCTCGCAGTAGATACGTGCGCCACGCGCCTTCGCGTGTTCGTACTCCTCCAACACGAGGATGCCGGCACCGTCGCCCAGCACGAAGCCATCGCGATCCTTGTCCCACGGACGCGAGGCCCGGGCAGGATCATCGTTGCGGGTGGACATGGCCTTCATCGCGCAGAACCCGCCCACCGATGTCGGCGACGAGCCGCGTTCAGCGCCGCCGGCGATCATCACGTCGGCGTCGCCGTACTGGATGCTGCGCATGGCGATGCCGATCGAATGGTTCGAGGTGGCACAGGCGGATACCGCCGAATAGCCGGGCCCTTTCAGGCCCTTCATGATGCTCAGGTGGCCCGGCAGCATGTTGATGATGGTGCTCGGGATGTAGAACGGGGAAATCTTGCGCGGGCCGCCTTCGTGCAGCTTCACCGCGGTCTCCTCGATGCCGAGGATGCCGCCGATGCCTGCACCGATGATGGCGCCGATGCGCTCGGCATTGGCTTCGGTCACTTCCAGTCCGGAGTCGTCCATCGCCATCAGCGACGCGGCCAGTCCGTAGTGGATGAACGAGTCCATCTTCTTCACGTCCTTCGGCGGCACGAAGGCGGTGGGGTCGAAACCGCGGATCTCGCCCGCGATCTTCGTGCTGTAACCCTCGGTATCGAAGGTGGTGATCGGACCCAGGCCCGACCGCCCATTGACGATGCCGTCCCAGCTGCTGGCCATGTCATTGCCCAGGGGGGACACCAGGCCCATGCCGGTGATGACGACGCGACGACGCTGGCTCATATCGGATTCCTCATGGATCTTGGCGGCCGCGCCCTACGCGGGCGCATGGGGGCCGGATACGCGCGGGGCCGCATGCGCGGCCCCGACACGGTTTGCTGCAGGTGCGGGACTTACGCCTTGACGTGCGCCTTGACGTAATCGATGGCCTGCTGCACCGAAGTGATCTTCTCGGCTTCCTCGTCCGGAATTTCGCATTCGAACTCTTCTTCCAGCGCCATCACCAGTTCAACGGTGTCCAGCGAGTCGGCGCCCAGGTCATCGACGAACGATGCACTGGTGGTGACTTCTTCTTCCTTCACGCCGAGTTGTTCGACGACGATTTTCTTGACGCGTTCTTCGATGCTGCTCATGGATTCGCTCCAGACGGAGATGGGTGACGTGTTGGATTCTGCCGACGCGGGGCGAGGGCAAACCGGGGATAGTGTAGTGGAAACCGGCGACGGCGGGCAGGTATCGCCAATCGCCGCCGAATCAACCACTTACAGCTAATTCTTTACGGCATGTACATGCCGCCGTTGACGTGCAGGGTCTCGCCGGTGATGTAGCCGGCCGCCGGCCCTGCGAGGAAGGCGACCGCATTCGCGATGTCGGCCGGCTCGCCCAGACGACCGAGTGCGATCTGCTCACCGAGCGCCTTCTTGGTCTCTTCGGGCAGGTCCTTGGTCATGTCGGTGGCGATGAAACCGGGAGCGACCACGTTGACGGTGACACCGCGGCTGCCGATTTCCTTCGCCAGCGACTTGGAGAACGCGATGATGCCGGCCTTGGCGGCGGCATAGTTCGCCTGCCCCGCATTGCCGGTGACGCCGATCACCGAGGCAATGTTGATGATGCGGCCCTTGCGTGCCTTCATCATGCCGCGCATCACTGCCTTGGACGTGCGATAGACACTGGTGAGGTTGGTGTCGAGGATGGCCTGCCAGTCCTCGTCCTTCATCCGCATCAGCAGGTTGTCGCGGGTGATGCCGGCGTTGTTGACCAGGATGGACACCGGACCGAACTCCTTCGCAATCGCATCGATCAGGGCTTCGACCGCCGCGCCATCGGTGACGTTGAGTTCGCGGCCGTGGCCACCGGATGCGGCCATCCGCTCGCCAATGGCCTGCGCCCCGGCGGCGGTGGTCGCGGTGCCGATGACGGTGGCGCCCTGGGCAGCCAAAGCGTCGGCGATCGCGGAGCCGATGCCGCGGCTGGCGCCGGTGACCAGCGCGATTTCACCCTGCAGGGGCTTGCTCATGATGATGTCCTCGGAACGGATCCGCGCGAACGCGGGAGGTCAGGATAAGGGAAGGGAGCCGCGCGGGAGTCAGGCCTGCCAGTCGGCGAGCGCGCCCTGGAAGTCGCCCACACCACCGATGGCGCGCGCGTCCAGGCCCTTGTCGATGCGCTTCACCAACCCGGTGAGCACCTTGCCGGGGCCGCATTCGGCGATACGCGTGGAACCGTTGGATGCCAGCACCTGCACGCATTCGGTCCAGCGTACCGGCAGGTACAACTGGCGAACGAGTGCATCGCGGATGGCATCGACATCGCCCTGCACCTTCGCATCGACGTTCTGCACGACGGGCAGCGATGGCGCATGCCAGCTGAGACCCGCCATCACCTCGGCGAGGCGATTGGCCGCTTCGCGCATCAGCGGCGTATGCGACGGCACGCTGACCGCCAGCTTCACCACCTTGCGGATGCCGCGCTCGGTGAGCAACGCGATTGCACGATCGACCGCCTCGGCGTCGCCGCCGATCACGATCTGGCTTGGCGAGTTGTAATTGGCGGGCACGACGACCTTGCTGTCGGACGCCTGCGTGCAGACCTCGGCCACCAGAGCATCCTCAGCACCCAGCACGGCGGCCATCGCGCCAACGCCCTGCGGAGCCGCTTCCTGCATCAGTTGACCACGCAGGCGCACGAGGTGGGCGCCGTCCTTCAACGACAACGCGCCTGCCGCGACGAGCGCGGTGTATTCGCCCAGGCTGTGTCCGGCGAGCTGGGACGGCTGCACGCCACCCTGTTGCTGCCAGGCACGCCATACCGCGATGCCCGCTGCAAGCAATGCCGGCTGCGTGTACTCGGTGCGATTGAGCATCTCTTCGGGGCCGCCTTGCGACAGCGCCCACAGGTCGACACCCGCACCATCGGACGCTTCGGCGAACGTCTCGCGCACTACCGGATGCAATTCGGACAACTCGGCCAGCATGCCGACCGACTGCGAGCCCTGGCCCGGGAAGACGAAAGCGAGTTGCGTGGAAGTCACTCGGACACCCTGCGTGAAATCAGGCGGCGATGATACGGGCGAACCCGCTCGATTGTCTGTACCGGTGCGTATGCGCATGCGACGCCGCGTCGCACGCAGCAACGCCATGTGCAACGGAAAACGCAGCGCCGGAAACGAAGAAGGCGATGCCTCGCGGCATCGCCTTCCATCGTCGCAGGGGTGCGTACCTCAATAGCGCAGCAGCACCGAGCCCCAGGTGAAGCCGCCGCCGAACGCTTCCAGCAGCAGCAACTGGCCACGTTCGACGCGGCCCGACCGGACGGCCGCATCCAACGCCAGCGGCACGGACCCGGACGATGTGTTGCCATGCTTGTCGACGGTCACGATGACCTGGTCCATCGACATGTCCAGCCGCTTGGCGGTGGCTTCGATAATGCGCAGGTTGGCCTGGTGCGGGATCAGCCAGTCCAGGTCGTGCTTGTCCAGGCCGTTGGCCTCGAGCGTCTCATCGACCACGCTGTCGAGCGCCTTCACCGCATACTTGAAGACGTCGTTGCCCTTCATGTGGATGCGGATGCCGTTGTTCGGCTCGTCCGGCTTGAAGCCGGCCGACACGCCGACCGGATTCCAGAGCAGTTCCTTCTTGCTGCCATCGGCATGCAGATGGGTGCTGAGGATGCCGGTCTCGCCGTCGGCCTTCAGCACCGCCGCGCCAGCACCGTCGCCGAACAGCACGCAGGTGGTGCGCTCGGTCCAGTCGACGATGCGGCTGAGTGTTTCGGTGCCGATCACCAGCGCGGTCTTGACGTCGCCGCAGCGGATGAACTTGTCGGCCACGCTGAGCGCGTAGATGAAGCCCGAGCAGGCCGCATTGACGTCCAGCGCCGCGCAGCCCGCGATACCCAGCCGGGCCTGGATCAGGCAGGCGGTCGAGGGAAAGATCAGGTCGGGCGTGGTGGTGCCCACCACGATCAGGTCGATCTCGGAGGCATCGACGCCGGCCGCCTCGAGGGCGCGGAGCGCCGCCTGGTAGCCCAGGTCGCCCGCGGTCTCGCCTTCGGCGGCGATATGGCGCTCACGGATGCCGGTGCGGGACTGGATCCATTCGTCGCTGGTATCCACCAGCTTCGACAGGTCTTCGTTGGTCAGCACCTTCTCGGGCAGATAGCTGCCCGTACCGGCGATGCGCGCATAAATGCGCCCCTTGTTACCCGGCTCGCTCATGCACACTCCCGTTGCCAGCCCCACGAAGGGCCCTGATTGTCATTGATCATGCGGAAAGCGCGCCCCGCGAAGGGCGCGCCACGCGGATCAATCTTCCTCGACCATCGTGGTCTTGGTGGCGATGACCTTCTTGCCGCGGTAGTAACCGTCGGCGGTCACGTGGTGGCGCAGGTGGATCTCGCCCGTGGTCGGGTCGGTGGACAGCTGCTTGGCGGTCAGCGCGTCGTGCGAACGACGCTGGCCACGGCGGGACGGGGTAACGCGGGATTTCTGCACAGCCATGGGATTGCTCCAGCTCTTGTATCTGTTGGTGAACCTTGCGGTTCGTGTTGCCAGACCGCGGTAGCGGCTAGTTCTTCTTCAGCGAGGCCAGTGCCGCGAACGGACTGGTCTTCGCCACCTCTTCTTCATCCGCGGCCCACTCGCGCTCCACGGCCTCGGACGTTGGATCCACCGGCACCACCGGCACGGCGAGGACCAGTTCGTCCTCGACCAGTTCGCTGGGGCGCAGCATGCCGTCTTCCGGCACCAGCAGGGCCTCGTAGCCGGGCGGAAGCGCGGATTCCTCATCCTCGCTCCGGACCAGCCCGAGCCGCTGCTCGACCGTCACCGGCAACACGAAACGCCGCAGGCTGCGCTGGCACACCAGCGGCAACCCCACTTCGATCCGCAAGCCTATGTAAGGCACCTGCAGCGCGTCACGGTCGAACTCGATCGTGTAGCGCACATCGCCTTCGGTATCGACCAGAAGACCCTGCAGACGCGTCATCGCGGACAACGGCAGGCGGCCTTCAAAGCTGCGCCGGGCCGCGACCATGCGCCAAGCATCCAACATCTCGGGCGTATTCACGGACATAAGCCGCTGAATGTTAAGGATGAAGGACCGAACTGTCAAACCACCCCGTCCGGCGAGGATGGCTTGCCGGGCGCCCCGCCGCCCGTCAGACTCCCCCGCCCGCCCCCTGCCGGTCACCCGACGCCATGCCGCTGATGCTTGCCTCGACTTCCCGCTACCGCCGAGAGCTGCTCGAGCGGCTGCGCGTGCCGTTCCATATCGCGCGCCCGGAAGTGGACGAAGTGCTGCTGGACGGCGAATCCGTGCCAGCCATGGCCAGCCGCCTGGCCCGGGCCAAGGCCGATGCCATCGCCCACCAGCACCCAGGCAGTTGGATCATCGGTGCGGACCAGGCTGCCGAGCTCGACGGGCAGCCCCTGGGGAAGCCCGGCCAGCGCGAGGCCGCCATCGCTCAGCTGAACGCCATGTCGGGCCGGGAGGTCCGTTTCCACACGGCCGTATGCCTGGTACGTGATGAACAGGTCCTGCAGGCGCAGGACGTCACCACGGTACGCTTCCGCCGCCTGGATTCCGCCGAGATCGAGCGGTACGTGGACGCGGAGCAGCCCTTCGATTGCGCCGGAAGCTTCAAATCGGAAGGGTTCGGCATCGCCTTGTTCGATGCCATCGAATCTTCGGACCCCACTGCCCTGGTCGGCCTGCCCCTGATCGCGGTGGCGCGGATGCTGCGCGAGGCCGGCTTCGAACTGCCCTGAAGCGTCACCGCACCACGACAGGCTGTTCCGCCCAGGTCTCCACACTGCCGTCGCCACCGGTCAGACGCAGTCCCAGCCAATGCCGGCCAGCCGGCAACGCGCCGGCGTCCACCTCGACATTGAACTGTACGCGGGGCATGCGCGGATCGCGCGAGGCGCCCTTCAGGAAAACGGTCAACCATTCATTGGCGCTGGCGTCCGTGGCTTCGGCGACGATCCGGCCATCCATCAGCACTTCCACCTTCGTCACGCCCACCACGTCCTTCACCGCCCAGCCACCCACGCTGAAGCGGCGGGCGACAGTGGCGCCGGCTTCCGGCACGTCGATGTTGGCCACCACAGGCGTCGTGCATTCACCTCCGGCGGGTTCCTTCGGCAGAGCGAACAGCAGGAAACGCCGCGCTCCATGATCGATGTTCACCACGTCCGCTGGCGGCAAGGGCCCCACCACGGCACACAACTGCTGGTAGTGCGCGAGCAATGCGCTGAACTTCACGTCGGTGGCAGCGACCACCAGCAAGGTGGGTGCGCTGCGCTTGCCATCGTGCTCGAGGCCCCATAGCCGGAGCTGGGGAGCCCGCCCATGCTTGCGATTCAACGGGTGATCCAGGGTCGGGATTTCCGCATCCCCCAGCGCGAAGCCGAGCTCCGCGCCGGTCTTGAAGCTGTCCGCGAGCAGCACCGCCCCCTCGGGCAACCCGGCCTGGGCCTTGCGCACTTCCGCCGCCAGCGTGTCCCAGCCCGCGAAGTTCTCGGGGTAGTACTTGCTGCCAGCCATCTGCGTGCGCAGCCCCGGCAACGACACCACCACGTAGTAACCCAGCATCAGCGCCGCGCCGATGCCGGCGATGCCCCAGGTCGCCTTGCGCCGCACGGGAGACCACGTGCGCAACAGCAACGGCACCACCATCAGAAGGGCGAGGTAGCCCGGCAACGGCCAATGGAAGCTGACGCGTTCGTTGTCGGCGAAGAAGCCGATGAGGAAGAAGCCGAGTGTGGAGATTGCGCCAAGCAACGCGAAGTAACGCCATGCGGTGCCGGCATCCTCGCTGCCACGCAAGCCGCGCAGGCACACCACGAGCATGGCCCAGAACAGCAACGGCGTGACCAGGGCCGCCTGCACCAGCAGGAAGCGCGCACCGTCTCCGTGGAAGGCCCAGGGATGGCGATCGAGCAACTGGAAACGCAGGCCGGCGTCGGCGTACTCGAGGTTCCATGCGAGCAATGGCGCCCAGGCGAGCAGGCCCACCGCAAGCGCGACCCAGACCCGCGCATCGCGGAGTACTTTCCGGCCCTCGGGCAACCACAGCAGGGCGATGAGGCCCACGCCGATCACGCCCACGAAGCGGTAATGGCTCAGCGCGCCCAGCATCAGCCCGAGGGCCAGTTCGGTCGCCGACATCGCATCGACATCACGCAGCAGTCGCGCACCGGCATCGGCGCAGAGCACCGTCGCGACCGCCATTGGCACATCCGGCAACGCCAGCAGGCCGAGCGTGCCCGACAGCGGCATCAGCACGGTCAGCAAGGCCGCCTGCCATCCCACTACAGCACCAAACCAGTGTGCTGCGCTCCGGGCCACCAGCCATGGCAGCACCGCCGCCAACAGCAGGAAGGGCGCGCGCACCGCCAGTACGTGATGTCCGCCGAACTCGGTTCCGAGGCGCGTCAACCAGGCGGTCAATCCCGGCAGGTCGGAATACGCCGCCGCCAGGTGCTGGCCTTCCTGCCAGTAGAACGCTTCGTCCACGAACAACGGCAAGCGTGCGGCGATCGCGATCTTGACGACCGTCACGATTGTCCACACCGCAAGGAACCATTGGCGCGCGCGTTGTTGTTCTTCCATCTCGCTACACTTCCCTGAACCCACGATCGGAAACCGAGAGCGCGATGTCCGCCATTCCCAGCACCCGCCCTATGCTATCCGAAGGCTTGGCCGACGCCCTGAAGCGCGCCCAGGCGCAGGTCAACTCACTGGTGCTGGGCAAGGCCCATGAAGTACGCCTCGCCTTCGTGGCGCTGCTCTCCGATGGCCATCTGCTGATCGAAGACCTGCCGGGGCTCGGCAAGACCACGCTCGCGCACGCACTGGCGGCCACGCTGGGCCTGACGTTCCAGCGCGTGCAGTTCACCTCGGACCTGTTGCCGGCCGATGTCCTCGGCGTATCGGTTTACGATGCCCAGGCGCGCGCCTTCAGCTTCCATCCGGGACCGGTCTTCACCAACGTGCTGCTGGCGGACGAGATCAACCGCGCGCCGCCGCGCACGCAAAGCGCGTTGCTGGAAGCCATGGCCGAACACCAGGTCACGCTGGATGGCGTGACCCACGCGTTGCCGGAGCCCTTCTTCGTGATCGCCACGCAGAATCCCGTGGACCTCTCCGGCACGTATCCGTTGCCGGACTCGCAACTGGATCGCTTCCTGCTGCGGTTGGCGCTCGGCTATCCGAATGCGGAATCCGAGCGCGCACTGCTGGCCGGCACGGACCGGCGGATGATGATCGCGCAGGCGATGCCATTGCTGTCGTCCGAAGAAGTGGTGGCGCTGCGGAAAGCCGTTGGCGAAGTGCATGCCAGCGATGCCCTGATCGACTACGTGCAGGCACTGCTGGCCCGCAGCCGGCAACACCCCGGCGTGCGTGTCGGCCTGTCCCCGCGCGCGGGCATCGCGTTGCTGCGCGCCGCACGTGCCTATGCATTGCTGGTGGGCCGCAACCATGTGCTGCCCGAGGACGTGCAGACACTGTTCCTCGCCGTGGCCTCCCATCGCATCGTCGCCGAGGCCGAGACCGGTCAGGCGATCGCGTTGACCAAGGCCATCCTGCACGCGGTGCCCGTGGACTGAGCATGGCAAGCACGCCGCGCGCCCGCCTCGCCCGCCGTTTCGCCAGGTTGGCCAGACCCCGCCAACCCGAATCCCTGCCTGTGCAGCTGGACCGCCGGCGCATCTATGTGTTGCCCACGCGGTTCGGTCTTTTCTTCGCGGCGCTGGTGTTCACGATGGCGCTGGGCGCGTTGAACTACAACAACAATCCGGGTTTGCTGCTGGCGCTCTTGCTGGGTGCCACGGCGATGGCCAGCCTGATCTTCGCGCACCTGCAACTGGCAGACCTGCGGATCGATGCGATCGCCGCAGACCCCGTCCCGGCAGGCACCCCGTTACGGCTTCAAGTGGCGTTGTCTTCACGCGACGCGCGCCCGCGCCATGGCCTGCGCGTGGATGCCTGCGACAGGCACGCCTTCACCACGCTGGCGCCATCCGACGGCGTCGTGGCGGAACTGTCGCTTCCGACTCAGCAGCGCGGATGGTACGACCTCGATCGTATCCGCCTGTCCACCACGCAACCGCTGGGACTCGCGCGCGCTTGGGCCTGGGTATGGCCCTCCTCCCCTCTGCTGGTCTACCCGGCTCCCGAGCCGCAAGGTCCACCGCTGCCTGAAATCTCGGGGGCCGGAAGTCGCACGCGATTGCACGCCGGCGGCGAGGACGTGCACCAGTTGCGCAACTACCGCGCGGGCGATGCACGGCGCTCCATCGCATGGAAACCCTCGGCTCGGCACGATCAGCTGCTGGTACGCGAATACGAGAAGCCGCTGGGGCAGGAGGTGGAACTCGCATGGACCGCGCTGCCCGCGCTGCTCCACGAGCACCGCATCCAGCGCCTGGCGCACTGGATCGACCTGGCCGAACGCGAGGGCCGTCGTTATCGCCTGCTGCTGCCTGGCCAACCTCCGCTTGGTCCAGGCGCGGGCACCGCCCATCGACACCTCTGCCTGCGCGCGCTGGCGCTGATGCCGCATGCCCTCTCCTGAGCCCACGACGCTGGATCCGGCAAGTCGCCGATGGACGCTGGCGACGGCGGGCGTTTGCCTGCTCGCCTTGCTGGTCCACCTGCCCCCCACCTTGGCGACGGGGTTGGGCGCAACGGGCGTGGCGCTCGCCTTCGCATCATGGAAGCGTCCGCTGCCCGCGCTTCTGCGTGCGCTGCTGGCCATCACGATGGTGGTCGCCGTCATGGCCTTCACCGGCATGCAGTTCGGCCGCGATACGGGTTGTGCTCTGCTGGCCGCGATGCTGGCCATCAAGCCCACCGAAACCCGCAGCCTGCGTGACAACCGCAGCCTGCTGGGCTTCGCACTGTTCGCACCCTTCGCTGCTTTCCTCCTCGACCAGGGACCACTGAGCATGGCCCTGGGGCTGGTCGGCGTATTGAGCGCCCTGGTCGCGCTGCATCGCCTTGCCGACGCCGAGGTCACCTTGTCCGCTGTCCCGGCGCGGCCGCTGCAGCAACTCCGCCAGGTCGGGAAGCTCGTGCTGATCGGTGTGCCGCTGGTGATGGCGGCGTTCTGGCTTTTCCCGCGCTTTCCCACGCCGCTGTGGGGAGTGCCCGAACGCGCCCTCTCCAAGCCCGGCCTGAGCGACGAAATGTCCCCCGGCGGGTGGCTGGACCTGATCGCCGATGACACGCCCGCCCTGCGTGTGCAGTTTTTCGGCGCAACGCCACCGACCTCCCAGATGTACTGGCGTGGCCCGGTGCTGGCGGACTTCGACGGCCGGACCTGGACCCGCGGCAATCCGCTGTCCGATATGCCGCCGGCGGAGAGCATGCGCGCGCCCACGGTATGGGACTACCAGATGGACGTGGAGCCGACCGACAATCGCGACCTGGTGATGCTGGACCTTCCCGTCGCCGCGCCGGAAGGCACCCGCCTGACGCGCGACTACAGCACGCGCACGCGCCTTCCACTGAATGCACTGAGCCGCTGGCGCGTGCAATCGTCGGCTCCGACCCGTTTCGATGTCCAACTGCCCGACGCCGTGCGCCGACAGGCATTGCAGCTGCCCGCCGGCTTCAATCCACGGACACGCGCACTGGGTGCCCAATGGCGGCGCGAAGCCGGCGGCAATGACGCCGTGCAGGTCGCGCGCGCACTCGACTGGATCCGCTCCAGCTTCGCCTACACGTTGAACACGCCCTTCCCTGGCCGCAACACCGTCGACGAATTCCTCTTCGACCAGCAGGCGGGATACTGCGAGCACTTCAGTTCGGCCTTCGTCTTCCTGATGCGCTCCGGTGGCGTGCCGGCGCGCGTAGTCACTGGCTACACCGGTGGCACCTACAACCGGCTGGGCGATTACTGGATCGTCCGCAACATGGACGCGCATGCGTGGGCCGAGGTCTGGCTGCCGCAGCGGGGCTGGGTTCGCGTGGATCCCACCGCTGCAGTCGCACCGGAGCGCATCTACGACACCCTCGAGGACAGGCTTGGCGGTGCCCGCGCCGGCGGCGCCGGATTGATCAGCATCGATGGCCTGGGCCAGATGAGCGATTGGCTGCGCCGCGGATGGAACGACATGGTGCTGGGTTTCGATGCCAAGCGTCAGACGCGCATCCTGCAGCAGCTGGGTGCGCAGCAGCTTGGGCCATCCGGACTGGCCGCGCTGTTCGGCGTGTTCGCCATGATCGCGGTGGGCTGGATGGCCTGGCTGCTGGCCCGAGGCGAGCGCGAGCGCGACCCGCTGCTGCGCGCCTGGCATCGCCTGGGCGCGCGCTACGCCCGGCTGGGCCTGGGGCGAGAGCCGCACGAGACTGCCGGCGCTTGGGCGCACAGAGTCGCCACCCAGCGACCTGAGGACGCAAACCCGTTGGTTTCGCTCAGCCGGCGTTTCGCTGCAGCGCGCTACGCTGCGGATGAGGGGGACAACCGCGCACTGATCGAAGACCTGCGCCGGCACCGCCCATAACCCGCTGGAGACTGGCCATGAAACTTCGCTTCGCCGTTGTCGTCGCAGCCGCCGCGCTGCTCTCCGCCTGCGCTACGGCACCCGCGCCGCTGCAGGGCACTTTCACCCCGGTCAACCCGCGGGATTCCGTCGGTACGCCGCAGGTGGGGGCGCCGGTGCGATGGGGCGGCCGCATCATCAGTACCACCCCGGCCCAGAACGGCACCTGCTTCCAGCTTGTATCGCGTCCGCTCGCCGCCACCGGCCGGCCGCTGTCCTCGGCACCGGATGCGACCGATGGCCGCTTCATTGCGTGCCGCGCGGGTTTCTACGACCCGGCCGTGTTCTCCGAGGGCCGCGAGGTGACCTTCGTTGGCAAGATCGAGGGCTACGAAAGCACGCGCATCGGCGATTACGACTACCAGCTTCCCCGTGTCGCGGCGGACGTGGTGTATCTGTGGCCGGAAGTGCGCGAAGTGGAGGTCCGTCCCTACCCGTACTACGACCCCTTCTGGGGGCCGCGCTGGGGCCGTTGGGGCTGGTGGTAATACCTCGCCCCGGGAAGAAACAAAGCCGCTCTACGAGCGGCTTTTTTCTTGCATGGTCGACACAGCGGTCTTTCAGGCCTGCGTACCGAAACGACCCAGTGGCGCACCGGCAAGCAGATGCAGGTGGATGTGGAACACGGTCTGCCCTGCATCCTCGCGACAGTTCATGACCACCCGGTAGCCATTCCCGGCAAAGCCCTCCCGGCGCGCGTACTCCGCCGCGGCCAACGCCAGCCTGCCTATCAGGTGCGCCTGTTGCGGCTGCACGTCATCCAGCGTGGGGATGGGGTCGTTCTTCGGGATGAAAAGCACGTGCACGGGCGCCTGCGGTGCGATGTCCTTGAAGCCCAGCACCTCATCGTCCTCGTAGACGATAGCGGCGGGAATCTCGCGGCGGATGATCCTGGCGAAGATGGTGTCGGTCATGGTGTGTATGCGTCCCCGTGTGAGTGCAGTCAGGTCATTTCACTGCGGCCGCCGAACGCGTGCGCCAGCGTGCCGCGGTCGACGTATTCCAGTTCGCCGCCCAGCGGCACGCCATGGGCAAGCCTGCTCGGACGCACGCTCTGCTGCCGCGCCAGCTGCGCCAGGTAGTGGGCCGTGGCTTCACCTTCGACGGTGGGATTGGTGGCGATGATCAGCTCGGTGACCTCGCCCTGCGCCAGTCGCGCCGACAGTGCGTCCAGCCCCAGCTCGCGCGGTCCGATGCCGTCCAGGGGAGACAGCCGGCCGTGCAGGACGAAATAGAGGCCGCGGTATCCCGTCGCCTGTTCGATCGCCAGGCGATCCGAGGGTGACTCCACGACGCACAGCTGGTGACGGTCGCGACTGCCGCTTGCGCAGAGCGTGCAGATCTCGCCTTCGGTGAAATCGCGGCAATGCGCGCAGTGACCGATATGGTCCAGCGCTTCGGCCAGCACGCCGGCCAGGCGCTTGCCCCCATCCCGCTCGCGGTCAAGCAGGTGGTAGGCCATGCGCTGCGCTGTCTTCTGCCCCACTCCGGGCAGGACGCGCAGCGACTCGATGAGCTGTTCGAGCAGCGGACTGGACATGATCGTCGTCGGGACCGGCGATGGCGGGCACCCCGCACAGGCCGGCCACTGGCGAATATCAGAACGGCAGCTTCATGCCCGGCGGCAGCGGCATGCCGGACGTCGCTGCGCCCATGCGCGTCTTGGATTCGGCATCGACCTTGTTGGATGCATCATTGAACGCAGCCGCGATCAGGTCTTCCAGCATCTCCGCATCGGAGAGCAACGAGGGATCGATGCGTACTTTCCGGCATTCCTTGGCGCCGGTCAGGGTCACGCTGACCATGCCGCCGCCGGCATTGCCGGTCACCTCGAGCTTGGCGAGCTCTTCCTGGGCGCGCTGCAGGTTCTCCTGCATCTTCTGCGCCTGCTGCATCAGTTGGGCGATGTTTCCACGCATGTCGTGATCACTCTTCGTAAGGTCGGATGGAGTCCGGGACGAGCCTGGCGCCATGCTGCTGCATCAGCTGCCGCACGTCCGGATGATTCATGAAGGTTTCTTCGGCCTCGCTCTGGCGTTCGTCGCGCTGCCGATGGCTGCGCTCCTTCAGCGTTTCGGCATCACTCGCCGCCGCGGCGAATGCGAGACGGGGAGCCACGCCGTAACGAGTAGCGATGGCATCGGCAAGCTCGCCGAGCGTGCGCTCGGAGCGCAGGTAATCGAAGCCGCTGTCCAGCGCCAGCGTCAGCGTGCCGTTCGCGTAGCCCGCGAACGCGACATTGTCGACCAGTTGCTTGCCGACGCCCTTCAGCCCGCAACTGCCGGCGAAGTGCAGCCATGTCTCGGCATCGGTGATGCCGATGTCCGCCGGCATGGACGAGGCGGCCGGCGTGGTGGGTGACGGTTTCGCCTGCGCGGGAAGCCACGGCGGCGCTTCCTCGACGACAGGCGCCGCCATGCGCGGCGGAGCCGGGGTTTCTTCGCGCGCCATCTGTTGCGGCTGCGCCAGCGACTCCGGCGCAGGTGTCGTGCGGGCAGGGCTGGCAGTAGATGCGGATGCGGGAGCCGTGGTCTGGACAGGCGCGGCCGCTCGAGCATCGCCGCGCATTTCGCCCGCCTGCGCTGGCCTGAAGGCCAGCATGCGCAGGATGCTCATCTCGAAGCCGGCGCGTCCGCTGGGCGCAAGATGCAGGTCGCGCCGGCCATTGATCGCCATCTGGTACCAGAGCTGCACCACTTCGGGGCGCAGCTGCCCCGCGAAGGCTTCGATGTCGACCCCCTCCGCTTCCACACTGGCCGACGGCACCAGCTGCCGCACCTGGATGCGGTGCAGCGCTTCGGCGACGGCATCCAGCACGCCGGCCCAGTCCGGGGAAAACTCCGCCAGCCGCGCGACCACCTGCAGTAACGCCTCGCCATCGCCTTGCGCCAGGGCGGCCAGCATCGCATTGACCTGGGTGCGGTCCACCGTGCCCAGCATGGTACGCACGCCGTCCTCGCGGAGGGCACCGCCGGCGTACGCGATTGACTGGTCCAGCAGCGAAAGACCGTCGCGCAGCGACCCATCGGCGGCACGCGCGAGCTGGGCGATCGCACCCGTGTCGGCCTCGATGCCTTCGGCGCCGAGGATCTTCGTCATCTGGCCGCGGATCTGTTCTTCATCGAGCCGCTTGAGGTTGAATTGCAGGCAGCGCGACAGCACGGTGACGGGCAGTTTCTGGGGATCGGTGGTGGCGAGCAGGAACTTCACGTGCTCCGGCGGTTCCTCCAGCGTCTTCAGCAGCGCGTTGAACGCCGCCTTCGACAGCATGTGCACTTCGTCGATCAGGTAGACCTTGAACTTGCCACGCGAAGGCATGTACTGCGCGTTCTCGATCACCTCGCGCACGTCGTCCACGCCGGTGTTCGAGGCGGCGTCGATCTCCAGCAGGTCGATGTAGCGGCCGGCATCGATGTCCAGGCAGGCAGCGCATTGGCCGCACGGATCGGCGCTGGTGCCCTTCTCGCAGTTCAGCGATTTGGCGAAGATGCGCGCGATCGTGGTCTTGCCGACCCCGCGCGTGCCGGTGAACAGGAAGGCGTGGTGCACACGGCCGCTGTCCAGCGCATTGGTGAGTGCCCGGACCACGTGTTCCTGGCCCACCAGTTCGGCGAAACGCTTGGGGCGCCACTTGCGGGCGAGGACGAGATAGGACATGCCGACATTGTGCCACGCCCCGCCCGCCGTCCCCTCCGCTCGCGGACACCGCGAGGCTTCGCTTGTGGCCGGCCCCGGCGAAGGCTAGAATTCACGGCCCTGAAAGCGGCCCATGGTTGCGTTCAGGTCCCGGAGAGGTGTCCGAGTGGTTGAAGGAGCACGCCTGGAAAGTGTGTAAGCGTCTAAACCGCGCTTCGGGGGTTCGAATCCCCCTCTCTCCGCCAGTTTCATCCATCCCGAGCCATCGGGACGAACGACGCAGCCGCGCCCGAGCGCGGTTTCGTTTTCTATGGTGGCCCCGTCGGCCCCTCGCGACGCTAGGTTGAAAACTCCGCCAGGGCCGGAAGGCAGCAACGGTATCGACTGATGCGGGCGCCGAGGTCAGCCGGCGGGGCCACCGCCTTTTCGGGCACGCGACATCAGGGGTCACATCCCTAGTCCGCGACGATGCCCAGCGCATCCGGTTCGCGGCCGGTGACCCAGTAGTCGATCACCTGCCAGCGCTGCGTGTCGATCACGGCGATCCTGTCGCCGCCACTGATCGCGACGTAGGCACGTGGACGGTCCGCCGCGACCGCAACGCCGATCGGCAACGCCGCATTGCCCAGCATCGTGGGCTGGTAGGTCATGTCTTCGCGCGACAGCGACAGGGAGGCCACCGGCACCCTGGTGCGCGTGTTGAACACCGCCAGTGTCGCCGCCCGTGCATTGGTGACGAACGCCAGCGTGCCGTCGGGCGAGAACACCACCCGGATGGGGAATCCCTTGCTGCTCATGCGCCGCTTGACGACCAGCGTACGCGGGTCATGCACGGTGATCGTGCCGTCCTCGCGATTGGTCACCCAGACCTCGGCGCCATCGGGGCGGACCGCGACGCCCTCCGCGCCTTTCCCGGCAGGCCGCTCCACCGTCTTCACGCCCGTCTGCAGGTCGATGCGGCTCAGTGTGCCGGCCTGGATCTTGGTGAGATAGGCGACATATCCGTCCGGCGACACCGCCACCATGTGTCCGGTGCCACCTCCCACCTCGATCACGCGTTCGATCTCGCCCTTCGACACATCGACCACCAGTACGCTGGCCGAGCCTTCGGTGGTGACCAGTACCCGGCGGCCATCCGGCAGGAAGCGGAGCCCGTGGGGGGCGCTGTGTTGTCCCAGATCGATGGATCGCGTTGGCTTGCCGCTCCGCAAGTCCAGCACCGACAGCGTGTTGCCGGATTTCGCAGCACCGTAATTCGTCACCACGGCAAGACGGCCATCCGGGGCCACCGCGATCTCGTGCGGCGCTTCGCCCGTGCGGAATTCGCCGATCCTCCGTCCATCACGCAACGACAGCCGCCAGACGGTGTCCGCGGACTTGTTGCCGACGAGAAGCTCCGCCGCGTTGCCGACCTGCATGGCAAGAGACGTGACAGTTGCCAGGCATGCAGAAAGAAGAAGGGTGCGCTGCGGCTTCAAGGCCCATCCCCCATCGGATGCAGCCAGTCCGCATCGCCTTCGCGGTAGTGCTCCCGCTTCCAGATCGGCACGCGCTGCTTCACTTCATCGATGATGTAGCGACAGGCATCGAACGCGGCACCGCGGTGCGCAGCGCTCACGCCCACCCATACCGCCAGGTCCCCGATGGCGAGCGTGCCCACGCGATGCACGCAGCCCGCCGCCACCACATCGAACCGCGTCATCGCCTCGGCGAGGATGCGTCCACCCTCGATCTCGGCAAGGGCTGCATAAGCCTGGTAGTCGAGGCCGTCGACGGACCGACCCGCGTGATGATCGCGCACCCATCCCTCGAAGCTGGCATATCCGCCGGCGCGCGCATCAAGGAGGGATCCGCGCAGCGTGGGCACATCGAGTGGAACCTCGGAGAGTCGGAAACCGTGCATGCTCAGCCTCCACTCACCGGGGGAATGAAGGCGATCTCGCTGCCCTCGACGGGAGCATCGTGCCAGCGGGCGAATTCGCCGTTCATCGCGACCCGCAGATGTTCGCGCGGCCAGGCGATGCCATGCCGCGCCTGGACCTCGGCATAGAGTCCGGCAAGATCGTTGGCGCAGGTACTGACCGACTCGCTCGCCACACCGGTGCGCTCGCGCAGGCTGGCGAAATAGAGCAATGTCACGGTGACCATCAGACCCGGCCCACGTCGTGCTTGCCGCCACGCTTTCCCACCAGCTTGGCGGGACCCAGCACGATGGCATGCGACAGCGCCTTGCACATGTCGTAGACCGTCAACGCGGCAATCGTGGCGCCGGTGAGCGCCTCCATCTCCACGCCGGTCCGATGGACGGTGCGGACGTGGCAATCGATGCGCAGCGTGGACTCGCCGTCCCAGTCCACGGTCAGCCGGCAGCCGTCGATCGGCAGCGGATGGCAGAAGGGGATCAGCTCGTGGGTGCGCTTGACCGCCATCGTGCCGGCGATGATGGCGGTGTCGACGATGCCGCCCTTCGCGCTGCGCAGGCGATTGCGTCTGAGTTGGCGCGCGACATCTGCCGGGAAGCGTACGCGGCAGGTGGCGCGGGCTTCGCGTGCAGTGGCCTCCTTGCCGGATACATCCACCATCGCGGGTCGGCCATCGGCGTCCAGATGGGTCAGGGCTTTGCGGGGCATGCGGGTCCTGGGGCTTCAACCGCCGATAAGATACATCTCGACGCGTCGCCGGTCCCGCACTTCCGGACTGCCGCGAAGTTCGCTGTAGCGGTCGCCGCGCGCGTTCCACAGGCCGGCGACGTGCGCGGCCAGTGCCTCCTCGCCCTGCCCCACCACCGCGCGCAGGTCAGCGCCTTCCGAGGCGAACAGGCAGGTGAAGAGCCGGCCATCGGCCGACACGCGTGCCCGGTGGCAGTCGCCGCAGAACGGCGTGCTGACGGAGCTGACAAAGCCGACTTCGCCGCCACCGTCATCGAAGGCATAGCGTTCGGCCACTTCGCCGCGATAGTCCGCCTGCAGCGCATGCAGCGGCCAGCGCGCACCGATGCGGTCGCGCAGCACGGAGGACGGGACCATCCGGTCACGTCGCCAATCATTGCTGTCGCCGACATCCATGAATTCGATGAAGCGCACCACGTGTCCCGTTCCGCGGAAGCGTTCGACCAGCGGCAGCACCTGCGCTTCGTTGACGCCGCGCTGGACGACGGCGTTGATCTTCAGGCGGGTGAATCCGGCCGCCATGGCCGCATCGATACCGGCCAGCACGTCGCGCACCTGTCCGCGGCGCCCCGACATGTCGGTAAACACCTCGGGGTCGAGCGCATCCAGGCTGACCGTGATGCGGCGCAGGCCCGCGTCGTGCAGCGCGCGCGCCTGTGTCGCCAGCAACATGCCGTTGGTGGTCAGCGCGATGTCTTCAAGCCCGGCAATACCCGCCAGTCGTCGTACCAGTTCCGGCAGCCGCTTGCGCAACAGCGGCTCGCCACCCGTCAACCGGAGCTTGCGCACGCCCAGCCGTGCGAAGGCGCGAACCAGCGTCTCGATTTCGTCGAAGGAAAGCCGCTGCGAGGCGTCGGTGCCGTAGTCCTCGGGCACGCGGTCGGCCGGCATGCAGTAGCCGCACCGGAAATTGCAGGCATCGATGACCGACAGGCGCAGGTCGTGCAACGGCCGCCCCAGCAGGTCACGTGGCAGCGTGGGGCTGTTCACGGCAGCGCCGTCGGGAGAGGCTGCGCCAGCGGGACCACCTCACCGGGCATCGCCACGCGATGGCCGCGGGCGCGCAGTGCCACGCCTTCTTCCGCGCTCGCGTAGTGGTACAGCATGCAGCGGGCCAGCAACGACACCGGATACTCGCGCTCCAGG
The DNA here is from genome assembly GCF_014852005.1 of Pseudoxanthomonas sp. PXM03. GTDB lineage: Bacteria > Pseudomonadota > Gammaproteobacteria > Xanthomonadales > Xanthomonadaceae > Pseudoxanthomonas_A. The sequence continues at coordinate 1,348,272 of NZ_JACVAU010000001.1, read as the reverse complement.
TCATCGATGCCACTGTGCGAGGGGTTGCCGTGCAGCGCGCAGTCGTGGGCAATCAGTTCGTCCGCATCGGCGTGGCGTGCCAGCATCTCCGGGATCGGGCGCGTGTCGCCGGTCCAGACCACGCTGCCACGCAGGCGCAGCCCGAACGCCGTCTCGGGCCAGTGATGGCGCACGGGAAACACCTCCAGCCGCTGGCCGTCGTGCCAGAACGCGTCGCCCACGGGCACCAGCTGGAACGCATCCCAGAAATTCGCGCCGCCCTCGGCCAGCACGTTCGGATAACTGGCGATGCGCTGGTGCAGCAGCGGAACCAGCGGCGCGGGGACGTACAGGCGCACCCTGCCCCGCCGTGCGGAATCGAAATAACTGCCCACGAACAGGCGTTCGAAGCCGGCGACATGGTCCAGGTGCAGATGGGTGAGGAAGATAGCATCGGGCATCCCGCCATACCGGGTCTGGTACGCCGTCAGTCCCTCGCCACCGCAGTCGATCACCAGCCAGGGCTGCCCGCCCCGTTCCAGCGTCGCCATCGCCGAACCCAGCTCGACGGCACTGGCATTGCCGACGCCGAGGAAGCGTAGCGCCCAGTCCATGTCAGTAGCCTCGCGACCAGGCATGGTCGTAGGCACGACGCAGGTGCGCGAAGTCGTAGCCCACTTCGTCCGCGCTGCGTTCGCCGCGCAGCTTGAGCAGGGAGCGCCTGAGCCGCGCGAGATTCTGCTCGCGCCATGCGGTGGCCGGGATGCGCAGCCGGCCGCGGTCGAAATCGATCAGCCAACCATGTCCGCCGCCATCGAAAAGGATGTTCTGCGCGTTGAGGTCGGCGTGGTCCAGGCCCGCGCGATGGAAGCGCGCCACCAGCCTGCCGGTGCTCTCCCATGGCGCATTGCCGGCGGCCTGGCCTGCGATATCGGCCAGCGTACGCACCTCCATCAACCGTTCCAACAGGATGGAGGCGCGGTAGAACATGCCGTCACGCACATAGCTGGCGGCCACCGGGCGCGGCACCGGCAGGCCGCGCGCCAGCAGCGCGCGCGTGAGCCGGAATTCGGCGAAACTGCGTGTGCGGTCGGGGCCGTGCCAGAGGTAGCGGTCCTGGCTGAAACGCGCAGCCAGGCCGCCGCGCCGGTAGTGGCGCAACACGCACTGACTCGAGGGCGCATCGATGAACCAGGCCCCGCCCCGTCCGCCACTGTCGACCGGGCGGGCACGGTCTCCCCACTTCTCCGGTGCGAACCAGTCGGGATCCGCTTGCCGCAGGTGTTTGCGGTCGAACAGAATCGCACCGTATCCGCTGCCTTCGCGGAACGGCGTCAGGGATTCCGAGGCGTCAAATCCGACCATCCAGCGAGTCTAACAACACTTGTCCACGATTCCCCAATCACTCTGCCTGCTCCGCCTGTCCGCACTCGGCGACGTGACCCATGTCGTGCCGCTGGTGCGTACCCTGCAACGGCACTGGCCCCGGGCGCACCTGCATTGGGTGATCGACAAGGGCGGATTCAAGCTGCTCGAAGGACTGGACGGCGTGACCTTCCACACCTACGACAAGAAGACCGGGCTGGCCGGCATGCGCGCCTTGCGCCGCGCGTTGCCTGCAGGAGGATTCGACGCCTTGCTGCAGATGCAGGTGGCGCTGCGCGCCAACCTGTTGTCGGCCTTCATTCCTGCCCGGCGCCGGATCGGCTACGACCGCAGCCGCTCGAAGGACCTGCATGGCCTCGTCGTCAACGAACGCATCCCTGACCGGCCCGGCATCCACGTGCTCGACGCGATCGGAAGCTTCTGCGAACCCCTCGGCCTGAAACAGACCGATGTGGTCTGGGACCTGCCGGTACCCGCCGACGCGCACGCCTGGGCGGCCGCGCAGTGGAGCGCAGACGGGCAGCGCACGCTGGTGATTTCACCCTGCTCCAGCCACGAACGGCGCAACTGGTATGCCGACCGCTATGCCGCGGTGGCCGACCACGCCGCCGCGCAGGGTTGGCGCATCGTTGTGTGCGGAGGCCGCAGCGACCTGGAGCGACGCACCGCCGACGCGATCATCTCGGCCATGCGCTCGCCGGTGCTGGACCTGGTGGGCAAGGACACCCTCAAGCAACTCCCGGCGCTGCTGGCGCGCGCGGACTTGGTGATGACGCCTGATTCCGGCCCCATGCACATCGCCAACGCGATGGGTGCGGCCGTGCTGGGGCTGCATGCGGCCAGCAACCCGCTTCGCAGCGGCCCTTACTCCAGCGTCCGCTACTGCGTGGATCGCTACGACGATGCCGCGCGCCGTTACAAGGGCCGGCCGGCCGCGGCGCTGAAGTGGGGAACCAAGATCGAGCACGATGGCGTGATGGACCTGATCACCGTGGAAGACGCCGTCGCGGCATTCGAACGTCGCCGCAACGATCTTGGCGGGTAGCCCGGGGCTCCGTCAGGACGTGCCGCCGGAGCGGTAATCCTGGTACGACTTCTCTTCCACATAGCTGGAACCCAGCGCGAGGTTGATCGCCTTCTTGATCCGGGCCCGCTCATCGTTCTCGATGTAGACGCTGCGGGCCAGGCGAATGAAGTCCTCGTCGAATGCCTGCGCCTTCTCCTTCAGGCGCACGTCATCCTCGATCACCCACAGGCGCTCGTTGACGGCCTTCAGCTGGGCGCGCAGTTCGGCGATGTTGTGGCCGGCGACCGGATGCTCCATCCAACTGTGTTCCAGCGCGGCCAGTTCATCGCGCACGTGGGCGAGCTTGGCGGGATCGCTCATGCGCTCGGACTTGATCTGGAGGATGGCGATCTTGTCCAGCAGCTCACCGAAGGAAACGGGGACGAGGATTTCGGACATGACGGCTCCCGGGTAAAGAACGCCATTCTAGGCGCAGCCGCCCACGAGGTAGTCACGGCAGCGCTGGGTCAGCCCTGCCACAACGCAAAAGCCCCCTTGCGGGGGCTTTCTTGAAACTGGCGGAGAGGGAGGGATTCGAACCCTCGATACGCTATTAACGTATGCCTGATTTCGAGTCAGGTACATTCAACCACTCTGCCACCTCTCCGGTGGCCCCGGGCTTGCCGGGGGCGTGAATGATACGTGGCGGACCGCATCCGGACAAGCCGGAAGGCACAATCCGCGTGGCCGCATCACTCCATCTGCACGTGAATGAACCCCGGTTGCCGTCCGAAACCACGCCAACCTTGCCCGATGTCCTGTCCGACCGGATCATTGCGTATGACCGGATAGGCGAAATCCGTCTGAACAGACAGGGCACCATGATCGAATTCGGCCACATCTCCCACGTCGGGCTCCGGCGCGAGCTCAACGAGGACACCTACTACGGCGACAGCGAGCTCGGGCTCTGGCTGGTGGCCGATGGCATGGGCGGCCACGCCTGCGGCGAGGTGGCCAGCGCGCTGGCGCGGGAAACCATCGTGCGCGAGATCCGCGACGGCACGCCGCTGGCGCAGGCCATCCGGATCGCCGACGAGGAGATCATCCGCACGTCGCGCCGACGCAACGACACCCTGCCGATGGGCACCACCGTGGTGGCCGCCCGCATCCAGGGCAACCGGTTCGAAGTGGCCTGGGTCGGCGACAGCCGCGCCTACCTGTGGCGCGAAGGCCAACTGGCGCAACTGAGCCAGGACCACAGTTACGTGCAGGAACTGATCGCACAGGGCGCGCTCACCAGTGAACAGGCCCGCACTCACCCGCACCGCAACGTCGTCACCCAGGCCCTGGGCGTCACGGACCCCAACCATCTCAACGTGGAAACCATGACCGGTGAACTCCGGCCCGGCATGCAGCTCCTGCTGTGCAGCGATGGCCTGACCGAAGAGGTGGACGACGGCAGCATCGCCGCCACGCTGAAATACGACGACTGCAGCGCCCAGGAATGCGTGGATACCCTGATCGCCGCCGCGCTGGATGGCGGCGGCTCGGACAACGTCACCGCCGTCCTGGTGCGCTGCCACTGACGCATCAGGGGCCGCTCAAACGGCCTCGAACGCGGGCGGGTCCCACAGGCACCGCCCACCCGCCTTCTTCCGCAGGGTCGCCAGACGCGCCTCGTGTGCGGCCAGTTCGTCCACGGTGGGCGAGACGCGCGGGCGGGCGCCGGTATTGGCGGAATCGAACCGATGCACCACGGTCGCGGCTGTCCCGGGCGCCGCGTCTTCCGCTCCTCCGAACCCGATTTCCCGCTGGCCGGCGGTGAGGTTCAGGTACACGTCGCACAACAGCTGGGCGTCCAGCAAGGCGCCGTGCAATTGCCGGTGGGTGTTGTCCACGCCCAGCCGCTTGCACAGCGCGTCCAGCGAGTTGCGCTGGCCGGGATAGCGTTGTCGCGCCAACAGCAGAGAATCTTCCACGGTGACGCGGTCCGCCAGGCGGCCGTAGTGCTCACCCAGCCGCGACAGCTCGTAATCCAGAAAGCCCACGTCGAACGCGGCGTTGTGGATCACCAGCTCCGCACCGTCGATGAAGGCCAGGAATTCATCCGCGATGGCGGCGAAGAGCGGTTTGTCGGACAGGAATTCCAGGCTGAGCCCGGTGACTTCCGCCGCTCCCTGCTCGAATTCGCGCTGCGGGTTGATGTACTGATGGTACGTGCGCCCGGTGGGTCTGCGTTCAAGCAGTTCGACGCAGCCGATTTCAACCACCCGGTTGCCTTTCCTCCACTCCAGGCCGGTGGTTTCGGTATCGAGGATGATCTGGCGCATCAGGCGTTGGCTTCCGTAGGTACATTCAGGTGGAACAGATCGAGCGCATGCTCGACGTGCGGCAGGACGACCATTCTCTCGAATTCGAATCCCAGCTTCTGCAACAGGCCGATGGAGGCCGCATTGTCCGGATTGACGATGGCCTGCAGCCGGGTGATGCCGAGCCGGGTCCTCGCATCGGCGATCACCGCAAGCGCGGCCTCGCATGCGTAGCCCCGGCCGCAATGGTCGGGCAGCAATGCATAACCCAGGTCCGGGCCATCGAGGCCCTCGCGCCGCACCAACCCGCAGTTCCCGATCAACGCACCGGTGTCCTTCCGCTGGACGGCGTACATCCCGAACCCGTGTTCCGCATAGCTGCGCAGCGCGCCATTGCGCAGGTAGTCGCGTGCCTGCTCCAAGCTGCGGACGCCGCGGTCCGCGATGTTGCGGATGAAGGCGGCATCGTTGAGCAGTGCCAGCATCAGGGCCGCGTCGGCGTGCGCGTCATCGGACATCGCGTACAGGCGCAATCGGGCGGTCTGGGCGACAACCTGTCCTGGCAGGAGCGGCACGGTCACGCCACGGCACCGCTGCGAAAGCGCACCGCCGCGTTGCGCGCGAGCACGTCCACGCGCTCGTTGTCGGGGTCGCCGTTATGGCCCTTGACCCACTTCCAGTCGATCTTGTGGCGAGCCGTGGCCGCGTGCAGGCGCTCCCAGAGGTCACGATTCTTCACCGGATCGCCGCCCGCAGTCTTCCAGCCGCGCCGCACCCAGCCGGGCATCCATTCGGTGATGCCCTGGCGGACGTATTGCGAATCGATGTGCAGCGTGACCTCGCAGCCTTCCGTCAGCACTTCCAGCGCAGCGATGGCGGCCATCAGCTCCATCCGGTTGTTGGTGGTCTGCGCCTCGCCGCCGACCACTTCCCGCTCCTTTTCGCCGTAGCGCAGGAGCGCTGCCCAGCCGCCGGGGCCCGGGTTGCCCAGGCAGGAGCCATCGGTATGGATGCTGACGTGCTTCATGTGTCCTCTTGGTCGGGTATCAGGCTGCGGGCGCGGTGCGCCACGCGCGCGCCACGGGCGCGGGGGGAATCAGGCCGGCCACTCGCTTCTCCGCTTCCAGCAGGCGGGCGGCGCGCAACGGTGCAGGGCCGTTGCCGGGAGCGTCCGGCATGCCGCGCCAGACCGGGCCGTAGTGCAGGACATGCTGCGACATCGTCAGCCCCGCCGCCGCCAACTGGAGGCGCCACTGGTCCAGCGCACGCGACTTCAACCCGGTGCCGCGCCAGCGCAGGCGATAAGGGCTCCACGGATTGAGGACGAACAGCCACAGGCGTCCTCCGGGCTCCAGCACCCGGGCGCACTCCTGCAGCAGCGGCTGCGGATCGCCAGCGTCCAGGGCGTGTTGCAGCACGATCACGCCCACGGCCTCGGTGGGCAGCGGCAAGGGCAACCCGCAGTGGACAGGCCCTGACAGACGATGCGAGCCCGCGGTTGCCCTCAGGCGCAGCCCGCGCGTCGCGGGAGCCGTGGCGGAGGGATCCGTGCCCTCCGGCAAGACCCAAAGCCAGGGCTGCGGGGTGCGACTGGTGAGCGCCTGGCTTACCCGGGCATGCTCCGACGCAAGTATCGGCCCGCCTCGGCCCGTCCCGAACCACGCCAGGGCATCGGGTTGACGGGTAAATGCGAAGGCAGGCATGTTCGGATTGTAGAGGACGCCGCGCCCGGCCGTCCGTTCTTGCCCGGAGCCCGTCCCCCGATGCGCCTGCTCGCCCTGCCCGCCTTCGAAGACAACTACATCTGGGCATTGGTGGACGACGAGGGTGACGCGCTCGTGGTGGATCCCGGCGATGCGGCGCCTGTCCTTGCGGCCACCGGCAACGGCTTGTGGCCTGCCGCGGTCCTCGTCACCCACCATCATCCCGACCATGCCGGCGGCATCGCCGCCCTGCGGGACCGCTGGCCGACGCTGCCGGTGTTCGCGCCTGAAGACGAACGCATTCCCGATGCCACGGAGCGCGTGGGCGACGGCAGCGTCGTCCAGGTGAAGCGCTGGAGACTGTCGGTGCTGTCGGTCCCCGGACATACCCGCAGCCATATCGCGTTCCACGGGGGAGGCAGCGAGGGCCCGCCCCACCTGTTCTGCGGGGACACCCTGTTCAGCCTGGGCTGCGGTCGACTGTTCGAAGGTACGCCGCCGCAGATGCTCGCTTCGCTGGAACGCCTGGCCGCCTTGCCGGACTCGTCGCTGGTCTGCTGCGGCCATGAGTACACCCTGGCCAACGCCGCTTTCGCCGAAACCGTGGATCCGCACAACCCCGCCCTGCGCCTGCGCATCCAGGAAGCCCGCGCCATGCGCCGTGCCGGCCGCCCCACCCTGCCCACCTCGCTGGCGGGCGAGGTGGCCACCAATCCCTTCCTGCGCGTGGACGATGAAGCCGTGCGCGAGGCGGTCACGCATCGTCTGGGAAGGCCGCCTGCCGACCGGGTGGAAACGTTCGCGACACTGAGGCAATGGAAGAACGATTTTCGCGCATGAGCAGACGCAACCGAATGCACCGGACGATCCTCGCCGCCGGCCTGGCCATCATCGCCCACCCCGTGATGGCTGCCGATCCGCCCTCCATCGAAACGCAGGCGCCGCTGCCAGAAGCGCCGGCGGTCGATCCGCTTGCTCCCGCGAGCCTGCCCGCCACGCACCAGCGCAGCGGCCTGGACATCTACCAGCGCTTCCGTGACGGGCTCGCCGATCCGGAGTGCGACAGCCAGGCAACGAACGGTCGCTGGAAAAAGCACTTCAGCCATGCGCCAGGCCAGCTCGCAAGCGCACAGGAAGACCTGCTGCCGCTGTTCGGCTACGTGGTCGATGCCCTGCGCGATGCCAACCTGCCCACCGAGTTCGCGCTCATCCCGTTCGTCGAAAGTGGCTACAAGCCCGGTGCGCGCAACCCCAGCGGCCCGGCAGGGCTGTGGCAATTCATCGGCATCACGGCCCGCAACCACGGCGTTCCCATGCGCGAGGGCTACGACGGACGGTTGTCGCCGGTGGACTCCACGCAGGCAGCCATCCGCTACCTCAAGACATTGCACGGCATGTTCGGCGGCGACTGGAGGCTGGCGGTGATGGCCTACAATGCGGGGGAATACCGCGTGCTGCAATCCATGCGCCGCGCAGGCATGAACGCACGCAATGCAAGGCCGGCGGAATTGCCCGGGCTCTCCGGCATCACGTACGCCTACGTGGAGAAGCTGCACGCACTGGCCTGCGTCTTCCAGCAGGCGGACGACCGCGATGCCTGGCTGCGGCAGATGGACCGCCCCGTGCCGCGTTTGGCGGCACACACGCTGCCAGGGGACGCCACGCTGGAATCCTGGGCGCGCAACCAGCAACAACCCGCCACGCTTCTCAAACGCCTCAACCCTGCGCTTGCAGGCCGCTTCAGCCGCGGAACGAAGCCCCTGCGAGTGCTCGCGCCCGCCATCGCCGGCGACGACAGCGCAACCGGCACGAGTGACACCCCTGCCGCCCCACCCGCCGTCGCCAGCGCGGACATGCCTGGCAGCGAACCCGCCCCTTCACGCACACACGTTGTGAAAAGCGGCGAGTCGGCCTGGACCATCGCGCGCCGCTACGGCATTTCCACCGCGCACCTGCTGCGCGTGAATGGCCTGAAAGCGGACGCCGTCCTTCGCCCCGGCATGGTGCTGAAGCTTGACGACGATCCGGCCTGATGCGCGGGCCAGGCTGAAAAAATTCCCGCCATTCGGCGGGATTCTTCATGTCGCGAGGGGTGCCCGGCTCAGAGCCGGTCTTCGAACACTTCGACCTTGAAACGCTTGCGCAGTGCATCGACGTACGCCTGTGTCGCTACGCCGCCGTTCAACTGCGTCATCTGCTGCTGCATCGTCGCGCGCTCTTCGGGCGGCATGTCGGCAATCGCACCCTCCGTCACCTTGTTGACGGTGAAGATGGCGTAAGCGCCATCACCCAGCGCCACCTTGCCAGCCGTCGCCTTGCCTTCCGCCGGGCGCGCCGCCGCGAAGATCGCTTCGTTCGCCTCGGCCGTCGGCATCGGCATGCCCCGACGCAGGCCGGGCAGCTCGTTGTAGCGCAGGCCATCGGCCGCAGCGATCGTCGCGAGCGACTCACCCTTCTGCACGCGTGCGACCAGCGCGTCCGCAGCCGCCTGGGCCGCCTTCTCGCGGCGGTCGGCACGGATGGCGAGCACGACGGCGTCGCGCGCCTTGTCCATCGGCAACGCCTGTTCGGGCGTGTGCTGGGCGACCCGGATGACAACGCTGTGGTTGGGCGCGATCTCGATCGGATCGCTGATGGTGCCGTCCTGGACCAGCGTGTCCGAGAAGGCGGCACGCAACACAGCCGGTACGGTCGCGATGCCCAGGGGATCGGTGCGGGAGAACGGGCCGACTTTCTGCAGCGGCAGCCCTGTCGCCTGCGCCGCCGGGGCGAGCGCGGTCGGATTCTTCAGGGTTTCATTGACCACGCGGCCCGCCAGGTCGTTGAACGCGCGATCGCGCTCGCCGCTGGCTTCTTCCGCCGCCAGTTCCTCGCGCACCTCCTCGAAGCTGCGGCCGGTACCGCCCGTGACCTGCTTCAACTGCAGCACGTGGTAACCGAAGTCGCTCTTCACCGGCCCACGGATCTCACCGGCCTGCATGGCGAACGCGGCGTCCTCGAAGGGTTTCACCATCGAGCCGTCTTTCGCGAACGGCGGCAGCTCGCCCCCCATGTCCTTCGAGCCCGGGTCTTCCGAATTGGCGCGCGCCAGTGCCGCGAAGTCGGCGCCCTCACGCGCCTGCTTGGCCAGCGCAGCGGCTTTTTCTTCCGCCTTCTTCTGCGTGGCGGCATCGGCGTTCGCGTCAGCCGCGATCAGGATGTGGGCGACCACGCGCTGCTCGGGCGAAACGAAACGCGACTTCTCGGCGTCGTAGCGCTTGCGCAACGCAGCCTCGTCGGCGGTGGCGGTGACCGGCAGCGCGGCACCATTGATTTCCAGATACTCCAGCGAGACCTGCTCCGGCTGCTTGAAGTCGTCCTTGTGCCCGTCGTACCAGGCCTTGATATCCGCATCGCTGACGGGCGTGGCGTCCTCCGCGGCCGGCGGCAACAGGGCAATGCCAATGTCGCGCGTTTCGCCCAGCAGCTTCCACATGCGCTCCTGTTCGCCCTCGGTGACGAAATCGGAATCGCTGATCGCCTGGGGCACCAGCATCATGCGCAGCCGTTCGCGCTGGTCTTCCTGGAACTTCAGCGGGGAGATCGCAGGTATCTGCGACGACAGCAGCATCTGGTACTGCTCCTGGCTGAACTTGCCGTCGATCTGGAACGCGGGCTCGCTCAGGATCATCTTCTGCACGGCTGCATCGCCCACGACGATACCGGCGCGCTTGGACGCCAGCGCCAGCACCTTCTGGTCGATCAGTTGCTCGAGCACCTTGCGCTTGTTGTCGACACTCTCGAACTCGCGCGGATCGAACGCCTCACCCTGCGCCTGTCGCTGCTGTTGGCGCGCCTGCTCGAATGCGGCACGGAATTCATCCTGGGTGACTTCCTCGCGCTGCCACAGCATCGAAGCCGGCCACCATTGGGGTGCCGACTCCCACCACGTCGGCGGCGCTTCGACCAGGGCAACGTCGCTGGCGGTGCCACCGGTCATGTACTCGTTCACGCCGACGAAGGCGAACGGAATGATCAGCAGACCCAGGATCAGGCTGGCGACCCAGCCGGAAGTTTTGTCGCGGAGTTTCTGCAGCATGTGTGCACGGGGCTCGGATTCTTTCAGCCGCGAAGTTTAGCGTGCCGGGACAACGGCGTCTCGCCACCTGGCGGATCCCGCCGCCGGGGAGCAGCTTCCCGGCCACACTGCGGCGTGACACGTACAGAAAGCAGAAAGCCCGCTTTCGCGGGCTTTCCGGGTGTAATGGCGGAGTGGACGGGACTCGAACCCGCGACCTCCGGCGTGACAGGCCAGCATTCTAACCGACTGAACTACCACTCCGCGCTGAGACAAACATTGTAAGACGATTTACGCGGTTTCCGCTAGACCGTCCTGCAAATTTTTTAACCTTGCATCGCCCCGAGGTGGTGGGTGCTGAGGGTTTCGAACCCCCGACCCTCTCCGTGTAAGGGAGACGCTCTACCGCTGAGCTAAGCACCCCAGGTGCATCACGCACCCTGCCATCGGCAGCGAGTCGATTAGTTTACGGCATCCTTCAGGGCTTTGCCAGCCTTGAAGGCCGGGTTCTTGGAAGCCTTGATCTTGATGGTATCGCCGGTCTTCGGGTTGCGGCCCGTGCGCGCTGCGCGCTTGCGGACCTGGAAGGTGCCGAAGCCGACCAGCGTCACGGTGTCGCCCTTCTTGAGGGCCTTGGTGATGCTGGAGATGACGGCGTCGACCGCACGGCCAGCTTCGGCCTTGGACACTTCGGCTTCGTCGGCGACGGCATCAATCAATTCGGTTTTGTTCATTGAGTAACTCCCTTTGCGGCACAACCGCGGAATGAGTAACCGGGACCTCTGGGCTCGCTCGCCTCACGGGAACCGGTCGTTATATCCACGCACAGTGAGGCGTCGCCCCGTGTGCGCGGGTGACGCCGTTATACCAGTGCAAAAAATGCCACGCAAGCCGAAAACCCAGCAATGACGCGGGTTTCGGGGCGATTCCAGCCGCCATCCGTCACATCGTTCAATGCTTCACGCCCGGTTGTTGCGACCCTTTGTCGCTTTCCTTCTCCGCCGTCGGCACCGTGCGCTCGCCTCCACCATCGGCGGGTATCGGGGCCAGCGGACGTTCCAGCGCCAAGTCCAGCACTTCGTCGATCCACTTCACCGGCACGATCTTCATGCCCTCTGTGACGTTGGCGGGGATATCCGCGAGGTCCTTCTTGTTCTCGTCAGGAATGATCACGGTGGTGATGCCGCCACGCAGGGCTGCGAGCAACTTTTCCTTCAGCCCACCGATCGCGGTGACACGTCCCCGCAGCGTGATCTCGCCGGTCATGGCGACGTTGGCGCGAACCGGATTCTTCGTCAGCGCAGACACCAGCGCGGTCGCCATCGCGATGCCGGCGCTGGGTCCGTCCTTCGGCGTGGCGCCATCCGGCACGTGCAGGTGCACGTCGTGCTTCTGCAGGAATTCCGCATCCACACCCAGGCTGGCCGCACGACTGCGCACCACCGACAAGGCGGCGGAACCGGACTCCTTCATCACGTCGCCCAGCTGGCCGGTCAGCATCATGCCGCCCTTGCCGGGCACCAGCGCAACCTCGATCTGCAGCAGATCGCCACCGACTTCGGTCCACGCCAGACCGGTCACCAGACCGACCTCGCTCTGCTCCTCCGCGCGCCCGAAATCGTAGCGACGCACGCCGGAATACTTCTCCAGGTTCTTCGAGCCGACCTGCACGGTGGCCGCCTTCGCCGTCTTCTTCTTTGCCAGCGCCTTGGCGCCGCCCAGTGCGATCTCCTTCACTACCTTGCGGCAGATCTTGGCGACTTCGCGCTCCAGGTTGCGCACGCCCGACTCGCGGGTGTAGTAGCGGACCAGGTCGCGGATCGCGCTTTCGGCGATCTTCAGCTCGTCCGCCTTCAGGCCGTTGGCCTTTAGCTGCTTCGGAACAAGGTAGCGCTGCGCGATGTTGACCTTCTCATCCTCGGTGTATCCCGGGATGCGGATCACTTCCATGCGGTCCAGCAAGGGACCCGGAATGTTCAACGAATTGGAGGTGGCGACGAACATCACCTCGGACAGATCAAGATCCACTTCCAGGTAATGATCGTTGAATGCGTTGTTCTGCTCGGGATCGAGCACCTCCAGCAGGGCCGACGAGGGATCGCCGCGGAAGTCCATCGACATCTTGTCGATCTCGTCCAGCACGAACAACGGATTCTTGCTGCCGGTCTTGTTGAGGTTCTGCACGATGCGGCCCGGCATCGAACCCACGTAGGTGCGGCGATGTCCACGGATCTCTGCCTCGTCGCGCACGCCACCCAGCGACATGCGGACGAACTTGCGGTTCGTCGCCTTCGCGATGCTCTGCCCAAGCGAGGTCTTGCCCACGCCCGGGGGCCCCACGAGGCACAGGATCGGTCCGCGCAGCTTCTTCACCCGCGACTGCACCGCGAGGTACTCGAGGATGCGTTCCTTGACCTTCTCCAGACCGTAGTGGTCGGCGTCCAAGGTGTCCTGTGCGACCTTCAGGTCCTTGCGGACCTTGGTGCGCTTGTTCCACGGCACGCCCAGCACCCAGTCCAGGTAGTTGCGCACGACGGCGGCTTCCGCCGACATCGGCGACATCTGCTTGAGCTTGTTGAGCTCGTTGCGCGCCTTGGTCTCCACCGGCTTGGGCATGCCCGCCTCGGCGATCCGTCGCGCCAGGTCCTCCAGTTCGTTGGGCGCTTCGTCGAGCTCGCCCAGTTCCTTCTGGATGGCCTTCATCTGTTCGTTGAGGTAGTACTCGCGCTGGCTCTTCTCCATCTGCGACTTCACGCGACCGCGGATGCGCTTCTCCAGTTGCTGCACGTCGATCTCGCCGTCGACGAAACCGACCAGCAGCTCGAGCCGTTCACCGACTTCAATCGTCTCCAGCAAACGCTGCTTGTCGCTGAGGCGGACGCCCAGGTGCGCGGCGATGGTATCGGCCAGCCGACTGGGTTCGTCGATGCCTGCCAGCGTCTGCAGCAGTTCGGGCGGCAGCTTGCGGTTGGTCTTCACGTACTGCTCGAACAGGCCCATCAGCGAACGCGCAACCGCCTCGATCTCGCGCGGCTCACGCCCGTCGGTGGAGTCGATCTCCTCGCCTTGCCCGTACAGCGCGCCATCGCGTTCGTCCACGTTGGAGACGCTGATGCGCGACGTGCCTTCGACCAGCACCTTGATCGTGCCGTCGGGCAGCTTCAGCAATTGCAGCACCTGTGCCAGGGTGCCGACCGTGTACAGGTCGGCGGCAGCGGGATCGTCGGTTTCCGCGGACTTCTGCGCGAGCAGGATGATGCGTTTGTCGGCCTCCATCGCCTGTTCCAGCGCACGCATGGATTTGTCGCGCCCGACGAACAGCGGGATGACCATGTGCGGAAACACCACCACGTCGCGTAGCGGCAGGACCGGCAGGTCGAGGGTTTCAGTCTGGGGATGGCGGGGCATGGGGGCTCCAGCGAAGTGCGGAATACGGGGGTGTCGAAACACCAATGGGGCCGTTATGGGGCCATCGGCATCGGGATGCAATAGCGGGCCTGAAACCGCAACAAAAGCAGTGGGTTGGAATCGACTCGCGAAAAATGAACAGGCGCCACGAGGGCGCCTGTCGTCGACCGCATCACGGGGCCGATCACTCGGCCGCCGCGACCTTCGGTGCGGGCGGATTCTGGTAGATCAGATACGGCTCGGACTTGTGCTCGATGACGGACTCGTCCACGACCACCTTGCTGACGTTTTCCAGCGAAGGCAGTTCGTACATCGTATCCAGCAGCACCGATTCGACGATGGTACGCAAGCCTCGGGCACCGGTCTTGCGCTTGAGCGCCTTGCGGGCGATGGCAGACAGGGCGTCCGCGCGGAACTCCAGTTCCACGCCTTCCATTTCGAACAGCTTCTTGAACTGCTTGGTGATGGCGTTCTTCGGCTCGGTCAGGATCTTGACCAGCGCGGTCTCGTCCAGTTCCTCCAGCGTCGCGACCACCGGCAGGCGGCCCACGAACTCGGGAATCAGGCCGAACTTGATCAGGTCTTCCGGCTCGACCTCCGACAGCACCTTGCCGATTTCCGACTTCTTCTCGGAACTCTTCACCTTGGCGCCGAACCCGATGCCGCCGGCCTCGGTGCTGCGCTGCTGGATGATCTTGTCCAGGCCGGCGAACGCGCCCCCGCAGATGAACAGGATGTTCTTGGTGTCGACCTGCAGGAATTCCTGCTGCGGATGCTTGCGCCCGCCCTGCGGCGGCACGCTGGCGACCGTGCCCTCGATCAGCTTGAGCAGCGCCTGCTGCACGCCCTCACCCGAGACGTCTCGGGTGATCGACGGGTTCTCGCTCTTGCGCGAGATCTTGTCGATCTCGTCGATGTACACAATGCCCTGCTGCGCCTTATCGACGTCGTAGTCGCACTTCTGCAGCAGCTTCTGGATGATGTTCTCCACGTCCTCGCCCACGTAACCGGCCTCGGTCAGCGTGGTGGCGTCGGCGATGGTGAACGGCACGTTGAGCAGACGCGCCAGCGTCTCGGCCAGCAGCGTCTTGCCCGAACCGGTCGGGCCGGCCAGCAGGATGTTCGACTTGGCCAGTTCGACCTCATCGTTCTTGCTGCGGCTCTCGATGCGCTTGTAATGGTTGTAGACCGCCACCGCCAGCGTGCGCTTGGCACGGTTCTGGCCGATCACGTACTGATCCAGGACTTCGAGGATCTCGCGCGGCTTGGGCAGGTGGCTACGGGCCGACTGCGCCTTCTCCTCCAGCTCCTCGCGGATGATGTCGTTGCACAGCTCCACGCATTCATCGCAGATGAACACGCTGGGACCCGCGATCAGCTTGCGCACCTCGTGCTGGCTCTTGCCGCAGAACGAGCAGTACAGGATTTTGGTGCTGTCGCCGGAACGGCCCTGACGATCTTCGCTCATGCTGGTAATACTCGGTCGCTCAACCTGCCCTCGGGGGCTTGCGGTCGGAGAATAGCACACGGCCCCGGCGTGTCAGCCGGGTCCGTGAACAGGGGGATTCGTGCCGTAAAAGCGGGCAATCCGGGGTATCAGGCCGACTGGATGGAGTCGTCGGGGCGACGTTCCAGCACCTGGTCGACCAGTCCGTAGGCCTGGGCATCGGCCGCGCTCTTGAAGTTGTCGCGCTCCGTGTCGCGCTCGATCGTCTCCAGCGACTGCCCGGTGTGCTTGGCCAGGATTTCATTCAACCGGGCACGCAGGGTCAGGATCTCGCGGGCATGGATGTCGATGTCCGTAGCCTGGCCCTGGAAGCCGCCCAGCGGCTGGTGGATCATCACGCGCGAGTTCGGCAGCGCATACCGCTTGCCCTTAGCGCCGGATGCCAACAGCAGCGCACCCATGCTGGCCGCCTGGCCCACGCAGATGGTGCTGACGTCAGGCTTGATGTACTGCATGGTGTCGTAGATCGCCATGCCCGCCGTCACCACGCCGCCCGGCGAGTTGATGTACAGGCTGATGTCCTTCTCGGGATTTTCCGCTTCGAGGAAGAGCATCTGGGCCACGATGACGTTCGCCACGTGGTCGTCCACGCCGCCGACCAGAAAGATGACGCGTTCCTTCAGAAGGCGGGAATAGATGTCGTAGGCGCGCTCGCCGCGGCTGGTCTGTTCGACCACCATCGGCACCAGGTTTAGGGCTTGGGTTTGGATGCTCATTCGGTTCTCGCGCCTGTCGTTCGTGGGAAGGTCCGGCCTAGGATAGCCGGACCTTCTGTCCGGACGGGTGCCCGGCTCAGTTGCGGATGGCTTCCTGGAAGGAAAGCGTCTGCTCGGTGTGCTGGGCGCGCTCGGCGATCCAGTCGATCACCTGCTCTTCCATTACACGACCCTGCAGACTGTTCATCAGTTGGGGATCGTTGCGGTACAACTCAATGACCTGCTCCGGCTCCTCGTAGGTCGAGGCGATCAGACGCAACGTCTCGTTCAGGCGCTTGGAGTCCAGGCGCAGCTGGTTGCGGCGGGCCACCTCGCCCACCAGCAGGCCAACCAGCACGCGCTTGCGCGCCGCATCCAGGAAGCCCTCGTAGGCGTTGTCGGGGACCTGCACCTGCTGGCCCTGGCGGCGGGCCTGCTCGGCCGCCTGCTGGACCATCACGCGCGCCTCGTTCTCGACCAGGCGCGGCGGCATTTCCACGTGCGAGTAGACGGCGATCAGCTGCTCACCGACCTCGCGGCGCAGACGGGTCATCAGGGCGCCCTTGAGCTCGCGCTCCAGGTTGCTGCGGATATCCGCCCGGAACTGCTCGGCGTCGCCGCTCTTCACGCCGAAGCTGCGGATGAACTCGCGGTCCACCTCAGGCAGCACCGACTCGGCCACTTCGGTGACCTTGACGTGCACGTCGACCTGCTTGCCGGCCAGCGGCGGCACGCGCCAGTCGGCGGGGAAAGTGACCGACACCGTCTTTTCGTCGCCCTTTGCCAGGCCCACGAGCGCCTGCTCGATCTCGCCGAACATCACGCCCGACCCGATCAGCGTGGCACCCTTCTCGATGCCCTCCGCCGGCATGCGCTCGTCACCGGCCTGCGACCAGGTCTCCAGCGCCACGCGATCGCCTTCCTTTGCGCCGCGTTCGACGACCTGGAAGGTGCGCCGCTGCATGCGCAGGTTGTCGACCATCTGGTCGATGTCGGCGTCGGTCACTTCGGCGGCGTGGCGGATCACGGTCAGCTTGGCGACGTCGACGTCGCCGAAGTCCGGCACAACTTCGAACGTGGCCACGAAATCCAGTTCGCCCTCGCCCTGCTTCTCGATGCGCGGATTGCCGGCCAGCTGCAGTTCCTGTTCACGCACGGCATTGTTGAACGTCTCACGCAGCAGGCCATCGAGGGCCTCGGCGCGGACCTGGTCGCCATAACGCTGCTCGATGACCTTGGCCGGCACCTTGCCGGGGCGGAAGCCCTTGATGCGCGCGGTGCGCGACAGTTCGCGCAGGCGACCGCCGATGTGGGTGTCCAGGCGCTCAGCCGGCAGGCTGAAGCTCATGCGGCGTTCGAGGTTGCCGACCGATTCGACCGAAACTTGCATACTCACTGACTCCTGCGGCCACGGCACAGCCGGGGCGATGTTGATAATCCGGGACGCCTGGGGCAAGCGCGCAAGGCCCGCCCGGCGGAACTTGATAGTTTCGCTGATTCCGGGGCGGGCTGCCAGCGGGGCGGGCGTTTCGGGGAGGAGGCACGGCCGGTCCAGGCACAGGACTTCCGGCGCCACGCCCGGCCCCGGGGGCCTCGACGAGCGTGATGGGGCCCGTCGCTGGAGCTTCACCAAGGAGTTTTCCAACGGCAGGGATGGCCGCCGGCTCATCATCGGCGTACGTCAGGACGCATGGCGCCGTGCCCTCTTCGGCGCCCCGCACCGGGATCACCCGCTCACGAAGCAGCCCGCTCACCGCCCTGGCATGTTCACGACCGTACTTTCCGGCCTACGGCGGGGCGTGGTGCGAAAGGAGGGACTCGAACCCTCACGGGGGTTACCCGCTGGAACCTAAATCCAGTGCGTCTACCAATTCCGCCACTTTCGCAAGGCCTGGCGATTGTACCCGTGAGCCGGCCGGGGCCGGAAGAAGACAGGCGACTGTCGACACTATCCGCCGGCATCCACCGACCCACGCCAAGGTGAATCGTCACGCAAAGAAAAACGCCCGGCGTGAGCCGGGCGTTTTCGGGTTTGGTGGGCCGTCAAGGATTCGAACCTTGGACCTATTGATTAAGAGTCAACTGCTCTACCAACTGAGCTAACGGCCCCGAAAAACTGGCTGCGTAGTGTAACCGCATCTTCTTTTTCTGTGAACCCCCGCAGTGCGGAGATCCTCGATCAGTGGGGTGGCTGAGGGGACTCGAACCCCCGACATCTGGAATCACAATCCAGTACTCTAACCAGCTGAGCTACAGCCACCACTGAAACCTGCATCCTTCCGGATCGCACCGGAAGTGGCGCGCCCGACAGGACTCGAACCTGTAACCGCCGGCTTAGAAGGCCGGTGCTCTATCCGGTTGAGCTACGGGCGCCCGGTCCGGATTGTCGCATCCCCGTCATGCCGGAACACACTGGCACTGCATCAGACTGGTCGGGGTAGAGGGATTCGAACCCCCGACCCTCTGCTCCCAAAGCAGATGCGCTACCAGACTGCGCTATACCCCGACGAGGGTCCCGGCATGGCGTCTGGACGCCAACGAGGTCGCGTATTGTCTGAACCTGCGGCCCTGCTGTCAAACGAAACCTGATGTTCCTTCGCTTGCGATATGCTCAGGCGCTGGGGACAGACGTCCGGCAACCACATGAGGGAACGATGATGCGCAGCGGCAATCCGGCATTGAAGGAATCCACCTTCCTCGACCTTGGCAGCGGAGCGGTCGTCTCGCGCGACGGCGAGGCGATGACGCTCAACGGCACCATCAACAAGACCGGCATCCTGTTGTTGCTGACCGTGCTGACGGCGGCGTTCTCGTGGAACCAGGCCCTCGGCCCGGACGGCCTGCCCGCCCCCGGCTTCGCGGTGTACATGTGGGGTGGTGCCATCGGTGGCCTGGTGCTGGCACTGATCACCGTCTTCAAGAAGACCTGGTCGCCCGTCACCGCGCCGCTGTATGCGCTGGTCGAAGGGTTTTTCCTGGGTGCGATCTCTGCGGTGTACAACGCGCAGTTCGGCGGGATCGTGATGCAGGCGGTGATGCTGACCTTCGGCATCCTGTTCGCATTGTTGTTCGCCTACCGCAGCGGCCTGATCAAGGCCACGGAGAACTTCAAGCTGGGCGTGGTGGCGGCCACCGGCGGCATCGCACTCGTCTACCTGGCGAGCATCGCGCTGGGCTTCTTCGGCATCAAGATCCCGCTGATCCACGAGTCCGGCCTGGTCGGCATCGGCTTCAGCCTGTTCGTCGTCGTCATCGCCTCGCTGAACCTGGTGCTGGATTTCGACTTCATCGAGACCGGCGTCGAGCAGGGCGCGCCGAAGTACATGGAGTGGTATGGCGCGTTCGGCCTGATGGTCACGCTGGTGTGGCTGTACCTGGAACTGCTGCGCCTGCTGTCGAAGCTCCAATCGCGCGACTGAACCGTCACGACGATCGCGAAAGAAAGGGCGCCTCGGCGCCCTTTCTTTTTCACCCTGGCGTCGGCGCCGCGTGCCGGCGGCGTCGTGATGGCCACACCATGAACAGCACGGTCACGCCCGCCAGCAGCCAGCAATAGTGCACCTTGCCCATCAGGGCCAACGGCGACAGCCCCGCCAGCGAGGCGGCCAACAGGATCTGAGCGCCGTACGGCAGCAGGCTCTGGACGATGCAGACGAAGATATCGAGCACGCTGGCCGCGCGCGCAGGCGGTACGTCGTGGCGTTCGGCGATGTCGCGCGCCACGCCACCGCTGATCAGGATGGCCACGGTGTTGTTGGCGGTGAACACGTCCGTCAGCGAGGCCAGTGCGGCAATGCACCACTCGCCGGTGCGGCGCCCGGTATTGCCGCGTGCGATGCGCGTGATCTGCCGTGCCAGCCAGTCCAGCCCGCCGCTCGCCTTCATCAACGCGCCGAGTCCGCCGATGAACAGGGCCAGCAGAGTGATCTCCACGACGCCCTCGAAGCCGGCATAGATGTCATCGGCGAATGTCGGCAGTGTGTAATCCGCCGGACCGAACCACGCGCCGAACAGGCCCGCCACCACCAGCCCGATGGCCAGCACCACCAGTACGTCCAGACCGGTGATCGCAAGCGCCAGCACCAGCACGTACGGCAGCACCAGCCAGGCGGAGACCGGCTCGGACGCCTCCACGGGCGACGCATCCCCCACGACCGCCAGCACCACCAGCGTCAGCAGGGCGGCAGGCAGCGCGATCTTCACGTTTTCGCGGAATTTGTCCCGCACCGTGCAGCCCTGCGTTCGCGCCGCCGCGATCGCGGTGTCCGAGATCACCGACAGGTTGTCGCCGAACGTGGCGCCGCCCAGCACGGCGCCCACCACCAGCGCGCGGTCGATGCCGGCAGCATCGGACACGCCCAGCGCAATCGGCGTGACGGCGGCGATGGTGCCCATCGACGTGCCCACCGCCAGCGACAGGAAGCCTGCCACGAGGAACAGCCCGGGCAGGATCAATGCGGGCGGCAGCGCGCCCAGGCCCAGAGCGACCACCGCATCGACGGCACCGATCTGCTTGGTCACCATGGCGAAGGCGCCTGCCAGCAGGAAGATCAAGCACATCAGGATGATGTTGCTGTCGCCGATGCCCTGCAGCAGCGTGTCCATCGCCTTGATCCCGGCCCGGTGCGCGATCCACAGCCCCAGTGCGATCGCGGGAAGGATCGCCACCGGCGCGTGCAGGCGGTAGAAGCCCATCGCATCGCCCTGTTCGGTGTAGTACAGGCCGGCGCCGAAGAACAGCGCGAGGAACAGCAGCAGCGGGGTCAGCGCGAGCGCGCTGGGACGGACGGACATGGCAGGGCCTTCTGCGTGGGGCCGCGGATTGTGCGTGCCGCCAGCCTAGCGTCCAACCCCATGGATGGGACATACGCAAACAAAAACGGGACGCTGTGCGTCCCGTTCCCGTCCCGCCTGGCGGAACCGCTCAGACGCGACTGGCGATCGCCTTGGCGAACGACATGGTGGTGCCCTCGCCGCCCAGGTCCGGGGTCAGCGAATCCTTGGCTTCCAGCGTGGCGATGATCGCCGCGCGCAGGCGCTCGGCCTTCTCCGGCTGGCCCAGGTGGTCCAGCATCTGGGCCGCGCCCAGCAGCAGCGCGCAGGGATTGGCCACGCCCTTGCCGGCGATGTCCGGCGCGGAGCCATGCACGGCCTCGAAGATCGCGGCGTCGACGCCGATGTTCGCACCCGGTGCCAGACCCAGGCCGCCGACCAGACCGGCGCACAGGTCGGAAATGATGTCGCCGAACAGGTTGGTGGTGACGATGATGTCGAACTGCTCCGGACGCATCACCAGCTGCATGCAGGTGTTGTCCACGATCATCTCGTTGGTCTGGATCTCGGGGTACAGCGCGGCCACTTCGCGCGCGACCTTCAGGAACAGGCCCGAGGTGGTCTTCAGGATGTTGGCCTTGTGGACGATGGTGACCTTCTTGCGGCCGGTCTTGCGGGCCAGGTCGTAGGCGTAACGCACGATGCGCTCGGAACCCTTGCGGGTGATCTTCTGCGTCAGCAGGGCGGTTTCGCCGTCTTCCGAGATCGACTGGCCTTCACCGATGTACGCGCCCTCGGTGTTCTCGCGCACCGTGATCAGGTCGACGCCGGTCGGGAAGCGCGACTTGGTGTTCGGGAACGACTTGGCCGGGCGCACGTTGGCGTACAGGTCGAAATGGCGGCGCAGCGCGACATTGATCGAGCTGAAGCCCTCGCCCACCGGCGTGGTCAGCGGGCTCTTCAACGCCACGCCGTTCTTGCGGATCGAATCCAGGGTGGCCTGCGGCAGCAGGTCGCCGTGCTTTTCCAGCGCGACCAGGCCGGCATCGGCTTCTTCGTAGGTCAGGCCGACCTTCATCACGTCGAGCACGTGCAGGGTGGCGTCCATGATCTCCGGGCCGATACCGTCGCCGCGGATGACCGTAATCGTCTGAGTCATTTGAGTGGTGTTTCCGAACAGGGGCGCGCGCTGGCCGGGGGCCGGCGCGGACGTAGAGGGGAAGATCTGTGCGCGCCATTATGCCCGAGGCCCCCTCGGGGGCCCAAATCGACGATGGTCGGAGGCATTGTCGAGATCCAGTCGGATCCCAGCGTGCGCCGGGATGACGGGATTGGGATGAACGGACTGCACGAAGGCAGCCGAGGTACTCAGGGAGCCTGTGCCCTGTCCCTGCCCCAGCCTCAGTGGTCGTGCGCCGACGGCGCGTCAGCCTGCCCGCCTTCCAGCTGGTCGAGGAAATCCACCGCCCGGCGCAGGTGCGGGATGACGATGGAGCC
Organism: Pseudoxanthomonas sp. PXM03; assembly: GCF_014852005.1. Taxonomy (GTDB): domain Bacteria; phylum Pseudomonadota; class Gammaproteobacteria; order Xanthomonadales; family Xanthomonadaceae; genus Pseudoxanthomonas_A. Next base: position 1,325,952 of record NZ_JACVAU010000001.1, on the reverse strand, counting down.
GCCCACCACCAGGCCCACCGAGAACGTCTCGAAGAATTCCTCGCGCGTGACGCCGGCCTCCTTGCACTGGGCGACGTGGTAGCTGATGCAGTCGTCGCAACGCAGCACCATCGAAGCCACCAGGCCCAGCAGTTCCTTCGTCTTCACGTCCAGCGCGCCTGCCTGGTAGGTCTGCGTGTCCAAGGCGAAGAAGCGGCGGACGACCTGGTTGGGTTCATCCAGGATGCGCTTGTTCATCCGCTGCCGGAACTCGGTGAATGCCTTCACGCGGTCCTGGCTGTCGTCGGCCGCGCTCATGCCGCCTCCCCTGCGAGCAGGGCTTCCAGCTTGCCTGCACGGTGCAGCGCGATCATGTCGTCGTAGCCGCCCACATGGGTTTCGCCGATGAATATCTGAGGCACGCTGGTGCGCCTGGCCTTGGCGATCATCTTCTCGCGTGCGTCCGCGTCAAGGTCGATGCGTACTTCCGTCCAGGTCTGGCCCTTGCTCTTGAGGAAGTTCTTCGCCGCCACGCAGTAAGGGCAGATGGCGGTACTGTAGAGGGTGATCTCGGGGGCGGGGGCGCCTTGCGGGGTGTCGCTCAAGGGAGTTCTCCGGAACGAAAGGGACGTGCTGTGGTCCCAGCCAATATCGGGTCGACGGGGTCGGGTTACAGCCGGCGACATGGAACAGTGCGGACCGGTACTGGTCCGGTTAACCACGTATTCACTCGCCCGGATCAGCGACCCGTCATCCTGATCGAGACCCCCATTATCCGCCACGGAGCTCCCGTTTGCGTCCCATCCTGCTTGCCACTGCCCTGACCCTGGCCCTCGCGGCGCCGCTGGCAGCCTCCCAGGACAGCCGCCTGCCGGATATCGGCTCATCCGCGGGCGAACTGCTCACCCCGGCGCGTCAGGCCGAGTACGGCGGCATGATGCTGCGCGAACTCCGCAACTACGGGTACCTGCTGGAAGACCCGCTGATCACGGACTGGCTGCAGACCGTGGGCAGCCGGCTGGGCGCCGACAGCGACAACCCGCAGCAGGCGTACACGTTCTTCATGATGCGCGACCGGCAGATCAATGCCTTCGCCACGCTGGGCGGCTACATCGGCATGAATGCCGGCCTGGTGCTGACGGCGGATCGCGAAGACGAGATGGCGGCGGTGCTCTCCCACGAAATCGCCCATGTGACCCAGCAACATGTGCTGCGCGGCGTGGAGCGGGCGCAACGCGACCAGGTTCCGATCCTGCTGGGCATGCTGGGCGCCATCGTGCTGGCCCAGGCGGCGGGCGGAAGTTCCAGCGGCGATGCCTCCCAGGCGGCGATCGCTTCGGCCATGGGCCTGATGCAGCAGCGCCAGATCGACTACACCCGCTCCAACGAATCCGAGGCCGACCGCGTCGGCATCCGCACCCTGTCCCGCGCCGGCTACGACATCGACGCCATGGCCGGCTTCTTCGCCAAACTCCAGCAGGCCACCCGCGCCAGCCGCGGCAGCGGGCGCGAACAGGTGCCGGACTACCTGCAGACCCACCCGGTCACCACCACGCGCATCAGCGAAGCCCGCCAGCGCGCCGACCAGTTGCGTGGCGACCAGATCACCGCGACCACCCGCGTTCCCGGTGGCGAGCACGTTGAACGCTTCGACCGGCGAGGCGTGACGCTGCCGGAGTCGCGTAGCGACAACCCGTTGCTGCCTATCCCTGTGACCCTGCCCTCCCAGGTTTTCCAGCGTGGCGACACCGGCCAGTTCGACTGGGCGCGCGAACGCCTGCGGGCACTCAGCGCCAGCACGCCCTCTGCCGCCGTACGGGAGTACGAAACGCTGCGCCGGCAGGCCGGCAAGCCGTTGACGGCACCCCAGCGCTACGGACTGGCCATCGCCCACCTGCAGGGCGGCGACAGCAGAACCGCGTTGACGGAAATGCGCCGCCTGGACGACGAACATCCCGACAACCTCTGGATAACGCTGGCACTGGGCGAGGCGGAATCGCGCACCGGCGATCCGGCGGCGGCGAACCGTCGCTTCGACGCCTTGCTGCAACGACTTCCGCAGAACCGCCCGGCGGTCCTGACCTATGCGAAGGTGTTGAACGAGCAAGGGGGACGCGAAGCCGGGCAGCGCTCGCAAGCCATCCTGCGCCCGTTGATGGCGCGCGCGGGCGACGACCCGGTGTTCCAGCAGCATTTCGCCAGGGCCAACGAACTGGCGGGCGATACCGCCCGTGCCGGCGAAGCCTACGCAGAGGCCGCCTACCTGAATGGCCGGCCGGAGCAGGCATTGATCCAGCTGCAGAATCTCAAGAACCAGGGCGACCTGGATTTCTACGCACGCGCCAGGATCGATGCCCGCATCGCCACCATCACCCCGGAAGTGCTCGAACTGCGCCGCCAGGGCATCCGCGACCCCGACGTCGAGCGCCGTTGACCCCCATCCGGCGCGCCTTGTGACAGTCCGACGGCGTGTCATGTAAACGTCATAAAATTGTCGTCTACTGGCACGGTCCCCCTCGCCCCCGGATTTTGCGTGCAGAAGCACATCCTGATCGTTGACGATGAGCCCGCCATCCGCGACATGGTGGCGTTCGCCCTCCGCAAGGGCGAATACGAGCCCATCCATGCCGGCGACGCCCGTGAGGCGCAGAACGCCATCGCCGACCGCGTGCCGGACCTGATCCTGCTGGACTGGATGCTGCCCGGCACCAGCGGGCTGGAACTGGCCCGCCGCTGGCGCAAGGACGCGATGACCCGCGACGTGCCCATCATCATGCTCACCGCCCGTGGCGAAGAAAACGATCGCGTGGGCGGCCTGGAAGCCGGCGTCGACGACTACGTGGTCAAGCCATTCTCCGCACGCGAACTTCTGGCCCGCATCCGCGCGGTAATGCGCCGCTCGCGCGACGATGACGAAGACGGCAGCGTCGCGGTCGGCAACCTGCGTATCGACGGCGCCGCCCACCGCGTGTTCGCCGGTGACACGCCGGTCGCCATCGGACCCACCGAGTACCGCCTGCTGCACTTCTTCATGACCCACCCCGAGCGCGTCTACTCGCGCACGCAGCTGCTGGACCACGTCTGGGGCGGCAGCGTGTACGTCGAGGAACGCACGGTGGACGTGCATATCCGGCGCCTGCGCAAGACGCTTGAACCGCACGGCCTGGAGAACATGGTGCAGACCGTGCGCGGTTCCGGTTACCGCTTCTCGGCCTCGATGTGACGATTCCGGCAGGTCCGGCCATGAGGTCTAGATGCACCATTCCCCTCGCTGGGGGGATGTGAGGAAGACCACCACTCCCTTCCGTCATCGCGGCGCACGCCGGGATCCCTTTTTCGTTTGCCGTCGTTCTTGCCTTGGAATGTCGCAAACGGAGCCAGGAGCGACATGGATCCCAGCGGGCACCGGGATGACAACGACAGGACGGACGCAAACAGCATTGCGAGCCGGCACCCCTTCCCGGACTCCCGCTTCCTTCCCTCCCCCAATCCCTCCTGTCATACACATCTGCCTACAATCGCCCCATGCCCCATGACATCCGTTCCGCCTGGTTCAAGACGCTCGGCCAGTTGGCGCTGATCCTGGCGCTGGCCGTGGTGGTGGGCCTGCTGGTTGGCCAGGTGTGGCCGATCGTGACCATCGCCGCGCTGGGCGTGGTCGTGTGGCACTACTGGCGCCTGCGCAAGGTGCTGCTGCGCCTGACCGCACGCCAGCGACTGGAGCCGGCGCAAGGCAGGGGGGTGTGGAACGAGCTGGATCGCCTGCTGTTCCGTGGCCAGGCCGAAATGCGTACCCGCAAGCGCCGCCTGCTCGACATGCTGCGCGCGTATCGCGCCGCCGCCGCCGCCCTGCCGGATGCCGTCGTGGTGGTGGAACGCAACAGCCAGCGCGTGCAGTGGTTCAACAAGGCCGCCACGAGCCTGCTCGGTCTGCAGTACCCGACGGACATCGGCGCCCCGGTCGGTGATCGCCTGCAGCCGCTGCCGATGTCGCACTGGCTGGCCGCCGGCCGAAATGCCGAACCGATGCTGGATGCAGCATCGCCGGTCGATCCGAATCTGCGCCTCAACCTGCGCCTGATCCCGTATTCCGACGAGTACTGGCTGCTGGTCGCACGCGATGTCAGCAAGATGCTGCGGCTCGAGCAGATGCGCCGCGACTTCGTGGCCAATGTCTCGCACGAGCTGCGCACGCCGCTGACCGTGGTGCATGGCTACCTGGACATGCTGGAACCCACCGAGTATCCAGACTGGGCGCCGATGCTGAGCGAAATGCAGAAGCAATCGCAGCGGATGACCCAGCTGGTCGAAGACCTGCTCACGCTCTCGCGCCTCGAGGCGCAGGACAGCCTGCCCGACGAGAATGTCGCGATGGCGCCCATGCTGGCCACCCTGCGCCGTGAAGCCGAAGCGCTCAGCCAGCGCCGCCACACGATCGTCATCCAGGACGAAGCGCCCCTGGACCTGTCCGGCTCCAACAAGGAACTGCACAGCGCGTTCTCCAACCTGGTCAGCAATGCGGTGCGCTACACGCCTGCCGGCGGCACCATCACCGTGCGTTTCGCGCGCGAAGGCGACGGCGCCATGCTCAGCGTGCGCGACACCGGCTACGGCATTCCCTCCTCGCACCTGCCGCGCATCACCGAACGCTTCTACCGCGTCTCCACCAGCCGCTCGCGCGAAAGCGGCGGCACCGGCCTGGGCCTGTCCATCGTCAAGCACGTGCTCAACCTGCATCAGGCGCGCCTGGAGATCGAGAGCGAGGTCGGCCAAGGCAGCACGTTCTCCGTGCACTTCGGCGCCGAACGCGTGGAGCCACGCCTCGACGCCCCCCACCCCATCATCACGGACAGCCAGACCGCATGAACGCCGCCCTGGATACGACGCCCGCCCCCGCGACCGGCGAAGACGCACTGCGCGACCCCTCGCTGTACCTCAACCGCGAACTGTCGCAGCTGGACTTCAACTTCCGCGTCCTGGCGCAGGCGCAGGATCCGTCGGTGCCACTGTTGGAGCGCCTGCGCTTCCTGTGCATCTCATGCACCAACCTGGACGAGTTCTTCGAGATCCGCGCGGCCACCGTGCGGCATGCGCTGGACTTCGGCCTGCCCCCCGGCGCCGATGGCATGAGTCCGGCCACCGTGCTCAACAAGATCCACGACCGCGCCGCCGAGCTGGTGGATGCCCAGTACAAGTGCTGGAACGACGTGCTGCGCCCCGGCCTGGCCGAAGCCGGCGTGCGCGTGTTCGGTCGCGACAGCTGGAACGCGCGCCAGAAACGCTGGCTGCGCGCCTACTTCCGCAACGAGATCATGCCGGTGCTGTCGCCGCTGGGCCTGGACCCGGCGCACCCCTTCCCCAAGATCCTCAACAAGTCGCTCAACATCGTGGTGGTGCTGAAGGGCAAGGATGCGTTCGGCCGCGCCGGCCACCTGGCCATCGTGCGCGCGCCGCGCTCGCTGCCGCGCATCATCCACCTGCCGCAGCGCGTGTCCGGTGGCGAGAACGATTTCGTGCTGCTTTCGTCGGTGCTGTCGGTGTTCGTGGACGAACTGTTCCCCGGCATGGAGGTCAAGGGCTCCTACCAGTTCCGCGTGACCCGCAACTCCGAAGTCGTGGTCGACGAAGAGGAAGTGGAGAACCTGGCGCTGGCGCTGCGCGATGAACTGGTCGGTCGCGGCTACCGGCCGGCCGTGCGGCTGGAGATCGCGCACGACTGCCCCAAGCCCATCGTGCGGCAGCTGCTGCAGAACTTCGCCCTGCCCGACAACGCGGTGTACCCGATCAACGGGCCGGTCAACCTCAATCGCGTGATCCAGGTCTACGACCTGGTGCAGCGTCCGGAACTGAAGTACCCCGCGTTCACCCCGCGCACGCTGCGCGACAGCGATGCGATCTTCGAGAAGGTGGCCGACGGCGACGTGCTGCTGCACCATCCGTTCGATTCGTTCGCGGCCGTGCTCGAGGTGGTCAAGCAGGCCGCTGTCGATCCGGAGGTGCTGGCCATCAAGCAGACGCTGTACCGCACCGGCAAGGACTCGGCGCTCGTCGAGGCACTGGTGCAGGCCGCGCGCAACGGCAAGGACGTCACCGTCGTGGTCGAACTGCGCGCGCGCTTCGACGAGGACGCCAACCTCGGCGTCGCGGACAAGCTGCAGGAAGCCGGCGCGCAGGTCGTCTATGGCGTGGTGGGCTACAAGACCCACGCCAAGATGCTGCTGATCGTGCGTCGCGAAGGCCGCAAGCTGCGCCGATACGTGCACCTGGGCACAGGCAACTACCACAGCGGCACGGCGCGCGCGTATACCGACATCGGCCTGCTCACCAGCGACCCGGACATCGGCAGCGACGTGCACCTGCTGTTCCAGCAGCTGTCGGGCCTCGCCCCCACCACCAAGCTCAAACGCCTGCTGCAGTCGCCGTTCACCCTGCACCCGGGGCTGATCAGGAAGATCGAACGCGAGGCGAAGCTGGCCCGGGCCGGCAAGCCCGCCCGCATCATCGCCAAGATCAATGCGATCAACGAACCCCGCATCATCCGCGCCCTGTATGCCGCATCGCAGGCGGGCGTGCGGATCGACCTGATCGTGCGCGGTGCGTGTGCCCTGCGTCCTGGCGTGCCCGGCATTTCGGACAACATCCGCGTGCGCTCCATCGTCGGGCGCTTCCTCGAGCACAGCCGCATCTACTGGTTCGGCAACGACGGCGCGCCCGAACTGTATTGCGCCAGCGCCGACTGGCTGGAGCGCAACCTGCTGCACCGGGTGGAGACCTGCTTCCCGATCCTCGACAAGGAGCTCGCCGCGCGCGTGTTCAAGGATGGCCTGCAGAATTACCTGGACGACAACTGCAATGCGTGGGAACTGCAGGCGGACGGGAGTTACCTCAAGCTGTCGCCGGGCGAGGAAGCGCCGCACTCCGCGCAGGGCACCCTGCTGGCGAAGGTGTGATGCGACGCTGCGACCCTGCGTCGCAGCATCGCGCTGACACATTGCGTGCCCGCACCCGTTAAACTGATCGCATGGCGCCCCTGACCTCTTCCACCTCCCCGCCGCTCCAGGACGGGGACCTGCTGGCCGCGATCGACCTGGGTTCCAACAGCTTCCACATGGTGGTCGCGCGATCACTGCTGGGACAGCTGCGCGTGGTGGACCGGCTGCGCGAGACCGTGCGGATGGCGGATGGCCTGGATGGCAAGGGCGGACTGTCCGCTGCGGCCCGCCAGCGCGCCCTCGACTGCCTGTCGCGTTTCGGCCAGCGCATCCGCGACATCCCCGGCACGCGCGTGCGTGCACTGGCCACCAATACCGTGCGGCAACTGCGCGACCCGCAGGATTTCCTGGTCGCCGCGGAAGCCGCGCTCGGCAAACCCATCGAAGTGGTCTCGGGCCGCGAAGAAGCGCGCCTCATCTACCTTGGCGTCGCGCACGCGCAGCCGCCGAAGTCCAATCAGCGCCGGCTGGTGATCGACATCGGCGGCGGCTCGACGGAATTCATCATCGGCCGCGGCTTCGAGACGCTGGAACGCGAAAGCCTGCAGGCGGGCTGCATCGCCAGCACGCGACGCTTCTTTCCCGGCGGCAAGCTGTCGCGCAAGCGCTGGAAGGAAGCCCTGACCGAAATCGGCGCCGAGTTCCAGCAGTTCGCCGGCCTGTACCGCAACCTGGGCTGGCAGGAAGCCATCGGCTCGTCCGGCACCAACAAGGCCATCGGCGACATCTGCGCGGCGATGAAGCTGACCAAGGGCGCGGTGACCGCCGAGGCCCTGCCACAGGTGCGCGACCGCCTGTTGCAGGCCGACCGCATCGAAGACATCGACCTGCCCGGCCTGTCCAGTGACCGTCGGCCGATCATCGCCGGCGGCGTGCTGGTGCTGGAGGCGGCGTTCGAGGCGTTGGGACTGCAGCGCCTGATGGTCAGCAAGGCCGCCATGCGCGAAGGCATCCTGTTCGACATGCTGGGCCGCGGCAGCGACAACGATCCGCGCGATCTTTCCACGGCGGCGCTGATGCAGCGCTACGGCATCGACGAATTCCAGGCCGCGCGCGTGGAAGCCACCGCGATGCGCCTGTTCGAGCAGGTGGAACAGCGCTGGAGCCTGGACGACGACGATGCGCGGATGCTCGGCTGGGCCGCGCGCCTGCATGAGATCGGCCTGGCCATCGCACACAGCCAGTACCACGTGCACGGCGCCTACCTGCTGGAGCATTCCGATATCGAGGGCTTCTCGCGCCAGGAGCAGCAGGTGTTGTCCGCACTGGTCCGCACCCACCGCCGCGGCGTACCCAAGACGGCCTTCGATGCCCTGCCCGACCGCCTGCTGCTGAGCGCCAAGCGCAAGGCCGCGCTGCTGCGGCTGGCGGTGCTGCTGCACCGCTCGCATGATGCGGAGGCCATCCCGCGCCTGGACCTGACCGCCAACGGCGACCGTCTCGACCTGGTGGTCAGCAAGAAGTGGATCGACTCGCGCCCCCTGCTCCGCTCCGACCTGGTCGGCGAACCCGAAGACATGCAGGGTCTGGGCGTGGCGTTCAAGCCCTTCGTGGCGTGAACGGCCCACGCCCCCTCTAGTGTGACTTGAGGTTACACTCGGACCCGCCCCGGATTCAGGCGTGGCCCATCCCTTTTCCCCCACGCCATCCTCCCCGTCCGCCCCTGCGGCGGGAGCCGGTCCGACGGCCATGATTCGTCGCGTACGTGCATTCAGGAGGAAGCCGTGATCGATCGAAGCAATCCCGAGGCGCCCTTGTCCGACGCCTGGCTGGAGGGCGGCCCGGGGGCCGTGTCCATCAGCCGCAACGTGGACCGCCTGCTGGATGCCGTCCGCCGCCATCTCGACATGGACGTGGCCTTCGTCAGCGAGTTCCACGGCCGTCATCGCGTCTTCCGTCATGTCGCCACGCGGCTCGACCGCGCGCCCATCCTGCCCGGCGACTCCAGTCCACTCGACGAGGGCTACTGCATGCGGGTGGTCGAAGGCAGCATCCCGCAGCTGATTCCCGACACCGCCGCCATCCCGCTGCTCGAGCACCTGCCCGAAACGCGCACCGTGCCGATCGGCGCGCACATCAGTGTCCCCATCCAACTGCGCGACGGGCGCGTGTACGGTACTTTCTGCTGTTTCAGCCTGTCGTCCAACCTTTCGCTGGGCCAGCGCGACCTGCACATGATGCGCGCCTTCGCCGACCTGCTTGCCTACCAGATCGACGGCGACCTGGATGCCGTGCAGGAACACGAGGCGAAGGTGGAGCGCATCACCTCGGTGCTGGAACTGGGCCAGCCGCACATGGTGTACCAGCCCATCTACCGCAGCAGCACGCGCCGCATCATCGGCGTGGAATGCCTCTCGCGCTTCGACCTGGAACCCCGCCGCACGCCGGACGTGTGGTTCGCCGAAGCCAGCGAGATCGGCCTGGGCGTGCGCCTGGAACTCAACGCCATCCTGTCGGCACTGGATGGCCTCCGCCATGTCCATGGCGACTTCTACGTGGCGCTGAACGTTTCGCCGCAGACGATCATCAGTGGCGGCATCGACGGCTACATCGACGACCTGGACCCGCATCGCGTGGTACTGGAAATCACCGAGCATTCGCTGGTCGAAGACTACAAGCTGCTCAACGAGCGCCTGGTGCCGCTCCGCGAGGCCGGCGTGCGCGTGGCGGTGGACGATGCCGGTGCCGGCTACGCCAGCATGCGGCACGTGCTGGCCATCCATCCGGACATCATCAAGCTCGACCTCAGCCTCACCCGCGACATCGACACCGATTCACCACGGCGTGCGCTGGCCGCGGCGCTGATCGAGTTCGCCCGTCAGACGCAGTCCCGCGTGATCGCCGAAGGCGTGGAGACCGCCTCGGAACTGGCCGCCCTGCAGGCGCTCGGCGTGGATGACGTGCAGGGCTATTACCTGGCGCGACCGCTGGAGGTCGAGGCGCTGGCGCAGAAGCTCATGGCCGAACGCCAGCGCAACTGAACCACCGGGCCGCTCTGGCATGATGCCGCCTCCTCCCCTGCGCACGCACATGATGAAGACCTTCCTCCTCGCCGACGACACCCCGGTTTCGCGCATCGCCTACGGCTGCATGCAGCTGAGCCGCGCGTGGGACAGCACGCCGGTGACCGCCGATGAACGCCGCCAGGCACAGCGCCTGGTCGAAACCGCACTGGCCCATGGCATCACCCTGTTCGACCATGCCGACATCTATGCGCGTGGCAAGTCCGAGCAGGTGTTCGGCGACGTGCTGCGCGCCTCGCCCGGCCTGCGCCAGCGCATGGTGCTGCAGTCGAAGTGCGGTATCCGCTTCGCCGACGATCCGGCAGGCTCACCGGGACGTTACGACTTCAGCCAGGCCCACATCGTGGCCTCCGTCGAGCGCAGCCTGTCGCGACTGGGTGTGGAGCATCTCGACATGCTGCTGCTGCACCGCCCGGATGCGCTGGTGGAGCCGGAGGAGGTCGCGCGTGCATTCGACGCGCTGCATGCCACCGGCAAGGTGCGCCATTTCGGCGTGAGCAACCACACAGCCGGACAGATCGCACTGCTGCGCAGGCATGTGCGGCAGCCGCTGGTTGCCAACCAGGTGGAGGTGAGCCTGCTGCACCATCACCTGATCGACGACGGCGTGGTGGCCAACACCACCGGCCATGCCTACGCGGCAGCGGCCGGCACGCTGGACTACTGTCGCCTGCACGGTATCCGCGTGCAGGCGTGGTCGCCGCTGGCGGGCGGCAAGTTCGCGACTGCTTCGGAGTTCGCCGATCCGGTGGTCCGCAACACTTCGACCCTGCTTCGCCAACTGGCGGAAGAAAAAGATGTCACCCCGGAGGCCATCCAGCTTGCGTGGCTGCTGCGCCACCCCGCCGGCATCCAACCCATCGTCGGCACCACCGACCCGGTTCGCCTGGCAACGTGCTGCGCAGCCGACAGCGTCGAGCTGAGCCGGGAAGACTGGTACGCATTGTTCACCGCGGCGCGCGGCGAACGCGTGCCCTGAGGCAGTCCCTGGCCCCACCTGTCTACCCGCAGCAGTCCGCGCTTATGATGCCGCATCACGGCGGACCCGCCGGCCAGCCGACAAAGAGAGCGCAGCGGTGATCACTCAGCAGACCGTCAAGGGAACCTGCCATTGCAAGGCCGTCGAGTTCGAGGTTGACCTGATCAACGGCCACGAGAACATACGCCGTTGCAACTGCTCCATGTGCAGTCGCCGGGGCGCCATCATGGCGGGCGTCACCGTGGACCGGTTGCGCGTCACGCGTGGCGAGGACAAGCTCAGCCTGTACCAGTGGAACACGAAGATCGCCAGGCATTATTTCTGCAGCGTCTGCGGCATCTACACGCATCACCAGCGCCGCAGCGTCCCGACGGAATACGGCTACAACCTGGCGTGCATCGAGGGGATCGATTTCGCGACCATCGGCGAGATAGGCGCCAGCAATGGTGCGGCGCAATCGCTGGTTTCACCCTGACATTGCTCCCAGATCCTCGCCGGAAGGCAGTCCATGACGTGACCGGGATGTTCGGCATCCGTGGCAGATCGATACGCATGCATCATTTGATGGGTCGACGGGGATCTCATGCTGGAAGGACCTGGACATGAGAGATGATGAACCTCGATCCTCTTGCCGCGACCTACGCCATCCGGCATCCGACACCACCACAGGCAGACCGCATGGCTGACCCCTACAACTCCCCGGCAGCGCGCCCGACGGCTTCACCTCTGAACGACACGATGGTCACCACGGCACTGGAACTGCCGGGCTACCGCATCGTCCGCAACCTGGGCCTGGTGCGGGGCATCACGGTACGGTCGCGCTCGATCGTCGGCAATTTCCTCGGCGGACTGCAGACGCTGTTCGGCGGCAACATCACCATCTACACCGAGCTGTGCGAACAGGCGCGCCACGAGACCTACCGCGACATGATGCAGCACGCCCGGCAACTGGGGGCCAACGCGATCATCGCCGTCCGCTACGACGCCACCGACGTGATGGCAGGCCTCACCGAAGTGCTGTGCTACGGCACGGCGGTGGTGGTCGAGCCGCACGACTGCTGACCCCGATGAGGCCGTCGAAGCGCAAGCGTCCGTGGCTGCGCAGGCTCGTGCTGGCCGCACTGATCCTGGCGGCGTATCCCGCATCCGTCCTGACCTATACCTGGTCCCACGTCCTGCAGAGTCCGCTTCCGGGTGGCAGGCATGGGCCGCTGGACGCGTACCGGCACACCCTGGCCAGCGCCGTCGTGGCCTATACCCTGGACGCGCGTGCCGTCCACCTCGTCAATGGCGTCATGGAGCGGCGCGGAAAGCGCGCCAACACCATGGACATCCAAAACAACCTGATCGGTGCCGGGATCGGATCGCGCGCGACCCGGTTCGCGGACATCGAGCCGATGGTGGCGCGTCGCGTGGCATCAGGCTGCATCGACGCTGCTTCACCGGACCAGACGACGTGGTTGCCGCAGAGCGCGTGGAAGGAAGGGTTCGCGTGGTGACCCTGTGGCGCGTTCCGGGTGGCATCAACCCCCATGTCCGACAGCGTGTCTCTCGGCCGGCGCGGGCTCGGCTATAGTCGCCCCCAGTCGCGGCCGGCCCCACGCCGACGGGCAGTCCCTCGCATCCTTGCCGGAGGTTGTCATGAAGCGCGTGTTCCGTTTGATCCTTGCCGTCATTGCCGGCCTGTTCGTCGGCAGCATCGCCAACATGGCGCTGGTCATGCTCAGTGGCCATGTCATCCCGCCACCGGCCGGCGTGGACACCACCACGGCGGAAGGCCTGAAGGCGGCGATGCCGCTGTTCGAGCCGAAGCATTTCCTGTTTCCCTTCCTGGCCCACGCCATCGGCACGCTGGTGGGCGCCTTCGTCGCCACGCTGGCGACGCCCGGCCGGACCCGCGGCCCCGCGTGGGTGGTCGGCGCCTGCTTCCTGATCGGCGGCATCGCCGCCATCACCATGCTGCCCTCGCCGCTCTGGTTCACCGTGGTGGATCTGGTGTTCGCTTACCTGCCGATGGCGTGGCTGGGGCACCGGATGGCGGCGCGGGGGCAACGCGCGGCCTGAGGGTCACGGAGCGCCACCAACGCAACGTTGCCCGCCGGGGACACTATGAAGATCGCCGATGTCCGCACGCATGCGTTGTCGCTGGACGCCGTCACCGAGGAACCGCACCACACGTATTCGTCGTTCCGCGTGCGCGGCAGGATTTTCGCGACGATTCCGCCGAAGGAAACGCACCTGCACGTGTTCGTTGGCGACGAAGACCGCGAGCAGGCGCTGGCGATGTATCCCGGGTTCGTCGAGAAGCTGTTCTGGGGCAGCAAGGTGCTGGGACTGCGCGTGGACCTGGCCCGCGCCACGCCCGCGATCGTCAAGGCACTGGTCGTGAAGGCCTACGAGACCCGCGTGCGCAAGGATGCGGGGCCGCCACGCAAGCGCGCACCGCGCTGACCTGCGGTCCCGTACGTTCGGGCATACAGCCACCTGCATCCATCGCGCCATCAAACCGTCAGCTTGGCGACGGTCCGGCGCACCCACGGGGCTACCAGCGTGACGGCGAGGAAGGCCACCGGCCACGTCGTGGCGCAGCTGCGCGCCCAGGTTGCCAGGAAGTCCGCATGCAGTCCCTGGTTGATCAGCAGCACGAACGCGGACACCAACGACACCATGATGGCGGAAAGCAGCGCACCGAATAGCAGCGGCGCGAAACGGGCGGGAATACGCATGGGGAGACTCCTGTTGGAAGAACGGGATCAGAAGGAAAACAGCAGACGTACGAGCAGGGCCGACAGATAAAGCCCTGCACCGAACATCAGGTGGTTCAACACGCTGTGCATGCGCGCATTGGCCGGACGCGGCGTCCTGGACGCCGCGACGCCGGCGCCCATGCCGGGCTGCATCAGCAGGAACGGAACGGCGACGGTGACCAGGCCCACCAGGAGTGCCGGCCCCGGCGTAGGGTCACGCAGCCACGCAACGCCCCAGACAATGGGGAGCACACCGGCAAAGGCGATGCCGGTCAGGTAGTGCGCGCACCAGCCCAGCGTCCGTTCGCCGCGGACGGAGGCGCTCCGGGCGATGGCGGCATGGCGGAATCGCCCCGTCGGCATATGGCCGAGCCAGCGGCCCACCAGGGCATAGTCGGCGGTCGGCACGCCGAAGAGGCCGCGCCGCAGCAGGCCCCAGGCATCCATCGCGAGTGTGGCGCCGATGCCGATGAGCAGCGTGCGGATCACAGAATCCATGTCGATCTCCAAGAAAGGTCCGGCGCTGGCTTGTGCCGCACGACCGTTGCGCGCACGATGCCACTTCAAGTCGACTTGAAGTCAAGCGGGGTTCTGGTGGACATCGGCGAGGTTGCGAAACGATCCGGCTTGCCCGCGTCGACACTGCGCTACTACGAACAGAAAGGGCTGATCGCGTCGATCGGACGCCATGGCCTGCGCCGCACCTTCCATTCGGACGTACTGGAACGCCTGGCGCTGATCGCCTTGGGGCAAACGGCTGGGTTTTCGCTCGACGAAATCGCGGCGATGTTCGGCGCCGATGGCCGACCCGACATCGACCGCCGCAGCCTGCGCGCGAAGGCGCGCGAACTGGACGTGATGATCCTGCGCCTGACCGCGATGCGCGACGGACTGCGCCACGCTGCGGCCTGCTCAGCCCCCAGCCACCTGGAATGCCCACGGTTCCGGCATCTGCTGAGCCAGGCGACCACGGGCGGCCGCCGCTCAGACAAGCCGAAGAAGCGCTGAGTCGCCTTCTTCAGCAGCGTCATGTAGCGGTAACCGCACCGCAATACTCGCTACATCTCCCGCCCCCAGCATGCGCAAAACGTGGAGTTGCGCATGCGCTTTGCCATCGTCACCGAGACGTATCCGCCGGAAGTCAACGGCGTGGCCCTCACCGTGCAGGGGCTGGAAACCGGCCTGCGCCAGCGCGGGCATGCCGTCTCCCTGATCCGGCCGCGCCAGCCCGCCGACGCCGCCGACAGCGGAGACACACTGCTGGTGCGTGGCGCCAGTCTGCCGCGCTACCCCGGACTGAAGTTCGGCCTGCCTGCGACGCGCCGCCTGGTGGCGCAATGGAAGGCTTCTCCTCCCGATGCCATCTACGTGGCGACGGAAGGCCCGCTGGGATGGTCGGCGCTGCGTGCCGCGCGGCGGCTCGGCATCCCGGTGGCGACAGGATTCCACACCCGCTTCGACGAATACATGCGCGACTACGGCGTGCGCTTCCTGCAGCACACCGCACTGCGCTGGATGCGCCGCTTCCATAACGGCGCGGACGCCACGCTGGTGCCGACGCGCGAACTGGCCGACTTCCTGCAGTCGCAGGGCTTCCATCGCGTGGTGCGGCTGGCGCGCGCCGTGGACGCGCGCCACTTCAGCCCATCGCGACGCGACGCGACGCTGCGTGCGGCATGGGGCTTGGGGCCGGACGACCTCGCCGTGATCTACGTGGGTCGCATTGCTGCGGAGAAGAACCTCGAGTTGTCGATCCGGGCATTCCGCCGCATCCAGCAGCTGCAGCCGACGGCGAAATTCGTCTGGGTCGGCGACGGACCGGTGCGCGAGCGGCTCGCGCAGGAGAATCCGGACTTCATCTTCTGCGGCGTACAGCGTGGCGATGCGCTGGCGCGGCACTTCGCCAGCGGCGACCTGTTCCTGTTCTCCAGCCATAGCGAAACCTTCGGCAACGTGACGCTGGAAGCGATGGCCAGCGGTGTACCGACGGTGGCGTTCAACTACGGCGCCGCGCGCGAGCACCTGGTGGATGGCGTGCACGGCGCCGCCGTCGACAACGACGACGACTTCATCGGGGCGGCATTGCGGTTGGCGGGCGATGCCCCTGCGCGCCGCGCCATGGCCGATGCCGCCAGCGACGCGATGCGCGCGCTTCACCCGGACCAGGTGTCCGCCGATTTCGATGCCCTGCTGACCGATCTCGCCCTGACACGGAGAAGCCACCATGCGTCCGTTGCTGCCGCGTAACCCCCTCATCGGCCGGGACACCGGCTGGTGCCTGCTCGCCAATCGCTGGGGCGAATGGAACGGCGTGCGTCGTTTCTTCGCCCTTGTCAGCCGGCTGGGCGACGGCGTGTTCTGGTACGTGCTGATGGCGGCGCTGGTCGTCGCCGATGGCCTGGACGGGCTGGCGGCTTCGGCGCACCTGGCGGCGACCGGTGTGATCGCGCTGACGCTGTACAAGGCGTTGAAGCGCTGGACGAAGCGACCACGCCCGTTCGCGTCGGATGTACGCATCCGCGCATGGATCGCGCCGCTGGACGAGTTCAGCTTCCCGTCCGGCCACACGCTGCACGCGGTGGCCTTCACCATCGTGGCGTTGGCGCACTACCCGGTGCTGGCCCCCCTGCTGATCCCGTTCGCCGCCTGCGTGGCGGTCTCGCGCGTGGTACTGGGCCTGCACTACCCCAGCGACGTGCTGGCAGCGACGGTCATCGGCACCGCACTGGCGACGCTTTCGATCTGGCTGGTGCCGGGCGTAAGCCTGCTGGGCTGAGCCGGGTACCGGCCAGAGCGACAAGAAGATCGAACTCGGAGTTACCTTTAATCAACTCAATGTTAGTTTTTATTGACATCGAGTAAATCAAACATTACCTTACTCCCCGTCCATCCACCAACGGGGAGCACCACCATGCTGTCGAAAGAACGTTTCGCCTGGGTCTGGCTGACGGCGCTGGCCGTCGTGTTCGCGCTGTACTTCACCTATATCTCGGTCAATGCCGACGCTGTCGCCGGCATGCACATGGGGCAGCGGATCGGCCTGCTCGCGATCGCGCTGGGCTCGCTGGGGGTGATTGCCCTGCTGACGACCCTGTTCGGACGCCATCGCGAAGAAGACGGCACGCCCACGCCCATCGACGAGCGAGACCGCCGCATCGAAGCCCGCGCCTCGGTCTACGCCTACTACGTGCTCATGGCCGGCATCATCCTCGTCGGCTGCGTGATGCCCTTCACCACCGGCGGCTGGACCATCGTGCACGCCACCCTGCTTGCGATCGCCGCCGCCGAATGCGTCCACGCCACGCTGGTCATCCATGGCTATCGTCGGGGCGGACATGTCTGAGGCCCGGGTCACCAACCAGATCCGCACGCTGCGCTTCCTGGCAGGCGAAATGACCCAGGCCGACCTTGGCAAGCGCGTGGGCGTGACGCGGCAGACGATTGCCGCGATCGAGGCCGGCAAGTATTCGCCCACGCTGGAATGCGCGTTCCGCATCGCGGAGGTGTTCGACAAGCCGCTGGTCGAAGTGTTCGGCTGGGAGCGCTGAACACCGGAACAAGCAGGAGCGCCAAAGGGTGCGCCTACAAGGGATCGAACCCGACCGCTCTCGCCCGCACCAGCGACGGCCGCCATTGCCCCGACCAGTCGCAGTCGTTGGCAACCTGGGCATTGGCCCGGCTGCGCTCCAGCGCTTCAACGTCGAGATCCGCGATGGCCCACACCTGGTTGTCGCGGGTCTGCACCACCACCCCGTCATCGGGCAGGCCGCGATCCATGGGCGCGAAGATCGCCGCCTCGCCGGTGTTGACGTCGAGGGCGGGACTCCACGCAGCTTCGCCCGCGGTGACCGACTGCGCCACGAACATCCGGTTCTCCAGCGCACGCGCCAGGCAGCCGACACGCACACGCGTAGCGCCGGCATCCGTATCCGTGCAGCTGGGCACCAGCAACAGGCGCGCACCGGCCTCGGCCTGCGCACGCACCGGCAGCGGGAATTCGCAGTCGTAGCAGATGGACACGCCGGCACGCACGCCGTCGATGTCGAAGACCTTCAGCGCATCGCCGCCCTCGATGACGCCCAATGCTTTCTCGAAACCGGTCAGCTGCAGCTTGTCCTGCCATGCGTACGCGCCCTGCGGCGCGAACACATCGCTACGGTTGCGGTAGCGGCCATCGCCCTGCGCCAGCAGGAAGCTGCCGGCCACGATGTGCAGGTCCAGCTCCACAGCCAGCCGCCGGTACAGTGCCAGCCAGTCATCGCGATAGCGCTGGATCGCCGCCAGCGATGCGTGCAGGTCGGCCCGCGTGGCACTGTCGAAGGTCGCGGCCAGTTCCAGCGACAGGTACTCCGGCAGGACAGCGATGCGTGCGCCGAGCGTAGCGACCTCACCGAGCACAACGGCTTGTCGCTCGGCGAAGTCACCGAAATTCGCAGGCGCCTCGACGACGTACTTGGCGACGGCGACCTTCATCGCAACGGTCCCAGTCCGCGCAACCAGAACGTCAGCGCATGATCCACCTCGCCGCGGCCGATCTCGTTCCACGCCAGCCGCATCGTCATGCCCGATTGCCGTGTATAGCCGCGTCTGTCCCAGAACGCCTCATGGGTGCGATGCCCGACCGGCCTGCGAGGATCGTCCGCATCGCGATCGACCGCGCAGAAAGCCGTCCACCCGAACCGTCCCAGTGCGCGCGCATGCGCTTCGCGGTGGTCGAAGAACGCGTGGCCGATGCCATGGCCGCGGTAGGCCGGCAGCAGCACGGATTCGCCGAAGTAGAAGACGTCCTCGGGATCCATCCCGCTGTCCAGGAACGGCTGGCGGAAGGCTTCGGTGTCGTCCGCCAACGGCAGGCCGGTGGATGCACCCACCACCTCCCCGCCCTGCATCGCCAGCACGAACACGCTTTCCGCCGAGCGCGCATACGCGGCCAGGTAATCGCGCTCGAAGTCCAGATCGCCTTCGTAAAGGTAGGGCCAGTCGCGGAACACGGTCACCCGCAAGCGCGCGACATCGTCAAGCCAAGGCGTGATTTCCGGCCCACGGAAGAGGCCGATGGTATGCGCAGAGTTCATCCCTGAACTCTAGCGCACGCCACCGGCCGGGGCGAGGCAACCCGGATCCGTCCGTTGTGCGTTACTCCGACGCGCCCGCTCCTCAGGCTTCGAGCCGATACCCGTGCTCCATCCCCCGGCGTACCGCGATACTTGCGCAGATCGCGACGAGAAGGGCCAGCCACACCGGCAGGACCATCGCAGGCGCAAACATCTCTTCCACAGCGAGCCCGTTGCAGAACCACCCGACGCTCCACGCCATCGCCACCAGGATAAGCGGCTGCAGTGGCCTGAAGAAAAAGCCGGCGACTGCCGCGACGAGAGCGATGACACCCAACGGAAGCGCGAACGCCATTGTGGCTGCGAGCAAAAGCATCATCAGCGATCCCGCCAGCCGTAGACGACAAGACGCGCCGTCGGCAGCACCGCGAGCCAGGCATCCCGGCCCACCTCTCGGGTGAGGTATGCGCCGTCACGCAAAGACGCCTCCAGGCTGCGCCACCGTCCCGGCGCGATGCCGTCGTGCGCCGTGCCCATCCATTCGCCGCAGACCACCGCGTGTCCTCCCTGTCCCTCTGGTGACAGGTGCCGCCAGGCTTCGTAGTACGACAGTGCGCCACCCGACAGTGCGCCGCGCGAGCATGTCGCTCCGTCGAAATAGGCCAGGCCCTCGTGCTGGATGGCGTCGACCGCGTGACGTGCCAGTTCCAGCGCGACCGCACCACGCGACTCGCGCCCCAATAGCAGACCGAAGAGCAGGTATCGCAGCTGTCCAGAGGACATCGCCACTCCGTGCAGGCCTGCAGTCTGGATCGCGGCGGGGAGCAACTGTTGCGCCCGATGATAGATACGCACCCGATTCATGGCCGCCTCAGCGCAGTTCCGTGCCCAGCGCATACCAGTCCACCTTGCGGGTGACCCACATGATCACGGCCAGGATGCCGAACAGCAGCAACGAGCCCATCAGCAGTGCGTTGTTCTCGGATTTCAGCAGGATGTACAGCACGCCGTACAGCGCGGTCAGCATGGTGGCGAAACCCGCCGCACGCAGCCAGCTCTGCAGCAC
The DNA here is from genome assembly GCF_014852005.1 of Pseudoxanthomonas sp. PXM03. Classification (GTDB taxonomy): domain Bacteria; phylum Pseudomonadota; class Gammaproteobacteria; order Xanthomonadales; family Xanthomonadaceae; genus Pseudoxanthomonas_A. The sequence goes on along the minus strand of NZ_JACVAU010000001.1, from coordinate 1,306,112 downwards.
GCCCGACAGGTAGAAGAACTGCAGTCCTATGCAGGCGGCGGCAGAGACCAGATAGGCCTGCCAGAACGCGATGTGTTCGGACAGGCTGAGCAGCAGCAGGAAGAAGATCGCCAGCGCCAGGCCCACCAGCAGGTACTGCAGCGGATGGATCGGCAGGCGCTTGATCAGTTCGAACAGCGCGAAGCCAACGAAGGTCAACACCACGAACAGGATGCCATACTTGCTGGCGCGGTCGACCTGCGTGTACACGTCAACGGTGTCCGCGAGGCTGACCACCGCGCTGTCGATGGCGGTGTCGCTGCTGTCCTCGGCAGCGTAGCCGGATGGCGTGGCGCTCAACGACGGCGGCTGGGTCAGTTTGCCCGATGCAGATTCCAGCTGGCTCTGCGCCGCGCTCGCCAGCGAAGAGACCTGCCAGCGCGCGGTGAAGCCCGCATCGCCCAGCGTCTTGCTGTTGGGCAGGAAGCGGCCACCGAACAGCGGCTGCCGCCAGGGGGAACTCATCGCGATGTCGTTGCTGTCCGCGATCGGCGCGATGCCGAGCGTCTGGGTGCCAGCCAGTGCCATGTCCAGGTGCACCTCGCTCGCGGGCAGGGCGCCGCCCTGTACCTCCAGCAGCGCGTGGATGCCTTCCATCCGTGACGACATCGCGCCGGTGCCGGCGGCCAGCGTCCGCGGCACGCCATCGACCTTCATCGACGGCGTGCCGACCAGGCCGCGCACATCGGCCATCCCAACCACCACGTAGGGCTGCCCGTAGATGCGCCCGTCGGCACCCGGCACCTGCAGGGGTGCGAAGCTCGCCTTCATCGCCGCCTTCCATTCGTACACATTGACCGTGTACAGCCCGATGCGCCGCTCGCCCGGCTGCAGGCGACCGTCCACCGCCAGGGTGGCAGGGGTCTGCAGCAGGTAGCCCTCCTTCACATCCCGGCGCACCTCGGGCTTGCCGTCTTCGTTCAACGCGTTGACGAGGCGCTCTTCGCGCCAGGGGATGACACGCAGCGGGCCGACCACCTGCTGTGGCCCGGCCATGCTCTGCGAGACGCGCGTTTCGGCCAGCTTACGGTAACGCTCGCGGTCCTGGATGACCCCGCGGATCATCACCAATGGAATGAGCAGCAGCAGGACCAGCCCGCCGACGGTGAGGAAACGCAACAACAACTTCAATGACTTCATGTCGATGCCCCCGGTTGGATACGGGATGCATCGTCCAGTGCCGGTGTGCAACCGGCAGGAAGCGTGTTTGAAGGCTGTGTGAAGTGCGGACTAGAGCCTGGGCAGCGACAGCACCGCTTCGGCACCACCGTCGTGGCGGTTGTCCAGCGTGGCTTCGCCACCATGCAGGCGCATCACTTCGCGCACGAACGGCAGGCCCAGGCCGGAACTGCGCTGGCCGCCATCGGGCCGAGGCAGCGAATAGAAGCGCTCGAACACGCGCTCGCGTGCGAAGTCGGGCACGCCTGGCCCGCGGTCGCGGACGATGAAGCGCACCAGTCCGTCCGTGGCCTCGACCGCGAGCTCCACCGTGCCGCCCGGCGGCGAAAAGGCGATGGCGTTGTCCAGCAGGTTGCCCAGTGCGCGCCGCAGCAGGAAGGCGTCGCCTTCCACCGCCCAGGCTCCCGTCTGCGGCACACGCACCACGTCCACGCCGTGCGGGGTGAGCTTGGCGTCCAGGCCCTGCACCACCTCGTCCGCCAGCGCCGAGGTATCCACGCGCTCGCGGCGCTGCAGCCAGCCGTGCTGTTCCACTTCGGCCAGGGCCAGCAGCTTGTCGATGGTCTCGGTGAGGCGGTGTTCCTGGGTCTGGATGTTGCGGACGAAACGCTGGTGGTCCGCTTCGGGCAGGGGCTCCTGCAGCAGCTCGGCGGCACCGCGGATCGCGGCGAGCGGGCTCTTCATCTCATGCGTGAGCGACTGCACGTACTGCTCGACGTACGCCTTGCCCTGCAGCTTGCGGCGCATGGTCTCCAGCGCGCGGCCGAGGTCGCCGATCTCGTCGGCGCGCGGGCGTGGCGGCGGCACCGGCTCACCCGCGCTGACCGCCTGCGCGTAGCGGTTCAACCCGCCGATGCCGCGCACCAGCCACCACGTCATCAGCACGCCGATCAGGGCGGAGATGCCGATCAGCCAGGCGCCGCGCAACAGGATGCTGCGCTGGCTGGCGACGATGAAGGGCTCGATGCTGCGATTGGGCTGCGACAGCGTCAGCACGCCCAGCAGCGTGGCGCGATCGGCCGGATCGTAGATCGGCGCGGCCACATGCATCACCGTATTGGTCTCGTCGCCGGGCGCTTCGGGACTGGAACGGGCCCCGTATTCGCCGCGCAAGGTGCGGTAGACATCGTTCCAGCGCGAGTTGTCGCGGCCTACATCGCGTCCCTGCGAGTCGAAGACCACCGTGCCGCGCGCGTCGGTCACGGTGACGCGATAGTCCACGGAGCGCTTCTGGAAACGCCATACCCAGGCCTTCGGATCACGCTGCTGCGCCTGGGCCACGTTGCCGGCGAAGGTTCCCCCGGCGATGCGGCCCGCCTTCAGGTCGTCGGCGGCCATCTCGGCCAGCATGTTGGCCGCATCGACCAGCGTGGATTCCATCGCCTGCCGCACGCCCGGCTTCACTTCGTTGACGAACACCCGCATCACGAAGAACGCGGCGATGCCGACGATCAGGAAGAAGCCGAGGACGAGCTTCAGCCCCAGCCGCATCTCAGGCCTCGATCGCGTAGCCCAGCCCGCGGTGCGTGCGGATTGGGTCGGGGTCGGCGCCAGCCGCGCGCAGCTTGGCGCGCAGCGTCTTGACGTGGGTGTCGACGGTGCGGTCGGCGCTGTCGGCGTCGCTGTCCCATCCGCGGTCCATCAACTGCGCACGACTGAGGATCGCGCCCGGCCGCTGCAGCAGTGCATCCAGCAGCGCGTACTCGTAGCGGGTCAGGTCCAGCAACTGCTGCCGGTAGCGGATGCGGTGGCCGTCGCGGTCGATGGCGAAGTCACCGCGCGCGGTCCATTCGCCCTCCACGGCCTTGACCGTACCGCCGGCACGCCGCAGGCGGGCGCGCACGCGCGCCACCAGTTCGCGTGGCGAGAAAGGCTTGGTGACGTAGTCGTCCGCGCCCAGTTCCAGCCCCAGCACGCGATCGATCTCGTCGTTGCGCGCGGTCAGGAAGATCACCGGCACGTCACTGAAACCGCGCAGTTCTCGGCAGACATCGAAGCCGCTGGCGTCGGGCAGGCCGACATCGAGCACCACCACGTCCACGCCGCCGGCGCGCACGCGCGGCGCGACCTCGCGCGCCAGCAGGCAGTGGTCGGCTTCGATGCCTTCGCTGCGCAGGGCATACAGCACGGCATCGGCGATGGCGGCTTCGTCTTCGGCAATCAATACACGGGGCATGGCGCAAGCATATATGCTGCGCGCCATGAATTACCGCCATGCCTTCCACGCCGGCAACCATGCCGATGTCCTCAAGCACATCGTGCTGCTGGCCATGATCGATGCGCTGAAACGCAAGGACGCGCCGTTCTTCGTGCTGGACACGCATGCCGGGCGCGGCCGTTACCTGCTGGGCGGTACGGAAAGCCGCAAGACCTCCGAAGCCGACGAAGGGGTGTTCAAGCTGCTCGATGCGCCGCGCATGCCGGAACTCGTGGAGGCCTATCTTCGTGCGGTGCAGGCGAGCAACCCGGTCGGCGCGCTGGTCGCCTACCCCGGGTCGCCGCTGCTGACCGCGCAGGCCCTGCGCGCCCAGGACCGGCTGGCGGCCTGCGAACTGCAACCGGACGAAGCGCAGGCGCTGAAGGACCTGTTCGCCGGCGACGATCGTGTTGCCGTCCATGCGCGCGACGGTTACGCGGCGATGAAGGCGCTGCTGCCGCCCCGTGCAGGCGCGCAGCGCATCGCACGCGGCCTGGTGCTGATCGATCCGCCCTACGAAGCCCAGGATGCCGAGTACCCGCAGATCATCGCCTCGCTGCGCGATGCCCTGGAGCGTTGGCCGGCCGCGACCTACGCGGTCTGGTATCCCATCAAGCAGCGGCGCACGCTGTCGCCGTTCTTCCGCAAGGCGACGTCGCTGCCCTCCAAGGGGGCGTTCGTCGCCGAGTTGCAGGTCCGGCCGGACGACTCGCCGCTGCGCCTCACCGGCAGCGGCATGCTGGTGCTCAATCCGCCTTGGCAACTGGACAAGGCGCTGGCGCCGGTGCTGCCGGCGCTCGCTGCCGCCCTGGGCGAGGCCGGCGCCAGCCACCGGCTGGAGTGGCTGCGCGCACCGGACTGACCCCGGCGGCGGGATCACGCGGCCCGGTCAGGGCGCTGTGCGAGAATCGCGCCCTTCCCCTTCACGACGACCCTCATCCATGGCCGGATCCAGCCTCTTCGCCCTGATCGACGACATCGCCACGCTGTTGGACGATGTGTCCGTGATGACCAAGGTCGCTGCGAAGAAGACGGCAGGTGTACTGGGCGACGACTTGGCACTGAATGCCCAGCAGGTCACCGGCGTGAAGGCGGACCGCGAATTGCCCGTGGTGTGGGCGGTGGCGAAGGGATCGGTGGTCAACAAGGCCATCCTGGTGCCGGCCGCGCTGGCGATCAGCGCACTGGAAACCTGGCTGCACGGCAAGGGCTACAACGTCCCGCTGGTGACGCCGCTGATGATGCTGGGTGGCGCCTTCCTGTGCTTCGAGGGCGTGGAGAAACTGGCGCACAAGTTCCTGCATGGCAAGGACACGGACAGCGAGCACCACGCCGAACTGGTCAAGGCGGTGCAGGACACGAACGTGGACATGGTCGCGTTCGAGAAGGACAAGATCCGCGGCGCCATCCGCACCGACTTCATCCTGTCGGCGGAGATCATCGTCATCTCGCTGGGCACGCTGACGGGACGCACCTTCATGGAGCAGGTGCTCACGCTGGTGGCGATCTCCGCAATCATGACCGTGGGCGTCTACGGCCTGGTGGGCGGCATCGTGAAGCTGGACGATGCGGGCCTGGCATTGACCTCCGATGTCCGCGAGAGCGGCTGGGCGCGGTTCAAGCGCGCCTTCGGCCGCGGCATCCTCTACAGCGCGCCCTACCTGATGAAATTCCTTTCCATCGCCGGCACCGCCGCGATGTTCCTCGTCGGTGGCGGCATTCTCGTCCACAGCATCCCGGCACTGCACCACTTCATCCAGCCTTACGCGGAAGGCAGCGTGGGCTGGTTGTGGGAAGGCCTGTTCAATGCAGGCGTCGGCGTGGTGGCCGGTGCGATCATCGTGGCCGTGGTCACCGCCATCTCGCGCCTGCGCGGCAAACGCCACGGCGCCTGAACCAGCGACGCCACGGCCCTCGCCCCGTCTCCGGATTTCATGCGAGCATCACACCATGACCGCGCCGAAACGCCTCCCGCCCTGGCATGAACACTTCCGCCTGCCCAGTGGGCGCGAACTGCTGATCCGGCCGATCCGGCCCGAAGACGCCGGCCCCATCCAGGGCGCGTTCGGACTGCTGGGTCCGGAGGAAATACGCCACCGCTTCCTCTACGCACTGAAGGAACTCACGCCGGAGATGGCGCAGCGGCTGGCGCATCCCGACCCCAATACCGAATTCGCGCTGGTCGCCGCCGAAACGCTGCCGCCGGGCGAAGCGCTGGTGGGCGCCGTGGCCCGCGCGGCCATGGTGCCGCGTACGCGCGATGCCGAGTTCGCCATCCTGGTCAGCCACTTCATCGCCGGCCAGGGGCTGGGCCGCCACCTGATGCGCAAGCTCGCCAAGTGGGCGCGCTCGAAGAAGCTCGACCGCCTGTATGGCGACGTGCTGGATTCCAACCAGCCGATGCTCGCGCTGGCGCAGTCGCTGGGGTTCAAGCGCGTGCGCGAGAACGACGGCTCCGGTCTGGTCCGCGTGGTACTGGATCTCAACGAAGAAGCCTGAGGCGCGCAGCGCTGGCGTTCCGATCAACGGCCGCCCAGGCATCGGCGCGCAGGCGTAGGCTGCCGTGCAGGGGGCTGGCGGCAAGCCCTGCCGTGTTCGCCCAGGTCACGGCCCATGGCTATCGACAATGATCGCCTGAACACCTTCCTCGGCCGCGCTGTCGGCGATCTCGGCGCGGCGATCAGCGCTACGCTGATGCTGGTCGGCGACCGCCTGGGCTTGTACCGCGCACTGGCGGCATCCCCTGCCACGCCTGCCGACCTCGCGCAGCGCACGCACACGCACGAGCGCTATATCCGCGAATGGCTGGCCAACCAGGCGGCCGGCGGCTACGTCACCTACGACGCCGACAGCGGACGTTACTCGCTCGATGACGCGCAGGCGCTCTGCCTGGCCAGCCCCGACAGTCCCGTCGACCTGGCCGGCGCCTACTACATCGTCGAAGCGGCCTTCCATGCGCTGGAACGCACGACCGAGAACTTCCGCACCGGCCAGGGCATGGAATGGGGCGAACACCATGCCTGCCTGTTCCACGGCACGGAACGCTTCTTCCGTGCCGGTTACCACGCCCACCTGCTGACCGAATGGCTGCCCGCGCTGGATGGCGCGGTCGAGAAACTCGGGCACGGCGCACGCGTGGCCGACGTGGGCTGCGGCCACGGCGCCAGCACGCTGCTGATGGCAAGAGCCTTCCCGCATTCGCAGTTCGTCGGCTACGACTACCATGCCGATTCCGTCCGTACCGCCAACGAGCGTGCAAGCGCCGCCGGCATCCGCAACGCGCGTTTCGAGGTGGCCGATGCGGTGGGCTATGACGAAGAAGACCTCGACCTGGTGACTTTCTTCGATTGCCTGCACGACATGGGCGATCCGATCGGCGCGGCCCGGCATGCGTACCAGGCCCTCAAGCCGGATGGCCACTGCCTGCTGGTGGAGCCGTTCGCCGGCGACCACGTACAGGACAACCTCAACCCGGTGGGGCGCGTCTATTACGGCGCTTCTTCGCAGATATGCGTACCGGTATCCCTCGCCCGCCACGGCCCCGCGCTGGGCGCCCAGGCCGGACAGGCCCGGTTGCAACAGGTGATGGCCGAAGGCGGATTCCGGCGTTTCCGGCGCGCGGCGGAAACGCCGTTCAACCTGGTACTGGAAGCCCGTCCCTGAACCTTGCCGAGGAATCCGCCATGCCCCGCTACCTGATCGAACGCGATATCGAAGGCGCCGGCCTGATGACGCCGGCCGAGCTCAGGACGGTCGCGCAGAAGTCGTGCAGCGTGCTGGGCGAACTCGGCCCGCAGGTGCAGTGGGAACACAGCTACGTCACCGACGACAAGATCTACTGCGTCTACCGCGCGCCCAGCGAAGCACTGGTCCGCGAACACGCACGCCTCGGCGGGTTTCCGGCCAGCCGCATTTCCGCGGTGACGCAGGTGATCGACCCCCTGACCGCCGAGTGACCCCAGCCGGGCGTGACGGCCAGCCGGCGCGCGCTTGGTAAACTCCACCTCCCTTCGCGCTGGGTACCCCACGGTGTCCGGCGCTGCCGCTGTTTTGTGTACCCATGACCGATACCAAGAAACCTGCCCTGCCCGCTCCGCCACTGCCTCGTGGCGGCCAATCCCGTGCCTGGTGGCGCGCGCCTTCGTCGCCCACCGCGCTGGCCTGGTCCATCGCCGCGGCCGCACGCGCGCATCCCGGCCCGGTGCTGGTGGTCGCGCGCGACAACCACGAGGCGCACCAGCTGGAAGCGGACCTGCACACGCTATTGGGCACGACAGCCGACGTGCCGGTGGTGCCGTTCCCGGACTGGGAGACGTTGCCGTACGACCAGTTCAGCCCGCACCCGGACATCGTGTCGCAGCGCCTGTCCGCGCTGCACCGCCTGCCGACGCTGTCGCGCGCGATCGTGGTCGTGCCTGTGCAGACGCTGATGCAGCGCCTGTCGCCGCTGCGCCACATCGTCGGCGGCAGCTTCGACTATCGCGTCGGGCAGCGCCTGGACTTCGACGCCGAAAAGCGCCGGCTCGAAGCGGCCAGCTACCGGCACGTGCCGCAGGTACTGGACCCGGGCGACTTCGCCGTGCGTGGCGGCCTGCTGGATGTCTATCCGATGGGCGCGGAGGCGCCGCTGCGGATCGAACTGCTCGACGACAGCATCGACTCGATCCGCCATTTCGATCCGGAAAGCCAGCGCTCGCTCGACAGGACCGATGCCGTGCAATTGCTGCCCGGGCGCGAAGTACCCCTGAACGAGCGTTCGGTGGAGCGCGCGATGACGCTGCTGCGCGACCGCTTCGACGTGGACACGCGCCGCAGTGCCCTGTATCAGGATCTGAAGTCCGGGCTGGCACCGGCGGGCGTGGAGTACTACCTGCCGCTGTTCTTCGACCAGACCTCCACGCTGTTCGACTACCTGCAGGAAAACACGCTGCCCGTGCTCACCGATGGCTTCGGTGAAGCCGCCGAGGCCTTCTGGGCACAGACCCGCAACCGCTACGAGCAGCGCCGCCACGACATCGAACGCCCGCTGCTGCCGCCGGACGAGCTGTACCTGTCACCGGACGGCCTGCGCGAGCAACTCAACCAGCGTGCGCGCATCGAAGTCTGCGGCGCGCAGCACAGCCGGCAGGCCGATGCGCTGCCGCTGGGCGACCAGCCGTTGCCGCCGCTGCCGGTCGCGGCGAAGGACGCGCCTGCGGGCGACGCGCTGAAATCGTTCCTCGGCCACTACCCGGGCCGCGTGCTGATCGCCGCCGACTCGCCGGGTCGGCGCGAAGCGCTGCTGGAAGTGCTGCAGGCGGCGGAACTGAAGCCAATGGTGGTCGCCGACTTCAGCGCCTTTCTCCCTTCTCCCGCCGGGAGAAGGTGGCGCGAAGCGCCGGATGAGGGTGCGGCGGAGATCTCGACGACGGAGCCATCGCGCACGTTCCGCACCCTCACCCCAACCCCTCTTCCGGGGGGAGAGGGGCTTCCGCGCTTCGCCATTGCAGTGGCGCCGCTCGCCGACGGCTTCGCCCTCGACGACCCGCGCATCGCGGTACTCACCGAACGCCAGTTGTTCCCCGAGCGCGCCACCCAGGCGCACCGGCGCAAGCGCACCGGCCGCGAACCGGAAGCGATCATCCGCGACCTCGGCGAGCTGACCGAGGGCGCGCCCATCGTCCACGAGGATCATGGCGTGGGCCGTTATCGCGGCCTGATCGCGATGGACGTGGGCGGCATGCCGGGCGAGTTCCTCGAGATCGAATACGCCAAGGGCGACCGCCTGTACGTGCCGGTCGCGCAGTTGCACCTGATCAGCCGTTATTCGGGCGCGTCGGTGGAAACGGCACCGCTGCATTCGCTCGGGGGCGAAGCCTGGGCCAGGGCGAAGAAGAAGGCGGCGGAGAAGGTGCGCGACGTGGCCGCCGAGCTGCTCGAGATCCAGGCGCGCCGGCAGGCCCGCGCCGGCCTGGCGCTGCACCTGGACCGCGCGATGTACGAGCCGTTCGCGGCAGGCTTTCCGTTCGAGGAGACACCCGACCAGCACCATGCCATCGAAGCGGTCATCCGCGACCTGGCCAGCAGTCAGCCGATGGACCGCGTGGTCTGCGGCGACGTCGGCTTCGGCAAGACCGAGGTGGCCGTGCGCGCCGCCTTCGCTGCGGCCAGCGCCGGCAAGCAGGTGGCGGTGCTGGTGCCGACCACGCTGCTGGCCGAGCAGCACTACCGCAACTTCCGCGACCGCTTCGCCGACTGGCCGCTGAAGGTGGAGGTCCTGTCGCGCTTCAAGACCACCAAGGAGATCAAGGCCGAGCTCGACCGCCTGGCGGAAGGCAAGCTGGACGTCATCGTCGGCACGCATCGCCTGCTGCAGTCGGACGTGAAGTTCAAGGACCTCGGGCTGGTGATCGTGGACGAGGAGCAGCGGTTCGGCGTGCGCCAGAAGGAAGCGCTGAAGGCGTTGCGCGCGAACGTGCACCTGCTGACGCTGACCGCCACGCCCATCCCGCGCACGCTCAACATGGCGATGGCCGGCCTGCGCGACCTGTCCATCATCGCCACCCCGCCGGCCAACCGCATGGCGGTGCAGACCTTCGTCACGCCGTGGGACGCGGCCATGCTGAAGGAGGCCTTCCAGCGCGAACTCGCGCGTGGCGGCCAGGTGTACTTCCTGCACAACGACGTGGAGAGCATCGGCCGCATGCAGCGCGACCTGCAGGAGCTGGTGCCCGAAGCACGCATCGGCGTCGCGCACGGGCAGATGCCGGAACGCGAGCTGGAACAGGTGATGCTGGATTTCCAGAAGCAGCGCTTCAACGTGCTGCTGTGCACGACCATCATCGAATCGGGCATCGACATCCCGAATGCGAACACCATCATCATGAACCGCGCCGACAAGTTCGGCCTGGCGCAGCTGCACCAGTTGCGCGGCCGCGTCGGCCGTTCGCACCACCGCAGCTACGCGTACCTCGTGGTGCCGGACAAGCGCAGCATCACCGCCGATGCGCAACGCCGGCTGGAAGCCATCGCCTCGATGGACGAACTGGGCGCCGGCTTCACGTTGGCCACGCACGATCTTGAAATCCGCGGCGCCGGTGAACTGCTGGGCGAGGACCAGAGCGGCCAGATGGCCGAGGTGGGCTTCAGCCTGTACACCGAACTGCTCGAGCGCGCGGTGCGTTCGATCAAGGCCGGCCACCTGCCCGACGTGGACCTGGGCCAGGAGCGCCGCGGCGCCGAGGTTGAGTTGAACGTGCCGTCGCTGATCCCGGACGACTACCTGCCCGACGTGCACACGCGCCTGACGCTGTACAAGCGCATCAGCAGCGCGCGCGACAAGGAGGAACTGCGCGACCTGCAGGTGGAGATGATCGACCGCTTCGGCCTGCTGCCGGATCCGGCCAAGTACCTGTTCGCCACGGCGGAACTGAAACTCGCCGCGAACGAGATGGGCATACGCAAGCTGGAACTCGGCGAGCATGGCGGCCGCATCGTCTTCGAGGCCAAGCCGAAGATCGACCCGATGGCCGTGATCCAGCTGATCCAGAAGCAACCCAAGCTCTACACGATGGAGGGTCCGGACAAGCTGCGCATCAAGGTGCCGCTGCCGGAGGCGCCCGACCGTTTCAATGCGGCCAAGGCATTGCTGACCACGCTGGCGGTGTGATGCAACTTGGCCCTTGCAGGAGGGGCTCCAGCCCCGATTTTTTTCGGTCAGGTGAGGGACGACGAAGCAGGAAGAAGCATCGGTGCTGAAGCCCTTCCTACGGGGGTGAGGCGATGCAATCCGTCGCGACCGCGTGCGACCCTGGCGCTACAGCTGCGATTCGATCGGCAGCCAGCCGACGGCACGCGCCACCCATCGGCGCCACGCGCTCGCTTCCGGTTCACGCTCCCACACCTTCGGCGGCTGCGTGGACGCGTCCTCCCAGCGCAGCGCGCCATCTTTCAGGGACACGCGATAACTCCGGTCGGGTGCGATCTTGGCCTGGTAGCTGCGCAGCAGCGCGGCGGCAGCACCGCGATCGCGGAACAGCACGCCCATCTCGGTGTTGAGGTTGACCGAGCGCGGGTCGAGGTTGAAGGAACCGATGAAGCCGGCGTCATCGTCCACGACGAACGCCTTCGTATGCAGGCTGGCACCGCTGGAACCGAACAGGCTGCTGTCCTGTTCGCCATGCGGCATCAGCTCGAACAGCGTCACCCCGCCTTCCAGCAACGCTACGCGATAGGGTGCGTAACCCCCATGCACGGCCATGACGTCGTTGGCAGCAAGCGAGTTCGTCAGCACGCCGACGTCCACGCCCTGCGCGCGCCTGGCCACCAGCCAGCGCGCGCCTTCGTCGCCCGGCACGAAGTACGGCGAGATCACCCGCAGCTGGCGCTTGGCCTCGCCCATCGCCCTGCCCAGCCGATGGACCAGCCACTGGCCCTGTCCTTCCCCTTGGCCCTTGGAGGCGGGATCGGAATACACACCCACGTCATCCAGCCAGTGCAGCGTAGTGCCCCCCACCAGCGCGCGGACGCCGGGGGAACGCCGCAACCTCGCCACGTAGTCGCCCGCCTGTGCGGACGCATACCCGGCATCGCCGTTCTCGCGCAGCCGCTCCAGTGCGCCCTCCTCCGCGGTCGTCAGCGCTGCGAGTGGAATGACCGAGGCGCTGTTCCAGAAGTCGTCGAAGATCGCCGCTGCCTGCGCGACCGCAGGTCCGATGAGTGCCGCATCCAGATCGAGGAAATTGGTCTGCGCGGCGGCGTCGAAATACTCGTCGCCCACGTTGCGGCCACCCACGACCGCCACGCGTCCATCGGCAATCCAGGCCTTGTTGTGCATGCGGCGGTTCATGCTGACCGGGCGCAACAGCATCTCGCTGGCACGGCCCAGCACGCCGGCACGACTGCGCGAGGGATTGAACAGGCGCACCTCGATGTTGGCATGCGCATCCAGTGCGGCGAGCTGGGAATCCTTGCCATGCGCGGTCATGTCGTCCAGCAGCAGGCGCACGCGCACGCCGCGATCGGCCGCGCGCAGGGCCTCGTAGCTCAGCAGGTTGCCGGTGAAGTCCTGGTTCCAGATGTAGTACTGCAGGTCCAGGCTGCGGCCTGCCGCGCGCGCCGTGGCGGCACGCACGGTGAAGGCGTCCAGGTTGTCCTGCAACAGGGCCATCCCGCTCCGCCCCGGATGCTCGCGCAGCAAGGGCGCGATGGCGCGGTCGAGCGGCGTGGCATCGGCGGCGATCGGCAGCGACATCGAGGCAGGTCCGCGCGCGGCCTCGGCGAACCTTCCGTAGCTGTACAGCGCCGTGCACGACGCCACCACCAGGATCAACAGCAGGATACCCAGCCGACGCAACCACCTGCGCATGGTGCCCCCTTCTTCACGCATGGAGCCTTATCGTAGCCGCAGCCGTGTGAGGACACCGCTTGCGCGGTCCTGCCCACCGTTGCACGCTCGATGCCTCCGTCATGTCCGGGATTGCCATGCGCCTGCCGTACCTGCTCCGCTTTTTCGCCCTGCTGCTCATGCTCCCGTTGCTCGCTGCCTGCGCTTCCGGACCGGCGCGGGAGGCCGCCTCGGCCCCCCTGACCTTCATCGTGGTGCGGCACGCCGAAAAGGCCACCGACGACCCGGAGAATCCGAGTCTCTCCGCCGCCGGCCTGGCCCGCGCCGATGCACTGGCCCAACGCCTGCACGATGTCCCGCTCGTCGCGGTATATGCCACCGAGTTTCGCCGCACCCGCCAGACCGCGCATCCGGCCGCCACCGCCCACGGATTGCCGGTAGAGGCGTACTACGCGCGTGGCCCGGCCGGTGAAGTCGCCGCGCAGTGGAAACAGCGGCATCGCGCCGGCACCGTACTGGTGGTGGGCCACAGCAACACCGTGCCCGACCTGGTTGCCGCCTTGTGCGGATGCGCCGCGGCGCCGATGGAGGAGACGGAGTACGACCGCGTCTCCATCGTCCGTGTGCATGCCGATCGGCCGGCAACCCTCGAGGTGCAGCGCTACGGCGCACCGACCGCGCGATGAAGGCCCTGTTCGGCGACTGGGATGGCAGCATCGCGCACGCACGCCGGCTGCAGGAGCTGCTGGCGACGGAAGTCGTGCTGCGCGACGACAGGCCCGACGTACCACGCTGGCTGGCGGGATTCGATGTCGGTTTCGAAGACGAAGGCGCCATCACGCGCGCCGCTGCCGTGCTGCTCGCCGCCGACACGTTGCAACCCGTCGCATCGGAGGTGGTGCGCGTCCCCACCTCCATGCCCTACGTCCCCGGCCTGCTGAGCTTCCGCGAACTGCCCGCGCTGGTGGCGGCGCTGGAACGCCTGCCGCACGCGCCGGATCTGGCCTTCATCGATGGCCAGGGCATCGCGCATCCGCGCCGGCTGGGCATCGCCGCGCATTTCGGCGTGGTGACCGGACTGCCCAGCATCGGCGTGGCGAAGAACGTGCTGTGCGGCAAGCACGATGCGCTCGGCGCTACGCCCGGAGAGCGCACGCCGCTCATCCATCGCGGCGAGCAGATCGGCTGGGCACTGCGCAGCAAGCTCCGTTGCAATCCGCTGATCGTGTCGCCCGGCCACCGGGTATCGATGCAGGGCGCGCTCGACGGCGTTCTGCGGACCTTGCGGGGCTATCGCCTGCCCGAACCCACGCGGCTGGCCGACCGGTTGGCATCGCGACGGGACTGACGGCGACCGGTGTCGGCTCATGCCCTTGATGGGGGATGCGCTGCAACGGATCGTTTCCGTATCGTCTGCCGGCGCCACGCCCCCGCGTGCGATGCTTCCGCCCACCCCGATCAGGACGCCCCCATGACCACGATCATCGCTCCCCGCGTGCACGACCTCGGCGGCGGCTTCAACGTGCGCCGCGCGGTACCCAGCCTGCAGGCCCGCAGCGTGGGGCCGTTCGTATTCGTCGACCACATGGGGCCGGCGGTGTTCGAGCCCGGGCGCGGTATCGATGTCCGCCCGCATCCGCACATCGGCTTGGCCACGGTGACGTTCCTCTGGTCCGGCGCGATCAACCACAAGGACACGCTGGGTTCGGAACAGGTGATCACGCCCGGCGACGTCAACTGGATGACCGCCGGCCGCGGCATCGCCCACTCCGAACGCACGCCGGGGGATATCCGCACCGGCCAGCACACGGTGCACGGCATGCAGACCTGGGTGGCACTGCCGACGTCGTACGAAGAGGTCGCGCCCGAGTTCCACCACCACACGGCGGCCACGCTGCCGGTGCTGGAACGCCCGGGCGTCCGGTTGCGCGTCATCGCCGGCCATGCGTATGGGGAGGAGTCGCCGGTAAAGGTATTCAGCGGCACGTTCAATGTCGCCGTCGACCTGCAGCCGGACGCGGAACTGGAGATCGACAACGGCCACGCCGAACGCGCGCTCTACATCCTCGAGGGCGACGCCCAGGTGGACGGCGCCGACATCCCGGAGAAGCACCTGGTGGTGTTCGAGCGTGGCACCCGACCGGTGCTGCGTGCGAAGACACCGCTCAAGGGCCTGCTGATGGGCGGAGAACCGCTCGACGCGCCCCGCCATATCTGGTGGAACTTCGTCTCCAGTTCGAAGGAGCGCATCGAACAGGCCAAGCAGGACTGGCTGGACGGTCGCTTCGGCCACGTACCTGGCGAAACCGAGTTTATTCCCCTGCCCGAACGCTGATGGACCCGGGCTCGCCGCGAATGTGACACTTCCTTCATTGCCGTTTGAATGCGCCCGGCATAACGCAAAGCAAACACTTGCAGCGAGCGGCTTCCGCTATCGTGCGCGCACCGTCATGTGACGGGACGCACACCAATGGGGGCGGGCATGAGTCTGGCAAAGAAACTCGCGGCGGAGTTCCTGGGGACATTCTGGTTGGTGCTGGGCGGCTGCGGCAGCGCGGTACTGGCAGCGCATTTCGGCGGTGACGGCAACCCGCTCGGCATCGGCTTTCTCGGCGTGGCACTGGCGTTCGGCCTGACTGTGCTTACAGGCGCGTACGCGTTCGGCCATATCTCGGGCGGGCACTTCAACCCCGCGGTGAGTTTCGGGCTGTGGGCGGGTGGCCGGTTCCCGGTCAAGGAGCTGGTGCCGTACATCGTGGCGCAGGTGCTCGGCGGCCTCGCGGCCGGCTTCATCCTGTGGCAGATCGCCAGCGGCAATCCGGCCTTCGCGGTCGATCCTAACGCGGCGGGCGCATTCGCCAGCAACGGCTATGGCGCGATGTCGCCCGGCGGTTACTCGGTGGCGGCGGCATTCCTGACCGAAGTGGTGCTCACGGCGTTCTTCCTGATCGTCATCATGGGTTCGACCCATGGACGCGCGCCCACCGGCTTCGCACCGATCGCGATCGGTTTGGCGCTGACCCTGATCCACTTGATCAGCATCCCGGTCACCAATACGTCGGTGAACCCGGCACGCTCCACCGCAGTGGCGTTGTTCGCCGGCCCGGCGGCCATCGGGCAGTTGTGGCTGTTCTGGCTGGCCCCGATCCTGGGCGGCCTGATCGGCGGCATGCTCTACGGCTGGATGGGACGGGATCGCGACTGAGCCCTGCAGCCTGTGCCCGTAACCACCGGGCACAGGCCCGACCTGCGGCGTGACGGGTGTCGCCGTTCGGCCATCGCTTGCGTTGTTTTGCGACGCAGCATGGGCTATGGTCGGGTCAACTGCCGGGGGAAAACGGCAGCCGACGTCGTGGAATGCCAGGGGACTACGCAGCGGCCGCACGCGGCCTGCCACGACGCGCGGACGAGTTGGCTCCGCCTACCGGGGCGCTCCACCCAGGGGATATCCATGAAGACCGTGATTGCAGTTTGCCTTGCCCTCTTTTCCGCCTCCGCGTGGGCGCAGGCTGCACCCTCGTGCCCCACCCTGCCCGCCAGCGCCGGCCTGCAGTGGGAACAGCGTGCCGATGCCAGCTTCATCGCCTGCAAGGCGATCACCGCCGATGGACGCCAGGTACTGAACGTGATGCTGACCTCGCGCGATCCGAAGATCCGCCTGGAACGGCGCCTTCGCGAAGAAGAGAGCACGTTCTCCGGCGAGGAGATCTACTGGTACAAGCTGGACCTGGGCGGACAGGAAACCACACCGGCCATGGCGTCCCGCCGCATCACCGTGGTCGAACTCGGCGACGACCAGTACGCGCAGGTCTGGATCAACGCGGACTCCGCGCAGGAACTCAGCTCGATGATTTCGCTGGCCCAGCAACTCGACGTGCGTGCGGCCAGCGCGCAACTCTCCGCCGGCAACTGACGCCACCGGCGGCATCCTCGACGGGAAGGCATGCCGCCCTTCGCATCAGAACCGGCCTTCCTGGAAGTCGACGAAGGCCTGCATCAGTTCCTGGCGTGTGTTCATCACGAAGGGGCCATGCCGCATGACCGGTTCGCGCAGCGGCCGGCCCGCCACCAGGATCAGCCGCGCCGGCTGGCTGCCGGCACGCACCTGCAGCGTGTCGCCACCGCCCAGCACCCCCATCTCGTGCGTGTCCAGCGGGCGGGCTTCGTCGCCCTCGCCCACCGTCACCGCACCCTCGAACACATAGGCGAACGCGTTGTGGCCGACGGGCAGCGTGTACTCCCACGCATGTCCCGGCTGCAGCGCGATGTCGAGGTACACCGGATCGGTGGCCGGTTGCGAGATCGGACCCTGCGTATCGCCGACAGCACCGGCGATCACCTTCACTTCGATGCCCTTGGCCGGGTGCGCAACCGGGATCTTCTCGGGTGCGAACTCCTGGTACTTCGGCGCCGTCATCTTGTCGCGCGCCGGCAGGTTCACCCACAACTGGAACCCGCGCATCCGCCCGGACTCCTGCTCGGGCATCTCCGAATGCACCAAGCCCCGGCCCGCCGTCATCCACTGCACCGCGCCCGGCGTCAGCAGGCCCTCGTTGCCGTGGTTGTCGCGATGGCGCATGCGGCCGTCCAGCATGTAGGTGACGGTCTCGAAGCCACGGTGCGGATGCTCGGGGAAACCGGCGAGGTAGTCCTCTGCCTTGTCCGTGCCGAACTCATCCAGCAGCAGGAACGGATCGAGGTCCGGCAGGTCGGGGCCGCCGATCACGCGCGTCAGCTTGACGCCCGCGCCATCGGACGTGGGTCGGCCGCGGATCGTGCGGATCACCCGGGCGGGCGTGGTGTCGGTCAGAGTGTTCATGGTGCCTCCAGTTCAACTGCCGACAAGATGGCACCGGCATGGCGGCTTAGGAACGGCACCCCACGTAACCATCCGTTCCACCGATGGCATGCCCGCTGCAGGAGGGGCTTTCTCGCCCATGACGAAGCCGGGCAAGCCAGGCTCCACCACGCAGGTCAGGCCACGTAGACCGACTTGATGTTCATGAACTCGTGGATGCCATGACCGGCCAGTTCGCGACCGAATCCCGAGCGCTTGGTGCCGCCGAACGGCAGGCGCACATCGCTGCGCACGATCGCGTTGACGAAGGCGGCGCCCACCTGCAGCTGGCGTGCGATGCGGTCGCCCCGCTCCACGTCCTTCGTCCACACGCTGGCGCCCAGGCCGAACGTGGTGTCGTTGGCCACGCGGACGGCTTCGGCATCGTCCCTGACGCGCAGGATGCTGGCGACCGGGCCGAACAGTTCCTCTTCGTAGGCGGGCATGCCCGGCACCACGGCATCGAGGATCGACGCCGGATAGCCCGCATGCGACGCATCGGGCTCGCCGCCCAGCAACACCTTCGCGCCCTTCGACACGCTGGCCTGCACCTGCTTGTGCAGTTCGTCGCGCAGGTCCTGGCGCGCCATCGGTGCCAGCGTGGTGGCCTCGTCCTGGGGATCGCCGAGCTGCAGCTTCGATGACGCCTCGACGAAGCGCTTCACGAATTCGTCCGCGATCGCGTCCTGCACGATGAAGCGCTTGGCCGCGATGCAGGTCTGGCCCGCGTTGCCGAAGCGCGACGCGACAGCGCCGGCCACGGTTTTCTCCAGGTCGGCATCGTCCAGCACGATGAAGGCGTCGCTGCCACCGAGCTCCATCACGCTCTTCTTCAACTGGCTGCCGGCGTTGGATGCCACGGAGCGTCCGGCGCGTTCGCTGCCGGTCAACGTCACGGCGGCCACGCGCGCATCGCGGATCACCTCGGCTGCCTGGTCGTTGTCGATGTGCAGCACACCGAACACGCCCGCAGGCAAGCCGGCGGTCGCCAGCACCTCGCCGATGATGTCGGCGCAGCGCGGCACGTTGCTCGCGTGCTTGAGCACCGCCACGTTGCCGGCCATCAAGGCAGGCGCGAGGAAGCGGAAGACCTGCCAGATGGGAAAATTCCACGGCATCACCGCCAGCACGCAGCCGATGGGTTCGTAGCGCACGTAACTGCGCTGGCCATCGGTGGCGACAGGCTGGTCCTGCAGGTAATCGGCCGCGTGGTCGGCGTAGTAGTCGCAAGCGCCGGCACACTTGTCGACTTCGGCCAGGGCTTCCTTGCGCAGCTTGCCCATCTCGGCCGTCATGGTGCGCTGGATGTCATCGCGGCGACGGCGCAGTTCGGCCCCGATCGCACGCAGCACCTTGCCCCGCTCGGCGAGCGACAGCGCGGCCCAGCTTGGAAACGCCTGCTGCGACGCCGCCAGCACGGCATCGACCTGCGCGGAAGTCATCAGTTCGTGGCGGTACTCGACCTGTCCGGTCGCGGGATTGACGGTTTCGATGGTCATGGCGTTCGTTCGATGTCGTGATGCTTGGAAGAATCCGAGTGTATTTTGCGAGCCGCGGCGTTACGTCGCCGTGGCGGGTTCCGCGCTTGCCACACCCCTGCACCCTTCCGCCGTCATCCCAGCGCACGCTGGGATCCATTTTTTGACCTTCGCGTAGACCCGAAGGATTCAGGACAGAAGCAGGGTGGATGCCTGCGTGCGCGGGGATGACGGACACGCGATGCGATCGCACCATCGGCGACCTGCCCATCCTGCTCCCGACGGGTTATCCGTTCTCCTGCAACGCCAGTTGCACGTCGCGCTGGCGACGCTTCTCCTCGCGGTACATGAACCACCAGCCCAGGAATGCCGCCACACTGACCACCATGATCATCAAGGTGGCGAGCGCATTGATCTTCGGGCTCAGGCCCCGCCGCACCGACGAGAACACCTCGATCGGCAATGTGGTCGAACTCGGACCGGCGACGAAGCTGGCGATCACCACATCGTCCAGCGACAGCGTGAAGGCGAGCAGCCAGCCGGACACCAGGGCGGGCGCGATGATGGGCAACGTTATCAGGAAGAACACCTTGATGCGGTTGGCACCCAGGTCCATCGCGGCTTCCTCCAGCGACTTGTCCAGTTCCGACAGGCGCGAGGACACGACGACGGTGACGAAGGCCAGGGTGAAGGTGACGTGCGCGATCCAGATCGACAGGATGCCGCCCGGCTTGAAGCCTATGAACTGGCCCAGCGACACGAACATCAGCAGGATCGACAGGCCGATGATCACCTCCGGCATCACCAGCGGCGCGGTGATCAGCGCACCGAACAGCGTCTTGCCGGGGAAACGCCGCATGCGGGTCATCACCAGCGCCGCCATCGTGCCCAGTACCACCGCGGCACTGGCGGTCCAGAACGCCACCTTGATGCTGATCCAGGCGGCACGCAGCATCTTCTCGTCGCGGAACAGCTCGCCGTACCACTTGAACGAGAAGCCCGACCACACCGTGGCCAGACGCGACTCGTTGAAGGAATACACCATCAGGATGAAGACCGGCACGTACAGGAAAGCGAAACCCAGCCCGAGCACCACCCAGTTGACGGTACGTTGTCCGACGCGGCTCATGTCAGCCTCCCTTCCAGCTCGCGTTGCTGTACGCGGTTGAAGATCAGGATGGGGACCAGCAGCAGGATCAGCATGACGATGGCCACCGCCGACGCCGCGGGCCAGTCGCGGTTGTTGAAGAACTCGCCCCACAGCACGCGCCCGATCATCAGCGTGTCCGGACCACCGAGCAGTTCGGGAATCACGAATTCACCCACCGCCGGGATCATCACCAGCATGCACCCCGCGATGATGCCGGCCTTGGACAGGGGCAGCGTGATGGTGAAGAACGCCTTCCAGGGTTTCGCGCCCAGGTCGTAGGCGGCCTCCAGCAGGCGGTTGTCGTGCTTCACCAGGTTGGTGTACAGCGGCAACACCATGAACGGCAGGTAGCAGTAGACGATGCCGATGTACGCCGCGAGCGGGGTGTACAGGATCTGCAGTGGCTCGTCGATGATGCCGATCTTCATCAGCAGGTTGTTGAGCAGGCCGTTGTTCTTGAGGATGCCGATCCATGCGTAGACGCGGATCAGGAACGACGTCCACGACGGCAGCACCACCAGCATCATCGCGATGTTGCGCGACGACGGTGGCAGGCGTGCGATGACGTAGGCGATCGGATACGCCACCAGCAGCGCGAGGAAGGTGGAGATGGCGGCGATCTTGATCGAGCTCAGATACGCCTGGATGTACTGCGAATCGGTGAACAGCGCGGTGTAGTTGCCCAGGTTGAGCTTGAGCGTCAACGCCTCGTCGATGTACTCGAGGATGGGCGTGTACGGCGGCATCGCGATCGCCAACTTGGCGAACGAGATCTTCAGCACGATCAGGAACGGGATGGCGAAGAACAGCAGCAGCCACACGTAGGGCACCGAGATGACGCCCCAGCGCGGCCCCGGCAGGCGCTTGCCCAGGGAACGGAGGATGTTCATGAGGTCAGCACCACGCCGTCGTTGTCGCCCCACCACACCCAGACCTCGTCATTCCATGTGAGTCCCTCGCTGGCCCAGCGCTGCACGTTGGCGAAGTTGGCCATGAACTTGTACCCGCTCGGCAGGCGCACGTGGTAGACCGAGTGGCTGCCGAAATAGGCGATGTCCTCGATCACGCCCTTCGCCTTGTTGTGCGGCTGCTCGGGTTCCTGCTTGCCGATGCCCAGCTTTTCCGGCCGTACCGCGAAGCCGACCTCCTGTCCTTCGAAGCCCGAGATGCCATGGCCGATGTAGATCGGGTCCGGCAGCTGCGGCGAACGGATGGTGACGTAGTCGGCTTCGTCTTCCTCCACCACGCCTTCGATCAGGTTGACCGAGCCGATGAACTCGGCGGCGAAGCGGCTGGTCGGCTGCTCGTATATTTCGTCCGGCGTGCCGACCTGGCGGATCCAGCCCTGGTCCATCAGCGCGATGCGGGTGGCCATGGTCATGGCCTCCTCCTGGTCGTGGGTGACCATCACGCAGGTCACGCCGGACTTCTCGATGATGCTGACCAGCTCCAGCTGCATCTGCGAGCGCAGCTTCTTGTCCAGCGCGCCCATCGGTTCGTCCAGCAGCAACAGCTTCGGGCCCTTTGCCAGCGAGCGCGCCAGCGCGACGCGCTGTTGCTGGCCACCGGACAACTGGTGCGGTTTGCGTTTGGCCAGTTTGCCCAGCTGCACCAGCGCCAGCATCTCCTCCACGCGCTTCCTGATCGCGTCCTTCGACAGGCCGTCCTGCTTCAGACCGAAGGCGATGTTCTGCTCGACCGTCATGTGCGGGAACAGCGCGTAGGACTGGAACATCATGTTGAGCGGCCGCTCGTACGGCGGCAGGTCGTTGAGCAGTTGCCCGTCCAGGTAGATCTTGCCGGACGAGGGCTTCTCGAAACCGGCGAGGCATCGCAGCAGCGTCGACTTGCCGCTGCCCGATCCACCCAGCAGCGCGAAGATCTCGCCCTTGCGGATCGTCAGGTTGGTGTCGTCCACGGCGACGAAGCCGTCGAACTCCTTGCGCACATCGACGATGCGCAGGTACTCCTGCGGGTTCGCCTTGCCGCCCTGTGCCGCGTCCTTGCCGCCGTTGCCCTGTTCTGCCGCCATGGAATTCCCCTGGTCGCCGGACCGCGTGGGCGCCGGCCATCGATATATCGCGTGGGTCCGCCGGACACCGGCACGGGCATCGCCCGTACCGGCCGCGGCGCTTACTTGCCGGTCTTCAGTTCCGTCCAGATGCGGGTGTACTGGCGGTCCACTTCCGGCGGGATGATGGCGAAGGTGAACAGCTTGGCTTCCACCTCGGGCGTGGGATAGATCGTCGGATCTTCCGTGATCGTCTTCTCCATCAGGTCCTTCGCCTTGGGGATCGCGTTCGGATAGCTGATGAAGTTCGAATTGTTCGCCATCACCTGCGGGTCGAGCAGGTAGTTGATGAAGGCATAGGCCTCATCGATGTGCTTGGCGCCCTTCGGGATGGCCAGCATGTCGAACCATTGCGGCGCGCCTTCCTTCGGGATGGCATAGGCGATGTTGACGCCGTTGCCCGCTTCGGCGGCGCGGTCGCGCGCCTGGATGATGTCGCCCGACCAGCCCACGACCAGGCAGGTATCGCCATTGGCCATCGCATCGATGTACTGCGAGGAATGGAAATTGGTGATGTACGGGCGGATCGTCTTCAGCAGCGCCGCAGCCTTGTCGATCACCGCCGCGTCCTGGCTGTTGGGATCCTCGCCCAGGTAGTTGAGCGCGATCGGGATGATCTCCGAAGGCGTATCCAGGAAGGTCACGCCGCAGTCCTTCAGCTTGGAAATGTTCTCTGGCTTGAACACGATGTCCAGGCTGTTGGCGATGTCGGTGTTGCCGAAGGCCGCCTTCACCTTGTCGACGTTGTAGCCGATGCCGGTGGTCCCCCACATGTAGGGGATCGCATGCTGGTTGCCGGGGTCCTGGTTCTCCAGCCGCTTCATGATGGCCGGGTCGAGGTTGGCGTAGTTGGGGATCTTGCTCTTGTCCAGCGGCAGGAACACGCCGGCCTGGATCTGCCTGCCGAGGAAATTCATCGTCGGCACCACCACGTCGTAACCGCTGCTGCCCGCCAGCAGCTTGGTTTCCAGCACCTCGTTGCTGTCGAACACGTCGTAGGTCACCTTGATGCCGGTGCTCTTCTCGAAGTTCGGGATGGTGTCTTCGGCGATGTAGTCGGACCAGTTGTAGACGTTGACCTGCTTGGCGCCGCCGGTGTCGGTGCCGCCTTCCCCGGCGGGTTTTCCGCCGCATGCGGCGAGGGTGCACAGGGCCAAGGTGGTTGCCAGTACGCGCAGTTTCATCAATCTCTCTCCGTTCGGCCCGCAAGGGCGGCTTGATGTGGTCCCGTACCGGCCTGTGGCCGCCGCGGGCATGCTGTCATTGCAATGGCCTGTTCCGTGCCGGCGTTGCTCCCCTTCTCCCCTCCCCTGTGTCGCCACCCGCTCCCGTGGGTGACGCCACGATGACGAAGGGCGCGTCCGTCATGGCCCGCGCCCTCGTGTGTGTCAGCGTCCGGTCTTCAGCTCCGTCCAGATGCGCGTGTACTGGCGATCCACTTCCGGCGGCAGCACCGCGAAGGTGAACAGTTTCGCGTCCACGTCCGCCGGGGGATAGATGGTCGGATCGTCCGCGATGCTCTTCTCGACCAGTGGCCGGGACGCAGGCACCGGGTTCGGATAGGTCACGTAGTTGGTGTTCGCCGCCGCGACCTTCGGGTCGAGCAGGTAGTTGATGAAGGCGTAGGCGTTGTCGACATTCTTCGCATCCTTCGGGATGGCCAGCATGTCGAACCACTGCGGCGCGCCTTCCTTCGGGATGGAGTACGCCACATTGACGCCGTTGCCCGCTTCGGCGGCGCGGTCGCGCGCCTGGATGATGTCGCCCGACCAGCCCACCACCAGGCAGACATCGCCGTTGGCCAGGTCGTTGATGTACGAGGATGAGTGGAAGTTGCGGATATACGGGCGGATCGACTTCAGCAGCGCCGCCGCCTTGTCGATGGTGGCCGGATCGAAACTGTGCGGGTCTTCGCCCAGGTAGTTCAGCGCGATCGGGATCAGCTCCGACGGCGTGTCCAGCACCGTGATGCCGCAGTCCTTCAGCTTGGCCGCGTTCTCCGGCTTGAACACCACGTCCCAGCTGCCGGTTACGGCGGTGTCGCCGAAGATGGCCTTGATCTTGTCGACATTGTAACCAATGCCGCTGGTGCCCCAGAGGTAGGGCACGGCGTACTGGTTGCCCGGGTCCTGCAGCGCGATGCGCTCGAGCATCTTCGGGTCGAGGTTCTTCAGGTTCGGGAGCTTGCTCTTGTCCAGCGGCAGGAACACGCCGGCCTGGATCTGCCGCCCAAGGAAGCTCAGCGACGGCACCACCACGTCGTAACCACTGCTGCCGGCCAGCAGCTTGGTCTCGACCATCTCGTCGCTGTCGAACACGTCGTAGGTGACCTTGACGCCCGACTGTTGCTCGAAGTTCGGGATCGTGTCCTCGGCGATGTAGTCGGACCAGTTGTAGACGTTGAGGGTCTTCGAGGACGCGTCGGCGGTGGCCTGCCCGTCCTTGCCGCCACAGGCTGCCAGTACGGCGGCGGCCAGCATGACGGTGAGGGTCTTGAGCTTCATCGGGGTCTCCATGGAATCAGGATCGGGGGATGGAAACATCATACGCCCGGGCCGCGACGCCGTGACGCAGCGCACGCATCGCGGCGCGGCCTCACAGCCCCAGATCGTCGGCAGTGTCGTTGAGCGCCTTCCATGTCTTGTCGAACAGCTCGTCCACCTGCGTACGGGTGATCACCAGCGGAGGCGACAGCAGCATCGCGTCCCAGGTGGCGCGCAGGATCAGCCCGTGCCTGAGCGCGTGGTCGCGACAGCGAGGACCGACGGTGCCACGCTCGGGGAAGAACGCGCGCTTGCGCTTGTCCGGCACCAGTTCCAGCGCGCCGACCATGCCGGCGATGCGCGCCTGCCCGACCAGCCGGTGTTCGCCCAGCTCGGCCCAGCGCTGCGCCAGGTAGGGCGCGACGTCGGTCTTCGCGCGCTCGACGATCTTCTCGTCCTGGAGGATACGGATGTTCTCCAGTGCCACCGCCGCGCACACCGGGTGGCCTGAGTACGTGGCCCCGTGCGCCAGTTCGCCGCCCTGCTCCTTCAGCACCTTGGCCACGCGGTCGTTGAACATCGCCGCGCCCAGCGGGATGTAGCCGGAGGTAATGCCCTTGGCCACCGGCATGATGTCCGGCTGGAAACCGAAGTACTGCGAACCGAACCACTCGCCGGTGCGGCCGAAACCGCAGATCACTTCGTCGGCCACCAGCAGCACGTCGTACTTGCGGCAGATGCGCTCGATCTCGGGCCAGTAGGTCTTCGGCGGAATGTAGACACCGATGGCACCCATGATGGGCTCGCCGATGAAGGCGGCCACGCGGTCCGGGCCGAGTTCGAGGATCTTGTCCTCCAGTCGGCGTGCGGCAACCAGCCCATACTCGTCCTCGTCCATATCGCCGCCGTCGGCGAACCAGAACGGAGGATCGATGTGGTGGATGTCGGGGATCGGCAGCCCGCCCTGCTTGTGCATGCCCTTCATGCCACCGAGGCTGGCGCCGGCCATGGTGGTGCCGTGGTAGCCGTCGTGGCGACCGATGAAGATGTTCTTCTGTGGCTTGTCCTGCACGGCCCAGAAATGGCGGACCAGGCGCAGGATGGTGTCGTTGGCCTCCGACCCGGAATTGACGAAGAAGGAGTGATTGAGATCACCCGGCGCAAGTTCCGCCAGCTTTGCGGCCAGCGCGATGGTCGGCTCGGTCGTGCACTGGAAGAAGCTGTTGTAGTACGCCAGCTGCGTCATCTGCTTCGACGCCACCTCGCCCAGTTCCTTGCGCCCATACCCGATGTTCACGCACCACAGGCCGGCGAACGCGTCGAGCAGCTGATTGCCTTCCGCATCCCAGACGTAGCAGCCCTCCCCCTTGGTGAGGATGCGCGTGCCTTTCTTCGCCAGCGCGGCGTTGTCGTTGAACGGATGCAGGTGGTGCTCGGCATCGAGCTTCTGCAGGGTGCGGGTGTCGAGTCGGGTCATGTGAGCTCCATCGATTTGAGCCCCTCTCCCACCGGGAGAGGGGTTGGGGTGAGGGGTGATGGAGTCCCGACCATTCAAGCGTCATGACCCCGTTCGCCCCTCATCCGGCGCTTCGCGCCACCTTCTCCCGGCGGGAGAAGGGAACAGCATTCAGACGTTCAACAACAGGAACTCCCGCTCCCACGAACTGATCACGCGGAAGAAGGTCTCGTATTCCTTGCGCTTCACCGAGATGTAGGCGCGCACGAAACGTGCGCCCATCAGCTCCTGCAGCGGCTTGCAGGCTTCCAGTTCGTCGAGCGCCTCGCCGAGCGAACGCGGCAGCTCGAAGCCGATGTCCTGCGCGCTGCTGGCCAGCGGTTCCGTCGGCTTGAGCTGTTCGCGAATGCCCAGCAGGCCGCAGGCCAGCGTGCCGGCCATGGCGAGATAGGGATTGGCATCGGAACCGGCGAAGCGGCTTTCCACGCGCATATTTTCCGGCGTGTCCATCGGCACGCGCAGGCCGCAGGTACGGTTGTCGTAACCCCACTGCACGTTGATGGGCGCCACCTGACCCAGCGCCAGCCGCCGGTAGGAGTTGACGTTGGGACCGAAGAACGCCATCGCCATTGGCACGTACTTCTGCAGGCCGCCCAGGTAGTGGCCGAACAGCTTGCTGCCCTTGCCCTCGGTCTTGCCGGTGAACACGTTGCGGCCGGTCTTCACGTCCAGCAGGCTCTGGTGGATATGCATGGCGCTTCCGGGCTCGTTCTCCATCGGCTTGGCCAGGAACGTGGCGTACACGCCATGGCGCATCGCCGCCTCGCGCATCGTGCGCTTGAACAGGAACACCTGGTCGGCGCGCGACAAGGCATCGTCGTGGGTGAAGTTGACTTCCAGCTGCGCCGCACCGGATTCGTGGATCAGCGTGTCCACGTCCAGTTCCATCGCATCGCAGTAGTCGTACATCAGGTCAAGGATGGGGTCGAACTCGTTGACCGCATCGATCGAATACGACTGGCGCGCGGTCTCCGGACGGCCGGAGCGGCCCGCGGGTGGCAGCAGCGGGAAATCCGGATCGGTGTTCTTCTGCACCAGGAAGAACTCCAACTCCGGTGCCACCACCGGGCGCAGCCCTTCTTTTTCATAAGCGGCCAGCACGCGCCTCAGCACGTTACGCGGCGCCAGGTCGTGCGGCTTGCCATCCTTGGTGTGGCAGTCGTGGATCACCTGCGCGGTGGGGTCGGTGGCCCACGGCACCATGCGGACGGTGTCGGGGTCGGGCCGCAAGAACATGTCCGAGTCCGACGGCGAAGTGAGCTCGTAGTAGTCGTCCGGATAGTCGCCGGTGACGGTGGTGGCGAAGATGCCTTCGGGCAGGCGCGTGCCGTAGTCGTGACTGAACTTGTCGGCCGGGATGATCTTGCCGCGCGCGATGCCGGTGATGTCGGGCACCAGGCATTCGACCTCGGTGATGCTGCGCTCTTTCAGCCAACGGCGCAGTGAACTTTCGGAGGGCTCGGCCGCTGCGGCTTTCTTTCGTTGTGTCTGTTTCTGGCTCATGGGGAACACGGTCCTGGAAAGGGAGGCACCGGCGCGGGACGGCCGGCGGCATTGGACACGGGCGCTTCAGCGCCCGCCCTCCCATGGCGGTGGATGCCGCCGCTTCATGCCACGCCTCCGCGCCCTGCCGCACGGGCGCGACAGGCGTCGCCGAATGCCCGGAAAAGTGCAAGGTAGAACGGGTTTTCCGCGACCTTCCATTCGGGGTGCCACTGCACGGCCAGCATGAAGGCGGCGCCATCGTGGCGGAACGCCTCGATCAGTCCATCCGGTGCCTGCGCTTCGACGACCAGCCCTTCGCCCAGGCGGCGCACGCCCTGGCCATGCAGCGAATTGACGGTGGCACGCGTATCGCCGACCAGCGTGGCCAGCATGCCACCCGGCACCAGCGCGATGTCGTGCGCAGGGCCGTACTGCACGTCCAGCGGATCGTCCCTGTTCTCGCGATGGTCCATGAAGCCGGGCTGCTCGTGCACTTTCTGGTACAGGCTGCCCCCGAAGGCGACGTTGACCTCCTGGAAGCCGCGGCAGATCGCCAGCACCGGCACACCCATCTCGATCGCCAGCGGGATCAGCGGCAGGTTGGTGGCATCGCGGCGGGGATCCAGCAGGTTGCCTTCGTAGCTGGATTCGTCGCTGTAATGATGCGGTTCGATATTGCTGACCGCGCCGGTCAGCAGCAGGCCATCGAGGCCCTCCAGCACTTGGCGCAGTGGCAGCACCGGGTCCAGCGTGGGCACCAGCAGCGGCAGGCAGCCGGCCCCGTCGACCACCGCGCGCACATATTTCTCGCCGACAGCGAGGAAGGGATGTGCACCGATTTGCTTGTGGTCGGTCGGCAGACCGACCCGCGGCAGCGGGGTCATGCAGGAAGCCCGAAGTGGCTTGCAGGCAAGTTAACCCGGCCGTTTTATTTTTACAACACGACACGCCAGGATGGCGTTTTCGGCGCCGATGTGGTGCGCTGCGGCACCAATTTCGGGCATTTCATTGACCTGAAGGAATTCAGGCGTTGAGTATTCTTGACGCACCGGCAGCTCTGCTAAGCTGCCTGCAGCCTCCAGGAACACCATCATGCGCCCCGATTCCGCCGCGCCTTCCCTGCCTGCCGACGACGCCGCCACGCTGGCCTCGATCCCCGATTGCGAGCAGATCGACCTGCTGCTGCCGGACATGAACGGCCTGCTGCGCGGCAAGCGCGTCACCCGTGATGCACTGGAGAAGGTGTATCGCGACGGCGTGTGCCTGCCGATGTCGCTGATCGCCACCGACATCACCGGCAACACCGTGGAGGAAACCGGCCTGGGCTACGACATCGGCGACGAGGACCGCGTGTGCCGGCCCGTACCGGGTTCGCTGCGGCCGGTGCCGTGGTCGCCACGCCCGGCTGCGCAACTGTTGTTGAGCATGGAGGATGCGCAGGGTGGCATGTTCGAGGCCAATCCGCGCGAAGTGCTCAGGCGCGTGCTGGCGCGCTACGCCGCACGCGGGCTGAAGCCGGTGGTCGCGGTGGAACTGGAGTTTTACCTGTTCGACCAGCGCATGGATGACGCCGGCCGCCCACGTACCTCGATCAATCCGGCGACCGGCCAGCGCAACACCAGCACGCAGGTCTACTACATGGAAGACCTCAACGACTACCGGGGCTTCACCGATGCGGTGGCCGCCGCGTGCCGTGCGCAACGCATCCCCGCCGACACCGCCGTGGCCGAGTACGCGCCAGGCCAGTTCGAGATCAACCTCAAGCACCGCGACGATGCCCTGCTCGCCTGCGACGACGCGATCTACCTCAAGCGCGCGATCAAGGCCGCCGCGCAGCAGCAGGGCCTGATGGCCAGCTTCATGGCCAAGCCGTTCGCCGAGCAGGCTGGCAGCGGCATGCATATCCATGCCAGCGTGCTGGATGCCAGCGGCCGCAACATCTTCGCCTCGCCGCCTTCAGCGCCGGCAGAGGCTCTGAAGCACGCCATCGGCGGCCTGCAGCGCAGCGACCAGGACTGCCTGCTGCTGTTCGCCCCGCATGCCAACAGCTACCGCCGCTTCGTGCTGAATGCGTTCGTGCCGCTCAACGACGTGTGGGGCTACAACAACCGCACCGTCGCCATGCGCATCCCGCACAGCGACGAAGCGAACACGCGTATCGAACACCGCATCGCCGGCGCCGATGCCAACATCTACCTGGTCACCGCTGCGGTGCTGGCCGGCATGCTGCACGGCATGGAGGAGGGTTTCGACCCCGGTCCGCCGGTAACCGGCAACGCCTACGACCAGACCGAGATCCGCACCCCGTTCTGGCGCGAGGCGATCGGATCGTTCATGGGCAGCGAGTTCATCCGCGCGCAGTTCGGCACGTCGTTCCAGCACATCTACGGCCAGCAGAAGCTCAAGGAAATGCACGGCTTCTATACCGAGGTGACGGATCTGGAGTACGCGTGGTACCTGCGGTCGGTGTGAGACGAATGTCGCGCGCTCTTCCAGCCGTCATTCCGGCGTACGCCGGGCTCTCAACCGCCGAACGGCGGCTCATCCATCTTGCTCTCGCTGCTGCCGGACAGCGAAACAGCAACGTGGATTCCGGCGTACGCCGGAATGACGGCAGGGGAACGTCTTGACCGTCTCCCTCGGCATGTCCTACCCCGACAGCTGGTACGCCGCCAGCGCCACGCCATTACCTGCGCAACCTGCGTTGGAAGGCCGTATCGAGGCCGACGTCTGCATCCTCGGCGCCGGCTATACCGGCCTGTCGGCGGCGCTGGAACTGGCCGATGCAGGCTACAAGGTCGTCGTGCTGGAAGCCGAGCGCATAGGCTGGGGCGCGTCGGGTCGCAACGGCGGGCAGGCGATCGCGGGCTTCGGTTGCGGCGAGGCCAAGCTGGAAGCGCTGGTCGGTTTCGACGACGCGAAGAAGATGTTCGACCTGTCGCTGGACGGCCTGCGCTGGCTGCGGGGTCGCATCGACCGGCACGGGATCGACTGCGATTGGCGCGATGGCCACGCCACCGTGCCGATCAAGCCGCGCCAACAGCACGAGGTCGAGCACGCGATCGAGGACCTCAACACACGCTACGGCCACCCCGTGCAGTGGTGGAGCCGCGAGCGCCTGCGTGCCGAGTTGGCCAGTGACCGCTATCTGGGCGCGATGTACGACCCGCTGAGCGGCCACCTGCATCCGCTCGCCTATGCGCTTGGCCTGGGTCGTGCGGCGGCGGCCGCCGGCACGCGGATCTTCGAAGGCTCGCGCGTCACCCAACTGGTCCGTGGTACGCGACCCGTGCTGAAGACCGCCTGCGGCGAAGTCGTCTGCGACACGGTCATCCTCGCCGGCAACGCGCTGCTGCGCGGCATCGCGCCCGAACTGGAAGCGCGGATGATGCCGGTCGGCACCTACATCGCCGCCACGCCGCCACTGGGCGAGGGGCGCGCACGCGACCTGATCCGCAACGACATGGCGGTCGCCGACACCAACTGGGCGCTGGACTACTTCCGCCTCGGCCGCGACCACCGCCTGCTGTTCGGCGGCCGCGCCAGCTATTCGACGATGACGCCGCCCAACCTGCGCGGCGTGATGACGCGGCGCATGCACCGCGTGTTCCCGCAACTGCGCGACGTGGGCATCGAGTACCTGTGGGGCGGAATGATCGACATATCCCTCAACCGCGCCCCGCACTGGGGCCGTCTGGCACCGAACCTGTACTTCGCACAGGGCTTCTCGGGCCACGGCGTGATCGCCGCCGGGCTGGCCGGCACCGTGATCGCCGAGGCCATCCGCGGACAGTCCGAACGGCTGGACCTGTTCGCCAGGATCCGCCATCACCCCTTCCCCGGCGGACGCGCCCTGCGCACCCCGCTCCTGGTCGCCGCGATGGCCTGGTACAAGCTTCGCGACGCCCTCTGGTGAGGCCGCTGCACGCGCCGGTTTCGTGACGGCGCTCTCAAGTCCATCACGGAGCGGCCGATAACGGGTACATGGATACCCCGTGGCGCCGATGACGATGCCGACACCCCTGCGTGTTCCAACCGCCCCTGCGAGCAATCCGCCCCTGCCACAGCGCATCCTGGTGGTGGAGAACTCGCGCACGCATGCGCGGCTGATCGGCGAGGCCATCGAGCAGAAACTCAGCCTCCCGGTGGTCTATGCCTCCACCCTGGGCGAGGCGCGCGCGACGCTGGAGAAGCACCCGGACTGGTTCATGGTGGTGACCAGCCTGGTGCTGGCCGACGGCAGCCACGACGAGGTGGTGGAGTTCTTCCTCTCGCGCCACTTGCCCACGGTGGTGGTGAGCGGCGTCTACGACGACAGCCTGCGCGAACAGGTGCTGCGACGGCAGGTCGTGGACTACGTACTCAAGAACACGCCGGGCAGCATCGATTACCTGGTCTGGCTGGTGCAGCGGCTGGAACGCAATCGCCGCATCGCCGCGCTGATCGTCGACGACTCGCGCTCGGCACGCCAGCATGCGGCGGCGCTGCTGTCGATGTACGGTTTCCGCGTGGTGGAAGCGGCGGATGGAGAGGCCGGCCTGGCGATGCTGGATGCCAACCCGGACATCCGCCTGGCCATCGTCGACCAGGAAATGCCCGGCATGAAGGGGCATGAGTTCACCCGGCGCCTGCGTGCACGGCATGCGCGCGACCACCTGGCGATCATCGGCATCTCGGGCACCAGCGATGGCAGCCTGGTGCCGCGCTTCCTCAAGAGCGGCGCCAACGACTTCCTGCACAAGCCCTTCTCGCGCGAAGAGTTCTTCTGCCGCGTCTCGCAGAACATCGACCAGCTGGAACTGATCGGCACGCTGCAGGACCTGGCCACGCGCGACTTCCTCACCGGCCTGCCCAACCGCCGCCACTTCCTGGCCGAATGCCACGCACTGCTGCCCAATACGCTGGGACGGCAACAGTCGGTGACGTCGGCGATCATCGACATCGACCACTTCAAGCACATCAACGACACCTACGGCCACGAGGCCGGCGACGTCGCGTTGAAGGCCGTCGCGCAGACGATCGCGCGACATGCCGGCACGCAAGACCTGATCGCCCGTTTCGGCGGCGAGGAGTTCTGTGCGCTGGTGCCCTACCTGGGTGAAAACGAAGCGATGGAGTACTTCGAGTCGCTACGCTCCGCGATAGAAGCGCTGGAAGTCGACATCGGCAGCCACAAGCTGCGCATGACGGTCAGCATCGGCGTCTTCCGGACGCGCTTTCCGGGCCAGACGCTCAATCATCTGCTCAGCGAAGCCGACCGGCGCCTTTACCTGGCGAAGGCGGGTGGGCGGAACCGGGTGGTGTCCAGCGGCTGAGGGGCGTCGCTCTTGTGTAGGAGCGACGTGAGTCGCGACCGCAACGTCGATACAACCGCGTCGGGTCGACGCTGCAAAAGCCGGCACAACATCGGGAATGGTGTCGGCTGAACCCGAGGCTGCCGATTCCGCTGGGTCTATGGTCGCGACTCACGTCGCTCCTACAACGACCAACCTCTGCTGCGACCACCTGTCGCGGCATTGATCCCGATCAATGCCGCGACACAGGCGCACACCTAGATTACCCCGGCATTCCGGCATCCGCCGGCAGGGGAATCCGCACATGACACTGCTGATCTGGCAGGACGACATGGATACGGGCATCGACATCATCGATGGCCAGCACCGCCGCATCGTGGAGATGATCAACCACCTGCACATCACCCAGAAGTCGATGGAACGCTTCGCCGTGGCCGAGGTGATCGATGAACTGGTCGACTACACACTGTCGCACTTCGCGTTCGAGGAGGAGCTGATGGAGGAAGCGGGCTATCCCTTCAGCGCCGCGCACAAGCGCGTGCATGAAGTGTTCACCAAACGCGTTTCCGAATACCGCATGCGCTTCGAGGCCGGCGAGGACATCGTGGACGAACTGCGCAGCATGCTGTCGCGCTGGCTGTTCAACCACATCCGCAACGACGACAAGGCCTACGCGGATTCGGTGAAGCGCCATCTCAACCAGTTCGTGAAGGACCACCAGCAGGGCGGTTGGCTGAGCCGCATCGTGAAGCGACTGTTCGGCTAGCGTGCACCGCGCGCGCTCACCGGCATCGCATGGCCCCGCACATGGCGCACGCTACCTGCGGCGCGGCATCACCAGCAGCGCCAGCAATGTCAGTACCGCCATCGCGGCCAGATACCAGCCCACCGATGCCAGGCCATAGCGTTCGCCGAGGCGCGTGGCGATGTAGGGCGCGGGCGACGCGCCCAGGATGCCCGCAAGGTTAAAGGCCAGCGACGCGCCCGTATAGCGCACCGCCGTGGGAAACATCTCCGCCAGGATCGTGCCGCAGGGACCGTAGGTCAGCCCCATCGCGCCCAGCCCCAGCGCCAGGAACGCGAGCACGCCGAGGTCACTGCCCGATTCCAGCAGCGGGGCGAAGACGAACCCGAAACCTATGATCAGCAGCGTGGCCACGATCATCGCGTTGCGCCGCCCGAACCGGTCCGCATACAGCGCCGACACCGGGATGGTCAGCGCGAAGAACAGCACGCCGACCATCTGCAGCATCAGGAAATGCTCGCGCGTGTAGCCCAGCTTCGACGTGCCCCAGCTCAGTGCGAACACGGTCATCAGATAGAACAGCACGAACGTCGCCACCAGCGCGAACGTGCCGGTCAGCAACGCGAAGGGATGTTCGCGCACCGTGGTCAGCATCGGCACCTTGACGCGCTCGTCGCGATCCAGCGCCTTCTGGAAATCCGGCGTCTCGGTAATCCGCAACCGCACCCACAGACCAACGAAGACCAGCGCCGCACTGGCGACGAACGGGATGCGCCAGCCCCAGGCCAGGAATTGCGCGTCCGTCATCACCTGGGTCAGCAGCAGGAAGATGCCGGTGGAGCAGAGGAAGCCGACCGGCGCACCGAGTTGCGGGAACATGCCGTACCACGCTCGCTTGCCCGGGGGCGCATTCTCCGTCGCCAGCAACACGGCGCCACCCCATTCGCCGCCCAGGCCGATGCCCTGCCCCAGCCGGCACAACGCCAACAGCACCGGCGCCATGATGCCGACCTGTGCATAGGTCGGCAGCAGGCCGATGACCACGGTCGAGATGCCCATCGTCAGCAGCGCCGCCACCAGCGTCGCCTTGCGCCCCACACGGTCGCCGAAGTGGCCGAACAACGCCGAGCCCACCGGCCGCGCGATGAACGCCAGTGCGAAGGTCGCGAACGACTGCAGTGTGGCCGTCGTCGGATCGCTCTGCGGGAAGAACAGGTGCGGAAACACCAGCACCGCCGCCGTGGCGTAGATGTAGAAATCGAAGAATTCGATGGTGGTGCCGATCAGGCTGGCGAACAGCACGCGGCCGGGAGAGTTGGCAGGGGCTGAGGCAACGGCGGTAGCGGTCATGGGCGGGCCGAGGGATTGGACGGGGCGATTCTGGCAGAACCACAACGCGCGGTGCTCAATGTGCCTCCCTTCTCCCCGCCGCGCGGGGAGAAGGAACATCAGCTACCCAGGTTGATCCACGTCGCCTTGATTTCGGTGTACTTGTCGAAGGCGTGCAGCGATTTGTCGCGGCCGTTGCCGGACTGCTTGTAGCCCCCGAACGGCGCGGTCATGTCGCCGCCGTCCCAGTAGTTCACCCACACGCTGCCCGCGCGCAACTTGCGCGCCACCCGATGGGCGCGACTGATGTCGCGCGTCCACACGCCGGCGGCCAGTCCGTATTCGCTGTCGTTGGCCATGCGCAGTGCTTCCTCTTCGCTGTCGAAGGCGATCACCGACAGCACCGGCCCGAAGATCTCCTCGCGGCTGATGGTGTGCTCGTGCGCCACATCGTCGAACACGGTCGGCTCGATATAGCACCCACCACTCACCACGTCGGCGCGCTGGCCACCCAGCGCCAACTTCGCGCCCTCGGCCTTGCCCTTCTCGATGTAGTCGAGCACGCGCTGCGTCTGGCCTTCGTCCACCATCGCGCCCATCGGCGCGCCGGGATCCAGCGGATGGCGGGGTCGCATCGCCTTGCCGGCCTCGACCACGCGCGCGACGAACTCATCCTTGATCGACCGCTCCACCAGCAGGCGCGAGGCTGCGGTGCAGACTTCGCCCTGGTTGTAGAAGATGCCGCCGGCGGCGGCCTTCGCGGCCACGTCGAGGTCGTGCGCGTCGGCGAAGACGAGGTTGGGGCTCTTGCCGCCACATTCCATGTACGCGCGCTTCATGTTCGACAGGCCCGCGCACTGCAGCAGGCGCTTGCCGACCGCGGTGGAGCCGGTGAACACCAGCCCGTCCACGTCCATGTGCAGCGCCAGCGGCTCCCCCGCGGTCTTGCCGAAACCGGGCACCACGTTCAGCACCCCCGCCGGGATGCCGGCCTCGATCGCGAGTTCGGCCAGGCGGATCGCGGTCAGCGGCGATTTCTCCGACGGCTTGAGCACGATGGAGTTGCCCATCGCCAGCGCCGGTGCAAGCTTCCACGACGCCATCAGCAGCGGGAAGTTCCACGGCACGATCGCGCCGATCACGCCCAACGGTTCGCGCGTCACCAGGCCCAGCTCGTCCTGACCGGTGGCGGCGACTTCGCCATACACCTTGTCCAGCGCTTCGGCTGTCCATCCCATGCAACGGATGGTGGCGGCGATGTCCACGCTGCGCGCGTCGCTGACCGGTTTGCCCATGTCCAGCGATTCCAGCAGCGCCAGCTCGTCCGCATGCTGTTCGATCAGCTGGGTGAGCTTGAGCAGCACTTTCTTGCGATGCGTCGGCCGCGCGTTGGACCACGAACCTGCATCGAAGCTGCGTCGCGCGGCGGCGACGGCGCGGTTGATGTCCTCTTCCTGCCCATCGGCGACCCGGCCCAGCACGCGCCCATCGATCGGGCTGACGCAGTCGAAGGTCTCGCCCGAGACGGCATCGACGTACTTGCCGTCGATGAAGGCCTGCGTGCGGATCGACAGCGTGCCGGCCATCGCTTGCCAGTCCTGTTGCGTGCGGCGGTTGCTCATGGAAGCTCCTGGCTATGTTCCCTTCTCCCACCGGGAGAAGGTGGCGCGTAGCGCCGGATGAGGGTAGGGCGGAGTCCGTGATGCCGGAGTGCCATGGCTTCGCCGGACCCTCACCCCAACCCCTCTCCCGGTGGGAGAGGGGCTCAAACGATCAAAACGTCGCCGGCGTATTGGCGCTGACGATCACCGCATCTTCTTCACCGACGTTGCGGAAGCGGTGCGGCGTGCGGCTTTCGAAGTAGTAGCCCTCGCCGGCCTTCAACACGCGCACCTGGTCGCCAACGGTGACCTCGACTTCGCCTGCGATCACCACCCCGCCCTCCTCGCCGTCGTGCGCCAGCATGCTGT
Source organism: Pseudoxanthomonas sp. PXM03 (assembly GCF_014852005.1). GTDB lineage: Bacteria > Pseudomonadota > Gammaproteobacteria > Xanthomonadales > Xanthomonadaceae > Pseudoxanthomonas_A. The sequence continues at coordinate 1,269,014 of NZ_JACVAU010000001.1, read as the reverse complement.
CGCCGGTATCGCTGCCCGGCGGCATCACTTCGCGCAGGATGCACATCTGGCGCTGCGGGCGGTGCTGGCCGACGAGGAAGTAATGAATGCCGTTGCTGCCCACGTCCGGCAACTCGTCGGCGACATAGAACGGACTGTCGGGCAGCCCCTTTTCCAGGTCGAGCGTGAAGAAGTCGGCGAGCGAAATCGGGATGCCGTCCAGCACTTTCTTCAACGAGCTCACCGACGGGCTGACCTTGTTCTGCTCGATCAGCGAAATGGTGCTGTTGGTGACGCCCACGCGCTTGGCCAGCTCGCGCTGGCTGAGGCTTTTGGATTTGCGGACCAGTTGCAGGCGTGCGCCGATGTCCATCACCACCCTGACAGGAAAGCGGAAAGTGTTGCTGGATACTTTACACCCCTGGGCAGCCGTGTTGGAAAGCCCCGGACCCGCGTTTTGTAGGAGGGGCTTTAGCCCCGAGGCTTCTGGTGTGAAAGCGTCGGGGCTAAAGCCCCTCCTACAACAGCGATGCGCTCAGGGGGACCCACGGCACATCAGTTGTAAAGTTTTTTCAACGCGCTAAGCTGCCCGCATCCGTCCCGTCCCCTGGAGCCGCGATGAGCGCCGACGACACCTCAGCTGCCCTGGCCGACCATTACGCCCGCCAGAACCTGGAGGCACCTGCCTCGCTCGACCATTTCTGGATGCCGTTCACGGCCAACAAGCAGTTCAAGGCCAAGCCGCGCCTGCTCGCCAGCGCCTCCGGCATGTACTACCGCGATGTCGAGGGCAACGAGGTGCTGGATGCCACCGCCGGCCTGTGGTGCTGCAACGCCGGCCATGCGCGGCCCCGCATCGTCGAGGCGGTAAGGCAGCAGATCGGCACGCTCGACTTTGCGCCCAATTTTTCGATGAGTTCGCCGCTGCCGTTCAGGCTGGCGGAACGACTGGCCGCGCTTGCGCCGGGCGACCTCAACAAGGTGTTCTTCAGCAACTCCGGCTCGGAAGCCGTGGACAGCGCGCTGAAGATCGCGCTGGCCTACCACCGGGTACGCGGCGAAGGCCAGCGCACGCGTTTCATCGGTCGCGAGAAGGGCTACCACGGTGTCGGCTTCGGCGGCATGTCGGTGGGCGGCCTGCCGAACAACCGCAAGTGGTTCGGCCCCGGCCTGCCGGCGGTGTCGCACATCCGCCACACGCTGGATGTGTCGCGCAATGCATTCTCGAAAGGCCCGCCGCCGCACGGCATCGAACTGGCCGAAGACCTGGAGCGGCAGATCGCGCTGTACGACGCCTCCACCATCGCCGCCGTCATCGTCGAGCCGATCTCCGGTTCGGCCGGCGTGGTGATCCCACCGCAGGGCTACCTGCAGCGGCTGCGCGAGATCTGCGACAGGCACGGCATCCTGCTGATCTTCGACGAAGTGATCACCGGCTTCGGCCGCGTGGGGCATGCCTTCGGCGCACAGCGGTTCGGCGTCACGCCGGACATGATCACCGCCGCCAAGGGCATCACCAATGGCTGCGTGCCGATGGGCGCCACTTTCGTGTCGGACCGCATGTTCGACGCGTTCATGAGCGGGCCGGACAGCGCCATCGACATGTTCCATGGCTACACCTACTCCGGCCATCCGCTGGCCTGCGCCGCCGCGCTGGCCACGCTCGATACGTACGAGGAAGAAAACCTCTTCGACAAGGCGCTGGAGCTCGGCGACTACTGGCAGGATGCGCTGCATTCGCTCAAGGGCTTGCCCAACGTCGTGGACATCCGCAACTACGGCCTTGTCGGCGCGATCGAGCTGGCGCCACGCACCGGTGCACCGGGCGCGCGAGCCTACGATGTGTTCAGTCGTGCTTTCCACGAGGGCCACCTACTGATCCGGGTGACCGGCGACGTCATCGCCCTGTCGCCGCCCCTGATCGTGGAAAAGCACCACATCGACCGGATCGTGAATGTCCTGGCGGACACCATACGGGCAACCGCGTAAAATTACGGACCAATGGCACCAGCGCTCCCCACGCGCGAAGCCCCTTCCCGCTACTGGAGAGCAACATGCTGATTGGCGTCCCCAAGGAAATAAAGAACCACGAATACCGCATCGGCCTTACCCCGGCCGGCGCGCGCGAGCTGGTCTCGAACGGCCACCAGGTCCTCGTGCAGCGCGACGGCGGCAAGGCCATCGGCTTGACCGACGAGCAGTACGTCAAGGCCGGCGCGCAGATCGTCGACACGGCCGAAGAAATCTTTGCGCGCGCCGACATGATCATCAAGGTCAAGGAGCCGCAGCCGAATGAGTGCGCCATGCTGCGCCCCGGCCAGGTGCTCTACACCTATCTGCACCTCGCGCCCGATCCGGAGCAGACCAAGGCGCTGGTCGCCTCCGGCGCCACCTGCATCGCCTATGAGACCGTCACCGACCGCAAGGGCGGCTTGCCGCTGCTCGCGCCGATGTCGGAAGTGGCCGGCCGCATGTCGATCCAGGCCGGCGCGCACGCGCTGGAGAAGGCGCAGGGCGGTTCCGGCGTGCTGCTGGGCGGCGTGCCCGGCGTGAAGCCGGCCGAAGTGCTGGTGATCGGCGGTGGTGTGGTCGGCATCAACGCCGCGCGCATGGCGATGGGCATGAATGCGCACGTCACCATCCTGGACCGCTCGCTCGACCGGCTGAAGTACCTGGACGAGCTGTACGGCCATCAGCTGACCACGATCTATTCCACCCGCGATGCCATCGAGGAACGCCTGCCCGACACCGACCTGGTGATCGGTGCCGTGCTGATCCCCGGCGCCGCCGCGCCCAAGCTGGTCTCGCGCGACCAGCTGAAGCTGATGCGCCCCGGCTCGGTGCTGGTGGACGTGGCGATCGACCAGGGCGGCTGCTTCGAGACGTCGAAGGCCACCACCCACCAGAACCCGACCTACGAAGTGGACGGCATCATCCACTACTGCGTGGCCAACATGCCGGGCGGCGTCGCCCGCACGTCCACGTTCGCGCTGACCAACGCCACCCTGCCCTTCGCGGTGCAGCTGGCCAACAAGGGCGCGAAGCAGGCCATGCTGGACGACGAGCATCTGCTCAACGGCCTGAACGTGCACGCCGGCAAGATCACCTACAAGGCGGTCGCCGACGACCTGGGTTACGCGTACGTGCCGGCGCGGGAAGCGCTGGCCTGATCCTGCTGTTCCCTTCTCCCCGCGAGCGGGGAGAAGGTGCCGAAGGCGGATGAGGGGCATGCCGGCGCCGCAGCATTCGGGTCGCACCAAACACCTCGAACATCCGGACACTCGATACATCGCATAGCAGTTTCCACACAGGCTCCGTCGCCCCTCACCCGCCCTCCGGGCACCCTCTCCCCGCAAGCGGGGCGAGGGATTCCACCAGGTAGTCCGTCATGACCGAAGCGCTCTCCCACTTCATCAACGGACACAAGGCCGCCGGCAAGGGCGACCGTTTCGGCGATGTGTTCGATCCCGCCACCGGCACCGTCACCGCCCGCGTGCCGCTGGCTTCTGCAGATGAAGTGAAGCAGGCGGTGGACGCCGCATCCGCGGCCTTCCCCACATGGGCCGCCACCACGCCGCTGAATCGCGCACGCGTGATGTTCCGCTTCAAGGAACTGCTGGAAACGCACGCCGGCGATCTGGCGAAGATCATCACCTCCGAACACGGCAAGGTGCTGTCCGACGCGCGCGGCGAAGTGACGCGCGGGCTGGAAGTGGTGGAGTTCGCCTGCGGCATCCCGCACCTGCTCAAGGGCGAGCACTCGCTGAATGTCGGCCGCGATGTCGATTCGTGGAGCGAGTACGCACCTCTGGGCGTTGTCGCCGGCATCACGCCGTTCAATTTTCCCGCGATGGTGCCGCTGTGGATGTTCCCGGTGGCGCTGGCCTGCGGCAACACCTTCGTGCTGAAGCCGTCCGAACGCGATCCATCCGCCGCGCTGTTCATGGCCGACCTGCTGAAGCGCGCCGGATTGCCCGATGGCGTGTTCAATGTCGTGCACGGCGACAAGGTGGCGGTGGACGCGCTGCTCGACGAACCGCGCGTGCAGGCGCTGAGCTTCGTCGGCTCCACCCCGATCGCCGAGTACATCTATGCGCGCGGCTCCGCCAACGGCAAGCGTGTGCAGGCGCTGGGTGGGGCGAAGAACCACATGGTGGTGCTGCCTGATGCCGACCTCGATGGCGCGGTATCCGCGCTGCTCGGCGCCGGCTACGGCTCGGCCGGCGAGCGCTGCATGGCGATCTCGGTCGCCGTGTGCGTCGGCGATGCCACGGCCGATGCGCTCGTCGACAACCTCGCGCCGAAAGTCGCCGCATTGAAGATCGGCCCGGGCTGCCTGGACCCCGAGATGGGTCCGCTGGTCACGGCCGTGCACCGCGACAAGGTCCGGGGTTACGTCGATACCGGTGTTGCGGAAGGTGCGGTGCTGGTCGTCGATGGCCGCGGCCATGTGGTCGATGGCCACGCCGATGGCTTCTTCCTCGGCGGCTGCCTGTTCGACCGCGTGACGCCCGACATGACGATCTACCGCGAGGAGATCTTCGGCCCCGTCCTGTGCGTCATGCGCGTGCCCGACCTCGATGCCGCGCTGCAGCTGGTCAACGAACACGAGTACGGCAACGGCACCGCCATCTTCACCCGCGACGGCGGCGCAGCGCGCGAATTCGCCCACCGCGTGCAGGCCGGCATGGTCGGCATCAACGTGCCCATCCCGGTGCCGATGGCCTTCCACAGCTTCGGCGGCTGGAAGCGTTCGATCTTCGGCCCGTTGCACGTGCATGGCCCGGACGGCGTGCGCTTCTACACGCGCCTGAAGACCATCACTGCCCGTTGGCCGGAAACGCACGCCGCCGAATTCGTGATGCCGACGATGAAGTAAAGTCGGGGCCGGTCCCCTCGAGGTACTGGCCGATGTCCCTGTGCTCCATCCGCATCCTGGTTTCCCTTGCCTGCCTGGTCGCGTCCACGGCGGCGTCCGCAGCCGAGCCCGTCGCGCAGGTGCGCGTTGCCTTCGACCGCAACGGCGTCGTCAGTACCCGTGCGGAAGGCATGGCGGACCTCGCAACCGGCCGCAAGGTCACCGCAGACGATCCCGTGCGCGTCGCCTCCATCTCCAAGCTGGTGACCGCGATCGGCGTGATGCGGCTGGTCGACGCCGGCAAGCTCGATCTCGATGCCGACGTCTCGACATATCTGGGCTGGACGCTGCGCCACCCGCGCTTCCCCGCCACGCCGATCACCCTGCGCCTGCTGCTGTCGCACCAGTCCAGCCTCACCGACGCCGCCGGCTACTACGCCACGCCGCTGGGCGAACCACTGAAGACGATCCTCGACGATCCGAAGGCCTGGGACGACGCGCATGCGCCGGGCACGCACTTCCGCTACACCAACCTCAATTTCCCGCTGGTGGCGATGGCCATGGAGAATGCCACCGGCGAACGTTTCGACCTGCTGATGCGACGACTGCTGATCGATCCGCTGCCGCTCGATGCCTGCTTCAACTGGGAAAGCTGCGACAGCGCGACAGCCGCGCGCGCCGTCGTGCTGTACCGCGATGGCCAACCGGTGCGCGATGACAACCGTGCCGGCAAACCGGCCTGCGCCGTGGTGGTCGGGGACGGGGCGGCCTGCGACCTTGCGCGCTGGAAGCCCGGCGAGAACGGCGCCCTGTTCTCCCCGCAGGGCGGCCTGCGCATTTCCGCGAACGGCCTGGCGAAGATCGGCCGCCTGCTGCTCAATCGCGGCGAGGTGGACGGCGTGCGACTGCTGCAACCGGCCAGCGTCGCCGCACTCCTGGGTCCTCAATGGACGTTCGACGGCCGCAACGGCGTGACCCACGAGGAAGACACCGGCAGCGGCCAGGCGAACGCCTTCTTCTGCCGCTACGGACTGGCCGTGCAGACGCTGGCCACTCCGGTGGCGGGCTGCGGCGACGATCCCTTCGGTGATGGCATCGCACGGGCCGGCCACGCCGGCGACGCGTACGGACTGCGCTCGGGCCTGTGGGTGGACCTGCGCGCGGGTACCGGCGTGGCTTATTTCGCTACCGATACCGGAAGCTCCCCTGCCGGCGCGCGCTCGGCATTCAGCGGCATCGAGGAAGCGCTCGCGACAGGTAATCTCCCGCGGCCCTGACATCTGCGGAGCATCGCCCCACGCCCGCGCTCAAGATCTCCCCGGACAGGCCGATAGTGCCTACATGTCGCCCCGCGTCGGCCAACGCCGCGGGGCCCTAACGATCCAACAGGGGGATCCATCACCATGACGTCACGTCCGACCGTCCTGCTTTGCGACGACTCGCGCGCACTGCGCATGCTGGCTGCGCGCCAACTTGCCGATTGCGGTTTTGAAGTGGTCGGCGAAGCCGGCAACGGCCACGAGGCCGTCAACCAGTACCAGGCCTTGCACCCCGACCTGGTGCTGATGGACCTGGTGATGCCCGAATGCGACGGCAAGCAGGCCCTCAGCCGCATCCTCGCGCAGGATCCGGCGGCGCGCGTGGTGATCCTCAGCTCGCTCGGCGCACAGAGCGACATCGAGGAATGCCTGAAGTTGGGCGCGCGGTCGTACCTGCAGAAACCCATCGATCCCGAAGTGATGGATCGCGTGCTGCACGAAGCGGTCGCCTGACCGCCGCGCACGCCCTTCCTTCACTTCCGCACGAGACGACACCATGGCAGCGAAATTCCTGGGCCAGTTCCTGCTGGAACGCGGCACCATCACCTCCGCACAACTCCTCGCCGCGCTCGATGCGCAGCGTGCGTCCAATCCCCTGCTCGGCGAGCTGGCCGTCCACCATCGCATGCTGGATGCCGCGCAGGCCCGCCGCATCAACGAGCGCCAGCGTGCCGAAGACCGGCGCTTCGGCGACATCGCCCTGGAAATGGGCCTGCTGGATGCCGGGCAACTCGATGTACTGCTGACCGCCCAGAAGAAAGGCCGCAAGCTGTTTGGCCAGATCCTGGTCGAGCAGGGCGCGGTGAGCGCAGAACTGCTCGACGCCGAACTGGTCGCCCATCGCCGTGACCTCGACGAAGCCAACCATGCGCTGGCGCTGGGCATTGCCGGCCACACGCTGGCCGACATGGCCACCAGCACCATCCGGGTCTGCAATCGGCTGTTTCCGCGCCTGGCCGGCAGCCAGTGCCAGGCATCGGGCATCGCGGACGATGCCGTGCTGGATGCCTGCGACGTCACCGCGCACGTACGCATCGACGCCGGTTCGGAATCCCTGCTGGTCGGCGTGGGCTGCAGTCGCGCCACCGCCCGGGCCATGGCCTGCTCATTGCTGTCGATCACGCCGGAGGAATGCGACGAAGAACTCGCCGTCGATGCGCTGGGCGAACTGGTCAACGTGCTGATGGGCTATGTGGTGCGGGACACGCTCGCCGAAGACGCCAGCTATCGCGCGCACCCACCGAGCACGGCCCTCTCCGCCGCCGACCTGGCCTCCAGCCGGAGCACGCTGGCCCTGTCGATGGCATCCCAGCGCGGCGACTTCGTCCTCATCGTCGGTTGAGGCGGCTTACGCCCGCGTCAGCCGCCACGCGCGGTGGATGCGGGCGTTGCGCTCGAAATCCGGGGGAATGGTTTTCGCGCTGATGTCCTCGCAGCGCGCGAACTCGGCTACCGCATCCTCGTCCAGCTTGAAGCGGCGGAAGTTGTTGCTGAAGTACAGCACGCCGCCCGGCGCCAGGCGGGCGACCGCCGCGCGCAACAGGCGCACCTGCTCCTTCTGCACGTCGAAGTCGTCGGCACGGGCGGAATTGGAGAATGTGGGCGGGTCGCAGAAGACCAGGTCGTACTCGCCCTGCTCCGCTTCCAGCCAACGCATGGCATCGGCCTGCACCAGACGATGCTTTGAACCGCCAAGGCCGTTCTCGGCCAGGTTGTCAGCGCACCACTGCAGGTAGGTCGCGGAAAGGTCGACGCTGGTCGTGGTCGCCGCGCCCGCCACCGCCGCCTGCACGCTGGCCACGCCGGTGTAGCAGAACAGGTTGAGGAACCGCTTGCCGCGCGCTTCCTGCGCCATGCGCCAACGCAGCGGCCGGTGGTCGAGGAACAGGCCCGTGTCCAGGTAGTCGAACAGGTTCACCCGCAGCAGCGCACCCGATTCGCGCACCACGACGAATTCGTCCCGCTGCTGCATGCGGCCGTACTTCGCGCCGCCCTTGCCGCGTTCGCGCGACTTCACCGCGATCTGCTCCTGCGGCACGCCGAACACCTCGCGCGTGGCCGCCAGCAGCTCGCTGAAACGGCGACGTACGTCGTGCTCGGGAATGGTGGCGGGCGCGGCGTATTCCTGCACGTGCAGGAAAGTCCGCGCCTCCCCGCCTTCCTCGGCATACACGTCGATGGCGGCGGCGTACTCGGGCAGGTCGGCGTCGTAGACGCGGTAGCACGTGACGCCGTCGCGCGCGCGCCAGCTCTTGAACTTCTTCAGATTCTTGCGCAGGCGGTTGGCCACCATCTGCGCGCCGTCCGACAGCGGACGCGCCTCGCGCGGTTCGCGTGCAGGCACCGCGACCGGGTCGCAGACGATCAGGGCGCACTCGATGGCCCCGTTGAACAACTGGTACTTCTTGCCGGCGCGCAGGCCGGTGGCATACCCCAGCTCCGCATTGCCGCACAGCAGGCTGGCCCGCCATTGCGGCACCGCGCGCTGCAACGCATCCCCCAGCGCGCGATACAGCGCGGCGTCGGCCGCCAAGCGTTCGTCGTAGGGCGGATTGCAGACCACCAGGCCGCGTGGTTCTTCGCGCACGGGCAATTGCGCCACGTCGCATGCCTCGAACTGCAACTGGCCGGCCAGGCCTGCGAGCACCGCGTTGTCCCGGGCAGCGCGGATCGACCCCAGGTCGACATCGCTGCCGAAGAAGGCCGGCCTGAGGGCCTTGCGGCCCTCGGATTCGCGCTGCACCGCGTCGGCGAACAGGGCACGCCACGCCTCCGCATCGAAGCCCAGCCAGCGCGACGGCAACAGGCTGCCGTGCCGCTGCAGGCCGGGTGCGACATCGGCCGCCATCAATGCGCCTTCGATCAGCAGCGTGCCGCTGCCGCACATCGGGTCCAGCAACGCGCCCCCTTCGTGGTACAGCGCCGGCCAGCCGCCACGCATCAGCACGGCGGCCGCGAGGTTTTCCTTCAAGGGCGCTTCGTTCTGTGCCTGCCGCCAACCCCGACGATGCATCGGCCCGCCACCCAGATCGATGGAGATCGTCGCGCGCCCCTTGCGCAGCGACAGATTGATGCGCACGTCGGGCTGTTCCACGTCCACCGAGGGCCGCTCCAGCCCCTGCTGGCGCAGGCGGTCGACCACCGCATCCTTGACGCGCTGCGCGGCGTAGCGCGCGTGGGTGATGGCTTCGCCGGAGACATGGGCATCGACCGCCAGCGTCAGCTCCGGCCGCGTGTGCTGCTCCCATGCGATCGCCATCACGCCGTCATACAGCGCCTGCTCATCGAGGCACTCGAACTCTGCAATGGCCCACAACACGCGGCTGGCCAGGCGCGACCACAACACGGCGCGCTGGGCATCCAGCGGTTCGCCATCGGCATTCACGCCCGCGACGGTGGCGGTGGCCTTGGGGACGCCGAGCGCAAGCAGCTCATCGGCGAGCAGGTATTCCAGGCCTTTGGCGCAGGAGACGAAGAACTTCAAGGGAAACCTCGGATATTGAGCGTCGTCATCCCCGCGAAAGCAGGGAGCCATGTCGATGTTGCTTCCGACCTTGGCAGTGACAGAAAGCAAGATGGATGACCCGCCGTTCGGCGGTTGAAAGCCCGGCATGCGCCGGAATGACGGCAGGGAAAATCAAAGACTGGCGAGCAACTGCCCGAATGCCTCCGCCGACGCAGCCACGTGGTCCGACAACCGGTGCCCGTCGTTCACCAGCAGCAGGCGGGCGCGGCGCGCGTGCGCCCAGTCGACCACGGCCTGCGCGGGAATCAGTTCGTCATCCCACCCGTGGATGACGGAAACCGGCACCGCGGCGGCGTCAAGTTCCGGCAGCGGGCCCATGCTGATCGGCGGTGCCATCAGGAACAGGCCGCGCACCGGAACCTCGCGCGAGATGCGGCCGGCGATATAGGCGCCGAGGCTGGAACCGGCCAGCACCACGGGGCCGCGCGCGGCCGCCGCCTGCGCCAGGCCACGCAGGCGATCCAGCCGCGCCACCACATCGCCCAGCGAACTGACATCACGCCGCGCGTCGAGGTCCGTGTAGTCGGGACGTTCGTGGCTCCAACCCAGGCGTTCGGCGACATCCGCCAGCGCGGTGACCTTGGTGGCGTCGGGGCCGCTCTCGAAGCCGTGCGACAGGATGCAGTGGCCACGCATCACAGCGCTTCCACCACGTCGCCGACGCGGAACGTGCCGCCCTCGACGACGCGCGCGCACAGGCCGCCATGGCCGCGCATCGCGTTGTAGCCGCCAGGGCCCAGCGCATCTTCCATGCGCGAACACGGATCGCACTCCTCGGTGCCCTCGAACACCGCGTCGCCGATGCGGAAACGACGCTCCTTCAGGGCGATCAGCGGAATGCCGGAGACGACCATGTTCCGTCGTAGCAGCGCGGGCACCAGGTCCGGACGCTGCGCGAGCGCTGCGATCACCGGCAGGTGCTCGGCCTGGATCAGGGTGATGCCACGCTTGCCGCTGCCGCCCTTGTAGCGGTCCCCGACCAGGCCAACGCCGGTGACGGCTTCGACGATCCCGGTGGCGACCATGATCTCATCGCGGGCCGGCCGCAGGCCGATCCACTCCACCTTGCCGGCACGCGGCAGGGTGGCCATGAGCTTGGCCAGCGGGGATTCGGGGTTGAGCGGCATGAGGAACCGGCTTGGCGGGGAAGGCCGCCAGTTTACCGGACCGGGCTACGGCCCGCCCCCGCCTGCTAGCATCGGCGCATGAGCACCGAACGCCCCACTTTCGCTTGCATCGTCGATCCGCTGCCCTACGAGGAGAAGCTGGATGCGCGTCCGCTGGCGCAGATCGACCTGGTGGTGATCCACTGCACCGAGCTGCCCGACCTGGCGATGGCTCGCGAGTACGGCGAACGCATCCTGCATGCGTCCGGCACCGGCAACAGCGGCCACTACTACATCGACCGGGACGGCAGCGTGCACGTCTATGTGCGGCCGGACCGCGTCGCCCACCATGTGCGCGGCTACAACCCGCGCTCGGTCGGCATCGAACTGGTCAATACCGGACGCTATCCCGACTGGCTCGCCGTCGGCAGCCAGAAGATGGAACAGCCCTACCCCGACGCGCAGATCGACGCCCTGAAAGCGCTGCTAGAGCATCTGCGGCAGGAACTGCCCGCGCTGCGCTACATCGCCGGGCACGAAGAACTGGACACCGCGCGCGAACCCGCCAGCGACGACCCGGACGTCAGCGTGCCGCGCAAGATGGATCCCGGCCCGCTGTTCCCTTGGGATGCCGTGCTGCGCGCCACCCCACTGGAGCGCCTGGTGCCAGACCATCCCGTGTAGGAGGGGCTTGAGCCCCGATGCTTCGCGTTGGGAGCCGCCAGAAGCGTCGGGGCTCAAGCCCCTCCTACAGGCTGGCCGCTATAATTCGCCGGTCATCGCCACAGGCATCGCGCCCTTGTCCCCCGCTCCCGAACCCGTCGTCTCCGAACTGATCGAACTGCTGTCGCTGGAGCGGCTGGAAGACAACCTGTTCCGCGGCCAGAGCCGCGACATCGGCACCAAGTATGTCTTTGGCGGCCAGGTACTGGGCCAGGCGCTGTCGGCCGCACAGGCCACCGTGGATGGCAGCAGCGGCGAGCGCCGCGCACATTCCCTGCATGCGTACTTCCTGCGTGCCGGCAACATCGAAGCCCCGATCGTCTACGAAGTGGACCGCACGCGCGATGGCGGCAGCTTCTCGGTGCGCCGGGTGACCGCCATCCAGCATGGCCGGGTGATCTTCTTCTGCGCCGCGTCGTTCCAGGCCGGGGAAGACGGCGCGGAACATCAATTGTCGATGCCGGAAGTCCCGCAGCCGGAAGACATCGCCAATGCCCCACCCGTGCCCGCGGACGTGATGGCCACCTTGCCGCCGAAGGTCCAGCGCTGGATGTCGCGGCGCGGGCCGTTCGAGTTCCGCCACGTCTATCCGCGCGATGAACTGAACCCGCCCAAGCGCCCGCCGTTCCAGCAGGTCTGGTTCCGCCTGAGCGAACCCGTGGGCGATTCGCCCGAACTGCATCGCGCGCTGCTCGCCTATGCCTCCGATTTCCAGTTGCTGGGCACGGCCACCTACCCGCACGGCATCAGCTACTACCAGCCCAACGTGCAGATGGCGTCACTGGATCATGCGCTGTGGTTCCATCGCCCGTTCCGCGCGGACGATTGGCTGCTGTATTCCATCGACAGCCCCAGTGCGAGCGGTTCGCGCGGCCTGGCGCGGGGACAGATCTTCGACCGCCAGGGCCGGCTGGTCGCCAGCACCGCGCAGGAAGGCCTGATCCGCGTGGTGCCGGACGCGGAAGCGGCGTCGGCCGTGCCGGCGAAGGACTGAGGGCGCACGCATGCGGCAAGTGTTCTCCAGCCAGCGGATCGAGACCGTCGAAGGCGTGGCCAAGATGCTGACCGAGGCGGGCATTCCCGTCTTCATCAGCAACGGCCGCTCCTACCAGAGCAAGCGCGGCGGACAATTCAGCTATACCGAACCGGTGAAGGCCCAGCTGCAGCCCGCGCTGTGGGTACGCCATGCCGAGGACCAGCCACGCGCCCGCGCACTGCTGCGCGAAGCCGGCCTGCTGGAGACCACGCGTCCGGGCCAGGGGCCCACGCTGACGTTCCGCACCGACCAGGAAGCCGACGCCGCGCCGCGGCGGTCGTGGGCCTGGCGCATCCGTCTGGTCCTGCTGGCGCTGATCGCCCTGGCTGCGGCCGTGATGTGGATGCGGCGCCCCGCGCCTGCGCCCGCGCCGGTACCGCAGCCGCAGGAAACGCCCGCCCCCGCACCGGCCGATGCAGCGCCGGAAGAAGACCGCATCCGCATCCAGCCCGCCACCGGCGGCTGAGCCCGGCACCTGCAGTGCCGGTTCTGGTCACATCCGTCGCACCGGTCCGTCAGGGTCATCAGCCCCTCCGATGATCCTGACCCGATGACTGCCCTTGCCCTCGACCTGATGCTGCAGACCGAACTGCCCGCTGCCGCGCGCGGCAGCCACGAAGCCTACGGCCGCATCGTCAACGCCTGCCAGAACACCGTCACCGCGATTGCCCTGGCGATCACCCGCGACGTGCAGGCCAGCGAAGACATCGCGCAGGAGGCCTTCCTCAAGGCCTGGCAGCAGCTCGACAAGCTCAAGAACACCGCCAGTTTCCTGCCCTGGCTGCGACAGATCACCCGCAACCAGGCCCGCGACTGGCTGCGTGCGCAGCACGGCCGCCCGTTGTCCGGCGAAGCGGCCGAGATCGCCATCGGCATGGCCGCCGATCCTGACCCTTCGCCGTCGGAGCGCCTGTTGCAGACGGAGGAGGAAATCGCTGCCACCGAGATCATTTCCGCACTGCCGGAGGACAGTCGCGAAACCCTGCTGCTGTTCTATCGCGAGGGCCAGAGTTCGCAACAGGTAGCCGAGCTGCTGGGCCTCAGCGATGCCGCCGTGCGCAAGCGGCTGTCGCGGGCGCGCGCCTGCGTTCGCGAAGAACTGTTGAAGCGCTTCAGCGACTTCGCGCGCACCACCGCACCCAGCGCCGCCTTCACCATGATCGTGCTTGGGGGACTGGTCGGGGCAATGCCGGCCGCGAGCGCGGCGACGATGATCGGCACCGGCGTGCTGGGCAGTGGCCTGGGCCTCGGCAAACTGGGGACGGGCGGGCTGACCACCGGCGGTATCACCGGTGGCGTGGCCGGTGGGTCGCTCGGCGTGATCTTCGAACAGATCACCCACCACCCGGCCGTGCTGGGCGGCATGATCGGCGGCATCGCCGGGGGCCTCGCGGGCTATGCCTTCACGTGGTGGTACCTGGCGCGCTTCTGCCAGACCGCGCAGGAACGCCAGCAGGTGCGCCGCTTCATGGCCCTCAATACCGTGACCGGCTCGGCATGGCTGTTCTGCCTGATGCTGGCGACCGTGCTCTTCACCGGGTCGCAGGCCATTCTCGCGGTAACGCTGGCCGGCCTGTGCGCGATCAACTACCAGTACCTGGTCACCCTGCCCCGGATCATGGATCCGATCCTCGCCCATCCGGCCAACACGCAACGGCGGCGCGGCTACGACTACGTGATCGGCAGGAAGGCCGTGGCATTGACCAGTGTGCTCGCTATCGGCGCCATCCTGTTTGCGCTGATCGACAGCGGGCGCCTGCTCCTGTAGTTCCCCGGCCTTCCCGGGCGGGTCACACTCTGCTTCGCCGGTCGTCGTGCCTGCATGACCACGAAGAAGCGAAGACATCATGGACGCCCTGGCGATCGAACTTTCCCTGCGTGAGGCATTGCCGGCGGCCGCGCGCGGCGACCATGCGGCGTACGGCCGCGTGGTGGCGATGTGCCAGAACGCCATCACCGGCATCGCGCTGGCGATCACGCGCGATATGCAGGCCAGCGAGGACATCGCGCAGGAAGCGTTCCTGAAAGGATGGCGGCAGTTGGCCACGCTGAAGAACCCGGACAGCTTCCTGCCCTGGCTGCGCGAGATCACCCGCAACCTGGCGCGCGACCACCTGCGCGCGCAGCGACGGCGTCCGATGACGGGCGGTACGGCGGAACTGGCATTGACGCTCGCCGCCGACACCGCGCCCACGCCGGCCGAGACGCTGTTGCAGACCGAACAGGAACAGGCCGCGCGCGAGGTCATCGCGGCCTTGCCGGAAGACAGTCGCGAAGTGCTGCTGCTCTACTACCGCGAAGGCCAGCGCTCGCACCAGGTCGCCACGTTGCTGGGCATCACCGACGCCGCCGTGCGCAAGCGCCTGTCGCGTGCGCGCCAGTACGTGCGCGAAGACCTGATGACGCGCTTCGCCGAGTTCGCGCACACGTCGGCGCCGTCGGCGGCGTTCGCCAGCGGGGTGTTGGGCATGCTGGCGGTTGCTGCACCACCCATCGCGGGGGCCGCTGTACTCGGCAGTGGCGGTGCGGTTGCGGGCAAGGGATTACTGAAGCTGCTGGGCGGATCGGCAGGCGTCGCGGCGCTGGGAACATTCATCGGCATCAGTGCGGTGTGGTTCGGCATCCGCAAGCCGCTGAAAGATCCTCTGGATGCGCAGGAACGACGCGACCTGGTTCGCTACGGCGTGTTCTGCACCCTGCTGATCGCGGGCTTCGTCGCGGGCATCATCGCCCTGGCACAGATGCGCGGGTGGGTACCGCACCTGGGGGTAACCCTGGTCTACATCGGCGGCATCTGCTGGGCCAGCGGGCATTGGCTGCCGCGCATCCTGAAGCGCCGCCAGGACCGGGACCTGCAACGCGACCCGGAAGGCATGCGCCGGCAGGTGCATCGCCAGCGCTTCTGGCGGATGTGGGGTCTCGTGCTGGCTGTTGGCCTGGCGCTGACCGGACTGTTCACGGGGCTGATCATGTCAGGCCGCCTCTCTTTCTGACGACCCGGTCCGTACGCACCCTGAAACCCGGGTGCGTGCGTGGTGCTCAGCGTCGGGAAGGCTTGCCGGCGGCCAGTTCTTCCCGGGACAGGGCGCCATCCTTGTTGCTGTCCAGCGCATCGAAGCGGCCGGCCAGGCGGCTGTTGTCCTTCACTTCATCGCGCGACAGGCTCCCATCCCTGTCCTTGTCCGCAGCGGCGAAGCGCTCATCCATGCGGGCCTGCATGCGCTGCTGGAACTCGGTGCGACGCTGCACGTCCGCCTGGTCGATCTCCGCACGGGTCAGCTTGCCGTCCTTGTCGGCATCGGCCTTGGCGAACCATTCGTCGCGGCGTTGCTTGCCGCGCGCTTCACGATCGGCGCGGTCGATCACGCCATCCCTGTTCGCATCCATCGTGTCGAAGCGTTCGGCGAAACGTGGCTGCGCCGCGGCTTCGGCACGGCTGACCTTCCCGTCGCCATCGGTATCCAGCTTCCTGAAGCCATCGCCGTGACGCGATCCGCCATGGCGGCCATGTCCGCGCATGCCCTTGTGCTGCGGACGTTCGTCGGCAGTCAGCTTGCCATCGCCGTTCTTGTCCAGCTCGGCGAAACGCTCGGCCAGGCGCGGATGCGCCGCCGCTTCGGCCTTGTCGATGGCGCCATCGGCATTCTTGTCCAGGCTCGCGCGCGCCGGCTTCTGCGCGTCGCCGGCCTGTGTGGCGGCCAGCGCGGAGCCGGCGCCAAGGGCGGCCAGCACGGCCACGAAAAGCAGGGTCTTGCGGTTCATCATGTTCTCCTGGAGACGCGGCGCCGGTTGCGCCACTGACACCGAAAACGCGCCGATGCCGCCCGCGTTGACGCGCCGACGACCGCGTTCAGCCAGCGGACGGTCGCGGTCCACGCGACACCGGCGCCGCAGTATGCTGACCGCATGCCTGCCCCACTCGCCCGCGCCCTCTCCATCTTCGGCCACCCGATGCTGGTGTTGCCGATGGCGGTGCTCGCCATCGCGCTGGCGCAGGGGGAACGCCGAACAGCGGCGTGGTCGGCACTGGGCTTCGGCGCATTCGCTGCGCTGGTGATGGGCTTCTCCTGGTGGCAGGTCCGTCGTGGGCGCTGGGGGCACGTGGACGCCAGTGCGCGGCATGAGCGCAGCGCCTTGAATCGCTTCCTGCTGATCGCGCTGACGGCTGGCGCCGTGCTGGTCGCATGGCGCGGGGCTCAACCATTGCTTGCGCTCGGGCTGGCATTGTCGGCCTTCATGATCCTGGCGGCCATGCTCACGGCGCGCTGGTGCAAGCTCTCCCTGCACCTCGCATTCGCGGTGTTCGCCGCGCTCCTGCTGCACAAGGTGGGAACACTGTGGATGGTCATCGCCCTGCTGTTCGCCACCGCCATCGCGTGGTCGCGCCTCGCGCTGGAACGCCACACGCGTCGCGACCTGCTTGCAGGCGCGGTGGTTGGCGCAGTGGCGGGCCTTGCGTTCTGGCCGCTGGCTGCGCGCTGGGGAGGATGACGTGGGCGAGAACAACCAGCCTATCGACGACCTGCGCCTGTTCCATACCGGAGAGCATCCCTGCGGATACTGGCCCGACCGCGTCGCGCGCGACCTGGTGCTGGACCCGCGCGACCCGCGCCTGCCGCAGTTGTATCCGGATGCGCTGGGCTGGGGCTTCCGTCGCTCGGGCGATATCGTCTACCGCCCGCACTGCCGGCAATGCCGTGCCTGCGTGGCGGTGCGGATCCCGGTGGCCGACTTCGCCCCGGACCGCAGCCAGCGCCGCTGCGCCGCGCGCAACACGCGCGTGGAAACGCGGATCGTCGCCGCGCTGCGTGGCGAGGAACACCTGGCTCTCTACCGGCGTTATCTGGCCGCCCGCCATCCGCTGGGTGGCATGGACGACCACGGGGCGACGGAGTTCGACCAGTTCCTGGTGGGCAGCTGGTCACGTGGCCGTTTCGTGGAGTTGCGCGAGGACGGCCAGCTGCTCGCGGTGGCGGTGACCGATGTCATCCCGGGCGCACTGTCGGCGGTCTACACCTTCTACGATCCTGCGCTGGAAGCGCGCAGCCTGGGTACGCTGGCGATCCTGCGGCAGATCGAATGGGCTCGGCGCGATGGCTACACGCACCTTTACCTGGGTTACTGGATAGAGGGCCATCGCAAGATGGACTACAAACGCCGCTTCCGGCCACTCGAGCACTTCGACGGTCGCCGCTGGCACCGCAGCACGGAGTGACGGCACTGGGGTGCACACGGGTGTCATGCCTGCATGGCATCATGCCGGCATGCGAAAACCCACCGTCCTGCTTCCGATGATCCTCGCCCTGGCCGCATGCAGCGGCTTCATCCCGCACAGCGACAGCCACGGCACAACGGGGCCGGCGTTGCGCGTGGCGACCTACAACACATCGCTCTTTTCCGACGAGGCGGGCGGCGTCATCCGGCAGCTTGAAGGCGACGACGCGCATGCGCGCAAGATCGCCGCCGTGCTACAGAAGGTGCGCCCCGACCTGGTGCTGCTCAACGAGTTCGACTACGACGACGCGCATCGCGCCGCCGACCTGTTCCAGCGGCGCTATCTGGATGTCGCCCAGCCCGGCGGCGGCGATCCGCTGCACTACGCCTACCGGTATCTCGCGCCGGTCAACACCGGCGTACCCAGTGGCCTGGACCTGGACCGCAATGGCAGTGTCGGCAGCGCGGGACGCGAGCGCGGCAACGATGCCTGGGGCTACGGGCTGCACCCCGGCCAGTACGGCATGCTGGTGCTGTCGCGCTTCCCGATCGATGAAGCGCAGGTGCGCACGTTCCAGCTGTTGCGGTGGAGCGCGATGCCCGGTGCCAGCAACCCCGTCGACCCGACGACACACGAACCTTTCTACGCCGATGCCGTCTGGAAGCAGTTGCGCCTGTCGTCGAAATCGCACTGGGACGTGCCGGTTCGCACACAGGACGGCGTGGTGCACTTCCTGGTTTCGCACCCGACGCCGCCGGTGTTCGATGGCCCGGAGAACCGCAACGGGCTGCGCAATGCCGACGAAATCCGGCTGTGGCGCGAGTACCTGGGCGCGAGCGATGTCCCGTGGCTCTGCGACGACCAGGGGCGATGCGGGGGACTGGCCGCCGACGCGCGCTTCGTCATCGCAGGCGACCTCAACAACGATCCCGCCGATGGCGACGGCCACCACGAAGCCATCATCGAGCTTCTCGAACACCCGCGCGTGATGCGCATGGCCACGCCCCGCAGCGAAGGCGGCGAAGAAGTCGCACTCGCCTACGCGGCGAAGGGCTTGCAGCGCCGTGGCGCACCCGCGCATGTCACGGGTGATTTCGGGCGCCGGAACGGCGCGCTGCGCCTGGACTACGTGCTGCCGTCCACCGGCTTCGCGTTGATGGGCAGCGGCGTGTTCTGGCCGAAGAAGGACCACCCGCACGCCGCCATTGCCGATGGCAGCGATCATCATCTGGTGTGGGTGGACCTGGCCCTCTAGGACGGAGTGCCGCGGCGCGACTTATGCCGCTCCCACCGCCGGCGCCGCGATCCGTGGGCCGAAGCCGAAGACGGCCTCGTTCTGCGCCGACACGATCATCCGGATCATGCTGCCCGGCACCATCAGCTCCACCTGCACGTCATGGCCTTCGGCATCCTTGCCCACCAGGGTCATTTCGGTGAAGGCGCCGCCGGTATCGATCTCCTTGCAGAAGATGTGCGGGCCTTCGGGCTGGTTGGCCAGATAGGGCTTGATCGCTTCACCCAACGCTTCCAGCGCCTGCGGGAAGAAGAACACGGCGTAGCCGGTATTTCCGTTCATGGCGCGCCCCTCATTCCAGTTCGATGGTGATGGTTTCGGCGGCCGCGCGCGCTGCCGTCCGCGCAGTCTCGATGCTGTCCGCACGCGCCAGCGTCACGCCCACGCGGCGATGCCCTTCCACGCGCGGCTTGCCGAACAGGCGCAGCGCGGTATCAGGCGCGGCCAGCGCGCCTTCCACGTTGCCGAACAGCGGCACGCCGTGGCCATGCGCCAACATCGCGCATGAGGCGGACGGTCCGCTCTGGCGGATGACCGGAATAGGCAGGCCCAGGATCGCGCGTGCATGCAGCGCGAACTCCGACAACTCCTGCGACACCAGCGTGACCAGCCCGGTGTCGTGCGGACGCGGCGACACTTCGCTGAACCACACATCGTCGCCCTTGACGAACAACTCCACGCCGAACAGGCCCCAGCCGCCCAGGTCGTCTGTCACGGCCCGCGCGATCTGCTGCGACCGCTCCAGCGCGCGCGCGGTCATCGGCTGCGGCTGCCAGCTCTCGCGGTAATCGCCATCCTTCTGCCAGTGGCCGATCGGATCGCAGAACGCGGTGCCGCCGGCGTGGCGCACCGTCAGCAGAGTGATCTCGTAGTCGAAGTCGATGAAGCCCTCGACGATGCAGCGACCGGCACCGGCGCGACCGCCGGTCTGGGCATAGTCCCAGGCCGTGTCGATGTCCGCCTCGCCGCGCAGCGTGCTCTGGCCCTTGCCTGACGACGACATGACCGGCTTGACCACGCACGGCAGGCCGATGGCCTTCACCGCATCGCGATACTCCTCGAACGTATCCACGAAGCGATAGGGCGATGTCGGCAGGCCGAGGGTTTCCGCCGCCAGGCGACGGATGCCTTCGCGATCCATCGTCAGCCGCGCGGCGCGCGCGGTGGGAATGACGCGCGCAGCGCCCTCGGCTTCCAGCTCCACCAGCGTCTGGGTGTGGATAGCCTCGATCTCGGGCACCACCAAGTGGGGTTTTTCCCGCGCGATCAGTTCGCGGATCGCCGCCGGATCCAGCATGTCCAGCACGTGCGAGCGGTGTGCAACCTGCATGGCCGGGGCATCGGCATAGCGGTCGGCGGCGATCACCTCCACGCCCAGTCGCTGCAGCTCGATGGCCACTTCCTTGCCCAGCTCGCCGGAACCCAGCAGCAGGACGCGGGTGGCGTGGGGCGTAAGCGGGGTGCCGAGGGTCGTCATGCGCGGTGGTCCGTGGAAAGAGGGCGCCAGTTTACCGGGCGGGCCGACGGACGGCGGAGGCCGCTCGTTGACATTTGATATCAAATTGATATCTTTCAATCTCAACCAAGGGGATGTGCCATGAGAGAGAACGCCAAGTCGTCGCTGCCCGGAATTCCGGTCCTTTTGGGGGTCCTGCTGCTGGCCCTGGGGGCCGCCGCCATCTTCATCATGTCCGCCGCCAACAAGCAGCCCGCCGGCCTGTTGCTGGGTGCCCTGCTCGGGGCCACCGCCCTCTTCGTCATGGCGGGCCTGTACAAGCTGGAGCCCAACCAGTCCGCCGTGCTCAGCCTGTTCGGCAAGTACGTGGGTACGGTGAAGGACAACGGCCTGCGCTGGAACAACGTCTTCTTCACCAAGAGGAAGATCTCCCTGCGCATCCGCAATTTCGAAAGCAGCCGCCTGAAGGTCAACGAGCTGGATGGCAGCCCGATCGAGATCGCAGCCGTGATCGTGTGGCAGGTGGTGGATTCGGCCGAAGCCGTGTTCAACGTGGACGACTACGAGAGCTTCGTGCACATCCAGTCCGAATCCGCGCTGCGTGCGATGGCCTCCAGCTATCCCTATGACCAGCACGAGGATGGCCAGATCGCGTTGCGCAGCCACCCGCAGGAGATCTCGCAGCACCTGCAGGAGCAGATCGCCGAGCGCCTGGGCAAGGCCGGCGTGGACGTGATCGAAGCCCGCATCAGCCATCTGGCCTATGCACCCGAGATCGCCCAGGCGATGTTGCAGCGGCAGCAGGCCAACGCGGTGATCGCAGCCCGTACGCGCATCGTGGCCGGCGCCGTCGGCATGGTCGAAATGGCCCTTGCCGAACTGCAGAAGAACGATGTGGTGAAGCTGGACGAGGAGCGCAAGGCGCAGATGGTCAGCAACCTGCTGGTCGTGCTGTGCGGCGAGCGCGGCACCCAACCCATCGTCAACACCGGCTCCATCTACTGACGCGGGCGCACGCGCATGCACGCCCTCGTCCCGCTGGTCCTCGCCATCTCAGGCCTGCCCGCCCTGCTCATCGGCGCGTGGATGAGCCGCGAACCCGATTCCCGCTCGCGCGGCATGGCCGTGCACTGGGTGCTCGTGGGACTGGCGATCCAGGCCGGCGCCGTAGGCGTGTACTGGGCCGGCGATGACAACGGCCGGGTACACGCCATCGTGATCGCGATGGTCGTGCTGGTGAATGCGCTGATCGTGTCGATGCTGCTGCAGCTGCGCCGCAACAGGAACAACCCGTGAGCGAGAAGCAGGACAAGAAGGCCTATCCGCTGCGCATCAATGCCGAGGTCCTGGCCGCGGCGCAGCGCTGGGCGGACGACGAACTGCGATCGCTCAATGCCCAGATCGAATACGTGCTGCGCGATGCGTTGCGCAAGTCCGGACGGTTGCCGAAGGGCGATGCGTCCGCCAACACCAGGAAGGACTCGCCATGAACCACCGCTGGAGCCACAAGGTCGTCGAGGTTCCGTACAAGATGTTCGCCGGCAAGCTCACCGACCGCATCCAGCAGGAGCTGGACAAGATGAGCGCGCAAGGGTGGGAGCTGGTCAGCACGCTCTTCATCGAACACGAAGTCTCGGTGCGCCTGTTCTTCCGGAAGCCGGCCTGAGCGCCGACGCTGTGGCCGGGCTCGTCAGACGGATCAAGCGCATTTGGGTCGCGCTGGGACTGGCGGCCACGAGCGATGAAGGCGTCTCGATCGTGCATGCCGGTGGTCGCTGGGAGCTCCGGCCGCGCACTGCGGTGGCGCAAGCGACCGGCCTGCTGTTCTCCTGCCGCGCACTGGTCGACCCGCGCGCCTACGCCGACATCCTCCAGACCTGTACTCCCTCCGCCGACGCGCACTAGGAGCCCCATGCAACAGAAGCAGGAATTCGACGTCGCCCCGCTGTCCTCCCACGTCGCCTGGTGGCTGTGGCTGCCGGTGCTTGCCGCGATCGGCGCGGTGATCGTGGCGATGACGATGGAATCCCGCACCCCGCCGCCCTCGGCGGCATGGCTGGCGGTGCCGTTCGTGCTGGCCGTCGGCGTGGTGCTCACCTTCGCCCTGCGGCGTCGCCGGATCGTGCTGAACAACCGCGAATTGCAGGTGCTCGCGACGTTCTACACCAGGAAGCTCGCGGTGGAAGCCTTCGATCTCGACAGGGCACGCATACTGAGCCTGGAAGAACACACCGACCTGGCACCGATGCTGAAGACGAACGGTTTCAGCCTGCCGGGCTTCAAGGCCGGCCATTTCCGATTGCGCAACCTCACCAAGGCGTTCTGCCTCGTCACCGACCGTACCCGTGTCCTGCTGTTGCCACAGCGGGATGGCGGCCTCCTGATGCTCAGCCCGACACGCCCTGCCGATGTGCTGGCACGCTTGCGCGAACTGGCGGCCCCCACGCCGCGCCGCTAAGCTGCGGGCATGCACCGCCTGCCCGCCCGACCGCTGAAATCCATCCTGCTCAACACGGCGCAGATCGAACTATGGCCTGCCGACCTGCTGCGCGTGCGCAGCAACGCTGACGCGCGAGCTGTCGCGACGGCGCATACCGTATTGCGCCGCAAGCACGACGGCCGCTACCTGGCCGCGATCTCCCACCGCGCCGTGCAGCCGCTGGTGCCACGCCTTCGTCGGGAACCGGGGCTGGGTGACGCGTGGGATGCGCTTGACAGGCTTGAAGCAGGAGGCACGCGCGGTTTTGATGCAGGCGCGCCGGGCTCGTTGCCACTGCATGCCCTGCAGGATCGGCTCCACGCGCTGGGACTGGATGAAGCATACGGCGAACGCACGGGGTTGCCGCTGGTCGCGGAACCCGCTGCCCTCGCCTTCGCCGGATTCGACCGCTACCGCCGGCCGCTTTGGTTGACCGCCGGCGCAGCCCGGGCCTGGCGCGCAATGCAGGCGGCGGCCGCACGCGAGGGCGTATCGCTGGATGCGATCTCCGGTTATCGCAGCCACGACTACCAACTCGGCATCTTCGCGCGGAAGCGCGCGCGCGGGCAGACGGTGGACCAGATCCTTACCGTGAACGCGGCACCCGGATACAGCGAACACCACAGCGGCAATGCGCTCGACATCGGCACGCCCGGCGAGCCGCCGGCCGAAGAATCGTTCGAGCACACTGCCGCCTTCGCATGGCTGACCGGGCATGCCGGCAATTTCGGCTTTGTCTTGAGTTACCCGCGCGGCAATCCGCATGGCATCGTCTATGAGCCTTGGCATTGGTGTTTCGTGGGAGCGGCCACCTCTTGACGGTATGGGCACGCGGCGCACACGCTGGGCGCGGGTCAGCTGACGAATACCGCCGACGGCGGTACAGGCGAAGGCGTCGCTCGGCCCCTTACGTCCCTGGAATCCAACCGGAAGGAAGCCATGAGCACACCCAACCCGTATGAAAGTCCCGCCGCGACAGTGGCCGATGCACGCCAGCCTCTCGAGCGTGACCTGCCAGACGAAATCACGCGCCCGATAAAGCACGGCTGGGTCGCTGCATGCATCTCCGGCGCGATGACGTTGCTCGTGACCCTGGTTTCGCTGGGAGGTGCCGACCGTGAAATTGGTTACGACGCGTGGAATCTCGTCGATGTCGGTCTGATCGCACTGCTCGCGTTCGGCATCTACAAGCGCAGCCGCACGGCGGCCACGATCATGCTGCTCTATTTCGTGCTGTCGAAGATCCTGGTCATGGTCGAGACCGGCAAGCCCTCCGGGCTTGTGCTGGGCCTGGTGTTCGCCATCTTCTACTTCCGTGCGATGACGGCGACCTACCGTTACCACCGTTTCCTGCGGGACTGGAAACGCAACCCGCCGGCACCCAGGCGCTCGCTCAGCGAGGACCCCTTGTTCGCCGGGAAAGCCACTGACAGCGGCGCGAGCTGAGCGACTCCGAAGGCCCGCCTTTTCACAGGCGGGCGGGATCCCCGGTCAATCCTGCGAACGCTTCGTCGGCGTCTTCGCCTCGACACCGAAGTCCGCGATGCGCCATAGATATTGCGCTGCGTAGGTGCGGTAAGGGCCCCATTTCTCACCGCGAGCCAGCAATTCCTTCGGCGTCGGCATGGCATCGAGCTTGTCGACGAACTGCGCGCCCTTGCGCACGCCAAGGTCGTCGATGGGCAGCACGTCGGGCCGTCCCAGGCGGAACATCAGCATCATCTCCACCGTCCAGCGGCCGATGCCGCGGATGGGCACCAGCGCGGCGACGATGTCGTCCTCATGCATGGTGGACATCTGCCGCAGCGTAGGGATTTCGCCCCGTTGCTCACGCGCCGCGAGATCGCGCAACGCCAGTGCCTTGTTGCCGGAAACCCCGCAGGCGCGCAGCGCGACGTCGTCAATCCGGCCCAGTGTGTCGAAGTGCAGGCGGGCACTGCCGATGGCCGCTTCCACGCGCCCCACGATGGTGGCGGCGGCCTTGCCGCTCAGCTGCTGGTAAAGGATCGCCTTGGCCAGCGCATCGACGGGGTCGAAGGTCTTCTTCCATGTGGGCTGCGGTTCGATGTAGCCGATCCGCTTCATCCACGCACCCAGTCTGCGGTCGCGCCGGGTCAGGTGGTCCCACGCATGTTCCGTATCGAAGCCGCGCGCGTGACGGGGCATGGCGTCAGCGCCGGACCGCGTCCAGTGCCCATAGCAACCAGCCCAGCATCAGGGTAATGCCGCCGGCCGGGGCGAGGCGCGTGCTGAGGCCACCCAGCGCGCCAGCCACCAGGCTGCCCGAAAAGAGCAGCGTGCCCAGCAACAGCAGGCACAACGCCACTTTGCCCATGCGCCGCGTGGTGCCGGGCGCCAGCGCCGCCAAGGCAAGCCCATGCCCGAAAGCGAACAACGCTGCGGTCTGCAGGTGCGACTGCGCGAGTCCGGCACCCCCGCCGTGCGAGGCATACGCCGACAGGCCGACAGCCGCAGCGGCGAACACGGCCCCGGAAAACGCGAGGAAAGAAGGCTTGCGTTGGCGACGGTCGTAATTCATGGGTGCTGCAGACCTCGTGGAAGGGCCGGCATCCTGCCAGGGGCGGAAAGAAGCGCGGAGATCCGTGCTCCCACAAACGCAACGCGCCGCATGAAGCGGCGCGTTGGCGTGGTACTCGTCATTGCGGACGATGGTCCGGGCAGTGTTACTGCTTGACCGCCCAGTAGATGTCGAACTTGCCGCCGGCATCGAAGGAGCCATCGACACCCGACTTCCAGGACTCGTACGGACGATCGACCACTTCGTGGCCGGCGGTGACGGCCCAGGCGCGCAGCGCATTGCGCTGGTTGTCGAGCTCGGCCATGTAGCCGGTGTAGCTGGCGAACGCCGACTTGCGGGCTTCGGTACGAACGTACTCGACCGGTGCGCCCGAGGGGATGGTGACCTTCAACTCACCCGTGGAAGCGACCGGCGCGGGCGCAGCGGCAGGTGCCGTTTCACCGTCGGCGGCGGCGGCATCGGCCTTCGGCGCTGCACTGCCCTTGCGGACCGGCTGCGCCACGTCGAACGCGTACTTCTCGGTGCCGAAGTCGGTGGTGATGATACGCAGCGGACCGGCGGCGACCAGGCCGTTGGCATCCATCACGCGCTTGATCCACTCCTGGTTCTGCTTGATCGACGCCTTGATGGCGTCGTTGGTGCGGTCGATGTTGCCTGCGTTGACGACCAGCAGGTCTTCGGCGGGCACCTCGACGATTTTCAGGTCGGTCAGCGGGCTGCCTTCGGTGCGGTAGTCGAAGTTCGGCACGGTGGCCAGCATGTTGGTCAGCTTCGACAGGCCGGCCTTGACGGCGTCACCGACGTGGCGACTCACGTACATGCCGGCGTAGCGGCCGAGCAGGTTGAAGCCGTACTTCACCTCGTAGCTCTGAGTGATCTTTACGTTGCGGTTGTTCTTGCCGCTCGGCTCCAGCGTGAAGACGCTGCGCTTGTCGCTGCCCATGCGCTTGTCGGTAATCGCATACGCGATCTTGCCGGTGCCGCCGCTCGGCGCCGGACGCTCGCTCTCGACGATTTCCCAGCTGCCCTGGCCCCAGCCCGCATTGGCGGAGTTGAAGTCCACCTTCGCGCCGACGCCGGAGTTGTCTTCCCCGCCCGAGTAGCTCAGTTCGTTGGCCGCGCTCGGGATCAGCGGGTTCCAGTCCTTCAGTCGACGCACGTTGTTCAGCGTGTCGAACACGATGGTCATGCGACGGTTGGTCTCGACGCTTTCCTGCAACTCGCGCGAGGACGGCAGGACCAGGCCGATCACCAGAAACAGCGCCAGAACCAGCGCCAACGCAATCACGAACTCGATCAAACGGGTCATTCAGGAGTCTCCGGGGGCCGGTGCCTCGGCCGTGAAAAAAATGCAACGCGCATCCTAGCAGGGTTGGCAGCCTTCGGGCAGCCCACCTGACACCGGTTGGCCGCCCTATTCCGGGGCGTATGGAAAGGGGCCTCGGCGGCCAGGGCGCACCTGTGCGCTGCAGCAACAGACCCTGCCGCGGACTTCAGACCAACTGCAGTTCGAACGCCTTGAGCACCGCCCGCGTGCGGTCGCGCACACCCAGCTTGGAAAGGATGTTGGAGACATGGTTCTTGATGGTCCCCTCGGCCACACCCAGCGAGTTGGCGATCTCCTTGTTGGAGAAGCCGCTAGCCATCAGCCGGAGGATCTCGGTCTCGCGGTCCGTCAACGGATCCGGGCGGTCCAGGCTGACGAACTCGTTGCGCATGTGCTCCAGGCCGGACAGCAGGCGCTGGGTGACGGCCGGCTGCACCAGCGAGCCGCCGCCGGCCACGGTGCGGATGGCGCCGACCAGTTGCTCCAGCGACACATCCTTCAGCAGGTAGCCCTTGGCGCCTGCCTTCAGCCCGGCAAGGACGAGCTGGTCGTCGTCGAACGTGGTCAGGATGATGGTGGGGGGAAGCTGGCCCGTTCTGGCCAGTGCCTGCAGCGCCTCCAGGCCCGACATCACCGGCATGCGCATGTCCATCAGCACCACGTCGGGGTTGACCTGCGGGACCAGGTCGACGGCCTGTTTCCCGTCTGCGGCCTCGGCCACCACCTCGATGCCGTCGTCCAGCGCCAGCAGGGAACGGATGCCCTGGCGCACCAGGGTTTGGTCGTCGACCAGACAGACACGGATCACGGGGTTCCTCCGGAGCTGAGCTCGGGTGTGGGTTCGGGTTGTGGAAGGGGGCGGGGCGCGAGGCCGGGTACGGCCTCGTTGACGGGCAACGCGATGTGCAGGCAAAAGCCCCGTCCGGGCTGTGTCTCGATGCGCAGGTCGCCACCGTACTGGGACAGGCGCTCGCGCATGCCGGTGAGGCCGTTGCCCGCGACCACCTGCCCGCTACCGGCACCGTCGTCGCGGGCATCGATCAGGATCTTCGCCCCATCTCGCCGGCAATGCAGCCACAGGTGGCGGGCGTTGGCATGGCGGACGGCGTTGGTGATGATCTCCTGGGTGCACCGCAGCAACACATGGGCGCGGTGCGGGTCTTCGAGGGTCAGGGGCTCTTCGATATCCATGTGGATGGCCAGCGAAGGGACTTTTTCGGCCAGCGGAACCAGCGCCGCCCCCAGATCGATGGCGCCGCTGTCGCGCAGCTGGCTGACGGCTTCGCGTACGTCGGTCAGCAGCAGCCGGGCCAGCGTATGCGCCTGGCGCACGTGCTCCTGCGCGCGCCCCTCGGTCATGTGGCCGGCAACTTCCAGGTTCAGGCTCAGGGCGGTCAGGTGGTGCCCCAGCAGATCGTGCAATTCGCGGGAGATGCGGGTGCGCTCGTTCACCCGGGCGCTCTCGGCCAGCAGCACGCGGGTGGCGCGCAGTTCCGCGTTGAGTCGCCGCTGCTCTTCACGCGCCTGGGCCTGCTGGCGCGCCACGTAGGTGGTGATCAGCACGAAGGCCGAAAACCCCACGTAGAACATCGACTGGAACAGGGCCTCCCAGAAATTGAAGTCGTCGCGGGCCATGAACGACGGCACCAGCAGGACGTGCGCGGCCAGCAGCCAGGCCACCGCGAAGCGCAGTTCCAGCAGCCAGGGCAGCACGCCGGCCATGATCAGCAGCAGCACGGCGCCCAGCCCGGTCTGGGTGTAGAAGCCCACCCCGATCGCGGTCGCCGTCAGCACCATGGCCAGCGGCACGTTCCATGCCACCGGCAGGCCATCCCGACGGCCATCCAGCGCACGCGTCGCCAGCCAGTAGACGCCGCCAAAGGTGAAGTAGCACAGCGCGGTCAGCGGCAGGTTGACGCCCTGCTCGTCCGTTCCGCTGGACGGCGGCAGCACCCACACATTCAGGATGATGGGAATCCCCACCAGGGCCCATGTGTAGAGCCCGGCGGCGCGCAGCAGGCGGGTATGGCTGAGTCGTCCCAACATCCAGGCATCTTAGGCGGAATCGCGCGCGACCATGTCCCAACTAAAGTCATGCCCGCGTTGGAATGGGGATGGCCGGGTTCATCCCCCGCTCACCCGCCGCCTCGCCCGTCGCTGCGGCACCATGCGATAATCCCCGCTTGGCCGTGCGCCGCCCTGCAAGACCCGTTCGGAGTCAGGTAATGTCGATTGTCATCCGCGACGTGCGCGAGCACGAGCTGGATTCCGTCCTAGCCCTCAACAACAATGCCGGACTGGCGATCCTGCCGCTGGATTCGGCCAAGGTCCGCCGCTTCTACGAACAGGCCGAGTACTTCCGCGTCGCCGAACGCGACGGCAACCTCGCCGGTTTCCTGGTCGGCTTCGGCTCGAACGCCGGGCATGACAGCAGCAACTTCGCCTGGTTCCGCGACCGCTACCCGCAGTTCTTCTACATCGACCGCATCGTGGTGGCCAGCCGCCGCCGCGGCGGTGGCGTGGGCCGGGCGTTCTACGCCGACGTGCAGAGCTATGCGGAACTGCGCTATCCGCAGCTGGCCTGCGAAGTCTTCCTCGACCATGGCGCCGACCCCGCCCTGCTCTTCCATGGCAGCTTCGGCTTCCGCGAGATCGGCCAGAACGTCATGGCCGAGGCCAACGTGCGCGCCAGCATGCTGATGAAGGAACTGTGCAGCTATCCGTGGGTCCGCGAGACCTATGGCGACGCCCTGCCGGACGCACCGTGGGCCCGCACCCGGCTGCTGGCCGATGCCAGCACGCAACGGCCGACGGGTACATGAGCGTGACGCGAGCCTCCATGGACTACGAACAGGCCGGTGAACTGAAGATCGGCCAGGTCGGCATCGCCAACCTCCGCATCCGCACCCTCGATGTCGACCAACTGATCCGCGAGATGCGCGAGCGCGTGGAGCGCGCGCCCAAGCTGTTCGGCCGCGCTGCCGTGATCGTCGACTTCGGCGGCCTGACCCGCCTGCCGGACGAAGCGACGGCACGCGCACTGATCGACGGTCTGCGCGGCGCCGGCGTCCTCCCGGTGGCGCTGGCCTATGGCACGCGTGAAACCGAAACCCTTTCCGAACAGCTCGGCCTGCCCCTGCTGGCCAAGTTCCGCGCGCAGTACGAACCGGTGGCGCAGGCCACGCCCGCCCCCGCGCGGGCCGAACCCGCGCCCGCCCCCGCCAAGGCGGCGCCGGCACCCACGGCGAAAGCCGCGGACACCAAGCCTGGGCTGGTCCAGAAGACCCCTGTGCGATCGGGCCAGCAGCTTTACGCGGAAAACCGCGACCTGACCGTGCTGAGCACCGTGGGTGCCGGCGCCGAAGTCATCTCCGACGGCTCCATCCACATCTACGGCGCCCTGCGCGGCCGCGCCCTCGCCGGCGCGCGCGGCAACGCCGATGCGCGCATTTTCTGCCGCGAGTTCCATGCCGAACTGGTCGCCGTCGCCGGTCACTACAAGGTGATGGAGGAAGTACCCAAGGAACTGCGCGGCAAGGCCGTGCAGATCTGGCTGGACCAGGACCAACTCAAGATCGTCGCGCAGGAATGATGCGCTGCGTTACCCCAAATAGAAGAACGACCAAGGAGAACACCGTTGGCTGAAATCATCGTAGTCACGTCCGGCAAGGGCGGAGTGGGCAAGACCACCACCAGCGCCAGCATCGCATGCGGTTTGGCCCGTCGCGGCAAGAAGGTCGCGGTCATCGACTTCGACGTCGGCCTGCGCAACCTCGACCTCATCATGGGCTGCGAACGCCGCGTCGTGTACGACTTCGTCAACGTCACCCAGGGCGAAGCCACCCTGAAGCAGGCCCTGATCAAGGACAAGCGCTTCGATACGCTGTACGTGCTGGCCGCCTCGCAGACCCGCGACAAGGATGCGCTGACCAAGGAAGGCGTGGAGAAGGTGCTGAAGGACCTGTCCGACGACGGCTTCGACTACGTCGTGTGCGACTCGCCGGCCGGCATCGAGAAAGGCGCGTTCCTGGCGATGTACTTCGCCGATCAGGCCATCGTGGTGGTCAACCCGGAAGTGTCCTCCGTGCGCGACTCCGACCGCATCCTCGGCCTGCTGGACTCCAAGACCCGCAAGGCCGAGAACGGCGAGACGCTGAAGGCCAACCTGCTGCTGACGCGCTACAACCCTGCGCGCGTGGAAGGCGGCGAGATGCTCAGCATCAAGGACGTGGAGGACGTGCTGGGCCTGAAGACCCTGGGCGTGATCCCCGAGTCGGGCGACGTGCTCAACGCCTCCAACAAGGGCGAACCGGTCATCCTCGACCTGGAATCGCCGGCCGGCCAGGCCTACGACGACACCGTGGGGCGCCTGCTGGGCGAAGACCGCCCGATGCGCTTCATCACCCTTGAGAAGAAGGGTTTCTTCACCAAGTTGTTCGGAGGTTGAACATGGGCCTGTTCGATTTCCTCAAGGCGAAGAAGAACACCGCCGAAACCGCGAAGAACCGCCTGCAGATCATCATCGCGCAGGAACGCAATTCGCGTGGCGCCCCCGACTACCTGCCGCTGCTGCGCCGCGAGTTGCTGGAAGTCATCAAGAAGTACGTCAACGTCGACGTCGACGCGGTGAAGGTCGACCTGATCAAGGATGGCGACCACGACGTGCTGGACATCTCGGTCGCGCTGCCTGAAGGCAACTCCTGACCACGGGCGGAGCATCGCTCCGCCCTGACTGTCCCGCCCGCATGAATGCCGCTGCAGACACCCTCGAACCCGACGTGATGCGCGTGGCGGCATTGCCGTTCGGTGCCGCAGCCACGCTGCTGGCGCGCTACGGACTGATCCTGCACCGCGTCGACGACGGCGCACCGATTCCCGGCAGCTTCTGGGGCGAACCGGAAGCCGGCGTCATCGCCCACAACGTCTACGTGCGTTGTGACACCCCCGTGCACTCGATGCTGCACGAAGCCTGCCACCTCATCGTCCTTCCGCCGGAACGCCGCGCGCAGGTGCACACCGACGCCACCGATTCGGTGATCGAGGAAGACGCCACCTGCTGCCTGCAGATCATCCTGGCCGACGAACTGCCGGGCGTGGGTCGCGGCCGGCTGATGGCGGACATGGACGCGTGGGGCTACACGTACCGGTTGGGATCGACGCAGGCGTGGTTCGAGCAGGACGCCGACGATGCCCGGACGTTCCTCCGCGAACGTGGACTGCCGAACCGCTGAGACCGCGCGCCCCTGTAGGAGCGACGTAAGTCGCGACCGCGCACCTTCCGGCGACGTGCAAGTCGGGGCATCCAGCTATAGAAGGAACCGGGACCCCGACGTCGAGCGGTCGCGACTTACGTCGCTCCTACAGGGGGAATGCACGCCGCACTTGCTGCCCCCGCCGCCTCTCACTACCCTTCGGGTTCCCGTGCCAGCCGAACCCCGAAGGACTTCCCGTGAAGCAACGCCACCTCCTGCTCGCACTCGCCGTCGGCGCCTGCGTCGCCACGCTCGCCGCCTGCAAGAAGGACGAGCCCGCCGCAGACACTGCCGGCGTGCCCACCGCGCCGCAGGGCGAGACCGCCGACCAGTTCATCGCGCGGGTCAACGACGAGTTCAAGAAAATGTACCCGGAGCTGACCGCCGCGCAATGGCTGTCCAGCACCTACATCAACGACGACAGCCAGCTGCTCGCCGCCAAGGGCAACGAGCGCTACCTGACCCAGCTCAACAGCTGGATCGAGCAGGCGAAGAAATTCGAAGGCCAGAAGATGTCGCCCGAGACCGCGCGCGCCATCCAGCTGCTGAAGCTGGCCACCGCGATGCCTGCGCCGAAGGATCCGGCCAAGCTGGCCGAGTTGACCCAGATCGCCACCAAGATGGAAGGCACCTACGGTGCCGGCACCTATTGCACCGGCGAGGGCGACGACAAGAAGTGCCGGCAGCTGGGTGAACTCGAAGATGTGCTGCGCAGCAGCCGCGACTACGACGCCCAGCTGGACGCATGGCAGGGCTGGCACACCATCGCCCAGCCGATGCGCACCGATTACACGCGCTTCGTCGAACTGGTGAACGAAGGCTCGAAGGAAATGGGCTTCGCCGACGCCGGCGAGATGTGGCGCAGCGGCTACGACATGACGCCCGCCGAGATCGCCGCCGAAACCGATCGCCTGTGGGGCCAGGTCAAGCCGCTCTACGAACAGCTGCACTGCTACACCCGCACCAAGCTGCAGGCCACTTACGGCGTGGAGAAGGGCCAGGTCAACGGCCTGCTGCCGGCGCACCTGATGGGCAACATGTGGCAGCAGGACTGGGGCAATCTGTGGGACGTGCTGGAGCCCTACAAGGGTGCCGGCAGCCTGGACATCACCGGCGCGCTGGAAAAGCAGTACCAGGCTGATTATCAGGCGGCACTCGGCAAGGCCGGCCCGGGACCGGGCACCGACAAGCTGTTCCAGGCCGAGCGCGAGGCACAGCTGCAGGTCGCCAAGCAGATGACCGAACGTGCGCAGGAGTTCTACACCAGCCTCGGCATGCCGAAGCTGCCGGAGAGCTACTGGTCCAAGACCCAGTTCATCAAGCCGATGGACCGCGACGTGGTCTGCCACGCCAGCGCCTGGGACATGAACATGGCCGGCGACGTACGCACCAAGATGTGTATCAAGCCGAACGAGGAAGACTTCACCACCATCTACCACGAGCTCGGCCACGTCTATTACTACCTGGCCTACAACAAGCTGCCGCCGCTGTTCCAGACCGGCGCGCATGACGGCTTCCACGAAGCGATCGGCGACACCATGGTGCTGGCGATGACGCCGGACTACCTGAAGTCGATCGGCATGGTCGACGCCCCGCAGCAGAGCAACGAAGCGCTGATCAATGCGCAGATGCGCATGGCGCTGGCGAAGGTGTCGTTCATGCCGTTCGGCCTGATGATCGATCGCTGGCGCTGGGGCGTGTTCGACGGCAGCATCAAGCCGGCCGACTACAACAAGGCCTGGTGGGAACTGAAGGCCAAGTACCAGGGCGTGGCGCCGGCCACCGCGCGCGGCGAGGATTTCTTCGACCCGGGTGCGAAGTACCACGTGCCGGGCAACACACCGTACACGCGCTACTTCCTTTCGCACGTGCTGCAGTTCCAGTTCTACAAGGGCCTGTGCGACGCGGCCGGCTACAAGGGACCGCTGTACAACTGCAGCTTCTACGGCAACAAGGCGGCAGGCCAGAAGTTCTGGGCGATGCTGGAAAAGGGCGCTAGCCAGCCGTGGCAGTCCACGCTGAAGGAACTCACCGGCGGCGAGAAGATGGACGCCGGCGCGGTGCTGGAGTACTTCGCTCCGCTGCAGGATTGGCTGAAGCAGCAGAACGAAGGGCAGACCTGCGGTTGGCAGGCGCCTGCGGCTGCAGCCACGCCGACACCCGCGACACCCGCGACACCGGCGAAGTCGTAAGCTGCAGCAACGGGACGGGCCGGTGACGGCCCGTCTTTTTATTCAGAACACACAGCCACAAGGATGTCATTGATGAAAGCGCGCTACCCCCTGTCGACCCTGTTGCTTGTCTTGCTGGCCTCGCCTCATTGCGCCATCGCACAGACCGGCCCGCAGGTCGGCAGCGAAACCAGCCGCACGCCAACGTTGGCGCCAACGCAATGGAAGCTCGCCGCCTTCCCGTCACGCAGCGCCACCCCGCTGCGCTACCGGGAACTATCCATCAGCCGGTTGCTCGACGTGCAACGGTACAACACGGTCCAGCGCATCAAGGCCACCCAGATAGGCGTGGGCCGGGGGCTGACGGGTGAAGGCGTCGACCGCACGACGCCAGTGCTGCGCTGGATTCCCCTGAAGACCGGCGGTGCGGTCGCACGCCTGCAGGTCACTTCGCCGGATGCCCTCGGCCTGCGCGTGGGACTGCAACTGCAGGGACTGCATCCGCATGTCGAACTGCGCTTCGGTGGCTCCGACGCGCCTTCACAAGCGGTTGCGACGGTGAACGCATCCGAGGCCCAGCAACTGGTGGATGCGCAAGGCATCTACTGGACACCAGGCACCGACGGCGCCACCCAGATCATCGAGATCTATCGTCCCGCGCACGTCAAGGCATTGCAGGCACGTCTGCAGGCACCAAAGCTGTCGCATCTGCTGACCAACAGCCGCAACGATTTCAAGCTGCTCAAGTCGCTGGGCGATGCGGGCAGCTGCAACATCGACGTGGTCTGCAAGGTTGCCGAGTACGGCCCTGCCTTCGTGCAGGCGAAAAACGCCGTGGCCCACATGACCTTCGTCGAGAGCGACGGCAAGGGCTATGTCTGCACCGGCACACTGCTCAACGACACCGTCCCCTCGACGCAGGTGCCCTACTTCTATACCGCGGCGCATTGCATTTCCAGCCAGTCGGTAGCCAACACGCTCAACACCTATTGGGCGTACGAGAACTCCACCTGTGGCGGCGCGGATGGCGCGAGGCGCAACCCGGTGATCGGCGGCGCGGACCTGCTGTATGCGGACGAAGACCTGGACGCGCTGTTGCTGCGTCTGAAGAATCCTGCTCCCGCCAACGCCACGTTCGCAGGCTGGGATGCCAGCACGCTCGGCACGGGCGCGGACGTCATCGCCATCCATCATCCCCAGGGCGACGCCAAGAAAGTATCCCGGGGCCAGCATGTCACCGATACCTACGCCGAGCTCTATACCGTAGCCTGGCTCGAAGGCACCACGGAAGGCGGCAGCAGCGGCTCGGGCCTGTTCACGCGCTACCGCGACAGCAGCCTGCGCCTGCGGGGTGGCCTGCTGGGTGGCGATGCCCTGTGCTCCAACACCGGTTCCACCGGAAATGCCCTCAACCGCGACCACTACTCGCGGCTCGACCTGGTCTTTCCGCACATCAAACAGTGGATAGCCTCGGAGCCGGTGAGCGAGAACAGCTCGCAGCCGCTGATACGTTCCGCCGGTGCCGTCGCGCAGGGCCAGGGCTCACGCACCATCGTCCCAACGGAAACCATGACAAGGCCGACTGCGCGGCCCGCCATCGAACGTCCTCGCGTGATGACCCCCGCGCGACACTCGCTGCGCGAGCGCTGATCGCAGCGAGCAGGTGACAAAGAGGCCGGCGTATGCCGGCCTCTTCCTTTGCGGCCCCTCACAGGCTTCATCACCAGCACACATCGCGCGCGCAGGCTGGATGCGAACCGACCGAAAAGCATCCACTGCCATGCCGACTATCTTTACCCACGCCCTCATCCCCCTGGCCGCCGGCGTTTCGCTGGGGCGGACACGTCTTCCACCGAAACTGGTCGCCGCCGGCATCGCCGCCGCGATGCTGCCGGATGCCGACGTGGCGATGTTCAAGCTGGGGATCGAGTACGCGCATGATTTCGGCCATCGGGGCGCTAGCCACTCGCTCGCATTCGCCGTCTTCTGCGGCGCGTTCGCGGCGGGCTTCGCACGGTGGTTGAAGGTGCGCGCCGTCACCGCATTCCTGTTCATCGCCCTGTCCGTGGCCTCGCATCCACTGCTGGACATGCTGACCGATGGCGGCCTGGGCGTCGCGCTGTTCTGGCCGTGGTCCGACGCACGTCACTTCGCGCCCTGGCGGGTGATCGAAGTGTCGCCGTTCGCGAACCGTTTCTTCAGCGCGCGTGGCGCGGAGGTACTGGCGTCAGAACTGCGCTGGATCTGGGTGCCGGTAGGCGTCATGACGGGTCTGGTGGTGTGGCTGCGCCGACCGCATGCGACGTTGTAGGAGCGACGTCAGTCGCGACCGCACGGCTGGAGGAGTCGAGTGCGACCATGATGAGCACAGAGCGCGGCAGCGGAACCACGGCCGCCTCGTGACTCGTCGATGGCCAGCCCCAGGACGTGGTCGCGACTGACGTCGCTCCTACAGGGATGCAACGCGCATCAGTTCACGTCCGGCGCCGGATCCGGCTTGCCCGTCTTCATCTGTTCGGCGAGCTGCGCTTCGAACTGCTCCAGCGTCAGTCCCTGCGTGGCGGCTTCGATCACGGCGGTGTCGCGCAGTTCGTCGGAATACACCAGGCGTACCGCGTTGCCCTGTGCTTCGTGCAGCACCGCCGCCTGCTTGATCATCGCCAGCACTTCGGCGGCGCTGTCGGAGGTGCCCGCGATGCGGCCGTCCATGCCCAGCACCCAGACGCCGGCCTGGCGCACGACGCCGGCCAGCAGTTCGCCTTCGGGATTGCGCAACTCGGCATGCGGCTCGATGGCGGGCGCATTCGCTCGCGCCTGGTTGTGCGCCTTGGTCGCCTTGCGCTTCTTCGCCTCGCGGCGCGCCTTGGACTGGATGGACATGGACGGTCTCGCAGGAAGTCAGAGTTGATCGGTGGGTTCGAGCGTCGCGGGCTCGCGCGGGCACGCGGGCAGGCGCCGGCTGGCATTCGCTTCCCATTGCCACATCAGCCAGCCGGCCAGCACGAAGCCGGCCATACCCAGTGCCAGGTGGAGGCCGTGATGGCTCAGCAGCGGTGAAAGCAGGCCGGCGATGATCGCGTTGACCACCAGGTTGCTGAACGCCTGCAGCGACGAAGCGGCGCCGCGCTGGCGCGGATACATGTCCAGGATGGCCAGGGTCAGGATCGGGAACACCAGGGCGACGCCCAGTGCCGCCAGCATCATCGGCAGCACCGCCCAGGGCACGCGGATGTCGTCGCCCGCCGAGGCGGTGTAGGCCACGTTCGCCACCATCGCCAGCGCCATGCACGCGTAGCCGATCCTCACCAGGCGCGCGCCCTCGACACGTCCCGCTGCACGCCCGGACAGGAACGCGCCCAGCACCATGCCGCCGATCGTCGGCAGGAACAGCCACGCGAACTGTTGCTCGTTCAGATGCAGCAGGTCCATCACGAACGCCGGCGCGGAAGCGATGTACAGGAACAGGCCACCGAAACTCAGCGAACCGGCCAACGCCAGTCGCACGAAACGCCGGTTGCGCACGATGCCCACGTAATCGCGCAGCAGGCGACGGGGCGACACGTGCAGGCGTGCCTCCGGCGGATGCGTCTCCGGCAGCCAGCCGACCACCGCCACCAGCAACAGCAGCGAGAACCCGGCGAGGAACCAGAAGATCATCGGCCACGCGCTCCAGCCCAGGATCCAGCCCCCCACGATCGGTGCGATGGCCGGTGCGATGCCGAAGATCATCGATACCTGGCTCATCAGCCGCTGCGCGTCATCGCCGTTGCGCGCATCGCGGATCACCGCGCGCCCGACGATGAAGCCCACGCCGGCCGACAGGCCCTGCACGGCCCGGAAGAACAGCAGCGTGGCCATGTCGGTGGACAGCGCGCAACCCACCGACGCCAGCAGGAACACTATCAGCCCCCCCAGGATCACCCGCTTGCGGCCGAACGTATCGGACAGCGGCCCATGCACCAGGCTCATCAGCGCGTACGTCAGCAGGTACACGCTGATCGTCTGCTGCATCGCCACCTTGTCGGCGCCCAAGTGCGCGCCCATGGCGGGGAACGCAGGGAAGATCGTGTCGATGGAGAACGGGCCGAACATCGCCAGCCCACCCAGCAGGAGGGCCAGGCGGCGGTTGGAGATGGCGCGGGGAGCCGTCATTGCGGGGAAAAACTCCAGGCGGGCGCGGCCGGCATGCATGAACAGGCGGCGCGGGGCTGCACATGGTACGCCGAAACCGCCAGCGGCCCGCCGCGCCGGGCTATAATCGGCCGGCAAGACCCGGTGGGAGAAGCCCGTCGTCCGCGACGTGCTGCCGAAGGCGCAAACGCCCGTAATCGCTCAGGCCCGATACCACCCCTGCTGCAAACACTCTGGAGAGACCGGCCGCCCTCGTGGCAGCGCCGGCGCCGAAGGGGCACGAAGCACGCGACCTCGTCCGCCGCGCTTCCAAACTCTCAGGCAAAAGGACAGAGGGGCACCCCACACGCGGTTTCCGCGTGCCCGGTCCTATTGCCCTTCCCGGATGCCTTCCATGTCGAACACCCCCTCCCTGCGCGAGCTCGAGCACCACGGCGCGTTCCTCGAACGCCACATCGGCCCCAACGACGCCGAGATCGCACACATGCTGCGCATCGTCGGCCATGACTCCCTGGAGGCGATGACCGACGCCATCGTGCCGGCCAGCATCAAGTCCGCACAGCCGCTGGCCCTGCCCGCGCCGATCAACGAGGAGGAGGCGCTGGCCAAGATCCGTGCCGTCGCCATGCGCAACCAGGTGTTCCGCAGCTTCATCGGCCAGGGCTACTACGGCACGCTCACGCCGAAGGTCATCCTGCGCAACATCCTCGAGAACCCGGCCTGGTACACCGCGTACACCCCCTATCAGGCGGAAATCTCGCAAGGCCGCATGGAAGCGCTGATCAACTTCCAGACCATGGTCGCCGACCTGACCGGCATGGAGATCGCCAACGCCTCGCTGCTGGACGAAGGCACCGCCGCCGCCGAGGCGATGACGCTGGCCAAGCGCTCGGCCAAGTCGAAGTCGAACACCTTCCTGGTCGCCGGCGACACCCATCCGCAGACGCTGGAAGTGCTCGCCACCCGCGCCGAACCGCTGGGCATCACCGTCGATGTCGTGCGTTCCACCGATGCCTTCCACCAGAAGCTCGCCGCCGGCGATTACTTCGGCGTGCTGGTGCAGTACCCCGCCTCCAGCGGCTGGGTGGAAGAGTGGACGAAGGACGCCGAAACCATCCACGCGCACAACGCGCTGTTTGTCGTCGCCACCGACCTGCTCGCGCTGACCTTGCTGAAGCCGCCGGGTGAAATGGGTGCGGACATCGTGATCGGCAACTCGCAGCGCTTCGGCGTGCCGTTCGGTTTCGGCGGCCCGCACGCCGCGTTCATGGCCTGCCGCGATGCCTACAAGCGCAGCATGCCGGGTCGCCTGATCGGCGTGTCGGTCGATGCCGAAGGCAAGCCGGCCTACCGCCTCACCCTGCAGACGCGCGAGCAGCACATCCGCCGCGAGAAGGCCACGTCCAACATCTGCACTGCGCAGGTGTTGCTCGCCGTCATGGCCAGCATGTACGCCGTCTACCACGGCCCGGAGGGCCTCAAGCGCATCGCCGACCGCGTGGCCCGCCTGACCGCCATCCTCGCCGAAGGCCTGCGCACGCTGGGCTACCCGGCCGTGCATGCCAGCGCCTTCGACACGCTGTGCATCGAACCGGGCGACGCACGCGGCGCCATCCTCGCCCGCGCCCATGCCGCCCGCATCAACCTGCGTGTGCGCGGCAATGGCTCGCTGTGCATCTCGCTGGACGAGACCACCACGCGCGCCGATGTCGAAGCGCTGTGGGGCGTGTTCGCCGGTGAAAGCGCCACGCTGCCGTCGGTCGACGCCCTGGACGCCAGCGCGCCCTCGCTGGTGCCTGCCGCCCTGCGCCGCACCAGCGACTTCCTGACCCACCCGGTGTTCAACACGCACCACAGCGAACACGAGCTGCTGCGCTACATGCGTGCCCTGGCCGACAAGGACCTGGCCATGGATCGCACCATGATCCCGCTGGGCAGCTGCACCATGAAGCTCAATGCCACCGCCGAGATGATCCCGGTGACGTGGCCGGAGTTCGGCGGCATCCACCCGTTCGCGCCCGCGGACCAGACGGCCGGCTATACGCAGCTGATCGACGAACTGGAAGCCATGCTGGTGGAATGCACCGGCTACGACGCGGTCAGCCTGCAGCCCAACTCCGGCGCGCAGGGCGAATACGCCGGCCTGCTGGCGATCCGCGCCTACCATCGCTCGCGCGGTGAAGCGCACCGTGACATCTGCCTGATCCCCGAGTCCGCCCACGGCACCAACCCGGCGTCCGCGCAGATGTGCGGCATGACCGTGGTGGTCACCAAGTGCGATGCCAACGGCAATGTCGATGTCGAGGACATCCGCCGCGCCGCCGAGAAGTACAGCGAACGCCTGGCCGCGATCATGATCACCTACCCCTCCACGCACGGCGTGTTCGAGGAAGACGTGGTGGAGATCTGCGAGATCGTGCACCGGCATGGCGGCCAGGTGTACACCGACGGCGCCAACATGAATGCCCTGGTCGGCGTGGCCAAGCCAGGCAAGTGGGGGTCGGACGTCTCGCACCTCAACCTGCACAAGACCTTCTGCATCCCGCATGGCGGCGGCGGCCCCGGCGTGGGTCCGTGCGCCGTGAAGGCGCACCTGGCGCCGTACCTGCCGAAGAAGCTGGGCGGCGAAGGCGATGTCGGCATGGTGTCGGCGGCCAGCTTCGGCAGTGCCAGCATCCTGCCGATCAGCTGGATGTACGTCACCCTGATGGGCGCGCAGGGCCTGCGCAAGGCCACCCAGGTGGCACTGCTCAACGCCAACTACATCGCCAAGCGGCTGGAACCGCATTTCGAGACGCTCTACACCGGCCGCAACGGCCTGGTGGCGCACGAGTGCATCCTCGACCTGCGCCCGATCAAGGACCGCACCGGCATCAGCGCCGAGGACGTGGCCAAGCGACTGATCGACTTCGGCTTCCACGCGCCCACGCTGAGCTTCCCGGTCGCCGGCACGCTGATGGTGGAACCCACCGAGAGCGAATCGCAGCACGAGCTGGACCGCTTCATCGACGCGATGATCGAGATCCGCGAGGAAATCCGCGCGGTCGAGGACGGCCGCCTGGACCGCGAGGACAACCCACTGAAGAACGCGCCGCACACCGC
Organism: Pseudoxanthomonas sp. PXM03; assembly: GCF_014852005.1. Classification (GTDB taxonomy): domain Bacteria; phylum Pseudomonadota; class Gammaproteobacteria; order Xanthomonadales; family Xanthomonadaceae; genus Pseudoxanthomonas_A. The sequence continues at coordinate 1,227,501 of NZ_JACVAU010000001.1, read as the reverse complement.
CACGATGGTGATGGCCAGCGAGTGGACCCACGCCTATCCGCGCGAACTGGCCGCCTTCCCACTGGCCACGCTGAAGCTGCAGAAGTACTGGCCGCCGGTTGCCCGCGTGGACAACGTCTACGGCGACAAGAACGTCATGTGTGCGTGCATTCCGGTGGATGCGTACAAGGACGAAGTGGACGCCTGAGTGCGGCGCCACGGATGACGAAAAAGCCCCGCCGATGCGGGGCTTTTTCTTACCGTCCCTGCAACGTGCGTGCACGCGCGATACTGGGCACGCTTGCATTCGACTCACGGGGAGACGCGTCGATGAAGGTAGTCATCAACGGAGCGGGCATCGCGGGTACCGCGCTCGCGTATTGGCTGGGCAGGCTCGGCCACGACGTGACGCTGGTGGAACGCGCGCCCGATCTGCGCACCGGCGGGTTCGTGGTCAACCTGTGGGGCATCGGCTACGACGCACTGGAAAAGATGGGCTTGCTGCCAAGGTTGCTGGAACTGCAGCACCACTCCGACGAGTTGCGCATGGTGGACCGTGCCGGGCGTACCCGTGGCGGCTACCCGTCCAGCGTGCTGTTGAAGCTCGCCAAGGGGCGCATGGCCACGCTGGCGAGATCCGACATCGCCGCAGCCATCTACGGCGCCTTGGACGGCCAGGTGGACACCCGGTTCGGCGACAGCGTCACCACCATCGACGATGACGGGACACGGGTACGAGTCGGCTTCGACCATGCGCCACCGCAGGAGGCGGATCTCGTGATCGGCGCCGACGGCCTGCATTCGCGCGTCCGTCACCACGTATTCGGCCCCGACGCACGGTTCGAATACCCGATGGGATGCCACGTCGCCTCGTTCGAGGCAGCCGGCTACCGGCCACGCAACGGGAATGCCTATGTGGCGTATACCGCACCCGGCCGCTACGTGGCCCGCTTTCCGATGCGCGACGATCGGATGCTCTTCTTCGTCCTGCTGCGCGACGAGCACCTCGCGGGCGGGACGCCCTGCGACCATGTCGGGCGGAAGGCCGCATTGACCCACGCCCTCGACGGCATCGGGTGGGAATCCGATGCCATCGTCTCAGCCATCGCACGGACGGACGACATCTACTTCGACAGCATCAGCCAGATCCGCATGGCCACCTGGGTCCAGGGCAACGTGGCATTGATCGGCGACGCTGCCGCGTGCCCTTCCCTCATCGCGGGAGAAGGCGCCGGCTTCGCGCTGGCGGAAGCCTACATGCTCGCGGGCGAGCTGCACCGGCACGGCAACGACACCACTGCCGCGCTCGCCCGCTACCAATCACGGCTACACGCTGTCATCGCCCGCAAGCAGAAACATGCGGAAAGCCTGGCAGCGTCGTTCGTGCCCAGAACGGCGCTGGGCGTGCGCCTGCGTGACTACACCACGCTCCTGATGCGGCTCCCCGTCTTCCCCAGGCTCCTGATGGGGCGCTACTTCCGCGACGAACTGGTCTTGCCTGACTACGGGATCTGAAACCCGGCATGGGTATCCAACGCCACGCGCTACCGCGGGCGGCGCGCGGGTAACATCGCCACCATGACCGACCTGACTGCACTCGCCCTCGATGCCCTGATCTTCATCGGCCTGGCCTGGACGGCGTGGCGCGTGCTGGGGCGTTCCATTCCCATCGCCGTCATCCCCATCATCATCGGCTTGCTGCTGGCGGCCACCGGCGTGCTGCCTGCCAGTTGGGGCATACCGTCGAAGCCCGGCGACCAGATCGGCTTCATCGGCGTGCTGCTGCTTGCGTTCACCGCCGGCCTGGAAACGCGTCAGTCCGCGCACCTGCCCACCACCGCCGATGCCAAGCCGCTGCCGCGCACGCAAGCGCTGCGCTTCGTCGCCAGCGCGGGCATGGCGCTGCTGCTGCCGTTCGCGCTCGGCACGCTTGCAGCGCATGCCTACTTCACCGGTTTGCCGGGCTGGGAGGCGCCGGAGGGCGGCGCCTGGATGGGGGCGCTTGCGATCGGCCTGTGCATCGCGGTCAGCGCGCTGCCGGTGCTGATCGGTATCGCGCGTGAACTCGGCCCGCTGCACCGGCCGCTGACCCAGCTCGCGCTGCGCATCGCCGTGATCGACGACGCCGTACTGTGGATCGGCCTGGCACTGCTGTTGTTGGCGGCCGAAGGCGGTTCGCTGCTGGCCGGCGCTTCCGCCCTGCACCTGCTCGCGGTGGGCACGCTCGTCATGCTGGCCGCCGCCGGCACGCTGGCGCAGCGCATGCAAGGAGAGTTGCCCCTGTGGCTGGTGTGGCTGTCATTGCCGGTGTTCCTCGTGGCCGGCGCCTGGGCGAGTTCGCAGCTGGGTCTGCATGCATTGCTCGGCGCCTATTTCGGTGGCGCGATGGTGCCGCCAGCATGGTCCAGGCGACTGCCGGTGGAACGCCTGGGCCAGTTCGCCCTGATCGGGCTGGCGCCGCTGTTCTTCGGCCACAGCGGCCTGAAGATCGATGGCAGCGTACTGGGCTGGGCCTCGCTGCAGGCGTCGCTGGTGCTGCTCGTGCTGGCGGTCGTCGCCAAGCTGGTCGCAGTACTGCTGTGTCCGCCGGCCCCCTCACTGTCGCGCCGTGAAGCGCTGGCCGTGGGTGCGCTGTTGCAATGCAAGGGGCTGATGGAAATCGTCGCGGCCACCATCCTGCGTGACCACGGCCTGCTGTCCGAACACGCCTTCGCCGCACTGGTCACCCTGGCCGTGCTGTCGACCCTGCTGACCGGCCCGTTCTTCCGCCTCCTCGTGCGTCGCCACGCGCAAGCCGATACCGGCGGACGGCAGACCGCATGAGGTGCGCCGCGCACGCCACGTCGTGGATCAGACGTCCAGGTAGGGCCGCACCGTCTCCGCCAGCCATGCCATGAATGCCTGCACGCGCTGCGGCAGGTGGCGACGATGCGCATACAGCAGGGACACCGGCATCGCTTCGGCACGGTACTGCGGCAGCACTTCCACCAGCAGGCCCTGGTCGATCAATGTCCGCAACCCTGCGGCCGGCGCCTGGATCAGCCCCAGGCCGGCGATGCAGGCGGCTTCGTAGGCATCGGAACTGTTGACCGTCAGCGCACCTTGCACGGGCACGCTGGTGAACTGCACCCCATCCCAGTACTCCCACCCATCCGGTCTGCCACCGAAGGTGCTGGCGTAGTGGATCATGCGATGCGCGTGCAGGTCCTCCGGTGACTGCGGTATGCCATGCCGCTGCAGGTACGCCGGGCTGGCGCAGGTCACCACGCGCAACTGGCCCAGTGGCCGTGCGATCAGGCTGGTATCGGCCAGCGTGCCCACGCGCAGCACGCAGTCGAAGCCCTCGCGCACCACGTCCACCCGACGGTCGGTACAGCTCAGTTCCAGTTCCAGTTGCGGGTGATCGTGCAGGAAGGCCGGCAGCTGCGGCAGCACGAAGTGCCGTGCGAAACGCGCCGGCATGTCCACGCGCAGCCGGCCACGCAATGCCTGGGGTGTACGCACGAACAGGTGCTGCACCTCGTCCATGTCGGCCAGCAGGTCCTGGCAACGCTCGTAGAACGCCTGGCCGTCCTGGGTCAGCTGCACACGCCGCGTGGTCCGGTGCAGCAGTTGTGTGCCCACCCACGCTTCCAGCTGCTGGACGGCCGTGGACACGCTGGCCTTGGGCAGGCCCAGGCTGTCGGCGGCGCGGGTGAAGCTGGCCATCTCGGCGACCCGGACGAAAGCCTGCATGGCGTCGAGGCGGTGCATGGCGGCTCCAGCGATTGTTCGCCATTGGCGAACGGTCAAATCAGTTTAAGCCGATTTATCCAAGGATTACCGCCCAATACAGTGCCGCCACGGTGAATCCACCGCCTTCCCCGACTGGAGCCCTGCCATGACCAAGACCCCTTCCCCTCTTACCCTGATCACCGGCGGCAGCCGCGGCCTGGGCCGCAACATGGCCCTCGCCATCGCCCACCAAGGCCACGACGTCATCCTCACCTACCGTAGCCAGCAGGCCGAGGCCGCGGCCGTCGTCGCCGAGATCGAAGCCCTCGGCCAGCGCGCCGCCGCGCTGCCGCTGGACGTGGGCCAGAGCGACACGTTCGACGCCTTCGTCGACGCGGTGCGTGCCCAGCTCACCACGTGGGGCCGCGATCGCTTCGATCATCTGGTCAACAACGCCGGCATGGGCGTGCATGCCGGCTTTGCCGAGACCACGCGCGCGCAGTTCGACGCGCTGGTCGACGTGCACTTCAAGGGACCGTTCTTCCTCACCCAGGCGCTGCTGCCCCGGATCGCGGATGGTGGTCGCATCATCAACATTTCCTCGGGCCTGGCCCGCTTCGCCCTGCCCGGCTACGCGGCGTATGCGGCGATGAAGGGCGCGATGGAAGTGCTGACGCGCTACCAGGCAAAGGAGCTGGGCGCGCGCGGGATCGCGGTGAACATCGTCGCGCCTGGCGCGATCGAGACCGACTTCGGCGGTGGTGCCGTGCGCGACAACGCGCAGCTCAACGCGTTCGTCGCCTCGCAGACCGCGCTGGGCCGCGTCGGCGTGCCCGACGATATCGGCGGCGTGGTCGCCTCGCTGCTCTCGCCGGCCAATCGCTGGATCAATGCGCAGCGCATCGAGGCGTCGGGCGGGATGTTCCTGTAGGAAGTGTCCTTCTCCCCGCGAGGCGGGGAGAAGGTGCCCAAAGGGCGGATGAGGGGCGAGCGCGAACGCTGAGCCACCCTGCCGCTTACTGCTCCTTGGCGCCGCTCGCCCCTCACCCGCCTTCGGCACCCTCTCCCCGCTGGCGCAGGGAGAGGGAGGCTCGCGTCAAAACTCCACCTTGACTGACGGCGCACTACGCTTCGCCTCGCCGTGGTAGACCGCTTCGATGTTGTTGCCATCCGGGTCGAGCACGAACGCCGCGTAATAGCCCGGGTGGTACGGGCGCTCGCCGGGCGCGCCATGATCGGTGCCGCCGTTCGCCAGCGCCGCCGCGTGGAAGGCATCCACCATCGCGCGGTCCTGCGCCTGGAACGCCAGATGATGGCGGCCGGTGAGTTCGCCCTGCGCCGCTTCGCTGTCGGCGGTGGAGACGAACAGTTCGTCCGCCCAGAAATATCCCTCATCCTCGCCGCCCATCGGCACGCCGAGCACCTCGAACACGGCGGCATAGAACGTGCGGCTGGCGTCCAGGTCGCGCACGACCAGCTGGATATGGTCGATCAGGCGACCGCGATGCAGTTCGTTGGTTTCCAAGGCGCAATCCTCCGGTTGAAGAGCCGACAGTGATGGCACGGCATGCGGACAGTGAGTGTCCGCGATCATTCGTCAGCACGGCGTCAATGCGTACAGCCAGGACACCGTAACGCGCTCTCCACACGCGGACGCAGATGATCGACGGATGCAGACCCTCGCGCACCGCGATGGCTGGTCCGTCGTCCAGGAGACCCCAGATGGCCGCACGCAAATCCCCTTCCGCCTCATCGAACACCGGCAAGGCCGACACGCCGACACCCGGCAACGGCGGCGAGCTCCACTTCAACGCAGGTGGCAAGCACCCGCCGCTGACCACCAACCAGGGCATCCCGGTCAGCGACAACCAGAACTCGCTGCGCGCGCACGATCGCGGACCGACGCTGCTGGAAGACTTCATCCTGCGCGAGAAGATCACCCACTTCGACCACGAGCGCATTCCCGAACGCATCGTGCATGCGCGCGGTTCCGGTGCGCACGGTTACTTCGAACTGACCAAGTCCCTGAAGAAGTACACCACCGCCCGCGTACTGACCGAGACCGGCGTGCGCACGCCGGTGTTCTGCCGCTTCTCCACCGTGGCCGGCGGCGCCGGTTCGGTGGACACGCCGCGCGACGTGCGCGGCTTCGCGGTGAAGTTCTACACGCAGGAAGGCAACTGGGACCTGGTGGGCAACAACATCCCGGTGTTCTTCATCCAGGATGCGATGAAGTTTCCGGACCTGGTGCACTCGGTGAAGATGGAACCGGACCGTGCCTATCCGCAGGCCGGCAGCGCGCACGACACGTTCTGGGATTTCATCTCGCTGACACCGGAAGCCTTCCACATGATCATGTGGGCGATGAGCGACCGCACCATCCCGCGCTCGCTGCGCATGATCGAAGGCTTCGGCGTGCACAGCTTCCGCCTGCTCGATGCCAAGGGCAACAGCACTTTCGTCAAGTTCCACTGGCGACCCAAGCTCGGCATCCAGTCGACCGTGTGGGACGAAGCAGTGAAGCTGCAAGCGGCCGACAACGACTTCCATCGCCGCGACCTGTTCGAAGCCATCCAGAAGGGCGACTTCCCGGAATGGGAACTGGCCGTGCAACTGTTCACCGAGGAACAGGCCGATGCGTTCCCCTTCGATCATCTGGATCCCACCAAGCTGATCCCGGAAGAACTCGTGCCGTTGACGGTGATCGGCCGCATGGTGCTGGACCGCTGGCCGGACAACTTCTTCGCCGAAACCGAACAGGTCGCCTACTGCCCCGCCAACATCGTGCCCGGCATCGATTTCAGCAACGATCCGCTGCTGCAGGGCCGGTTGTTCTCCTACCTGGACACGCAGCTCTCGCGACTGGGCGGCCCCAACTTCCACCAGATCCCGGTCAACGCGCCGAAGTGTCCGTTCGCCAACCTGCAGCGCGACGGCCACATGCAGATGCAGGTGCCGAAGGGACGTGTGAACTACGAGCCCAGCAGCCTGCAGCCGGATACGCCGCGGGAAACACCGGCCGGCTTCCGCAGCCATGCGACCGTGGCGGATGGCCGAAAAGGGCGCGTGCGGCCGGAGAGTTTTGCCGACCACTACAGTCAGGCGCGGCTGTTCTTCCGCAGCCAGAGCGCGCCGGAGCAGGCGCACATGGCGGCCGCCCTGGTGTTCGAACTGTCGAAAGTGGAAACACCGCACGTGCGCGAAGCGATCGTCGGCCACCTGCGCCACGTCGATGCGGACCTGGCCAAGCGCGTCGCCGACGGCCTCGGTCTGGATGCGCTGCCGCCGGCGCCGGCCACCGCCGTCAAGCCGCAGGACATGCCGCCTTCACCGGCCTTGCAGATCATCGGCAAGATGAAGCCCACGCTGCAGGGCCGCTGCGTCGGCATCCTGGTGGACGACGGCTCCGATGCCGCCGCCATCGCCGCGCTGCGCAAGGCGGCGGAAGCGGACGGCGCGCAGGTGAAGATCGTCGCGCCGAAGATCGGCGGGGCGAAACTCGGCAACGGCAAGCGCCTGCCGGCGGACGGGCAACTGGCCGGCACGCCGTCGATGGTGTTCGACGCGGTGGCACTGGTGCTGTCGGACGCCGCCGGCAAGGCGCTGGCATCGGAAGCCGCGGCGGTGGACTGGGTGCGCGATGCGTTCGGCCACCTGAAGGCCATCGCGCATGACGACGGTGCGGCCGCGGTGATCAAGGCCGCGGGCATCGGCAAGGATGCCGGTGTGATGAAAGCCGGCGATACCGTCGCCTTCATCAAGGCCGCGCGCACCCGCCAGTACGCACGCGAACCCAAGGTCCGTACCCTGCCCTGATCCATCCCCATCCCAGCCCTTGGCCAGGAAACCACTGCATGCCCGAATCCATCTATGACGCCCTGCGCGAAAGCCATGAAACCCAGCGCTCCCTGTGCCGCCGCCTGCTGCGTTCGAAACCCGGCACGCGCGAGCGGCTCGACCTGTTCACTGGGCTCCGGATCGAATTGGCCGCGCATGCCGCCGCGGAGGAGCGCTTTCTCTACGCGCCCATCCTGATGGACGACATGGGGCTGGATTCTTCCCGCCACGCCCTGCACGAACACCACCAGATCGACGAGCTGGTCGAAGACCTCCAGTCCCTCGACCCCCGTTACGCCGCCTGGCTGAAGAAGGCGCGCGAGTTGTCGGAGAAGGTCCACCACCACCTGCGCGAGGAAGAGAAGAAGTTCTTCCAGGTGTCCGGCAAAATCCTCGGCGCGACGAAGAAAATACAGTTGGCCCGCCAGTACCGCCGCGACTACACGCGCATGCGGCGGAAGCTGGAAGCGGAATAGCACCCGCACGCCCCGCGACGACGCCGCGCCCGCACGGTAGGCTGCCGGCATGGATTCCCTGATCGCCGCCGCCGGCCGGGCCCTGACGGCCGGCGATGTCCTGGGCGCGCTCAAGCACGTGGGCTGGCGGGACGACCCGCCCGCACTGGCCCTGCGCGGCATCGCGATGGCGCAGCTCGGCGACTATCCGCGCGCGCGCGATCTCCTGCGTCGTGCCGCGCGCGGCTTCGGTCCGCGAGAGCCCTTGGCGCGGGCACGCTGCGTGATCGCCGAGGCGGAGGTGGCATTGGCCCTCCGCGACTTCGGTGCCGAGCCGCAGCGCCTGGACGCCGCCGCACAGGCACTGGCCGCACGCGGCGACCTCGCCAACGCACGCCATGCGGAACTGATTGCCCTGCGCCGTCACCTGCTGCTCGGACGGCTGGAGGCCGCGCATGCCGCCCTGGATGCGCTCGATCTGGAGGGCGCACCCGCCGCACACCATGCCCTGGCTGCACTCGCCGCCGCCGAGATCGCACTGCGCTCGCTGCGCACGCGCGATGCGCGTCTGGCGTTGCGGCGTGCACGGACCACCGCCACGCAGGCCGGCATCCCCGCGCTGTCCGCCGAGATCACGCAGGTCGAAGCCAGCCTGCGGCGTCCTGCCGCGCGCATCCTGCACGCAGGCCACGAGCAACCGGTCACGCTGGACGACGTTGAAGCGCTGCTCGCTTCCGGCACGCTGGTCGTCGATGCCATGCGCCACGCGGTGCGCGATGCCACCGGCATGGCATCGTTCGCGCGGCGCCCCGTGCTGTTCGCGCTGCTGCGTGCACTCGCCACCGGCTGGCCCGGCGATGTCGACCGCAACGCACTGATCGCGCGCGTGTTCCGCACGCGCCAACCGGACGAGACGCACCGCGCACGGCTGCGCGTGGAGATCGGGCGGTTGCGTCGCCTGCTCGCGCCATTCGCCGACCTCACCGCCACCGCGCGCGGCTTCCAGCTCTCGCCGCACGCCACGCGCGGCGTGGTCTTACTGGCGCCGCCGGTCGAAGGCGAACAGGGCGCGTTGCGCGGGCTGCTGGCCGACGGCACGGCCTGGTCCACCTCCGCACTCGCGCTGGCCACCGGCGACAGCCAGCGCTCCGTACAGCGCGCGCTCGCCGCGATGGAAGCGGCCGGCCAGGTCCGTGCGATCGGGCGTGCTCGCGCGCAACGCTGGGTGGCGCCTCCGCTGGCCGGATTCACGACGATCTTGTTACTCCCCGCCACGCCGACGGGTGCGTAGATTGGCCCCGTCCCCGCACACCCGGAGCAAGCCATGAACGACACTACCCGCCACGCCACCGCCAGTCCCGCCGAGATCGTCCGCGAATACGGCCCGTTCCAGGCCAATGGCGGTGTGGCTGGCGTCACCCACGACGGCCACCACGTGTGGGCCGCCACCGGCGACCGTCTCATCGCCATCGATCCCGCCAGCGGCGACATCGCGCGCAGCCTTCCGCGCGCGGCCGATGCCGGCACCGCCTTCGACGGCACGCACCTGTACCAGTTGGCCGAAGCGCGCATCGACAAGATCGATCCCGCCACCGGCGCCGTGATCGCCTCGATTCCCGCGCCGGGCCAGGGCGGCGATTCGGGCATGGCGTGGTCCGACGGCAGCCTGTGGGTGGGCCAGTACCGCGAACGCCGCATCGTGCAGATCGACCCGGCCACCGGCGCCGTGCTGCGCACCCTCGAATCCGATCGCTTCGTCACCGGCGTGTCCTGGGTCGACGGCGAGTTGTGGCACGCCACGTGGGAAGGCGACGACAGCGACCTGCGCCACATCGACCCGCACGATGGCCACGTGCTGGAACGCCTCGACATGCCCGCGGGCGTCGGCATCAGCGGCCTGGAATCCGACGGCGGCAACCTGTTCTATTGCGGCGGCGGCCCCAGCGGCATGCTGCGCGCGGTAAGACGTCCCGCACGCGTCGACTGACAACGCCTGCCGCCCCGTGCGGCGCCCCTGAATTCCTTCCTCCACTGCATGCAGGCATGCGGCACGGATGACGCTCGCCTGCTCGCCTGCTTGCCCGCCTGCACCTTCGCCAAGGAGCCTGCCATGAACACGCATGCACACGACACGCCCGCCATCGTTTCCCGCGACGCATGGCGCACCGCCCGCCTCGCGCTGCTCGCGCGGGAAAAGGAACTCACCCGCCTGCACGACCGGATCGCACGCGAACGCCGCGCCCTGCCCTGGGTCCGCGTGGACACGCCCTACGCCTTCGACACGCCGCACGGTATCCGTACGCTGGCGGAGCTGTTCGACGGCCGCCGCCAGTTGATGGTGCAGCACTTCATGTTCGCGCCCGGCTGGGAGCAGGGCTGCAAAAGCTGCTCCTTCATGGCCGACCACCATGCCGGCGCGCAGCTGCACCTGGCCCAGCGCGACCTCACCCTGCTCGCGGTTTCGCGCGCACCATTGGCCGATATCGAAGCGTTCCGCCAGCGCATGGGCTGGACCTTCCCGTGGGTGTCCTCGCATGGCACCTCGTTCAACCACGACTTCGGCGTCAACTTCACCCGGGAGGAGATGTCGCGCGGCGCGGTGGAATACAACTACACGCGGCAACCGTTCCCGCACGAGGAAGCGCCCGGCATCAGCGTGTTCGTACGGGACGAGGCCGGCCAGGTCTTCCACACCTATTCGCGCTACGGCCGCGGCGTGGAAGCGATGATGCACACCTACGCGCTGCTGGACCTCACTCCGCACGGGCGCAATGAAGACGCGGAGGAATATCCGATGGCCTGGGTACGCCATCACGACCGCTACGATGCGGCCCCCGTCGCCACGGCGGGGGCGTGCTGTTCGGCCAAGCCCTGAGGTAGCGCACCGTCATGGGCCTGTCCGAACCATGGCTTCCGTGGCTGGCCGTCGCCGGCCTTGGTGCCCTGCACGGCCTGAGCCCGGCGAACGGCTGGATGTTCGCGGCGGCGCGTGCCGCGCAGTCCGGCGATGCGCGCGATGTGCGTCGCGCCCTGCTGCCGATCGCCATCGGGCACGCGCTGTCGGTGGCACTCGTGGTGGTGCTGGTGATGCAGGGCGTGCTGTGGGAGCCGCATCGCGTGCAGGTCGTGGCCGGCGCCTGCCTGCTTGCGCTGGCGGCATGGCGAATGGTTCGACGACCGTGCAAGCCCGCCGCCCACGCCACGCATCGTTCACAGGCGGGCCTGGCCGCCTGGTTCTGCCTGATGGGTACAGCGCATGGCAGCGGCCTGATGCTGGTACCCGCGCTGCTGCCACTGTGCGTGTCGAGCGGACCCGCGCGTGCCATCACCGCGACCGGATCGCTGCTGCCGATGCTCGCCGCCGTGGCCCTGCACCTGCTGGCGATGCTGGCGACAACCCAGATCGTCGCCCGTGGCGTCTGCCGCGGACTGCGGCATCGCGCATGCGCGCCGGATGCGGCGTGGACACCGGCCCTCGCGTTGGCAGGCGCGCTCCTGATCGTGCTTCGCTGAAAACGCTACGCCTTCTTTACGCCGCCGAAGGTATGTCGGCATGGCGGCTTTACGCGGGAGACGCCTATCGTGGCCACACCGCACGCGATGTGCGCCACGACCCGATGCATGTCCATCCTGATCCTGCGCGGCCCGCATGCCGCGCCTCCCGACACCCACTCCATCTATCCACCGTTGCGGCAGCGTGCGAACGCGGCCGGCGAGGCGCTGCACTGCCGCGTCTTCACGACGGTCCGCGACCTGCTGTCCGGCTTGCGCCGCGCGCGTGCCGAACCGACCGACATGCTGCTGCTCGATGTTGGCGACCTGGCCCTTCATGACGCCACCCAGGCCCGTGCCCTGCGCGACGCGCTCGACAGCCTGCCCTCGCCCTATATCGAAGTGCACGCCGATGCCGCACACGCGCTGGAACCGCGCGTGCAACCGCAGCATGCGCCGCTGGTCACCGTGATCCTGCGCAACGACCTGCCGCGCGCCTACGCGATGGCGCTGGACATCGCGCTGCGCCGCCTGCGCCCCGCCCCATCCGCAGGGACATTCCATGCCTGAGCCGGAGCCCCTCATGTCCATCCTCGTCATCCGCGGTCCCGAACGCCACGACGCCCTCACCTCACCGCCGCCCCCGCTGCCACCGTCGGTGCTCGGCGCCCTGGTGCAGCGCGCCGGCTGCGCCGGACAGACCCTCGCCGTGCGCAGCTGCGCCTCCGCCACCGAAGTGCTGGCCGCCCTGCGCCTGGCCAACGAATGGGGTGTACGCGCCACCCTGCTCGACCCCGGCGCACTCACCGACCATCCCCTGCTGCAGCGCGCAGTACACGGCCTCACGCATCCTTACGTGGAAGTACACGGCGACCTGGGCGAACACCCACATGTGCTGCCCGTCACCACCGGCCGGCGCCTGGCGGTCGTCGACGGCTACGGCGCGCGCAGCTATGCGCTGGCGCTGGAGATCGCGCTGGAACAGCTCGGTTGCGCGGAGTGCGAATGCGATGTGCACGTCGGCACCTGAGGCAATCCGGGCGGCATCCCATCGCCACTATTTCGCCGACTACGAGGTCTACGACGCCGGCCAGCGCATCGCCTGGGGCCAGGTGACGATCGCCTGCGAAGCGCCCGACCTTGCGGTGCAGGCGCTGCGCGCACGCGCCGCCGCACAACAGGGCGTGGCCGCCGGCGCGATCCGTCTGCGCTGCATCAGCCGCCTGTGACCGCACGCGGCGGATGTCACTGAACCGTCATCCACGCCGCGTACCTTGCCGCCCTTTCTACGACGTGGGACGGGACCTTGGCCGAACACGCGATCCGCGCGCTCACGCGTGTGTTCACCGACCAGGCACCCGCGCTCCGGGGATTCTTCGCGCGCCGCGGCGCCAACGACGAAGCCGAAGACCTCGTCCAGGAAACCTACCTGCGCCTGCTGCGCGCGCATCAGGGCCAGGGCGAGCACATCGCCAACCCCGAGGCCTACCTGTTCACCGTCGCGCTCAACCTCTCGCGCGAACAGGCTGCACGCCGGCAGCGCACGCCGGTGCCGGTGGAAGATGTGGAGCAGGTGGCCGCGCTGGTCACCAGCGTGGACGGCGTGGAGGATGCGACCGAGCGCGCGCAGCGCCGGCAACACATGCAGGCCCTGCTGGCCAGCCTGCCTGCGCGCACGCGTGCGGTGCTGGTGATGCAGTATCGCGACGGCCTGACCTACCGCCAGATCGGTGAACGTCTGGGCGTGTCTTCGCACATGGTGAAGAAGCACGTGGTGCACGGCCTGGCCGTATGTCGTCGTGCGATGGGGGCCGCGTGATGGCCACGCCTTTGTTCCCGTCCGGCGCTGCCGCGGCAACCCGCGAAGCCGCGTACTGGCACGTGATGCAACGCGAAGGCGCGCTAAGCCCCGCCGACCAGCAGCGCTTCATGGAATGGCTGGTGGCCTCGCCCGCGCACCTGCGCGAATACCTGGCCATCGCAAGCGTCGCCGCCGAGATCGGCGATGCCGTACGCGGACTGCCCCCGGAATCCGAGCAAGCGGGCACGCGCAACAACATCATCCCGCTGCCATTGCGCACCGCACGTGCACCCGTCACGCATGCGCCGCCGCGTCGTCTTTCGCGCATCACCGTCGCGGCGGCCGTGTTGCTGGGCATCGGCGTCGCCGTGCATGCGACGCTGCCCAACGCGCGCCACTACATCGCCGCACATGGCACACCGCGCGTGGTCACGCTCGAAGACGGCACGGTGATGCACCTCAATGCGGAAAGCGACGTCACTGCAACCATCGGCCTGCTGCGCCGGCGCGTCGAACTGGCGCGCGGCCAGGCGAGTTTCGTCGTGGCCGAAGATCGCCGCCCGTTCACCGTGCACGCGGCCGGGCTGGAGGTGCGCGACATCGGCACCACTTTCGACGTATCGCTGCAACGCGACCAGGCGCGCTTCGGCGTGGCCGAGGGGCGCATCCACGTGATCGACCTTGCGGGCAAGGGGCGGCTGCTCGCCGACCTGACGGCCGGACAGTCCGCGCACGTGGCCCACGCAGATCGCCAGGTCAGTGTGGTCCAGGAAGATGTCGGCGCCATGACGGCGTGGTGGCAACGGCGCGTCGTGTTCCGCGACGAACCCCTGCGCGACATCGCCGACCGCTTCAACCGCATGAACACCGTGCGCCTGCGCGTGGACGACAGCGAGGCCGGCGCGCTGCGCCTGACCGGCAACCTGCGCGCGGACGACGTGGCGTCGTTGCGCGCCTTCCTGGACGAACAACCCACGCTCGCGGTCAGCGCCGATGCGCGCGAGATCCGCGTGCATTCGCATCGCACACCCACGCATGGTGCGTGGTGAAGCTGGCGCTGTAAGAAAAAATTCATGGAAAAACCGGTGCCCGACCGGCGCCGTGGGCCCTCGTAATGGGGGTGCGTGCGTGTTGTCGCGCGCCACCACCCCACTCCACCCGGACACCACGATGCGCCGACTCCTCGTTCTTTCCATCGCTCTGGCCCTGCAGACAGCGACCGCCCACGTCGCCGCCCAACAGGCGACCGTCGCGACCGACGTCATCCCCTCGCAATCGCTCGACAGTGCGCTCAATGCGCTGTCGCGACAGACCGGACTGCAGTTCGTCTACAACGCACAGGCAGGCAATCCGCGCACGCGCGCCGTGCCCGCCGGCCTGTCGTCCGAGCAGGCTCTCACCCATCTCCTCGAAGGCACCGGCCTGCGCTTCCGCTATCTCAATGCCAGCACCGTCACCATCGAATCCGACGTCGCCAGTGCACCGACCGTCCCGGCAACGCCTGCGTCGGCACCGGCCGCACCCGCGACCGTGCCCACGGCACAGGCGGTGGATGCGCAGGAGCTGGAAAGCGTCACCGTGGTGGGCAGCTACAGCCGCAGCCTGGAACAGGCGGTGGACATCAAGCGCTACAACGTGGGCTTTTCCGACTCCATCGTCGCCACCGACGTGGCCGACTTCCCGGAGCAGAACCTCGCCGAGGCCCTGCAGCGCATGCCGGGCGTGACCATCGAACGCAACAAGGGTATGGGCAGCAAGGTCAACGTGCGCGGCCTTCCCTCCGAGTACACCCACGTATCGATCAACGATCTCGCCACCGCCTCCGGCAGCGGTGGGCGCGATGTGGAGTTCGACCTGTTCGCCTCGGAGATCATCCAGCAGGTCACCGTGCAGAAGTCGCCGACGGCGGCGGACGAGGAAGGCGGCATCGCCGGTTCGGTGGAGATCTCCACTGCACGCCCGTTCGACTACAACGGCCGCAAGCTGGTCGCGTCCGCCGAAGGCGCGCACAACTCGATTTCGGAAGAGACCGATCCGAAGTTCGCCTTCCTGGCCAGCGATACCTGGGGCGACTGGGGTGCACTGGTGTCGTTCTCGCATGCCGAACGCACCAACCGCACCGATTCGACCTCGGGCATCAACTTCCGCCCGATGTCGCGCTTCCTCGGCGCGTCCGGCACGCGCGGTTCGCAAGCCGAAGCCGTGATTGAGCGCGATACCGGCTGGGTGATCAACAACCGCGCCAACACCGCCGAAAGCAATCTGATCGTGTTCCAGGACAAGGTCGGCGATCGCGCGTACCTCAACGACCAGGAAAAGTGGGGCGCCACCGCTTCGCTGCAGTACAGGCCCAGCAGCACTTTCAGCCTGACCTTCGACGCCATGGTCGGCGGTTACGACACCACCGAGGACGAATACGACGCCGCGGCGTACTCGGCCTCCAGCCGCAGCACGCTGGAGACGATCCACGAGTACGACGCCACCACGCTGTCCGACTACGGCATGCTGGTGCTGCGCGACGTGTCGTACACCGCCACCCAGCATGAGTTCCTCAGCAAGGAGCGCATCAACGAAACCGACTACGGCCAGTACAGCCTTGCGCTGGACTGGAACAACGACCTCTGGGACGTGGAAGCGATGGCCGGCTACTCCGGTGTGGAGAAGACGCTGGACTATTCCAACCTGAAGCACGTCGCCTATGCGCCCTCCCGCACACGCTGGACCGGCCGCAGCGGCGAGACGATCCCCAGCGCCAGCTCCGCCGGCTTCGACATGTACGGCTCGCCCGAGCGCTACCTGTTCGAGGCGTACGAGACCACGCTGGAGAAGATCAACGACGACAAGTACGCCGCCAAGGTGGACGTGACGCGCAAGCTCGAACTGCCCTTCCTGCCGGCCCTGCAGAACGTGCAGTTCGGTGCGCGTTACACCGATCGCAGCAAGGAGCGCCAGTACGGCGAACTCAAGATCACCGGGCCGGGCCCCGGCGACGCCTCATGGGTCAACACGCGCACGCTGGCGGACAGCCCGCTGCAGTGGATCGGCGACATCGTCCCCGGCGGTGCCTACAGCGTGAAGGACCTCGACTGGCAGCAGGTCTCCAACGATTTCGCGCGCGGTTACTTCCGCTATCCCGGATTCTCCACGCCGTTCGACGACGCGCAGTACTATCGCGTCGACGAGGAAGTCGCCAGCCTGTACGCGATGGCGAACCTGGATTTCAACATCGGCCGGGTGCCGGTGACGGTGAATGCGGGCGCGCGCTATGTCGACACCTCGGTGGTGTCCTTCGGCTACCACCCGGTGCAGAACCCCGATGGAAGCACCGGCTACACGGATACGCCGGTTTCGAAGGACGGCGGCTACACCGACGTGCTGCCCAGCTTCAACCTGACCGCTGAACTTACCGACGGCCTGCTGCTGCGCGCCGCGGGTTCCGAGACATTGATCCGCCCCTCGCTCAGCGACGTGGCCTACAAGCGCACGGCGAGCTGGAGCTCGTTCCGCTTCACCGATGGCAACCCGGACCTGAAGCCCACCTACGCCAAGCAGTGGGAGATCGGCCTGGAGAAGTACCTGGACAACGGCGGCCTGCTGGCGGCATCGTACTTCCGCAAGAAGATCGATGGCGTGGTGGTCAGCGCATTGACGGGCGTGGTCGAGGATGTCGCGGTCTACAACGCCAACGGCACGCTCAACGGCTACTACGATTTCGACGTGTACCAGCCGGTGAACGCGAAAGGCTCGTACGACGTGGACGGCATCGAGCTGATCGCGAACCTCCCGCTGCGCGCGTTCCACGAGGCACTGGACGGCTTCGGCATCAATGCCAACTACACGATGCTGGACAGTTCGCTGGCCGGCGAATCCGACCTCGGCATCCGTACGCCGATGCCCGGCCTGGCGGAGAAGACCTGGAACTTCACCGCGTACTACGAGAACCAGCACTTCGATGCGCGCGTGTCGTACAACCACAAGGACGAGTACGTGGAATCGATCGGCTACAACATGTATCCGATCTGGCGCGACGCCTATGGCCAGTTGGATATCTCGATCGGCTACAGGATCAACGACCACCTCAAGCTCAGCCTGAAGAGCATCAACATGACCGACGAGGAGACCAGCGGCTACACGATGGATCCCTCGTTCCCGACCATGTACGAGAAGTCGGGCCGTCGCATCAGCCTCGGCCTGCGCGCCGACTTCTGAGCGCCCGCGCCGCCGGTTCCGGGCGGCGCATTCCTGTCCACGCCCGGGCCGCCGTTGCGGCGGCCCGGCACGTGCGGCGCGCGATGTCGCGCCCGTCCGAGGAGTCCACGATGTTGCGTCACCTGATCTGCCTGGGCTTGCTGGGCCTTTCTCCCGTCGTGCACGCGGATGACGCCGACGCCGGCCGCGCGTGGCAAGCCGGCGACCACCACGTGCACAGCGAGTGGAGCGTGGACTGGGACCGTACCACCACCCCGCCCACGCCGATCCGGGGCGGCGATTCTCCCTACACACGCAGCCACAATGCCCGCCAGGCGCTGAGGCACGGCCTTGCCTGGATGGTGCACACCGACCATGGCGGCCCCGGTCACTCCAGGGTGACGCAGGAACATGCATGGCCCGCGCTCGAGCAGGCGCGCCGCGATGTTCCATCGTTGATCCAGTTCAACGGCATGGAGTTCGATGTGCCCGGGGCCGAGCACGCCTCGCTGGTCATCGCGCCCGGCAAGCACGAGCGCGATGAACTGGTGGAGATCGAACACCGCTTCAGCCGCAACGAACCCGTGGATGGCATCGCGCGCGATGACGGCCAGACCATGATCGATGCGCTGGCGCGCATGCGCACCCTGCCTGCGCCACCGCTGATGTTCGTCAACCATCCCTCGCGCACCGCCACCGGTGTTGGCGCCTGGGGCGAGGTGGAACCCACCGAACTGCGCGCGTGGCACGACACCGCACCACGCGTGCTGGTGGGCATGGAAGGCGCGCCCGGCCACCAGGCCACGCGCACCGAACGCGGCCTGTATCGCAACGCCGCCGCACCCACCTTCGGTGGTTTCGATCAGATGACTACGCAGATCGGAGGCGTGTGGGACACGCTGCTCGCGGAAGGCCGCCGCTTCTGGATCACGGCCAGCTCCGATTCGCACGAAAACCTGCGCGACGGCGGGCGCGACTACGACCCGGGCGAATACAGCAAGACCTATGTGTGGGCACGACGCGACGCGCGCGACATCCTCGACGGCCTGCGCCACGGTCGCATGTTCGCGGTCACGGGCGATGTGATTGATGCACTGGAGCTGACGGTCAGCGCAACGGGCCGGGACTCGCGCACGGCGACGCTGGGCGACACGCTGACAATCCCGGCGGGCACGACGATGCGCATCGAGCTCCGGGTGCGGCAACCGGCGCGGCCCAACCACCATGGCGAACATCCGTCGCTGGCGCAGCTGGAACTGATCGTCGGCACGTCCGGCGAGGATGGCACGCCACGCATGCAGAGCAGGCGCTGGACCACCGGCACTTGGCGCACCGATGGGCCCTGGCGCATCGTCACCTGGGACCTGCCGGTCCCCGCGCGTGGCGCGTTCGTGCGCGCACGCGGCAGCAACACGCTGGAGACGACGCCGATCGCGGACGTGCCCGGCGAGGATCCCTGGCGCGACCTGTGGTTCTATTCCAACCCCGTGTTCGTCGATACCGGCGACCAAGCGTCGGAGACCCACTAGCGGGACAGCGCGCATTCACTCCCCCGTGTGACCCCGCGCCCAGTTCGCCGCAAGCGGCATGCGCGCGTTGACGCCGTCTTTCCAAACTGCGCGCAACACTGCATGCGTGGTCGGCGCCGCAGCAGCGGCAATCCGGATCCAGGTGAACAGCCACGGCGACCACAAGGGTACCGTTGTACGAAGCCCTAGCTTCGTCCAGCTTGGCTGCAAGTGCGTCCCCGTCGAAGGATCGCTGGCGCGGTACCCTCTTCATGATGCAGGACATTCCGCACTCACACCGATGCACCCTTCTCCCTGCGAAGCGGGGAGAAGGTGGCCGAAGAGCCTGCCCCGTACTTGATACGGGGCCGGATAAGGGCCAAGCGCGATGCGTCCGGTCGGTGGCAGTATCACTGCGTTGCAGTGGCCCTGCCGACCATGTAGAACGCGACGGCGCGGCCTGCATCGGGAGAGGCGCGCCTCATACGTTCGGCGGCAGTGGCAGGCGCGCGCGCGGCGCCGGGTCGCATCGCGGCGCAAGCGATTGCAACTGGCAGAACGTGGCGTCGTAGGCGGCCACTTCCTCCTGGTACTGGCACAGCGCACGGAACGGACTGCGCGCGGACAGCGCCTGTGCGGTCGCACGCAGGCGTTCGCCGTCGGGATGGGTCTGTACCAGCGCCGCCACCCACACGGTGAGGGCTTCGAGTTGGCCGGTGGTGCGGGCGTCGCTGGTTTCCAGGCGATCCAGCAGGTTGTGCAGGTGGGTTTGCGAATACAACAGCATGGGGCATGACATCCGGTGAGTGATCACCGCGGCCTGGCCCCTGTTCCAGCGCGTTGGTTTTCCCTGTTCACGGGCGTCACAACGCGCTCCGGCCAAACCGGTGGGGCCGGAGTCAGGCGCCGTTGGGGAAGGCGTGACTTCCGGCCTATCGATGCCGCTGGATCAGGCGAGGTGGGTGCGCAGATCCACGTCGGCCACCTTGTCCTGGTAGTCCTCCTTCGGGTCCACGCCGAACAGCAGCTTCACGCCGGCCAGCAGGCTCTGCTCGTTGAGCCATATCTCCGCGTGCTCGGCGTCGAAGCGCAGCAGCGCCAGCTTCGGATCATCCTTGCCACCCTCGTACCACGCGGCGACGAAGGGGTTCCACAAGCGATCGATCACGCCGCGATCGTCATCGCGGACCAGCATGCCCTGCAGGCTGGCGAACACGTCGTGCCCCATCGACGCGAACGTGGCCAATGCCCGCTGCGGGGATCGCGTGCGCTGGGCCAGCTGGTTGTCGGTGGCGGTGAAAATCCACAGCGGACCGCGGCCTTCATGTTCCAGCAGCGCTGTCATCGGCCGCGTATGGCCCTCCTCAGCGCCATCCAGCCCCAGCATCAGCGTGCGATCGGACTTGACTGCTTTCCAGAGCTTCTTTTCGAGTTCTTCGGGGGTATGCATGGCGCGACTCCTTTCTCTTCATCGTGGATGCCTGCAACCTAAAGCGGACGATGTGGTGCGCCCGTCAAGATCGCCCGCCATTCGTCAGCCCGCCGTCATGTTTGTGGCGCAGGCGTCACGGGCACTGCACTGGAACATGAATGCGCAACGCGGATTTCACCTGTCGTTCGCGACGGGCCGCGCACGCTCGCTTGGCATTACCCACCAAGGAGATTCGACATGAATACCCCTCGCCTCCTGCTGTCGCTGGGCCTGATGTCGGTGATGTCGGCCGCCGCAGCACAGACGTACGGCCCGGAAGACGAAGGCCGCCGCTTCAGCGACGGCAGCAAGGTCGTCTGCAAGAACGTGGAAGTGCAGAAGAACAGCAAGGACCCCAACCGCGTGGCGGGCACGGCCATCGGTGCGGTCGTGGGCGGCCTGCTGGGCAACCAGGTCGGCAGCGGCAGCGGCAAGAAAGTCGCCACTGTCGGCGGTGCCGTGGCCGGTGGTGCCATCGGCCGCAAGGTGCAGGGCAACAGCCAGGAGGACAAGGGCGACCGCATCGTCGAACGCCGTTGCGAGCGCGTGTACCGCTAGGCTCACACCCCCTCGGGACAGGTGCCGACAGGCGCCCGTGGCGACGAGGCCGCGGGCGCTTTTTTTTCAGTCGTCCCGCAGCGTCATCGGACGAGAAGTGCGTTGCGCCTCACTCGACGGAAAGGCACCGGGGCCAAGGGCCGGTCGGATGTCGTCGGGCCAGAGACCCGGATCCGCTGCGCTTCCATGCCCGCCGACCTGGCATGGGCGCCGTCAGGACACCAGTTGCAGCCGAAGTTCCTTCGGCAGGGCGAAGACCATGTTCTCGGGCTCGCCTGCGAGTTCGCTGACGCCGCCCGCGCCCAGGTCACGCAGGCGCTGGATGACGCCTTCGATCAGCACATCGGGCGCCGAGGCGCCGGCCGTCACACCGATGCGCTGCTTGCCCTCGATCCAGCGCGGGTCGATCTCGTGCGCGCCGTCGATCAGGTACGACTCCACGCCATCGCGCTCGGCCAGCTCGCGCAGGCGGTTGGAGTTGGAACTGTTGGGTGAACCCACGACCAGGACAAGATCGCATTCCTTGGCCAGATCGCGCACGGCGTCCTGGCGGTTCTGCGTGGCGTAGCAGATGTCGTCGTTCTTCGGCCCATGGATCGCCGGGAAGCGCGCCTGCAGCGCCTGGATGATGCCGACGGTGTCGTCCACCGACAGCGTGGTCTGGGTGGTGTAGAACAGGTTGTCGGGCTGGCTCACTTCGAGTGTGGCGACATTGTCGATGTCCTCCACCAGGTAGATGCTGCCGGCGCCGCCTTCTCGGCTCCACTGCCCCATCGTGCCTTCCACCTCGGGATGGCCGGCATGGCCGATCAGCACCACGTCACGGCCGGCACGGCAGTGGCGCGCGACCTCCAGGTGCACCTTGGTCACCAGCGGACAGGTGGCGTCGAACACCTTCAGGCCGCGCCGCGCGGCTTCACCGCGTACCGCCTGCGACACGCCGTGTGCACTGAAGATGACGGTCGCGCCGTCCGGCACTTCGTCCAGTTCCTCGACGAAGATCGCGCCGCGTTGCTTCAGGTCATCGACGACGAAGCGGTTGTGGACCACTTCATGCCGCACGTAGATCGGCGCGCCCAGCGTCTCGATGGCGCGTTTGACGATCTCGATGGCGCGGTCGACGCCGGCACAGAAACCACGGGGATTGGCGAGCAGGACGTCCATAAGACCGATAGTACCGAAGGCAGAGAAATGAAAAGGTAAATGTATCGCCAGCACCGATCCCGCATGGCACCTGCGCCCC
This sequence comes from Pseudoxanthomonas sp. PXM03, assembly GCF_014852005.1. GTDB lineage: Bacteria > Pseudomonadota > Gammaproteobacteria > Xanthomonadales > Xanthomonadaceae > Pseudoxanthomonas_A. The sequence goes on along the minus strand of NZ_JACVAU010000001.1, from coordinate 1,205,255 downwards.
TCTCCCGCCTGCGGAAGAGGGGAACGGGGTAAGGGCAGACCGCCGCGACGCGTTTCGTAGGGTGGGCCCTGGCCCACCGTGTTGATGCGTCATCGCGCGGCGGGCCAGGGCCCGCCCTACGCGGTCTTCTTCTTGCCCTCGAACAACCCGAACAGCGCAATGCCGATGGCCCCACCCACCACCGCGCAATCCGCGATATTGAACGCCGGCCAGAAGTGGTCCCGCCAGTGCCACTGGATGAAGTCGATCACGTGGCCGTGGATCTGGCGGTCGATGACGTTGCCCAGCGCGCCGCCGATCACCAGTGCGTATGGCAACGCCTGGCGCCAGTCGCCGCGGCGCGTGCGAGACAGCCAGAAGCCGAGCAGGCCGCTGATGCACACCGCCAGCACGGTGAAGAACCACAACTGCCAGCCGCCGGCATCGGCGAGGAAGCTGAAGGCGGCGCCGGTGTTGTAGGTGCGGTACCAGTTCCAGAAGCCCTCGATCACCGGGATGGCGGTGTATTCCGGCAGCGACGCCAGCACCCAGGCCTTGGACCACTGGTCAAGGCCGATCACCACAGCCGACAGCAGCAGCCAGATCAGCGCGTTGGGTTTGGGATGTTTGTTCATCGCATTCCTGTTGGAAGAAGACCTGTAGGAGGGGCTTTAGCCCCGATGCCTCGCTCGGGACGCAGTCGGGGCTAAAGCTCCTCCTACAGGGGAAACTCAGAACCAGCGGCGGTCTTCGCCGGCGCCGTCGATGTTGCTGACGCAGCGGCCGCACAGCTCCGGATGCCCGGCATGCGCGCCGACATCGGCGCGGTAGTGCCAGCAGCGCACGCACTTGCTCTTGGTGGTCGGCGTGGCCAGCACGAAGACCTCGTCGGCACTGACCTCGGAGACGGTGACGTCGCCGCTGATGAACAGGAAGCGCAGCTCCTCCGCGAGCGGCTGCCACTTCGCGGCCTTGATCGCGCTCACCGATACGGCGATCTCGGCTTCCAGTGCGGCACCGATCAGGCCGTTGGCGCGCATCGGCTCCAGCACCTTCGCCACCTGCTCGCGCAACGCCAGCAGTTCGTCGAAGTCAGCGGCATTCAGTGCAGCGCCTTCCGGCAGCGGCGCAAGGCCGTCGTACCAGGTGGCGAACAGCACATTGCCGGCGTGCTCGCCGGGCAGGTACGCCCACATCTCGTCGGCGGTGAAGGTGAGCACCGGCGCCACCCAGCGCACGAAGGCTTCGGCGATGCGGTACATCGCGCTCTGCGCGCTGCGCCGGCCGCGCGAATCCTCGCGCATGGTGTACAGGCGGTCCTTGGTGACGTCCAGGTACAGCGAACCGAGGTCGACGCTGCAGAAGTTCAGCAGGGCCTGCACGATCTCGGCGAAGTCGTAGCGTTCGTAGGCGGCCTTGATCCTTTCCTGCAGCTCGAAGGCCCGGTGCACGATCCAGCGGTCCAGCGCGACCATGTCGTCCACCGCGACCAAATCGCGCGCCGGGTCGAATCCGTTGAGGTTGCTGAGCAGGAAGCGCGCGGTGTTGCGCAGGCGCCGGTAGGCGTCGGCGTTGCGCTTGAGGATTTCCTGCGACAGCGACATCTCGTTGCTGTAGTCGGCACTGGCGATCCACAGGCGCAGGATGTCTGCGCCCAGGGTCTTCATGATGTCCTGCGGCTCGATGCCGTTGCCCAGCGACTTGGACATCTTGCGGCCGTGCTCGTCCACGGTGAAGCCGTGGGTGAGGCACTGCTTGTACGGGGCTGCCTTGTCGATCGCCACGCCTGTGAGCAGCGAGGACTGGAACCAGCCGCGGTGCTGGTCGGAGCCTTCCAGGTACAGGTCGGCCGGCTTGCCGATGCCGCGCTCCAGCAACACCGCTTCGTGGGTGACGCCGGAGTCGAACCAGACATCGAGGATGTCGGTGATCTTGTCGTAGTCCTTCGCCTCGTCGCCCAGCAGTTCGGCTGCGTCCAGCGTGTACCAGACATCGACGCCGCCCTGCTCCACCTTGTCGGCCACGGCGCGCATCAGCTCGACGCTGCGTGGATGCGGCTCGCCGGTTTCGCGATGCACGAACAGCGCGATCGGCACGCCCCAGGTGCGCTGACGCGAGATGGTCCAGTCCGGACGGCCATCGACCATGCCGGCGATGCGGGCTTCGCCCCACTGCGGGAACCAGCCGACGTGTTTGATCGCGTCGAGCGCGTCAGCGCGCAGGTTGGCCTGCTCCATCGAGATGAACCACTGCGGCGTGGCGCGGAACGCGATGGGCGTCTTGTGGCGCCAGCAGTGCGGGTAGCTGTGTTCCAGCTTGCTGAAGGCGAGCAGCGAACCGCCCTGCTTCAGCACGTCGATGATGACGTCGTTGGCCTTCCAGATATGCAGGCCGGCCAGCTCCACGCCATGCGCGGCCGGCGTGGACGGCAGGTAGACGCCACGGCCATCGACCGGATTGAGCTGGGCGGCGGTGTACTTGTCCAGCAGGCCGTACTGCTTGCTGACGACATAGTCCTCCTGACCGTGGCCGGGCGCGGTGTGCACGGCGCCGGTACCGTCCTCGGCCGACACGTGGTCGCCCAGCAGCACGGGGATGTCGCGCGTGTCGTAGAACGGATGCGCGAACAGCATGCCTTCCAGCGCACTGCCCTTCACCCGCGCATGCACGACCACGTCGGTGACGCCGTAGCGCTGCAGCGCGCGCGCAGCCAGCGCATCGGCCAGCACCAGCCAGCGGCGCCTGCCGTCGTGCGCAGGGCCTTCAACCAGCGCGTACTCCAGTTCGCCACCGACCGAGATCGCCAGCGAGGCCGGCAGCGTCCATGGTGTGGTGGTCCAGATGGGCAGCGCGACTTCGACATCAGCCGGCACGGTGGCGCCGAACGCGTTCGCCACCGCCTGCGCATCGCGGGCGGCGTAGGCCACATCGACGGCGGGCGAGACCTTGTCGGCGTATTCGATCTCCGCCTCCGCCAGTGCCGAGCCGCAGTCGAAGCACCAGTGCACCGGCTTCACGCCGCGCGTGAGGTGGCCGTTGGCGACGATCTTCGCCAGCGCGCGGATCTCGTTGGCTTCGAAGCGGAAATCGAGCGTCTTGTACGGGTTGTCCCAGTCGCCGGTCACACCCAGGCGCTTGAAGTCCTTGCGCTGGATGTCGATCTGCGATTCGGCGTACTCGCGGCACTTCTGGCGGAACTCGACCGCGTCGAGCTTCACGCCGACCTTGCCGTACTTCTTCTCGATGGCGATCTCGATCGGCAGGCCGTGGCAGTCCCAGCCCGGGATGTACGGCGCATCGAAGCCGGCCAGGTACTTCGACTTGACGATGATGTCCTTGAGGATCTTGTTGACCGCGTGGCCCAGGTGGATAGCGCCGTTGGCATACGGCGGGCCGTCGTGCAGCACGAACAGCGGGCGGCCCTTGGCGTTCTCGCGCAGCTGCGCGTACAGGCCCTGGCTTTCCCAGCGGGCCAGCGTGTCGGGCTCGCGCTTGGGCAGGTCGCCGCGCATCGGGAAATCCGTGGCGGGCAGATGGAGGGTCGCTTTGTAGTCCTGGCTCACGCCGTCGCTCGTTCTTTGTGTTCGGAAAGGAGGGCGCGCGCCTGGTCGGCATCGCGGTGCATCTGCTCGGTGAGGCTGGGCAGATCGGGGAATTTCAGTTCGTCGCGCAGCTTGGCGACGAACTCGACTTCGATATGGCGCCCGTAGAGGTCACCGGCGAAGTCGAACAGGTGGGCTTCCAGCAACGGCTCCACGCCGTCCACTGTCGGCCGCGTGCCGAAGCTGGACACCGACGGCCAGGGCTGGTCGCCAACGCCGTGTACCCAGGTGGCGTAGATGCCGGACAGGGCCGGCGTCTTCGGAAAGCGCAGGTTGGCGGTGGGAAACCCGAGCGTGCGACCGAGCTGCTTGCCGCGCACGACACGGCCACCGATCGCATACGCCCGACCCAGCAGGCGGGTGGCGGTGGTGAAGTCGCCACCCTTCAGCGCTTCGCGGATGCGGGTGCTGGAGACGCGGTCACCCTGGGCGTGCACGGGCTCGATTTCGCCGGCGCTGAAACCCAGTTCGCTCCCCATCGCCTGCAGGAGGGCGAGGTCGCCACCGCGACGGTGGCCGAAACGGAACTCCGGGCCGATCCATACTTCGCGTGCCGCCAGGCGACCGACCAGCAGCGTGCGGACGAAGTCTTCGGCCGACATGGCCGAGAGTTTCGCGTCGAAACGCAGCAGGCCGACATGATCGGCACCCAGGTCAAGCAGGCCTTCGACTTTGGCCCGGGCCAGGGTCAGCCTCGGCGGCGGGTTGTCCCTGGCGAAGAACTCGCGCGGCAGCGGCTCGAAGGTGACCACCACCGCCGGCACGCCCAGCGCACGGGCACGCGTCACCGCATGCCGCACCAGCGCACGGTGGCCCGAGTGGAGGCCATCGAAGGCGCCGATGCAGACCACGCTACCGTGCGGGCACAGAGACCCGCCATCGACGTCACGGAACAGCCTGCTCATGGATTCCTGTCTGAAGGTCGACCATGCCAGGCCGGACCGGGATTGCGTCGCAAGACCTTGAAGTATAGCCGCCCGGGCCAGCTTCAATGCCCACGCAGGTCACGTGGACGGATGCCCTGCAGCCAGAGCAGGCCGCCGTAGAGCGCGCCGCCCGCGCCCACCGTCACCGCCAGGCGCCACCCTCGTTCCCACCACGCCCAAGCCGACCAGTCCGGCCAGGCCAGCCGGAATGCCAGCACCACCAGCGTCATGGCGAATGTCGCCACACCGATCTGGCGGAGGAAGCGACCCCACCCCGGCTGGCGGCGATAGACGCCTGCCTTCCGCAGCAGCCAGGCCAGTTGCAACGCATTGACCCAGCCGGCGATGGCGATGGCTAACGCCAGCAGCGCGTGGGCGCCCTGCACTTGGCCTAGCGCATTCTTCAGGTTGCCACCGGCCGCCTCCAGCGCCTGGCGGCCGGGCTCCGTGCCGTAGAGCATCGCGGCGAAGAACAGCAGCGTGCACAGCGCATTGGTCAGAACCGCCACGATCGCGGCCTTCACCGGGGTGCGGGTGTCCTGGCGCGAATAGAACGCCGGTGCCAGTACCTTCACCAGCAGGAAGGCGGGCACGGCGATGGACTGGGCCATCAGACTCCAGCTGGCCATCTGCACGTCCGTGGCGTCGAACTGGCCGTACTGGAACAGCGTCGACAGAAGCGGCTGGGCGCACAGGACCAACCCGGTGCAGGCCGGCAGGCCGATCAGCAGGCAAAGCCGGAAGCCCCAGTCCAGACCCTTCGAGTAACCGTCCGGGTCGGTTTCGGCATGGCGGCTGGACAGGTGCGGCAGGATTACCGTGCCGATGGCGACACCGAACATGCCCAGCGGGAATTCCAGCAGGCGGTCGCTGTAGTACAGCCAGCTGACACTGCCGCTGACCAGCAGCGCGGCGATCCATGTATTGAGCAGCAGGTTGAACTGGGTCACCGAGGAGCCGAACAGCGTGGGCACCATCAGGGTCAGGATCCTGCGCACGCCGGCATGGGCGAAGTCCAGCCGCGGGCGCGGCAGCAGGCCGAGCCGGAACAGCGACGGCAACTGGAACCCCAACTGCAGTACGCCGGCGATGAACACGCCCCACCCCAGCACCATCACCGAACTGCCGAACCAGTGCTTGGCGGACAGCGCCGCCGAGATCATCGCCACATTCAGCAGTACCGGCGACAGCGCCGGGACGGCGAAACGCTGGTAGCTGTTGAGCACAGCGCCGACCAGCGACGCCAGCGAGATGAACAGCGCGTAGGGGAACGTGATGCGCAGCAGGTCGGTCAGCATCGCCATCTGCGCGGCATCGAAGTTCGGCGCGATCAGGCCGGCGATCTGCGGCGCCAGCAGGATGACGATGGCGGTCAGCACCATCAGCGCGGCCGCCAGGGTACCGGCCACCCGATCGACCAGAGCCTTGACCTCCTGCGCGCTGCGGGTGGCCTTGTACTCGGCCAGCACCGGGACGAAGGCCATCGAGAACGACCCTTCGGCCGAGAGCCGCCGCATGAAATTGGGGATCCGGAACGCCACGAAGAAGGCGTCCATCATCCCGCCCGCTCCGAAGACATGGGCGTAGACCTGGTCCCGGACCAGTCCCGAGAGCCGGGACAGGAAGGTCATGGAGCTGAAGACGGCGGCCGAACGCAGCAACCTGCCGCTCATCGCCCCCCCTTTTCCCGGGGACGACCCAGGTTGACGCAACCCATTGAATGCCCCATAATTTCCGGCTCTATTACCCGTCTTCCGTTCACCCCCTGAATTCTCTCAGGTATTCACCAGGAATCCCACTGTGGCCAATATCAAGTCCGCCAAGAAGCGCGCCAAGCAGACCGTCGTGCGCAACGCGCGCAACGCCGGCCAGCGTTCGATGCTGCGCACCGCCGTCAAGAAAGTCCTGAAGGCGCTCGACGCCAACGACGCCGCCGGCGCCCAGGCTGCGTTCGTCACGGCCCAGCCGATCCTCGACCGCCTGAGCTCGCGCGGCCTGATCCACAAGAACAAGGCCGCCCGCCACAAGAGCCGCCTGAACGCCCGCATCAAGGCCCTGCAAGCGGCCTGATTCACGGCGGTATGCAACGCGAAGACACGGAAGCCCGCCGCAAGGCGGGTTTCTTTTTGCCTGTGCGTCAATGCCGGGATGCCGGAACCGGATGGTCGCCGACCACACCGAAAAAAAAGCCCGCCTTCCGGCGGGCTTTTTTTCTCAGCCCTCGCGGGCAGCCTCGTCGGCCTCTTCCTTCAGGCGGTCGAAGAACGCCATCACGTCCTTCATGATCGGCCAGGTGCCCTCGCGCGAAATGGCGGACACCTGGTACCACGGCTGGGTCCAGCCAAGGCTGGCGATGATCTCGTCCGCCCGCTCCTTGGCCTCGTCCTCGAACATCAGGTCGGCCTTGTTGAGCACCAGCCAGCGCGGCTTCTGCAGTAGTTCGGGATCATGCTTCTCGAGTTCGCGCTCGATGGCGCGGACCTGCTCGACCGGATCGATGCCGTCCACGCCGCCCTCCATCGGCGCCATGTCCACCAGGTGCAGCAGGATGCGCGTGCGCTGCAAGTGGCGCAGGAACGTCGCGCCCAGGCCGGCACCGTCGGCGGCGCCTTCGATCAGGCCCGGGATGTCCGCGATCACGAAGCTCCGGTGCGCTTCCACGCTGACCACGCCGAGGTTCGGGTACAGCGTGGTGAACGGATAGTCGGCCACCTTCGGCGTCGCCGCCGACACCGCGCGGATGAAGGTGCTCTTGCCGGCGTTGGGGAAGCCGAGCAGGCCGACGTCGGCCAGTAGCTTCAGTTCCAGCTTCAGCAGGCGCTCCTCGCCCTCTTCGCCCGGGGTCGCTTTGCGCGGCGCACGGGTGATTGAGCTCTTGAAGTGCATGTTGCCCAGCCCGCCCTTGCCACCCTTGGCCACCAGCAGGCGGTCGCCGTGCCGGGTCAGGTCACCGATCACTTCGTCGGTACTGACATTGGTCACCACCGTGCCCACGGGCACCGTGATGGTCAGGTCTTCGCCGGCCTTGCCGTACATCTGCCGACCCATGCCGTTCTCGCCACGCTGGGCGCGGAACTGGGTCTGGTGGCGGAAGTCGACCAGGGTATTGAGATTCTCGTCAGCCTGCAGCCAGACACTGCCGCCGTTGCCGCCATCACCTCCGTCCGGCCCGCCCAGCGGAATGAACTTCTCGCGGCGGAACCCCACGCAACCGTTGCCGCCGTTGCCGGCGCCGACCTGGATTTCTGCTTCGTCTACGAGTTTCATGGGATTGGACTGACGTAATGGGGGAGAAGGTGCAACAGGTGCATGAAGCGGGGTGGAAGTCAGGGCGTTGAAATCATGCCGCAGCCGCAACCACGGTGCCCGCAAACGAAAAGCCCCGCACGCGGCGGGGCCCTTCGCTCGGCGTGTGCGAAAGCCTCAGGCTTCCGTTACCACGCTCACGGTGCGGCGCTTCTTGGCGCCCTTGATCGAGAACTCGACCTTGCCATCGACCAGCGCGAACAGCGTGTGGTCGCGGCCCAGGCCGACGCCCGGACCCGGATGGAACTGGGTGCCACGCTGGCGGATGATGATGTTGCCCGCATCGATCGCCTGACCACCAAAGACCTTGACGCCCAGCATCTTCGGGTTGGAGTCGCGGCCGTTGCGCGATGAGCCTACGCCCTTTTTATGTGCCATGACTGCTTCTCCTTACTTGTTGATGCCGGTGATTTCGATTTCGGTGTAATGCTGCCGGTGACCCTGGCGCTTCATGTGGTGCTTGCGGCGGCGGAACTTGATGATGCGCACCTTGTCGGCGCGGCCATGGCCGACGACCTTCGCGGTGACGGTGGCGCCCTTCAGGGCGTCGCCCAGGCTGATGGTCTCGCCATCGCCCAGCATCAGGATGTTGTCGAAGGTGAGTTCGTTGCCGGCTTCGGCTTCGAGCTTCTCGACGCGGAGCGTCTCGCCCTTCATCACGCGGTACTGCTTACCGCCCGTGACTACGACTGCGTACATGTGGATTCCTTGGTTTCTGTAGTTATTTTCTGGAGCCTGCCTGCCATCGAGGGCGGACAGAAGCGGAATTTTAGTGGATTCAGCGAGTTACGGTCAACCCGCTCCCCGCCCCGACCAGCCTCCGGCTCCCCGGGACTTTCTTCACGGACAGGGAGTGTCCGCATTGGCGCGCAGACTGGCGCCTGAGGGCGGTAACAGGTCCCGTCGGCAACGAGGCAGACCATTGTAGATCAATGACTTGCATGGATTGCCCCCGCCGTGGCCTGCTTGCGGACGGCGGTCGCGGGCACGGCAGCAGCCTGGCCCACCCGACCGGCTGCCCGGCTGACTGAGCGCCCACCCGAACCCGCTGCTTCGCTGGCAATGGCGCTATTTGCCCCCACCTAGTCACATCGCTACGCTTCCTTGTTCGCTTTCCGGATCCCCCCACCCGATGGCCATGGACTTCATCCGCATCCGCGGAGCCCGTACCCACAACCTCAAGAACATCGATCTCGACCTGCCGCGCGACAAGCTGATCGTGATCACCGGCCTGTCCGGTTCCGGCAAGTCGTCGCTGGCGTTCGACACCATCTACGCCGAGGGTCAGCGCCGCTACGTGGAATCGCTGTCCGCGTACGCGCGGCAGTTCCTGTCGGTCATGGAAAAGCCCGACGTCGACCACATCGAGGGTCTGTCGCCGGCGATCTCGATCGAACAGAAGTCGACCAGTCACAACCCGCGCTCGACGGTCGGCACGATCACCGAGATCTACGACTACCTGCGCCTGCTGTACGCCCGCGTCGGCCTGCCGCGCTGCCCGGACCACGGCTATCCGCTGGAGGCGCAGACCGTCAGCCAGATGGTCGACCAGGTGCTGGCCCTCGACGGCGAGCAGCGCTACATGCTGCTGGCACCGGTGATCCGCGAGCGCAAGGGCGAACATGCGCAGGTGTTCGACCAGCTGCGCGCGCAGGGCTTCGTGCGCGTTCGCGTGGATGGTGAGTTGCACGAGATCGATGCCGTGCCACCGCTGGCGCTGCGCCAGAAGCACACCATCGAAGCGGTGATCGATCGCTTCCGTCCGCGCGAGGACCTCAAGCAGCGCCTGGCCGAGAGCTTCGAGACCGCGCTGAAGCTGGGCGACGGCATGGCGCAGGTGATGTCGCTCGACCAGCCCGATGCAGCCCCGCTGCTGTTCTCGTCGAAATATTCCTGCCCGGTCTGCGATTACTCGCTGCCGGAACTGGAACCGCGCCTGTTCTCGTTCAACTCGCCGGTCGGCGCCTGCCCCACGTGCGACGGCTTGGGCGTGGCGCAGTTCTTCGACCCCTCGCGCGTGGTCGTGCATCCGGAGCTGTCGCTGGCCGCCGGTGCCGTACGCGGCTGGGATCGTCGCAATGCTTACTACTTCCAGCTGATCGCATCGCTGGCTAAGCATTACCAGTTCGACACCGACGCGCCGTGGCAGTCGCTGCCGGAGAAAGTGCAGCAAGCGGTGCTGTATGGCAGTGGCGAAGAGGTGATCACCTTCACCTACCTCACCGAGTCGGGCGGGCGCACGCAGCGCAAGCATCGCTTCGAGGGCATCGTGCCGAACCTGGAACGCCGCTATCGCGAGACGGAATCGCCGGCCGTGCGCGAGGAGCTGGCGAAGTACATCAGCGATCGTCCCTGCCCCGATTGCCAGGGCGCACGCCTCAACAAGTCCGCGCGCAACGTGTTCGTCGCCGACCGTCCGCTGCCATCGCTGGTGGTACTGCCGGTGGACGAAGCGCTGGCGTTCTTCCGCGGCCTCGACCTGCCCGGCTGGCGCGGTGAGATCGCTACCAAGATCGTCAAGGAAATTGCCGAACGCCTGGGATTCCTGGTCGACGTGGGCCTGGATTACCTGACGCTGGAACGCAAGGCCGACACACTTTCCGGCGGTGAAGCGCAGCGCATCCGCCTGGCTTCGCAGATCGGCGCCGGCCTGGTTGGCGTGATGTACGTGCTGGACGAGCCGAGCATCGGCCTGCACCAGCGCGACAACGAACGGCTGCTTGGTACGCTGACGCGCTTGCGCGATCTCGGCAACACCGTGATCGTGGTGGAGCACGATGAGGACGCCATTCGCATGGCCGACTACGTGCTGGACATCGGACCGGGTGCCGGCGTGCACGGCGGCGAGATCGTCGGCCAGGGCACCCTGGACGACCTGCTGAAGTCACCGCGCTCGCTGACCGGACAGTACCTGTCCGGCAAGCGCCAGATCGAAGTGCCGAAGGCGCGCCACAAGGCGAACCCGAAGATGACGCTGCACCTGCGCGGCGCCACCGGCAACAACCTGAAGGACGTGGACCTGGACATCCCGTCGGGGCTGTTCACCTGCATCACCGGCGTATCGGGTTCGGGCAAGTCCACGCTGATCAACGACACGCTGTACTCGCTGGCCGCGAACGAGATCAATGGCGCCTCGCACAAGCCGGCACCGTACCGTGAAGTGACCGGCCTGGACCTGTTCGACAAGGTCGTCGACATCGACCAGTCGCCGATCGGCCGCACGCCGCGCTCCAATCCGGCAACCTACACGGGCCTGTTCACGCCGCTGCGCGAACTGTATGCGCAGGTGCCGGAGTCGCGCGCGCGCGGCTACTCGCCGGGACGTTTCAGCTTCAACGTGCGTGGCGGCCGCTGCGAGGCCTGCCAGGGCGACGGCATGATCAAGGTGGAGATGCACTTCCTGCCCGACGTGTACGTGCCCTGCGATGTCTGCCACGGCAAGCGCTACAACCGCGAGACACTGGAAATCCTCTACAAGGGTTACAACATCAACGACGTGCTGGAAATGACGGTCGAGGATGCGCTGACCCTGTTCGAGCCGGTGCCGTCGATCGCGCGCAAGCTGGAAACGCTGATGGACGTGGGCCTCAGCTACATCAAACTGGGCCAGAGCGCGACCACGCTGTCCGGCGGCGAAGCGCAGCGCGTGAAACTGTCGAAGGAGCTCTCGCGCCGCGACACCGGCCGCACGCTGTACATCCTGGATGAGCCGACCACCGGCCTGCACTTCCACGACATCGAGCACCTCCTGGCCGTGCTGCACAAGCTGCGCGACGACGGCAACACCATCGTGGTGATCGAGCACAACCTGGACGTCATCAAGACCGCCGACTGGGTGGTGGACCTGGGGCCGGAAGGCGGCCATCGCGGCGGCCAGATCCTGGCCACCGGCACGCCGGAAGACATCGCGGCGCATCCCGGTTCGCACACCGGCCGCTTCCTCGCCAAGCTGCTGCCGGAATCGAAGACGCCCAAGGCCAGCAAGCCGGCCGCGGTCGCCAAGCCTGACGTGCTGCCCCCGCGCAAGTCCGCCACCAAGAAAACCACCAAGTCCACGACGAAGAAGGCCGCACGATGAGCGCCACTCCCGATGCCAACGACGCTGGCCGCAAACTGCTGGCGAAGATCCCGATCAGCGTGCGCTGGCGCGACATGGACAGCATGGGCCACGTCAACAACGCCAAGTACATCTCGTACCTGGAAGAAGCACGCGTGCGCTGGATGCTGACGGTGCCGGACGTGTCGATGACGGACCGCATCGCACCGGTCGTGGCCGCCAACAACATCAACTACAAGCGCCCGCTGACCTGGCCGAACGACGTGGTGGTGGAACTCTACGTCGACCGCCTGGGCACCAGCAGCGTGACCATCGGCCACCGCATCGTGTCGACGAAGGACGACAGCGTGCTGTATTCCGACGGCAACGTGGTGGTGGTGTGGATGGACACGCAGACCGGCCACAGCGCGCCACTGCCGGCGGCGATCCGCGCGGTATCGGAATAACGGCGCTCTTGGCCCCCTGTAGGAGCGACGCAAGTCGCGACCGGAATCTTCCTGAGACAGTGGATGCAAAAGGCTATCCAATTGCTTCCGTCTACGCCGGTCCATGCTTCCGGTTCTGCCGTGTCGCTTCAGGTCCGCAGTCGCGACTCACGTCGCTCCTACAGGAATCGACGCGCTCAGGGCGCGGTCTTGCGCACGTCGAACGCGACAGGCAGTGAACGCCCGTCGGCCAGCCTCAGCGTGATCACGACTTTCTCGCCAAACGCTATCGGCGCGTAAGGGCCATGCAGCATCAGATGCAGCCCGCCGGGCTTCAGTTCGGCGGCCTTGCCGTGCGCGATGGGCAGCGCGGCCACTTCGCGCATGCGGCTGACGCCGTTTTCCTCGCGCGTCTCGTGCAGCGACACGTCGGCGAAGGCCAGGCTTTCGGCACCGGTGACGCTCACCGGCTTCGCGCAGGGATTCTCGATGCGGGCGAAGCCCGCCATCATCGGCATCGCGACCGGTGGCAGGCGCACCCAGGCCCCCTTCACCACGGGCAGGCACTCCGCCGCGTTGGCGGAGCCCATGCAGGCGATCAACAGCGCGGACAGACGGATCGTTCCGGAGCGATGGTTCATGCGCCTATGATACTGGCCTGACTTCAGGGAGAGGATGAATGACGGCGCTCATCGACACCACCGATTACGGCGACATCCGCGAGATCCGCCTCGCCCGGCCGCCGGTCAATGCCTTGAATACCGACCTGTGCCGCGCACTGATCGAGGCGGTCAACCACGCGATGGGCGATGGCGCGCGCGGCATCGTGCTGGCCGGCAACCCGAAGATCTTCTCTGCCGGCATGGACGTTCCCTATCTGCTCTCGCTGGGCGACGACCGCAAGGCGCTTCTCGATGCCTGGCAGGCATTCTTCGGCGCGGCGCGCACGCTGGCCGAATCACGCGTACCGGTGGTGGCGGCCATCACCGGCCACGCGCCGGCCGGCGGCTGCGTCCTGGCGCTGTGCTGCGACTATCGCGTGATGGCGCGCAGCGCGGATCCCGCCCGTCCCTTCGCGCTCGGTCTCAACGAGACCCAGGTGGGGCTGGTGGTACCGGAGGGCATCCAGCGCCTGATGCGTCGCGTGGTCGGGAACTACCGTGCGGAACGCCTGCTGGTCGCGGGCGAAATGGTGCCCGCCGAACGTGCGCTCGACATCGGCCTGGTGGACGAACTGATCGACCAGCAGGAGGTTGTCGCCCGTTCGGTGGCCTGGCTGCAGCAACTGCTGGGCCTGCCGCACCACCCGATGCTGCAGACGCGCGCCCTCGCCCGCCGCGACCTGGTCGAGGCCCTGGACCCTTCCCTGATCCAGCTGGAACGCTTCGTCGATGCATGGCACGCGCCCGACACGCAGCAGGCGTTGCGGGCGCTGGTGGAAAAGCTGGGGAAATGACCTGCTCCGGCGTCACTCGCCGCGCGCGATGGGACGCGACGGATCGCTGATCCATCCGCTCCACGAACCCGGATAGACCCGCGCGCCATGGAGCCCGGCGTGCTCGAAAGCGAGCAGCAGATGGCACGCCGTCACGCCCGAGCCGCACATCAGTACGGCGTCGTCGGCGCGCCGGCCGCCGAGCATGGCGGTCAATTCGGCCTTGAGCTCGTCAGCAGGCCTGAAATGGCCGCCCCTGAGGTTCTGCATGAAGGGCCGGTTGAGCGCCCCCGGCACATGGCCGGCCACCGCGTCGATGGGTTCCACTTCGCCGCGGAACCGCTCCGGCGCGCGCGCATCCACAAGCCACCCGCTGTCTTCGTCCAGGCGGGCCAGGATATCGTCCGCGCCGACGATCTGACGTCTATCGAAACGCGCGGGGTAGGCCGGCGCCTTCGGCACCTCCTGTACGGTCGCGGTTTCCGCACCCCCCGCCGCACGCCAAGCGGACAGGCCGCCATCAAGCACGGCAACGCGCACGTGACCCAGCATTTTCAGCAGCCACCACAAGCGCGCGGCGGCCATGCTGCCGTCGGCGGCGTCGTACACCACGACCTGATGCGCCGGCGTGATGCCCCATTGGCCCAGACGAAGGGCGAAGGCCGCCTCGTCCGGCAACGGATGCCGTCCCTCGCTGGCCTTGCCAAGATCCGACAGGTCCTCGTTGAGATCCGCATGGACCGCACCCGGCAGGTGCGATTGCAGGTAAGCCGCGCGGCCGGCCCCGGGCTCCATCAGCGCGAAGCGTGCATCGACGACACGCAGCTGCGGGTCGCCGATGACGGCCAACAGCGCTTCCACATCGACGAGGGTAGTCCAGTTCATGCGAGCCGCTCCAGTCGTTGCCGCAGATTGAACAGGATCGAGGCGGTCGCGCCCCAGATGCGCTGCCCGGGCCATGCGTACTCGAGCACCACGCGACGACGCCCCCGGTAGTCGACCTCCACGCGGCGCAGATTGTCAGGGGAAAGCAGGTAGTCCAGCGGAACTTCGAACACGTCGGCCACTTCGTTCGGCTCGGGCACAGGGACGAACGCGGGGTCGATCACCGCCACGACCGGCACCACCCGGAAGCCGCTGATCGTAGTGAAGGGATCGAGGAAGCCGAGCGGCGTCACCTGGGATGCCGGCAACGCGATTTCCTCATGGCTTTCGCGCAGGGCTGCCGCGACTGCGTCGGTATCCGCAAGCTCGATGCGCCCACCGGGAAAGCTGACCTGCCCACCATGGTGACGCAGGCCGTCCGTGCGGCGCGTCAACAGCACCTGGGTGCCTTCGTCGCGCGGTACCAGCCCTGCCAGTACCGCCGCCTCGGCCAACGGGCCCGGCGGCAGCAGGTCGGCCAGTTCGTCATGATTCCAGCCCGGTTCGCGGGGCGCCGCGCCCAGCGGATGCAGTGCGCGACGCAGGGCGTCGCCTTCGCGCAGGCGCTGTTCCAGCGGCACGCGCGCCCGTTCGCGGGCCGGCAGCACGGCCTCCATCAGACGCAAGCGTTCGTCATCGTTCATCTGCGACCAGCGCGCGATTTCCGAAGTGGTGCGAAGACAGCCTTCGCAGAGCCCGTCGTCATCCAACGTACAGACGCCGATGCATGGGCTGAGCACGGCGCGGAAAGCGGTATTCATTTCATCTGGCACCTGCGGAGGGTAGCGCGGAAACGCTGCCCGCCGCTGAAAAGCACTGCGCCGGCACAAGGCCGGCGCAGACGGAACGTGGTGTTGACAGCCACTGGCTCCCCGCCTGCGCGGGGATGACGCAATGACCGGGGCGCCCGCGCGGTGCGCGGACGCGTCATTGCGTCACTTGACGCTGACCAGCTTGATCTCGAAGACCACCGCCACGTTCGGCGGGAAACCGGTGCGGGGATCGGCACCATAGGCCTTGTCCGGCGGCAGCGCGACTTCCCACTTGGCGCCTGCAGGCATCTGCAGCAGGGCTTCACGCATGGCCGGCATCTCGACAGCACTGACCTTCAGATCCTTCATCTGCTGCGCCGGGCGTGCCTCGGCCGGGCGCTGGCCGAACGGATACGGGCCGGACACCAGCAGTTCGACCGTGCTTGCCTGGGTCGGCTTGGCACCGTTGCCGTTCTCCAGCACCTTGTAGGGGACACCGCTGGCCAGCGACTTCACGCCCGGCTGGCCCTTGAACGTACCGATGAACTGGTCGCTCTTGGTCTTGTTCTCGGCCGCCACCTTGTCGTATTCGGCCTTGGCCTGCTGCGCGCGTGTCTGCTCGCGCTTCTGGAAGGCTTCCAGGGCGGGCTTGAGCTGCTCGGACGTCAGCGCCGGCTTCTGCTTGGCGTAGGCGTCCTGCAGGCCCTTCACCACCGAATTGATGTCCAGCTGTTCGCCACGTGCGGTCAGCTCGGCCAGATTGTTGCCATAGTCGTAACCGAAGTAGTAGCTCAACTTGCCCTTCTCGGACGAGACGTCCTGGGCCAGGGCGCTACCGGCCATGGCGAATGCCGCAACTGCGACCACTAACGAACGCACCTTCATCAACACACTCTCCGGATTGGGCGGCGGCATACCGCCTGGAAATGGACGCGCTAGGATAGCCGCCGGGGCGCTTAACCGCCACTGACGACAGGCTGGTCTGACCGGGCCTTCATGGCAGAGTTCCCGCTTCACTCAAATTTTACAATTCACCGCAGAAAACCCATGCCCGACAGTCTCGTCCTCGTTACCGATGCGGAAGGTGTCCGCCGCATCACCGTGAACCGTCCCGACAAGCTGAATGCCCTCAATGCCGCCACGCTCGATGCGCTGCAGGCGGCGTTCGACGCAGCAGCTGCCGATGCGGCCGTCAGAGTCGTCGTGCTGACCGGCGCCGGCCCCAAGGCGTTCGTCGCCGGCGCCGACATCGCCGAAATGGCAGACCTGCGCGCCACGGAGGGTCGCGATTTCTCCCTGCGCGGCCAGAAACTGATGCGCAGCATCGAGACGCTGCCCAAGCCGGTCATCGCGATGGTGAACGGCTTCGCCCTGGGCGGCGGGCTGGAACTGGCCATGGCCTGCCATCTCCGCATTGCGGCGGATACGGCCAAGGTAGGCCAACCCGAGATCAACCTCGGACTGATCCCGGGCTTCGGTGGAAGCCAGCGGTTGCTGCGCCTGGCCGGGCGTTCGGCCACGCTGGAACTCTGCCTGCTCGGTGCCCCGGTTACGGCCGAGCGTGCACTGCAGCTGGGCATCGTCACCCGCGTGGTGCCGGTGGCGGAGCTGGAGGCCGAGACGGCGAAGGTCGCGGCGCAACTGGCCGCGTCCGCGCCGCTTGCACTGCGCGCAACGCTCGATGCCGTGAATGTCGGCGGCGAGTGCGGCATCGAAGAAGGGCTGCAGTACGAAACCGCGCAGTTCGGCCTGATGTTCGCCACCGATGACATGCGCGAAGGCACGCGTGCCTTCATCGAACGCCGCAAGCCGGCCTTCACCGGGCGCTGAGCGGCGGGGCATCGCGATGACTCCCTGTCCCTGCCCTGCGTGCGACCTCGCGCGGTCGCTGCATGCCCTGCTCATGGCAGACGATGTCGATGGCGCGATCGAGGCGGGCCTCATGACGTTCACTGCCTGCGGATGCATGGGTGACGATGCAGGAACGATCGCGCCCGTGATGCAGGCGCAGGTGCGGCTGCGTACCGCGTGGGACGCCCGCCGCCGCTACCGGTTGCGGCAGGTGCGCCTGGCCCGGCGCGCGCAGGAACGCGAAGCCCGACGCCTGGCGGCCGTCCCTGCCAGCACGGACACCGCGTCCTCCGTCCCGGAGCGCCCTGCGTTGCCTGCCAGCGCTGCGGCAATCCTGGCACGTGCCAAGGCCAAGGCAGCCGACAGGTCGAAGCGATGACGCGTGCGCCCCGGCGCAGTCCCACGCTCACGCGCGCGGAAGTCGTGGAGCTCTTCTCGCGCTTGCGCGAGCTCAACCCGACGCCGACCACCGAGCTGGAATACAGCACGCCGTTCGAATTGCTGGTCGCAGTGACATTGTCCGCGCAGGCGACCGACGTGGGCGTCAACAAGGCGACGCGGCGCCTGTTCCCCGTGGCCAACACGCCCGCGACCTTGCTGGCGCTGGGCGAGGACGGGCTGAAGAAGTACATCTCGACCATCGGCCTGTTCAACGCGAAGGCGAAGAACATCATCGCCACCTGCCGCATCCTGCTCGACGAACACGGCGGCGAAGTGCCACGTTCGCGCGAGGCACTCGAAGCCTTGCCCGGCGTGGGCCGCAAGACCGCCAACGTGGTGCTGAATACGGCATTCGGCGAGCCCACCATGGCGGTGGACACGCACATCTTCCGCGTCGCCAACCGGACCGGGCTTGCACCGGGCAAGGACGTGCGGGCGGTGGAGGACAGGCTGGTGAAGGTGGTGCCGGCGGAGTTCATGCAGGACGCGCATCACTGGCTGATCCTGCATGGCCGCTACGTCTGCAAGGCGCGCAAACCGGATTGCCCGCAATGCGTGATCCGCGACCTCTGCCGGTTCAAGGACAAGACGCTGCCCGGGTGAGCGACGACAGGCATGTCCGCCGCGGGCCTCGATGGCAACTTCTGTGGGAGCGACGCAAGTCGCGATGGACTCGCCGGTAAAACCTCATCGCGACTTGCGTCGCTCCCACAGTGACCCTCCACATAAAAAAAGCCCCGGGACATGCCCGGGGCCTTTCATTTCCATTCCGGCGTGACGCTTACCAGCTGAACTGCGTGCGCAGCGCGTACTGGGCGGTCTCGTCGCCGGTGACTTCGTTGTCGCCCTGCGTGTAGTTGAACATGAAGCGCAGGTTCGGGTTGACGTAGTAGTTCATGCCGAGGATCCAGCTGGTGACCTCGCGGTTCAGCGTTTCGTTCTCTGCATAGTCATAGCGCGCGGTCAGTTCCCACAGGCCCTTGTCGACGTACTTCGGCGATGCGAACACACCCGTCGCCGCCTTGTAGCCCTTGTGGCCGCCGTTGAGCATGAAGCTGCCCTGCACGTAGTAGCTGGTCACGTCCTGGTCGCGGCCGAGCGGCTGGCCGAAGGTGGCATCGGCGTACTCGGCCTGGAAGAACGCGGGACCAAACGAGCCGGCGGCTTCCAGTGCGTAGGCGGTCACCTGGTTGCGGCTCGCACCGGTGGTGGTGGCGATGGCCTGCGACGGGCCACGGCGGCCGGCGTAGTTGAACGTGGCGGCCAGGTTGTCCGAGCCGTTGTTGGCGTTCTCGTAGCTGTACCACGCACCGAAGTGCAGGGTGTTGTTGTCGTTGTTGATCGGCGCGAACGTCACGCGGCCGGCCGAGCCGACGCCTTCGTTGCGTGCACCCGCAGCGCCGCGCAGATTGAACACGCTGACGCCGGCGGTGTAGTTCTCGCCCGCACGCAGGTAGCCCACGCCCTGCTGGAACTGACGGTTGCCGAACAGACCGGTGGCCGAGGCAAACGGACGCTCCATCATCAGCAGTTCGTTGGAGCTGGTCAGTTCTTCCATCGCGCGGTACGGCTTGAAGTGACCGATGGTGAACTTTCCCCCCAGCGCGGACTTGGCGATATAGGCATCACGCAGGCCGTCCAGGTTGGTGCCGGCGCCGAAGTCCTGCTCCAGCTTGTATTCCCAGCCATAGGCCTTGCCGCCCAGGGTCAGGCGCGCGCGACGGAACTCGGTGGTCCCCGTGGTGCTGGCGAGATCGCGATCGAAGGCATAGGTATCGAAGTGGATACGGCCACCCACGGTGGCTTCGAACTTGCCGTCGGCCGAGGTGACCTTGATGCCGCCCTTGGTGTCGATCTTCGGCGAGCCGGTGTTGAGCTTGTCCAGCTGCGCCGCCGTGTCCAGGTTCACGTCCGACTGCGCGTCGGTGCGTTCTTCCAGTTCCAGCAGTTTGGTCTGCATGGCTTCCAGCTGCGCCTTCAGTTCGGCGATCTGCTGGTCACGGTTGTCGGCAGCGGCGGCCGAAAAGCTGGTGCTGCCCATGGCAACGGCAAGCGCGGCAGCCAGGATGGAATAACGCATGGGTGACTCTCCGAGTGGAAGTAGGAGTAAGGACGCTGGCTTCGTGGACGCCGTGCTTCACTTCCGAGTTCACCTTCGGAAATCATTAAGCGCCCGTCAAAGATGCGCTAAAGGATGGGAGTGAAATCTTGCAGTCACATGTGAGTTTCATGACCGTCGTGTGACAGCGAGACTGCGACCACGTCCGCCAGCGGCTCCGCGGTGGTCGGCCGCATATATAGAAAGGAAGTGGATGGCAGGATGGATCGCGTCCGGTGGCCGATCCCCTCCCCCCCACCACTCCGCTCGCCCACAGTCACAGGGGAGGTTGCGTGTGGCGACCACGCATCGGCCGCCCGGATTCCGTCACGCGACTGTCGCAATCACGACACGGGGCTGTCACACAAACGTCGTGGAATGGCCACCCAACGGGCACGCCTGTGCCTTTCACCCTGCCTTCTCCCAGGAGACTTCCGTGTTGAACTCGATCAAATCCCGCGTGGCGCTGCTGGCGCTGGCGTCTGCTTTCTCCGCGCAGGCGTTCGCTGCCGACGTGACCGGCGCCGGTGCATCGTTCGTGTATCCGGTGATGACCAAGTGGTCTGCCGACTACGCCAAGGCTTCCAACAACCGCGTGAATTACCAGTCCATCGGTTCGGGTGGCGGCATCGCGCAGATCAAGGCCGGCACGGTGGATTTCGGTTCTTCCGATGCCCCGCTGAAGCCCGAAGAGCTGGCCAAGTACGGCCTGGCCCAGTTCCCGTCGGTGATCGGCGGCGTGGTGCCGGTATTGAACGTGGCCGGCCTGAAGCCGGGCCAGCTGAAGCTGGATGGCCCCACGCTGGCCAACATCTTCCTGGGCACCATCAAGACATGGAACGATCCCGCCATCGCCGCACTGAACCCTGGCCTGACGCTGCCGGCGCAGCGCATCACGGTGGTCCGTCGTTCGGACGGTTCGGGCACCACCTTCAACTTCGTCAACTACCTGTCCAAGGTCAGCCCGGAGTGGAAGACCAAGGTGGGTGAAGGCACCTCCGTGCAGTGGCCGACCGGCGTGGGCGGCAAAGGCAACGAAGGCGTCGCGGCCTACGTGAAGCAGATCAAGGGCGGCATCGGCTACGTCGAACTGTCGTACGCGCTGCAGAACAAGATGGCCTACGCCAGCCTGAAGAACGCCTCCGGCAACTACGTGCAGCCCAGCGAGGAATCCTTCGCCGCCGCCGCCGCCAGCGCCGAGTGGGGCAAGTCGAAGGACTTCTACCTGGTCATGACCAATGCCCCGGGCGCGAACTCCTGGCCGATCACCGCCACCAACTTCATCCTGATGTACAAGGCGCCGAAGAAGGGCAACAAGGACGCCCGCGACTTCTTCCGCTGGGTCTACGCCAACGGCGACGCCCAGGCCAAGTCGCTGGACTACGTGCCGCTGCCGCCGGCCCTGGTGCAGCAGATCGAGACGTACTGGAAGGCCAACCTGAAGTACTGATCGCACCCGCCGGCACGGTCTCTCCGCGTGCCGGCCCGATGCGGCGTTCCTCCCGCGCCTGCATCACCCGGGCGGGCCTTCGGGCCCGCCTTTTTTGTGACGCACGAACAGACACGTCCTGTCGCATGACAGTGCGAGACCGCCATGTCATCACGCTGTAACAAAAACATCATTTCATAGCGTGGATCACAAACGACACGTCCGGAGATCCCATGCACGTCCGTAACGCTCGCCTGGCCACGCTGGCCCTGGCAACCGCCTTGTTCGTCGCCGGTTGCGGCGGCAAGACCGACGCACCCGCCGCGACGGCAGGCAATGAGGCCACCCCGGCAGCGACCGAAGGCGCGCAGAAGATCTCCGCCGAGATCACCGGGGCCGGCGCCTCGTTCATCTACCCGCTGATGGCCCGCTGGTCGACCGACTACAACAAGGCCACCGGCGCCAAGATCAATTACCAGTCCATCGGTTCGGGCGGCGGCATCGCGCAGATCAAGGCCGCGACCGTCGATTTCGGTTCGTCGGACAAGCCGCTGTCGTCCGAAGAACTGGCGCAGGCCGGCCTGGGCCAGTTTCCGTCGGTCATCGGCGGCGTGGTGCCCGTCATCAACGTGGAAGGCCTGCAGCCCGGGCAGCTGAAGCTCAGCGGCACCGTGCTGGCCGACATCTTCCTGCACAAGATCACCACCTGGAACGACCCGGCGATCGTTGCGCTGAATCCGGGCGTGACGCTGCCGGCCGGCAAGATCAATACCGTGCACCGCTCGGATGGTTCGGGCACCACCTTCAACTTCGTCAACTACCTGTCCAAGGTCAGCGGTGAGTGGAAGACGAAGGTCGGCGAAGGTACCAGCGTCAGCTGGCCCGGCGGCGTCGGCGGCAAGGGCAACGAAGGCGTGGCGGCGTACGTGCGCCAGCTGAAGGGCTCCATCGGCTACGTCGAACTGGCGTATGCCGAGCAGAACAACATGTCGTACGCGTCGCTGCAGAATGCGGCCGGCCAGTTCGTGCAGCCCACGGCGGAGAGCTTCGCCGCGGCGGCGGCCAGCGCCGACTGGGCGAATGCCAAGGACTTCAACCTGGTCATCACGAATGCGCCCGGCGAACAGGCGTGGCCGATCACGGCGACCAACTTCATCCTGGTCTACAAGCAGCCGAAGGATGCCGCGAAGGCCAGGCACACCCTGGACTTCTTCAAGTGGGCCTACGAGCAGGGCCAGGCGCAGGCGAACGAACTGGACTACGTGCCGCTGCCGCCCGAGCTGGTGGGACAGATCGAGAAGTACTGGGCTGCCGAAATCAAGCTCTGAAGGGAACGCACCGGGCCGCCCCATGAGCGGCCCGGTGTCATCACGCGGTAACCGCGACAACGTGCACTTGAACACTTCGCACCAGCCCCTCCCCCCTATCTCCCGGGTTGCATGAACGCCACCGCTCTCCCCGCTTCCCTGTCGG
The DNA here is from genome assembly GCF_014852005.1 of Pseudoxanthomonas sp. PXM03. Lineage (GTDB taxonomy): Bacteria > Pseudomonadota > Gammaproteobacteria > Xanthomonadales > Xanthomonadaceae > Pseudoxanthomonas_A. The sequence continues at coordinate 1,182,557 of NZ_JACVAU010000001.1, read as the reverse complement.
ATGTGCGTACCACGCGCGACGCGCGTGCCGACAAGCTGTTCCGCTGGACCATGACCGGCGCCGGCATGTTCGTCCTGATCTCGCTGATCGCCGCCGCATTGTCGATGCTGTGGGGCGGTCGCGAAGCCCTCCAGACCTTCGGCCTGGGCTTCTTCACCAGCACCGAATGGAATGTCGGCACGCGCGAATTCGGTGCCTTGGTGCCGGTGTTCGGCACGCTGGTCAGCGCCGGCGTTGCCATGCTGATCGCGGTGCCGGTGAGTTTCGGCATCGCGGTGTTCCTGACCGAAGTGGCGCCTGCATGGATGCGCGGACCGGTCGGGATGGCGATCGAGCTGCTGGCCGGCATTCCTTCGATCATCTACGGCATGTGGGGCCTGTTCGTGCTCGCACCGCAGCTGAGCGAACACGTCTACCCGTGGATCAACGACAACCTGGGGCAGCTGCCGCTGATCGGCGCGGTGCTGTCCGGTCCGCCGCTCGGCATCGGCATGCTGACCGCCGGGCTGGTGCTGGCCATCATGGTGATCCCGTTCGTGTCGTCGGTCATGCGCGAGGTCTTCCTGACCGTGCCGGGCCGGCTGAAGGAATCCGCCTACGCGCTGGGTTCCACCAAGTGGGAAGTAGTGTGGGACGTGGTGCTGCCGTACACGCGCTCGGCGGTGATCGGCGGCGTGTTCCTCGGGCTGGGCCGGGCACTCGGCGAAACCATGGCGGTGACGTTCGTGATCGGCAACGCCTACACGATCAGCGCCGCGCTGCTGGAACCGGGCACGTCCATTGCCTCCACCATCGCCAACGAATTCGCCGAAGCCACCGACCCGCTGCACAAGGGCTCGCTGCTGCTGCTGGGCTTCACTCTGTTCCTGCTGACCTTCATCGTGCTGGCCATCGCCCGCCTGATGCTGCGCCAGCTGGCCAAGCGGGAGGGCAACTGATGTCCGCGTCCCTGTACACCTTCCGCAAGGTCAAGAACGGCGTCGCGCTGACGCTGTCCATCGCGGCCGCAATCTTCGGCCTCATGTGGCTGGTCTGGATCCTCTGGACCACGATCACCAAGGGCATGAGCAGCCTCAATCTGGACCTGTTCACACAGATGACCCCGCCGCCGAACGAACCCGGCGGCCTGGCGAACGCGTTGTTTGGCAGCGTGGTGATGAGCCTGCTGGCCATCCTGCTGGGCACGCCCATCGGCGTGGCGGCCGGCACCTACTTGGCCGAGTACGCCAACAAGCACTGGCTGGGCGAAACGGTCCGCTTCGTCAACGACATCCTGCTGTCGGCACCCTCCATCGTGCTGGGTCTCTTCATCTACACCGTGATGGTGGCCCAGATGGGCCACTACTCGGCGTGGGCCGGTGCGGTCGCTCTGGCATTCATCGCCCTCCCCGTCATCGTGCGCACCACCGACGAGATGCTGCGGCTGGTGCCGCAGCAGATGCGCGAAGCGGCGCTGTCGCTGGGCGTGCCGCAGTGGAAGGTGACCACACAGGTGCTGATGCGTTCTGCATTGCCGGGCATCGTCACCGGCGTGCTGCTGGCATTGGCCCGCATCAGCGGCGAAACCGCACCGCTGCTGTTCACCGCCTTCAACAACCAGTTCTGGAGCACCGACCTCAACCAGTCGATGGCCAACCTGCCCATGGTGATCTTCCAGTACGCCATGAGCCCCTACGACTCGTGGAACTCGCTGGCCTGGGCCGGTGCGTTCCTGGTGACTGCCCTGGTCCTCCTGCTCAGCCTGGCTGCGCGAACCATCCTTCTTCGAAACAAGGTGACCCATGAATGACGCGGCCCGCATTTCGGTCGTTGCCACCCAGCGCCACGACGAGCACAGCGCGCAGGCCAAGGTGAAGCTGGCCGCCAAGGATCTGGACTTCTACTACGGCGACTACCACGCCCTGAAGAACATCAACCTGGAAATCCCCGAGAAGCGCGTGACGGCGTTGATCGGCCCATCCGGTTGCGGCAAGTCCACGCTGCTGCGCGTGTTCAACCGCATCTATTCGCTCTATCCCAAGCTGCGCGCCACCGGCGTGGTGTCGCTGGACGGGGAGAACATCCTGGACGCCAAGTATCCGATGAACCGCCTGCGCAGCAAGGTGGGCATGGTGTTCCAGAAGCCCGTTCCGTTCCCGATGACGATCTACGAGAACGTCGCCTACGGCATCCGCCACCATGAGCGCCTGGGCAAGGCCGAGATGGACGTGCGCGTCGAACAGGCGCTGCGCCAGGCCGCCCTATGGGAAGAAGCCAAGGACAAGCTGAAGCAGAGCGCGCTGGGCCTGTCCGGCGGCCAGCAGCAGCGCCTGTGCATCGCGCGCGCCGTGGCGCTGCGTCCGGACGTGATCCTGCTCGATGAGCCGACCTCGGCGCTGGATCCCATCTCGACCAGCAAGATCGAACAGCTGATCGAGGAACTGAAGCACCAGTACACCATCGCCATCGTGACGCACAACATGCAGCAGGCCGCGCGCGTGTCCGACTACACGGCCTTCATGTACCTGGGCGAGCTGGTGGAGCACGACGTCACGTCGACGATCTTCTCCAACCCCGGCAAGCAGCAGACGGAAGACTACATCACCGGCCGTTTCGGCTGAGGACGCCCATGAACACCCAACCGAACGACCATATCGTGAAGAGCTACGACGAAGAACAGCGCCGCATCGTGGCCGAGATCGTGCGCATGGGCGAGACTGCCGTCGCCCAGCTGGAGGCCGCGCTGGACGTGGTCGAACGCCGCGACGACAAGGCCGCCCAGCGCATCATCGCCAACGACGAAGCCATCGACGCCATCGAGCACCAGGTCAGCCACGACGTGATGCACCTCGCCCTGCGCGGGCCGATGGCGCGCGACCTGCGCGAGATCCTCGCCGGCCTGCGCATCCCGGCCGACATCGAGCGCATCGGCGACTACGCGGCCAACGTGGCCAAGCGCTCGATCGCCCTCAACGTGTCGCCACCGATGCCGCAGATCACCGGCCTGCGCGCGCTCGGCAAGCTGGCGGCCCGCCAGGTGCGCGACGTGCTCGTCGCCTACCAGAATGGCGATGCCGAACAGGCCGTCCAGGTCCGCGCGCGCGACGCCGAACTGGACGCGCACTACACCGCGCTGTTCCGCGAGTTGCTGACCTATATGATGGAAGACCCGCGCAACATCACCCCGTGCACGCACCTGCTGTTCATGGCCAAGAACCTGGAGCGGATCGGCGACCACGCCACCAACATCGCCGAGAACGTCTGGTTCCTGGTGCATGGCGAGCAGCCGCTGCCCCCGCGCGACAAGCGCGACGAGACCAGCACCACCGGCGTCATCTGAGGCTTTCGCCGCACCGCAGCACCCGGAACGCCCTGCCATTGCGGGGCGTTTCCGTTCCAGCCCCCGCCCACACGAACCGCTAACGTCCCGCGGCTACAATCCCGCCACGTTGATGCGGATACCCCGCACATTCCCGGGAGAGACCACGATGTCCAAGAACACCACCAAGCCCGCCGCCGTCGCCATTGCCCTGGCGGGCGGCATCCTGCTGGCCGGTTCGAGCTTCGCGATGGAACCGCTGGCGCAGGGTTACCTGCTGGCCGCACCCGAGGCCGCCAAGGCGGGCGAAGGCAAGTGCGGTGAGGGCAAATGCGGCGAAGGCAAGTGCGGCATGGCCAAGGCCGACACCGACAAGGACGGCAAGGTCTCGCAGGCCGAATTCGCCGCCGCGCATCCCGACAAGGCCGGAAAGTTCGCCGACATCGACACCAACAAGGACGGCTTCATCGACGCGGCCGAGCACAAGGCGCACGCGGGTGCCAAGGGCGCCGAGGGCAAGTGCGGTGAAGGCAAGTGTGGCGAAGGCAAGTGCGGTGCCGACAAGAAGACCGAAGGCTGATCCGTCCGCACTGAACGACGGTCCCGTCTTCTCCGGAAGGCGGGACGTCGCCGTGTCGCAATGAACCGCGCCCCGCCCGTCCCTTCCGCCGGCCTCGGCCTGCGTCGCGCACTGCTGGACGAACTGCTGGCAGCGCCGGCGGACGCGTTCGACTTCCTCGAATGCGCGCCGGACAACTGGATCGGCGTGGGCGGCCGCTACGGTGAAGCGCTGCAGACATTGTCCTCGCGCCATGCACTGACCTGCCACGGCCTCTCGCTGTCGCTCGGCGGCGTTGCGCCACTGGACGATACCTTCCTCGCCCGCACGCGCCGCTTCCTCGACCAGCACGGCGTGGCGCTGTACAGCGAACACCTGAGCTACTGCACCGACGACGGCCACCTGTACGACCTGATGCCGATTCCCTTCACCGAGGAAGCGGTGCAGCATGTCGCGGCACACATCCGCCAGGCACAGGACGCCCTCGGCCGGCGCATCGCGGTGGAGAATGTCTCCTACTACGCCGCGCCCTACCAGGCGATGGACGAAGCCGACTTCATCATCGCGGTGCTGTCCGAAGCGGACTGCGATCTGCTGCTGGACGTCAACAACATCTACGTCAATGCGATCAACCATGGCTACGACGCGCGCAGTTTCCTGGCGCGCATGCCGTCGGCGCGGATCGCCTCGTACCACATCGCCGGCCACTACGACGAAGCCGACGACCTCAAGGTGGACACGCATGGCGCGCCGGTAAAGGACGATGTGTGGTCGCTGCTGTCACTGGCCTATGCGACGCACGGCGTGCGCCCCACCCTGCTGGAGCGCGATTTCAATTTCCCGCCATTTGCCGAACTCGCTGCGGAACTTCAGCGCATCCATCAGCTGCAATCGGCACACGCGACCTCCGACGGACAGGCGCTGCATGGCTGACGCGCTGCACGACCAGCAGTTCGCCCTGTCGCGCCACCTGCGCGATCCCTCGGCGCATCCGCCACCCCCGGGCATCGAGGCACGCCGGCTGGCGGTCTATCGCGACCTGTTCTTCAACAACATCGAAAGCCTGCTGGCCGGGAACTTCCCGGTGATCCGCAAGACCCTGGGTGACGACGCCTGGCGCACGCTGGTACGGCAGTTCTATGCCGAACACCGCAGCAGGACACCCCTGTTTCCGGAAGTGGCGCGCGAGTTCATCCGTTACCTGGAATCACGTGCCGGGCGCAACGACTCACTGCCCGCGTGGCTGCGCGAACTGGCGCATTACGAATGGGTCGAACTGGCGCTGCAGATCGCCGATGACATCGTGCCACCCCACATACCGGACGGCGACCTTGTCACGGGAGAGCCGGTGGTATCGCCTTTCGCATGGGCGCTCGCCTATCAATGGCCCGTGCACCGCATCGGACCGGATTACCTGCCCGACACAGCGCCCTCCGAACCGACCTTGCTGCTCGTCCGACGTGATGCCGGCCACCAGGTGAGATTCGCGGCCATCTCGCCGTTGGTGTACCGGCTCATGGAACTGCTGGGCGAAGGCGGTCGCAGCGGTGGCGATGCGCTGCGGCAACTCGCGATCGAAGCGGGCGTGGATGACCTGCCCGCCTTCGTCGACCAGGGGGGCGCCATGCTTTCCCGTATGCGTGAAGAAGGCACGCTGCTGGGTACGCGTCCCTGACTTTTGTTGGAGCGACGTGAGTCGCGACCGCAGACCCGGGGCGCACGCGTGCCCGTCCGACAGGCGGCTGTCGCATGACCGCTACCCGAAGATCCGGGAGAACCGGAACGCCGATCGCGTGCGGTCGCGACTCACGTCGCTCCAACAACTGCGAGCTCGCGGCTGGGTTTCCAGCAGAAGAAGCGCCACGCCGTCTGCTACCCTTTCCCACATGGAAAACGCCACCGAACCCACCCGCATCACCCCGATGGCCCAGCGCTTCCGCGGTTACCTGCCGGTGGTGGTGGACGTGGAAACCGGCGGCTTCGACTGGAACCGCCACGCACTGCTGGAAATGGCTGCGGTGCCGCTGGACCTGGACGAAAACGGATTGCTGGTCTGCGGCGAGACCGCCAGCGTGCACCTGCATCCGGCGCCCGGCACCGAAATCGATCCGAAGTCGCTGGAAGTCACCGGCATCGACCTCGACCACCCGTTCCGTTTCGCCAAACAGGAAAAGGATGCGCTGGACCATGTCTTCGCACCCGTGCGTGCGGCGGTAAAGAAGCACGGGTGCCAACGCGCGATCCTGGTAGGCCACAACGCCCACTTCGACCTGAACTTCCTCAACGCGGCAGTCACGCGCGTGGCGCACAAGCGCAACCCGTTCCATCCCTTCAGCGTGTTCGATACGGTGACGCTCGCCGGCGTGGCCTACGGCCAGACCGTGCTGGCGCGCGCGGTGCAGGCGGCGGGCTTCGACTGGAATGCGGAGGACGCGCACTCCGCCGTCTACGATGCCGAGCAGACAGCGCGGCTGTTCTGCAAGATCGCCAATGCGTGGCCGCGCCCGCTGGGCTGAGCGCGCTGCATCACCCCTGGCCGCTTCCGGCGGCCGCCACTGCCGGACGTGCCGTCATCGCGGCACCCGCCGACGCGACGATGATGGCGGCGATGGCCAGCCACTGCAGCATCGACAGGCGTTCGTGCAGGAACAGCAGGCCGCACAACGCGGCGATGGCCGGCTCCAGGCTCATCAGCATGCCGAAAGTGCGCGTGGGCATCTTCGTCAGCGCAACCATCTCCAGGCTGTAGGGAATCGCGGTGGACAGCAGTGCCACCGCCAACGCCACGGGCAGCAACGCGGGCGCCAGCAATGCTGCCCCGGCGTGCGCGACACCGAACGGCACCGCCACCGCCGCGGCGATGCAGCTGCCTATCGCGACCGTTTGCGGGCCGTGCGCGTTGCCGGCCTTCTGGCCGAACACGATGTACATCGCCCAGCACGCACCCGCGCCGAGCGCGTACGCCACCCCCACGAGGTCCACTGCCTGCGCGCCCTGCTCCGGCACCAGCAGCACCAGTCCGGCGACGGCCAACGCCACCCAGACGACGTCGCGCAGATGGCGGGAACCGAACAGCGCCACGGCGAGCGGGCCGGTGAATTCGAGCGCGACGGCGATGCCCAGCGGCACCGTTTCCAGGGCCTTGTAGAACAGCAGGTTCATCAGCCCCAGCGAGGCGCCGTAGAACAGCAGCAGCGGCCATTGCGCCCGCGTGATACGTGCCCGCCACGGGCGGAACACCATCACCAGGATCAATGTCGCCAGCGCCAGCCGCAACGCGGTGGCGCCAGTGGCACCCACCGCCGGGAACAGGCTCTTCGCCATCGACGCGCCGGCCTGGATGGACAGCATGGCGACGAGCAGCAGCGCGATCGGCTGCCAATGGACGGGCGCGGGGGAATTCGGGGACGACATGGCGACACTGCCTGCGGACGCCGGACGCGCCGCGCTTGAAGGATGAATGAATTGCGCACTATATTGCGCACATCGAAGCTTACCGGATGCGCAATATAGTGCGCAACCCCTGCCCATGAGCGTACTTGAACACGTTGCCGAGAACGTCCGCCGCCTGCGGACCGCAGCCGGCCTCAGCCAACAGGCGCTGGCGGATGCCTCGGACGTCAGCCGCCGCATGCTGGTCGGGATCGAATCCGGGGACGCCAACGTCAGCCTCAACACCCTCGACCGGATTGCCGAGGCCTTGGAGGTGACGTTCGCCGACCTGGTGAAGGCGCCGGGCAATCCGAGCCGGGACCGCATCGAAGCCCTGGTCTGGAGCGGGCGTACGCCGGGCTCGCAGGGCGTGCTGCTGGCCAGCGCACCGGCAACCCACGACGTGGAGCTGTGGGCCTGGACGTTGATGCCCGGGGACCGCTACACCTCGGCGGCCGACCCGAGCGGATGGCACGAAATGTTCTTCGTCATCGAAGGCACGCTGGTGGTGGAACTGCCCGACGGAGAACATGCGGTCGATGCGGGCGATTTCTTCGTGTTCCCCAGCGACCGCGACTACGCCTACCGCAACGACGGCGACACACCGCTGCGCTTCATCCGCAACGTGGCGCACTGACCTCGCACTGGACTACCGCGTGGGCGCAATGCCGTGGCGGCGCAGCACGTCACGCACGCGGTCCAGCGGAATCGCCTCGACCGTCTCGCCATTGCCACTGACGGTGGTGGCCATGAACAGCGAGTTGTAGATCGCCTCTTCCACCGCTTCCACGCTGGCCTGGAATACCGCGCTCATCTGCTCGTTCGCGAGTTCGGCGGTTTCCAGCAGGGGCGCATCGAAGGCGCGCCGCACCGACTCGGCGGTGGAGAACGCGAGGATGTAATCCCCGCTGCCATTGGACGCCGAACTGCCCGTCCGGCCCAGCCCCATCATTGCGCGCGAGGCGACGCGCCGCAGGTTGCGGTCGCCCAGCGGCGCATCGGTGGCGATGACGATGATGATCGATCCATCGCCACGGTCGTCCGCGAGGCCGCGGCGACCATCGGCCTGCACGGCGATGGCGTTCTGGAAGGCGTAACGATCCAGTTCACGTCCCACCGGCGCACCCGAGACCTGCAGCACGCCGCCGAAATTGCTCTGTACCAGCACGCCCACCGTCCAGCCGCCCAGTGATGCGGGCAGCTCGCGCGACGAGGTGCCGATACCCCCCTTCCAGCCGAACGCCACCGTCCCGGTGCCGGCGCCGATGCTGCCTTCCTGCACCGGACCATCGGTCGCCGTATCGAGTGCACGCCGCACCGCGTCCGCCGTGACCGGCCGCGCCCGGATGTCGTTGAGTCCACCATCATTGGTTTCGCCAACGACCACGTTGAGCGAGCGCACCTGCTGCATGTCGGGGCGCTCCAGCATCCACGCCGCCATCGCATCGGCGGCCTTCCACACGCACAGCGTGCAGGTCAGCAGGATCGGCGTTTCCAGTTCGCCCAGTTCGTTGACCTGCGTGCTGCCGATGAACTTGCCGAACCCGTTGCCGACATGCACCGCGGCCGGCACGCGCGAGCGATAGACGTTGCCCGCATGCGGCAGGATCGCGGTGACACCGGTCCGCACGGTGTCGCCTTCCTTCAGCGTCACCTGTCCGACGCGCACGCCGGCGACATCGGTGATGGCATTGTGCGTGCCGGTCGCGAAGATGCCGGGGGCGACACCGAGGTCGCGGGCCCGTACGCGCGGCGCTTCCTGCGCGATGGCGGTGAGCGAGGACAGCCCCAGCAGCAGCGCCGCCAGTCGAGGGAACGAAGGATGCGGCGTGCGGGACATGGGGACTCCTTTACTGGCGCTGGCGGACGGCCTCGAACAGGGTGACGCCGGCCGCGACCGACACGTTGAGGCTTTCGATGTCGCCGGGCATGGGAATCTTCACCAGCCCGTCGCAATGCTCGCGGGTCAGGCGACGCAGGCCATCGGCTTCGCCGCCCAGCGCCAGCGCCACGTTGCCGCGCAGGTCGGTGGCGTACAGCGAGGCATCCGCCTCGCCGGCCAGGCCATAGATCCACACGCCCATCTGCTGCAGGTCGCGCAGGCAGCGCGACAGGTTGGTGACCTGCACCACCGGAATTCGGTCGGCGGCGCCGGCCGAGGTCTTGCGCACGGTGGCGTTGACACCGACGGACTTGTCCTTGGGGATGATGACCGCGGTGACGCCTGCCGCCGCCGCACTGCGCAGGCAAGCGCCGAGGTTGTGCGGGTCCTGCACGCCGTCCAGCACGAGCAGCAGCGCCTTGCCTTCGGCGGCGTCCACCAGGCCCTGCAGTTCGTTCTCGTCCCAGGTCGGCGCCGCGGCATAGCGCGCGGCCACGCCCTGGTGGCGCAGCGCACCGGCCACGCCGTCCAGCGCCTGCCCGGTGACGCGACGCACGTCGATGCCCTTGCGACGTGCGTTCTCCTCGATCTCGGTCAGGCGCGCGTTCTTGCTGCCTCCCTCGATCAGGATCTCGCGCACGTTGTCGGCATCGTTCTCGACGGCCGAGGCGACCGCGTTGACGCCGACGATCCACTGGTTCTGCTTGCTCATGCGCTGTACGGCCGCCCTGGAAAGGCCGGCATTATCGCACCGACCGGTCGTTCAGCGCGGCGACCACGCGGCCGTGTCGTGGTCGGGATGCTGGAACGACACCACTCCTGCAAGGAAGGCCGCGGCGGCCTCGTCCTCTTCGGTTCGACGTTGCGGCAGTGCCGGCAGGGTATCCACGTACGGCAGCTTGCCTTCCACCCCGTACTGCACCCACGGCGGCAATCCCGAAGGGTCGTCGAATGCCCCCGCCGCCAGCGCCACGCCGTCGGGCGCCTCGTAAGTCAGCGGCGTGCCGCAGTCGGCACAGAAGCCGCGCCGGACGACGTTGGACGAGTGGAAGCGCTTCGGTTCGCCCCGCGTCCACTCCAGCACCGCGCCGCGCGTGGACACCAGCGGCGCGTAGTACGCGCCGAATGCTTTCTGGCACATGCGGCAATGACAGATGGAAGCATCCTTCAGCTCGCCGCTGACGCGGAAGCGGATCGCGCCGCATTGGCAGCCGCCGGTGTGGGTCGGGATGGGCATGGGCTGACGCTCCTGGCGTGGGATGCGCATGTCGTTGCAGGACCACGCTCATCCTGCAACGCCCGACGACAAGGACCACGTCATCCCCACAAGCGCCGGACGACGGTGCCGCCCTTGATCGTCATCCCGGCGAAAGCCGGGATCCATCCTGATTCTGCCGTTTCACGCAGGTCCTTGCGAAGAAAGCCAAGATCAAGCTGGATCCCAGCGTGCGCTGGGAAGACGGGCTTCAATCAGTACTTCTGCTTCCTGCGCTTGGCCGGCTGCCCACGCGGCTGTGGCGAGGGCAGCCCATTGTCCTTGCCCTTTTCGTCGACCAGACGGAAATCGATCTTGCGCTCCTCCAGGCTGGCCTTCAGTACGACGATGCGCACACGGTCACCCAAGCGGTAAGACAGGCCGCGGCGCTCGCCCGACAGCGTCTTGCGCAGCGGATCGAAGTGGTAATAGTCCTGCGGCAACTGGGTCACGTGGACCAGGCCGTTGACCTTGGACTGATCCAGCTCCACGAACAGGCCAAAGCTGGTGACGCCGCTGATCACGCCATCGAACTGGCCGCCGACGTGTTTCTCCATCCACGCCGCGCGATAACGCTCGTCGACCTCGCGCTCGGCCTCGTCGGCGCGACGCGCACGCTCCGAACACTGCAGCGACAGCGCCGCCATCTCGTGCGGGGAATACAGGAATTTCTCCGGCTTGCCCTTGGTCAATGCGTACTTGATCGCACGGTGCACCAGCAGGTCGGGGTACCGCCGGATCGGCGACGTGAAGTGGGCGTAGGCCTCCAGCGCCAGACCGAAATGGCCCGCATTGTCCGGCGAGTAGACCGCCAGGCTCTGGCTGCGCAGCACCACCGATTCCAGCAGGGTCACGTCGGGACGCTCGCGGATCTTCTTCAGCAGCTGGGTGAAATCCCGTGGCTGCACCTTGCTCCAGGCCGGCAGGCTCAACTTGAATTCCTTCAGGAACTCGAGCAGGTCGGCGTACTTGGATTCCGGCGGCCGGTCATGCACGCGGTACGGCGCGGGAATGCGCGCGCCCAGCAGGAACCTGGCGGCTTCCACGTTCGCCGCGATCATGCACTCCTCGATCAGCTTGTGCGCATCGTTCCGCTGCAGCATGCCGGCCTGGGTGACTTCACCGCGATTGTCGAGTTCGAAGCGGACTTCGGAGGTCTCGAACTCGATGGCTCCACGCTTTTCGCGCGCCTTGGCCAGCAGGCCGTACAGCTCGTGCAGGCGCTCGACCTGCGGCAGCAAGGCGCCGATGGACTGGCGTGCCTCGGCGTCGCCCTCCCCCACTGCCTTCCATACCTGGTCGTAGGTGAGGCGTGCGTGCGAGCGCATCACTGCCTCGTAGAACTTCGACTGGGTGACTTCGCCCTCGCTGTTGACCTGCATGTCGCAGACGAAACACATGCGGTCGACGTTCGGATTCAGCGAGCAGATGCCGTTGGACAATGTCTCCGGCAGCATGGGCACCACGAAACCCGGGAAGTACACCGAGGTCGCGCGCTTCTGCGCTTCATCATCCAGCGGAGTACCGGGGCGCACGTAGTGCGAGACATCGGCGATGGCCACCACCAGGCGGTAGCCGCTGCGGTTCTTCATGCGCAGCCCTTGGCGATTGCTCTCGCAATACACCGCATCGTCGAAGTCCTTCGCATCGGCGCCGTCGATGGTCACCAGCGGCATGTCGCGCAGGTCCACGCGGCCACCGATCATCGAGGACTCGATCACCAGCGGCACCGCAGTGGCTTCGTCCAGCACTTCCTGCGGAAACTCGTGCGGCAGGTTGTGGCCGTGGATCGCGGCCTCGACCACCAGCGAGGGCGTCAGGCTGTCGCCGAGCACGGCAATGACCTTGCCGATCGGGGGACGGCGCGTGTCCGGCGCCTGCGTCAGCTCGACGACGACCAGCTGGCCATCGCGCGCGCCGCCGGTAGCGTCGGGCGGGATCTGCACGTTGCGCTGGATGCGCTTGTCGTCCGGCGCCACGTAGGCGATGCCGACCTCGAAACCGAAGCGGCCGATCAGGCGGGTGACGCCGCGTTCCAGCACGCGCGCGATGCTGCCCTCGCGGCGGCCGCGGCGGTCGATGCCGGTGACGTTGGCCAGCGCGCGGTCGCCGTGCATGACCTTGCGCATCTCGTAAGGCGGCAGGAACAGGTCGTCGCCGCCCGCATCAGGACGCAGGAAACCGAAGCCGTCGGGATTGGCGATCACCGTGCCGGAGATGAGGTCGGTCTGCTGCACGGGCGCGAAACCGCCGCGCCTGTTCTGCACGAGTTGGCCATCGCGGACCATCGCGCCCAGCCGCTTGGACAGCGCATCGAAACGCTCGGGTGCGTCCAGGCCCAGCGGACCGGCGATTTCCTCCGCCGTCTGCGGACCTTCCGCTGCTTCGAGGAAGCCGAGGATGGCCTCGCGACTGGCAATGGGTTGTTCATAACGTTGCGCTTCGCGTTGCGCATGCGGATCGACGAAACGACCGCCCGTACGTGATCCGGAGCCCGGGTTGCGGCGGGCGGGCGGTGCGCCGGCATGCGTGCGGGACGGCGCTCGCGCGGGCACATCGGGCATCCAGGGCGGGAGGCTCTTCTTGGCCGGCTTGCCGGGCTTGCCAGACGGGGCCGGCTTGCCGGCGTTGCGGGAACCGGGCGTGCCGCCTGGCTTGCTTCCTTTCCCGGCGGGCGTCTTGCCGCCGCTGCGTGGTGTCTTGTTGGTCATGGGGGGATGGTACACCCCGCCTGAACAACGCCATGCGAAGGGGACCGTTGACAATCCCCCGCACTCCCCACAAAATGCGCGCCTCGCTTACCTGCCCAGGTGGCGGAATTGGTAGACGCACTAGTTTCAGGTACTAGCGGGTAAAACCGTGGAGGTTCGAGTCCTCTCCTGGGCACCACGCACAACGAAGACCCTCGCGAAAGCGGGGGTTTTTCGTTTCCGGCATGCGTGCGCACAAAGCGCCGCCCGCGACCTCCCGCCTCACGCGCCTTCACGGCGATCCGCAGTAGGCTGGTGACCACGCACGACGATGCACCGCACGGAGACGCGCATGGAGTTCCAACAGATCCTGTTCCTCGCCATCCTGGCGATCACCCTGGGTCTGTTCATAAGCGAGAAACTGCGTGTCGACCTGGTCGCGCTGCTGGCGCTGCTCGCACTCACGCTGACCGGCATCCTCGGCCCGAAGGAAGCGCTGTCGGGCTTCGCGAGCGAACCGGCGATCATCGTCGCCGCCGTATTCGTGCTGTCGGCCGGCTTGTCCGCCACCGGTATCACCGAACGCATCGGTGCCGGCATCGGCAGGGCGGCCGGCGGCAGCGAATGGCGCACGATCGCCGTGGTGATGCCCGCCACTGCCGCGCTGGCGGCGTTCTCGCACCACGTGATGGTCACCGCGATGATGCTGCCCATCCTGATGCGGATCGCCCGCGAGCAGAAACTGGCCGCATCGCGCCTGCTGATGCCGATGTCGCTGGCGGCATCGCTCGGCACCACGCTGACCTTGTTCAGCGCGCCCGCCTTCCTGCTGTCCAACGACCTGATCAAGCGCGCGGGCCTGCCGGGGCTGGACATCTTCGCCATCACGCCCATCGGTGCCGCCCTGGTGGTGCTGGGGACCGCCTACATGCTGCTGGGACGCTGGCTGGTGCCCAAGCGCGAGGGTGAAACACCGCAGGGCGACTATCTGAAGCTGGACCGCTACTACACCGAACTGCTGGTGGAAGAAGCTTCGCCGTGGGTGGGCAAGACGCGCGGCGAATTCGCCGAAGCGTTCGACAAGCGGCTCCAGGTGGTGGACTGGCTGCGCCAGGGCATGCGTCGCCGCAACCAGCGGATGGACGGCAAGCTCGATGCCGGGGACGTGCTGCTGGTGCGGGCCTCGCCGGACGAGATCGCCTCCATCCGCAATGAACCCGGGCTGGCCCTGCATGCAGTGGCCAAGTACGGCGAAAAACCAAACGAACAGCCGAAGACCGAAGCCCTGGGCGAAGAGCAGCTGGTGCAGGCCGTGGTCGCGCCGCATTCCGAGTTCGTCGGCCGCAGCGTCGCCGACATCGATTTCCTGCGGAACCTGGGCGTGGTGGTGGTCGGCCTGTGGCGCCGCGAAGGCTGGCTGCATGGCGAGCTCTCGGAAATGGTGCTGCAGGAGGGCGACCTGCTCGTGCTGTGGGGCCAGCAGCAGAACCTCGAACCGCTGGCGGCCCATCACGGCTTCCTGATGCTGATGCCGTTCGGTGGCAGGGAGAAGCCGCGTCGTCGTGCGCCCATCGCCCTGCTGATCATGGCGGCGGCGGTGGCGGCCGCGGCCACCGAGGTGCTCGCGCCGCACATCGCCTTCCTTGCCGGCGCGGTCGCCATGGTGATCACGCGCTGCGTGGACATCGAGCGCGCCTACCAGGAAATCGACGTGCGTATCTTCGTGATGATCGGCGGCGTCATCCCGCTGGGCATCGCCATGGAGAAGACCGGCACTGCGGCGCTGGTGGCGGACCTGCTGCTCAACCACACCGCACACTGGTCGCCGCTGGTGCTGCTGCTGGTGATGTTCGGTACCGCCGCGCTGCTGACGCAGATCCTGTCCGACGCCGCGACGACGGTACTGCTCGCCCCCATCGCGCTGGCGCTGGCGGGAGGGCTGGAGCTGAACCCGGTGCCCTTCGTCGTATGCACGGCGATGGGAGCGGTGGCCTCATTCCTCACCCCGATCGGCCACCACGGCAACCTGCTGATCCTCAACCCCGGCCGCTACACCTTCGGCGATTTCCTGCGCGTCGGCGTTCCGCTCACGCTGGGCATCGCCTTCACCACGGCGTGGCTGGCGCGCTGGCTGTGGCTGGACGGTCCGCTGCTGCCGGGTAGCATCGGGTGAGACGGGGTGGCGGGTAGAATGGCGGGGTCGACCACGACCCGCAGACTGCTAGCCCGCAATGACCGAAACGATCCGCCCCACCTTCCACGGCTTCGAGCAGATCCCGCTGCGCGAGTACGCCGAGCGCGCCTACCTCGATTACTCCATGTACGTGGTGCTGGACCGCGCCCTGCCTTTCATCGGCGACGGTCTGAAGCCCGTGCAGCGGCGCATCGTCTATGCGATGAGCGAGCTGGGCCTGAATGCCGGCGCCAAGCCGAAGAAGTCCGCGCGTACCGTCGGCGACGTCATCGGCAAATACCACCCGCACGGCGACAGCGCGTGCTACGAGGCGCTGGTGTTGATGGCGCAGCCGTTCTCCTACCGCTATCCGCTGATCGAAGGCCAGGGCAACTTCGGCTCGCCCGACGATCCCAAGTCGTTCGCGGCCATGCGCTATACGGAATCCAAGCTCACGCCGATCGCCGAAGTGCTGCTGGGCGAGCTGGGCCAGGGCACGGCGGACTGGACGCCCAATTTCGACGGCACGCTGGAGGAACCCACCTGGTTGCCGGCGCGCCTGCCGCACCTGCTGCTCAACGGCACCACCGGCATCGCGGTCGGCATGGCCACCGACGTGCCGCCGCACAATCTCAACGAGATCGTCAGCGCCTGTATCCGGCTGATCGACGACCCGGATGCCACGGTCGCCGACCTGTGCGAGCACGTGCGGGGCCCCGACTACCCCACCAGGGCCGAGATCATCACCGCGCCATCGGACCTGCGCGCGATGTACGAGAACGGTACCGGCAGCGTCCGCGCGCGCGCCGTCTGGCGCAAGGACAACGCCAACATCGTCATCGATGCCCTGCCCTACCAGGTCTCGCCGTCGAAGGTGATCGAACAGATCGCCGCCCAGATGCGCGCGAAAAAGCTGCCCTGGCTGGAAGACATCCGCGACGAATCCGACCACGCCAACCCCGTGCGCGTGGTGCTGATCCCGCGCTCCAACCGCGTGGATGCCGAACAGCTGATGGGCCACCTGTTCGCCACGACCGACCTGGAGAAGAGTTACCGGGTCAACCTCAACATCATCGGACTGGATGGCCGGCCGCAGGTCAAGAACCTGAAGATGCTGCTGACGGAGTGGCTGGCCTTCCGCAGCGACACCGTCACCCGCCGCCTGAAGCACCGGCTGGAAAAAGTCGAACGCCGCCTGCACCTGCTGGAAGGCCTGCTGGTGGCGTTCCTCAACCTGGATGAAGTCATCCGCATCATCCGCACCGAGGACGAGCCCAGGGCCGCACTGATCGCACGCTTCGCACTGAGCGAGGAGCAGGCGGACTACATCCTCGACACCAGGCTGAAGCAACTCGCCCGCCTTGAGGAAATGAAGATCCGGGGTGAACAGGACGAACTCGCCAGCGAGCGCGAGAAGCTGATCGCTACGCTGGACTCCAAGAGCAAGCTGAAAAAGCTGATCAAGGACGAGCTCACCGCCGATGCGAAGAAGTTCGGCGACGCGCGCATGTCGCCGCTGGTGCAACGCGATGCCGCACAGGCGCTGGATGAAACCGAACTGGTTGCCAGCGAGCCGATGACGGTCGTGATGTCGGCGAAGGGCTGGATCCGTGCGGCCAAGGGCCACGACATGGATGCGGCCACGCTTTCCTACCGCGACGGCGACAGCCTGCTCGCAGCGGTGCGTTCGCGCAGTACGCAGCAGGTGGCGTTCCTCGATTCGGAAGGCCGCAGCTATTCCACTGCCGTGCACACGCTGCCATCGGCGCGCGGCAATGGCGAACCCCTCACGGGCCGGTTCTCTCCTGTCGCGGGCGCATCGTTCCAGGCGCTGGCCAGCGGCGACAACGACACGCGCTTCGTGCTGGCCTCGTCGCATGGCTACGGCTTCGTGACCCGCTTCGAGAACCTCACCGGTCGCCAGAAGGCCGGCAAGGCCATGCTCAACCTGACCGCCGGCGCCCATGTACTGCAACCGTCGGTGGTGCCGAATGCGGAAACCGACCGCATCGTCGCGGTGACCAGCGCCGGCCACCTGCTGGCGTTCCCCGTCAGCGAACTGCCGGAACTCGACAAGGGCAAGGGCAACAAGATCATCGAAATCCCGAAGGCCAAGCTGGGCACCGAGCATGTCGTCGCCATCGCCGCCGTGTCGCCCGGCGGCACGCTGCAGGTGAAAAGCGGCCAGCGCACGATGAGCCTGTCGTTCAAAGACCTGGATGCCTACGTCGGTGCGCGCGCGACGCGGGGTGGGTTGTTGCCGAGAGGTTGGCAGAAGGTCGATGGACTGGATGTCCAATAGTCCACCACATGGATGCGCTGCGGCGCGTTCGTGAAATCCCGACTGCTGTAGAAGGGGCTTCAGCCCCGACCGCTTTACACGCGGAGAAGCCTCGGGGCTGAAGCCCCTCCTGCAACAGCCGGGCGAGTTTCAATCCAACGGTTTCGACAAGGGCCGCACGAATGGATGCCGATTTCTGGTTGCAGCGATGGCAGGAAGGCCAGATCGGTTTCCACCGCAGTGACGTGATGCCGCTGCTGGAAAAACATTGGCCATCGCTGCAGGTGCGTGCGGATGCCCGTGTCCTGGTGCCACTGTGCGGCAAATCGCTGGACATGCACTGGCTGGCCGCGCAGGGATACCGCGTGCTGGGCGTGGAACTGTCGCCCCTGGCCGTGGCGCAGTTCTTCCAGGAGGCGGGCGTGGAGCCGGTCAGGACGGTCAGCCAGTACGGCGATCACTTCACTGCCGGCCCCATCGAGATCATCCTGGGGGATGCGTTCGGACTGGAGCCAGCACTGCTTGCCGATGTGGAGGCGGTCTATGACCGTGCGGCGCTGATCGCGCTCCCGCCCGCCCTGCGCCGCCGCTACCTCGACACGCTGTATGCCTCGTTGCCGTCCGGCTGCCGGGGACTGCTGATCACGCTGGAGTACCCGCAGCAGCAGAAGGACGGTCCGCCATTCTCGGTCGGGCAGGCGGAAGTCGAGGCGCTGTTCGCTTCACCGTGGCAGCACGTGCTGCTCGAGCGGCGCGACATCCTGGACCAGGAGCCGCGCTTCCAGGCGGAAGGCCTGACCGCGCTCACCACCGCCGTCTATCGGCTTCGCCGGACCTGAGTCTCCGCCTCAGCCCGAAACGCTGCCACCGTCCAGCTTCGACGTGAGGTACAGCTCGATGCCCAGGCGCTTGATCAGGCCCAGTTGCTGTTCCAGCCAGTGCGCGTGGTCTTCCTCGGTGTCCTTGAGCTGGGCCAGCAGGATCTCGCGGCTGACATAGTCGCCATGCTGTTCGCACAGACCGACACCCTTCGCCAGATTCGCGCGTACGGCGTACTCGACCTCCAGGTCGCGCTGCAGCATCTCCTCGACCGTTCTGCCCGCGACGAACGACTCCGGGCGCATGTCCGGATCGCCCTCCAGGAACAGGATGCGGCGCAGCAGCGCATCGGCGTGCTGGGTTTCTTCCTGCATCTCGTGGTCGATGCGGTTGAACAGCGCCTTCAGCCCCATGTCCTCGTAGCGACGGGAATGGATGAAGTACTGGTCGCGGGCAGCGAGTTCGCCGCGCAGCAGGAACTTGAGATAGTCGACGACGTCGGGATGGCCTTTCATGGCAGGTGGCTCCGGTAGCGAGGCGCACAGGATGCCCGATCAGGCACCATGATGACCGAATCGGAATCACTCTCGTTCGTCGTTGCGCTGCGGCAGTGGCGGTCATGGCTTCCGTGGAATAATCGACCGCGACCCTCACGCCCCTACCGCAAGGATCCCGTAATGCTGAAGTGGACCCGGCGCATCGCGCTGCTGCTGTTGGCCCTCGTCGTCGTGGCATTGCTTGTGGTGTGGTGGTTGATGCGGGGCAGCCTGGCCCGGCTGGAAGGCGAGTCCGGCCTGGCCGGACTGTCGGCACCGGTCTCGATCCAGCGTGATGCGCTGGGCGTGGTGACCATCGACGCCGCCAGCGAGGCCGACGCTACCCGCGCACTGGGATACGTGCACGCCCAGGAGCGCTACTTCGAGATGGACCTGATGCGGCGCAGTTCCGCCGGCGAACTGTCGGAACTGTTCGGCCCCATTGCGGTGAACATGGACAAGGAGCGCCGCACCCACCGCATCCGCGCACGGGTATCCGCGCATCTGGGCGAATTCGCGGGCGACCGCATGCCGCAGCTCGAAGCCTATGCCGCTGGCGTCAACGCCGGACTTGGCGACCTGCGCGCGCGCCCCTGGCCCTACCTGTTGCTGCGGCAATCGCCGCGCGCCTGGGAGGTGACCGACTCGGCGCTGGCCGGATACGCGATGTACTTCGACCTGCAGGATTCCGGGAACCTGCGCGAGCTCGGCCTGTGGAAGATCCGCCAGCACGTGCCGCCGGCCTTGTTCGACCTGCTGACCCACGATGGCACCGAGTGGGACGCGCCGCTCTACGGGCAGGCACGAGGCAATGCCGCGCTTCCACCGGCGACGGGCGTCGACCTGCGCACGCTGCCGATGCCGAAGACCGACTCGCACCGGCGCCTGGCCGACAAGGGCACGCCCGGCAGCAACAACTGGGCGGTGGCCGGCGCACTGACCGCCGACGGCCGCGCCATCGTTGCCGACGACATGCATCTGGGCCTGCGTGCGCCGAACATCTGGTTCCGCGTCCGCCTGCGTTATCCGAACCCGCGCGCGCCCGGCGGGAGGGTCGATGTATCCGGCTTCAGCCTGCCCGGCCTGCCCGCCATCATCGTCGGCAGCAACGGGCATGTGGCATGGGGCTTCACCAACAGCTATGCGGACACGGCGGACTGGTATCCGGTGAAGCCGTGCAGCAAAGGTGATGATCCGGCCACCTGCGATGCGACCGAACACCATGCCGAAACCATCCGCGTGGCCGGTGCCGATGCCGTCACGCTGGACGTTGTCGACACGCGCTACGGGCCCATCGTGCATCCCGCGACGCCCGGCAAGCCCGCGCTGGCCCTGCGTTGGGTCGCACACCAGCCCGGCGCGCTGAACTTCGGCCTGGCGGATTTCGCCACCGCCGGTGATCTTCCCTCCGTGCTGTCGGTCGCACAGCGCACCGCCACGCCGGCACAGAATCTCGTCATCGCCGACCACAAGGGGCGCGTCGCCTGGCGCATCCTGGGACCGCTGGCGTCGCGCGCGGGTGCATGCACGCACTCGCTGGAGTTCACGCGCGGCAGCGCGGATGCTTCAGCAGCCACCCCCGCACCACCGAGCCGATGCTCGCCGTGGCTCATCTCCAGCCAGCTCACGCCGGTACTGACCTCGCCGCCCAACCACCGTTTGTGGACCGCGAACGCGCGCGTCCTGGAGGGAGACGCGCTGGCGCGGGTCGGCGATGGCGGCTATGCGCTGGGCGCGCGCGCCAGGCAGATCCGCGACGGCCTGTTGGCGAAGGAACGCTTCACAGAGAAGGATCTGCTGGCCATCCAGCTCGACGATCGCGCCGTGTTCCTGCAGCGCTGGTGGCAACTGCTGCAGGATGAAGCCGGACGATCGCCCGCGGACTCCTCCGTGAAGGCACTCGCGGATGCGGGCAGGGCCTGGGAAGGCGTCGCCAGCGTCGACTCCGTCAGCTATCGCCTCGTGCGCGCCTGGCGCCTCGCCGTGCATGCGCGCATCGCCGATGGCCTGACCGCACCCGCACAGGCAGCCCTGGGCAACGACTTCATCATGCCCGACCTGCCGCAGTTGGAAGGCGTCGTCTGGCCATTGCTCGAACAGCGCCCCCCGCACCTGTTGTCGCGCCGCTACAGGACGTGGGATGCGCTTCTGGAAGACGCGGCGAAGGAAGTCCGCGACGACCTGGCCGATCAAGGGCCTCTGGCGCAGCGCCGCTGGGGCGAGCGCAATACCGCGAAGATCTGCCATCCGCTGGCGAACGCCCTGCCCGCCTTCCTCAAGCCCAGGCTCTGCATGCCGGGCGAACCACTCGCCGGTGACGGCGCCATGCCGCGTGTGCAGGGTCCGTCCTTCGGCGCCTCGGAACGCATGGTGGTGTCGCCCGGCCACGAGGCCGACGGCATCATCCACATGCCGGGCGGCCAGAGTGGCCACCCGATGTCGCCCTTCTGGGGCGCAGGCCATGACGACTGGGTACACGGACGGCCGACGCCATTCCTGCCGGGCGATGCCGCCCACACACTGACGCTGCGTCCCGCCAACGCTCAGCCCAGGTAGTGATCCGGTACCGCCAGCCCCTGCTGGCGGAAGAAGCTGAGCTGGTCGAAGTAGCCGCGCTGGAACACGATGCGGCCGTCGCGCACGCGGAAGAAGCCGCAGCCGCGCAGTCCGAGCGGATCGCGCCATTCCATCACGGCCCACTCGCCGTCCTCGAGGATCTGTTCCACCTCGCACACCATCGTCGCGCGCGCGAATTCGGTGCGGAACAGGTTCGCGATCGCCTCGCGTCCGAGCAGCGGGTCGGCCACCACCTGGTGATTCACCGCGTCTTCCGTATACAGCGCGGCCAGGCCATCCACGTCCGCCGCGTTGAAGCGGCGGACCCATTCGCGCACCACGTCGGCGGGTGACATCGTCAACCCGCCTGCAAGGCCGCCGCGTGCACGCCAGCCACGGCACGGCCGGACGGATCGGCCATCTTCGCGAAGCTGGCGTCCCACGCGATCGCCGCCGGCGACGAGCACGCGATCGACTTGCCGCCCGGCACGGTTTCCGCGCAGGCCTGGCCCGGATAGTGCTGTTCGAACAGCGTGCGATAGAAATAGGCCTCCTTGGTCTGCGGCGGATTGACCGGAAAGCGCTTGTCGGCCGCCGCCAGTTCGCGATCGCTGACCTGTGCCTCCGCATGCGCCTTCAGCCCGTCGATCCAGCCGTAGCCGACGCCGTCGCTGAACTGCTCCTTCTGCCGCCACAGGATCGACTCCGGCAGATAGCCCTCGAACGCCTCGCGCAATATGCCCTTCTCCATCCGCTTGGCGCCGGTGCTGCCCTTGTCGATCATCTTGTGCAGGGCATCCATCTTCATGGCCACGTCGAGGAACTCCACGTCGAGGAACGGCACGCGCGGTTCCACGCCCCAGGCCATCATCGACTTGTTCGCGCGCAGGCAGTCGTAGTTGTAGAGCGCGTCCAGCTTGCGTACCAGCTCCTCGTGGAATTCGCGCGCGTCCGGCGCCTTGTGGAAGTACAGGTAGCCGCCGAAGATCTCGTCGCTGCCCTCGCCCGACAGCACCATCTTCACGCCCATCGCCTTGATGCGACGCGCCAGCAGGTACATCGGTGTTGACGCACGGATGGTCGTGACGTCGTAGGTTTCGATGTGGCGGATCACCTCCGGAATCGCATCGAGACCTTCCTGGAACGTGTACGTGAAGCCGTGATGCACGGTGCCCAACGCCTTCGCCGCGACTTCCGCCGCCGCCAGGTCGGGCGACCCGTCCAGGCCGATGGCGAACGAGTGCAGCCGCGGCCACCAGGCTTCGGTCGTGTCGTTGTCCTCGATGCGATGCCGCGCATAACGCGCGGCGACAGCCGCGACCAGCGAGGAGTCCAGGCCACCGGACAGCAGCACGCCGTAGGGCACGTCGGTCATCAGCTGGCGATGCACGGCGCGCTCGAATGCTTCGCGCAGCTCCTGCCTGGCGACTTCCACATGCTCCACTGCGGCGTAATCACGCCACGGCTTTTCGTAGTACTTGACCAGCGTCCGCGTCGACGTCTCGTAGTAGTGGCCCGGCGGGAACTGGGCGACATCCGCGCAGATCGGCGACAGCGCCTTCATCTCCGATGCCACGCACAGCCGGCCCTCGCGATCGTGGCCCCAGTACAGCGGGCACACGCCGATGGGATCGCGCGCGATCAGCGCCCGGCCCGTCGCCTTGTCCCACAGCGCGAAGGCGAAGATGCCGTTGAGGCGGTTGAGGAACGACGCCGGTTCGTCCTCGCGGTACAGCGCATTGATGACCTCGCAGTCGGAACCGGTCTGGAAGGCGTAGTTCTGCTTCAGTTCCGCCTTCAACTCGCGATGGTTGTATATCTCGCCGTTGACCGCCAGCACCAGCGCCCCATCGGCCGAACGCAGCGGCTGCGAGCCGCCTGCCGGATCGACGATGGCCAGCCGCTCGTGCACCAGGATGGCGCCGTCGTCATGGTAGACACCGCTCCAGTCGGGCCCGCGATGGCGCTGCTTCTGCGAAAGTTCCAGCGCCTGTCGCCGGAGGGCCTGGATGTCGTCGCCGGGCTGCAGCCCGAAGATGCCGAAGATGGAACACATGGGAGGAAGCTCCTGGTGAGGTTCGATGATGGAAGCCGGAAACGAAAAAAAACCCGCATCTCGCGATGCGGGTTTCTGGTATCCGGCAGGTCTTTCGTTGCCTAGTCGCAGAGCCGCATCGCCCGCGTCCCGTTGTTCGGGCGCAGGTTATTGCGGTTGTTGTTGATGGCGGTGCGGCAGGGCATGGCGCGACCGTAACCGGTCCCGCCGCCGCTTGGCAACTGTTTCATCCGAAAGCGAACGGCGGCGCGCACATGCCTCAGGGCGCGCGCGCCGACAGCATCAGCCGTTCGACCAGGGCCTGGTACAGGCCCGGCAGCGCCTCCAGGTCCGTGATGCGCACATGCTCGTCGACCTTGTGGATGCTGGCGTTGACCGGCCCGACCTCGATGCACTCCGCACCCAGCGGCGCGATGAAGCGCGCATCGGACGTGCCGCCCGCCGTGCTTTCCTCCGGCGGCGCACCAGCGAACTCGCCCAGCACCGCGCGCGCCGTGGCGCGCAGGTGGCCTTCGGGCGTGTAGAACGGCTCGCCACCGCGATGCCACTGCACGCGGTAGTCGAGGCCGTGCCGCTGGAAGATGGCTTCGATCTCCTGCTCCAGCTTCTCCGCCGTCCAGCTGGGATTGAAGCGCAGGTTGAACACCACCTGCAGTTCGCCCGGAATGACATTGCTGGCACCGGTACCGGAATGGATGTTGGAAATCTGCAGGCTGGTCGGCGGAAAAGTCTCGTAGCCTTCGTCCCACTGCCGCGCCGCCAGTTCATCCAGCGCCGGCAACGCCTTGTGGATCGGATTGAGCGCCTTGTGCGGATACGCCACGTGTCCCTGCACGCCGCGCACGGTCAGTGTCGCGGTCAGCGTGCCGCGCCGCCCCACGCGCAACAAGTCGCCCAGCCCATCCTTCGACGACGGTTCGCCGGTGATGCACCAGTCGATCTTCTGGCCTCGTTCGCGAAACAGCGCGGCGACCTTCTTCACCCCATCGTGCGCGTCGCCTTCCTCGTCAGAGGTGACCAGCAGCGCCACCGTGCCGGGATGGTCCGGATGCGCGTCGACGAACCGCTCCAGCGCGATCGTGCACGCGGCCACGCTGCATTTCATGTCGGCGGTACCACGGCCATACAGCACGCCATCGCGGATGGTGGGCACGAAGGGATCGCTGGTCCACGCGTCCAGCGGCCCGGGAGGCACGACATCGGTGTGCCCGAGCAGCACCAGCACCGGCGAGCCGGCGCCATGCGTGGCCCAGAGATTGTCGGTGTCGCCGAAGCGCAGGTGTTCGCAGTGGAAACCGGCCTGGCCCAACCGCGTCGCCAGCACCTGCTGGCAACCTGCGTCATCCGGCGTCACCGAATGGCGGCGGATCAGTTCGCTGGAGAGTTCGACGACATCGCTCACGCACCGGCTCCGAAGATCTTCTTGAACCCATTGTCGCTGAAGCCCTGTGAAAACCCGTCTTCACCCGTGATCACCACCGGGCGGCGGATCAGCTGCGGATACTCCTTCAGCAGCAACTTCCACTCCGCATCGGAGCCAGGTGCCTTGCGGTTGTCCGGCAACTGGCGCCAGGTCGTCGAGGACTTGTTGATCAGCGCATCCCAGCCGCCCGCCTTGTCCGCCCAGCCCTTCAGCGTCTCGGGCGACTGCCGGCTGTCGCGGTAGTCGACGAACGTGTACGCGACGCCGAAGCGGTCCAGCCACTTCATCGCCTTCCTGCAGGTGTCGCAGTTCTTCAAACCGTAGAGCGTCGTCGCCATCGCTCAGTCCGCCAACCCGCGCAGCAGTTCGTTGACGCTGGTCTTGCTGCGGGTCTTCTCGTCGACCTGCTTGACGATCACCGCGCAGTACAGCGAGTGCGAGCCGTCGGCAGCCGGCAGCGATCCGGACACCACCACGCTGCCCGGCGGCACGTAACCGTAGGTGATTTCCTTCGTCGCGCGGTTGTAGATGCGGGTGGACTGGCCGATGAACACGCCCATGCCGATCACGCTGTGGTGGCCGATCACCACGCCCTCGACGACTTCCGAGCGCGCACCGATGAAGCAATGGTCCTCGATGATGGTCGGGCTGGCCTGCAACGGCTCCAGCACGCCGCCGATGCCGGCGCCACCGGACAGGTGGCAGTGCTTGCCGATCTGCGCGCAGGAACCGACGGTCGCCCAGGTGTCGACCATCGTGCCTTCGCCCACGTACGCCCCGATGTTGACGAAACTCGGCATCAGCACCACGTCCTTGCCGAAGTATGTGCCGCGGCGCGCGATGGCGCCCGGCACCACGCGCACGCCGAGCTTGCGGAAATCGTTCTCGTCGAACGCACCGAAGCGCGCCTCGACCTTGTCCCAGAACGGCGCGGGATAGGCTTCGACCAGTTCCATCTCGTTGACGCGGAAATACAGCAGCACGGCCTTCTTCAGCCACTCGTTGACCTTCCAGCCACCCTTGCCGTCGGGCTCGGCCACGCGCAGTTTTCCGCTCTCCAGGCCCTCGATCGCCAGCTCGACGGCGGTGCGGGTGGAACCCTCGATCTCGGCCGGCGTCAGCTCGGCCCGGCGCTCGAACGCGCTCTCGATGGTGGACTTCAGTTCTTCGTTCTTGCTGGCTTTGCGGGTCATCAAAGGTCCTGCTGGGTTCTGCTCAGGTGGGAGTATCAAGACCGGCGCGCAGCGCATCGCGCAGCGCGTCCTGCTGGGAAGCGTCGGTGAGCGGCTGGTCGTGTTCGTCGGTGATCTGGAACACGTCTTCCGCGCGCTCGCCGAACGTGGCGATGCGCGCGTCGTGCACGCGCAGGCCCTGCCGGCGCAGCACCTGGGCCACGTCCGACAGCAGTCCCGGGCGGTCAGGCGCGACCAGGCCGAGGATGGTCCTGCGCCCGTCCGGCGTGGTGCCGAACTCGATGCGCGGTGCGAAGCGGAAATGCTTGAGCTGGCGCGGCACGGCGCGCCGGGACGTACGCACGCTGTCCAGCGGCCGCGCGAGCGCGTCGCCCAGGCCGCGCGCCACCTCGACGGGATCGCGCGGCGCATAGGCATCGGCCGGCAGGACTTCGAACGTATCGAAGACGGTGCCCTGGGGCCCCACCAGCACGCGCGCCTGGTGAATCGCGAAGCCCATGCGGTCGAGCGTGGCGAGGATCGCGGCAAACAGGCCGTCGCGGTCGGGCGAATGCACGAACACTTCCATCGCGTCCGCGTCATCGGCGATGCGGCGTGCGCGCACCCGCGTCTCGCCAGGCATCGCGCCACGGATGGCCTGTGCCTGCCAGGCCAATTGTTCCGGACGGAAGCGCAGGAAACTCTCTTCAGGCATGGTCGCGAACAAGGCATCCGCCTGGGCGGCCGCCATGCCCTGCACTTCCAGCAGCGCACGCACGCTTCCGCGCGCTTCGTCGAGACGCTCGTCCACGGCGACCGGATTCTCCAGCCCTTCCCGCAACACGCGCCGCGCAGCGAAGTACAGATCGGCGAGCAGCCGGTCCTTCCATGCATTCCAGAGCTTGGGGCTGGTGCCAGCGATGTCCGCGCAGGTCAGCAGGTAGAGATAGTCCAGCCGCTCGCGGTCTCCGACCAGCGTGGCGAAGGCGTGGATGACGTCCGGGTCGGAAATATCCTGCTTCTGCGCCGTCACCGACATGCGCAGGTGCTGTTCCACCAGCCACGCGACCAGCGCGGTGTCCGCCTCGCTGAGCCCGTGCGCCACGCAGAACTCGCGTGCATCCACGGCGCCCAGTTCCGAGTGATCGCCACCGCGCCCCTTGGCGATGTCATGGAACAGGCCGGCGAGCAGGAGCAGTTCGGGCTTGCGCAGGCGTGGCCAGACTTCGTGCGCGATGGAGAAGCGATCGTCGGCGCGGCCGGCGGCGAATGCGGCGATGTTCCGCAGCACCATCAAGGTGTGCTGGTCCACCGTGTAGACATGGAACAGGTCGAACTGCATGCGCCCCGACACGCGGGCGAACGCAGGGATCCACTGCCCCAGCACGCCCAGGCGCGCCATGCGGGTCAGCGTTTCCACCGCGCGCGGGCCGCGCAGCAGCGCCATGAAGGCATCACGCTGCAGCCGGTCGGCCGCCGGGTACGCCGGCAGCCTGGGCAGCGACTCCGCCAGCGCACGCGCCGTGCGCGAATGCAGACCACGGATCTGCGGGTGCGCCGCCCATGTCGCGAACAACGCGAACACCTGAGCGACATCGTCCCCGGGCCAGGCGACCTCGCGCGCGGCCAGATACCCCCGGCGCAGCGCAAAGCGCTCGTCCAGCGGTTCGGGCAATGCCTCGCCATCGAACTGTTCCTCGAAGCGCTGCAGCAGACGGTCGCTGATCCGGCGCACGATGGCGGCACTGCGGTAGAAGCCCTGCATCATCTTCTCGACGCCCAGGCTTCCCGCGTCATCGGCAAAACCAAGACGCTGCGCCAGCGTCTTCTGGTAATCGAAGCGAAGGCGCTCCTCGGGGCGCCCTGCCACGCGATGCAGGCCATAACGCAGGCGACCCAGCGCACGCCGCTCGCGCGCGAGCGCGAGGGCTTCGTCCTGGCCCAGGTGGCCCAGGCCTACCAGCGGCTCGAGGTCGCGCACGCCGAACGTGCGCAGCGCCATCCAGCCCAGCGTGTGCAGGTCGCGCAACCCGCCCGGGCCTTCCTTGATGTTGGGTTCGAGATTGTCGGACGTGTCGCCGAAGCGTGCGTGGCGGATGCGCAGCTCCTCGCGCTTGGCGACGAAGAAATCACGCGGCGGCCAGACCCTGGCCGGACCGATGGCGTCGATCAGCAGGCCTTCGTCCACGGGTTCGCCAACGATCAGCCGCTCCTCGATCAGCGCGGTCAGCACGCTCTGGTCGGCGGCGGCTGCGGCCGTGCATTCGCTCGCCGAGCGCACGCTGTGGCTGATCGGCAGGCCGGCATCCCAGAGCATCGCGAAGAAGCGCGCCACGGCATCGTGGTGGGCCTGCTGCACATCGGATGCGGCCAGCACCAGCACGTCGACGTCGGATTGGGGAAACAGTTCGCCGCGCCCGTATCCGCCCACCGCGAACAGCGCCATCGGCGCATCCTCGGGGATGCAGCGCAGCCAGGCGTCCTTCAGCAGGTGGTCGACCGCCCGCGCGCGCAGCGCGAGGATGCGGTCCATGCCGTCGTCCTGGTCGAAGCGCTTGTCCAGCCGCGCATCGGTGTGGCCGAGCGAGGCGCGCGCCGCCGCCGACCAGGCCGCGTCATCGGCGACGTCCGGGCCGATGTCCGGAAGCCGCGTCGCGTGTCCGTTCGCGGCTGTCGTGGTGCTCACAGGTCGTTGTCGTCGCCCGGCACGCGGGTCAGGATCTCGACGCCGTCCTCGGTCACCGCCACCGTGTGCTCCCACTGCGCGGACAGCTTGCGGTCCTTGGTGACCACGGTCCAGCCGTCGGGCAGCACGCGGGTGTGGCGCGCGCCCTCATTGATCATCGGCTCGATGGTGAAGGTCATGCCGGGCTTCAGCACCACGCCCTCGCCGGGGCGGCCGTAGTGCAGCACCTGCGGCTCGTCGTGGTAGACCTTGCCGATGCCGTGGCCGCAGTACTCGCGCACCACGCTGAAGCGCTCGGCTTCAGCGTACTGCTGGATCGCGTGGCCCACGTCACCCAGGGTGGCGCCCGGCTTCACTGCGCGGATGCCACGGAACATGGCTTCGCGGGTGGTGTCCACCAGCCGCTTCGCCATCACCGACGGGGTGCCGACGATGTACATGCGGCTGGTGTCGCCGTGCCAGCCGTCCTTGATGACGGTGACGTCGATGTTGAGGATGTCGCCATCCTTGAGCACCTTCGCTTCGCTCGGGATGCCATGGCAGATGACGTTGTTGACCGAGGTGCAGACCGTCGCCGGGAAGCCCTTGTAGCCCACGTTGGCCGGGATGGCTTTCTGCACGTTGACGATGTGATCGTGGCAGATGCGGTCCAGTTCGGCGGTGGTCACGCCCGGCTTCACGTGCGGGGCGACCACTTGCAGCACTTCGGCGGCCAGGCGGCCGGCGATGCGCATCTGGGCGAGGTCTTCGGGAGTCTTGAGCTGGATGGCCATTGGCCGATTATCCCCCATTTGACGCCCGGGCTGAACGGCCGGGGCCCACTTCCCAGGGTGACAGGACGGGGCCGGTTTGCGGCGAGAGGGGTAAGACCGCTATACTCCCGCGGCTTCGCGCCCGGGTTCGCCCGGCCGGACCGCCCACGTCGGGCGACACCGACGAATCCACACCTGCTGCCCCAACCCGTGCCGGGGTGCCCTTCGCTGAAGGGTTCGGACACGGAAGCCGCAGGGAGGCCCAACCCCGGAACCCCGCCCTCACCGGCGCCGTCCTCCATTGAACCGGACGGTGGGTTCCCCTTCGATGGAGTCACTGCAATGCCCCAAGTCACCATGCGCCAGATGCTGGAAGCCGGCGTCCATTTCGGCCACCAGACCCGCTACTGGAACCCCAAGATGGCGCCGTACATCTTCGGCGCCCGCGGCAAGATCCACATCATCAACCTCGAGAAGACCGTTCCGCTGTTCAACGACGCGATGAACTTCATCTCGGGCGTCGCGCAGAAGCGCGGCACCATCCTCTTCCTGGGCACCAAGCGCAGCGCGCGTGAGGCCGTGAAGGAAGAAGCCGAGCGTTGCGGCATGCCGTTCATGACCCAGCGCTGGCTGGGCGGCACGCTGACCAACTTCGCCACCGTGAAGAAGTCGGTCGCCCGCCTGAAGGAACTGGAAGCCGCCGAAACCGACGGCACGTTCGAGAAGCTGGTCAAGCACGAAGTGCTGGGCCTGCGCCGCGAGCGCGAGAAGCTGCTGGCCTCGCTGGGCGGCATCAAGGAAATGAACCGCCTGCCGGACGCGCTGTTCGTCATCGACATCGGCCATGAAGACATCGCCATCAAGGAAGCCAAGAAGCTCGGCATCCCGGTGATCGCGGTGGTCGACTCCAACTACGACCCGGCCCTGGTCGACTACGCCATCCCCGGCAACGACGACGCCATCCGCGCCGTGCAGCTGTACGCCCGCGCCGCCGCCGACGCCGTGCTGGAAGGCAAGGCCGCCCAGCCGAACGCCGCCAGCGTGCGCGAGGAAGAGTTCGCCGACGGTGGCGACGACAAGGGTGCCCGTCGCGCCCCGGCCAAGAAGGCCGCCAGCAAGAAATCCGACGAAGCCGCCGCCGAGTAATCCGGCTGCAATGCCGCCGCGCCATGCTGCGCGGCGGCCCATGTTCCGCCTTCTCCCATCGGGAGAAGGTGCCCGAAGGGCGGATGAGGGTACGGAGCACGTCGACGCTGCATGCATCGCGACTCCGCCGCACCCTCACCCCAACCCCTCTTCCGACGGGAGAGGGGCTTTGCCAATCCAAATAGAGGTAATCCCGTGGAAATCACCGCTTCCCTGGTCAAGGAACTGCGCGAGCGCACTGGCGCCGGCATGATGGAGTGCAAGAAGGCGCTCACCGAGAACAACGCCGACATCGACGCCGCGGCCGAGTGGCTGCGCAAGTCGGGCCTGGCCAAGGCCGACAAGAAGGCCGACCGCGTCACCGCCGAAGGCCGCGTGGCCGTGGCCCAGGACGGCGGCAAGGCCGTGCTGGTCGAGATCAACTCCGAGACCGACTTCGTCGCCAAGGATGCCAACTTCATCGCCTTCACCGACGCCATCGCGCAGGCCGCGCTGACCTCGGGTGCCGCCGATGTGGAAGCGCTGAAGAGCGCCAAGCTGGCCTCGGGCGAGACCGTCGAGGAAGCCCGCGCCGCCGCCATCGCCAAGCTGGGCGAGAACATGCAGATCCGTCGCCTGGTGTCGATCGACAGCGCCAACAACGTCGCGGCCTACGTGCACGGCGGCAAGATCGGCGTGCTGGTCGAGGTCAAGGGTGGCGATGCCGAACTGGCCCGCGGCCTGGCGATGCACATCGCCGCGATGAACCCGCCGCACAACAAGGCCGCCGACGTGCCGGCCGAGTTCGTGGCGAAGGAAAAGGAAATCGAACTGGCCAAGATGTCGGACAAGGACAAGGCCAAGCCGGCCGACATCCTGGAGAAGATCATCTCGGGCAAGATCAACAAGATCGTCAACGAAGTGACCCTGTACGGCCAGCCGTACGTGCTGGACAGCGACAAGTCGGTCGAGCAGGTCGTGAAGGCCGCCGGCGCCGACGTGGTCGGCTTCCAGCGCCTGGTGGTCGGCGAAGGCATCGAGAAGGTGGTGGAAGACTACGCCGCCGAAGTCATGAAGCAGGCCGGCCTGGCGTAAGCCTTTCCGCTCCGCTTCGACGGAAAAGCCGCGGGGAACCGCGGCTTTTTTGTTGCCCGCGTAGCGGGCGGGAGCGGATGCCGTCGCGCACGCCGTGACCGTTGGTCGACTACGCCTCAAGTTTGCACGTTCCGTGCCGAAACTGGTTTCAAACGTGACACTTCGTCGCGCATTGCTGGCATCCTGCCGGCAATTCCCACTTGCGTGGCCCGCACCCGGATGCGTCCCGAACTCGAAGCCCAGCTGCTGAATTGCCGCAATCTGCCCAGCCCGCCCGGCGTTGCATTGCGGATCATCGAGCTCGCGCAGGATCCGGACGTGGTGATGGCGACGGCCGCCGATGCGATCGGGCTGGATGCGGCATTGAGCGCGCGCATGCTGCGCATCGCCAACTCCCCGCTCTACGCCAGTCGCCGCAGGGTGGAAAACCTTTCGCAGGCGCTCACGGTGCTGGGCCTGAATGCCACCCTGACGCTGGCACTGGGGTTCTCCCTGTCACGCTGCGGCAGCGGCACCCATCCTGCCGCGCAGGAGCGCGTCTGGCGTCGCAGCGTCATCGCCGCGCTGGCCAGCCGGGTGCTGGGCCAGCGTGCCGGCATCAGCAAGGTGGAAGAGCTGATGCTGGCCGGGCTGCTGCAGGACATCGGCGTGCTGGCCCTGCTGGAAGTCCTGGGCGATGACTATGCGCGGCTGGTCGAACGCGCCGTGGGCAATGCCGAACTGCTGGCCGCCGAGCGCGACTGGCTGGGGTGCGACCACGCCACGGTGGGCGGGTGGTTGGCGCGGCAGTGGAACCTGCCGGCGCTGTTGAGGGAAGCGATCATCGAGAGCGAGATGCCCGCGTCGGACACCCCGTTCAATGCGTGCGTGGCCGTGTCCGGCCACATTGCCGACATCTGGCTGGCGGGAATGGACCAAGCGCGGACGGAGGATGCGCATCGCCATGCGGCGATGCAGGCCGCCACGCGGCTCGGGATCGACTACCCGGGGTTCCTCGCCCTGACCGAGGAGATGCTCGTGGCGCTGCCCGAGGTCTACGCATTGTTCGACGTACCCCCCGCCCCACCGGCCCGCATCCAGGCTTTGCTGGACCAGGCACGCGAGCTGCTGGTCGTGCGCAACCTGCGCGAAATCCAGGACGCGGCGCGCGCCCGCAAGGAAGCCAACGAGCACGAAGACCGTGCGCGCCGGCTGGCGGAGGAGGTGCGGCGCGACCCGCTGACCGGGGCCTACAACCGCAGCCAGCTGGAAGAAGTGCTCGAGAAGGAGTTCGATGCCGCCACGCGGCACGGCTGGCCGCTGTCGATCGCCTTCATCGACCTGGACGACTTCAAACAGGTCAATGACCGCTGGGGGCACTTGGTCGGCGATGAAGTGCTGCGCAATTTCGCCAAGGCGCTGATGCGGCAGGTGCGCGGCAGCGACATCGTCGCCCGCTATGGCGGCGAGGAATTCCTGGTGGTTTTGCCGGGCATCGGCGAAGAGGCCGCCGCCCAGGTCGTGCGACGCATCCTGTCGGAGGTGGCCGGCGTGGCGATGGCCGATGTCGACGGCCAGCCACTGCACATCACCTTCTCGGCCGGGCTGGCCACGCAGGGTGCACTGGAACAGTTCCGCCACGTCGATGACCTGCTTCGCGCGGCGGATGAAGCGCTGTATGGCGCCAAGCGCGAAGGCCGCAACCGGGTATCGGTCGGCGCCATCGGCCCCTGACAGGCCCCGTGGCTACTGCCTCGGTTGCAGCGCCACTTCTTCGTAAGGCTGTACCACCACCCAGCCGTCGCCCGCGAAACGCAACTGGATGCTCTCGCCCGAGCCGCGGCCCAGCAGGGTGCCGAGCGAAATATCGGTGATGATCTCCGGCGTCAATCCGCCCGACCATGCCACCGTGGCATTCGGGTCGGTGAACACGGGCCCGGTCTGCGCGTTCACCGGCAGCGTGAGGGGTTCGTAGTGCGACGTGATGGCGACGATGCCGTGTCCGCTCAGGCGTACGTTGAACAGCCCTCCCGACAGCATCCCGGCGACCTTGCGCATCATCGTGATCCGGCTCTCGATGCTGGCCTCCACCGCAAGCACATCGTTGCCGTTGACGAAGATCGATTCCCCCGCGAGACGCAGCAGCGTGATCCGCTTGCCGGCATCGGCCAGGTAGACACGCCCCTGCCCTTCGATCTTCATCAGTTGCATGCCTTCGCCACTGACGGCCTTCTTCAGCAGGTTCCCCAAACCCTGTTCCAGCATGCCCTGACGGGTGAACTTCACGCTGCCCTTGCGCGCGACCATCGCGCCGGCCTTGGCCCAGACCAGACCGTTCAACCGGACTTCCAGCAGATGCGGGCTTTCCAGTTCGAATGCGTCGGCCGTCGCATCCTTTTCCTTCGATGATGCGAGGAATTCCTGCAGGGTGCGCACGCTCATGTCCGTTCCTTGATGGATGGCGGGAAGGAGCGCCATCATATCCGCCCCGGCCGCAGGTCCCACCCATGTCCCGCATCGTTCCCGTGCCACACACGCTGGAGGCGGCTGCGCGAGCGCCCATTGCCGCCGAGCGACTGATCCGTGGGCGCCCCCTGCAGGCGGTCGAGAACGCCTACTCCACCCGGGATGACCGTTTCCATTGCGGCGTATGGGAAGGCGATGTGGGCGCATGGCGGGTGCACTACACCGAGCACGAGTTCTGCCACCTGCTCAGCGGGCGCGTCCGCCTGCGCAGCGATGATGGCGAGGACATCGTGCTGGAAGCGGGCCAGAGTTTCGTCGTGCCCGCAGGGTTCACCGGCACGTGGGAGGTGCTGGAAACCGCGCGCAAACTGTATTCGATCTACGAACCCGGCGACTGAAGCGACGCGCTCGGCTAGAATTGCCGCGGTTTCCCCACGCCGAGAACTCACCATGCCCGCCCCCCTGGTCTATCGCCGCATCCTGCTCAAACTGTCCGGCGAGGCACTGATGGGGGCCGAGGATTACGGCATCGACCCGGCCGTGATCGGCCGCATCGCGCGCGAGATCATCGAAGCCCGCGACGCGGGAGCCGAGGTGGGCCTGGTAATCGGCGGCGGCAACATCTTCCGCGGCGCGGGACTGGCCGCAGGCGGCATGGACCGCGTCACCGGCGACCAGATGGGCATGCTGGCCACGGTCATCAACGCGCTGGCCATGCAGGACGCGCTGGAAAAGCTGGGCGCCAAGTGCCGCGTCATGAGCGCGATCAAGATCAACGACGTGTGCGAGGACTACATCCGCCGCCGCGCCATCCGCCACCTGGAGAAAGGTCGCATCGCGATCTTCGCGGCAGGCACCGGCAACCCGTTCTTCACCACCGATTCCGGCGCCGCCCTGCGCGCCATCGAGATCGGTGCGGACCTGCTGCTGAAGGCCACCAAGGTGGACGGGGTCTACGACAAGGATCCCAGCAAGCACGCCGACGCCAAGCGCTTCGACCAGCTGACCTACGACGATGTCATCGCGCGCAACCTGCAGGTGATGGATACCGCCGCGTTCGCCCTGTGCCGCGACAGCGACGTGCCGCTGCGCATCTACGACCTGTCCGTGCCCGGCAACCTGATGCGGATCCTGCGCGGCGAACATGTCGGCACCCTGGTGAAAGGGCGCGGCTGAGCTCCCTGTGGGCGGGGGGCTTCGGCCCCTACACGGCGGACAGAACGCCGCGAGGCTCGAATGCGAATGTGGCAGCGCTTTCCACCGCCATCCGGTCTGCACGGCGCGCAATCGCGTGCGCCGGAACGCGGGCAGGGTGCGGTTGGGGCTGAAGACCTTTCCGCAGGGCGTGTCCCTTCGCTTGCTGTAATAGTGTCCGGCCAGCCCCGGCCGGCACCCTAGTCCACCATGGGACACGGACACCACCACGGTCACGGGCCACACGCCCACCCGCACGCGTCGGCGACGCGCACTTTCGCCTGGGTCACGCTGATCAACCTGGCGTACACCGCGCTCGAAGCCGGTTACGGCTTCCATACCAATTCGCTGGCGCTGCTGTCCGATGCCCTGCACAACCTCGGCGACGTGCTGGGACTGGCGCTGGCGTGGAGTGCCGCCGCCCTGGCGAGGCGCGCACCGCGTGGCCGGCACACCTACGGCTGGCGTCGCGCCACCCTGCTCTCCCCGCTCGCCAACGCGGTGCTGCTGGTGGTCTTCTCCGGTGCGCTGGGCTGGGAGGCCTTCCGGCGCTTCAGCGCGCCGCCGGAGATCCCGGCCACACCCGTCATCGTGGTGGCGGCGCTGGGCATCCTGGTCAACCTGGGCGCCGCGTGGCTGGTGAAGGACGGGCACGCCCACGACTTGAACAAGCGTGGCGCCTTCCTGCACCTGATGGCGGATGCCGCGGTGTCGCTGGCCGCCGTGCTTGCCGGCGTGGGCATGGCCACGCTGGGGTGGGCATGGCTGGACCCGGCCACGGCGCTGCTGATCGCGGTGGTGGTCGCCGTGGGCTCGTGGGGCTTGCTGCGCGACAGTTTCGATGCCGCGATGGACGCCGTGCCGCCGAGCATCGACCCGGTCGAAGTCGGCGCGTTCCTGAAGGCCCGGCCCGGCGTGTCGGCCGTGCACCACCTGCACATCTGGTCGCTGGGCGCGGGCGAGATCGCATTGACCGCCCACCTGGTACGGGCGCGCGAAGACGACCACGATGCCTTCATCGACGCCACCGTGCATGCGCTGGACCACACCTTCGGCATCAACCACGCCACCCTGCAGATCGAACGCGGCGCGGTATGCGGCCATGACCTGCACGATGCGGCGCCGCATCATTCCCACTGAACGGCGTGCGGACGGTCGGCAACGGCACCGAATCGCCCTATAATCGGTCGTTTACAGGCTTTGCAACGGAAAGGGCGATGCTCAACGACATCAAGAAAGACGCGCAGGCGCGCATGACCAAGAGCATCGAGGCGCTCCGCCACACGCTGGTGAAGGTCCGCACCGGACGCGCTTCCACTGCCTTGGTCGAGCACCTGAAGGTCAACTACTACGGATCGGACATGCCGCTGAGCCAGGTCGCCACCGTGACCGTCTCCGACTCCCGCTCGCTCACGATCACGCCGTGGGAAAAGCAGATGGTCAGCGCGGTCGAGAAGGCCATCCTGGCATCCGACCTGGGCCTGACCCCGAATACCGCCGGCACCACCATCCGCCTGAACCTGCCGGCGCTGACCGAAGAACGCCGCAAGGAGCTCTCCAAGGTCGTCCATGGCGAAGGCGAGGACGCGAAGGTGGCGATCCGCAACATCCGCCGCGATGCCAACCAGCAGGTCAAGGACCTGTTGAAGGACAAGCAGATCACCGAAGACGAAGAGCGCCGGACCGAAGACGAGATCCAGAAGCTCACCGACAAGTCCATCAAGGACGTCGACGACGTGGTCAAGGCCAAGGAACAGGAACTGATGGCGGTCTGAGGACTGC
The DNA here is from genome assembly GCF_014852005.1 of Pseudoxanthomonas sp. PXM03. Lineage (GTDB taxonomy): Bacteria > Pseudomonadota > Gammaproteobacteria > Xanthomonadales > Xanthomonadaceae > Pseudoxanthomonas_A. The sequence continues at coordinate 1,145,346 of NZ_JACVAU010000001.1, read as the reverse complement.
CATGTCCCCTGCCGTCCCCGCGTCCGTGCCCCGCCATCTGGCCGTCATCATGGACGGCAATGGCCGGTGGGCCGAGCGTCGCCGCCGCCCGCGCGTGATCGGCCATCGCGCCGGCGCGCGCGCGGTCAATACCTGCATCGATTTCTGCCTGGAGCGCGGCATCGGCGCGCTGACCCTGTTCGCGTTCTCCAGCGAGAACTGGGGTCGCCCCGAGGAAGAAGTCGGCGCGCTGATGAAGCTGTTCCTCAACGCGCTGGACCGCGAAGTCGACGAACTGCACCGCCGCGAGGTGCGCGTGCGCTTCATCGGCGACCGCGCACGATTCTCCGCCGACATCCGCGCACGCATGGACGCGGCCGAGGCGCTGACCCGCGGCAACACGCGCCTGCACCTCGTCATCGCGGCCAGCTATGGCGGGCGCCAGGACATCGCGCACGCGGCGCGTGCACTGGCCGCCGACGTCGCCGCCGGACGCCTGCGCCCCGAGGACATCGACGAAGCAACGCTCGGCGCCCACGTCGCGCTGGCCGACCTGCCGCCGCCCGACCTCTTCATCCGCACCGGTGGCGACCATCGAATCAGCAATTTCCTGCTGTGGCAGTTGGCCTATACCGAACTCTGGTTCACCGACGTACTGTGGCCCGACCTGGACGCGACGCTGCTGCAGCGCGCCCTGGACGACTTCGCGCAGCGCGAGCGCCGCTTCGGCCTGACCAGCGCGCAGATCGCCAGCGGCACCCACGAGGACACAACCGCATGAGCACGCCCAGCGCCACCCGCACCCGCGTCATCGCAGCGCTGGTGATGGCGCCCTTCGCCATCGGCGCGATCCTGCTGCTGCCCACGTCGTGGCTGGTGATGCTGGCGGCGCTGGTGTTCCTGGTCGGGCTGTGGGAGTGGTTCAAGCTCGCCGAGATCGACGACACCCTGCAGCGCACCGTGCTGCTGACCGCCAACCTGCTGCTGATGGTGCTGCTGGTGTGGGCATCGCGCGGATCGACCGATCTGGTCCCCTTGCGCCTGATGGCCCTCGTGGGCGCGGTGTGGTGGCTGATGGCGCTGCTGTGGCTGCGCTTCTTCCATTTCGCGTCCGATCACGAGACCTGGGCGCGCGTGTTCAAGCTGGCCGCCGGCACGCTGGCCGTGGTGCCCGCCTGGTGCTCGCTGGGCCTGATCCACTCCTCTGAGCCGAACGGACACATCTGGTTGTTCGTCGCGCTGGCCATCGTCTGGGCGGCCGACAGCGGCGCATATTTCGCAGGGCGCCACTTCGGCGGCCGCTGGTTCCGCGGCAGGAAGCTCGCTCCGCGCATCAGCCCCAACAAGACGCTGGAAGGGCTGCTCGGTGGCCTGGCTGCGGGCATGCTGGTGGCGGGCGTCGGTGCACTCATCGCCGGTGTAGACGTGGCGCAGGTGCCCGGCGTGCTGCTGGTGGCGGTGTTCACCGTGCTGTTCTCGGTGGCCGGCGACCTGTTCGAAAGCCTGCTCAAGCGGCATGTCGGCGCCAAGGATTCGGGCGACGTGATCCCCGGCCATGGCGGCGTGCTGGATCGCATCGACGGCGTGCTGGCGGCACTGCCCATCTTCGTGCTGGGCAAGGAAGTCTTCGGATTCTGAGCATGGCCGCGCACGCACAACGCAACGTGGCGGTTCTCGGCGCGACCGGCTCCATCGGAGCATCGACGCTGGATGTCGTCGCGCGCCACCCCGAGCGTTATCGCGCCAGCGTGCTTGCCGCCGGCAGCAGCGTGGATGCGTTGCTTGCGCTGTGCGCCCTGCACCGCCCGGACCATGCCGTCGTCGCCGACGAAAGCCAGTTCGCACGCCTGCGTGACGGCCTGTCCGACGCCGGGCTGCCGACGCGTGCACATGCCGGTGCCGCCGAACTGGATGCGCTGGTGTCCGACCCGGGCTGCGACATTGTCGTCGCCGCCATCGTGGGTGCCGCCGGCCTGTCGTCGACGCTGGCGGCGGCCCGCGCCGGGAAGCGCCTGCTGCTGGCCAACAAGGAGTCGCTCGTCCTCGCCGGTGAGCTGATGACCGCCGCCGCGGATGCCGCTGGCGCCGAGATCATCCCGATCGACAGCGAGCACAACGCGATCTTCCAGTGTCTGCGTTCACGACAGGCTCAGGGCGAGGTCAGCCGCATCGTGCTGACCGCGTCGGGTGGCCCGTTCCGCGGCTGGAGCCGGGCGGCGCTCGGGCAGGTCACGCGCGAACAGGCCGTCGCCCATCCCAAATGGTCGATGGGCCCGAAGATTTCGGTCGACTCGGCGACCCTGATGAACAAGGGGCTGGAACTGATCGAGGCCCATCACCTGTTCGGCGTGGAGCGCGAACGGCTGGACGTGCTGGTGCATCCGCAGAGCCTGGTGCACTCCCTCGTGGAATTCGTCGATGGCTCCACGCTGGCGCAGTTGGGGCTGCCCGACATGCGTACGTCGCTGGCCGTGGGACTGGGCTGGCCGGACAGGATCGCATCGGGCGTGCCCGGCCTGGATCTGTTGCGGCATCCACGGCTGGACTTCGAGGCGCCCGACCTGGATGCCTTTCCCTGCCTGCGGCTGGCCTGGCACGCAATGACGGCCGGCGGCACGGCGCCAGCGGTCCTGAACGCTGCGAACGAAGTCGCAGTTTCAGCCTTTCTTCAGGGCCGGATCGGTTTCCTATCCATTCCTGCGCTGGTCGAGGATGCCCTCGCCGCGTTGCCCGCAACGCCGGCCGATTCGCTGGATGCGCTGCTGGAAGCGGATGCGCAGGCACGCCGAGTTACCGAACGCAACCTCGCAGGCCATCTCTTCCCATGAGCGCCGACATCCGATGAGTGACGTGCTGGGCTCAATCTGGTGGATGATCGTGGCCCTGGGCGTGCTGGTCACGTTCCACGAATTCGGCCACTACTGGGTGGCGCGCCGCTGCGGCGTGAAGGTGCTGCGTTTCTCGGTGGGCTTCGGCAAGCCGCTGTGGTCGCGCCGCGACCGCCACGGCACCGAGTTCGCCATCGCGGCCATCCCGCTGGGCGGCTACGTCAAGATGCTGGACGAGGCCGAGGGCGACGTCCCCGCCGCGCAACAGGACCAGGCTTTCAACCGCAAGTCGGTCTGGCAGCGCATCGCCGTGGTCGCCGCCGGCCCGCTGGCGAACGTCCTGCTCTGCGTCGTCCTGCTGTGGGCCATGTTCGTGCTGGGCAAGCAGGACTACTCGGCCACGCTGGGCAGCGTCAGCGGCATTGCCGCCGATGCGGGCTTCATGCGCGGCGACAGGATCGTCCGGATCGGCGACCGCGTGATCGATACCTGGACCGACGCCTCCATCGTGCTCACCAAGGCCGCCATCGATGGTGATGACGTTCCGGTCGAGGTGGAAACCGCCTCCGGCAGCCAGTTGACCCGCACGCTGCCGCTGTCCCGCCTGCCGGCCGGGTTCGACCAGGAGAACGCCATCGGCCTGAGCGGGCTGGTCTGGCGGCACTGGATGACGCCGGCGGTCATCGGCAAGGTCACTCCAGGCTCGGCCGCCGATGGCGTGCTGCAAGTCGGCGACGTGGTGACGGCCGTGGATGGCCAGCCGGTACACGGCTTCAACGACATCGCCACCGAGGTCGATGCACTGGGCAAGCGCGGAGGCGCGGCCATGATCGAAGTCGACCGTGCCGGCGAGCGCTTGGCCTTCGAACTGGCGCCGCGCCGGACCCGGCATCCCGACGCAGGCCAGGGCGACTACTGGGCCCTGGGCCTGGCGCCTCCCGCGAAGGTGCAGATGCCCGGCTACGACGCCACGCTCCACTACGGCCCGGTCGCCGCCATCCCGGCCGCCCTGCGCGAAACCGGCAAGCTGACCTCGGACTCGCTGGGCATGATCCGCCGGATGCTCACCGGGGACGCCTCGCTGAAGAACGTTTCGGGCCCGATCACCATTGCCCAGGTCGCCAATGTCTCCGCCAAACGCGGGCCGGATTGGTTCCTCTGGTTCCTGGCGGCCATGTCGCTGAGCCTGGCCATCATCAACCTGCTGCCGATCCCCGTCTTGGACGGCGGCCACCTGCTGTATTACCTTATTGAATTGGTCAAGGGCAGCCCCTTGAGCGAGCGCCACATGGTGGCCGGACAATATATGGGCCTGGCCGCACTGGCGGGCCTGATGGGATTGGCGTTCTACAACGACATCCTGCGTCTGGTGACCTGATGCCCCTGAACTTTCCCGGGCAGGCCCGCTCCAAGGCGGCCTGTCCCTTCCTGGCGACACCCCGGACCGCGGCCCTGCGATCCACCCCTGCTCTGCAGGAACCACCCCAACCGGATGTAATGATGACGCGACTGCCTTCCCGCCGCCTGATTGCCCTCGCCCTGGCTTCGGCCATCGCCATGCCGGCACTGGCCCAGACGACGGAACCCGCCGCCGCACCCGCAATGGCCGAGCCGCTGGGCAGCGCTTCGTTCACCGCCACGGACATCCGCATCGATGGCCTGCAGCGCATCTCCACCGGTACCGTCCTCACCTACCTGCCGATCGAACGGGGCGACCAGGTCACCTCGGCCGGCGTGTCCGAGTCGATCCGCGCGCTGTACAAGACCGGCTTCTTCGAGGACGTGAAGCTCGACCGCCAGGGCGACATCCTGGTGGTGACCGCCACCGAGCGCCCGGCGATCAACAAGTTGACCCTCACCGGCAACAAGGACATCAAGACCGAAGACCTGCTGACGGGCCTGAAGGACATCGGGCTGGCCGAGGGCGAGACCTTCGACCGCCTGAGCCTGGACCGCGTCACCCAGGAACTGGTGCGCCAGTACAACAACCGCGGCAAGTACAACGTCGAGATCACCCCCACGGTCAGCCCGCTCGACCGCAACCGCGTGGACGTGACCATTGCCGTCAAGGAAGGCAAGGCGGCCAAGATCAAGCACGTCAACGTGATCGGCGCCGAGAAGTTCCCCACCGAGGACCTGCTGGAGAACTGGGAGTCCAAGGAAAGCACCTGGCTGTCCTGGTACCGCCGCGACGACCAGTACTCGAAGGAGAAGCTGTCGGGCGACATGGAGCGCCTGAACTCCTGGTACCTGGACCGCGGCTACGTGGACTTCAGCATCGACTCCACCCAGGTGTCGATCAGTCCCGACAAGCGCGACATGTTCATCTCCGCCGGCATCACCGAAGGCGAGCAATACAAGATTTCCGACGTGAAGGTCACCGGCGACACGGTGCTGCCGAAGGAGGAAATCGAGAAGCTGGTGATCGTGAAGCCGGAGCAGACCTTCTCGCGCATCCTGCTCGAGATGACGTCCGACACCATCACCTCGACACTGGGCAACATCGGTTATGCGTTCGCGCAGGTGAATCCGATCCCCACCATCGATCGCGAGAACCGTACCGTCGCGATCAACCTGCAGGTGGTGCCCGGCCCGCGCGTCAACGTGCGCCGCATCACCTTCAAGGGCAACACGCGCACGGCCGATGAAGTGCTGCGTCGCGAGATGCGCCAGTTCGAAGGCAGCTGGTTCTCCCAGGTCGCCGTGGACCGCTCGCGCGTGCGCCTGCGCCGCCTGGGCTACTTCGAGACGGTGGACGCGGAAACCACGCCCGTGCCGGGCACGACCGACCAGGTCGACGTGGTGTTCAACGTGAAGGAAACGACCTCGGGCAGCTTCGTGTTCGGCCTGGGCTATTCGCAGCTGTCCGGCCTGACCACCTCGATCCAGTTGTCGCAGAACAACTTCCTCGGCGGCGGCAACCGCGTGTCGGTGGAAGCGCAGCGCAGCGACTACCTGCAGCGCTATTCGTTCTCCTACACCAACCCGTTCTTCACCGACGAAGGCATGTCGCTGGGCTACAACCTGTGGTGGCGCGAGTTCGATTACTCGGACTTCAACACCGCCCAGTACTCCACCACCAGCGCTGCCGCGCAAGGCGTCCTGGGCCTGCCGATCTCCGAAAACGACACCGTCTCGCTGCTGTTCGGCGTCGACAGCAACGAGATCCTGACCTTCGGCGGCTCCACGCCGCAGGCGATCATCGACTACATCGATGCCGTCGGCCAGCGCACCTTCCATGCCTGGCGTGCCGAGATTGGCTGGGCGCGCGATACGCGCAACGACTACTTCATGCCCACGGGCGGCACCTACCAGCGCATTTCGGCCGAAGTCGCGCTCCCGGGCTCCACCGTCGAGTACTACAAGCTCAACTACGAGTTCTCGAAGTACTGGTCGCTCAGCCCCGCCTTCGTGCTGAACACCCGCGCCGAGATCGGTTACGGCGACAGTTACGGCTCAGACATCTACCGCTACATCTGCCGCGCCAACGGCTCCGACCCCCAGATCCCGGGCCAGGGGACCACCACCCCGCCCGCTGCGGATGGCACGTGCGCCGATGGCGGCACGCTGGACAGGACACTGGTCGCGACCGGTCTGCCGTTCTTCGAGAACTTCTACGCGGGTGGCACGCGGTCCGTGCGTGGCTTCCGCGACAACACGCTGGGCCCGCGCTCGGAGGTCATTTCCGGCTACCGCGGCCAGCCGCTGGGTGGTTCGCTGAAGACCACCGGCTCGGTCGAACTGATCTTCCCGAAGCTGTTCGACTCCAACGCCGCGCGCGTTGCGGCGTTCTTCGACTTCGGCAACGTGTTCGACGGCGTGGACAACTTCGATGCCGGCGAGCTGCGCGCATCCACCGGTATCTCGCTGCTGTGGCGTGCGCCGGTCGGCCCGATCTCTATCAGCTACGCCTTCCCGATCAAGAAGGAAGACGGCGACGAGCTGGAACGCCTGCAGTTCACCTTCGGCGGCGCGTTCTGATCCCAGCGTCCATGCGGGCGATTCGACGGGGGGCGCAAGCCCCCCGTCTGCTGTCCACCATACGCCACCGTGAAAGCGGTTCGCGGGCCGCAGGGGCTAAACTACGCGCCCTATGACCTCCCCATCCTTTTCCGCTAGCGAGCTGGCCGAGCGCTTCGGGCTCGAACTGCGCGGCGATACGGACCTCCGCATCCACGGCGTCGCCACGCTGGCGCGGGCCGACGCCGGACAGCTCGCCTTCCTCGCCAATACCCGCTATCGCGCCCAGCTGGCGGACAGCCGGGCCAGCCTGGTCGTACTGCGGGCGGACGATGCCGATGCCGCAACCGGTGCCGTCCTGATCGCCAGGGACCCCTACGCCGCCTTTGCCCGGATGGCCGCGCTGTTCGAGAGCAAGCCGGACCGTGCACCGGGGGTGCACACCAGCGCCGTGATCGATCCGACCGCACGCATCGCACCGGGCGCCCATGTGGGTCCGTTCGTCACGGTGGGCGCACGCAGCGTCATCGGCGAGGGCGCCGTGATCGGCCCAGGCTGCGTGATCGGCGATGACTGCCTCGTGGGCGACGGCTGCGAGCTGATCGCCCGCGTCACCCTGGTCACGCGCGTGCGCCTGGGCCAGCGCGTGCTGATCCATCCCGGCGCCGTGATCGGCGCCGATGGTTTCGGCCTGGCGATGGACAGCGGCCACTGGATCAAGGTGCCACAGCTGGGCGGCGTGGTGATCGGCGACGACTGCGAGATCGGCGCCAACACCACCATCGACCGCGGCGCGCTCGACGACACGGTGCTGGAAGAAGACGTCCGCCTCGACAACCAGATCCAGATCGGCCACAACGTCCGCATCGGCGCGCATACCGCGATGGCCGGTTGCAGTGCCGCCGCCGGTAGTGCGCGCATCGGCCGCTACTGCCTGATCGGCGGAGCCGCCGGCGTGCTCGGCCACCTGGAGATCTGCGACCGCGTGGTCGTCACCGCGATGTCGCTGGTGACCAGCTCGATCACCGAACCCGGCGAGTACTCCAGCGGCACACCGCTCACCGACAACCGTACCTGGCGCAAGAACGCCGCCCGCTTCAAGCAACTGGACGCCTTGGCACGACGCGTGCTGGCGGCCGACAAGGAAACCTGATGACCCTGGACCTGCAACTGCCCGTCGACGCGGCCACCATCCGCCAACTACTGCCGCACCGCTACCCGTTCCTGTTGGTGGACCGGGTGGTGGAGTTCGAGAAGGACAAGCGCGTCCTGGCCTACAAGAACATCACCCAGAACGAACCCTTCTTCACCGGCCATTTCCCGGACCGTCCGATCATGCCGGGTGTACTGATCATCGAGGCGCTGGCGCAGGCCGGTGGCCTGCTGACCCAGCTGTCGCACCAGGGCGATACGGCCGGGCGGATGTTCTACATGGTGAAAGTGGAGAACGCGCGCTTCACCCGCATGGTGGTGCCGGGCGACCGCCTGGACTTGGACGTCACCCTGAAGCGACTGATCCGCAACATGGCCTTCTACACCGGCGTGGCCTCGGTGAACGGCGAACAGGTCGCCTGCGCCGACGTGCTGTGCGCCGAGGACACCCGCTGAGATGAGTGCCCCCACCGCCATCCATCCCAGCGCGATCGTCGATCCCGGCGCGCAGCTGGGCGAAGGCGTGCGCGTCGGCCCGTTTGCCTACATCGGCCCGGAAGTGGAGATCGGCGCTGGCACGGTGATCGGCCCCCACTGCACGGTCACCGGCCCCACGCGCATCGGCCGCGACAACCACTTCGCCGGGCATGCCGCCATCGGCGGTGATCCGCAGGACAAGAAATTCAAGGGCGAGCGCGTCGAGCTTGTCATTGGCGACCGCAACCAGGTGCGCGAGTTCGTCACGCTCAACCGTGGCACCGTCACCGGTACCGGCATCACCCGCATCGGCAGCGACAACATGCTGCTGGCCTACACGCACGTCGCGCACGACTGCATCGTGGGCAACCACTGCGTGTTCTCCAACAACGCCACGCTGGCCGGGCACGTGACCGTGGAAGACTGGGTCATCCTCAGCGGGTTCGCGGGCGTACACCAGTTCTGCCGGATCGGTGCCCACGCCTTCATCGGCATGGGCGTGCTGCTGAGCGGCGACGTGCCGCCGTTCACCATGGTGGCGGGCGAAGCATCCGGCCGGCCGCGCGGCATCAACAGCGAAGGCCTGAAGCGGCGCGGTTTCGACGCTGAGCGCATCGCCGCCATCAAGCGCGCGTACCGCACGCTGTACGTAGCCGGCCTGCCGCTGGCAGACGCCAGGCAGCAACTGGCCGAGCAGGCGCAGACCAGCGATGACGTGAAGGCGCTGCTGCATTTCATCGACAGCGGCGAACGGCCGTTGCAACGGTGATGCAGGCAACACCCGCAGCGCGGCCGCTGCGCATCGCGCTGTGTGCGGGCGAGGCGTCCGGCGATGGTCTGGGTGCGGGGCTCGTCGAAGCACTGAAGCAGCGCTTCCCGCATGCCGAATTCGCAGGCATCGGCGGCGATGCGATGCGTGCCGCAGGATGCGACACCTGGTTCGATGCGAACGAGCTGGCGGTCATGGGGCTGGCCGAGGTGCTGCGCCACCTGCCGCGGCTGCTGCGCCTGCGCAAGGCGTTCCGCCAGCGCGTGCTGGACTGGACGCCCGATGTGTTCGTCGGCATCGACGCACCCGACTTCAACCTCGGTGTCGAGCGCTGGCTCAAGGCGCATGGCGTGCGCACCGTGCACTACGTGAGCCCGTCGGTATGGGCATGGCGCGAGAAGCGGGTCGAGAAGATCGGCCACAGCGCGGACCGCGTACTGTGCCTGTTCCCGATGGAACCACCGATCTACGCGCGCCATGACGTGGACGCGCGTTTCGTCGGCCATCCGATGGCGGACGACATTCCGCTGCAGCCGGATCGGTCTGCGGCGCGCGCGGCGCTGGGCCTGTCGACCGAAGCACCCGTGCTGGCTGTACTGCCTGGCAGCCGCCTGGGCGAGATCGGACGGCTTGCACCGGCCTTCTTCGAGGCGGCACGCCGGGTGGCCGCGCAGATCCCCGGCTTGCAGATCGTCGTGCCTGCGGCCAATGCGGCCTGCCGCCAGGCGCTGGAAGCACAGTTCACCGTGCACGGCGCAGATGCCGCCTGGCGCCTGCTCGACGGCCGCGCGCGCGAGGCGATGATCGCCAGCGATGTCGTCCTGCTCGCCTCCGGCACGGCGACCCTGGAGGCCATGCTGTGCAAGCGGCCGATGGTCGTCGGCTATCGCATCGCGCCGTTGACCTACCGCATCGTCAAGGGCCTCGGAATGCTGAAGGTGGAGCGGTATGCACTGCCCAACGTGCTGGCGGGAGAAGACATCGCGCCGGAACTGATGCAGGACGACTGCACACCCGAGCAATTGTCCCAGGCCGTGCTGCACTGGTTCCGCGAGCCGGAGGCCATCGCTTCGCTGCAGCCAACCTATCTGCGACTGCACGAGCAGTTGCGCCAGGATGCGTCGGCGCGCGCTGCCGATGCAGTGGCAGAACTGGTCCCCACTCCTGTAGGAGCGACGTAAGTCGCGACCGCACGCCATGAATTTCGCTTCTTCCTCGCCTGCTCCGGAAGTTTGCATCCACCTCGGAGCTGAGCGGCGCGTGCGCATCCTTTCTGCGGTCGCGACTCACGTCGCTCCTACAGGGGGCATCGCGCGATGACCGCGACCTCGCTGTTCCCGACGCCCGACGTCCGCCTGGTCGCCGGCGTCGATGAAGCCGGTCGCGGACCACTGGCGGGCCCGGTCGCCGTCGCCGCGGTGATTCTGGACGCGTCGCGCCCCATCGCCGGACTGAACGATTCCAAGCAACTCAGCGAAGCGAAACGCGAAGCGCTGTTTCCCCTGATCCAGGAGCGCGCGCTGGCGTGGCACGTGACCTTCGTCGAGCCCGCCGAGATCGATCATCTCAACATCCTGCAGGCCACCCTGGAAGGCATGCGCCGTGCCATCGCCGCGCTCCGGCCGCTGCCGGAACTGGTCCGCATCGACGGCAACCGCGCCCCGAAAGGCCTCGACTGCATGGCCGAGACGCTGGTCGGCGGCGACGCGATCGAACCCGCCATCATGGCGGCGTCCATCCTGGCGAAGGTGTCGCGTGATCGCCTGATGGTGCGGTTGCACGCGGACTTCCCGCAGTACGGCTTTGCCGTGCACAAGGGTTATCCGACGCCCGCGCACCTGCGCGCGCTGGCGGAACACGGGCCGTGTCCCCACCACCGGCACAGCTTCGCTCCGGTGCGGGCCGTTCTCGCGCCACGGTAGTCGCGGGTGCGCCCGGCGGCGCATGACCGACGACACCCTGTCCATGGTCACGATGGCTTCCTGCAGACGCGCGTACAGCTGCGGGCAGGCAGCATGGTCACGCGGTCCCGCCCCCTGCCGGGACCGGCCCCACGAGGCTTGTCATGACCCTGTCCACCACCTCCCTCCCCTCCCCGCTTTCCACTGCGCGCGACATCGACGACGAACGCTTGCAGCTGCTGCGCTGCATGCTGGCCGACCGCGACTGGACGCATGACCCCGGCCTGCGCACCCGCCTGCAGCAGGCCATGGCCACGCTGAGCTCACCCACCGCGATCACGATGGATGAGGCCACTTGGCCCCTGATCGCCGACGAGACCGCGGGTTACCTTGATTTCCGCCGGCTGCGCAATCTCGAGGCCCAGCTGCGCGGCTGCCCACGGGATGCCCTGCATTTCACCCGTGCCGACTGGGAAGTCCTGCGCGTGGCCGAAGCCGCCCTGGAGCACCAGCTGCGCCACGTGCGCGACAGCAGCTATGCGCCGGAACCAGTACCGCTGTTCCGCATCCACTGACCTCTCTTCGCCCGCACCTCCGCACGCGGGCCGCCCCATCCCGATCCCCGGGTTTTCCCCTGAGCCGTCCCCGTGGACGGCTTCTTTTTTGCCTTGGCATGGGCTTTCCGTCGACCCGGGAAAGTCAAGCCTTGCCCCTCCCCACCGCCGCCGGTACGCTGCCCCGACAGCCTTCCGAGCCGGCATGTCTTCCCGTTTCGTCCACCTGCACCTGCACACCGAGTTTTCGCTCGCGGATTCGATCATCCGCGTGCCCGAGAAACCGGACCACGCCGATCCGAAGAAAGCCAAGCAGCCCAACCTGCTGAGCCGCGCGGTCGAGCTGGGCATGCCCGCGCTGGCGGTCACCGACCGCAACAACCTGTTCGCACTGGTCAAGTTCTACAAGGCCGCCGAAGGCGTCGGCATCAAGCCCATCGCGGGCGCCGACGTGATGGTGGCCGATGGCAGCGATGCGCCGTGGCCGGTGACGCTGCTGTGCCGCGACCGCGACGGCTATCTCTCGCTGTCGCGCCTGCTCTCGCGCGCATGGATGGAAGGCCACCGCACCGACGGCGTCGCCATCCATCCGGATTGGCTGCGCGCCGACCATGAAGGCCTGTTCGCCATCATGGGCCGGCAGAGCATGGCCGGCCGCTTGGCCCATGGCGGCCGCCATGACCTGGCCGAGCAGCACCTGGCCGACTGGCAACGCAGCTTCGGCGACGACCTGCACCTGGAACTGACCCGCACGCAGCGCGACGGCGAAGAAGCCTTCAATGCGTTCGCCCTGCATGCCGCCGGTGCACGCGGCCTGCCGGTGGTCGCGAGCAATGATGTGCGCTTCCTGTCGCCGGACGGGTTCGAGGCGCACGAGGCGCGGGTATGCATTTCCTCCGGCCGCGTGCTGGACGACCCCAAGCGCCCGCGCGACTACAGCGCCGAGCAGTACATGAAGTCGGGCGAGCAGATGGCCGCGCTGTTCGCCGACGTGCCGGACGCCATCGACAACACGCTGGCGCTGGCGCAGCGCTGCAACATCGAGATGCGCCTGGGAACCTACTTCCTCCCGGCCTATCCGGTGCCCGACGACGAGACGCTGGACAGCTGGATCCGCAGCCAGTCGCACGCCGGACTGAAGGCACGCTTGGAGAAGAGTCCGCTGGCGCCCGGCCACACGCGCGAGGACTACGAAAAGCGGCTGGATTTCGAGCTCGACACCATCTGCAAGATGGGGTTCCCCGGTTACTTCCTGATCGTGGCCGACTTCATCCAGTGGGGAAAGAACAACGGCATCCCGATCGGCCCGGGCCGCGGCTCCGGCGCAGGTTCGCTGGTGGCGTGGGCACTGCAGATCACCGATCTTGACCCGTTGCCTTACGGCCTGCTGTTCGAGCGTTTCCTCAACCCGGAACGCGTGTCGATGCCCGACTTCGACATCGACTTCTGCATGGACCGGCGCGACGAGGTGATCGACTACGTCGCGCGCAAGTATGGCCGCGACCGCGTCAGCCAGATCATTACCTACGGCACGATGGCGGCCAAGGCCGTGGTGCGCGATGCCGGCCGCGTACTCGGCTTTCCGTATGGCCTGGTCGACGGCGTGGCCAAGCTGATCCCCAATATCCTGGGCGTGTCGCTGAAGGACGCGATGGGGGAAGGCAGCAGCGAGATGGCCTCGCAGGAACTGATCGACCGCTACCGCGATGAAGACGACGTCCGCGATCTGATTGACCTGGCGCGCCAGCTTGAAGACCTCACCCGCAACGCCGGCAAGCACGCCGGCGGCGTGGTGATCGCGCCTTCGCCGCTGTCGGACTTCTGCCCGCTGTTCGCCGAACACGACGAGGACGGCCGCGGCAAGAATCCGGTCACCCAGTTCGACAAGGACGACGTGGAAGCGGTCGGTCTGGTGAAGTTCGACTTCCTGGGCCTGCGCACGCTGACGATCATCGATTGGGCGGTGAAGGCGATCAACCAGCGCCATGCGCGTGCGGGCCTGCCGCCGGTGGACATCACCACCATCCCGCTGGACGATGCCAGCGTGTATCGCGATGTGTTCGCCAATGGCAACACCGGCTCGGTGTTCCAGTTCGAATCCTCGGGCATGCGGCGCGCGCTGAAGGAAGCCAAGCCCGACCGCTTCGAAGACCTGATCGCGCTGAATGCGCTGTACCGCCCCGGCCCGATGGACATGATCCCGTCGTTCGTCGAGCGCAAGCATGGGCGCGAGGAGTTCGAATATCCCGATCCGCGCACCCGGACCATGCTGGAAGAGACCTACGGCATCATGGTCTACCAGGAGCAGGTCATGCAGATGGCGCAGATCGTCGGCGGCTACTCGCTGGGCGGCGCCGACCTGTTGCGCCGTGCGATGGGCAAGAAGGTGCCGGCCGAAATGGCCAAGCACCGCGAGATCTTCCGCGAGGGTGCCGCGAAGGGCGGCGTGGACGAACGCAAGGCCGACGAAATCTTCGACCTGATGGAGAAGTTCGCCGGCTACGGCTTCAACAAGTCGCACGCCGCCGCGTACTCGCTGGTCGCCTACCAGACGGCATGGCTCAAGAAGCACTATCCCGCCGAATTCATGGCGGCCACGCTGTCGTCCGACATGGACAAGACCGACAAGGTGGTCGGCTTCCTCGACGAGGCGCGCGGACTCGGCCTGACCATGCTGCCGCCGGACGTCAACCATTCCGATTTCATGTTCGTCGCCACCGACGCCCGCACGGTCCGCTACGGCCTGGGCGCGGTGAAGGGTGTCGGCCAGGGCGTGTGCGAGAGCATCGTGGAAGCGCGCCGCGGAGACGGGACCGGCTCCAGGCAGGGTCCGTTCACCGACCTGCTCGATTTCTGCAAGCGCGTCGATTCGTCCAAGTTGAACAAGCGTGCTCTGGAAGCGCTGATCAATGCCGGCGCGCTGGACGCGCTGGGCCGCAACCGTGCGTCGCTGGCGCTGCAGTTGCCGGAAGTCCTGAAGGCCATCGACCAGATCAGCAAGAACCGCAGTGCCGGGATCGTCGACATGTTCGGTTCCAGCAGTGGCGGCGACGACATCCACGTCGATCTGCCCGAAACCGACGAATGGCCGCTGACCCAGCTGCTGCACGGTGAGCGCGAGACGCTGGGACACTATCTCAGCGGCCACCCGATGGATCCTTACCGCGAGGACCTGCGATCGCTGGTCGGCAACGACCTGGGCAATCTGGACGCGATCTGGGCCAACCAGTCGCCCGGCGAGAAAAAAGGCTGGCGGCCCGAAGTGTCCTGCGTGATCGCGGGCCAGGTGGTCGGAGTGCGACGCAAGGGGGACAGCCAGGTCTTCGTGCAGGTGGAGGACGGGTGCGGCCGCATCGAATGCAGCGCGTTCTCCGACGCGCTGGCCGAATTCGGTCCGTTGTTGACGCGCGATCGCGTGCTGGTCATCAAGGGCGGCCTGCGCGAGGACGAGTTCAGCGGCGGCTACAGCCTGCGCATCCGCCAAGTATGGGACTACACCCAGCTCTGCCAGCAGCACGCGCAACGCCTGCAGCTTCGCCTGGACCTGCGCGTGCCCGGTCTGTGGCAGCGCGTCGATGCCCTGCTTTCGCGGCACCGGCCCGGCGGTACGCCGTTGCGGCTCGACCTGTTGATGGCGGCGGGCACGTCCGCCATCGCCGGCATGTTGGACCTCAATGGGCAGAAGGCCGTACGCGTGGACACTGAGCTGCTGGATGCGTTGCGCGCCCTGCCCGGCGTACGCACGGCCAAGCCCGCGTTCCATCGGCCCTGGACCCACTGACACAGCGCGTGCGCCGCATCACGGCCCTACACCCCCGTACGTGACCGTCCGGACGCTTCGGCTACACTTTCCCCCTTTCCGGCCCCTGGCCCCCAGATGAATCCGAACTACCTCGATTTCGAACAGCCCATCGCCGATCTGGAAGCCAAGATCCAGGACCTGCGTACCGCCAGCACCGGCCCGGCGGTGAATGTCGATGCCGAGGTGCACGCGCTGCAGGACAAGCTGCGCATCCGCACCGCGCAGATCTTCCGCGACCTCTCGCCGTGGCAGGTCTCGCAACTGGCCCGCCACCCGGCGCGCCCGTACACGCTGGACTACATCAAAGTGTTCTGCGACGAGTTCCAGGAACTCGCCGGCGATCGCGCGTTCGCCGACGACGCCGCCATCGTGGGCGGCCTGGGTCGCATCGACGGCCGCAGCGTGATGATCATCGGCCACCAGAAGGGCCGCGACACCAAGAGCAAGATCGCCCGCAACTTCGGCATGCCGCGCCCCGAGGGCTACCGCAAGGCGCTGCGGCTGATGAAGATGGCCGAGCGCTTCAAGCTGCCATTGCTGACCTTCATCGACACCCCGGGCGCCTATCCGGGCGTGGGCGCGGAAGAGCGCGGCCAGTCGGAGGCCATCGCGCGCAACCTGATGGAAATGGCCGAACTGAAGGTC
Organism: Pseudoxanthomonas sp. PXM03; assembly: GCF_014852005.1. GTDB lineage: Bacteria > Pseudomonadota > Gammaproteobacteria > Xanthomonadales > Xanthomonadaceae > Pseudoxanthomonas_A. The sequence goes on along the minus strand of NZ_JACVAU010000001.1, from coordinate 1,129,279 downwards.
CCGATCATCTGCACGGTGATCGGCGAAGGCGGCAGCGGCGGCGCGCTCGCCATCGGCGTCGGCGATCGCACGCTGATGCTCGAGTACGGCACCTATTCGGTGATCTCGCCGGAAGGCTGCGCGTCGATCCTGTGGAAGGACGCCGCCAAGGCCAAGGATGCCGCCGAACAGCTGGGCCTGACCGCCAAGCGCCTGCACGGGCTGGGCCTGGTCGACAAGGTCGTGCGCGAGCCCATCGGCGGTGCGCACCGCAATCCCCGCCAGATGGCCGTGCGCCTGAAGGCCGTGCTGCTCAACGAACTGGATGCGCTGGAGCAGTTGCCGGTCGAACAACTGCTGCAGAAGCGTTACGAGCGCCTGCGCGGCTACGGCGCGTACGAAGCCGCCTGAGCGGTCCGCCCTTCGCTCCACTGAAGCGCCGGTAGACCCGGCGCTTTTTCATTGCGGTCGCTCGCGTTCAGAGCGACCTGAGGAAATCCACCAGCGCGCGACGGTCCTCGGCACTCATCGCCTCGAAACGCTGCTTCGCCGCCGTGCCCTGCCCGCCGTGCCAGAGCACCGCCTCCTCGAGCGTGGCGGCGCGACCGTCATGCAGGTAGCGAACGTTCGGATCGATTGCCGTTGCCAAGCCCAGACCCCATAACGGCGCGGTGCGCCATTCGCGCGCGGTGGCGCGGCCTTCGACATAGGTATCGGCCAGGTCGGGCCCCATGTCGTGCAGCAGCAGGTCGGTGTACGGCCGGATGGTCTGGTAGCGCAGTTCGACGAACCGGTGATGGCCCGTGCGCAATTCCGGCGCGTGGCAGGTACTGCAACGGGCGGCTTCGAACAGCTGCGCTCCGCGCTTGACGCGCAGTTGCCGGGCGCGCGCCTGCGCATCCTGCTCCAGCGGGTTGTCGAAGTCCCGTTTCGGCGGCACGCCCAGCAGGCTCAGGTAGAGCGTGGTCTGGTGGATGTCGGCCGCGGTCAGCTTCGCGCTGCCGCTGTTGATCTGCGCGCAGGCCGTGCCCTGGCTGCCGCGTGCACATTCCAGCGACGACATCAGCGGCGACGTGACGCCCATGTCGGTGTTGAACGCCAGCGAGGTCTGCTGTTCCAGCGTGGCGGCGGCGGCCTTCCAGCCGAAGCGCCCCACGCGACTGACACCGGCGTCGCGTGGATCGGCCACGATCTGCAGCCGGCCGGCCACGCCGTCCGGATCGCCCTGTTGCGTCAGCGCCAGGCGTTCGAGCTGTTGCTCGGGCACGGCTTCCAGCAGGCCCAGCCCTGTCAGCGAGGGTGCCACGCGTACCGACATGGCGCTGGGCAATGCCAGCGGCTGGCCGGCACGGTCGCGCAGGGCGTAGTTCGGCCGGCGCAGCACGTAGCCGGTGCCATCGGCATAGCGACCCGGCAGTTCCGTGTAACCGGTGAGCACCAGCTCGGCTTCACGCCCGTCCACGTTGGCCCCGGCCTCGCGATAGGTGCCCTGCTGCAGGCGCAGGCCGAAGCGCGCATCCGGTGCCTGCGTGCCTGCGCCAGCCACGCCGACGAACACGCCCAGCCGGTCGAGCGGTGCGCCAACAACCGGCGAACTGCGCCCGTTGCCCGCATGACAGTCCACGCAGCGCGTCTGCGAGAACCGGGGCGCGGTCTTGCCCGCATGCGCGGCGAACACCGTGTTGCTTTCTTCCGAATGGCGACCGCTCGCGAACGAGGTATGGATCAGCCGGCGCCCTTCCGCCCATGGCTGCATGTTGTAGCCGGCGATGTTGTGCGAGGCCTGCTGCAGCATGCGGAACGGCTCGCTGGACGTGTCTTCGTGCAGCGTCATCCACGGCCCTGCACTGAGCGCTTCCGCCGGCATGGCCAGCGAGTCCAGCGGCCGTTGCACGCCATAGCCGGGGCCTCGGAACCAGGACACGATGCCATGCGAGCCTGCGCGGTAGACCAGCGCTTCGGCGTAGTAGTTGAAGCGACCGATGGCATCCGGATTGCCGGCCAGGAAGATGCCCAGCTCGAACTCCACCAGGTCGCCCTTGCGCAGCGGACGGTGGGCCTCGTTGGCGGCGGTACGGATTTCCTTCACCAGCACGAAGGCATTGCCGGGCGCGCCGGCCGGAGGCGTGTAGTTGCTGCCGGGATCCTGTCCGAACTGCGCGTAGCCGGCGATCGGCGTCTGCGCGAGCACGCCGCCGGGCAGCAGCTTCATGCCACCGTTGTCCGCATACAGCGCCACCGACGTGGGCTCGAGCGGATCCTCGCTGCGCCGCCCGATGTAGCCATGGCGGAAATTGGTGCCGTACCAGTAGTGCTGCGGCTTGACGACGATGGTCAGGATGCGCTGTTCGCCGGACGTGCCGGGCACCGCATCGTCATGGATCAGGATCTCGTGCGTGCGCCGTTCGAAGTACTGGGGCGGGAAGACCTGGTAGCTGTCGTCGACGATGGGCTCGCGCGCGTGGCGGTCGCGCACGCGGCCGCCCACATGGGTGACCAGCGTGCCGTCGTCCTGGGTGTACTGGATGGGAGCCGCATCGTCGGGCCACAGCAACGGCTGGTAGCTGGCGGAAGGCGGCACCTGTGGCGGCGGCGGAATCAACGGATGCGATCCGTTCTGGCGCACCGGCTGCGGTTCGCCAACGGCCAGGTGGAACTGCTGCGCGGGCACCGCAGCGCACGCGATCTGCTCGATGGAGGCACCGGCAGTTGTCGAAGCGCCCACGATGCCGATGCACTTGCCGCTGTTGACGTTGACGATCCGGTAGCGGTCGCTGGTGTCGACACGCTGCAGGCGGAAGCGTTGCGCGCCGCTGCCGTTGTCGTCCCATTGCTGCACGATGACGTGGTCGGCGCCCGAGCCCGCAGGAATGTCGGCCGACTTCTGCGTGTGCAGGTTGCGCAGGCGGTACTGCCCGGCCGTGGTCTCGGCGATATCGAAAAACTGCCGGTGCAGCGTGCCCTCGCAGGTGGACTGCACCAGTGGCGTGCCATTGGCGGTGCTGCCGTCGCGCACTTCGATGCACAGCCCGCTCAGCACGCTGGCGATGCGGTAGCGACCCGGTGGCACCGGATCGGCGTCGATGTTCTGTGGCGCAACGGCCTGGGCTTCTGCGGCGGCGGTGACCGTCATCGCCTGGCTTGGAACCGACGCCGGCGCCAGGCGGCCCCTGCTCCAGAAAGGGGCATCGCGCGGGTCGTCGGTCGACGCGGAGCATGCCGCGAGCGACAGCGAAGCCAACAGGACGGAAGACGCCAGCACGCGACGATGCAGGGCGACTGCAGGACAGGGGCGATGCATCGGGATACCGACTCCTTGGGGACGCGTGGGGTACGTCGGCGGCGCCACGGCGTCTCTCCCCGAGACGCGGCGGCACGCCATCCAATGGCAGGACGCGGCATGGTCGCAGAGGCATCTCCATGCCGCTGTGACCGATGCCGCACAACCCGCCGGCCCGCACGCGGGTGGCCGCGGTCGTTTCAACCGTTTCCCCGGCACCGGCTGGCGCCGGCCACGTGGATGACGGATGCTTGACGCTCCGCCGACGGCGCCGCGCTACCCGCATGAGTCCACTCCTCCTGCTCTCCTTCGCCCTCCAGATCGCCTGCTGCGTGCATGTGGTACGCACCGGAAGACCGCTCTACTGGGTCTTCATCCTGCTGGTGTTCTCCTTCATCGCGGTGATCGTGTACTTCATCGCCGAGATCCTGCCGGATCTGCGGCACAGCCCCTCGGCGCGGCGCACGGTGCGCAACGTGCGGAACCGGATCGATCCCGAACGCGACCGCCGCGACGCAGCCAGGCTGCTGAAGGCCGCGGATACCCCGGAGAACCGTCGCCGACTGGCGGAAGAAAGCCTGCGCGGCGGCGATTACACGCACGCCGCCGAACTGTACGAGCAGGCACTCAAAGGCCTGTATGCCACCGATCCGGACCTGATGCTGGGGCTGGCGAAGGCGCAGTTCGGCATGGGCGACGCGCAGAAGGCACGCGATACGCTGGATGCACTGATCACCGCCAATCCGGGTTTCCGGTCCGCCGACGGCCACCTGCTGTACGCGCGTGCCGTGGAGGACACCGCCGATGCGGCCGCCGCCATCCACGAATACGAAGCCGTGGTACAGGGCTACCCCGGCGAGGAGGCCCGCGCCCGCTTCGGCCTGCTGCTGAAACGGCATGGAGAACAGGCGCGCGCACGCGTGGTGTTCCAGGAGATCCTCGATCGGTCCGACGCAGCGCCACGCTACTACCGCCGCGAGCAACAGGACTGGATCGCCGTGGCAAAGCGCGAACTCGCGACGCTCCAGGACTAGCCCGGTCCGCACGATGCGACGGACGGTTGATCGCGATCAATGCCGGGGGGCGGTGGACACGCGATGATGCAGGCAGCGATCGGCACTGCGCCGATCCACGCGCAGGAGGGTGGCCATGGACCTGCTTTCGTTGCCCTGGTGGCTGCTGCCCACCGTACTCTTCGTGCTGCCCGTGCTGGTGGCGCTGGCGGTGAACCGCTGGCGTTTCCACCGCACCGGCGTCAGCCAGCATCTCGTGCTGGGTCTGTTCGTGGGTGCCTGCTGGATCGCCGCGCTCATCGTCATCCTGCAGCAACTCCGATGAGCATCCGGCATCCGCTCATGCCGCCTCCCGACGATCCGCAAGCGCGTCCTTGCGCAGGCTGAGGTCTTCCTCCGCGCGCAGGTAGACGTGCAACAACGCCTCGTCGACCGCGGAAGCGATGGCCGTGCCCACCAGCAACTCCATTCCGTGTCGCTGCCGCGCAGCGTGTGCGGCCGCACGCAGCGCATCGATCCGTGCCTCCATGCCGGCTCCCTTCAGCAGCACGACGAACTCGGCGCTGTCGGTGACGCGACTGACGTGATCGCCGAGATCATGGCGCACGCAAGCGTCGAAGATGGACGCGAGTTCCTGCAGGGTCCGCTCCAGCATGCGCTCGCCCAGCCGGCGAGCCTCCTCCGCCATGCCCTGTGCCTCCACGATCACCACGCACCACGGCTCACCCGGCGCCACGGACGCCTCGCCATGACCCTGCAGCGCCACCACCGCCCGGGTTTCGTGATGCACGCGATGGGCATCCAGCAGCGCGACGGTGATCCGTGCGAGCGCCCGCAACGAAGCCTTCTGCTGGTTGCTCAGGCGGCGCGGGTGGGTATCCACCACGCATACCGTGCCCAATGCCTCACCCGTGCCGGCCACCAGCGGCATGCCGGCATAGAACCTCGCCTTGACATCGCCCGTGACGATGGGGAAATCGGCGAAGCGCTGGTCTTCGCTCAAGTCGGATATCTCGAGCAGTTCATCCGGTTGCCGGATGGCGTGGTCGCACACCGCAGTGTCGCGGGTGGTTTCATGGTCATCCAGGCCGATGCGCGCCTTGAACCACTGGCGGTCGCGGTCGATCAGCGACACGACGGCGATGGGCGTGCCGCAGATCGCGGCAGCCAGCCCCACCAGATCGTCATAGGCCGTGCCGGGCAGAGTATCCACGGCATGGTAGCGATCCAGCGCATGTTGGCGCCGACGTTCTGTGTCGCGGGTGTCGGTGGAAGATGGGTTCACGGCGGGTCCTCGTGTGGATGCGTGGACATGGTCGACGCGCACCGGTTCAGATCCCGTCAACGGCAGCGGAAATCGCAACCTCCATCACATTGTGCTGCAGGCCGCGCCCATCGTCGCTAGCATGCGTGCATGGATGCCGCGCCATCGCCCCTGCCCCTGTTGCCCGCACGCGCCGAGAGCCGCGTATGGGTTGCGTTGAGTGGCGGACTGGATTCGACGGCATTGCTGCACCGGCTGGCCCGCGACGCATCGCATCGTCGCCACGGGCTTGCGGCGATCCACGTGCACCATGGCCTGCAGCTCGACGCCGATGCATGGGCGGCGCATTGTTCGGCGCTGTGCGCCGCGCTGGACGTACCGCTGCAGGTACGGCACGTACAGGTGGACACCACGCGCGGCGAGGGAACCGAAGCCGCCGCACGGCGCGCGCGTCAGCAGGTGTTCGCCTCTGTCATGGATGCCGGCGACATCCTCGCCACGGCGCATCACCGTCAGGACCAGGCGGAAACCTTCCTGTTGCGCGCACTGCGTGCCTCCGGTCCCGATGGACTGGCGTCCATGCGGCCGTGGCGGGCGTTTGGTCCGGGTTGGCAATGGCGTCCGCTGCTGGAAACGCCGCGCGAGGCGCTGCTGGCGTACGCCGACAGGTTCGCGCTGGAATGGATCGAGGATCCCAGCAACGCGCACACCGACTTCGACCGCAACTTCCTGCGCCACGAGATCCTTCCCCTGTTGCGGCAGCGCTGGCCGCACGCGGACGCGGCCTTCGCACGCAGCGCGGTGCTCAGCGCTGAAACCCTCGAACTGCTGGAGCCACTGGACGGGCAGCTCCTGGCGGCCGCCGCCACGGCGGATCCCGCCGCCTTGAACGTCGCGCCGCTGCGCGCAGCCGGCCCCGCGCAGCGCGCACGCGCACTCCGGCGCTGGATCGACGCACTCCGCCTGCCGCCACTCCCGGCCGAAGGCGTGGCGCGGATCGAGGCACACCTGCTGGAGGCACGGGCGGATGCGCAGGCGGAGTTCGCTTGGCAGGACGCGATCGTGCGGCGCTGGCGTGGCCTGCTTCACGCCGAACGGCAGCGCCTCGCCTTGCCGGTGCACTGGCAGACTCCGTGGGATGGCATGGCGCCCATCCTGTTGCCCGATGGGGGCACGCTGTCGCTGGAGGGCGGGCGCCACGGCTTCGGAACGCCGCTGCGGCTGACGGCGCGCCAGGGCGGCGAACGCATCGCGCTGCCGGGCCGCTCGCATCGGCATGCGCTGAAGGACGTGTTGCAGTCGCTCGGCATTCCCCCCTGGGAACGCCGGCAGCTTCCGCTCGCCTGGCAGGGCGACCGCCTGTGGGCGGCAGGCGACGTGGCGCTGTCGGCCGAATGCGATGCCTGGCTGCGCGCGCAAGGCGCCCGCCTCGTCTGGCGCCGCGGCTGAATCACCATCGCGTTGACCTGATCGCAACCGATCCCCACACTTGCGGCATGGCAAAGAAAACCTCCCCGGACGCCTCCCCTGTCGCCCACTTCGAACAATCGCTGGACGAGCTCGAGCAACTGGTCGAGAAGATGGAACACGGCGACCTGAGCCTGGAAGCATCGCTTGCGGCCTACGAACGCGGCGTGGGCCTGTACCGGCAATGCCAGGCGGCGCTCGAGCAAGCCGAACTGCGCGTGCGGCTGTTGAGCGATCCGGAGCAGCCGGAGGACGGCGAAGCGTTCGCCCCCGCGCCCGATGGCCGCTGATCCCCGCTTCGCCGCCTGGGCGGCGGGCCTGGAAAACCATCTCGACCGCGTGCTGCCAGCGGGCGATGCGGCGCCGCATCGCCTGCACGCCGCCATGCGCCATGCCGTGCTCGGGGGTGGCAAGCGCATGCGGGCCTTGCTCGTCTACGCCAGCGGTACGCTGCTGCAGGCGGATGAAGCCACGCTGCATGCGCCCGCCGCCGCAGTCGAACTGATCCACGCCTATTCACTGGTGCATGACGACCTGCCTGCGATGGACGACGACGACCTGCGTCGCGGCAAACCCACCGTGCACATCGCATTCGACGAAGCCACCGCCATCCTCGCCGGCGATGCACTGCAGACGCTGGCGTTCGAGCACCTGGCGTGCGCCGATGCACCCGCCCTGCTGCGCGTGGACTGGCTGGCCACGCTCTCGCGTGCTTCCGGCGCCGCCGGCATGTGCGGTGGACAGGCGCTGGACATCGACGCCACCGGTACGCAGCAGACGCCGGACGCGCTCCAGCGCATGCACGCACTGAAGACCGGCGCGCTGATCCGCGCTTCAGTGCGGATGGGCGCGCAGGCCGGCGCCGCCGACACGGACACGCTCGCGCGACTGGATGATTTCGCCACCGCGCTGGGCCTGGCATTCCAGGTGCGCGACGACATCCTCGACATCGAAGCCAGTTCCGAACAACTGGGCAAGACCGCCGGCAAGGATGTGGCCCAGGCCAAGTCGACCTATCCCGCACTGCTGGGCATGGACGGTGCGAAGGCCAAGCTGGAGGAACTGGCTGCCGCGATGCGCGATGCGCTGGTGGGCCATGACGCGCGTGCCGATGCGCTGCGCACACTCGGCGAACTGGCGGTCCGTCGCGCGCATTGACCTGCCGGGCCTGCCGGCGCGAAAAGAAAAAGCCCGGCATTGCCGGGCTTTTTCATGCGACTTAGAGCGCGCTTTACTTGATCAGGCGCAGCGCGAACGGGTAGCGATACGCTTCGCCGTTGTTGGCCTTCACGCCACCGATGATCGACAGCACCAGCGCGGCGATGCCGATCAGCGGCATCAGCAGCAGGCCGATCAGGACGAATGCCAGGATCCACGAGATCACGAACGCGATGAACACCGTGATCTGGAAGTTCAGCGCTTCCTTGGACTGGTCGGTGACGAAGCCCTTGGAGGCGTCATCCTTGCTGATCAGCCAGATGATCAGCGCGCCGATCGGGCCAGTGACGATGCCCAGCAGGTGGGACAGCAGCGCCATGGTGCGCTGGTCCTGCGGTGCGTCGCCCGCAGTCGGCGGCGGAGGCGGTGCGGTGACGTTGTCGAATTCGCTCATCTAGTGGATCCCCGAAATGGTGAGGTGGGCGGTCGAGCGCTGCGATCCCCCGCAGCACTCCGCGTGCCAAGCATAACGGGTAACGGCGTCACCGTCGGCCACGTCGTGGCCGACTGGCGTCATTCGCCCGCCACGGTCATCCGGCCGACCAGGATCGACCCGACGCCGACATGGGACCGGCGATCCACATCGCGACCCACGGCCTCGATGCCGGCGAAGATGGCCTTGAGGTTGCCGGCGATAGTGATGCCATCGACAGGGTACGCGAGCGCACCGTCCTCGACCCAGAAGCCTGCCGCGCCGCGCGAATAATCGCCCGTCACCCCGTTCACGCCCTGCCCCATCAGTTCGGTGACGAGCAGGCCGGTACGCATGCCGGCGAGCAGGTCGTCGAAACCGCCCGCGTTCGCCTTCACCTGCAGGTTGTGCACGCCACCGGCATTGCCGGTGGTCTGCAGGCCGAGCTTGCGCGCCGAATAGCTGCCCAGCACGTAACGCTCGAGCACGCCATCGCGGATCAGGTGCGAACGCTTGGTCGCCACGCCCTCCGCATCGAAGGCCGAAGAGCGCAGGCCATGCGGCAGCAAGGGAAGCTCCTCGATGGCGAACCAGTCGGGAAAGATCCGCTGGCCCACATGGTCGAGCAGGAAGCTCGCACGCCGGTACAGCGCGCCGCCGGAGACGGCGCCCAGCAGGTGGCCGATCAGCGAACGCGCCACCTCGGCCGAGAACAGCACGGGGTATTCGCCGGTCGCCAGCGAGCGCGGCTGCAGGCGTGCCACGGTCCGCGCAGCGGCCTTGCGGCCGATGGCCGAAGGATCCTCGAGTTCCAAGTGCGACAGCGCCGTGCTGTACCAGCCATCCCGTTGCATCCCATCGCCCTGCCCCGCGATCAGCGCGCAGCCGATGGTGTGCTGCGTATCGCGCTCGCGGCCGATGAAGCCGTGCGAATTCGCGTAGACGGACAGGCTTTCGCCGCTTCCGATGGATGCGCCGTCGGAGTTCTCGATGCGCGCGTCCGCCTCGCGCCCGGCCGCCTCGCAGGCCAACGCCAGATCCACGGCACGGTCCATGTCGAGCGCCCAGGGATGCCAGACGTCGAGATCGGGGAACCCGCCATCCGCCTGTGGACGCGCCATCAGCGCGGCATCGGCAAGGCCGGCCGCTTCGTCGTCCTCGGTGTAGCGGGCGATGGCGCAGGCCTGTGCGACCGTGGCTTCCAGGCTCTCCTCGCGCAGGTCGGCCGTGCTGGCACTGCCCTTGCGCTGACCGAAGTAGACCGTCACGCCGATGCCGCGGTCACGGGTGGACTCCACGGTTTCCACATCGCCCAGGCGGACGCTGACGTTGAGCCCGGTTTCTTCGCTGCAGCTCACCTCTGCCTGGGTGGCGCCCTGTGCCCTGGCGCGTTCGAGAAGACGCTGCGACAACACCTCCAGGCGCTCCAGGCGGGCCAGGCTGTCGTCGGGGGAAGTCAGGGCGGTGGCGTTCAATGCTTTATCCTTGTGTCCTGTGATCCGCGCCCGGGCGCCGGATCGGTATTGGATCAGGCTTCCGCGCGATGCGGCGGAAGCGTCAGAGAGGTTCCACGATGCGCGGACGCGACCCCGAAACCGGCGAATTCCTTGGCCCCAGCCGCACCCAGCAACGGGGCGAGGCGCTGGAGATCCGCAGCCTTGCCGAGAAACTGGTGGCGCTGCCGACCGCGCAACTGGCGCGCCTGCCGATTCCCGAAGATCTCATGCCGCACATCGTCGAGACGCAGCGCATCACGTCGCATATCGCCCACAAGCGCCAGTTGCAGTTCCTGGCCAAGCAGATGCGGCGCGAAGACGACGAGGTGCTGGAAGCCATCCGCGATGCGATGGACGAGGGTGGCGAAGCCGCGCGCCGCGAAACCGCCCTGCTCCATCACGCCGAGCAGTGGCGCGACCGCCTGCTGGCCGATGGCGATGCGGCGCTGGCCGACCTGCTGGAGGCATTCCCGCAGGCCGACCGCCAGAAGCTGCGCCAACTGGCGCGCAACGCCAGCGAAGAACGCGCGAAGAACAAGCCTCCGCGAGCGTTCCGCGAATTGTTCCGCGAAGTGCGCGAGCTGCTGGCCGACGCGAGCGCTGCGCAAGACGGCGACGAAGACGACGCGCTCTAGCCCCTCTCCCCTCGAGAGAGGGGTTGGGGTGAGGGTATGGCAAAGTCCATGCTGCGCACACGTCATGGACGTCGCCGAACCCTCATCCACCCTGCGGGCACCTTCTCCCGGGGGGAGAAGGAGGAAAGCATGGGACGCTTCATGCCTTCGTCCCACCCACCGTCAATCCTTCGATCAACAATGACGGCTGGCCGACGCCTACCGGTACGCTCTGGCCGTCCTTGCCGCAGATGCCGACACCCTGGTCCAGCGCCAGGTCATGGCCGACCATCTTCACCTTCTGCATGGTTTCCGGACCGTTGCCGATCAGGGTGGCGCCCTTCACCGGGGCGGTGATGCGGCCATCTTCGATCAGGTAGGCCTCGGTGGCGGAGAACACGTACTTGCCGCTGGTGATGTCGACCTGGCCGCCGCCGAAGTTGACCGCGTACAGGCCCTTCTTCACCGAGCGGATCATGTCCTCCGGGTCGTGCTGGCCGGCCAGCATGTAGGTATTGGTCATGCGCGGCATCGGCAGGTGCGCGAACGATTCCCGACGGCCGTTGCCGGTGGGCGCCACGCCCATCAGGCGCGCGTTGAGCGCGTCCTGCATGTAGCCCACCAGCACGCCGTCCTCGATCAGCGTGGTGCAGTTCGTCGGCGTGCCTTCGTCATCGATATTGAGCGAGCCGCGACGGCCCGGCAGCGTGCCGTCATCGACGATGGTGACGCCCTTGGCCGCCACCTGCTGTCCGATCCGGCCGGCGTACACGCTGGTGCCCTTGCGGTTGAAGTCGCCCTCCAGCCCATGGCCGACCGCCTCGTGCAGCAGCACGCCCGGCCAGCCGCTGCCCAGCACCACCGGCATCACGCCGGCGGGCGCGTCGATGGCATCCAGGTTGACCAGCGCCTGGCGCAATGCCTCGCGTGCGAGGTCTTCCGGCTTGCCGTCGGCGAACAGTTCGGCATAGCCGTAACGTCCGCCCATGCCGGCGTAGCCGGATTCGCGGCGTCCGTTCTGTTCGACGATCACCTGCACGTTCAAGCGCACCAGTGGACGCACGTCGGACGCCAGCACGCCGTCGCTGCGCGCGATCAGCACGGTGTCGATGCCGCCGGACAGGCTGACGGTGACCTGCTGCACGCGCGGATCGGCGGCGCGCAGGAAACGGTCCACCGCACGCAATGCCTGGACCTTGGCATCGTTGCCCATCGCATCGATGGGATCGTCGCTGGCATACAGCGCGTGGCCGCCACTGCGCACCAGCGTGCGCGGGTAATGCGCGGCCCCGTCGCGCGCGATGGCGCGCGCGGACTTCGCCGCATCCAGCAGGGCCGGTGCGTTGATGTCGTCGGAGTAGGCGAAGCCGGTCTTCTCGCCGGAAATCGCGCGCACGCCCACACCCTGTTCGATCGAGTGGGCGCCGTCCTTGACGATCCCGTCCTCGACCGTCCAGCTCTCGCGACGCGCATGCTGGAAGTACAGGTCGCCGAAATCGATGCCCGGCCCAAGCAAGGTACCGAAGGCGCGATCCAGGCCGGACGGGTCCAGGCCAGCGGGCAGAAGGAGACGGGTTTCGGCAAGCGTGATCGGCAGGGTCATGGTCATGGTCATCACAATGGGGACGAAAAGCGCTGCCGGCAAGGACGCCCTCGCCGACCGGCGGATTCAGGGGGCGCCGGCGCTGTCGGTGCGATCGTCGCTTCGGACGCGCGACTGCTCGCGCCCCACCACTTCGACCTTGGGCGATTTCCACGGACCGGTGACGCGGTAGGTCTTGGCGCCCATTTCCGCCAGCGGCTTCTTCAGCACGGCGTTGGCCACCGCACCCACGGCGGCGCCGATGGGCCCACCCGCCACCGCGCCCACGGCGGTGAGTACGTTGGCGGATTTCGGCTTCACGTCCACGGTCTGGTCGAACCGCTCGGCCCGCAGGTCGGTGTCGCCGCGGATCAGGATCTCGGCGGCGGGGCCGTCGATCAGCAGGTTGTCGCTGCGCGCCATCCCGCCGGTGAGGCGGATGTCACCGTCAATACGGTTGAACGCAAAGCCCTTGGCGAAGAAATCGCTGAAGTCGAGCATCAGGCGGCGACGTACTTCCGCCACGCTCAACAGGCCCAGCACGCGGCCCGCACCGGGCTCGACCTCGAGCAGGTGCCCGTCCCGCGCGGCAAGCTTCACGCTGCCCTCCAGCGCGGCCAACTGGAAGCCCGCCGGACTGCCCGACCAGCCGGCCTCGGCGGTGATCTGCCCATGGCCACCCCGCACACGGTCGCCCAGGCCCAGGTCGTCCAGCAGTTCGCCGAAGTTCTCGCTCTTCACGTCCGCCGCGAAGCGCGTCCGTGCCGCAGCACCGGTACCCGTCCACTGGCCGCGCACATCGATCTGCTGCCCCGGTGAGCGCAACTGCAGCGCGTCGACATGCATGCCGTCCGCCTGCTGGCGCGTGCGCAGCTTGGCGGCACCCAGGCGTGCATCGCCGAAGCGCAGATCGTCGATATCCAGCGACAGCGGAGGAATGGCGGCAGGGTCGACGTCGTCCGCGGCGCCGCGCACGGCCGGATCGGTGCGCGGTGCGCCGCCCGCACTCGCCTTGCGCCAATGGACGCGCGCGAGCTTGCCGGCAATCGGCGCGCCCTTGGCATCAGGCACCAGCAGCGCACCGGACAAGGCCTCGCCATCCAGCGAGACCGCGAGCGCCTGTTGCGCGGGGGCGAGCTGCAGGCGGGTATTGGGAAAGGAGGCGCCGATCATGAGCAACTGATCCGCGGTCACGTCGACATGGCGCAGTGGCAGGCTGTCGCTTCCGCCGCTGCCGCCGCGCGCCACTGCCACCCACTCCATCGCATCCAGCGTACCGGTATGTCCGGTGGCCACCAGCCCGGACGGCGGTGGCGCATCCTTCACCTCGTTGCTGCCCAGCACCACGCGCACACCGGTCTGGCCATTGCTGGCGCGCGCGCGCAGCGCGAGCACCTTGCCGAAGGCCACGTCGATCTGTCCGCTGCCCATCGGCAACGGCGCACGCACGGTTGTCGCCAGGGGCGTGGTGGCGGATTTGCGCAGCGGCGCCGGCAGGCTCATCGCGGTACCCACCAAGTCCGATGTCAGGTTGAGTTGTGTCGGCGCTGCCGTCTTGCCCACCGCCACGCGCGGGATGTTCACGCCCACCGTCCATTGCGAGCGTCCGTCCATGTAGGGCTTCAGCCACGCCATCTCGGGGGCGCGGTCCAGCAGGCGGTCGGCTTCGACCATCGCGGACAGGTCGGCTTCGAACGCCTGCATGCGATCACGCGTGCCACTGCCTGCGCGCAGGCCAAGTACCCCGGCCTGCCCGTCATGCATGACCTGCAGCGGACCCGAGGCGAACCCGCCATCGTCATAGCGCGCCTTGCCCCGTACGTCGTCGAACACGAGGTCCCAGCGTTTCTCGGCCAGCTGCGCACCTTTCAGGTCCACCGTGCCGGCCAGCTTCTTGCGCGCCTGCTCACGCGCATGCAGCGGTTGCAGCAGATCGAACGTCGCCGCCACCGGGCCCTTGGCCTGCAGATGGTCGAGCGTGTCACCGTAGGTCTTGTGCAGCGGACTCTGCCGCAGCAGCGCGAGCAGCTCGCCCGCATCGGTCTCGGTGCGCGCGATGATCTTCAGGTCGGCATCGCGGAAATCGGCGATGCCGGCCTGGAACGCCGGAATCGTCACGCCCGCCAACGCTCCTCGTCCCTGCAACTGGAACCCGTTGCCGATGAAGGCGATCTCGGCATCGACCTGGTCCAGCTGCGGCCACTCGGACTGGAACTTGAACTGGCCATCGGCGATGCGGGCGACCGCTTCGAACCTGCCGTTCTGGTGGAGGAACGGCCAGTCGTCGAGGTCGCCAGTGACGATCGCGCGGCCTTCCCGCACGGTGCCGCCCACCAGCGCGGCATTGAGCCAGTCCACTGCGGCCTTGGGCATCTTGTGGTGGATCCAGAATCCCTTGGCCACCGGCACCGGCGCATCGGCCAGGTCCGCCGCGATGTCGATCCACGGTCGCGTGCCATCGCCCTGGAACCACATGCCGCCACGCACGTCGGCAGCGTAATCGGTCCCCTGCACGTGCAACGCCGAAGTCCCCACGCGCCAGCCCGCGCCTTCACGCCACCCCACCACGTCGCCTTCCAGGCGCACGTCGTGCACCACTTCGAACCCGCTCGGCCAGTCGAAGCGCATCGTCGCTTGCGGAAGCAGCCGCAGGCGGAACCCCGCAGCGTCGCCATCGAAATCCCCCGCCAATCCGCGGATGCCGGGGGCATCGCCAACCGCACGGAACCCGATGTCGCGCAACTGTCCTTCCACGCGCATCGGACCATTCCTGCGTCCGGCCAGTGCTAGCCGCGCGAGGCGCGCGCCGGGCCGCGCCTGGAACAGCCAACGGCGCACGCCGGGATCGACCCTGTCGCTGAGCCCGAGCACCGCCAACAGCGGTGCCGCATCCACCTGGTCCGCCAGCAAGGCGTAACGCTCGCCGCCAGCGAGTACCAGGCCATCCAGCGTCTGCACGGCGGGCGCCGTGCCCACCCGCAGGCGCGGAGCATCGAGTCGCCAGCCACCGGCCACCAGGCGCCAACGCATGCGTCCTTCCATCTGCTCGAAATCGATGCGCGTGGGTGCCGCCGATGTCGGCAGCGGCGCGCCGCGCAGGCCCACCTGGCGCAGGTTGGCGTCTGCCGTCACCATCACCACGCGATGCCGGCGCAGTTCCGTCCAGGCCCGCACGCGACCGTTGCCGCGCTCGGCCACCACGCCGGCGTAGCGCAGCAACGGCGACCAGGCGCCGATATCTTCCGCAGCCACATCGAGATAGGCACGCCCATCGCCGGCCTTGCGATCGAAGTCGACCGCCACGTTCAGTGGCGCTGCGTCCTTGCGTATCCATGCCCGCGTGCCGGCGCGCACGCGATCGCCCTGGACGCGCAGGCGCAGGTCGATTTCGGGCAGGCGGATATCCCATCCCAGCGACGGCGCGATGATCGCAAGTCGTCCGTCGATGACCTGCAGTTCACCCAGGCCTTCAAGGCTCTTCAGCGGGTCCTCGGTGGATTGCTGCTGCCCGGGCAGGCCCCGTACCGACCAGCGTCCGTCGTCCTCCCGCTGCAGCGTCAGCGCCAGGCCGCGCAGGCGCAACTCGGTGAAGGAACGCCCTGGCAGCAGTCCGCCATACATCGACACCAGCACTTCTGCCTGGCCGATACGCACGCCGGCATCGCCTTCACCCAGGCGCAGCCCATCGAGCTGCAACAGCGGTCCGCGGCGCGTCCATTGGGTCTTCACCGCATCGAAGGCGACGGGCCGGCCGGCGCGCTCGCTCAGCCATGCCGCGACCCGATCGGGATGCCGCTCCGCCAGCGGCAGCACCTGGCTGGCGATGCCGAGCACCACGGCCATGCACACCAGCACCACCGCGATGCCATAGACGGCACCGCGGCGAGCCAGGCGCAGGCGGCGGCGCAGCGGAGTGGGCATCAGCTCGCTGCGCTCGCCGCGGTTTGCGATCCGGAATGCGGAATTGGTGAAGGCACGAGTCGCGCTTCGCTTGTGCGAATCGCCCACCACGCATCACGAATCACGGCTTCACAGCAACACGACATCGAACTGCTCCTGCAGGTACTGCTCGTCCGCCTGGAAACGGATCGACTTGCCGAGGAATTCCTCCAGTTCCGCCACCGCGGACGATTCCTCGTCGGTGATGCGGGCAACGACCTTCGGCGAGGCGATCACCAGCAGGCGCGCGGCCTCGAACTGGCGCACCGCGCGGGTGATCTCGCGGAAGATCTCGTAGGTGACGGTTTCGGCCGTCTTGATGGCGCCACGTCCGCTGCATTCCGGGCAGGGCTCGGACAACTGGCGCGCCAGGCTTTCCACGGTGCGCTTGCGCGTCATCTCCACCAGGCCCAGCGGCGAGAATTCGTACACCGTGGTCCTGGCGTGGTCCTTGGCCAACGACTTCTCGAGCGTACGCAACACCTGGCGGCGATGCTCGGGATCATCCATGTCGATGAAATCGATGATGATGATGCCGCCCAGGTTTCGCAGCCGCAGTTGGCGCGCGACGGCCTGCGCGGCTTCGAGATTCGTGCGATAGACCGTTTCTTCCAGGTTGCGCTGGCCGAGGAACGAGCCGGTGTTGACGTCGACCGTGGTCATCGCCTCGGTCTGGTCGATCACCAGGTAGCCGCCGGACTTCAGCGGCACCTGCTTGTCCAGCGCGCGGCCGATTTCATCTTCGACGCCGTACAGGTCGAAGATCGGGCGCTCGCCGGTGTACAGCTCGATGCGCTCCGCGAGCACCGGCATGTACTTGGCGACGAACGCCTGCAGGCGCTCGTAGGTTTCGCGCGAATCCACCTTCACCTTCTCCACGTCCTTGCGGATCAGGTCGCGCACGGCGCGCAGCGGCAGGCTCAGGTCTTCGTACAGGATGCTGCACGGCGGCAGCTCGCGACCGCGCTTCTCGACGATGTTCCAGACACGCGACAGGTAGGCCAGGTCCTCGGCCAGGGCTTCCGCCGGCTGGCCTTCGGCATTGGTGCGGATGATGTAGCCGTGTCCGCCATGCTGGGCGGCGAGATCGGTCACCACCTGCTTCAATCGATGGCGCTCGGCATCGTCCTCGATGCGCGCGGAGACACCGATCACCTTGGACTGGGGCAGCAGCACCAGGTAGCGCGACGGAATGCTGATCTGCGTGGTGAGCCGCGCGCCCTTGCTGCCGATGGGATCCTTCACCACCTGAACCACGATGTCCTGCCCGTCGCGCAGCAGATCCATGATCGGCGCCGGCGGCGGTGCGGGCAGCGGGGCCTCCTCGCCATCCACCACCGCGCCGGGCGAGGAGCGCACGATGTCGTTGGCATGCAGGAACGCCGCACGGTCCAGGCCGACCTCGACGAAGGCCGCCTGCATGCCGGGCATCACCCGCTGCACCTTGCCCTTGTAGATGTTGCCGACCACGCCCCGGCGCCA
Organism: Pseudoxanthomonas sp. PXM03; assembly: GCF_014852005.1. Classification (GTDB taxonomy): domain Bacteria; phylum Pseudomonadota; class Gammaproteobacteria; order Xanthomonadales; family Xanthomonadaceae; genus Pseudoxanthomonas_A. The sequence goes on along the minus strand of NZ_JACVAU010000001.1, from coordinate 1,111,533 downwards.
GCCGCGCTCGATGTGCAGTTCCTGCAGCATGCCGTTTTCGATCACCGCGACGCGCGTTTCGCGCGGGGTGACGTTGACCAGGATTTCTTCCGACATGCTTTCCTTCCCTCAGGCTGACGCGGTGGCGACAGGCGCCGATGGATGGATGTCGAACTCGCGCAGCAGTCTCGCGGTTTCGTGGAGAGGCAGGCCCATCACCGCCGAGTAGCTGCCGGCCAGGCGGGTGACGAACTGCTCGGCGCGCCCCTGGATCCCGTAGGCACCCGCCTTGCCCATGGCTTCGCCGCTGGCCACGTAGGCCGCGATGTCATCTTCGTCCAGCTCGGCGAAACTCACGTCGGTGACGACGAACGCCTGTGCTTCGCGCGCGGCGCTGACCACCGAGACCGCAGACACGGCCTGGTGCGTGCGGCCCGACAACCGGCGCAGCATGGCGGCGGCATCGGCGGCATCCACGGGCTTGCCGAAGACCTCGTCGCCCAGGATCACCTCGGTGTCGGCGCCCAGCACCACGGCACCGGGCGAGCCCATCACCTTCAACAGGCCGGCACCCGCCTTCTCGCGGGCGACCCGGCGCACGTACTCCGTGGCAGGTTCGCCGGGCTGGCGGTGTTCGGGGATGTCGAGGTCGATGCGGCCGAACGAGAGCCCCAGGCGGGTCAGCAGTTCGGCGCGGCGGGGGGATTGGGAAGCCAGGTAGAGCATCCGGGAAGAATAACCTGCGGCGCCTGACTGAATGACCGCTGATGATGGCCGGGACGGCGTAACCCTGCGCCGCATCACGGCCCGTTCATGTCATCGTGAACACCCTTGCGCGTCGACGACGACCGGGTGCCCGCAAGCCCGAACCACGAAAAGGAGATCCCATGCGTCTGCCCCTGCTTCGCCCGCTGCTGCTCGCCATCACCCTGTCTCTGGGAACCACTGCCGCCATGACCACTTCCGCCCAGACTGCGCCGGCCTATGCCATCCCGGCCGACGGCACGCTGCTCAACGTCTCCGCGCAGGCCGAGGCCTCCCGCGTTCCCGACATCGCCACCATCTCCGCCGGCGTGGTCACCCAGGCCGTCGACGGCAACACCGCCATGCGCCAGAACAGCGAGCAGATGGCCAAGGTCGTGGCCGCGATCAAGGCCGCCGGGATCGCCGACAAGGACGTGCAGACCAGCGGCATCAGCCTCAATCCGCAATACCGCTACGCCGAGAACGAAGCACCGAAGATCACCGGCTACCAGGCCAACAACACCGTCAGCATCAAGGTCCGCGATATCGCCAAGCTGGGCAAGGTGCTGGACGCCCTGGCCGGCGTGGGTGCGAACCAGATCAACGGCCCCAGCTTCGAGATCGACAATCCGGAACCGGTCTACGACGAGGCGCGCCTGGCCGCGCTGAAGAAGGCCCAGGCCCGTGCGGAGACCTATGCCAAGTCGCTGGGCCTGAAGGTGCGCCGTATCGTCAGCATCTCCGAAGGCAATGGCGGCTTCCGCCCCATGCCGATGATGGCGATGGCGAAGATGGAGGCCCGCGACGCCAGCGGTGCGCCGCCGGTTTCGCCAGGCGAGACCACCGTCTCGATCAACCTGGACGTGGTGTTCGAACTGGGCAAGTAAGCACCGCCAGCTCCCGACGACGGCGCCCTGCGGGGCGCCGTTTTCGTTGGATGGGCGGATGGCCGGACTACGCCGAAGGTCGAACCCCCACCCCCTTGCGGACGCCATCCGCCGGAGTACAGTCTGGACATGCGGCGCCGGGACGTTGCAACCCCACTCCTCGCGGCCGAGCGTTGTTCCGTTCACAGCCCTCAGGAGGTGGATCATGGTTCGCGCACTACCCCACGGTTCCGACACCCGCATCGAGCTCGGCCGCATCGCGGCCATCGCCGCCGCCATCGCGGTCCATGCCGCCGCCCTGCTCATGCTGCTGATGCCGATGGCGGCGCCGCCCATCGCAGCACCTGTGAAGCCGAAGATCGTCATCGAGTGGTACAAAAAGGAACAGGTCGAGCCCAAACCGGTTGAAGCAGAGATCGTCAAGCGGGTCACGCCCAAGCCTGTCGAGCCACGTCCGGTGGTGAAGCCTGTCGAGGACAAGCAGATTGTCGATGCTCCCATCGTCGTGGACCAGGACAGCGAGCGCGCCATCGATACCTCCGTCGCCGCAATCGACAGCGGCGATATCGGCGTCCCGTCGCACGGCACCGGTCCATTGCCCTCCGCCACGCTTGAATACGTCCGCGCGACGTCGCCTCGCTATCCGATCAGCGAGCTGAAGAGTGGCGTGGAAGGCACGGTGGTCCTGCGCGTGCTGGTGGATGTGGACGGCACGCCCCTCGACGTGAGCATCGAGAACAGCAGCGGCAACCGCAATCTGGACAGGTCCGCCCTCCAGCACGTGCTGAAGACCTGGCGCTTCAAGCCCGCCATGCAGAACGGGCAGGCGGTGCAGGCTTACGGCCTGGTGCCGATCGCCTTCAGCCTGCAATGATGCGGAGGACATGAACGAAGAAGCCCGCCGAAAAGGCGGGCTTCTGTCTTCTGTAGGAGCGACGTGAGTCGCGACCGCGCGTCGTGCATGCACGGAAATCGAAATCCGCCACGGAAAGCGAACCGAGGTAGTGACAGATCGAGATCGGACGGTCTGCGGTCGCGACTCACGTCGCTCCTGCAGAAAGCGCCCATCGCTCAGGCGCGGTGGTAGGGATGGTTCGCCAGCATCGCCGCCGCGCGGTAGACCTGCTCCGCTACCAGCAATCGCACCAGCATGTGCGGCAACGTCAGCGGGCTGAGCGACCACTTCTCGTGTGCAGCAGCCACGACATCGGGTGCATGGCCTTCAGGCCCTCCGATCAGCAGTGCGATATCGCGGCCCAGCGTACGCCAGTGTTCCAGCCGCTGGGCGAGTTGTTCCGACGAGTACGGCTTGCCGGTCACTTCCAGCGCGACCACATGGGCATTCTTCGGCAAGGCCGCGAGCACGCGCTTGCCCTCGTCCTCGATCGCACGCTGCGGATCGCGGCCTTTGCCACGCAGGCCCGGCTCGATTTCGACCAGTTCGAACGGCAGCCAGTGCGACAGGCGCTTCTGGTACTCGGCGAAGCCTTGCGCGACCCACGCGGGCGCACGCTCGCCGGTGGCGATGAGACGGCATTTCATGTCGCCATGATAGCGGCGTCACACGTTCATCGGCCCGCTTGCAAGGGTCATGCCTTTGTCATGTGGCGGTTATGTGCGCTGCCTAGCGTCGCGGACTCCCCAGCCCGCAGGAGTCGCATGATGACGATGTTCGATCCCTCCCGTCGCCAGGTCCTGAAAGGCAGTGCCGCCGCCATCGCCATGGGTGCCATCGGCAGCCTCGGCGCGTTGCATGCGCGACAGGCCCATGCCGCCACGGCCGCGACACAACTCTCACCGGTCCCGAGCCGCTATGGCCCGCTCGCGCCGGTCGCGGATGACGCCACCGGCCTGCCGTTGCTGCAACTGCCGCGCGGCTTCCGCTACCGCTCCTTCGGCTGGAGCGGCGACCGCATGGATGACGGCCAGCCCTGCCCCGACCGCCACGACGGCATGGCCGTCGTCGGCGTGCGCCATCCACGCCGCGGCCGGGGTGGCAGGGGCCACGGACATGGCCTGGAGTACGTGCTGATCCGCAATCACGAGCGCGGCGCCGGCACGCCGATCCGGGCACCCGGTATGTACGACACCGGCACGGTCAGCGGCGCGGAGCGCGCGGGCGGCGGCACCACGACCCTGGGCTGGCGCCATGGCGAATGGACGCGCATGGAGCCGAGCCTGGGCGGTACGCTGGTGAACTGCGCGGGCGGCCTGACGCCGTGGGGTACGTGGCTGAGCTGCGAAGAGATCAAGACCGACGCCACCTCCAGCACCGGCCGCAAGCATGGCTACGTGTTCGAAGTCGATCCCGAGAACGAACGCACGACCGGCCGCCCGCTGGTGGGCCTGGGTCGCTTCAGCCACGAAGCGGTGGCCGTGGACCCGCGCACCGGCATCGTCTACCTGACCGAGGACGACCGGAACAAATCGGGCTTGTACCGCTTCGTCCCGAACGACCGCCGCGGCCGCAACGGCTCGCTGGAGAACGGTGGCCGGCTGCAGGCGGCGCGCGTGCGTGGCCGTCGCAACGTCGACCTCAGCGTGGCGGCGATCGGCGACGAATACGCACTGGAGTGGGTGGATGTTCCCGACCCGGACCTGGACACGATCGTGGCGCCGGCCGGGTTCCCCGACATTTCCGCCGGGGAGACGCTGAGCGGACCGTTCGCGCAGGCATGGAGCGAAGGCGCGCTGCGCATGAGCCGTGGCGAAGGCATCTGGTACAGCTACGGCAAGATGTTCATCGTCGACACCAGCACGGGCGTGGACGCGCAGGGCCGCAAGGGTCGTGGCAACGGGTCGGTGTGGGTCCTCGACCTGTTCACGCAGCGCCTGAAGGCGCTGTTCGTCAGCGGCCACCAGCTGGCCGCCCACAACCCCGACAACATTACGGTCAGTGGCCGCGGCGGCGTCGTGCTGTGCGAAGACGGCGGCGAGAGTCCCGACGAATACGGCCCCGGCGCGCGTCTGATCGGCCTGACCCGTGCCGGTGAGTCGTTCTACCTGTGCAAGAACAACGTGCAGCTGACATCCACGCAGATCGCCAATGCGGGAAAGTCGGTACCCGAAGGCGACTACCGCGAAAGCGAATTCTGCGGCGCGTGCTGGGACCCTTTCTCGCGCACGCTGTTCGTCAATCTGCAGACGCCGGGCATCACCGTCGCGATCACCGGCCCGTGGGAGCGCGGGCCGCTCTGACGGAGATCAGCGGAACGAAGAACGGCGCTCTGGGGCGCCGTTCCTTCGATGCATGACGATCGGCCTCAGAGCCGCGATTCGTCAGCCGTTTCGATGTCTTCCGGCGGCTGGTCGCCCACGGTCCACAGACGCTCGAGCGCGTAGAACTCGCGCACGCGCGGCAGCATGACGTGGACGATCACATCACCCAGGTCGACGAGGACCCATTCGGCCTCGCGCTCGCCTTCCACACCCAGCGGCATCACGTCGAGCTTCTTGGCGAACTTCACCACTTCGTCGGCAATCGATTTCACGTGGCGGGTCGACGTGCCCGAGGCGATCACGAGGTAGTCGGCGACGCTGGACTTGCCGCGCACGTCGATCTCGACGACATCCTTGGCTTTCAGCTCCTGCACGGCGGCATGCACCGTGGCGAGCAGGTCCGGCAGGGCCGGCGGCGGACTGGGCAGACGGGTCTTGATGACGTGGGCTTGGCTGGACAAAGGCTTGGTGGCTCTGGGAATACGGCGGCGATTATAGCGAACCCGTGCCGGCCGCCCGTGACGCGTAAAGCCTTTCGTCGGCAATGGCGTCCGCGACCGCCGCCGGAACGAGATGCCGCCAGGCCACGCCCGCGGCGATGCGACGGCGGATCTCGGTCGCCGATTCGGGCTGAAGCGGGTGACCGAGCCGGTATACACGCCCCGCGGGCACCCGCCACAGTCCTTCGGGACACGATATCCACCGGTCGGCGAGGGCATCCGACAGCAACGGGGGAAGGCCCGCGCCCAACGGACTGCCGGGACGGTCGGCGACGATGAAATGCGCCAGATCGAAGAGCGCCGTCCACTCCCGCCAGGTCGGCAGGCCCAGCAGGCTGTCCGCGCCGATCAGCAGGGCGACCGGGACCGCGTCGCCCTGCTCGGCCCGGAGTTCGCGCAGCGTATCGATGGTGTAGGAGCGGCCGTCCGGCTTCCGCGCCGCACGGAGCAGTTCGCGCCGGTCCACGCGCAGGCCGGCTTCATCCGCCACCGCCAGGTCGAGCAGATGCGCGCGCTGGCATGCGCTCGCGCCCGGCGGGGCACGATGGGGGGGGTCGGCCGCCGGCATCAGGTTGACCGGCACGCGGAATTCATCGCGCGCAGCGCGCGCAATGGCCAGGTGCCCGTTGTGGACGGGGTCGAACGTGCCGCCGTAGTAGAGCTGCAGCCGTGATGCGTGATGCGTGAGGATGGATTCGTGGTTCGGCATCGGCATCGGCTTCCGCGAATCAAGAATCGCCGATCGCCACGTCACGCCACCAGCAGGCGCACGGCCTTCGCCTCGGCGATCGCCAGCAGCAGGCGCTCCAGGCCCACCCAGGCATCGCCATCGCCCCGCCCTTTCGCGGTGCGGTCGATCTTCGACGCTTCGGCGACGAAACGGTCCCAGCGTGCTGGCGTCGCATGCCGTTGCAGCGCACGCTTGAACGGCGCCTGCTTGGCTTCCCAGATGCCCTGCGATTTCATTTCGGCAGCGAGGTTGCCGCCACTGGCCTGCACGCGCGCCAGCGCTGCGGTACGCAGCAGTTCCTTGACGACCATCGGCATCAGGCCGGCGACCATATCGCCTTCTGCGCGTAGGCCGGCGAGGATGCGCGAAACCTGCGCGCCCTGCCCGGCCAGCACCGCGTCGGTCAGGCGGAAAACGTCGTAGCGGGCAGCGTTCGCGACCAGCGATTCCATCCGCCCGACATCCAGCACCTCGCCTTCGCTGAGCAGGGCGAGCTTGTCGATTTCCTGCGCGGCCGCCAGCAGGTTGCCCTCGACGCGATCGGCCAGCAGTTGCACGGCATCGCGGTCTGCCCGCACGCCCTTGCTGCGCAGGCGGCTTTCGATCCAGCCTGGAAGCTCGTGCGGTTTGATGGCCCATGCCACCGCGACCACGCCGACGCGTGCGATGGCATCGCTCCACTTGCCCTGGTAGGCCTTGCCCCATTCGCCGGCGGTGATCAGCAGCACCACGTCCGGCGGCGGGTTGGCGCAGAACGCGCTGATGATCTCGGCGCCCTCCTTGCCCGGTTTGCCGCCCGGCAGCCGGACCTCGACCAGGCGGCGCGCACTGAACAGGCTGGGCGCATTGAAGCTCGCCTCCAGCCGGTCCCAGTCGAAATCACGCCCGTCGGCATCGAAGACTTCGCGCTCGCCGATGCCCTGCGCGCGCGCCTGTGCACGCACCGCATCCGCAGCTTCCAGCACGCGCAACGTTTCGGGGCCCGCGATCAGGTAGACCGGATGCAGCGTCTCGGACGCGCCGCGCGCGGCCAGCTGTTCCGGCTTGAGTTCCATCAGGGCGCCACGTTCACCGGACCGGAGCGCACCACGCCGTCGATGCGGCGCAGGATGGAGGCCGCCATGTCGCGACGCAGCTCGTCAGCGAGCACTTCGCGCTCTGTCGCGGTACCGGTCGCATCCTGCGGTGGCGACACGTAATCCCGCGACAGCTCCACGACCTGCTGCGGCACCAGGTCGGTCCCGTCCGCGCGCTTGAACGCGAAGACCACCGCGTAGCGCAGACTGAATTCCTGCGCGCGACCAAACTGGTCCACGGCGATAGGCAGGTCGCCCCAGCGCTCGGAAAGGATGCGCAGCGTGGCCACCTGCTCTTCGGGCATCGCGGCACTGTCTTCGCCGATGGGCGCGGCCAGTGTCGCACCCGCGCCCTGCAGGCCACGCGACAGGCTGGTGACCAGCGCGCTGTAGGACGTGGACGCGCCCATGACCCTGACAGGCCCCAGGTCGGACGGCAGCGCGATCTTGTTGCGCAGGTGGAAACCGCAACCGGCCAGGAAGACCAGGGCGACGAGGAGCAGAGGCAGGCGGAATCGGGTCATGAGCGAAGTCTGGACGAGGCCGTCATGGGCGGCAATAGCGTAGCCGGACCGCAGGTGAACACCGGGGCAAGACGTCCGCCGCCGATATCCATCCGCAGCACGGCTTCGCCGGTCAACCCGCCACGATGTTGACGATCTTGCCCGGCACCACGATCACCTTCCGGATCGCCAGGCCTTCAAGGAACTTCGCGGTGTTCGGCTCCGCCCTGGCCAGCGACTCGACCAGGTCGCGCGGCGCATCGGCAGCCACGTCGATCGTGCCGCGCAGCTTGCCGTTGACCTGGATCGCCAGGGTGACCGAATCGCGCACCAGCGCATCCTGGTCGACCTGCGGGAATGCCACGTCCTCGATCAGCGTCTCATCGTGGCCCAGCGCCTGCCACAGTGCGTGGCTGGCATGCGGTGTGATCGGGTTGAGCAGCAGCACCGCAGCTTCCAGTGCTTCCTGGCGCACCGCACGCCCCTGCGCACTGGCATCGTCGAACTTGCCCAGCGTATTGGACAGCTCCATCACCGCAGCGATGGCCGTGTTGAAGCTGTGGCGCTTGCCGTAGTCGTTGCCGACCTTGTCGATGGTCTCGTGGGTCTTGCGGCGTAAGGCCTTCTGGTCGGCGGTGAGCGCTGCCACCTCCACCGCGGGTGCGGCTCCGTCGGCCACATGCTTCTGCACCTGCGTCCACAGGCGGCGCAGGAAGCGCGCCATGCCTTCCACGCCGGCTTCGTTCCACTCCAGCGACTGCTCCGGCGGCGCGGCGAACATCGAGAACAGGCGCACGGTGTCGGCGCCGAACTTGTCCACCATCGACTGCGGGTCGACGCCGTTGTTCTTCGACTTCGACATCTTCTCGACCGGGCCGATCTTCACCGGCTGGCCATCCGCCTTCAGCGTGGCGCCGACGACACGGGCCTTGTCGTCGCGCTGGATCTCGACATCGACCGGATTGATCCAGTCCTTCGACCCGTCCGCGTTGTCGCGATAGAACGTCTCGGCGATCACCATGCCCTGTGTGAGCAGGTTGGTGGCCGGCTCGTCGCTGTCCACCAGTCGCGCGTCGCGCAGCAGCTTGTGGTAGAAGCGGAAGTACATCAGGTGCAGGATCGCGTGCTCGATGCCGCCGATGTACTGGTCCACCGGCAGCCAGTAGTTGCCGCGCTTGTCGACCATGTCCTTCGCACCAGGCGAGGTGTAGCGCGCGTAGTACCAGCTCGATTCCATGAAGGTGTCGAAGGTGTCGGTCTCGCGCTCGGCGGCGGCGCCACACTGCGGGCACTTGGTCTTGCGCCACTCGGGATCGGCCTTGATCGGCGACTTCACGCCATCCAGGGTAACGTTCTCCGGCAGCACGACCGGCAGATCGGAATCCGGCACCGGCACGGCGCCGCAGGATTCGCAGTAGATGACCGGAATCGGGCAGCCCCAGTAGCGCTGGCGGCTGACGCCCCAATCGCGCAGGCGGTAGTTCACGCGGCGCTGGCCCTGGCCCTTGCGCTCGAAGCGTTCGGCCAGCGCCTCGAAGGCGCCACGGTAATCCAGGCCGTCGAACTCGCCGGAATTGACCAGTTCCAGATCGTCGCGCGTCTTGTCGCCGTACCAGTCACGCCAGGTGGTCGGGTCGTAGGTCTTTTCGTCGTCGGTCTTCGGTGCCTTCAGTGCGATGACCTGCTGGATCGGCAGCGCGTACTTGGTGGCGAACTCGAAGTCGCGCGGGTCGTGGCCCGGCACCGCCATCACCGCTCCCGTGCCGTAACCCATCAGCACGAAGTTGGCGACCCACACCGGGACCTTGTCGCCGGTGACCGGATGGACGGCCCTCAGCCCGGTGTCCATGCCGCGCTTTTCCTGCGTCTCCAGCTCGGCTTCGGACACGCCGCCGTGCTTCAGTTCTTCCAGGAACGCGGCCAGCGCCGGATTGGACGCGGCCGCCTTCAGCGCCAGGGGATGCTCGCCGGCGATCGACACGAAGGTCACGCCCATCAGCGTGTCCGGGCGGGTGGTGAATACCGTCAACGGCTCCTGGCCTTCGACGACGAACTGGATTTCCAGGCCCTCGGAACGACCGATCCAGTTGCGCTGCATGGTCTTGACCGCATCCGGCCAGCCCGGCAACTCGTCCAGGCCGTCCAGCAGCTCCTGTGCGTAATCGGTGATGCGCAGGAACCATTGCGGGATCTCGCGCTTCTCCACCACCGCGCCGCTGCGCCAACCGCGGCCGTCGATGACCTGCTCATTGGCCAGCACGGTCTGGTCGACCGGGTCCCAGTTCACCACCGAGTTCTTGCGGTAGGCCAGGCCCTTGCGCAGCAGGCGCGTGAACATGCGCTGCTCGTGCACGTAGTACTCGGGGCGGCAGGTGGCGAACTCGCGCGACCAGTCGATCGCGTAACCCAGCGACTTCAGCTGGGTGCGCATGTGCTCGATGTTGGCGTAGGTCCACTTGGCAGGCGCGGTCTTGTTCTTGATCGCGGCGTTCTCCGCCGGCAGGCCGAACGCGTCCCAGCCCATCGGCTGCAGCACGTTGTGGCCGGTCATCCGCTTGTAGCGACTGATCACATCGCCGATGGTGTAGTTGCGCACGTGGCCCATGTGCAGCGCACCGGATGGGTACGGCAGCATCGACAGGCAGTAGTACTTCGGCTTGTCCGACTGCTCGTCGACCTCGAAGGCGCGCCGGGCCTCCCAGAAGGCCTGGGCCTGGGACTCGACGGTTTTCGGATCGTAGGAAGCGGGTTCGGCAACAGTGGACATGGCGGTGTGCGGCTACGGCGACGGCAAAGCGGCCAAGGGTACCGCAGCGCACCATGACCCGCCACGCCAACGGTTAGCATGGGCGCGTCGAAACCGGGGATCCAAGATGACCAAGCGCCTGTTTGCCCTAGCCCTGGCAGCCGCCAGCCTGCCCGTTGCGGCCGCCGAACCGGCCCCGCCCGCCACGCTGGCCCTGCATTGCGGCCAGTTGTTCGATGCCCGCAGCGGCAAGGTGCTGGGCGAACACACGGTGCTGGTCCGCGACGGCAGGATCGCCGAAGTCATTCCCGGCCGCGCCAAGCTGGCCGACGCCGAATCGATCGTCCTGACCGACCACACCTGCACGCCCGGCTGGACCGACCTGCATGTCCATCTCGGCAGCGAATCCAGCCCGCAGAGCTACTCCGAAGGGTTCCGGCTGGACCCGGTGGACTACGCCTTCCGCTCCGTGGGCTTCGCCGAAAAGACCCTGATGGCCGGCTTCACCAGCGTGCGCGACCTGGGCGGCGATGTGGCGCCGCACCTGCGCGACGCCATCAGCCAAGGCCTGGTGAAGGGTCCGCGCATCTTCGCCGCCGGCAAGTCCATCGCCACCACCGGCGGCCATGCCGACCCCACCAACGGCTACAACGACCGCCTTTCGCACCTGCTCGGCCCGCCCGGCCCGACCGAAGGCGTGATCAATTCGCCCGACGAGGCGCGCCAGGCGGTGCGCCAGCGCTATAAGGACGGCAGCGATGTCATCAAGATCACCGCGACCGGCGGGGTGCTGAGTTACGCCAAGTCGGGCGATGCGCCGCAGTTCGTGGTGGACGAGATCAAGGCCATCGTGGATACCGCGCGGGATTACGGCTTCCGCGTGGCGGCGCACGCGCATGGCAAGGAAGGCATGAAGCGCGCCATCCTCGGCGGCGTCACCAGCATCGAGCACGGCACTTACATGGACGACGAGATCATGCGGCTGATGAAGCAGCACGGAACCTGGTACGTGCCGACGATCTACGCGGGCCGCTTCGTGGCCGACAAGGCGAAGATCGATGGCTACTTCCCGCCCGTGGTCCGGCCGAAAGCGCAGCGCATCGGCGCGCTGATCCAGCAGACCGCCAGCAATGCGTACCGCAACGGGGTGAAGATCGCCTTCGGCACCGACATGGGGGTAGGCCCGCACGGCGACAACGCGCGCGAATTCCTCTACATGGTGGAGGCCGGCATTCCCGCCAACGTCGCCCTGCAGGCCGCCACGATCCGCGCGGCGGAAGTGCTGGGCGTGGACGACCAGGGCGTGATCGAGACCGGCAAGCGCGCCGACATCGTGGCCGTCCCGGGCGATCCGGTGGCCGATATCAATGCGGTGCTGAAGGTCGACTTCGTGATGAAGGACGGCAAGGTATATCGCCGGCCGCGCCTCGACGCCCCCGCCCGATGACGCGATGACGAACGCGCCGCAGCGCGCCGGCGTGCGGAATGGCCGGTACTAGGCCATGCTCGCGCGGCGGAGGTATTCACCTTCCGGCGCGCGACGCAACGCACAGCCAGCCGAGCCACGCGGCATAGCCGAGTCGCTGCGCCACGCCCGCCGGCATCCATTCGACCGCCAGCAGCGCGCTGAACACCACGATCACGGCCGCCGCAACGCTCGCCACCACCGCCGGGCGCCACCCGCCCCGCCCCCGCATGCCGAGGGCGAACAGCGCTGCACCCGGCACGAATGCCACCCACCACAACAGCCATGCGGTCGCGTGCAGGCTGCTCGCGTCGTTGTGCAGGTCTTCCGGGTCCAGCGGCAGGACGCCCAGCCCGGCGAAACCCAGCGCGGACAACAGCAGTAACTGCGCACCAACGCGGGCGGGCCATCCTGCGTCGGCCGGCAACCGGTGCCTCAGGTCCAGCGCAGTGCCTGCGGCCAGTATCCCCGTCAGCATGAAGCCCAGCAGGTTGAAGCCCAGCGCATGCGGAACGCCCTTCGCTCCCAGCACCGCCACCGGATGCCCGATCTGCGAGTAGCCCGACAGCGCCAAGCCGAAGCCCAGCACGGTGCAGGTGAAGACGATCGCGGCGGCCACGCCGGTCAGGGGCAACAGGCGGGACGAGGGGATCGGCATGGCGTTCGCGACAGGAGGAGACGAGGTGTGCAGACGAACCGAGCCTGCACGCCGGGGACGCGCATCTTAGCGCCGGGGCCCTACTCCTTTTCCCAGCCGGTGCGGCCGCCCTGCGCGGCAGCCTGGTTTTCCTTGAAGTAATCCAGTGCCAGCGAGGCACTGCGGACCAGCATGCTGTTGTCGGCGGCGCCGAACGTCCAGGCACCCGCCATCCCCTTCGCATGCTGGTAGAACTCGGGCTCGGCGATCAATGCGCCAGTCGCCTGGTCGGTGAGCTTCACCTTCACCAGGATGCGCGAACTGCCCGCGAAGGCGCCCGCCCAGAACCGCGCACCCCCGCTGATGAAGCGGATCTTCTCGATGCGCGGCTCGATCACCAGCGTCCGCACGGGTGCATGCGTGGCAGGCGCCGCGTTGCGCTCTGCAACCCACACGCCCACGCGCTCGTCGAGGTTGCGCTGGAACGACGCCAGCGCCTCCTGGTTGGCCTTGTGCCCGGCATAGTCGGAGGCGAGCGTGGCGGGCTTGAGGTCGTAGCGGTCGAACTGTCCGAGTGCCTCGACCGGCGGCGGGTTCACCTCGGCTGACGCCTGGATTTCGTCCTTCGCCAGCGCCTGGCCGACGAAAGCCCATCCCAGCAACATGCCCACTACGACGCGACGCACATCCATCACAGCCTCCGGACCGATCATCGACGCGGCCGATGCCGCGGCGGCGACCTTAGCAGAGCGCCGCCGTGGGGCCCTATGCCAAAGGTTGCCAATGGAAAACGTCCTCCACGCCCACTCCGAAGGCCCGTGCGATGCGGAAGGCCAGCTCCAGCGAGGGTGCGTAGCGCCCGGCTTCCAGTGCAATGATGGTCTGCCGCGTCACCCCGCAGGCATCGGCCAGGCCCTGCTGGGTCATCTCGCCGCGCTCGAAGCGAAGCCGCCGGATATCGTTGGCGATCGGCGTGCCGGTCATCGGCGGTCGCCCCCATGCGGCGGCGAAACCCGTGCTGACTCTTCACCACCGTTCACGCCTGCGTCCCCCGCCTGTCCTTCCAGTACATCAGCGCGGTGGCCGCGTACTCGCAGAGCCACCCCCACATCAGCGCGAACACCAGCAGGTTGGCGATCATGAAGTGGGTCGCCCACGCCAGCCGGTCCGCCGGCGAGAACGCCAGCATCACCGCCAGGCCAATCAGACAGAACGTCAGCGCACTGCGTCCCCAGCCGGCGGCCTGCTTCTCGATCTCGCGGTCGCGTTCGTCCTCCTGCACCCGCCCCTTCCAGCGTGCGCCCAGCACGCCGGTCAGCACGCTCCAGGCCACCAGCAGCAATACCAGGTTGCGCCCGACCGCGCGCGCATCCGGGTTGTCCCAGGCCGGGCCGGCGACGAACACCTGTGACTTGGCGAGGAAATAGCCGGTCGCCACCAGCATGAACGCCGTGCCCACCCAGGCCTTCCACTCTCCCGGCGACAGGCCGCGCTCGGCCTCGCCCATGGGCATGCGCGAAACCGCATACATCGACACCCAGGCCACGGTCACCAGTAGCGCGGTGCCCCATTTGCCCAGGTCGACGCCCAGCAGGATTCCCGGGCCAGCCAGCAGGGCCCAGAACGCCAGCAGGGCCCCGACAAGCAGCAACAGCCAACCAACGCGTCGCACATCCATTGACGTAACTCCTGCCGGACAAAATGTAAGTCATACTTTACATTCCGGAGGGACAATGTCAAATCCTTTTTACATCACCTTGTATCCTGCCCGCCGCGGCACCATGTGAACGCGACTTCCCCACCCGCCACGAGCGACCCGATGAGCGAGCTGCCCCACGTTTTCGATGCCACCACCGAGACCTTCGAGGCCGACGTCCTGCGCAAGTCGCTGGAAGTGCCGGTGCTGGTGGATTTCTGGGCCACGTGGTGCGGGCCGTGCAAGACCCTGGGACCGATCCTCGAGAAGCTGGCGGGCGAGTACAACGGCGCCTTCCTGCTGGCCAAGGTGGATGTGGACAAGGAGCAGCAGATCGCGGCCGCCTTCCAGATCCGCTCGGTGCCCACCGTGTTCCTGGTCAAGGACGGACAGCTGGTGGACGGATTTCCCGGCGCCCTGCCGGAAGGCCAGCTGCGCGAGTTCCTGGCCTCGCACGGCGTCCTGCCGGCGGAGGCGGCCGACGCCCCGGTCGTGGACGCCCCGCTCGACCCCCAGGCGCAGGTCGCCGCGTTGCGCGAGGCCGTCGCGGCCGATCCGGACAAGGACGAACTGAAGCTCGATCTGGTCCTTGCCCTGCTGAAGACCGGCGAGGCCACCGAGGCCGAGCGCCTGCTCGACGCCCTGCCCGCCAACCTTGCCACCGATGATCGCGCGATCAGGGCGCGCGCACGCCTTGGCTTCGCCGCCGCGCTGAAGGACGCACCGTCCGTCGATGCGTTGCGCGCTGCGGTGACCGCGAACGCCGACGACCTGCGCGCACGCCACCTGTTGGGCGTGCGCGCCCTGGTGGAAGGCGACTCCGAGGCCGCGTTGGAACAGTTCCTGGAAATGCTCAAGCGCGACCGCGCGTACGAGGAGGGATTGGCGCGGAAGAGCCTGATCGATGCGTTCCGCGTGATCGAAGACGAGGTCCTGGTCAGCCAGTACCGCCGCAAGATGTCCTCCCTGCTGTTCTGATTCCCGAATTGCCCCGTACCTGTCCCTTTTGCACGCGCAGTACCCATGAAGCCCACTACCCTGCGACACATCTTCAATGTCTGGCCGCCGTTCCTGTTCAGTGGCGTCCACGTCACCGAGATGGCCCAGGACTGGAGCTTCGCGCGCGTCGAATTGCGCATGCGCCCCTGGAACCGCAACTACGTGGGCACGCATTTCGGCGGCAGCCTGTTCGCCATGACCGATCCGTTCTGGATGATCCTGGCCAAGGAACGCCTGGGCCGGGACTACTACGTCTGGGACAAGGCGGCCGAGATCGAGTTCGTGAAGCCCGGCAAGGGCACGCTGCATGCGGAATTCCGCTTGGACGAACGCGTGCTTGAGGAGATCCGCGCCGAGGCCGCCAACGGCCAGAAGCACCTGCGCTGGATGCCCGCGGATGTGTTCAACGCCCGGAACGAAGTCGTCGCGCGCGTGCGCAAGCAGATCTACGTGCGGCTGAAGCCCGAGGCGCGGCAGACCGGCGGCTGATCCACCCGCCGCCGTACAGCGTCCCGGCGATGGCGCTACGGCAAGGCCTGCGCGCCGGCCTACAATAGCCCCATGCCCCCCGATCATCCCCCGCACCGCGCTTCGGTGCAGAAGCTCTTCATCACCGGCCTGCTCACCCTGTTGCCCATCTGGCTGACATGGGTGGTCATCAAGTTCGTGTTCGTGCTGCTGTCGGACATCAGCAAGCCATGGGTCGAGCCGATGTCGCACCAGATCGCGGCGAACTTCCCCCAGTCGCTGGGCTGGTTCAACGGCCTGTGGGTACAGAACACGATTGCCATGATCGCCACGCTGTTCGTGATCCTGGCCGTGGGCGCATTGACGCGCCGCGTGGTCGGGCAGCGGCTGCTGCGCTGGTTCGAGGCCCTGATCGCGCGCGTGCCGCTGGCGAACGTCATCTACACCAGCGCGCGCAAGCTGCTGGACATGCTGGAGACCAAGCCGGGCAGCACGCAGCGCGTGGTACTGATCGATTTTCCGCACCGGGACATGAAATCGGTCGGCCTGGTGACGCGGGTGATCCGCGAGGAAGGCAGCGGCCGCGAGCTGGCGGCGGTCTACGTGCCCACCACGCCCAACCCGACCTCGGGCTATCTCGAGATCGTGCCGGTCGAGCTGCTGACACCCACGGACTGGACCGTGGACCAGGCGATGAGCTTCATCATCTCCGGTGGTGCGGTGGCGCCGGAAACCATGCCGTTCACCCGCGCCGGGGACCGCTGAACCATGCATGCGCCGCGCACCCTGGATGATCGCGCGGTCCGTCTTTTCATCGTGCTGGCGGCGGTGTTCTGCGCCAACGCGGTGCTGGCCGAGTTCATCGGGGTCAAGATCTTCGCGCTGGAGGACACGCTGGGGATCGCGCCGCTGGAGTGGAACCTGTTCGGCCAGACCGGATCGCTCAGCTTCACGGCCGGTACGCTGTTGTGGCCGTTCGTATTCATCCTTACCGACACCATCAACGAGTTCTTCGGCAAACGCGGCGTGCGCTTCATCTCGTGGCTGGCGGTGGCCCTGATCGTGTACGGCTTCTGCTTCGCCTTCGCCGCCATCGCACTGGCGCCGGCGGGCTGGTGGGTCGAGGCCGCGCAGTCGCAGGGCGTGCCGGATTACCAGAAGGCCTTCGCCGCCATCTTCGGCCAGGGCATGTGGACCATCGCCGGCTCGGTGGTCGCGTTCCTGGCGGGGCAACTGATCGATGTATCGGTGTTCCATCGCATCCGCAACGCCACCGGCGAGCGCTGGGTATGGCTGCGCGCGACCGGCTCGACCGCGATCTCGCAGCTGGTGGACAGCTTCGTGGTGATCTACATCGCCTTCGTGCTGGGCCCGCAGAAGTGGCCGACTTCCCTGTTCCTCGCCGTGAGCACGGTGAACTACGCCTACAAGATGCTCGCCGCGATCGCGCTGATCCCGCTGCTGTACGTCATGCGCTACGGCATCCGTCGTTACCTGGGGCACGAACGCGAACGACAGCTGCGCCTGGAAGCCGCCACGGACTGACGCCCGCCACATGCGCTAGGCTTGCACCGTTTCATCGAGGCGAGGCGGCGATGAAGGCAACCTGGATGCTCGGAGTGCTGTTGATGACCGCAGGCAATGCCGGCGCCGCGACGCGCGAAGCCACGATCGACACGTGGATGCGGGACTACACCGGCACGGTGCCCGGTGCATCGGTCCTCGTGCTTCACGAAGGCGAAGCGGTGTTCCAGCGCAGCTATGGGCTGGCCGATCTCGAGGCCGGTGTCGCCGCGACGCCACAGACCAACTTCCGGCTGGCGTCGATCAGCAAGCAGTTCACGGCCGCTTGCATCCTGTTGTTGGCGGAAGAAGGCGCGCTGACCCTGGATGACCCCGTGCGCCGCTGGCTGCCAGCGTTGCCCGCAGCGACCGATGCGGTGACGCTCCGCCACCTGCTCAGTCATGCCTCCGGCCTGATCGACTACGAAGACCTGCTGCCCGAGGGCCAGGCCACCCAGGTGCATGACGCGGATGTGCTGCGGCTGCTCGAACGGGAGGAGCGCCTCTACTTCACGCCTGGCAGCAACTATCGCTACAGCAACAGCGGCTACGCCCTGCTCGCGCTGGTGGTGGAACGCGCCTCGCGACAGCCGTTCGCCACCTTCCTGCGTGCGCGCATCTTCGTGCCACTGGGCATGGACGCAACGGTTGCCCGCGAAGACGACGGCCCGGGCGTGGCACATCGCGCATACGGCTACAGCCTCGTGAATGGCACATGGCAGCGTACCGACCAGAGCACGACCAGTGCGGTGCTGGGCGATGGCGGCATCTATTCGTCCATCACCGACCTCGCACGCTGGGACGCCGCCTTGTATGACGACCGCCTGCTGGGTGCCGCATCGCGCAGGCGGGCGTTCCAGCCCGCCAACGCCACCCCCGAGCCCGATGTGGCGTATTACGGATTCGGCTGGCGCCTGCAAGGGGGAATGCAGTGGCACTCCGGCGAGAGCATCGGCTTCCGCAACGTGCTGGTCCGCTTCCCCATGCAGCGCCTGACCGTGGTCGTGCTGACCAATCGCGACGCCCCGGAACCGTATCGCCTGGCGCGTCGCATCGCGGGATTGTGGGGCGCCTCGCCCTGATCCACAGGCCAGCGAGCCGACCTGGCGGACGAGGCTAATGTGACGTGAAAACCCGTCAAAACCGGCCAGTCGGTCAACGGTAAGCGCCTATAATTGTGACCGATTCAACATTTCGCAGCAGCAGAAGCGGGAGTGGGCGATGCACAAGTGGGCGATCCGAGGGAAAGGATGGCTGGGTTGCGGGCTGGCGATCCTGTTGCTGGCTTCGTGGTCGGCACAGGCACAGGACTGGGCCTACCGCGTACGCCCCGGCGACACGCTCTGGGACGTGACGGGTGCATACCTCAAGCCCACCATTCCCTGGCAGCGGCTGCAGGAACACAACGGCATCACCAACCCGTACGCACTCGCGCCTGGCTCGACCCTCCGCATTCCGCTGCAATGGCTGGACAGCCAGCCCGCCCGCGCCAAGGTCGTGGCCGTGCAGGGCAGCGCCGTCACCCGGAGCACGGCGGCAGGAACCGATGCCCCCGTCACCGCCGGCATGTCGCTGGCCAGTGGCGCCGTGCTCAAGACCTCGCCGGATGCATCGCTCAGCCTGCAGTTCGCCGACGGTTCGCGCCTGTTGCTGCTGGGCGGCAGTGAACTGCTGCTGGACCGCCTCACGCGTTTCGGCCGCTCCGGCATGGCCGACACACGCCTGCGCCTGCAGCGCGGGCGCATCGGCAACGAAGTCCGTCGCCTGCGCGGACCCGCGGCCAACTTCATCGTCGACACGCCCAGTGCGTCCTCCGCGGTGAGGGGTACCCGGTTCCGCGTCGAGGCCGCTGACGGCCGCACGCACACCGAAGTTCTCGAAGGCCGCGTCGCCGTGAGTGCGCGCAGCCAGCGCGGCGCGCTGGTCCGTCCAGGGTTCGGCGCGGTAGTGGCCGCAGGTCAGGCGGCCGTCACGCCCGTCAAGCTGCTGCCCGCACCCAAGCTCGCGCAGGCGCCGATGCTGTCCCAGAACACGCGCCCCGAGCTGGCCTGGCCGGCCGTGCCCGGCGCAACGCGGTATCGCGTGCAGGTGAGCGAAAGCGCCACCTTCGACAGCCTGCGGGTGGACGCGGAAAGCGACGCACCGGCCTTCACCCTGCCCGCGCTTGGCACCGGGCGCTACTTCGTCCGCGTGCGCTCGATCGGCGCAAACGGCCTGGAGGGCCGCGATGCCGTCGTGCAGGTCCGGATCGACGGCCAGCCCGTGCCGCCGTATTCCATCGCCCCGGCGGCGGCCAGCGTGGTCCGCACACCGGAGGTCACACTGAACTGGACCGGCGCACCCGAGGCGGTCGCCTACGAGTACGAAGTCGCCGGCACCGCCGGATACGCGCAGCCCGTCGCGCGTGCCCGCGTGGACGACGCCACCTCCGCCCGGCTTCCCGATGCCCTCCCGCCGGGTGAATACACCTGGCGCATCCGCAGCGTGGATCGCCAGGGGAAGGCCGGCCCCTTCGGTGACAGCCTTGCCTTCACCCTGCGCCCCCTGGTCGAAGTAACGGCCATCGATGGCGGCGAAGCCGAAGCCGGCAACACGCGCCAGGTGACCTTCCGCTGGCCCGTCGGCCAGCCCGGCCAGCGCTACCGCTTCCAGATGTCGCGCAACCCGGACTTCAGCGAGACACAGGTGGACATGCTGGTCGACCAGCCCGAAATCACGCTGCCGCGGCTGCGTGGTGGCACCTGGTACCTGCGTGCCCAGACGATCGATGTCGACGGATTCGAGGGGCCGGTCCCGGCGCCGCAGGTGATCGACGTGCCCTGCCGGCTGTGCCGCATTGGCGCTGGAGCAGGGGCATTGCTCATACTGCTCGCCCTGTGAGTACCGCCGCGCCCGCGCCCAAATGGAAATCCCGCCTGCTGACGGCGGTGGGCGCGGCTGCGCTGGCGATCCTGGTCACGCTGTCCGGCGTGACCATGGCCCCGGACGCCGCCGTCTATGACGGGCTGGTGCTGGGCGCGGCCCCGGATGCCGACCCCCGCATCGTGGTGGTCGACATCGACCAGAAGAGCTTGGCCGAGCTGGGCCGCTGGCCCTGGTCACGCCGCACGCATGCGCAACTGGTCGACAGACTTCGGCTGGCCGGCGCGAAGGGCATCGCGTTCAATATCCTGCTGTCGGAGCCGGCCCTCTTCGATCCGGAAGGCGACGCGCTGCTGGCTCGCGCGATCAGCCGCAGTGGCCGCGTGGTACTGCCGGTATTCGCCGAACCCGTCCAGCTCAACGGTGCCACCGTCGAACTGATGCCGATCCCCGAGTTCGCCGCCTCGGCGGCTTCGCTGGGCCACGCCGAGATGGTGCTCGATGAGGATGGCGTGGCGCGCAGCGTCTACCTGCGTGCCGGCCTGGGTTCACCGCATTGGCCCTCACTGGCGCTGGCATTGCTCCAGTTGGAGCAGCCGCCCGGCGCCAACACGGAGCTGCCGGGGCGCCGGCTGGTGACCACCGGCCTGGCGCCTGCATCGCCCTACGAGTGGGTGCGCGACCACGAGGTACGCGTGCCGTTCGCTGCGCCGCCCAACGCCTTCCGCCATGTGTCCTATACGGACGTCCTCAACCAGCGCATACCGGCCTCTCTCCTGCGCGGCAACTGGATCGTGGTGGGCGTGAGCGGAACCGGCATGGGGCCGATCGCCCGCGCGCCCGGCCAGCCGGTGGCCGCCAGCATGAGTGGCGCGGACTACCAGGCCAACCTGTTGAACATGCTGTTGAATGACGCCGCCATCACGCCGCTGGGGGAAGGTTGGCAGGCGGGCTTGTCCGCGGCGCTCGCGGCACTGCCCTTGCTGCTGTCCCTGCTGCCGGGGCTGCGCCGCGTCTGGCTGCCCACCGTCCTGACCATGGCAGGCACCGTGGTGGTTTCGGTACTGCTGCTGCGCTACGGGCACATCTGGTTTTCTCCCGTGCCGGCATTGCTGGTGCTCGCGCTTGGCGCATCGCTGTGGATCTACCGCCTGCTTCGCAGGACGCACAAACAGGCGCAGTCGGATGCGTTGACGGGACTTGCCAACCGCACCCGCTTCGATCACGCGCTGGACCAGGAGTTGCGGGTGGCACGTCGCAGCGGCCAGCCGCTGTCGCTGCTGGTGATGGATATCGACCACTTCAAGCAATTGAACGACACCCAGGGACACGCGGCTGGCGATGCCGCATTGAAGGCCCTGGGCCGCATCCTGCGCAGCCGTGCGCGGCGACCGCGCGACCTGGTTGCTCGCCTGGGTGGCGACGAGTTCGCGCTGCTGCTGCCGGAAACGTCGGCACAGGCGGCGGCAACCATCGCCACCACCATCCACGTGGATCTGGCCAATCAGAGTCGGAAACCCCACGGCACCAGCACGGGCACACCGCCGCCGTTCACCGCCAGCATCGGCATCCACACCCACATGAGTGGCGACGACGCCGGGCCGGAAGACGTGTTCGATCGTGCAGACGCCGCGCTCTACCGGGCCAAGCAGGCCGGCCGCAACCGCAGCGTCAGCCACACCGGCGAGGCCGAACCGGTGGGAACGTCCGCCACGCGGGTCTGATGTCCGGTATAGGTGCCCGCACGGACCGCGCCCCGGCCCTCAAACGTCCATCACCATTCCCGGCCTTGCGAGTTCCACCGGTGCGCCGTGGCGCTCGCCGATCTCGCCCGCGAGCGCTTCGCGTGCCTTGTCTTCGCCATGCACCAGCACCAGCGGCGGCGATGGCTGGAAGTTGTCGTACCACGCCAGCAGGCCGCGCTGATCGGTATGCGCGGACAGGCCACCGACCGTGTGGCGCTGAGCATTGACGCGATAGTCGCGGCCGTGGATGCGGACCCACGATGCGCCATCCACCAGCCGCCGGCCCAGCGTGCCTTGCGCCTGGTAGCCGACGAACACGATGTGGGCGTTGCGGCGCCCCAGGTTGTAGCGCAGGTGGTGCTGGATGCGCCCGCCATTGGCCATGCCGGAACCGGCGATGATGATGGCGCCGTTCTCGATCTGGTTGATGGCCATCGACTGCTGCGTGGTTTCCGACACATGCAGGTTGGGCAGGCGGAACGGATTGGGCGACTGCGACCACACCCGTCGCGCGTCCTCGTCGAACAGTCCATGGTGGCGCGCATAGACATTCACCACCTTGGCCGCCATCGGGCTGTCCAGGAAGATGCGCCAGCGCGACAGCTTCCATGCCTCCCAGTGCCGCGCGAACCAGTACAGCAGTTCCTGCGTGCGCCCCACCGCGAAAGCAGGTATCAGCACGTTGCCGCGATCGCGCCACGCATGGTCGAAGATCTCGCCGAGTTCGCGGATCGTCTCCGGGCGGTCGCGGTGGTTGCGGTCACCGTAGGTCGATTCCATCAGCAGCAGGTCGGCCTGCGTGACCACCGCGGGGTCGCGCAGGATCGGCGTGCCCTTCGGTCCCAGGTCGCCGGAGAACACCAGCTTGCGGCCTTCGGCCCACAGCTCGACGATGGCCGAGCCCAGGATGTGGCCCGCATCGCGCAGGGTGACGTCCACGCCCGGCAGGATGGTCGTGCGTTCGTCGTAGGGCAACGGCTGCACCTGGCGCAGGGTCGCGTGCACGTCCTGCGCGGAGAACAGGGGCTCTGCTTCCGGCTCGCCATGGCGGCGGTCGCGATTGGCGCGCTCGGCCTCGCACTCGGACAGCGACGCCGTGTCCAGCAGCATGATCGGCAGCAGTTCCGCGCTGGCACCCTGGGTGTGGATGGGGCCGCGGAATCCGCGCTTGACCAGCAGTGGCAGCCGGCCGATGTGGTCGATATGGGCGTGGCTCAGCACCACCGCGTCGAGCGTGGCCGGGTCGAACGGGAACGGCTCGGCATTGCGCGCCTCGGCCTCGCGACTCCCCTGGATCAGGCCGCAGTCCAGCAGGATGCGCTTGCCTGCCGCCTCGACCAGGTGCATGGAGCCGGTGACTTCGCCGGCGGCGCCGTGGAAATGGACCTGCATGCAAATGCCCTCCTCGAAGCTGCGCCCAGTATGTGCCCTGCAGGGCGGGGAGGCATGACCTTCGACACACCTGCCCTCCCCGGGACAGGCGTAGAGTCGCGGCACGCCCCCACCCAGGGGGTTCCTTTTTTCCATTGCCCTGCCCGGGGCCGGAGTAGAACGTGATTGCCCGCAAACCCCAGATCCTGATGCTGTCGCTCGCCGTGGCCACCGTGCTGGCCGCCTGCGCCAAGAAGGAAGATGCCGCGCCCGCCGCCGATACCGCCGCCAAGGCGCCGGCCGCGCTGGAACTGAAGCTGGACGAGAGCAGCCTGCCGGGCGTGAACCGTTTCCAGATCGGCGACCTGGATACCACCAAGAACGCCTGCACCGACTTCGCCGGCTACGCGAACGGCACCTGGCTGGCCGCCAATGCGATTCCCAGCGACCGCACCAGTTGGGGCGCGTTCGAGATGCTGGCCGAACGCTCCACCGCCATCCAGAAGCAACTGGCCGAGCAGGCCGCCGCGCACCCGGGTGCGACCGGCGTGGAGAAGATCGTCGGCGACCTGTGGGCGACCGGCATGGATGAGGCCAAGGTCAACGCCCAGGGCATCGAGCCGATCAAACCCATGCTGACGGCCATCGACGGCCTGCAAGACAAGGACGCCATCGTGGCGTACCTCAACGCGTCCGCCGCGAAGGGCCAGGCCTTCCTGTTCGGCTTCGGCGCCGAAGCCGACTTCAACAAGCCCGACACCAACATCGCCTACGCGTTCCAGGGCGGCCTGGGGCTGCCGGACAAGAATTTCTACTTCGACGCCGACAAGAAGACCATCCGCGACGAATACGTGAAGCACATCGCCAAGGTCCTGGAGCTGTCCGGGGTGGCCGCGGCTGATGCGCAGAAGCAGGCCGCCGACATCATGGCCTTCGAGACGCGCCTGGCGAAGGTATCCAAATCCAACGAGGAAATGTCGCGCGACGTGTCGCTGTACTACAACCCGGTGACGCTGGCCGATGCGGACAAGCTGACGCCGAACTTCTCGTGGACGAAGTTCTTCGCTTCGCAGGGTGTGGCGCCGCAGGAGAAGTTCTCGCTGGCCGTGCCCGCCTTCCACCAGGAAGTCAGCACCATGCTGGGTGAAACCGACCCCGCCGCGTGGCGCGCCTACCTGCGCTTCCACACCATCGATGGTGCATCGCCGTACCTGAGCGATGCTTTCGCCAACGAGAATTTCAATTTCTACGCCAAGACGCTGCGTGGCCAGAAGGAGATCGAGCCGCGCTGGAAGCGCGTGCTGGGCACCATCGAGAACCAGAGCGGCGAGGCGCTGGGCCAGATGTACGTGAAAGTCGCCTTCTCGCCGGAGTCGAAGGCGAAGATGGAGACGCTGGTGGCCAACCTGGGCACCGCGCTGAAAGCCCGCATCCAGAACCTGGAATGGATGAGCGACGAGACCAAGGCCAAGGCGATGGAAAAGCAGGCCGCGTTCACCACGAAGATCGGTTACCCCGACAAGTGGCGCGACTGGACCGGCCTATCGACCGGCCGCGACAGCTACATCGGCAACGTGATCTCGGCCATGGAATTCAACTACAAGTGGAACCTGGGCAAGATCGGCAAGCCGGTGGACCGTACCGAATGGGGCATGCCGCCGCAGATGGTCAACGCTTACTACAACCCGCTGCAAAACGAGATCGTGTTCCCGGCCGCCATCCTGCAGCCGCCGTTCTTCGACCCCAACGCGTCGGATGAAATGAACTACGGCGGCATCGGCGCGGTGATCGGCCACGAGATGACCCACGGCTACGACGACCAGGGCAGCCGCTTCGGACCGAGCGGCAAGTTCGAGAACTGGTGGACCCCGGCCGACGCCAAGGGCTTCTCGTCCCGCACCGACAAGCTGATCGCGCAGTTCAATGACTACCGCACCAGCGACGGCCAGAAGATCAACGGCAAGCACACGCTGGGCGAGAACATCGCCGATCTCGGTGGCCTGGCCACGGCCTACGACGCGATGAAGGCGGCAGCCGGCGACACGCCTGACCCGAAGACCGACGGCCTGACGCGCGACCAACGCTTCTTCCTCAACTGGGCCACCGTGTGGCGCCGCAACTTCACGCCGGAGGAACTCAAGAACCGCATCGCCACCGACGAACACGCCCCGGCGCAGTTCCGCGCGATCGGTGCACCGTCGAACCTGCCGGCGTTCGCGGCGGCGTTCTCCTGCAAGGCGGGTGACGCGATGGTGCGCAGCGGCGACCAGCATGTCGTGATCTGGTAAGTCCCGCGTCAACATGCGATGCGCGAAAGGCCCGGCGACGTCCGGGCCTTTCCTTTTGCGCATCCCCGGTTACGGTCCGCCCGGCGGTCGGCCGGTCGAGGGTGTTCCGGGCGTCACCCCTGTGCTGGCCACGCATCGAGGGGGCGTTGCAAGGCTGTGCTTCCATCCATCGAAGGAGGACTGCCATGACCCGTCTCACCGTGTCGATACTGGGCGCCGCGATCGCCTGCGTCGTGCTGGCCGCGTGCCAGAAACAGGAAACACCGCCTCCTGCGGACGCGCAGGCCACGGCTGAATCCGCCGCCGCCGAGCCCGCCGAACCCGCCGCGCCGCCCGTTGACCTGGAGCAGCTTGCCCAGCGCCTGGTTGCCAGCGCAGCGGTGAAGGAGGGCGATGCCGTCATCATCGTCGGCAGGACCCACGATGCCGAACTGCTGGAAGACATCGCGCTGCAGGTGCGCCGCGCGGGTGCATTCCCGATGATCGAATACACCAGCGACCGGCTCGCCAAGCGGATGTTCTTCGATGTACCGGCGCAGTTCGACACCCAGGCGCCGGCGCTGGACCTGGCGCTGTCCAAGGTCTTCGACGTGGTCATCTCGTTGAGCAACGGCACCTCGGAAAACCTGTTCGAGGGCGCTGACCCGCAGCGCGTGGCGGCGCGCGGCAAGGCTGGGGAAGCCATCGGCCAGGCGTTCATGAAGGAGAACGTGCGCCAGGTGGAGATCGGCAATGGCCTGTATCCCACGCCATGGCGCGCGCAACGGCTGGGCATGTCCGAAACCGAACTGGCCAGGACGTTCTGGGAGGGCGTCAACGTGGATCATGCCGCGCTGCAGACCCGGGGACAGGCGGTGAAAGGCGCGCTGGCCGCCGGCAACGAACTGCATGTCAGCCACCCCAACGGCACCGATTATCGGATGCGGATCCAGGGACGCCCGGTGCTGGTCAGCGACGGCGTCATTTCACCGGAGGACATCCGCAGCGGCGGTCCCGCACTGCAGGTCTTCCTGCCTGCCGGCGAGGTCTACACCACGCCCGTCGCGGGCACCGGCGAAGGCCGCATCGTCGCCACCCGCGATTACTTCCGCGGGCAGGCCATCGATGACCTTGCCGTGACCGTCGCCGGGGGCAAGATCACCGCACTCACCGGGACAGGGCCCGGCTTCGCAGCGCTGAAGGCCGAATTCGATGCCGTGAGCGATGCCCGCAAGAACGAAGTCTCGTTCTTCGACATGGGCATCAATCCGAACGTCAAACTGCCTTCTGGCAGCCAAGTGGGCAACTGGGTGCCGGCCGGCACGGTGACCCTGGGCCTGGGCAACAACCTGTGGGCAGGCGGCGACAATGCCCTCGCCTACGGCATGAACTTCTTCCTGCCTGGCAGTACGGTGACGCTGGACGGCAAGGTCATCGTGGACAAGGGGCAATTGGCGTTGTGACGTCCTGGGTGGGCGAGCGCACCGACGCCCGCCCACCACGGCATGTGCGCTCTGTGACACAGCGCATGAATGCGTCGCCAAGACCGTCGGCAGATGTGGGGAACCGTGACAGGGCAGATGGGGCGCGCTTGCTAGAATCGCCCGACCCCTGAACCCCTGGATTCTCCTGATGCCCAGCCCGCGCCCCGCTCTCGGCCGCCCCACCCTGATCGCCTTCGCCCTCGTCATCGCGCTGGGCGCCCCCCATGCCGAAGCGCAGCGCAAGAAGCGCGCGACCACCCCCGCCGTGAGCGCGCAGTGCACCGACTTCTACACCGCCACCAATGCGGACTGGCTGAAGAACAACAGCCTTCCCGCCGGTGCCGGCAGCGTCAGCGTGCTGGGCGCCTTCCGCGAGCGCACCCTGGAGCAGCAGCGTGCACTGCTGGATGGGGCCATGAAGGCACCGCAGGGCAACGTGCAGAAACTGCTCGGCGACTTCTGGGCCAGCGGCCTGGACGAAGCCGCCGTGGAAGCGGACGGTTCCAGGCCGATCGCGCCGCTGCTTGACCGCATCAATGCCATCAAGAAGCCCAAGGATGTGGCGCCGGCCATCGCCGCGCTGCACCAGGTCGGCGTGCCGGTGACCTTCAACTTCAGCCCGGACGTGGACCTGCAGGCGCTGGACCGCCACATCGGCTACTTCATGCAGGGCGGCCTGGGCCTGCCCGACCCCGCCTACTACACCCGCACCGACGCCGACACGCGCGAACTGCTGGGCCGCTACCGCGCCTACGTGAAGCAGGTGCTGGCCCTGACCGGCACGCCGGCCAACAAGCTGGATGCCGAGTCCGCGCTGGTCATCGACCTGGAAACCAAACTGGCACAGGTGTCCAAGCCGCTGGTGGACCTGCGCAGTCCGTTCGCCAACTACGCGCCGGTGCCGACCAAGGATCTGGGCAAGCAGTACCGCAACCTGCAACTGGATGCCTTCCTCAAGGTGCAGGGCGTCACCGACGACACGGTGTCCATGGCCGACCCCGCGCTGTTCAAGCGCCTCGATGGCCTCGTCGGCAGCCTGAAACCGGACCAGTGGAAGGCCTACCTGCGCTGGCGCGTGGGTGATGCCATGGCACCCTACCTGGCAAAACCCTTCCGCGATGCCGAGTTCGAATTCCGCGGCCGCGTGCTGCGTGGCGAAGCCGCCCCAGCACCGCGCTGGCGCCAGGTGCTGGATGCCGTCAACCTCGCCGCCGGCCCGATGCTGGGCAAGGAGTACGCCGAGCGCTACGTGCCCAGCGAGCACAAGCGCCGGGCAGAGCAGATCGCCGGACAGGTGCGCGACGCGCTGGGACGCGGCATCGAACGCAACACCTGGCTGAGCGAGGCCGCAAAGGCCGAAGCCAAGGCCAAGCTCGACAAGCTGAAGATCGAAGTCGGCACGCCCAAACGCGACCTGGACTACAGCGTGCAGCCGATGGGCCGTGGCAGTTTCGGCGGCAACATGCTGATCGCGTCCACCTGGCGCCACCGCGAGGAAATGAAGCGCATCGGCAAGGGCAACGCCGACCGTCGCTGGGACGTGCTGCCGCAGCAGCCCGCGCTGGCCTACGACCTGGCCCAGAACCGCTTGATCGTGACGGCCGCCGTGCTGCAGGAAGAGATCTTCGACGCGAAGCAACCGGCTGCCGTGCAGTACGGTGCGTTCGGCGCACTGGTCGGCCACGAGCTGAGCCGTGGTTTCGATGGCAAGGGCCGCATGGTCGATGCCAAGGGCCAATTGCGCGACTGGTGGAGCGCAGCCGATGTGGCCGCGTGGAATGCACTGGGCAGCAAGGTGGCAACGCAGTATGGCGCTTACGCATACCCGGGGCTGAAGAACGTCAAGGTCAATGGCACGCTGACCCAGGACGAGAACCTGGCCGACCTGGCCGGTGTGGAACTGGCGTGGGACGCGTTCACCACCGCCGAACCGCAGGCCAATGCCGCCACCAGGCAATCGTTCTACAAGGCATGGGCCACGCTGTGGGCGCAGAACCTGTCCGAAACCGAAGCCGCCCAACGCGCCGCCGTGGACGTGCATGCACCGGGCCAGTGGCGCGCCAACGGTCCGCTCATCCAGCAGCCGGCCTTCGCCCAGGCCTTCACCTGCAAGGCGGGCCAGCCGATGCAGGCGAAGGAAGCGGACCAGGTCCGGATCTGGCGCTGAGCCGGAAACGGCACCCTGACGAAAACGGCGCGGATATCCGCGCCGTTTTTTTTGTTGCTGCCGCCCGCCTTATTTCACGACGCGCATCCGCGGCGGACCCCGGCGGCGTCCACCGAACGGTGGCTGCCCGCGCCAGTAGCGGATCATCAGCCACCCGAACAGCATGCCGCCGAGATGCGCGAAATGCGCCACGCCGGGCTGCAGGCCGGTGAAGCCGAGCACCAGGGCGAGGACCGCGTAGAAGATCACCAGCGTGCGTGCCTTGATCTCCATCGGCAACGGAAACACGATCATCCTCTGATTGGGGAACAACATGCCGTAACCCAGCA
Source organism: Pseudoxanthomonas sp. PXM03 (assembly GCF_014852005.1). Taxonomy (GTDB): domain Bacteria; phylum Pseudomonadota; class Gammaproteobacteria; order Xanthomonadales; family Xanthomonadaceae; genus Pseudoxanthomonas_A. The sequence continues at coordinate 1,082,096 of NZ_JACVAU010000001.1, read as the reverse complement.
GCAGACCGAACACGCCACCGGATGCACCGACCGTGGCGTATGGCAGCGTGCCGGCGGACACCATCCACCATCCTACGATCAGCTGCAGCAGGCCTGCGCCCACGATGCACACCAGGAAGTAGGTCAGGAACCGCTTGGGGCCCCATGTCTGTTCCAGCGACGAACCGAACATGTACAGCGCCAGCATGTTGAACAGCAGGTGCGTCAGGCCGCTGGTGTCGTGAAGGAAGCCGTACGTCAGCAACTGCCATGGCATGAAGCCGTGGCCCACCGGCCACAACGCGAACCATGCCTGGAACGCATTGCCCAGCATGAGCTGCAGGAGGTAGACGCCGACATTGGCAATCAGCAGGTTTCGGGTGACGGGAAGCAAACGGGGAAACATGGGAAACCTCGTAACGATCAGCTCACATCATAAGGGGCAGCGTGTCACCGCGCGCCTGGTCCCCACAGGGCGGCATCGAGGTCATCTTCCCTGCGCGGGCGTTTCACGCGCCCGTTCTCCACCTTCACACCTTCCGCGCGCAGGCGCTGGCTCTGTTCGCGGAACGCCTTCGAGCCATCAGGGAACGCGATGCGCCCATCCGACCGCAGCACGCGGTGCCACGGCAGCGTGGCATCGTCGTTCTGGCTGAGGATGCGCGCGGTGAGCCGTGCACGGCCAGGCAATCCCGCACGGTGCGCCACTTCTCCATAGCCTGCCACCTGTCCGCGCGGAATGGCGCGGATGACGGCCAGAATGCGATCTTCGGGAGACTTGGCGCTCATGGCGGATTAGCATAGCGGCATCGGCAACACGGGAGTACACCATGCAGAACTTCGAACAGGTGCGCGGCTACCTGCATTCCTCCGGCTACAAGGTGGCGATGCACGACGCCTACGTGGCCTGCGTGGAACTGTCGCTGGACAACGGCAAGCGCCACCAGTCCATCTTCCTTTCGGAACTGGGCAACGACGACGAGCGCGGCTACCTGCGCGTGAGCACGGTGATCGCACCGATGACCGGCATCGACGCCAAGCGCGCGCTCAAGTTCAACTGGCAGAGCAGCGTGGGCTACCTGGCCATCGGCGAGCTCGACGGCGTGCCCTACCTGCAGCTGTGCGAGAACCGTCCCTACGAAAGCCTCAACCCGGCGGAAGTGGACCGGCTGGTGCTGGAGATCGGCGGCCTGGGCGACAGCATGGAGCGTGCCCTGTCGGCAGAGGGCGACCTGCTCTGAGGGCTCACCTCATCGAATAAAGAGAAACGCCGGGCAGTGCCCGGCGTTTTTCGTTCCCGTGCATGCGCGGGAGCATCACGCCCAGCCGATCGCTTCCAGCAGGCGCAGCAGGCCGTAGGCGATACCGCCGGCCGCCGGGATGGTCAGCACCCACGCCCACAGGATGCGTTCAATCACGCTGAATTTCAGCGCACGCGGATTCTTGGCGAAGCCCACGCCCATGATGGCGGTCGAGATGCTGTGCGTGGTGGACACGGGCATGCCGAAGTGCGCGGCCACGGTCAGGATGGTGGCCGAGCTGGTTTCCGCTGCGAAGCCGTTGATGGGATGCAGCTTCACCATCTTGTGGCCCAGCGTCTTGATGATCTTCCAGCCACCGGACGCCGTGCCCAAGGCCATCACGATGGCGCAGGTGATCACGATCCACATCGCGATGTCCTGCTCGCCAGCCGCACCCGGGTGCAGGAACGCCAGCCAGCCCGGCAGGTCGTTCAGCGCACCACTGGCTTCTGCGCCGAACAGCGTCAGCGCGATGATGCCCATGGTCTTCTGCGCATCGTTGTGGCCGTGCGCGTAGCCCATGTAGGCCGCCGACAGGATCTGCGCCTTGCCGAAGAACCTGTTGACGAAGTGCGGGCGCGCCAGTCGCCCCAGCCAGCCACCGGCACGCGACAGCAACGCGATCAGGCCCCACAGCGCCACCATCACCAGGATGCCGAGCAGGAAGCCCGCCACCGGCGAAGTGACCATCGGCAGCACCACCTTCCACAGGATGCCCTTGTTCTTGGTCCAGTCGCCCACCGTCTCGGACCAGATCAGCGCCGCCCAGTCATTGTGTGCGGCGGCAAGCGCGGCACCGCACAGGCCACCGATCAGGGCATGCGACGACGACGACGGAAGGCCCTTCCACCACGTGATCAGGTTCCACACGATGCCGCCCAGCAGCGCGCACAGGATCACCTGCGAGGTCACCTGCACCACGTCGGTGTTCACCAGGCCAGAGGCGATCGTCTTGGCCACGGCGGTGCCCATCAACGCACCGATCAGGTTCATGCCGGCCGCCAGCATCACCGCCTGGCCCGGCGACAGCACCTTGGTGGCGACCACCGTGGCGATGGAGTTGGCGGTGTCGTGGAAGCCGTTGATGAACTCGAAGACGAGCGCGGCCAGGATCACCACCAGCACGAGGGTCAGCATGATGGTGCGCCCTTAGCTGTTCTTCAGCACGATCTGGTACGCCACCACGCCGGCCTCGCGGCAGCGGTCGATGGCCTTCTCCAGGATCTCGAAGAATTCCTTCAGCAGGAACATCTGCAGGTGGTCCAGGCGGCCGGAATAGATGTCGCGGTACAGTTCCAGCATCAGCCGGTCGGCTTCGTTCTCGATCGCGCGCAGCTTCTCGTTGAGCGAGGTCATGCGATCGATGTTCATCTTCTTGATCTCGTGGACCATCTCCACGACCACGCTGGCCGCCTGCTCCAGCATCGCCGCGCGCGGCGCGAAGTCGATGCCGTCCAGGTGCTGGATGGCCAGCGAGTAGCGGTCGGCGAACTTCTCGACCTGCTTCGGGATCTTGTACAACGCCGAGCCCAGTGCCTCGATGTCCTCGCGCTCGATCGGCGTGATGAAGCTGTCCACCAGCGCCTTGCCGATCTTGTCCGAGGCCGCGCGCTCGCGCAGGCGCGCCAGTTTGAAGGCATCGAGCGCCGGCTGGCGGTCGGTGGCCTTCATCATGGTGTGCAGGGCCTTGGTGCTGTCGTGGGCGGCTTGGGCGGCCTCGTCCAACAGCGTGTAGAACTGCTGGCCGGAGCCGAAGATCGTCTGGAGGGAGAACATCGGGCGGTCCCACCGTCACGGGATGGACGGCTTCAGGGGCGGAATTATGACCGTTCCGTGACGGTTGCGGACAGCCCGACCCGGCTGCTAACGCCGCCTGCGGGCCTCCGCACTAGCCGAATGTCTCGTTCAGCTTCACGCTTCCGCCCGTCGGTCGTTTGCTAAACTCGCCCCGCGCCTCCGGGTGCACCCTATGGATGACGACCCTGCCTCCCCCCACTGTCCTCCGCGACAGACCCCGCCCGCCTCGCCGGTCCTCCCCGCTGTGAACGGAGGCTCCCGTGCTTGAGCTGCTCATCGTATTCGCCCTGGTCCTGCTGAACGGCTTCTTCGCCATGTCCGAGATGTCGGTCATGACCTCGCGCAAGAGTCGCCTCAAGCAGATGGCACAGACCAGCCACCGTGCCCAGCGCGCGCTGGACCTGTCCGAAAAGCCCGAGAACTTCCTCTCCACGGTGCAGATCGGCATCACGCTGATCGGCGTATTGACGGGCCTGTTCGGTGGCGAAGCCATCGGCATGGCCATCGCCGACCGGCTGCAGGGCATGTTTCCGTCACTCGCGGCCAGTTTCACCCTTGTGGGTGAGCCACAGCCCTGGTCGGAGCTGATCGGCAAGACCCTTGCAGTCGCCTTGATCACGTTCCTCACGTTGATCTTCGGCGAACTGGTACCCAAGCGTCTTGCGATCACGGCGCCGGAAACGATTGCCGGGGTCGTCGCGGTGCCGATGGGTTGGCTGGCGAAAGCCGCCTTCCCCTTTGTCTGGCTGCTCTCCCACAGCACCCGCCTGGTTCTGCGCCTGCTGGGTCTGGGCAAGGACCAGGTGTCCACCATCAGCGAGGAAGAAATCCGCATGCTGGTGTCCGAAGGACACGAGGCCGGCGTAATCGACGTTGACGAACGCAACATGATGAATCGCGTACTGCGCCTCGGCGACCGCACTGCCGACAGCCTGATGACGCCGCGTAAGAAGATCACCTGGCTGGATGCGTCAGCATCGTACGAGGAGAACCTGCAGACGATGCACGAGTCCGCGTTCTCACGTTTCCCCGTGTATCGCAGCAACGATCAGGACGTCATCGGCGTGCTGGAAGTGAAGTCGCTGCTGGATCGTTTCGGCATCGACAAGCCCGATCTCTTCATCAAGCTGCGCGAGCCGTTGTTCGTCTCCGAATCAACCCATGCGATGAAGTTGCTGGAGATCTTTCGCGAAGAGCAGCAATCGCTGGCGCTGGTCGTGGACGAATACGGCGAGATCCAGGGCCTGGTCACCCAGAGCGACCTGATGGGTGCCGTGGTCGGCCGCCTGCAGGCCAGCGAGAACACCGAGGATGCTCCCTTGGTGGTGGTGCGCGAGGATGGTTCGCTGCTGGTGGATGGCTCGCTGCCGAACGATGACCTGCGTGAGCTGCTCGGTGGCGTGGCGCTGCCGGACGACGACGAATACAACACCCTGGCCGGCATGATGATCGAACGCTTCGGCCGCATCCCGCATGTCGGCGAACGGCTGGACTGGGCGGGCTGGCGTTTCGAGGTCGTGGACCTGGACGGCGCCCGCATCGACAAGCTGCTACTGCAGAAGCTGCCGGAAACCGATGGCGAAGACCTGGCCGTCTGACATGAGCCCCGATGCGACACCCCACACGAGCACGGTGACGCTGCTCGACGGCTTCGCCACCGGCGATCCCGACGATGTGCTGCGCCTGGGCGACCTGCTGAAGGACTTCGGCCCGGCCGCCTTCGGCATGCTGCTGTTCCTCGGCGTGCTCCCCGCCTTCATCCCGGTCCCGGGCGTGGGCGGCGCCATCGGTGGCCCGATGGTGATCCTGGTGGGCGCGCAACTGCTGCTGGGCATGCGCAAGCTGTGGTTGCCGCAGTTCCTGGCCCGCCGTGGCCCGCATCGCAGCGCGATGATGCGTTTCCGCCAGCGCATGGCACCGTGGCTGCGCCGTCTGGAGAAGCTGGTGCGCCCGCGCATGGCCGCGTTCCTGGACAACCGCATCGCGCTCAGCTTCACCGGCCTGCTGCTGATCCTGCTGGGCCTGCTGCTCGCGCTGCCGATCCCGTTCACCAACTACGTGTTCGGCATCCTGCTGCTGCTGTTCGCCCTGGCACTGCTGGAACGCGATGGTGCGCTGTTGCTGGTGGCGTGGGTGGCAGGCGGCATCGCCATCGTGGTCTTCGGCTTCCTGTCCGGCAACCTCGTCGAATCGCTGACACAGCTGTTCGCGCGCTGGTTCTGACGCTTCCTGCTTTTGTAGGAGCGACGTGAGTCGCGACCGGAGCAATCAAACTGCCTTAGAAAAAAGAGCGCGCCGGGAAGGTCGGGCGATGCATCATCGCGTCATGTCATGGCGCACGGTCGCGACTCACGTCGCTCCTGCAACAGCGCCCTCTTTCAAGCCACGAGCTGCGCGAATTCGGCTGCGGTGACGGGATACCCCAGCCAGTAGCCCTGCGCCAGGTCGCAGCCGCGCTCGCGCAGCAGGTTGAACTGGCCTTCCTTCTCCACGCCCTCCGCTACCACGGTGATGCCGAGCGAATGCGCCATCGCGATGATGGCCGTGGTCAGCGCAAGGTCGTCGGGGTCACGCAGCATGTCGGCGATGAAGCTGCGGTCGATCTTCACGCCGTCCACCGGCACGCGGCGCAGGTGGCTCAGGCCGGAAAAACCGGTACCGAAATCGTCCAGCCAGACTTTCACGCCGGTGCGATGCAGCGTGGCCAGCAGCGCGCTGGCGTGTGCCTCGTCGCTGATGACGGCGGTCTCGGTGAGCTCGAGGTGCAACCGCGATGCCGCCAGTCCGGTATCGCGCAGGCACTCGGCCACGACGTCCGGCAGGTCGCCGCTGCGCAGTTGGCGCGGCGACACGTTGACCGAGACGAACAGCGGATCCAGCGCATCGCGATCGGTACCCCAGCGCGCGGCGGCCGCGCAGGCGGCCCTCAGGACGCGCGGACCGATGCTCTCGATCAGCCCACTCTGCTCGGCCACGTCGATGAAGACCGATGGCGCCACCATGCCCAGCTCCGGGTGCTGCCAGCGCAGCAGCGCCTCGGCGCCAACGATGCGGCTGTCGGCCATGCGGAACACCGGCTGGTACATCAGGCTCAGTTCGCCACGCTCCCACGCGCCGCGCAGTTCCTGCTCCATCCGCACGCGACGCTCCACGGCCTGGTCCATCGCGCGGCTGTAGAAACGGTAGCAGTTCTTGCCTGCCACCTTGGCCTGGTACATCGCGATGTCGCCGTTCTTCATCAGGGCGGTCGCACCGGATGCATCTTCCGGGAACAGGGTGATGCCGATGGACGTGCCCAGGAAAACCTGGCGGTCCTGCACCACGATGGGACGGCCCAGTTCGGCGACCAGTTTCTCCGCCAGACGCGTGGCGCTGCTGCGCACATCGCCGTCCTGGATCAGGATGACGAACTCGTCGCCGCCGAAGCGCGCCAGCAACGCGTCATCTCCGCCCATCAGGTCCACCGCATCGCGTATGCGGTGCGCGAACTGCTGCAGCACTTCGTCACCGGCCTCATGGCCCAGCGTGTCGTTGACGCGCTTGAAGTCGTCGATGTCGGCGAACAGCAATGCCAGCTGGCGGCCAGCGCCGCGCAGCATCATCAGGCGGTGGTCCAGGCTTTCGCGGAACGCCAGCCGGTTGGTCAGCCCGGTCAGCGAGTCGGTGTACGCCATGCGGCGCACGTCGCGGTCATGCCGCGCGATGCTGTCGCTCATGGTGCCGAATGCACGCACCAGTTCGCCGACTTCGTCCTGACGTTCGCTGGCCATGCGCTCGCCGTTGTAGTTGCCCACCTCGATGTCGTGCGCCGCACGCGCCAGTTGCCGGACCGGCCGGATCAGCGTGCGCTGCACGTACAGCATGATCGCCACGCAGGCGGCGACCAGCGCGGCCAGCAGCAAGGCGATCCAGCCGAGGTGGCGCGCGCCGAGTTCGTTGAGGCGCGCCCGCGCGGCCGCGATGGCCTTCTCCTCGTACGCCCGCACGGAGGCGACCGAGTAACCGACGCGCACCCCGCCGATGCGTTCGCTGCCGATCATGATGGGTTCGGACACGTCCACGATCTGTGCCGACCACTGCGTGTGCATGCTGCGGGCGTTGACGGCCTCATAGGCCAGCGGGTCGGTCATCGTCTGTCCGTAGACGGCGATGTCCGCTGTTCCGTCGTGGATGATCCTGCCCTGGTTGTCGTACACCAGCACGTAGCTCACGTCCGGTTCTTTCTGCGCCGAACGCACGATGCTGCCGATCGCGTCCAGGTCGAAGTAGTACAGCGGATTGGCCAGTGCATCCCCAAGCTGGTCCACCGTTGCCTCGCCATGCCGGCGCAGGCTGTCCTCGACCATGCCGTGCATGGCGTCGCGCCCGAGGTCGGCGACTTCCTGCTGCATCACCTTCTGGCGGTGCAGCAGCGTCGCGAGCAGGGCGATGACCACGACCAGCATGATCGCCATCGCGGCCAGGAAGCGCGCCTGCAGGCCGAAGCGCAGCGCCCTCACTCCACCTGCTCCCTGACGCGGGCGACGCCACGGCGCAGGTTGTCCAGCGCCTGCTGCGATGCCGGATCCACCGGCAGGAACCGGGTGGTGCGGAAAAAGACGTTGAGCGCGTCGCGGGCAGCGGGATCGTTCGCCGCCTCCAGCAGCACCTCGCGCAGGCGGGCTTCCACCGCGGGGTCGAGGTCGCCGCGCACCATCTCGAGTGCGCGCGGGAAATCCTGGGTTTCGTGGATCACGCGGAAGTCGCGCCGGAAGCCCGGCGGCATGCGCCGCACATCGTCCCAGTCTAGGTTGCTGACCACGCCCGCGTCGACCAGACGCTTGTGCACCCAGGCCGCGATATTGAGCTCTGAGCGCGCGAAGACATAACCCACCGAATCCGCAGAGGGGCGGTCCATAGGCGAGAGCAGGATCTCCATCCGCTGGCCTGCATCCAGCAGGGCCACGGAGGGTGCGAAATAGGCGCTGGTCGACGCGGTGTTCTGGAAGGCCACCGTACGGCCCTTGAGATCGGCCAGCCGCTCCAGCCCGCTGTCGCGGCGGACGAAGAACACGCCGTGGTAGCGGCTCACGCCCCCGCGTTCGGTCAGCAGCATCGGGCGCGCGCCGGCACGCTCCTGCAGCCGCATGCCGGTGCCGGCCGTCTCGGTAACCCAGTCCACCCGGCCACGACGCAGGTAGCTGGTCATCTGCTGGGTATCCCGCGCCATCAGGATGCGACCTTCGGTGATGCCCACGTCACGCATCCGCGGCACCACGTAGTCGAGCAGCGGCTTGAGCTGCTCGTAGTGGGCCTTCGGGTCGTCGCTGATGCGTCCCAGAACCAGGACGCGTTCGTCACCGGCGGCGCTGGCCGGCGCGACGCTTGCGGGTAGCAGTGCTGCGCCGATCGCGGCCAGCGCCAGGCTGAACCAGGTTGTACGCAACGATAGGCGCCCGCCGAAACGATGGCGGCAGCCTAGCGGAAAACGTGACCTTAAGACAGTGATCCGGCGCCGCCACTGCCCGCCAGCCGGGCCATGCGCTGCGCATCGGCCAGGATGCCCCGCAGCAGGCGTACCTCCTGCTCGTTCAGATCGGCCTTGTTGAACAGCCGCCGCAGCTTGCGCATGGCCGAATCCGGCGTGCGCCCCTTGTGGAAATCGATCGCGTCCAGCGTCTCGCCCAACTGGAGGAAGAAGCCCTCCATGTGCGCATGACTGGCGGGCGCTTCATCGGGCGGCACGACCACGGCATCCGCCACCTGCGTGCGCTCCAGCAGCGCGAGCCTCAGCTCGTAGGCCAGGACCTGCACGGCCGCCGCCAGGTTGAGCGAGCTGTACTCGGGATTGGCCGGGATGTGCACCGCCGCATGGCAGAGCTGCAGTTCCTCGTTGCTCAGCCCGGTGCGCTCCCGGCCGAACACCAGGGCCACCTCGCCACCCGTCGCGGCACGCCCGACCGCGAGGGCAGCCGCCTGCCGTGGCGCATGTTCTTCCAGTTGCACGCGACGGCTGCGGGCGGTGCAGCCGAGGACCAGCTGGCAGTCGGCCACGGCGTCGGCCAGCGTGGCGACCACGGCGGCATCGGCCAGCAGGTCGTCCGCCCCGGCCGCGCGCCGGTACGCCTCTTCCGCGGGGTAGTTCTCGGGCGCCACCAGCACCAGCCGCGTCAGGCCCATGGTCTTCAGCGCGCGGGCGGCCGCGCCGATGTTGCCGGGGTGCTGGGTGCCCACCAGCACGACGCGCAGGCGGGCGGAGGCGGCCAGGGAAACGGGATCTGTGAAGGAAACGGGCGTGTTCATGGGGGCAAATGGTAAACTGCGCGGGCCGGTCTTCGCGCCGTGCTGCTCTTTTCCACTTGTTCGCCCCACCCCACGCCTGTCCGAGGTTCGTTCGCATGCAGAAGCCCGTCGTCACCGTCATGACCAAGGCAGCCCGCCTGGCAGGCAACGTGCTGTTGCGCAGCATCAACAAGCTGGATGCACTGAACGTGGTGCAGAAGGAGCGGATGGACTACGCGAGCGAAGTGGACGCCGATGCCGAGAAGGTCATCATCAAGGAACTGCGCCGCGCCTATCCGGACTACGGGTTCGTGGGCGAGGAAAGCGGCGCCCAGATCAACGGCCGCTACACCTTCGTGATCGACCCGCTGGACGGCACCAGCAACTACCTGCGCGGCTTCCCGCACTACTGCGTGTCCATCGCCCTGGTGGACAACGGCGAACCGACCGACGCGGTGATCTTCGATCCGCTGCGCAACGACCTGTTCACCGCCAGCCGCGGCGCCGGCGCGCAGCTCAACGAGCGCCGCATCCGCGTGGCCGATCGCAAGGAACTGGCCGGCACCGTCATCATCACCGGCTTCCCGCCGCGCGAACGTGCCCGTGCCGGCGCCCAGTTGGAGTGCGTCCGCGAATTGCTGGTGCACGCCGAGGACATCCGTCGCACCGGCTCGGCCGCGCTCGACCTGGCCTACGTGGCCTGTGGTCGTGCCGATGCCTACTTCGAAGCCGGCGTGAAGGACTGGGACATCGCCGCCGGCGTGCTGCTGGTCCGCGAAGCCGGCGGCAAGGTCTGCGACTTCCGTGGCGCCGCCCTGGGCAAGATCGACGGCCGCACCGCCCTCCCCCGCCAGATCGTGGCCGGCAACCTCAAGGTCGCCGAAGCGCTGCAGAAGACCATCGTGTCGTCGGGCTACGCGGCGGCGTTCAACGCGTGACGCCCGATGGGCGGGCTGTTGTAGGAGCGACGTAAGTCGCGACCGCGCATCCAGGGCGCCAGGGACACCCGCTACACGCGCCGATCCCAGCCATTCGTGTCTCACCGATCCAGCCGATGGTCCAGCCGTGCGGTCGCGACTGACGTCGCTCCTACACAAGTCAACGCCACGAAAAAGGCCGCGCAATGCGCGGCCTTTTTCTTTGGGAAACGGCGCTGCTTACGGACGACGCGCCAGCAGCGCCTCGTCCTTGGCCTTGGGCATCAGGTCCTGCTTGGTGACCGTCAGGAAGCCGATGGTCAGCAACGGACAGGCCACGAAGATCGACGAGATGGTACCCAGCACGATGCCGATCATCTGCGACAGCGCCATGCCTTCCAGCGAACCGCCGCCATACAGGTACAGCGCGAACACGGTCAGGAACGCGACGAACGAGGTGATGATCGTGCGCGACAGCGTCTGGTTGATCGAACGGTTCAGGATCTCCATCGGCTCTGCGCGCAGGTTGCGGAAATTCTCACGCACACGGTCGAACACCACGATCTTGTCGTTGATCGAGAAGCCCATCACCGACAGCAGGCCAGCCAGGATGGTCAGGTCGAACTCGATGCCGCTGAAGGCGAAGAAGCCGGCCACGATCAGCACGTCCGCCAAGGTCGTGACGATGGCGGAGACGGCGAACTTCCACTCGAAGCGCACGGCGATGTAGATCAGGAAACCCACCACCACGAACAGCAGCGTGTACAGGCCGTTGAGCGCGAGTTCCTTGCCGACCTGCGGGCCGACGAACTCGCTGCGCATCACCGTCGCCGTATTGCCTTCACTGGAAGCCAGGCGCAGCACATCCTGAGCGGTGCGGTCGCTGGCCTCGGCGCCGGCCGCCGTGCCGGCGTCCTCGCGCGGCTGCAGGCGCACCAGCAGGTCGCTGCCGGTACCGAACGTCTGTACCTGGGCGCTGCCGTAACCGCCGGCTTCCAGCCGCTCGCGCACGCTGTCCACGTTGGGCGGGGTCTGGAAGCGCAGTTCGACCACCGTGCCGCCGGTGAAATCCAGCGCGAAGTTGAAGCTCTTGAACGCGATGGCGCCGATCGCGGCGATCGCCAGCAGCGCGGCGATGCCTATGGACACCCAGCGCACGCGCATGAAGTTGAAGTTGGTGGTGTGCGGGATCAGCCGCAACGGGAAAAGGCTCATCTTCTGTCTCCCGTCAGATGGCGATGGACTTGATCTTGCGGCGGCCGCCGTAGATCAGGGTGGCGATGCCGCGCGACACGGTGACCGCGGTGAACACGGACGTCAGGATGCCGATGACCATCGTCACGGCGAAGCCCTTGAGCGGGCCGGTGCCGAAGGCATACAGCGCCACGCCGGCCAGCAGCGCGGTCATGTTGGAGTCGAAGATGGTGCCCGATGCCTTGTCGTAACCGGTCGCGATGGCGGCCTGGGGTGGCACGCCCGCGCGCAACTCCTCGCGTATGCGTTCGTTGATCAGCACGTTGGCGTCCACCGACATGCCGATGGTCAGCGCCAGGCCGGCGAAGCCGGGCAGCGTCATGGTTGCACCGAACAGCGACATCACCGCCACCACCATCACCAGGTTGAGCAGCAGCGCGATGCAGGTGATCAGGCCGAACATGCGGTAGTACACGAGGAAGAACGCCAGCGCGAACACGAAGGAGAACACCACGGCCTTGGTGCCGCGAGCGACGTTCTCGGCGCCCAGGCTGGGGCCGACCACGCGCTCTTCGATGAAATCCATCGGCGCGGCCAGCGAGCCGGCGCGCAGCAGCTTGGCCAGGTTGTCGGCCTCGGTCTTCTCCAGGCCGGTGGTCTGGAAGTTCTTGCCGAACACGCCGGCGATGCGGGTCGGCGCCAGCGCTTCCTCGCGCACGCGCACGCTGCGCACTTCCTTGCCGTCGACCATGGTCACGGTCGGCACGCGTTCGATGTACACCACCGACATCAGCTTGCCCACGTTGGCGCTGGTGTAGTCGAACATGCGCTGGCCGGCGATGTTGTTGAGGGTCACGTCCACGGCCGGCAGGCCGTTGTTGTCCACGCCCACGCGGGCGTTGACCATTTCGTCGCCGGACGCGAGCACGCGCTTGTTCAACAGCACCGGACCGGCGTTGTCGCGCAGCTGGAAGACCTTGGCCTCCGGCGGGATACGGCCGCTGGCCACGGCGTCGGCGGCATTGCCTTCCACCACCGCGCGGAACTCGAGCGTGGCGGTCGCGCCGATCAGGCGCTTGGCCTCGGCGGTGTCCTGAACACCCGGCAGCTGCACGACCACGCGGTCGTTGCCCTGGCGCTGGATGATGGGTTCGGACACGCCGATCTCGTTGATGCGGTTGCGCAGCGTGGTCAGGTTCTGCTCGATCGCTTCGCTGGCGATCTGCTCCAGCTCCGCCTGCGGCAGGCCGATGGTGATCTGGTTGCCAGAGGCCTGGTAGGTCAGGCCCGAGCCCGTGGCCAGCGTGCCGCCCGTGTTGCCGCGTGAGCTCAGGGTCTGCGCCAGCGCCTGCTGCGCGGCGGCAACGTCTTCGCCATCTGCCAGCGTCACCACGATGCTGTTGTCGGGGCGACGTTCGACCGCCGTGTAGCGTACGCGCTTGTCGCGCAGGGTGACGCGGGTGTCTTCCAGATAGCCGTCGACACGCTTGTCCAGCGCTGCCTTCTGGTCGACCTGCAGCACGAAGTGCACGCCACCCTGCAGGTCCAGGCCCTGCACCATCGGACGCGCACCGACATTGCCCAGCCAGTCCGGCACGGTGGAAGCCAGGCTCAGCGCAACCAGGTAGTCCTGGCCCAGCGCCTCGCGCAACGCGTCGTTGGCCGTGGTCTGTGCCTCCAGGCTGGGCAGGCGCACGAGCATGCTGGAGGCCTCGGTATCGACCTCCTTGGCCTGCACGCCCGCATCCTTCAACGCGGCATCCACGCGGCTGCGCAGCGCGGCGTCGATGGCGAAACCGCGGTTGGCGGTGATCTGCACGGAGGGATCCTGCGGATACAGGTTGGGCAGCGCATACAACGCGCTTGCCAACACGACGATCAGGATCAGGACGTATTTCCAGCGAGGGAATTCAAGCATCGTGGCGACCCGCGCAGGCCCTTCCCGGGCATGCGCTCAGCAATGGTTCGGAAACAGCGGGAATCCACCCTGCCACATGCGCGGCAAGGTGGAGGAAGCGGATCAGGCGGACTTCAGCGTACCCTTCGGCAGCACGTTGCCCACGGCGGCCTTCTGCACGCGCACGCGCACGTTGTCGGCCACTTCCAGGGTGACGAAGTTGTCGCCGATGTCGGTGACGGTGCCGGCGATGCCGCCGGAGGTGATGACCTCGTCGCCCTTGGACAGCTTGTCCAGCATCGAACGGTGTTCCTTCGCGCGCTTCATCTGCGGGCGGATCATCAGGAAGTACATGACGGCGATCAGGGCGATCGGCATCAGCAGGCCGAAGCCGCCCATGCCCTGCGGGGCCGGCGCGGCCTGCGCGAACGCGGGGGCAATGAAGAAATCAAGCAGATTCATGGACTTGTCCATTCAGTATTAAAAGCAGCCGGGGATTATGCCATGCGCGACAGGGGGCCGCCCGGGCTACCCGCTGGTCCGGACCGGAAAAGACCGCGGCGGCGCCGAATGGTTCCCGGCCGAGGGCGGAAACCGCCCCGCGCCGGGGCGCCATGGACCCGCCAGCGGTGCCCTCGCCCTCCTACAGGGGCATGGGTTCCGCGCCCCGGGCCGCGTAGAAGGCGGCCCGAAAATCGGAGAACCGCCCCTCCGCGATGGCCGCACGCATCTGCGCCATCACCTGCTGGTAGTACCAGAGGTTGTGCAGGGTTCCCAGCATCGGGGCCAGCATCTCGTTGCAGCGGTCCAGGTGGCGCAGGTAGCTGCGGGTGAACCCGTTGCGGCAGGCATAGCAGCCGCACCCCGGCTCGATCGGCTGCAGATCGTGCTCGTACTTGGCGTTGCGGATGCGGACCGTGCCGAACGAGGTGAAGTAGTGGCCATTGCGTGCGTTGCGGGTCGGCATGACGCAGTCGAACATGTCCACGCCGCGCGCCACCGCTTCCACTAGGTCTTCGGGTCGGCCCACGCCCATCAGGTAGCGCGGCTGGTCCTCCGGCAACTGCGGGCAGGTGTGTTCGAGCGTCGTGTTGCGTTCCTGCTCGGTCTCGCCGACCGCGAGGCCGCCGATCGCGTAGCCGTCGAAGCCGATCGCCTTCAGGCCGTCCGCCGAGCGCGAGCGCAGGTCGTGGTGCACGCCGCCCTGCACGATGCCGAACAGTGCCGCGTCGTTGCCTTCGTGCGCGCGCTTCGAGCGCTCCGCCCAGCGCAGCGACAGCTCCATCGATCGCTCGATGACGCGTGGGTCCACCGGCTTGCCATCCACGTTCACCGGCGGGCACTCGTCGAAGATCATCACGATGTCCGAACCCAGCACACGCTGGATGTTCATGCTCTCCTCGGGACCGAGGAACACCTTGCTGCCATCAACCGGCGAGGCGAACGTCACACCCTGCTCAGTGATCTTGCGCCGGTGCGCCAGCGAGAACACCTGGAAACCGCCGGAGTCGGTGAGGATCGGCTTGTTCCAGCGGGCGAACCCGTGCAGGCCGCCATGCGCGCCGATCACGTCCAGTCCCGGCCGCAGGTACAGATGGAAGGTGTTGCCGAGGATGATCTCGGCGCCCAGGTCCTCCACGTGTTCGGGCAGGATGCCCTTCACCGACCCGTAGGTGCCCACCGGCATGAAGGCCGGCGTCTCGATCGTGCCGCGCGGGAAAGTCACGCGGCCGCGGCGGGCGGCGCCATCGGTGGTGAGCAGGTCGAAGGACATGCGGCTCATGCGGACACCATGCCGCGCGCCCGATCTCCGTCATTCCGGCGGAAGCCGGAATCCATTTGGCTGTTGGTGTTGCGGTCGGAAGCCAAAATCAAAATGGATTCCGACTTTTGCCGGAATGACGATCCGATTTCTGACGCGGAACGGCCACGATTCACTTGGCATCCTCCGGGAACAACAGCATCGCGTCTCCATACGAGAAGAACCGGTACTGCTCGCGCACCGCATGGGCGTAGGCGGCCATGATCCGATCCTTGCCAGCGAACGCGCTGACCAGCATCAGCAGCGTGCTTTCCGGCAGGTGGAAGTTGGTGACCATCGCATCGACACTGCGGATGCGGTAGCCGGGGAAGATAAAGATCTGCGTCTCGCCCGCGAACGGCTGCAGTTCTCCGTCCCGCATTGCGGACTCCAGCGCGCGCACGACGGTGGTCCCCACCGCGATCACGCGACCGCCGCGGGCACGCGCGGCACGCACCTGCTCGACCAGCACTGCGCCGACGTTGAGCCATTCGCTGTGCATGTGGTGCTCGTGGATGTTGTCCACGCGCACCGGCTGGAAGGTGCCCGCCCCCACATGCAGCGTCACGTGGCCGAATTCCACGCCACGCTCGCGCAGCGCGGACAGCAGCCCATCATCGAAATGCAGGCCAGCGGTCGGTGCCGCCACCGCGCCCAGTTCCCGCGCAAAGACCGTCTGATAGCGCTCGTCGTCGTCCTTGCCGGGATCGCGCTGGATGTAGGGCGGCAACGGCAGCCGCCCGGCCGACAGCAGCCAGCTTTCCAGCGAATCCGGCACATGGAAGCGCAACTGGTAGAACTCGCCGTCACGACCCACCACGTCCGCCTCGCCACCGGCGTCCAACTGGATGCGGCTGCCCGGCTTGGGCGATTTGCTGGCGCCGATCTGCGCACGCGCGGCGTTGTCCGGCAGCAGGCGCTCGATCAGGATTTCCACGCGCCCACCGCTTTCCTTCTGCCCGAACAGGCGCGCGGGAATCACGCGGGTGTCGTTGAACACCAGCAGATCGCCGGGCTGTACCCATTCCGGCAGGTCGCGCACATGGCGGTCGGCGAACGGCACGTCACCCGGCGGCACCACGAGCAGCCGGCTCGCGGAACGCTCGGCCAGCGGCGCCTGCGCGATCAGCGCATCGGGCAGGTCGAAGTGGAAATCGGACTTCTTCACGGTCGGGGCCTTGCGGGGGCGTGCATTGTACGTGAGCGGACCCGGACGCCTCGCCGTCAGCGCTCGAACTTGGTCGACAGCACGATCGACGAGGTGGTGCGCTCCACGCCTTCGAGTGCGCCGATGCGGTCGGTCAGCAGGTCCATGTCGCCCACCGTGGGCACCGCGCCGATGGCGATCAGGTCGTGGCTGCCGCTGACCGAATGCAGCACCCGCAGTTCCGGCATCGCCCTCAGGGCGGCGACCACCGAGGTCATCTGCTTGGGGTGCACGGCAATCATGATGTGCGCGCGCAGGTGGCTGCGGTCGTACTCATCGTGCACGCGCACGGTGTAGCCGCTGATCACGCCTTCGCGCTCCAGCCGCTCGATCCGGCTCTGCACCGTGGTCCGTGACAGGTTCAGCCGGCGCGCGATCTGGGCGGTGGAGGCCCGTGCGTTCTCACGGAGCATTGAGAGCAGTTGCTGGTCGGCGTCGGTGAGTTTCATGCGGCAGCTTGAGTTTCGTCGAATCGACGAAATATCCTCTAAATCAGCGCAGTTCACAACTGTCAAATGACGAATTATTCCCGATAATAACGGTTTGCCGCTTGCTGCCGGAGGATTTCCATGGCCCTGATCGACCACCTCGCCCCGCTCCGCGCCCACCAGGGCCAGCGCCTGACCCACGGCTTGGACGATGCCGCCATCGAGCGCCTGGCAAAGGCCCATCCGGACCTGACCGCCGTCATCGAAGCGGCCGCGGCCGAACATGCCCGCCTGAAGGACGAGTTCGCCGAACTGTTCGACCTGGATGAGGCCGAGCAGCTGCGTGCCGTGCAGGCCGGCTACGTCAACTTCTACGCCGAAGACGCCATCAACCCCTACATCGCGCTCGCCGCGCGCGGCCCGTGGGTCGTCACCCTCAATGGTGCGGTGCTGTACGACGCCGGCGGCTACGGCATGCTCGGCTTCGGCCACACACCGGCCGCCGTGCTGGACGCGATCGCACGCCCGCAGGTGATGGCCAACATCATGACCCCCAGTCTGTCGCAGCTGCGCTTCGACCGCGCCCTGCGCAAGGAGATCGGCCACACCCGCGGCGGCTGCCCGTTCGCGAAGTTCCTGTGCCTGAACTCCGGCTCCGAGTCCGTCGGCCTGGCCGCGCGCATCGCCGACATCAACAGCAAGCTGATGACCGATCCGGACGGCCGCCACGCCGGCCGCACCATCAAGCGCATCGTGGTGAAGGGCAGCTTCCACGGCCGCACCGAACGCCCGGCGCTGTATTCGGATTCCTCGCGCAAGTCCTACCAGCAGCACCTGGCCAGCTACCGCGGCGAGGATTCGGTCATCGCCATCCCGCCGTACGACGTGGACGCGCTGAAGCAGGCGTTCGCCGATGCGGAGACCAAGGGCTGGTTCGTCGAAGCCGTATTCCTTGAGCCGGTGATGGGCGAAGGCGACCCGGGCCGCTCGGTGCCGCCGGCGTTCTACGCCGCGGCACGCGAACTGACCCGCAGCCACGGCAGCCTGTTCCTGGTCGACTCGATCCAGGCCGGCCTGCGCGCGCACGGCGTGCTGTCCATCGTCGACTACCCGGGCTTCGAAGGCCTGGATGCGCCGGACATGGAAACCTATTCCAAGGCGCTGAACGCCGCGCAGTACCCGCTGTCGGTGCTCGCCGTGAACGAGCGCGCCGCCGGCCTGTACCGCAAGGGCGTCTACGGCAACACCATGACCACCAACCCGCGCGCGCTCGACGTCGCCTGTGCCACGCTGGCGCAGCTGACCCAGCAAGTACGCGAGAACATCCGCAAGCGCGGCCTCGAAGCCGTGCAGAAGCTGCAACAGCTGCAGGCGGAACTCGGCGGCCTGATCACCAACGTGCAGGGCACCGGCCTGCTGTTCTCGTGCGAGCTGTCGCCGGCCTTCAAGTGCTACGGCGCCGGCTCCACCGAAGAATGGCTGCGCCAGCAGGGCCTCAACGTCATCCACGGCGGCGCCAACTCGCTGCGCTTCACCCCGCACTTCGCCATCGATGGCGAGGAACTCGACCTGCTGGTCGGCATGGTGGGCAAGGCGCTGCGCGAGGGTCCGCGCATCAGCCAGGCCGCGGCGGCCTGATCGGAAAGCGGACCCCAAAGAAAAAGGCGAGCCTCGGCTCGCCTTTTCTTTCGTAGGGTGGGCCTTGGCCCACCATCCACACGTCGGATCAACGGTGGGCCAGGGCCCACCCTACGGTTGTGCGGTGAAGCGCTCCAGCGATTCGCGGATCAACGCCTTCGCCTCCTTCGCATCACCGTAGCCATTGAGCTGCACCGGATTGCGACCCTTCGGCAGGTCCTTGTAGATGCGGAAGAACGCCTCGATGCGCTGGCGTTCGATTTCCGGCAGGTCGGTCAGGTCGCGGATGCCGGCGTAGGTCGGGTCGATCTTGTCGGTGGGTACGCCGATGATCTTCTCGTCGTGCTTTCCGTCGTCGAGCATGCGCAGTACGCCGATCGGCCGGAACTTCACCAGCACGCCCGGATGCAGCGGCTCGCGCGTCAGCACCAGGGCGTCCAGCGGATCACCGTCGCCGGCCAGCGTGCGCGGCATCGAACCGTAGTTGGCGGGATACGCCACCGGCATAGACTGGAAACGGTCCACGAAGACCAGCCCTTCGTCGTTGATCTCGTACTTGGTGAAGCTGCCGGCGGGGATTTCCACGGCCAGCAATACCTCCTCAGGCGCCGCCTTCGGCTGCTGGGCGAGGAACGGGTGGCGGATGTGCGCTTCGCGAGCGAGGGCGTTTCCCGCGCAAAGGGCGAGCAGGAACATCAGACAGACACGACGCATGGCAGGCCTCGTTGTAGGAGGGGCTTCAGCCCCGACAGAATGGATTCGGAAAAACTCGGCAGTCGGGGCTGGCTTTCAACAGCCGAATGGCTGGTCAGCCCCTCCTACATGAGCCGCATCATTCCCAGCACCGGTCGGCGCGGCCCTTCAGGGTCTCGGCGCGGGTGCAGGTACGTTCTTCGATGCGGCCTTCTGCGTGCTCGACAAGCTGCTTGCCGGCGGTCCCACCATCGACGAGGTCGAAGGCATCGTAGAGGCGGCCCGTCGCCGTGCGCGCCTCGTAACGCAGGCGCGGACCGTCGAAGCGCAGCACCTGGAAAAGCTGGGTGTCCTCGGCGACGGGCCGCATCGTCTTGCGCGCCTCGTCGGAGAGCCGGTACTGCTTGGCGCCGGTGACGGACACCACGAACACCGGCGTCGGCGCTTCGTTCTTCAGGCGACCGTATACGTGGTCGTGTCCCTGCAGCACCAGGTCGACCTTGCGTTTGCGGATCACCGGCAGCAAGTGCTGGCGCAGCAGCACGTTGTCGCGGCCTTCGCGCGGTGAGAAGAACGGCTGGTGCGTCAGCACGATGCTCCAGCGCTTCGGATTGCTGGCGAGGACACCATCCAGCCATGCCGCCTGCGCCTTCGCTGTCCCGAGATCCAGTGCCGACGTACCGTCGATCACCACCACGCGCACGTTCTGGTAGTCGAACCAGTAGGTCGTGCGCTTCGCCTGCGCCACGCCGTTGCCCGGCAGCGCGAACGTCACCGGCCAGTGCGCGCCGAGCACGCGGCGTTCCTGCGGCGTGTCCTCGAACTCCTCGAAGTACTCGTGGTTGCCCGGCGCCGGCGCGACCACCAGCGAGGTCGGCAGCACTTCGTTCGCCTCGAACCACTCGCCCCACTCGTTGTCGTCTTCGCCATCGCCGCCGCTGACCAGATCCCCGGCGAACAGGGCCAGGCGCGCATCCGGCGCTGCCCGCATCGCTTCGCGCACGACCCGCGTGGTCAGGCTGACGTTCTTGTTCTGGGTATCGCCGAAATACAGCAGCGTCAGCGGCGAGCCCGTCGTCGCGGCCGTGCGGGTGTGGTGCCACGCGCTCCAGGTGCGGTCGCCCTGCACGCGCCAGGCGTACAGCGTGTCGGCCTGCAAGCCGTCGACGTCCGCGCGATGATGGTGCGCATCGCCGTTCTCGGTCTTCAGTGGGGTACTGGTCGCGGCGATCCGGCGTGGCTCACCCATGTCCGGCGAATCGCCCGCGACGACGATCTCCAACTGCGGCGCGCTGACACGCGCATCCGTGCGCCACGCAACCGAGAAACCATTGGCCGCGTCCTGTGCGGGCGAGGCCACGATGCGGTCCGGGAAGCCGCTCGGCGCATAGCGCACGACGCCCTTCGGCACGCGCGTGTTCGGTTCGGGCTGGCGTGCCGCTGCTTCCCGCGCGAGCGTCGTCGCGCAGTTCCCCAGCAACAGCACGACCAGCACCCACTTCATTACGGCATCCCCTGCACGCTTCATTCGGCGCGACACTCCGGCAACGACAAGGCCTTAGCGATGTCGCGCCAGTCGAATGCCGCCACCGCCTGGTCGTCGTCGACCGCGTAGAACGCGCCCTGCGGAAAACGCGCGTCGGCGCTCTGGTCCAGCCACACGCCGTCGGTGTTCGCGGTCTTGTTGCCGGCGAACGCACCCTTGTACGTCAGCGTGATGCGGTCGAAGACATGGAACACGCTGCGGTCCTTGAACTGATCGGTGGCGATCCAGTAACCTGCGCCGCCCGCGCACTGCGCCAGCGCCATGCCCTCGGCCTGCGCCTTGAACAGGTCCGTGCCGATGTCGCGGCCACGATAGGTGCCATCCAGCCCATACTCGCGCAGGCGCGTGCCGACGGCGACATCCTCTTCCGCCAGCAGCAGGCGATCGTTCGCCGCATCGCCGAACACGGATTCCGCAATGCGGATCGCGCCAGCTTCACCGGTGTCGCCGAACATGCCGGCCAGATTGGCCTTCCAGCCGCCCTCGGCGCGCTGCAGGTGGTAGCGCTTGAAGCGCTGGCCCAGTTCGGCCAGCGGCGGCGGCGCATCCTCGTTCTGCGGCGACATGTAGTTGTCGCTGACGATCACCTCGTACGCGTCTTTCTGCGGGCGCACCCACAGACCGTAAGGCTGCTTCAGCTCGTCCGCACCGAACACGAGCAGCGGCTTGAAGTCGGGTAGCTGGAACACCTGCACGCGCCGGTTATCGCGCTCGACCACCAGCACCAGGTCGTCGATCACCGCGATCCCGTTCGGCCGCTGCATCTGGCCCAGCTCGCTGCCCGGACCCGAGACCGTGCGCAGCTGCTTGCCGGTGCCGCCGTCGTAGACGACCAGGCGGTGCGTGTCCTTGGCGGTGGCGATCAGCCAGCGCGTGCCGTCGGCCGCGCGCCAGCTTGCGGGCGAATCGACATTCTCCGCGGGCGTCGCCGGTGTGATGAACGCTTCGGGCACCACGACGTGCGCGATCTTCGCCTCGCTCAGCAGCGGATCCTTCTCGACGTTCTCGTCGGGCTCCTTCTCGCGCGCCTGCGCACTGGTTTCCGCGGGAGATGCGGCGGGCGTGGCGGGTTTCCCACCGCATGCGGCGATCAGGAGCGGAACGGCAAGCAAGGCAAGGCGTGGTTTCACTGGTTTCCCCATGACATGACGGCGTCAACAAACGGTCATGTTTTACGCAGGCTTCGTGACGCTTTCGTGTCAGCGTACGACACGCGGATACCTGTCATGCGACCGGAACCTGCCTGTCATGTTGCCGCCATGTGACGTGCTTACAAAGTGCCGTTTACTTTCGTCACGGGGACGACACACGATGAAACGCAATGCCTTGGCCGCCTCGCTCTCGCAGGTGCTGTTCTGCGCTGCCCTGCTGCCGGCCAGCTTCGCCGCCACCGCTCAGAACCAGGCGCCGGACGCCGGTGCCGCGGGTGATCCCAAGCAACTGGACACCGTGGTGGTGCAAGGCGAAATCGCCTACCGCGACCGCACAGATGACATCGCGCCCACCCTGGTCTACGACCTGGAGTATTTCCAGCGCTTCGAGCCGAACACCGTCGGCGATATGCTGAAGCGCGTGCCCGGCGTCGGCTTCGTCGGATCGGACATCATGGAATACGACGGCGTGCAGCTGCGTGGCCTGGGCGGCGGCTATACCCAGGTGCTGATCAACGGCAAGAAGGTGCCGGGTGCAGGCGACGACCGCTCGTTCTACGTCGACCGCATCCCGGCGGAGATGGTCGACCACATCGAGATCAAGCGCAGCGCCAGCGCCAACCGCAGCGGCGATGCGATGGCCGGCGCGATCAACATCGTGCTGCGCGACGCGTACGAGTTCACCGGCAGCTACATCCGTGTCGGCGTGAATCGCTGGGACGATGGCGAGGTCAACCCGACCTTCGGTGCCGTGACCTCGTTCGAGGCGCTCGGGGGCCGCCTGTTGGCGGGCATCAACGTGCAGGACCGGTATCGCGCCAAGACCAAGCGCTCCGACCGCTTTACCGACAACACCCAGGAGGAGAAGGTCAGCTGGGAAGACCAGACCGAGGTGAAGGACGGCCGCGACTACTCGGCCAACCTGTCCTACACCGCCGACGTCGGCGAGACCGGTCGCTTCAGCATCGATGGCTTCTACGTCAAGACCGATCGCGACGTCACCGAAGTGTCGTTCGAGGAGGAACTGGACGACGACGAGACCATCAACCTGCGCGTACCCGGCCGTGACCCGTACGACCAGAAGAACTACGGCATCGGCGCCGAGTACAAGTTCGACATGGCAGGCGGCACCACCGCCGTGAGCGTTGACTACGCCCGTTTCGAGAACTCGCAGGCCACCACGGAAGGCGAACACGTCTACGTGAGCGGCGCGGAGAACTGGGACGACACCTGGAGCATCCCTGCGGATGCAGAGTGGGACGAAACCGTCTACCAGGCCGAGTCTGTTTCCGCCAAGGATGCCGAAACCGGCTTCAGGCTGACCCATGCACGTCCGCTGGGCAGTGCCGAGCTGGAATTCGGCGTGGACTATCGCAACAAGAAGCGCGAAGGCCTGCTCGTGAGCTACGAGTGGGAGGCCGAGGAGGAGGACGAGACCCCGGCGTCCCTGGCCGATTACGAGCTGGACGGCAGCGTGGCCTCGGTGATCGAAGAAAAGCGGCTGGATCCGTACATCATGCTCAGCGGCAAGGGCGATGCCTTCTCGTGGGAAGCCGGCCTGCGTTACGAGACCACCAAGTCCGAGGTGGAGTACCTCGAGGACGATGAAAGCGAAGGTCGCGTCAGCAAGGACTACAACGAGCTGCTTCCGTCGGTGAACCTGCGCTGGAACCTGGGAGACGCGGACCGCGTCAGCCTGTCGCTGGCGAGGACCATCAAACGTCCCAACTTCAACGAGTTGCTGCCGGCCCTGCTGGACGGCGAGTTCGGCGACAACGACTACATCGGCAACCCGGAACTGGATCCGGAAACCGCCAACGGACTGGACCTCGGTTTCGAACACCGCCTTGGCCGCAAGGGCGTGGTCGGCCTGAATTTCTTCTATCGCGACGTCAAGGACCTCATCGAGATCGTCAACACCGGCGAGCCCAGCGAAGAGATGCAGGACACCTGGGAAGAGATGATCGAGGACGGCGATGCCGTCGACCTGGCCGATGCGATGGCGCAGGAACCGGCGGAAAGCTGGCTGTACACCTCGTCCAACGTCGGCGACGGCAAGGTCTACGGCTTCGAGTTCGACGTGTCCACGCCGCTGTCGGCGATCGGCCTGGAGAACACCGGCATCTTCGCCAACTACTCGTGGGTGAAGTCCAAGGTGGACGACTTCCTGGGCGAACGCCGCTTCAACGACCAGGCCAAGTCCGTCTACAACATCGGCTTCATCCATGACATCCCGGCGTGGGGCGCGAGCTTCGGCGCCACCTATCGCAAACAGGGCGACGCCTACGCACGCGTGCTCGGCGAGGAAGCCCTCATCCGCTACGGCGGTGAACTGGATGTGTTCGTCGAGAAACGCTTCGGCACGAATGTCTCCGTGCGCCTGAGCGCCAACAACCTGCTGGATGCCGGCAAGGACGAGTTCTTCGACAAGTTCAACACCCTGCAGGACCAGATCGACCGCGACTACGACGAATACGAACTGGAAACCGAAGAGGCCGGGCCGAGCTACCAGTTGGTCATGCGCTGGGCGTTCTGATCGGCGGCATCGCCACGGTCCATGCGGAAAGCCGGCGCGTGCCGGCTTTCTGCTTTGTGGGACCAGCGGGTTTGATGCAGACTTCCAGCTTCTCCTGCTGCCCCCTCCCGCCATGAAGACCGTAGAAGTCCGCCACCCCCTCGTCCAGCACAAGATCGGCCTGCTGCGGAACGCCGGTCTCAACACCAAGGATTTCCGCGAGCTGGTAACCGAGCTGGGTACGCTGCTCGCCTACGAGGCCACGGCCGACCTGGAATTGACGACCGAGACGATGGCCGGCTGGGCCGGCCCGGTCGAAGTGAAGAGGATTGCCGGCGCCAAGATCACCCTGGTGCCCATCCTGCGCGCCGGCCTGGGCATGCTGCCCGGCGTGCTGGCGCTGATCCCCACTGCGCGCGTCAGCGTGGTCGGCCTGCAGCGCGACGAGGAAACACTGCAGCCCGTGCCCTACTTCGAGAAGCTGACCGGCCGGCTGGAAGAACGCGATGCGCTGATCCTCGATCCGATGCTGGCCACCGGCGGCACGCTGATCGCCACCATCGACATGCTCAAGCGCGCGGGCGCGAAGCGGATCAAGGGCATCTTCCTGGTCGCCGCACCAGAAGGGCTCAAGGCACTGGAAGCGGCGCACCCCGACGTGGACGTCTACACCGCCGCCATCGACGAGCGCCTCAATGACAAGGGCTACATCCTTCCGGGTCTGGGCGACGCGGGGGATCGTATTTTTGGGACGCGGGTGGGGTAACGCAACTCCCTTCTCCCATCGGGAGAAGGCGCCCGGAGAGCCTGCCCCGTACTTGCTACGGGGGCGGACGAGGGTACGGCGAAGTTGGCGACATTCGAACCATCACGGACTCCGTCGCACCCTCACCCCAACCCCTCTCCCGCTGGAGAGGGGCTCAAATCTCAAGCCACCAGCACCCGCGCCTGCAACTCCGCGACTTCATGCGCAGTACCGAACTTGCCCTTCTCGTCGCGGGTGACCTGCGCCAGCGCGCAGCCGGGATCGTGGGTGAAGAAAAGATGGACGTTGCGCGCCAGCTTGTCTTCCAGGAAGGCGCGCTTCTCGTCGATCAGCAACTCGGCGTTGCGGTCGTAGCCCATGGTGATGGGCACGTGCACCCAGGATCGGCCGGGAATCAGGTCGGCGCAGAACACCACGCCACCATGGGGCTGATCGTCCATGCGCTCCGGACCGGCGATCTCGGCCACCATCAGGCCCGGCGTATGGCCATCGCTGAAGCTGAAGCGGACGGTGTCGCCGAGCGCCGCGGAATGCTCGCCGGAAACGAGTTCCAGCCGAGCACTGGCTTCCAGGAGCGGCTGCAGTTCCGGAATGAAGCTGGCGCGGTCGCGCGGATGCGGCTTCAGCGCACGCTGCCAGTGCTCGGCACCGACCACGAAGGTGGCGTTGGGGAACAACAGTTCCGGTGCATGACCGTCGTGCCACGGCGCCAGCAGACCCCCGGCATGGTCGAAGTGCAGGTGGCTGAGCACCACCACGTCAATATCCTCGTGCGAGAAGCCGGCGTCGCGGAGCGAATCCAGCAGCACGTGACGCTCTTCCTGCACGCCGAAGCGCGCGCGCATCTTCGGCTCGAAGAACGCCCCGATCCCGGTCTCGAACAACACCGTCTTGCCGTTAAGCGGCTGCGCCAGCAGCGCGCGGCACGCCAACTCGATGCGGTTCTCCGCATCGGGCGGCGACCACTTCTCCCACATGGCGCGCGGCGCGTTGCCGAACATCGCACCGCCATCGAGTTTCTGGGAATTGCCCAGCAGCGACCAGAGTTTCATGCGGCGATTCTACGCCCACCCAAGGCCCTGTAGGAGCGACGTGAGTCGCGACCGCCACTTGGAAGCCTCAGTACCGGCAGGTCGGGCGACCGTCTGAACGACACGCGCGTCTCGTCACGTGCCTGCAAGCCGTGCGGTCGCGACTTACATCGCTCCTGCAGAGGTGTCGCGCCCCCTTAGGGCATCACCGACTCCACCACCTTCGCCGCGCCCACCGGATTGCGCGGATCGCTGCCGCCACTCAACACGTTGGCCGCCTTGTTCCACTCAACCGTCTGCAGGTTGCCCCACACATGGCTCGAACCGCGACCACCCTGCGCGCTGTTGCCGGGCACCTTGAATTTGTGGCCCATGGCTTCCAGCGCCTGTTGCGACGCAGGACTCAGCGCGCTGGTCTCCATCTCGATCAGGTCCGGCATCCACTGGTGGTGGAAGCGCGGCAACGCGACGACCGGCTGCGCATCCAGGCCCGCGTCATAGCCCAGCACGCCCAGCAGCACCATGGTGATGATGCGGCTGCCGCCGGGTGTACCGAGCACCGCCACCTTTTCCGGCGACTCCATGAAGGTGGGCGTCATCGAGCTGAGCATGCGCTTTCCTGCCTGGGGCGCATTGGCTTCATAGCCCATCACGCCGAACGCATTCGGCGTGCCGGGCTTGAGCGCGAAATCATCCATCTCGTTGTTCAGCAGCACGCCCGTACCCGGCGGCACCAGGCCCGAGCCATACAGCAGGTTCACCGTCTGCGTGCCGGCAACGCGGTTGCCTTCGGCATCGATGATCGAGAAGTGCGTGGTTTCCTCGTCTTCCAGCGGGGTCTGCTGGCCGGAGAGCTGGTCGCTGGGCGTCGCTTTCTGCGGATTGATCGTCGCGCGCAGGCCGGCGGCGTAGTACGGATTGGTCAGCGTCTTCAGCGGGATTTCGACGAAGTCCGGATCGCCTAGGTAGAAGGTGCGGTCGCGGAACGCACGACGCATCGCCTCCACGATCAGGTGCGTGCGTTGCGCCTCGTCCAGGCTGCGTAGATCGTAGGCATCGAGGATCTGCAGCATCTGCGCCAATGCCACGCCACCGGACGATGGCGGCGGCGCGGTGGTCACCTGCCAGTCGTTGTACTTGAAGGTCAACGGCTCGCGCTCACGCACGGTGTAGCCGGCCAGTTCCTTCGCCGTCCACTGGCCGCCTTCCGCCTTCACCCCGGCCAGCAGCAACTTCGCGGTCTCGCCGCGGTAGAAGCCGTCGAAGCCCTGCGCGGCCAGGCGTTCCAGCGTGCGCGCCAGGTCCGGTTGCCTGAACGTGTCGCCTTCCTTGATCGGCTGGCCATTGGCGAGGAACACCGAACGCGTGCCCTTGTACCGCTCCATCACGTCGCGGCGTGCCTGATAGCCCCGCGCCATCCGCGCGTACACCGGGAAACCGTCGCGGGCCACGCGGATCGCAGGCTTCAGCGAGGTCGCCAGGGGCAGCTTGCCGTACCTCTCGGCCAGATGGACGAAGGCCGCCGGCAGACCGGGAATACCCGCCGCCCAAGGACCGTTCTCGGCACGGTCGCGATTGAACTCTCCATTGGGCAGCAGGTACTTGTCAGGCGTGGCCGCGGCGGGTGCGGTCTCGCGCGCATCCACGAAGGTCTGCTTGCCGGTCTTGCCGTCATGCAACAGGAAGAAGCCGCCACCGCCCAGCCCGGAACTGATCGGCTCAACCACCGACAGCGTCGACGACACCGCGATGGCGGCGTCGAAGGCGTTGCCACCCTGCGCGATGACATCAAGGCCGGCCTGCGTGGCAAGCGCGTGCGCGCTGGCGATGGCGACACCGGGCGGATGCGGCGAGGCGGCAGGACGGACAGCATCGGCAGCCAGTGCGGCCGGCACGAACGCAACGAACAACAACAGGGCGAACAGACGACGCTGGATCACGATCTCTCCTGGACGATAACCGGCACGGAGCGCTGCCGTGTGGCGGATCAGCCGGCCTGCAGCCGGAGCATCTTCGCCAACAGTGCTTCGTGGGTCTCAGGATACGCCGGATCGGGATCGATGCACTCTACAGGGCACACGACGACACATTGCGGTTCGTCATGATGGCCGACGCATTCGGTACAGCGCGCCGGATCGATCACATAGATCGCCTCGCCCATCGAGATGGCCTGGTTGGGACAGGCCGGCTCGCAGACATCGCAGTTGACGCAGAGTTCGTTGATCTTGAGGGACATGTTCTTTCGTCATTCCCGCGACAGCGGGGATGACCTTTTCACCAGGGCGTGGCCGCCGGAGCGGCCACGCCCTGGAAAGGTCACTTGGCTTCGACGAACACGTACTCGGCGCTGCTCGGGGCCACGGCCGCCTTCACGCGCTCGCTGTCCTCCGCCTTGCCGATGAAGAGGATGCGCACGCCCTTGAAGGTGTCGGCTTCCACGCCTTCGAACGCGGCCACGGCCAGGTCGGCGATCTTGACGCTGGACGGCGAACCGAACGCGATCAGGTTGCCGCTGGTCACGCCACGCGCCACGGCGCCCTTGGCCTGTTCCAGCTGGCGGCCGTACTTGGCCTCGAACTCCGGATCGGTCTCGGCCGGCAGGTAATACACGTAGGGCGTGTTGGTGATCGTGCCCATGTTGGCGTCGACCACCTTGCTCAGGTACTCCTTCCACGCACCGTCTTCGGTCGTGGTCGGGGCGACCAGCGCGACTTCGGCCGGCTGGGCCGGCGCTTCTTCCTGCTTCTTGCACGCCGCGAACGGCAGCACGAGGCAGGCGGTGAGCAGCATGCGGGTTGCGATGTTCTTCATGGGTGTTCCCCCTCCTGTTGGATCTGTTGTCGGAATCGCGGCGCGCTCAGGCGCCTTGTCTTTGCTT
Organism: Pseudoxanthomonas sp. PXM03; assembly: GCF_014852005.1. Lineage (GTDB taxonomy): Bacteria > Pseudomonadota > Gammaproteobacteria > Xanthomonadales > Xanthomonadaceae > Pseudoxanthomonas_A. The sequence continues at coordinate 1,053,096 of NZ_JACVAU010000001.1, read as the reverse complement.
TTGCCATTGTGCCTTCAGCGCCGCGACCACGGCCGGCGGCACGAAGCCGGACACGTCGCCGCCGAGCCGGGCGATCTCGCGCACCAACGACGACGAGATGAAGCCGTACTGCTCGGCCGGGGTCAGGAACAACGTCTCGACCTCCGGGATCAGGTGGCGGTTCATGCTGGCCAGCTGGAACTCGTACTCGAAGTCGGACACCGCACGCAGGCCACGCAGCAACACGCCGCCGCCCACCTCCGTGACGAAGTGCGCGAGCAGGCCGTCGAAGCCCCGCACTTCCACGTGCGGATGCTTGGCCACCGCATCGCGGGCCAGCTCGACGCGCTGCGCCAGCGGCAACGCGGGGCCTTTGCCCGGGCTTTCCGCCACCCCGATGATCACCCGCTCGAACAGCGGCGCGGCGCGGTCGATCAGGTCGATATGGCCATTGGTGATCGGGTCGAACGTGCCGGGATAAACCGCCGTCCGGTTGCGTGCCACAGTCATTCAGTCGTCGCCGGCGAATCGTCGGGGCGAAGTGTAGCAGCGCCCTGCCCTGCGGGGGTCCGGTACACGGCGAAGCGCACGTCCCGGCTGCCGCCCTCCCGGTGCAGGGTCCAGCCGACCGGCACGCGGGGCGCTGTTCCGGCGGGGGATTCGACGTAGATCCACGCACCCGGCGCCAGATGGTTCCGCAGGCCTTCGATGGCTTGCTCCCACAGGCCATCGGCGAAGGGCGGGTCCAGGAATACCAGGTCGAAGGCGCCCCCACGGCCGCCCAGCCACGCCAGTGCGTCAGCCGCGTGTACCTCGGCCGGTGCGGACAGCTTCGCCACCGCCTCGCGCAGCGCCGCGGCCAGCCCCGGGTCTCGCTCCACCAGCACGGCGTGCGTGGCGCCGCGCGACAGCGCTTCCAGCCCCAGCACACCGGTACCGGCGAACAGGTCCAGCACGCGCGCGCCCGGCAATGCCGGCATCAGCCAGTTGAACAGGGTCTCGCGCACGCGGTCGCTGCTCGGCCGCAGGCCGGGACGGTCCTGCACCGCCAGCTTCGTGCCGCGCCATCGCCCACCGATGATCCGCACTTGGCCGGCGCCGCGCGGCGCGGAGGCAGGTGCTGGGTAGGGACGGCGGGGGCTTCGGGACATCGGGGCGACGGCGACGGAGGGTCCCGCATGATACTTCCCGTGCAGGAGGGGCATCGCGGGTTGAAATCGGCGGACATACCCATACACCGGGACGCATCGGCCGCGCCTGCGGCCCGCATACCGATCCAAGGAGCACGTCCACGATGACCACCGAAACCCGCAAGGAAACACTGGGCTTCCAGGCCGAAGTGAAGCAGCTGCTGCAGCTGATGATCCACTCGCTGTACTCGAACAAGGAGATCTTCCTGCGCGAGCTGGTGTCCAACGCCGCCGACGCCGCCGACAAGCTGCGCTTCGAGGCCCTCAAGGACCCCAACCTGCTGGCTGAAGATCCCATCCTGCGCATCCGCATCGGCTTCGATGCCGAAGCACGTACGGTGACCATCGACGACAACGGCATCGGCATGAGTCGCGATGAGGCCGTCGCCCATCTCGGGACGATCGCGAAGTCCGGCACCGGCGACTTCCTCAAGGCGCTGTCCGGCGACCAGAAGAAGGACGCCAACCTGATCGGCCAGTTCGGCGTGGGTTTCTACAGCGCCTTCATCGTGGCCGACCGCGTGGACGTGTTCAGCCGCCGCGCGGGCCTGCCCGCCAGCGAGGGCGTGCACTGGTCCAGCGCCGGCGAAGGCGATTTCGAAGTCGCCACGGTCGACAAGCCCGAACGCGGCACGCGCATCGTGCTGCACCTGAAGGACGGCGAGGAGGGCTTTGCGGACGGTTGGAAACTTCGCGGCATCATCAAGAAGTACTCCGACCATGTCGGCCTGCCGATCGAGATGCCGAAGGAACACCACGGCGAGGACAAGCCCGCCACGCCCGAATGGGAAGCCGTCAACAAGGCCAGCGCTCTGTGGACGCACGCCAAGTCCGAAATCAAGGACGAGGAATACACCGAGTTCTACAAGCACATCGCCCACGACTTCACCGACCCGGTGGCATGGAGCCACAACAAGGTCGAAGGCAAGCTGGAATACACGTCGCTTCTTTACGTCCCGGGCCGCGCGCCGTTCGACCTGTACCACCGCGACGGCGCCAAGGGCCTGAAGCTGTACGTGCAGCGCGTCTTCATCATGGACCAGGCCGAGCAGTTCCTGCCGCTGTACCTGCGCTTCCTGCGCGGCGTGGTGGACTCGTCCGACCTCTCGCTCAACGTCTCCCGCGAGATCCTGCAGTCGGGTCCGGTGGTGGATTCGATGCGCTCCGCGCTGACCAAGCGCGCGCTCGACATGCTGGAGAAGCTGGCCAAGGACAAGCCCGAGGACTACAAGGCGTTCTGGACCAACTTCGGCCAGGTGCTGAAGGAAGGCCCGGCCGAGGACTACGCCAACCGCGAGAAGATCGCCGGCCTGCTGCGCTTCGCTTCCACGCACGATGCCTCGGGCGCACCCAGCGTATCGCTGGCCGACTACGCCGGTCGCCTGCAGGAAGGCCAGGACAAGCTGTACTACCTCACCGGCGAGTCCTACGCGCAGATCAAGGACAGCCCGCACCTGGAGATCTTCCGCAAGAAGGGCATCGAAGTGCTGCTGCTCACCGACCGCATCGACGAGTGGCTGATGGGCTACCTGACCGAGTTCGACGGCAAGTCCTTCGTCGATGTCGCCCGCGGCGACCTCGATCTGGGCGCACTGGACAGCGAAGACGAGAAGAAGAAGCAGGAGGAAAGCGCGAAAGCCAAGGAAGCCCTCACCGGCCGCATCAAGGCCGTGCTGGGCCTGGACGTGGCCGACGTGCGCGTCTCGCACCGCTTGACCGATTCCCCGGCAATCCTCGCCATCGGCCAGGGCGACCTGGGCCTGCAGATGCGCCAGTTGCTGGAGGCCAGCGGCCAGGCGGCGCCGGAGAGCAAGCCGGTGTTCGAGTTCAACCCGGAGCATCCGCTCATCGCAAAACTCGATGCCGAGAACGATGCGAACCGCTTCGCCAGCCTCACGCGCGTGCTGTTCGACCAGGCTGCGCTGGCCGCCGGCGAGAGTCTGAAGGACCCGGCCGGCTACGTGAAGCGCCTAAACGCGCTGCTGCTGGAGTTGTCGGCGTAATCAACAGGTCTCGCGGCTGTTATCCCCTCTCCCCGCTGGCGGGGAGAGGGTGCCGAAGGCGGGTGAGGGGCGAACGGAGACATCGCGTCAGGAAGACTCCAATACGATCCACGTCCGTGATGCTTTGGCTCATTTGCGAAAAACACTCGGCGCCAAGAGCACCCCTCATCCGCCCTTCGGGCACCTTCTCCCCGCGTGCGGGGAGAAGGGAGCATCCTGCCTACGCCTTGACGTCCAGCAAACCGCCCAGCGCCTGTCCTGCCACCTTAAGCACGAACAGGTTCGCGCCGGCCATCGCCTCGTAGGTCAGCATCGCCGCCACATCCTCCATCGGGGCGGCCGGATCAGCGGGTGCCTCGACCACCGTCGCCGACACTCCGCCCACCGCCTCGGCGGACAGCGCCACGCGCTGTCGTGCAGCATCCGGCGTGGCCAGGTTGGCGATGTTGTGCGCTGCGGCCTGCATGCCGAGCGAGGCGGCGCGCAGGCCGGACGTAGCGATGCCGGCGATAGGGGTCATGCGATGACTCCACAGGGTTTCCAGCCTCGATATCGGCCGTCGCCGGCCCCACTTTAGCCCGGCGTCCACGGCCGCCCGGCAGCCGGGTGGTAGCATGTCGCCCTCTTCGAGATACCCCCTGAAATGATCGGTTTTTTCCGCCGCAAGAAGCCCCAGGACGGCCCGGATGCCGCCCAGACCCGCCCCAGTACCGAAGAACTCGCCGCCGCCTTTCCGCGCGCGCCGGGCGAACCACTGCCGGCGGACGCAATCCCTGCTTCCCCTCCCGTGGCGGACGAAGCGGTGCCGGAGGCGGACGCGCCCCGGAACGATGCCGGCCCGCTGCCCGAACCCGCCGCCGCTGCGCCAGGAGCGGAGGAGCCGGAGCCCGTCGATGCCGCGCCCGCGGCGCCGGCCGGCAAGTCGGGCTGGCGCGACCGCCTGCGTCGCACCAGCGCCGCATTGGGGTTGGCCGGCCTGTTCACGCGCAACCCGCGCCTGGACGACGATCTGCTGGACGAGATCGAAACCGCGTTGCTGACCGCCGACGTGGGCGTTCCCGCCACGACCGCGATCATCGAAGACCTGCGCAAGCGGATGAAGGAACGCGAGTTCGCCGATGCGCAGGCACTGTTGAAGGCACTGCGCGCGGACCTGATCGCGCTCATCGCGCCGGTCGCCCGGCCCCTGGTGATCGACGCCAGCCGCAAGCCGTTCGTCGTGCTGACCATTGGCGTCAACGGCGTGGGCAAGACCACCACCATCGGCAAGCTCGCGCGCCGCTTCAAGCAGGATGGCCACAGCCTGATGCTGGCGGCCGGCGACACGTTCCGCGCCGCCGCCGTGGCCCAGCTGCAGACATGGGGCGAACGCAACGGCGTACCGGTTGTCGCGCAGGGCCAGGATGCGGATCCGGCGTCGGTGGCCTTCGACGCGCTCCAGTCGGCCAGGTCGCGCGGCCTCGACGTGCTGATCGCCGATACTGCAGGCCGCCTGCACACGCAGACCGGCCTGATGAGCGAACTGGGCAAGATCCGCCGCGTGCTCGGCAAGATCGATGACACCGCGCCGCACGAAGTGCTGATGGTCATCGACGGCACCACCGGCCAGAACGCGCTTTCGCAGTTGCGCCAGTTCCACGCCGCGGTCGGCGTCACCGGGCTGGTGGTCACCAAGCTCGACGGCACGGCCAAGGGCGGCGTGGTGTTCGCGCTGGCGCGTGAGTTCGGCATCCCGATCCGCTATGCCGGCATCGGTGAGCGCGTAGAGGACCTGCGCGTGTTCGATGCGGAAGCCTTCGTCGATGCGCTGCTGCCGGAAGCGCTGGGTGCCGGCTGACATCAGGCCCACCGCTGTCGTGGGAGCGACGTCAGTCGCGATCGACCACCGCGATGGCGTCATCGCGACTGACGTCGCTCCCACGGGGCGTCCCGCGTGAGCAGCGCCATCCCCTTTGCCCATCGCCTGCTGGCCTGGTTCGACCGGCACGGCCGCCACGACCTGCCGTGGCAGCATCCACGCACGCCTTACCGTGTGTGGCTGTCGGAAATCATGCTGCAGCAGACGCAGGTAACCACGGTCATCCCGTACTTCCTGCGCTTCGTCGAGCGTTTCCCCACGCTGCCCGACCTGGCCGCCGCTTCCACCGATGACGTGATGGCGCACTGGGCAGGACTGGGCTACTACGCCCGCGCCCGCAACCTGCACGCGGCGGCGAAGGCGTGTGTCGTGCAGCATGGCGGCGATCTGCCACGCGATTTCGACATGCTGCATGCACTGCCCGGCATCGGGCGCAGCACGGCGGGCGCCATCCTGGCGCAGGCGTGGAACGACCGTTTCCCCATCCTCGATGGCAACGTCAAGCGTGTGCTGGCGCGCTTCCACGGCATCACCGGCTGGCCCGGCCTGCCGGCGGTGGAAAAGCGATTGTGGGCGCTGGCGGAAACGCACCTGCACGATGTGCCCGACGGCCGCCTGGCCGACTACACGCAGGCGCAGATGGATTTCGGTGCCACGCTGTGCACGCGCGCGAAGCCGGCCTGCGCGGTGTGCCCGCAACAGGACGACTGCGTGGCGCGCCGTGATGGGCTGGTGGACGTGCTGCCCACCTCCAGGCCCTCGAAGACGCTGCCGGAGCGGGAGGCCGTGGCGCTGTGGCTCGAGAACGCCGATGGCGAGATCCTGCTGCAGCGCCGTCCGGAGACCGGCATCTGGGCCTCGCTGTGGACGTTACCGCAGGCGGACACCGACGCGGGCATGCGCGACTGGTTCGCGCACGAAGTGCAGGGGCATTACGACAGCGCCGAGGAGCTGCCGTTGGTGGTGCACACCTTCAGCCACTACCGCCTGCACCTGCAACCGCTACGCGTACGCAGGGTCGCCCTGCGTGGCAGGGTGCGCGACAATGACGATCTGCGATGGGTCGCGCGCGGCGAACTCGCGAAGCTGGGCCTGCCCGCGCCGATCCGCAAACTGCTGGGAAATTGAATGATGTCGCGCACCGTCCACTGCCAGTACGAACACCGCGAAGTGGAGGGACTGGATTTCGTCCCCTACCCCGGCGACCTGGGCAAGCGCATCTACGCGAACATCGGCAAACCGGCGTGGGCCGCATGGCTGGCACACCAGACCATGCTGATCAACGAGAACCGGCTGTCCCCGCGCGATCCCAAGCATCGCGCGTTCCTTGAAGTGGAACTGGAGAAGTTCCTGTTCGGCGGCGGCGCGGACAAACCGACCGGATACGTGCCGGAATCCTGAACTGCGCGACGCGTGCTGCCCCACCGGAACAGACAGGTCCGGCAACAGGCCGTGCTCTGGAAAGCGTGGGGCTTCCCCGCACGATCAACGCTTTCCAGCCTCCCGCTCCACGGCCGCGGCTTCGCGCAACTCCTTCTGGCTGGCGCGCAGGGCCTTGACGTCCAATGACCTGATGGTCTCGATGCGGCAAGGAATATTGATGCTGGAGGTGCCGGCACCCAAGGGGATCACGTCATCGAACTTTGCCGACACCCGACCGCCGAACTGGGTCACGGAGATGGCGGTGGCGTAGTCCAGGTCCTGGCAGGGGCCGGACAGCTCCAGCAGATACCCTTCGCTGGGCTTGGTCCAGACGGCGAGCGCGCCGTCGCCAAGTGGCGTCCAGCCATTGAGCCTGCCGAAATACTTGAAGTCCTTGACCGGCTCTCCGGCATGCCCGCGGTAGAAGGCGAGTTTTTCGGCATCGGTCTGCCGGCCGTCGGTCGCGCAGGCGGCCAGACCGGTCGCGATCAGCAAGGCTAAGGGAATCAGGCGTTTCATGGTCGTTCTCTGTCGGCGCGTTGAGGGGGCGCACTCCCGTGGATGCATGATGCCTCCGCCCGGCGCAGCCAGCGGCGGCCGCGCGACCCGCCATTCAGGGGCTGTCCGGCTTGCCATTGCCCCGACCGGTCCGTATCATTGCCGCTCTTCGCGCCGGCACTGCCGTACCGCGACAGATCCTGGCCTGGTAGCTCAGTTGGTAGAGCAGCGGATTGAAAATCCGCGTGTCGGTGGTTCGAATCCGCCCCGGGCCACCACTCATTCCGAAGGGCCTGCCGCAAGGCAGGCCCTTTTGTTTTGCCTGCGCCCAGGGCCGCGCCGATGCGCCCGGCCCTGCCCCCTCGCGTTACTCCGCAGCGGCCGCTTCCCTGCCCTGCTGGCGGATGATCGCTTCCTGCCGCGCGTCCTCGATGGCATGCCGCACGCTGTCCACATCCACGCGCGAAGCGTCGTGGGTAAACAGCCCCGTCAGCTCCGTGTCCGGGTGCAGGGTGCCGGCTTCGTACAGCGCCCACATCTCCTCGCCGTACCAGGTATCCAGCAGTTCCGGCGCATAACGGCCCAGGCGCGCCGTCAGGGCATTGACGTCGCGCAGCAGCAGGCGACGGCTGGCGTTGTTGCCGGCGGCACTGACCACCTGCGGGAAATCGATGATCACCGGGCCTTCCCCGCCCACCAGCACGTTGTACTCCGACAGGTCCCCGTGGATCAGACCGGCACACAGCATCTTGACCACCTCGCGCACCAGGAAACGGTGGAAGTCGCGCGCCTGCTCCGGTGTCAGGTCCACTTCGCCCAGACGGGGCGCGGAGTGGCCGCTGGCATCGGCGACAAGCTCCATCACCAGCACGCCGTGCACATAACCGAACGGTTCCGGCACGCGCACGCCGGCATCACGCAGCTGGTACAGGGCGTCGACTTCGGCGTTCTTCCATGCCACTTCCTGCTGCTTGCGCCCGTAGCGCGTGGCCTTGCCCATCGCGCGCGCCTCGCGGCTACCGCGGACCTTGCGCCCTTCCTGGTACAGCGTGCGCTGCTGGAAACTGCGCTGCGCCATGTCCTTGTAGACCTTGGCGCAGCGGACTTCGCCTCCCGCATCCACCACGTAGACGGAGGCTTCCTTGCCGCTTTTCAGCGGCCGCAGCACGCGGTCGATCACACCATCATCGATCAGCGCTTGCAGTCCTGGGGGCGTTTTCATGCGGTCCTGGCGGGAAAATGAAGATGAAGAACGAAGATTCGACGCGGGGCGTCCCCGCTATCTTTACACTAGCCGCCCTGAAACGCCGGTGTTCCCATGCCTGAACCCATCCGCCTGGCCAAGCGCGTCGCTGAACTCACCGGCTGTTCGCGCACGGAGGCCGAGCAGTACATCGAAGGGGGCTGGGTCACCGTGGACGGTGAAACGGTGGAGGCGCCGCAACACCCGGTTACCACCGAGCGCGTGGAAATCGACCCGGCTGCCGAACTCACGGCCACCGAGCCAGCCACCCTGCTGCTGCACAAGCCCGAAGGCGTTGCCTGGCAGGATACGTCCGTCTTGGTCACCCCGGCCACGCATCTGCTCGAAGACGACAGCGGCGTGCGTCCACTGAAGCGCCATTTCCACCGCTTGACTCCCCTGATGCCACTGGACACTGGGGCCAGCGGACTCATGGTGTTGAGCCAGGACGGCCGCGTATGGCGCCGCCTGACCGAGGACTATGCGGAGATCGAGCAGGAATTCGTGGTGGAGATCCGCGGCAACACCGACCCGTACACCCTCAGCCGCATCGGCCACGTGACCAGCTATCAGGGCCGTGGACTGGCGCCCTGCAAGGTCAGCTGGCAGAACGAGGTGCGGCTGCGTTTCGCGATCAAGGACGTGCAGCCGGGCGAGCTGAGCCACCGCTGCCGCGAAGGTGGGCTTGAGGTGGTGTCGATCCGGCGGCTGCGCATCGGCCGGATCGCGCTGGCGAAGATGCCGGTGGGCCAGTGGCGCTATCTGCCGGTCGGTGCGCGCTTCTAGGCGTGCATCACAAGACCGGCGGCACGCCGCGCCCTGCAAACTGCCATCCGCGCACGCAATGCGCCGCCCCGTGTCGGCGGCTATCCCACTCGATCCACCACCGCGGGACCTGACAGACCGCAGATCACTGGCGCAGGATCACGAACGCCGAGTAGCGTTGCGCGTGCGCAATGCGGGGCTCGGCGCGTCACAATCCACCCGTCGTGCGTCGGCGTGCGACGCCTCATCGCGTTCGCAGGAGATGCAGTCGCGCGGTTCCCGCGCCTGCAACCCGCCCGCTTCGCAACGCGACAAGCCCCGGTCCAGACTTTTGCCATGGCCGTGGAACCAGGTCGCCAGCAAGATGACGGCAACACCGCACACCTGGGCGATGAAACGGGAGTTCGCGTCGAGAGGCATGGTGGGAAAGTCCTTGGGAAGTTCGGGCGCCGAGCGCAGGTGCTGCGCGCGCACAGGCCGGGCATCGAGATCAGATATCGCCGAGTGCGGTCCGATCCGGACAAATATGGATCCCATCGTCCGCCACTGGAGGGACGCCCCGCTCTCCGGGCCTTGAGTGCGTAAGGGTCGCACCCGATCACCCTGGCTCAACGCGACCGTCGCGGAGTTCCGGCTCCACCCTCCGGTATCGCTCCCACTTTGCCGCATCGGGTCATTCAAGCTTTCAAGCCACTCCACCGCGCACAACCCGCCATGCCCTGCCTATCCTGAGTGGCCCCGTCCCCGCCGCTCCCGCTCTCCATGACGAACGCTCCTGCCTCCGCCCCCTATGCCGTCGGCCAACGCTGGCGCTGTCGTGGCCGCGGCGCCAGGGAGACACCGGTACTGACGATCAATCGCATCGACCCGCACCCGCTGGGCGGCGAGATCCTGCACGTCAGCGTGAGCGAAGCGCGCATCCGCCATCCCGGCCTGCGCGCAGGCGTCATCACCACCTTCGCCCACCTGCCGATCATCGGCCAGGTACTGGAACGCAGTGGCGCCGAACTGGTCGGCCAGGGCGCCATCGACCCGGCCTACCTGGAAGGCTACGACCAGTGGAAGCGGGCCTTCGACGCGGGCCAGGCTGGCTCCTACGGCATCAGCGTGGCAGAGATCCTGGACCTGATTGAAACGATGCTGGCGCGGCGGTGAGCCGACGCACCCGGCAACGCGCCCATCACGTCGGCGATGCCACGAGGAGACCGTACGCAGCTCCTCGTGGCACTGGGCGTCAACCAGCGCCGCAACCCAATGAGCGACTCCTCGAGGCCACCGGCTGTCCTGCCGCGTTGTAGACGGTCACGTGGATCTGACCACTGGAATTGGTGTGCTCACACCAGGCAGTGCACACACTGGAATTCTCCGTGCACACGAATGGATCCAGATTCGCCACGCCGGTCGTCGACCACACATAGCGCGCGAAGGTGTCGGGTCTGACCTCGCAGATCTTCCAGGAGTTTACGTCCCCCTGCTCGCATGCGATGACTATCGTCGACTGCGCGACCGCAGTCGCGCTTGGCTGCAGGAAGAACAACAGCAGTACTGCAGCAGCGATGGACAACCGAGCCAATGTGCTCATGACGCACTCTCCATAGCGCCGACCATTCGGCAGCGCCATAGATGGCCAGCGCGAAGGGAGAGTAAAGAACTACAAGCGTGTACGTCGAAATTCTGGATGACGATCACACTCGCGATGTCCCCCACCGGGAACCCGGCAGTTCACGGGTTTGCCGGGCGCGGCTTCGGCTTCGGAATGTCCGCCTTCGGCGCACGCCCGGATCCGATCATCGCCACCGCGCGCATCTCCACCACCGCACCGGGTGCGAGCAGCGCGCTCGTGCCGACCGCACTCCACGCGGGGTAGTTCGCGGGGAAGAACTCGTGATGGATCGGGGCGAAGCGGGCGAACTCGGCCTGGAAGCTCTGTGGATCAGTCGGGCCGGTGTGGAAGGTCGTCAGTTCCACCACATCGGCATAGGTCGCGCCGGCCTGTGCCAGTTGCTTGCCCAGCGCCATGAACATGCGACGCACCTTTTCTTCGTACGTCCCCGGGCCGGCGGCGGGAATGCCCGACACGATCACCATGTCGCCCACTTTCACCACGGGCGTGTAGTGCCAGTCGTGGTACGCCGCTTCGTGGCCGGGAGTGGCGAAGTGTTCGCGGGTCGGGGCTTCCTGCGCCGTGGCGTGGAAGGCAACAAGCGAAAGCAGCAGGCATGACAGGCGCGGCAACATGGGCGTGACTCCGGCGGAAGTTCTGCAGTCTTGCCCCCGCCGGGGGCCTGCGCCATGTCCCATCCGTCACGCTGCCGGCCCGTCCATCCACGACGGCCGGCACGCAGTGACCGCACTTCATGGAGCCACCACAGCCTCCATCGACGCAGCCGTCTACGTCCTTCGTCGCCACGCCTGCCCCGGAAGCCAGAGCCAGGAGGGCGATGATGCTCCTTTGCGCGCGAGCGCAAAGGGACGGCAACCCAAAAGAAAAGCCACCGGGCTGGAGAGTGGCCCGGTGGCTTGGGGGATGCGCGCCGGCCTCTCTCCGGCGCGCACCGCACTCAATGGCCGTTGCCGGCGGCCAGCTTGTCCAGGTCGATGCCCTGGTTGCGCAGCGTACGGGTGGCGGCGATCGCATAGAACACAAGGTAAGCGAAGCACGCCACGCCAACGATGAAGCTGAAATGGACGCCGACCTTGTCCGCCAGCGCACCCTGGGCCAGGCTGACGAAACCGCCCCCCATGATCATCATGATCAGCAGGCTGCTGCCCTGATTGGTGTTGTTGCCCAGCCCGGTGATGGCCAGCGCGAAGATGCACGGCCACATGGTGCTGCAGAACAGGCCGACGCTGATGAAGGCCACCACGCTGGCCCAGCCGGTGGTGAACATGCCGATCAGCAGCGCGGCAATGCCGCAGATGGAGAAGTACAGCAGCATGCGTGCCGGATTGCCCTTGCTGGCCAGGGTCGCGAGGATCATCAATACGATGACGGCGGCGTAGCCCAGGAACTGCGAGACGTCATGCTTCATGATGGCGTTGACTGCCAGGAACACAGCGAACGCCACGTACGGCAGCAGCAGCGTCAGCCAGCGCTTCGCGCCCGCTCCCACATTGAACGCACCCGCCGCACCGCCCCAGCGGCCGATCATCAGGCTGGCCCAGTAGAGCGACACGAACGGGGCGATCTGCGACGTATCCAGGCCCAGGCCTTCGGGCGACTCCAGATAGGCCGGCAGGTTGCTGATGGTGGACACCTCCACGCCGACGTAGACGAAGATCGCCAGCATGCCCAATACCAGCTGCGGATAGCCCAGCGCCGATTTCTTGTGGATCAGCTTGCTGCTGTCCTGGGCTTCGGTCTCGGACAGCTTCTCCAGGTCGATGTGGTTCGGCACCGAGGAGAACTTCAGGAAGATCGCCACCAGGATGAAGGCGACACCCAGCACCAGGTACGGCGTCTTCACGCTTTCGATGCTGGCTTCGGTGTTGCCGGTCAGCACACTGCCGAAGATCGCCACGCTCACAAGCAGCGGCCCGATGGTGGTGCCGAAGTTGTTGATGCCGCCCGCCAGGGTCAATCGCTGCGCACCGGTCTTGGGATCACCGATGACGATGGCCAGCGGATTGGCCGCGATCTGCTGCAGCGAGAATCCCAGGCCGACGATGAAGAGGCCCGACAGCATCAGGCTGAACGAACCGGTGTTGGCCGCGGGGTAGAACAGCAGCGTGCCCAACGCGGATATCACCAGCCCCAGGCAGATGCCGTTCTTGTAGCCGATCCTGTTGAGCAGGTCGAGCCCGATGACCTTGGAAATCGCCACGTAGATCAGCGAGCCGACGGTATACGCCACGTAGAACGCAACGGCGACATACTGGCTCTGCGCCTGCGTCAGGTCGAAGGCCTTCTTGAACACCGGGATCAGGATGTCGTTGCTCGCCGCAACGAAGCCCCAGAAGAAGAACACGGTGATCAGCACGCCGAACTGCGACCATCGGGTGGTTTGTGTGGTCATGGATTGGTATGCCTGCTGGTATGGGATCCGGACGGAACGGCCAGCCTACGGGGCCGCCGCGCGATTGCAACTTGCACTGCGTCAGCGCCCTGCGGCTCGGCCGCAAGGCGCAGGACACTCACTGCGCGCACTTCACCACATCGGCGCCATCCGCCGCACCGGCGACCACCTGGATATTGGTGAACGCGGCAGCGAACGGAGCATCGGCGGCGATGCTGAAAGGCGTATCCACGCCGGTCAGGTCCGCACCGAGCTTGCCGAAGCAGGCCAGCGGCACCTTGACGGTCTGCTTCCTGCCGACCGCATCGCCGGAGAACATCGCCGTCAGGTCGAGGCTCGCACCGCAGTTGGCACCGCACCCCAGCGTGAACTGCACGGGTTTGACCGGCGCCTGTTTCACCACCACGTCGAACTGCACCACGCCACGCGCGGTGGCCATCGCCGCGAGGTTGTTCTTCGAAGGATTGCGGGCGAAGAAGCGTGCTGGCGCCAGCCAGGTCACCTCCTTGGCGTCCTGCTGCGTGTTGACCTGCACCGTTGCAATCTGCAGCGCAGGCTTCGCCTGCGGCCAGCGCTGAGTGGCATTCATGTCGGAACCCACCGCCTTCTCATCGCTGCCTGCAGCCATCTGCAGGGTGAAGGGTGCGATGTCGGACTGCTTGAAGATGCCCAGCGTGGTCGCATCACCGCAGCTGGCCGCGCTGTCTTCCTGCAGCTTGCCAACCGTACTGTTGTCGCCATAGCGCAGGCCGGTGTCCAGCGCGAACTGCGGCGTGCCGTCGGCCTTCGGACAGGCCACGGCCGGCCATGGGAACGTCAGCTTGCCGCGGAAATCGTGCGCCGGCTTGCCGTCGGCGCCCGCGACCAGCACGTCGGTGACGCCCTTGCCTTCCGTGCCGGGCAGCCAGGCAGCGACGAAGCTGTTGGACAGATTGATCAGGTCGTTGGCGTACAGCGCGCGCCCAGACAGGAACACGGTGACGACCGGCTTGCCGCTGGCGGCTGCCGCCTTCAGCGTGGCCAGATCTTCCGGGTGGCGGCGGCTGTGCGCCATCGTATCGGACGGCACGATGTCGCCATTGGTCTCGGCGTAGGGCGTCTCGCCGATGGCCGCCACGATGACGTCGTAGGTCGCCGGGTCCACGCCTTCGGCGCTGTCGTGCAGCTGCACGTTCGCCTCGCCCAGCTGCTCCCGCAGGCCGGCCGCGATGCTGTCGGCATTCGGGAAGTCGGCGTTGGTGTTGTCGGTGCCCTGCCAAGTCAGTGACCAGCCACCGGTCTGGTTGGAGATGCTGTCGGCGCTCTTGCCGACCAGCAGCACGCGCTGGCCCTTCTTCAGTGGCAACGCGCCACCGTCGTTCTTCAGCAGCACCAGCGACTCGCGCGCGGCGCGACGGGCCAGGTCGCGGTGGACCAGCGACTCCAGCTTGCCGGCATGCTGGCTGGCGGACGGCTTGTGGTCCCACAGTCCGGCGCGCAGCTTGACGCGCAGGATGCGGGTGACTGCATCATCGATGCGCGCCTGCGGGATTTCGCCCGACTTCACCTGTGCGATCGTGTTGGCGATGAAGCTCTTCCACTTGTCCGGCACCATCACCATGTCGATGCCGGCGTTGATGGCATGCGGGCAGCTGTCGTCGGTGCAGCCGGTGACCTGGCCGATGCCGTTCCAGTCGGAAACGACGAAGCCGTCGAAGCCCATCTTCTCCTTCAGCGCCACCGTCAACAGGTCGCGCGTGCCGTGCATCTTGCCGTAGTCCTTGCCGGCCGCGACATCGTTCCAGCTGTTGAACGAGGCCATCACCGTCTGCACGCCGGCTTCAATGGCGCCGTAGTAGCCCTGGCCGTGGATGTTGATCATCTGCGCCTGCGTGACCAGCGCGTTGCCCTGGTCCTTGCCGCCCTCGGTGGCGCCATCGCCGATGAAGTGCTTGGCGGTGGCGACGACGTTGCCGTCCTTGTCCAGCACGCCCTGCATGCCCTTCACGTAGGCGGTCGCGTACTCGCGCACGAGCGCAGGCTGCGAGGAATAGCTCTCGTAGGTGCGGCCCCAGCGCGCGTTCTGCGCTACGGCGACGGTGGGTGCGAACGTCCACGCCACGCCGGTTGCGCGGGTGGACTGTCCGGTGGCTTCGGCGATACGTTCGATCAGTTCGACGTCATGCGCGGCGCCCAGACCGATGTTGTGCGGGAAGATGGTGGCTCCGTAGACGTTGCTGTGCCCATGCACAGCGTCGGTACCCCAGATCACAGGCACAGGGATCTTGGCGTCGGTGCCCATCGAGGCGTCGTAGTAGGCGTCGGCGAGCTTGACCCAGTCTTCGACCTTCGCGTGCTTGTTCATCGCCGGCCACGAACCGCCGCCATTGAGCACGGAACCGATGTAGTACTGGCGCACTTCATCCGGCGTGATCGCCTTGATCTCCGGCTGCACCATCTGGCCGACCTTCTGCTCCAGCGTCATGCTGGCCAGGATCTCGGCCACGCGCGCCTCGATGGCGGGATCCTGGGCAAATCGGCTCTTCAGTGCCGGCCAGTCCTTCAGCCCGGCCGATGCGTCGGCGGTGGCAACGGGTTGGGTCTCGGCATCCTTCTGGCCGGTACACGACAGGCAGGCCAACAGGCTGGCCCCCAGCAGGGTCATTCGGATCGGCTTCACTCGCATCTCCCTCTGTATGGCGGCACGCACGCGATCCCCGACAGGATCCGCGCCGCGCCGAAAAATCCGACGGGATGCGGGGGCATGCCCCGCATCCCGTCAGGTGCTGCGGCGTTCAATTGCGACGCGCGGTCACAGCTTGTAGCGGAAGCCGAGCAGGTACTGCCTGCCGTACTCCGTGTACTCCTCCGGGAAGAACAGGTCCGGATGTGTGCCGGAACTGACTTCAGTGCGGAAGGGCTCGTTGTTGACGTTGTTCACCTGGAAGAGGATCGACAAACCCGACAGGCGGCTGGATTCCGGGAAGTCGTAGCCCAACTGCAGGTCGATCGTGCGCTCATTCAACGTGTAGCGATACGTGCGCTGGTTGAAGATCGAACCGTACTCGCCACGGTATGGGTCGCGGAAACGCTGGCTTACGCGCGCCGAGAAGCCGTGCTTCTCGTAGTACACCGTGGCATTGGCGACGATCTTGGACAATCCCGGGAACGTGTCGGTGCCCGACCCGATATCCGGGCCGTCGGGATCGATCGACGATTCCGTGTAGGACGCATTGAGCAGCAGGCCGAATCCGTCAAGCGCATCGTGGATCAGCTCGCCGCCGAGCGCGGTGGAGAACTCGTAGCCGCGCATGTAGCCGCCGGTGCCGTTGGCCGGCGTCGAGAACAGCCCCATGTTGGACGCCGGCGGCTCGTCGCCTTCGTAGTCATAACCGGAGAAGTCCCAAGGAATCTCGCGCGTGTAGATATACGAATCCATGTCCTTGTAGAACGCCGCCAGCGCGACATAGCTCGCTTCGCCAAAGTACTTCTCGACCGAAAGATCGTAGGCATTGGCACGGTAAGGCTCGAGCGCCGGATTGCCGCCGTTGCCGCGCCATTCGGACGGGCCGCCTTGCGATGTCTGCACATAGACACTGGCGCGCGCGCCCATGTCGTTGATGCGCGCGCGCATCATTTCCCGGGCGGCGCCAAAGCGCAGGTTCCACCCGTTGCCGAAGTCCGCCACCAGATTGAGGCTGGGCAGGATGTCGCCATACGACGCGCCCGCGGTGCCGGCCACGAGCGCCTGGCCGTTCTCGTTCTGCTGGATGACGACACCTTCGGACGTCTGTTCGGTGCGGATGTACTGCACGCCAGCATTGCCGCGCAGGCGGACCGTATCGGTGAGGTCCATGTCGAGGTTGGCCTTGAAATAGAACGTCTTCACGTCCTCTTCGGTGATTGCATCCTTCTGCAGGTCATCGTTCGACTCGCTGAGATAAACGTCGTAGTAGCGGGACAGCAATGCGCGCGGATCGTAGGTGATGACCCGGCCCATGCCGGCGAATCCGAGATCCGTCGGCGAGGACAGCAACGACGGATCGATCAGTGTCGGCGTGCGGCCAGGCAGGTCGGCGAAATAGACCTCCGCACTCTTCTCCTTGGTGCGCTTGCTGTAGTGGACGCCGGCATCCCAGCTGCGCAGGAAGTCGGACGACTCGATGACGTGGTTCACGGCAACACGGAACGCCTTCATTTCGTCCTTCTGGTGACTGTCCTCCAGGCGGCCGTCGTGACCCCAGTTCTGCGGGTCGCGCAGATAGACTGCGGCGGGATCCGCCATGTCCGGCAGCGCGTAGTAGCCGTAGCCGGGCGAGAGGCGCGCGCGGAAGTCGGCGGAGACGCCGCCCAGCCGGCCCGCATAGGTTTCAAGCTTCGAATCCTCGACCTTGGCGCGCGAGTAGCTGAGGTCGCTGGTCAGCGTCCATGTCTCATTGAGCTTGAACTCGTTGTTCCAACCCGCCGAGAACAGACGCGACTCACGGGTGTTGTTGTCGTTGCGGATCGCAGGCTGGATGCCGTTCAGCGTGCCGCCGGTGACCACGGGGGTGCCGTGGTAGTCCGTCGTAGTCACGTTGCTGTAGCTGACCGCACCGCCGTTGAACCACGGGTCGTTGCTCCACATCGCACCGCGCATCCACTCTTCCTGGTCGAAGCGCGACGCGTACACGTCCAGCACGCTGTGCCAGCGGTCATTCGGCTTGAATTCCAGAACGGCCATGACGCCATCGCGCGTGGTGTCGCGCGACTTCACCCAGGCTTCGGCACCCTGCAATGCAATCGCATCCGCAGGCTTGCCGGGCTGCGGCGCGCCCCACATGTCCGTGTTCGCCCACCACCACGACTTGTAATGCTTCTCCTGGAACGGCGCATCCATCCGCGCCACGCCGATCGCGAAGCCCACGGTGTCGTTGGCGAACTGGTCCACGTACGAGGCCGACACGCGGTAGCCCTTGTTGTTGCCGCCTTCGGTCAGTTCGTCGAACGAGTTCACCTCGCCTTGGCCGGTGAACACGATGCGCTGTTCGCCGAACGACAGCGGACGGATCGACTGCAGGTCGACCGTGCCGGAAATGCCCTGGCCGATCAGCGAGGCGTCCGGGGTCTTGTACACGGTGACGCCATTGATCAACTCGGCCGGGTACTGGTCGAGTTCGACGCCGCGGTTGTCGCCCGTGGTGACCTGCTCACGACCGTTCAGCAACGTGCCGGCGAACTGCTCGGACATGCCGCGGATATGGATCACCTGGCCGCGACCGTCAAGGCGCTGCATGGTCAGACCTGGTAGGCGCGAAATCGAATCCGCGATGCTGATGTCAGGCAGCTTGCCGATGTCTTCCGCCGAGATCGCCTCCACGATCGACGTGGACTCATTCTTGGTTTCCACCGCACTCGCGATGGCGGCACGGATGCCGGTGACCTTCACCGTGTCGAGCGTCTCGACTGTCGGGTCTGCGGCTTGCTCCGCCTGCTGGGCTTGCGCGGCAAGCGGGAACGCCAATGCCAGGCAGCATGCCGTGGCCAGCGTCTGCTTGCGCAGGGCGCGACGTCGCGCATGCAGGGTAACACCCGCTGTGGGGTTCGAATGCTTCATTTGGGTCCCTCTCCGACCGTGGTTGACAGCGCTGTCATATACAAGCTCCAATGGACTGTCAACAAATTCCTAACATCCACGACATGCATTCGCGCACACGATTGAATTTGCTCGATGCGCGTCGACTCACACGAGAAAT
The DNA here is from genome assembly GCF_014852005.1 of Pseudoxanthomonas sp. PXM03. Classification (GTDB taxonomy): domain Bacteria; phylum Pseudomonadota; class Gammaproteobacteria; order Xanthomonadales; family Xanthomonadaceae; genus Pseudoxanthomonas_A. Next base: position 1,034,408 of record NZ_JACVAU010000001.1, on the reverse strand, counting down.
CTCGCTGCAATGCAGCACCCGCTTTGCGCGGAGTCCGGGAAGGGTTCGCCGAAAGCATCGACACCTGCAACAGGAAGGAATCACTGCATGAACACCACGTCCCGGAAGCAATCCCGCACGCTGCTCACCAGCCTCTTCGTGCTGGCCTCTTCCATAACCTCCCTGGCATCCGCATCGCAGGGGCCGGACGTCGCGGTGTGGATCACCACTGCCGATCACACGATGGCGCTGGCGCCATCAACGCCGACACGCTTCGGAAGGGATGCCTCTGCAACAACGAAGATCCTTGTCGACGATGCGCAGCGCTACCAGGAAATGGTCGGGTTCGGCGCATCGCTGACCGATTCATCCGCGTGGCTGATCCAGAACAAGCTCGACGACCGCCAGCGCGACGCCCTTCTGAAGGAACTGTTCGGGCGCGGGAATGGCGGCCTTGGGCTGAGCTTCTCGCGACTGACCATCGGCGCGTCGGATTTCTCGCGCCACCACTACAGCCTGGCCGACACCCCGGATGGCAAGCCGGATCCCGCTCTGGAGCATTTCAGCATCGCACCGAACCGTGGCGACGTGATCCCGGTGGCACGCGCGATGCTGGCGATCAATCCACAATTGAAGATCATGGCATCGCCGTGGAGCGCGCCCGGCTGGATGAAGGACAGCAACAGCCTGATCCAGGGTCGCCTGCTGCCGGAGTACTACGATGCATTCTCGCGCTACCTGCTGAAGTACGTGGATGCCTACGCTGCCGAAGGCATCCCGATCTTCGCGCTCACCGTACAGAACGAGCCGGACTACGAACCCAAGGACTATCCCGGGATGCGGATCAATGCGCCGGCGCGCGCGCGGCTGATCGGCGACCACCTCGGGCCGCTGATCGCGGCACGCGGCGCCGGCCCGCTGATCTTCGACTGGGACCACAACTGGGACAAACCGGAAGAACCGCTCGGCGTGCTGTCCGACCCGAAGGCGAATCCGCATGTCGATGCGGTCGCCTGGCACTGCTATGGCGGCGAAGTCTCCGCACAGACCCCCGTGCGTGATGCGTTTCCCGACAAGGACGCGTACATGACCGAGTGTTCCGGCGGCGACTGGGAGCCCGTGCGCAGTGGGGGACTGCCCCTGCAGATGAAGAACATCATCATCCGCAGCGCGAGGCACTGGGCCCGTGGCGCCCTGTTCTGGAACCTGGCACTGGACGAGAACAACGGTCCCTATGCGGGGGGCTGCCATACCTGCCGCGGCGTGGTCACCATCGACTCCCGCACCGGCGCGGTCACCCGCACCGATGAGTACTACGCACTGGCGCACGCGAGCCGCTTCGTGCGCCCCGGGGCGCGCCGGATCGCCTCCAGCGATGCCACTGCCGGCTTGGACAACGTGGCTTTCCGCAATGCCGATGATGGGTCGCTGGTCCTGCTGGTGGCCAATGAAGCCAAACAGCCGCGCCACTTTTCGGTGGCACACGCCGGGCACGCGTTCGGCTACACGCTACCCGCCCGGAGCGTGGCGACCTTCGTCTGGAAGCCTGACGCAGTGCAACAGGACTGAGGTCGATGGCATCGTGTCATCCGGGGCGCCATACGCCGTAGTATCCTGCCGTCTTCTCCCATGGAGCAGCGGCATGACGAGGCGTATTTCCCTGTTGGCCCTTCTGGCGGCAACCGCGCTGCTGGCAGGTTGCGGCGATGGCATGGTCCGACGCGTTTCCGATCCCGCCGTCAGCGTGCAGCAGCTCACGGTGAAGGCCGACGGCCAGTGGTCCGTGGACCTGCGCCTGCAGAACTACAGCAGCATTCCGATGCGTTTCGACACCGTCGAGGTGGACGTGCAGGTCGGCGACCAGAGCGCGGGCAAGCTGCGCGCCACGCCGGGCCTTTCCGTGGGACCCGAATCGGCCGACGTGGTCACGGTGGCATTCGCACCCAGCAGCGCCGGCCGCATCGTGGTGGCCGATGCCCTCGCTGGTCGCCGCGCCCTGCCCTACGCATTGAAAGGCAGTGCCAGTGCGACGCCGGAAGAGGCGAAACCCCGCACGTTTGACATCGATGCCCGCAGCACACTGAACCCGGTCCCCGGCCTGGACGGCGTGCTGCGCTGAGCCACGCCGCCTCTCCCTACATGCCTTTTCGAGAACCTGCATGCCTGCGTCCTACAAAGCTCCCCTGACCGATCTCCGCTTCGCCCTGTACGACGTGCTCGGCGTGGAATCCCTGTTCCAGCGCCTGGGCTACACCGAGGCGACGCGCGACATCCTCGATGCCGTGCTGGATGAAGCCGCTCGCTTCACCGAGACCGTGCTGGCACCGCTCAACAGCGTCGGCGACGAAGTCGGCAGTACGTTCGACAAGGCCACCGGCGACGTCACCACGCCACCGGGCTTCAAGGCGGCCTACGCGCAGTTCGTCGAGGGCGGCTGGACCGGCCTGACCGCCTCGCCCGACTTCGGCGGACAGGGCCTGCCGCATACGATGGGTGTGCCGCTCAACGAGCTGGTGAATGCCAGTAACCTTGCGTGGGGCAATTTCCCGTTGCTGTCTCACGGCGCCGTGGAGGCACTGAAGCAGCATGGCGAACCCTGGCAGCAGGACGTCTTCCTCAAGCCCCTGGTCGAAGGTCGCTGGACCGGCACCATGTGCCTCACCGAACCCCATTGCGGCACTGACCTGGGCCTGCTGAAGACCAAGGCCGAACCCAACGCGGACGGCAGCTACGCGATCACCGGCACCAAGATCTTCATCACCGCCGGCGAACACGACCTGACCGACAACATCGTGCACCTGGTGCTGGCCAAGCTGCCGGATGCGCCGGCGGGTGCGAAGGGCATTTCATTGTTCGTCACCCCGAAGTTCAAGGTCACACGCGATGGCAGCATCGGCGATCGCAATGCTGTCGCATGCGGGTCCATCGAACACAAGATGGGCATCAAGGCATCGGTGACCTGCGTGATGAACTTCGATGGCGCGCAGGGCTATCTGGTGGGCCAGCCGCACAAGGGCCTGCAGGCGATGTTCACCATGATGAATACCGCGCGCCTCGGCGTGGGCCTGCAGGGCATCGGCTTGAGCGAGCGCGCATACCAGCATGCGTTGCGCTACGCGCGTGAACGCCTGCAGACGCGCTCGCTGAGCGGCCCGAAGGCCCCTGACAAGCCCGCCGATCCGATCATCGTCCATCCGGACGTGCGCCGCATGCTGCTGACGGTCAAGTCGTTGGTGGAAGGCAGCCGCCTGCTCGCATTGCATGCCGGCACGCTGATCGATGTCGCGAACCACGCAGAGGACCCGGCGGAACGCGAGCGCGCCGACACACTGGTCAGCTTCCTGACGCCGATCTCGAAGGCCTGCCAGACCGAATGGGGCATCGAGAACACCTACCATGCGCTGCAGTGCTTCGGCGGCCACGGCTATATCCACGAGCACGGCATGGAACAGCTGGCGCGCGATGCGCGCATCACCACGCTGTACGAAGGCACGACCGGCATCCAGGCGCTGGACCTGATGGGCCGCAAGACGGCGTCGACACAAGCTGCGGGCCTGAAGCTGTTCCTGGCCGATGTGCACGCCTTCGCACAGACCCACAAGGACGACGCTGCGCTGCGCGAGTTCATCGACCCGCTGCAGCAGAAGGCGGCCGAGTGGGCGGCACTGACGAAGAAGGTGCTCGAACGTGCTGCAGCGAACCCGGAAGAGATCGGCGCGGCCAGCACGGACTACCTGTTCTACTCCGGCTACGTGGTGCTGGCCTACTGGTGGGCCCGCAGCGTGGCCGCAGCCGACGCATCCGCGCATGGCGATGCCTTCAGGCAGGCGAAGCGCGAAACCGCGCGCTTCTACTTCGGTCGCATCCTGCCGCGCACGCTGGCGCACGCGGCCGCCATCGAATCCGGGGCAGACACGCTGATGGCAATGGATGCCGAGCGCTTCGGCGACTGATCCGGGCAGTGGAGGAGCGCGGTCGGCGCGCTCCTCCGACGAAATGCCCGCGCGATATACACATTTCGTCAACATTTGGGTATAACCTGCTCCTCCATGGAAGCAGACAGAGCTCAGCTTCACCTGGTCCGGACCGGTCCCCATCATTCACCGGTCCCGTCTCCGTCGTCCCCCCGTCCACACCCCGCCGCCTTGCGACTGCTGTCGCTCGACGCGCACGGCCGCGTGCTCGACTGGATCAACTGGCAGGACGCCACCTGCCTGTACGCCCGCGGGGCCGTGGCATGGACGCTCGGTGACCCCTGCCTGCACGTGCGCGGAGGGCTCTCCCGGCTTACCGGCGAGCAGAGCCTGATCGAACTGCACCCCATCGTCGCGTCCCGCGGACATGCCCGTGCACATGCGCTCTCGCCCACGCCCACGCTGACCAATACCGCGCTGTTCGCCCGCGACGCACACCTGTGCCTGTATTGCGGGCATGAGTACTCGCGTCCGCACCTGACCCGCGACCACGTGCTGCCGCTGTCCAAGGGCGGCCGGGATATCTGGGAAAACGTGGTGACGGCCTGCTTCCACTGCAATTCGCGCAAGAGCAACCGCACGCCGCAGCAGGCGCACATGCCCCTGCTCGCCGTGCCGTACCGGCCCAGCTGGATCGAGCACCTGATCCTGTCCAACCGCAACATCCTGGCGGACCAGATGGCCTTCCTGAAGGCGCAACTGCCCAGGAAGTCCAAGCTCTCCGCCTGAACGTGGCGCCTCGCCTTCACGGCGATTGCTGAACCGTCCCGGCCGACCACACGCCTGCTTCACGCGCTTGCTTGCCCCACTTCACATCGGGGGGGGACAATAACGGCTCAGACGAAGCTCGCGCCCGATGATCGACCCCGACCGCTACCCCCGCCTTTCCCGCATCCAGATCCCGGCCGATCTGCGCCAGTTCGATGAATCCGAACTGCCCGCGATCGCGGAGGAACTGCGTGGTTACCTGATCGAGTCGGTGGGCCGGAGCGGCGGGCATTTCGGTGCGGGACTGGGGGTCATCGAACTGACGGTCGCGCTGCATTACCTGTTCGAGACACCGCGCGACCGGCTGGTGTGGGACGTGGGCCACCAGACCTACCCGCACAAGATCCTGACCGGCCGCCGCGACACGATCCACACGGTCAAGCAGAAGGATGGCGTGGCGCCATTCCCGAAGCGTGAGGAAAGCGAGTACGACACCTTCGGCGTGGGTCATTCTTCCACGTCCATTTCCGCCGCGCTCGGCATGGCCATCGCACTCGCGCAACAGGGCGACGACCGCAAGGTGGTGGCGGTGATCGGCGATGGCGCGATGACCGCCGGCATGGCGTTCGAGGCGCTCAACCACGCCGGCGGCATGGAGCCGGAGCCGAACCTGCTGGTGATCCTCAACGACAACCAGATGTCGATCTCCGAAAACGTCGGCGGATTGACCAAGATGCTGGGCCGCCTGAGCAGCAGCCGTACCCTCAATGCGTTGCGCGAGGGCGGCAAGAAGCTGCTCGGCGACAAGAAGAAGCCCCCCGCCCGCTTCATGCGTCGCTGGGAAGAGCACTGGAAGGGCATGTTCGTGCCGTCCACTCTGTTCGAGCAGATGGGCTTCCACTACACCGGCCCGATCGACGGCCACGATGTGGAGGCACTGGTCGGCGCGCTGAAGACGCTGAAGACCCTCAAGGGTCCGCAGTTGCTCCACATCCTGACCACCAAGGGCAAAGGCTACGAACTGGCCGAAGGCGACCAGATCGGCTATCACGCGGTGGGGCCATTCGATCCGGAGAAAGGCCTGGTCAGCAAGGGCGGCGCGAAGAAGCCCACCTACACCGACATCTTCAGCGACTGGCTGTGCGACATGGCCGCCGCGGAGCCGAAACTCCTGGGGATCACTCCGGCGATGCGAGAAGGCTCGGGCCTGGTGCGCTTCAGCAAGGAGTATCCCGAGCGCTACTTCGACGTCGCCATCGCCGAGCAGCATGCGGTGACGCTGGCGGCCGGCATGGCCTGCGAAGGCAGCAAGCCGGTGGTCGCGATCTATTCCACCTTTCTGCAGCGCGGCTATGACCAGCTCGTGCACGATGTGGCCATCCAGAAGCTCGATGTCCTGTTCGCCATCGACCGCGGCGGCGTGGTCGGGCCGGACGGCGCCACGCATGGCGGCAACCTGGACCTGAGCTACCTGCGCTGCGTGCCGCACATGGTGGTGATGGCGCCGGCGGACGAGAACGAGTGCCGGCAGATGCTGAGCACCGGCTACCACTTCAACGGACCGGCGGCCGTGCGCTACCCGCGCGGCACCGGCCCCGGCGTGGCGCCGCAGGCGACGCTGGACACGCTGCCGATCGGCAAGGCCGACCTGCGCGCACGTGGCAGTCGGGTCGCGTTGCTCGCGTTCGGCTCCACCGTGACGGCGGCGGAAGACGTTGGCCGCGCCCTGGGCCTGACCGTGGTGAACATGCGCTTCGTGAAGCCGCTGGATCGTGCGCTGCTGATGGACCTCGCGAAGAGCCACGAGGGTTTCGTCACCATCGAGGACAACGTCGTGATGGGTGGCGCGGGTTCCGGCGTGGCCGAGCTCCTGAGCGCCGAAGGCGTGACGTTGCCCGTACTGCATCTCGGCCTGCCGGACGAATTCCAGCACCACGCCAGCCGCGAGGACCTGCTGGCCGAAGCCGGCATTGATGCCGCCGGCATTCGTGCCAGCGTGCTGAAGCGCTGGCCGCAACTTGGCGCAGGCCAGCCCGCACTCACTGCGGCAGGCTGATCGCTCCATGGCGCCCGATCATTCGGGTGCTTCCACCTCGTAACCCCTGGCCTGCAGGGCGGCCAGATAGCCGCCCGGTTTGACCAGTTGCCAGACGGGCAAGGTGGCGAACGTGATGCGGTTCTTTTCCAGGGCCCCCTCGGCGACGTCCATCCAGCGCGCCTGCATGCGGGCCTCGACGTCGGAGATGCCGCGCTTGCGCGCCGTTTCGGTATTGAACCAGGCCGTGGCGCACGCCTGCTGCCAATCCTGTCTGGAACTCGAGCGCAGCGCGGGCCAGTCGCCCACCGCCCACGCATTGGCACGCGCCGCCACATGGGGCAGATCGCGCTCGATGACATCCAGCGTCCTGCTGAAGCAGACCAGGTCTTCGGGCTTGAGCGTTTCCTTCCGGAAATCCGCCAGCGCGGCGCGTGGATCCTCCAGCTTGAGCTTCAGCAACGTGGGAGTGCGCTTCATCTTGCGCTGTTTCAGCGCTGCGTCGATGACCGGATCGATGACTCCACCTTCGCGCAAGCCGGAATCGGATAGTGCTTCGGTGTAGAGCTGGTAAGCGGCGATCAACGGGCGCTTCTTCTCTACACCGCCGTCGCGCCCCATGTACCGCTGCTTGAGCGCACTCCAGCGAGCATAGAGATCCGCAGGCAGGACTTCCTGGAGTTTCTGCCCGTCCGGATTCCTGGAGGCTTTCATGGCCGAAGGCAGCAGCGTCAGTCCCCGGAAGAAGCCGACGTCGGCATCAACGGTGATGCCGGGCGAAGCCAGGACTTCATCCGCGATCTGCAGGACCTGGTCGACCTCGTCCGAACGCCAGGTGATGTGCTTCGGTAGCGGCGACTGGGTGCCCAGCACGTACAGCAGATGGTCGCCACGCCGCACCTTCCACAGGCCCGGCCCCGGCTGCACGCCCGCCACGACGACGGCATCCATCTCGATCACGCCAGTCTCCGCTGCGGCCGGCGCTTCCCCGGCCTCCTGCGCACCTGCGCCCGGCACGATCAACAACGATACGCACAGCATCCCGTAAAGCGACAGACGCATCCCTGAGACTCCATCGGAAGAATCCTCCAGAGTGTGCCGTCGGCAACCACGCATCGTGCGCGACGGCACGTTGCCGCGGGGGGATTCGTTCAGGCGACTTTGCCGCCGGCCTCGCGCAGCGTGCGTTCGACGTCGCTGCCGCTCTGCATCAGTTCGAAACCTTTCCAACTGAAACCCGGCGACACGGAGCAGTCCACCAGGGTGAAATGGCCAAGCGAGCGCGCGCTCTGCCACACGCCCGCAGGGACCACCTGGCTGGACTGCCCCCCTCGGGCCGACGTATCCAGTTGTACTCGGGTCAACGTGCGCTGCTCCGGATCGAACATCGACAGTTCCATCGCACTTCCTTCGTGCCAGTCCCAGACCTCGGTCGCGTCAACACGATGCCAGCGCGTCACGATGCCTTCGGACAGCAGGAACTTGATGGCGGTGAGGGTGGGCCGCTCGATCCCGTTCACCTCCGTCCGCTTGGTCGATTCGTAGACGCGACGGAAGTGCCCGCCCTCGGGATGCGGTACCAGCTGCAACGTGCGGATCAGCTCTTCGGCGCGTGGGTGCATGGGCCTTCCTGTACACGATGGACGGGACCAGCCATCGCCAGCGGCGCGCGGCGGGCACAAAAAAGCCCACGCGTGAGCGCAGGCTTGATGTCGAACCGCGATTGGTCGGGACGGCCGGATTTGAACCGACGACCCTCTGCCCCCCAGGCAGATGCGCTACCAGGCTGCGCTACGCCCCGAATCTCGCGGATCGGCCCGCCTTGCGACGGGTCGCGCATTATAGCCGGAATTTCTCGGCGTCTCCCAGCAGGAGCGCCGCCATGCATCACCGGCGGAGCAACTGGAGGATTTCCTCCAGCTCCATGCGCACCTGGCGCACGATCTGGTGGCTCAACGCAGCCTCCTGCTTGGCACCCTCACCCTCCAGGCGCAGGCGCGCACCGCCGATCGTGTAGCCCTGTTCGTACAGCAGGCTGCGGATCTGCCGCACCATCAGCACGTCATGCCGCTGGTAGTAGCGCCGATTGCCGCGGCGTTTGGCGGGTTCGAGGCTGGGGAATTCCGTCTCCCAGTACCGCAGTACATGCGGCTTCACGTCGCACAGTTCGCTGACCTCACCGATGGTGAAGTAGCGCTTGGCCGGGATCGGCGGAAGCTCGCGGTTACTGCCCGGATCCAGCATAGGTCTCCACCCGCTCCTTGAGTTTCTGGCCCGGCCGGAAGGTCACCACCGTCCGTGCCGAGATCGGGATTTCCTCACCGGTCTTGGGATTGCGGCCGGGGCGCTGGTTCTTGCGGCGCAGGTCGAAATTGCCGAACCCGGACAGCTTCACCTGCCGGCCCTGTTCCAGGGCCTCGCGCAGCACGTCGAAGTAGGCGTCGACGAATTCCTTCGCCTCGCGCTTGTTCAGGCCGACCTCGTCGAACAGACGCTCGGCCATCTCCGCCTTCGTCAATGCCATGGACTACTGCATCCCCATTGCGGCCGTCACCGGCCCTGCCACTGCCTTCATATCGGTCATCCGCGGATCTTCGCGCCGTGCGAAGCGCTGATCGCGGCCACGACGGCCGCCACTACCTGCGCCACGTCGTCTTCTGTGAGAGTGCGTGAGTTGTCCTGCAAAATCAAGCCCATAGCGAGACTCTTTTGACCTGATTCGACCCCCTGCCCGACATACCGGTCGAACAACTGGACATCGCGCAGCAGCGGCCCTGCGGCAGCTTTCACCGTATCGCCGAGCGCTGCCCAGGACACCTCCTCGGCGACGACGAACGCGAGGTCCCTGCGGACGGACGGGTACCGGGACAGCTCCGTGGCGCGCGGCAATGCGCGCGTGGTCAGCGGGACCAGATCCAGTTCGAACGCGACCACGTCGGCGTCCAGGTCCCACTGGCGCTGCAGGCGCGGATGCAGTTGCCCGATCCAGCCGATGCAGGCTCCATCGCGGTAGATGTCGGCCGAGCGGCCGGGGTGGCCGTGAGCGGCACGCGAGGGGCGGAATTCGAGGGTGGCGCCGGCCAGTGCCGCCGCGCTCTCGAGGTCGCCCTTGAGGTCGTGGAAATCGACCTTGCGCGAAGGGGCGCCCCACTGCTCGGCCGCCGCCTCGCCGGTGATCGCGGCGGCAAGGCGCAGCGATTCGACCGGCGCATCGCCCGCCTGCGTTGGCGCATGGAACACGTTGCCGATCTCGAACAGGCGGACCCGTCCGGCCTGGCGCGCGGCGTTGCGCTGCAACGCTGCCACCAGCCCGGGCAGCAGTCGCGTACGCATCACCGCCAGCTCTGCGCTGAGCGGGTTCGCCAGCGGCACGGCACCATCGGCAGCGCTCCACTGCGCCAGCCATTGGGCATCGACGAAAGCGAAATTGACTGTTTCCAGATAGTCGCGGGCCGCCAGATGCCGACGCACGGTGCCGGCCTCGACTCGGGTCTCACTCGGGGCCGCGATGCGGGTCGCACCACCCGGCAGCGTGGTCGGCACGCGGTCGTAGCCGTGGATGCGCGCCAGTTCCTCGATCAGATCCTCCTCGATGGCGATGTCGAAGCGCCGGCTGGGCGCAACCACGCTCCAACCGTCGGCAACGGCCACGACCTGCAAGCCCAGCGCGCGCAGGATGCGTTCGATCTCCAGGTCCGGAATCTCGACGCCCAGCACGCGTGCGACGCGCGCACGGCGCACCAGGATGCTCGCCGGCTTCGGCAGATGTTCGGGCAGGTCCGCCTGGGTGACCGGACCCGGGACGCCACCGGCGACGTCCATGATCAGCCGGGTGGCGTACTCCACGGCAATGCGCGGCAACTCGGGGTCGACGCCGCGCTCGAAGCGATGGCCGGCATCCGTGTGCAGGCCGAGCTTGCGGCTGCGACCGATGATCGCCGAGGGAATCCAGTGCGCGGCCTCGAGGAACACATTGCGGGTGGCATCGGTGACGCGGGTGTCGTGGCCGCCCATGATGCCGCCCAGCGCGACAGCGCGCGCTGCGCGACCGCCCCGGCCGTCGGAAACGGCCAGGAACTCCTCATCGAGCGTCACGGTGCGCCCGTCGAGCAGCGCGAGCGTCTCGCCTGCCCGCGCGGGACGCACGACAATGCCACCTTCCAGCGTGTCCTTGTCGAAGGCATGCATGGGCTGGCCGAGTTCCAGCATGACGTACTGGGTGACATCGACGAGGAAGCTGATCGGTCGTACACCACTGCGACGGAGGCGCTCCACCATCCACACCGGCGTCGGCGCCGTGGCGTTGACACCTTCGATCACCCGGCCGACGAAACGCGGCACGCGTTCACCGGCATCCAGTTCGACGCTGAGTTCCGACTGGCTTTGCGCCGGCACCGGCGCGGCATCGAGTGGCTTCACCTCGCTGCCCAGCGAGGCGGCGACGTCATAGGCGATGCCACGCACGCTGAAACAATCAGCGCGGTTCGGCGTCAGCTTGATCTCGATGCTGGCATCCGGCAGGCCCAGATAATCGGCGATCGGCGTACCGATCGGCGCATCGGCAGGCAGTTCCAGCAGGCCGGAGGCGTCCGCATCGATGCCCAGTTCCTTGGCCGAGCACAGCATGCCGTTGGACTCGACGCCGCGCAGCTTGGCGGCCTTGATCGCGATGCCGCCCACGTTGGCACCCACCGTCGCCAGCGGCGCCAGCAGGCCGGGACGCGCATTCGGCGCCCCGCAGACGATCTGCAGCAGAGCGCCCTGCCCTGCGTCCACCTGGCAGACCTGCAGGCGGTCCGCTTCGGGATGCCTGGCGCATTCGACGATGCGCGCGACCACCACATTCGCCAGTCCCTCACCCAGGGCGGTGACCTCTTCGACCTCCAGGCCGATGGCGGTCAACGTGGCCGCCAGCTCCTCGCGGGTGGCCTGGGTGGGAACGTGGCTGCGCAACCAGTTTTCAGAGAACTTCATCGTTCGTGATCCGTAGGGCGGGCCATGGCCCGCCGTCTTCATGTATCAGGTGTCGTGATGCCGGAACCGCAGTAGGCGCGAGCCCGTTACGCGAACTGGCGCAGGAACCGCACGTCGTTCTCGAAGAATGCACGCAGGTCGTTCACGCCATAGCGCAGCATCGCGAAGCGCTCCACGCCGAGGCCGAACGCGAAGCCGGTGTAGCGCTCCGGATCGATGCCGCAGTTGCGCAGCACGTTCGGATGCACCATGCCGCAACCCAGCACTTCCAGCCAGCGCGTGCTGCCATCGGGCTGCTGCCAGGCGATGTCGACCTCGGCGCCCGGTTCCACGAACGGGAAGTAGCTGGGACGGAAGCGCATCTCGAAATCGCGTTCGAAGAACGCGCGCACGAACTCGGCCAGCGTGCCCTTGAGGTCGGCGAACGTGGAGTATTCGTCGACCAGCAGGCCCTCGACCTGGTGGAACATCGGCGAATGCGTCTGGTCGCTGTCGCTGCGGTAGACCTTGCCCGCCGCGATCATGCGCAGCGGCGGCTGGTGTGCGTCCATGTAGCGCACCTGCACACCCGAGGTATGCGTGCGCAACAGGCGACCGTCGCCGAAATAGAACGTGTCGTGCATCGCGCGCGCCGGATGGTGCGGCGGGAAGTTCAGTGCTTCGAAATTGTGCCAGTCGTCCTCGATCTCGGGGCCATCGGCCAGTTCATAGCCCAGGCGGCCGAAGATGTCGGCGATGCGCTCCAGCGTGCGGCTGATCGGATGCAGGCCGCCGCGCGTACCGTTGCGGCCGGGCAGCGTGACGTCGACGGTTTCGCCGGCCAGGCGGGCATCCAGTGCAGCGTCTTCCAGCACGGCCTTGCGCGTGGACAGCGCATCACCAATGGCATCGCGCGCCCGATTGATGGCTTCGCCCGCAGCCTTGCGCTGATCGGCAGGCAATGCGCCCAGTTGCTTCAGCTGCGTGGTGACGCTGCCGTTCTTGCCCAGCAGCGCGACGCGCAGATGCTCGAGCGCATCGGGCGAAGGCGCGGCGGCGATGTCGGCCAGCGCCTGGGTGGACAGGGATTCGATATCGCTCATTGGATGTCCATGAGAGGAGGCCATCTTGTGGGAGCGACGTGAGTCGCGATGAAGGGCCCTGGCAGCCCATCGCGACTCACGTCGCTCCCACAAGACGGAAACCACAAAAAACAATGGGGAAGGACTCGCGCCCTTCCCCACGTGTTCCCGGCGATGGACTGCCGGTGTGCTGTTACGGTGGAGACGCGGCTTACGCCGCGAGTGCGCCCTTCGCCTTTTCAGCCAGGGCCGCAAAACCCACCGCGTCGTGCACGGCGATATCCGCCAGCACCTTGCGGTCCAGGGTGATGCCAGCCTTCAGCAGGCCGTTCATGAAACGGCTGTAGCTCAGGCCATTGATGCGGGCAGCCGCATTGATGCGGGTGATCCACAGCGAACGGAAATTGCGCTTCTTCTGCTTGCGGCCGATGTAGGCGTACTGACCCGCCTTGATCACCGCCTGCTTGGCGACGCGGAACACCTTGCGACGGGCGTTGTAGTAGCCCTTGGCCAGGTGGAGGACTTTCTTGTGACGACGACGCGCCGTCACGCCACGCTTAACTCGTGCCATGTCTCAAATCCTCAGAGGTAGGGAAGCATGCGGTTCAAACGGCCGCTGTCCTCGGCGCGAATGATATTCGTCGCACGCAGGCCGCGCTTACGCTTGGTCGCTTTCTTGGTGAGGATGTGGCTGCGGTTGGCGTGGCCAGCCTTGAACTTGCCGGATGCGGTCTTGCGAAAACGCTTCGCTGCCGCCCGGTGGGTCTTGATCTTGGGCATTGCTATGTCCTTGACGGGTTTATGTCACTGATCGGGGCGGCAGTCTGACGACCACACTTTCCATCCCTGCCCATATCGGCTTGTAAGTCGTTGATTCCAGAACGGAACCTCCGACGGGTCCATCGGCTGCGAGCAGCCTCCCGGCGTACCGGGCCGCGTATTATGCCCGGTGCGGTTTTTTCTTGCAAATACGGCTACTTAGCGCCGCAGTCAGAAGACGGAAAAGCGAAAGGCGCCTCACGGCGCCTTCCCCTCACCCTTTGCCCTCTCCCCGCACGCGGGGCAAGGGGAACGGCAGGCGTCGGCGGCAAGGCCGCCGACATCATTTCTTCTTGGGGGCGATCATCATGACCATCTGGCGACCTTCGAGGCGCGGACGGGATTCGATGACGATCTCGTCGCCCAGTTCGGCCTCGATGCGCGCGGCCATTTCGCGACCCAGCTCCTGGTGGCTCATCTCACGGCCACGGAAGCGGATGTTGACCTTGACCTTGTCGCCTTCTTCCAGGAAGCGGCGGATGTTGCGCATCTTGATCTGGTAGTCGCCCTCGTCGGTGACGGGGCGGAACTTCAGTTCCTTGATCTCGACCTGCTTCTGCTTCTTCTTGGCCTCATTGGCCTTCTTCTGCGCTTCGAACTTGAACTTGCCGAAATCCATGATCTTGCAGACAGGCGGCTCGGCGTTGGGCTGGATCTCGACGAGGTCCAGTCCTTCGTCTTCCGCCTTGGCCAACGCCTCGTCGCGCGTGAGCACGCCGATCATTTCGCCGTCCGAACCGATTACGCGCACGCGCGGTACGCGGATCTCGTGGTTTTTGCGGTTTTGCTTGTTGTCAGGGATGCTGATGTTGCGGTCTCCAGGGAGGGGTGCGCCGGTCCGCGAAGGACCGGAACCAATTATTGCGTAGCGTGCTCGTTCCGCAAACGTTCGGCGAAGGCGGCGACGGACATCGTGCCCAGATCTTCCCCGGAACGCGTACGCACGGCGATGGCGCCATTTTCCTTCTCGCGGTCTCCGACCACCAGCAGGTACGGCACCCGCTGCAGCGTGTGCTCGCGAATCTTATAGCCGATCTTCTCGTTCCGCAAATCGGCCGCCACCCGGAACCCTTGATTTGAAAGGGTTTTCCGGACATCGGCCACATAATCGGCCTGGGCATCGGTGATATTCATCACCACGGCCTGCTGGGGCGCCAGCCAGGACGGGAATGCACCAGCATGGTGCTCGATCAGGATGCCGATGAACCGCTCCATGGAGCCCACGATGGCCCGGTGGAGCATGACCGGCTGCTGGCGCTGGCTGTTCTCGTCCACGTACTCGGCCCCCAGGCGTCCCGGCATCATGAAGTCGACCTGCATCGTGCCCAGCTGCCAGGTGCGGCCGATGGCGTCCTTCAGGTGGTACTCGATCTTCGGGCCATAGAAGGCGCCCTCGCCCGGCAGTTCCTGCCATTCCACCCCACAGCTGCGCAGGGCGGCACGGAGGGCGGTCTCGGCCTTGTCCCAGGTAGCGTCGTCGCCCAGGCGTGATTCGGGACGCAAGGCGATCTTGATCTGGATGTCCTCGAAGCCGAAGTCCGCATAGACCTTCAGCGCCTGCTGGTGGAACGCCGTCACCTCGGCCTCGATCTGGTCTTCCGTGCAGAAGATGTGGCCATCGTCCTGGGTGAAGCCGCGCACGCGCAGGATGCCGTGCAGCGCGCCCGACGGCTCGTTGCGGTGGCAGGCGCCGAATTCGCCGTAGCGGATCGGCAGGTCGCGGTAGCTGTGCAGGCCCTGGTTGAACACCTGCACGTGGCCCGGGCAGTTCATTGGCTTGACCGCATAGGTGCGGTTCTCCGACTCGCTGAAGAACATGTTTTCCTTGTAGTTGTCCCAGTGGCCGGACTTCTTCCACAGGGCGACATCGAGGATCTGCGGGCAGCGCACTTCCTGGTACCCGCTGTCGCGGTAGACCTTGCGCATGTACTGCTCGACCACCTGCCAGATGGCCCAGCCCTTGGGGTGCCAGAACACCAGGCCTGGCGCCTCCTCCTGCAGGTGGAACAGCTCCTGCTGCTTGCCGATCTTGCGGTGGTCGCGCTTCTCGGCTTCCTCGATGCGCTGGATATAGGCTTCCAGCTGCTTCTTGTCGGCCCACGCCGTGCCGTAGATGCGCTGCAGCTGCTCGTTCTTGGCGTCGCCGCGCCAGTAGGCGCCGGAGATGCGGGTCAGTTTGAACGCCTTCAGGAAGCGCGTGTTGGGCACGTGCGGTCCGCGGCACATGTCCACGTATTCCTGGTGGTAGTACAGGCCCATCGCGGTTTCGTCGGGCATGTCGTCGATCAAGCGCAGCTTGTAGTCCTCGCCGCGGGCCTTGAAGACCTCGATCGCCTCGGCGCGCGGCGTCATCTTCTTGATGACGTCGTAGTCCTGCGCGATCAGTTCCTGCATGCGCTGCTCGACCGCCGCCAGGTCGTCCGGCGTGAACGGGCGTTCGCTGTAGATGTCGTAGTAGAAGCCCTCGGCGATCACGGGGCCGATGACCATCTTCACATCGGGATAGAGCTGTTTCACCGCATGGCCGACCAGGTGGGCGCAGGAGTGGCGGATGATCTCCAGGCCTTCATCGTCCTTCGGCGTGATGATGCGCAGGCTGGCGTCGTGGTCGATGACGTCGCTGGCGTCCACCAGCTTCCCGTCCACCGCACCTGCCAGGGTGGCCTTGGCCAGGCCCGCGCCGATGGACTGGGCCACTTGCATGACGGAAACGGGGTTCTCGAACTCGCGGCGGCTGCCGTCGGGGAGCGTGATCGTGATCATCGGAGCGTGGACTCGGTCTGGGTGACGCCGGCGCGATGGCGTCCGGGCGTGTACGGGCATGAAAAAAGCGCCACGAGGGCGCCTACGGGATGCAGAGCCTCGGGCAGTACCAGGTTCAGGCGGTGGTAGTGCTCATGTCGCACGCTCGGCCGGCGTTTCCGCGGGCCACCTCGTGATGCTGCGGATGGCGTCAAAGGGAAACGATGCCACGCTGTGGAAGCGTGGTGGGCGGTACAGGGTTCGAACCTGTGACCCCTACCATGTCAAGGTAGTGCTCTACCGCTGAGCTAACCGCCCGGTCTGCCCTTTGCAGGGGCGCGAATTCTAGCCCGGAAGCGGGGTCGCCGACAACCAGGCCGTGCACGGACGGCTCAGGCGCCGAGGCTGGCCTCCTTCAGTCGCCGGATCTTGTCGCGCAGGCGCGCGGCATCCTCGAACTCCAGGTCGCGGGCGTGCTGGTACATCTGCTGCTCCAGCGCCTTGATCTTGGCCAGCGCCTGTGCAGGATCCAGGGGGCCGTAGTCGGCAGGCTCCTCCGCCACCCGACGCGCCTTGCCCCGGCCGCCCTTGGTCTCGGCCCCCTCGCTGCGCGCCCCTTCCAGGATATCCACGATCGGCCGCGCCACCGACTTGGGCGTGATGCCGTGTTCCAGGTTGTATTCCACCTGTTTCTCGCGGCGCCGGCCGGTTTCGTCGATGGCGGCCTGCATGGACCGGGTCATGCGGTCCGCGTACAGGATCGCCTTGCCGCGCAGGTTGCGGGCGGCCCGGCCGATGGTCTGGATCAGCGAACCGGTGGAACGCAGGAAGCCCTCCTTGTCCGCGTCCAGGATCGCGACCAGCGACACCTCCGGCATATCCAGGCCTTCGCGCAGCAGGTTGATGCCGACCAGCACATCGAACTTGCCCAGGCGCAGGTCGCGGATGATCTCCACGCGCTCCACCGTGTCCACGTCCGAATGCAGGTAGCGCACCTTGATGCCGTGGTCGCCCAGATATTCGGTCAGGTTTTCGGCCATGCGCTTGGTCAGCGTGGTCACCAGCACGCGGTCGCCCCACGACACGCGTTCATTGATCTGGGACAGCAGATCGTCCACCTGCGTGCCGACCGGGCGGATCTCCACCTCCGGATCGATCAGGCCGGTCGGGCGCACCACCAGTTCGACGATCTCGCCGTTGGACTCCCGCAACTCGTAGGGCCCGGGTGTCGCGGAGACATAGATGCTGCGTGGCGAACGCGCTTCCCACTCTTCGAAACGCAGCGGCCGGTTGTCCAGCGCCGACGGCAGGCGGAAGCCGAACTCCACCAGCGTTTCCTTGCGCGAACGGTCGCCCTTGTACATGGCGCCGATCTGCGGGATGGTCACGTGCGATTCGTCGATCACCAGCAGCGCGTCGGCCGGCAGGTAGTCGAACAGCGTGGGCGGCGGCTCGCCCGGGGCCTTGCCAGTCAGGTGGCGCGAGTAGTTCTCGATGCCCGAACAGAAACCGACCTCCGCCATCATCTCCACGTCGAACTGCGTACGCTGGGCGAGCCGCTGGGCTTCGACCAGCTTGTTCTGCGCGTAGAGCTGCTCCAGGCGGTCCTTCAACTCGACCTTGATGGTATCGACGGCTGCCAGCACGCGTTCGCGCGTGGTCGCATAGTGGGTTTTCGGATACACGGTGTAGCGCTGCAGCTTGCGCATGGTTTCGCCGGTGAGCGGATCGAACAGGGTCAGCCCTTCGACCTCGCCATCGAACAGTTCGATGCGGAGTGCTTCCATGTCGCTTTCCGCCGGATGCACATCGATCACCTCCCCGCGTACGCGGAACGTGCCGCGCTGCAGCTCGTACTCGTTGCGGGTGTACTGCAGCTGGGTCAGGTGACGGATCAGCTCGCGCTGGTCGATGCGTTCGCCCAGCGACAGGATCAGCCGCAACGACAGGTAGTCCTCCGGCGCACCCAGGCCGTAGATCGCGGACACGGTCGCCACCACCAGCGCGTCCGGTCGCGAAAGCAGCGTCTTGGTTGCCGCCAGCCGCATCTGTTCGATGTGCTCGTTGATCGAGCTGTCCTTCTCGATGAAGGTGTCGCTGGCCGGGACATAGGCTTCCGGCTGGTAGTAGTCGTAATAGCTGACGAAGTACTCCACCGCGTTGTGCGGGAAAAACGCCTTGAACTCGCCATACAGCTGCGCGGCCAAGGTCTTGTTGGGCGCCATCACCAGTGTCGGCTTCTGCACCTGCTGGACCACGTTGGCGATGGTGTACGTCTTGCCTGAACCCGTGACGCCCAGCAGGGTCTGCTTCGCCAATCCCGCCTCGAAATTCTGCACGAGCCTCTCGATAGCCTGTGGCTGGTCGCCGGCAGGGGAATACGGGGAAACAAGCTGGAAACGATCAGTCATCGCACGCCGCCCGGGAGCCAACCATTGAGTATAGCCGCGCAGGCGTGACAGCCCCTGCAGCCATTTCCTACACGCGGACAGGGACTGCCCTGATGGCGCGTCTCCGCCCGGCGGATGACTGTGGTAGCCGTCAATTCGGACAAGGAGTCTCTGATGGCATGGATGCCCTCATCTCCCGGAAACGGGGCCCGCACGGGCAAGAGAACCGGCAGGACAGGATTCACCCTGGTCGAGCTGTCGGTCTGTCTCGCAGTTCTCACGATGCTGGTCGCCATCGGTTTGCCATCGTTCCAGCGATTCCGGGTGCGCCAGCAGGCGACCGCGACCATGCACCTGCTGACTTCGCATTTCGCTTCAGCGCGGATGGCCGCGATCGTCCAGGACGTGCCGGTCGTGGTCTGCCCCAGTGCCGGCAATGGTCGATGCCGCCAGGACAGCGACTGGAGCGATCACTGGTTGGCCTTCCGAGATCCGGACGGCAATCGCCAACCCGACGAAGAAATCGACATCTACCGGAACGACGCCGCGCCTTCGGACCCGAGAATACGGATCGTGTCCAGCAACGGCCGCCGATTCCTGCGCTACCAGTCCTCGGGGCTGAGCTACGGCACCAATCTCACCGTCCGCATCTGCCATGACGGCGTGGTGGCCGGGAGCGTGGTCGTGAACAGCACCGGCCGAGCCCGCACTGTCCGCGGGGACATGAACACGCCGTGCTGAAGCCCCGATACTGGCTGGCGCGACCACGCGACCCGCGGGAGGCTTGTTCCCGCCCCGGCGGCTGGCTACAATACGCGCCCCGCCCGAATAGCTCAGCCGGTTAGAGCACTTGACTGTTAATCAGGGGGTCGTTGGTTCGAGTCCAACTTCGGGCGCCAGATTCAAAAAAAAGCCGCATCATGGATGCGGCTTTTTTCATTCGCGGGCTACGCAACCGCAATCATCAGGCGAGATCGCGCATCTGCGGCAGTGAAGCGCTACCCGTCGCGCGGTCGCTCTACCAGCAACCCGCCGTGTCGGGCGTCCTGACGCCAGCTTGAGTAAGCGTCAGCGTGCCGCAGCTGTCACCCGACTGTCTGCCAATGGGCGTGGCACTCAATGTGTAGGTCCTTGCTGCGGCGGCTGCAGGAACGACAGTGTAGAAATCCGCAGTATCGCCATCGCATGCGAATGCAGCGGGCGCATCCTCATAGGACAGCTCTGTGGTGTAAAGACGCTCCATCTGCTGCGCAGCCTGAAGCAGGCAAGCCGTACCTGCCGCACGCCGGCTCTTGCGAAGATGTTCGTTGTAGCTTGGCAACGCGATCGAGGCGATGATCGCCATGATCGCGACCACAATCATCAACTCGATCAGGGAGAAGCCCTGGGCGCCGCCACGCGACGCGCCGCTCTTGAAAGTAATCATTACGTCAGTCTCTCCTGATCTCTCGCCAAGATGCACGGTCCCAGCGCGGAGTGCTGGTCCGCGGAGATCGCAGATCACCACCACCCGTGCCGCCCACCACAATCAGTCCACGCAGCAGGTTGGGCAATGTCGGCATGCCGATGCCCACGTTCACAGAACCCACGGGCAGATTGTCTCCACCCACGGCGGCATCGTCCGTATGGCCGTCTCCGTCCAGGTCGAAGTAGGACCCACCCGCACTGGTGCCAGTGAAGGCGTCCAGTGCGTTGATGAAGCCGGTGCCGTCCGCGTCGCACGCATTGCCTGTCGGCACCATGCTGGCGGTGACCAAGAACGTCGAGACCACTTGGGCGTCCTGCACGATGCGCTCGCCTGCCACCGGCAGATCGATGTACCAGCCCTTGGACGTCGCAGGCAGGCTCGTCCTCTCTTCGAACGCGCGTACGGGATAGCCGTTGACTGTCTCGCCCGTTACGGCGATGGTGCGCTGGGTCAGGTTGGAGCGGTTATACCCAGTGTCTTCATCGATCACGCCGTACATGCTCTGCACATCGGTGTTGGTCGAGTCCGCGTCGCTCGCCGTGAGATAACGGCCCGTCCCGAAGAACACCCAGCGCTTGTTGGTCCTGGGGTTGGTGGCAACGGCAACGCCGGCCGTGATCGGCTGCGGGTTACCATCGGCATCTTGGGCGCTGAACAGGCGAGCCACGCTCCATGCGCCAGGCGTACTGCCGCTCAGATCGAACTTCCATACGTTACCGAGCATGTCGCCCGCGTAGACATAGGCCAGGGTCCTGCCATCGGCACCGTAGACACCGGTGGGCGCGAAAAGTCCATTCGGTGCCAGCGCCGAGCCTTCTCCTGTATCGATTTCCCGAATCACGGCGCCCGTGTCGGCATCCAACACCACTAGTACCGCGCGCTCATTGGTGCTGTTGACGCCATTACCGATGATGGCCGCAGTGCTGCCGCCCTGTACCCTTGCAAGGATCGGCTTGCCCAGCACGAGCCCCATGTTGGACCCGGGCGTCTCCGCGAGTTCCCACTTGTGGATGCTGTCAGCCGTCGCCGCCGCAGGCGCCGATACGTCGAGTGCGTAGACGCCCTTGCCACCCTTGCCAAGCGTACCTACCAGGATATTCCTGCCTGGCGTCAATGACCGGCTGCTGACGCTGATGGGGCCGTCCACGAAGAACTTGTGGGTGTAGTCCCCGCGACTGAGGGTCGATAGGTTGCCCATGTTCACGATGCGCGGCACGTAGGCGAACTGCTCCACGCCCGTGCGCGCGTCGAAGGCATGCAGCATGCCGTCGTTGGCGCCCACGTACAATGTATTGGTGTCCTTCACGTAGGCCGGCGACGAGCCGACGATGTCGCCAAGGATGGACGTGCGGTTGCGTAACAACCCGCCATTGCGTTCCTCCCGCGTCGCGTCGCCCTTGATGTAGTTGGCGTTGTCCGCACCGGTCACCGGGTAGTTGACGGGTCCACCCGTGCGGGCGAGCGCAGCAGACTGGGTACCGCTGGGGAACGTTGTGCCGGCCGTGCCGGTACTCGTGAAGACTTTGCGCGTGGCCCAGGCAGGTATCGAAGACGTCCAGCTGATCGTGCTGGATACGCCACTGCTGGTCACAGGGCGCGCCGTCAACTGGCCGGTCCATACGCCGGAGACATAACTCGCATTGAAAACTTGCGATCCGGTATCCAGCGATACGGAGTTGGACGCAACGTTGGAGAAGGAACTCGTGCGCTGGGCGATCGCGGCCAGCGCCTCGCCAAGGCCGGTGGTGAATTCGGAAGGATTCGACGCGGAAACAAACGTGCCTCGCCCATTTACTGCTGCATGCAGCAAGTCGTCAATGCGGTCGGCGTCACCACCCGAAGGACCATCCGTCGGATCGTTCCAGGTCGCGTTTGCCGGTACGGAGGCGACGCTCGACCATCCCTTGTTGCCACTAAGGCCGATGGAGATGCCAAAAGTCACCATGTGCTGCCAGAACGCGGGATTCGCGGCCGTGGGCGGCACATTATTGGTCATGTGCGATTCGGTGCGCAGATCGGTCTTCCAATAGTGCATGGCCACGTCAGCCAGCGTATTGGAGTACGAGTCGGTGTAAGGGGCGGCCGGCGCGTAGGTGAAGTTCTGATTGTTGGGGCCGGTAATGGCGGTGCCCCCCGTACCATCAGCATTTCCGACGGCGGCTGTGGTTGCGCCATTCCAGTAACCGTCCGTCGTCAGAATTGAGAAGTTTTGTCGGCAGGAATACTGGTTGACGCCGGCTTGCGGCCCATAGGGACCAGATTGCGCATTGTTACTAAAGTAGCGGCCTGCATTATCGAGCGCCGACAACAGGGGCGTGCCATTAAAGCCGATAACGTTATGAAGACGGCTATACCACGTGGTTCTGGATGTCGTGGTGACATCACCGGTACTGTCGACAAAGCGACCATCGTTCCCATCATTGACGGGAATATCGAAACGGATCCCCGCCCGGTCCGAGTCCCAAATCGAGCTAAAGCCGACGCGCACCTTGCTATCAAGCGTCGAGAACGCCTCGCTCGCTCCCGCCTTCGCTGCCTTCATTCGAGTGCGATGGTAGGAGAACCATGTCGCGTAGTTACTCAACTCCTGGGCAAGTGTCCTCGAAGTATTCGGCAGTGCCGACACACAGCCAATCCAGCCGGAACCGCCGCCAGAACCATCACAGCTCGTGGTGGTGTAACGGGTAGCTGCCAGACGATAGGCGGTGTTCACTCCGTCACGTCGCTGAAGATCAACGCGATACTGGCCAGCAACAACGTTGCCAGTTTCGCAGGTTGTGCTCGCCCCTTTACCGAGCGAGCCGATGCAAATCTGGGCTCCCGCCGGTGAATAGACCCAATAATTGAACCTGCGCGTGCCGTTGCCGGTTTCCGTATTGTTGATGACGATATCCATTCCTCCGCCAGCAGTCACATTGGCGGTCAGGCGCGAAACGACATTATTGTCGCCCAGCGATCCATTGAATGGGGACGCCCCTGCAACCGCTACCGCCTGATTGTTGGATCGCGTGACCGTCCCATAGACGCCACGCTGGATGCTCGAACCACCCGGCATAATTTGATAGCGGTAGTAGTTGGTCCCGTTACCGAGATAGCTTTCTGCCGTCTGAGTCGTATCTTTGGGCACGTAGAACGTCTGCACGCCGCCGCAAACCTGCGTGCCGGTGCCCGCTCCATACTCATCCGTCGTGTAGTCCCTGTTGTAGTTGTACCAGCGGCAACTGGATGTATCACCCAGATTGATCGTCCCGCTCGCGGCCCGATTGAAACTGCCGTAGGCTGCGGTATATGCAATGCCTCCCGTCATACGTGTGCCATCTGCCCTCATCCAGGGCAGATAGGCGACATTCGGGTTGTAAGACAGCGTGTTGCGCGTGTACGCATTCATGGCCACGTCTGGTGCGCTGGTGGCGGGCACGCTGTCCGGCATGTAGTTGAACGCCATCGACCCCGAATCGTCGAGGATGAAGAGGATGTTCGGCGCCACGCGGCTGGCCGTGGTCAGCGGATCCTCCGGGATCGCAATACCCGCATTGACCGGCAGCGCCAGCAGGGTAGCGATGAAAGCCGCCGGGGCCGCCCACCATTGGCGCGTGGCGACAGACGACTTCTTGATTCGAATCTTCTTCATGGCTCAGGTCCCCGGTTCCGGGATGCGGCTTACGATATTGGCTTGGACCACCACATCCGCACGACCAACACCTCGGCTGCGGGCAGTGACGCGATACATCGGGCTTTGACAATCGACCGACGGCGGAAGGGTGTCGCAGGCGCCCTTGTAGCCCGGGCCCACACCGAGATATTCGATCCAATACTCAGGGACCGCACCGGCCAATCGCGCCTCGTCATATGTGCCTGCGGGTACCTGCACCCATACCGGATCCGAACCGGTGGGGCAGATTCCCGTAGCGCAGTTGGCGGCGGTGGGGATTTGCGTATGCCAATTGCCT
Source organism: Pseudoxanthomonas sp. PXM03 (assembly GCF_014852005.1). GTDB lineage: Bacteria > Pseudomonadota > Gammaproteobacteria > Xanthomonadales > Xanthomonadaceae > Pseudoxanthomonas_A. The sequence goes on along the minus strand of NZ_JACVAU010000001.1, from coordinate 1,010,308 downwards.
GCGCCCAGCACTTGGTCCTGCGCATAGCGGAGCGCCCCTTCGGCTGCCTGGAAACCTAGGCTGCGGTCGCGCAGATTGGCGCTCATCCGTTCCTGCATGGCCGAACTGCGCATGATCACGATGCCCAGGATCGACATCACGATCAGCAGGATCAGCACGACGATCAGGGCGACGCCCTGCTGCGCTCTTGCCGACGCTCGCATCACGGATTTCATAGGGTGCGTCCCCTCAGACTGACGACATTGGAGGATTGCCGGGTCAGTGCTCTGCCGTCCACATCCTGCCCAGTCAACGTCATGGTGACGCGCACGGCGATCACGTTGAGCCAATCGCCCGGAGTGGCGGTATAGTCGTTCGCGCCGGATTCGAGATACTGGAAAGCAATGCCAGTGATCCCCTCTGCAACCTCTTCCGCTGCGCCACCCGAACGACTCACGAACAGGGAGCTGCCGCCGCGGCCATTCGCCGCTACGAACCAGTTCACGTCACGCAAGCGGGACAGTACGACTGCTGCCGGCGGCGCGAATTCGTCCGCACTCGGGTTGTAGCCATCCGGCAGGGCCGCAAAGCCGACCGTCATGCCGCCCACGCTGCTAGTCTGCACCAAGTGCGTCTTGCGCGCGTTGCAGAGGAGCAGGACGTCGCCCACATCGAAAGCATCGGCTGCCGCATCGAGCTCTTCCGGATCCAGCTCGACCGAACTGCTGGTGGACGCAACCACGCGATAAGCCGTGTCGTCACCGGAGATGACTTGCAGTGTCGTGGCGCTGCCGGTCACAGGCGCAGTACGGAAGCTATTCGCCGCCGCGCTGCCCCCTTCCACCACCGAGAAGTTGGAGCACGCAGTGCCACCGGCCGCCCTGATGTCGCGCGACATCAGCTCGAACGCGATGCGCGCATTCTCCTGAATGCGATTCAGACCTTCGTTGGAGCGGTACGTCGCCTGGTTGGACTGCAGGATCGCAAGCGCGGCGCCTGCGACCAGCAAGCCCAGCACCATGGCCACCATCAGTTCGATCAGACTGAAGCCCGCCGCACGCGCGACACCCATCACCCTGGAATCGTTGCCGGGAGCCGTCATATCGTGGTCCTCGTCACCACCGTGCGGGTGGCACCGCCCCCAGCGCGCGTGTCATCCCACTGGACCGTGATCACGCAGGCGGCCGGACAACCAGTGATGGATCCACAGGTCGTTGCATCTGCCAAGCCCGAACCGATGGTGTTCTTAAGCGAGGTGATCCAGCTTCTGACATCGTTCTGCGCCAGAGCGCCGCCTCCGGGGATGGCGCAGACGACGCCGGCGGTGTTGTAGGCATTGGCGTTGAGCCTGTTCGCCCGCATGGCCTCCATGATTGCCGAGGTCTGGATCACGGCTTGGCTGCTTTCAAACGAACTCTGCCCGCCACGCAATGCGATGGATTGCATGGCCGCAACGCCCAGCAGCCCGATGCTGAGGACCACCACGGACACCAACACCTCGATCAGGCTAACGCCACGCGCACCCCGCAGCGTGCCGCGCGGTACGCGCAAGCGTGGGGAAGCCCCGCAAGAATCACCAGCATTCATGGACACGCACCTCCGCCATTGTTCCGTGCCGTCAGCACCGCACCGCTGACGAGCACCGTGATGACACGTTGATTGTCTGCGGGCTCGTCGGTGGGAATGCACACCGTCAGGTTCTGCTGCGCGGCGATGAGGCCAGCGGAACTGAAGCGGATCCCAGCAGCAGGCCCGCTGACCTGCAATGCGTCGGGCAACTCCCCGCTACGTACGACTTCAATGGTCGCGTCCAGGTTGTTTTGCCCCGCTATGATCCAGCTGGCCCAGCCGGCACCGTTGGCGCAAGTGAGGCCGTCGGCGCTGCCACACACGGTCACCGGCGCGCTGCGCCGGACAGCCTCGGCACGCGCCAGTTGCAGCGCAGCCGCCAGCTCGCCGGCTGTGCTGCTCAATCGGTTGGAGTTCATCAGCGTCACCATGGACGGGGCTGCCACAGCCGCGAGCAGCGCCACCACCGCGATGGTGACCATGAGCTCGATCAGGGTGAAGCCCTGCATGCGCCGGAGCGCGCTGGGCCTCCGCCAGTTGCGGTCGGATGGACACGGGACAGGCATATCACTCCCCTTGTAGTCGCGCCAAGCTAGCCCGCGTGCCCCCACCCGCACCAGCGTTTCCAGAATGAACGGTGGAATTCGGGCCCCGAAAGGCAGGGCATGCGCGAACCATCCAGCACCTTGCGGCATCATGGTACGGACATACCGCCGACCGAGCGCGCCAATGCCGCCCCGTTCCCCCGCCCTCCTCAGCCCCCTCGACACCCTGTGGCAGGCCAGGACCCTGATCTGGATTCTGCTGACGGGCGAAGCACTGGCTGCGGTGCTGACTGCGGCCCCGGGCTTGGAGGCAGATCGCCTGACCTATTTCGGCGTGGCGTCGCTTGTCATCCAGTGGATCGCGCTTGCATCGTTGGGGCTCCTGTACATGCTCCGTGCCAGGCTGGCCGGGATGCGACCACCCGTCGTGGCACAGATCGGACTCGGCGCGCTGCTGCTGAGTACGTGGATCGTGTTGGGGGCTGGCTGGCTGGCGCTGCGAGGACTCGCGCTGGTTCCCGATGAGGGCTGGATGCGCTTCTCACTTCAGGTCACTGCTATTTCCCTGATCGTGGGTCTGCTTGGCCTGGGAGCCTTCCAGGCCCAGTGGCGGGCCAAGCAACTCGCCGTCAATGCCGAACACTCCAAGCTCCAGGCCCTGCAAGCCCGCATCCGGCCGCATTTCCTGTTCAATACCCTCAACACCGGCATCTCGCTGCTGCACGCAAAGCCCGACACCGCCGAACGGTTGCTGCTGGATCTTTCGGACCTGTTCCGGGCCGCGCTCTCGACGCGGGACACGATTCCCCTTGCCGAGGAACTGTCGCTCGCGCGTCGCTATCTGGAGATCGAGCAGCTACGGCTGGGTGATCGACTGCGCCTGACGTGGGAACTTCCCGACACCCTGCCCGACGTCAGGGTTCCGACCCTGTCGGTCCAGCCCCTCGCGGAGAACGCCATCCGGCACGGCATCGAGCCCTCCACGGGCGGCGGAGAAGTGAGCATCCGGGTTGAAGTGGGGCCAACGGAGCTTCTGGTATCGGTGGCCAACACCCTGCCTTCCGATTCCGTGCGGGTCGCGACGGGCCACCAGGTAGGACTCAGTTCGGTGCGTGCCCGCATCCACGCCCTGACCCAGGGCCTGGGCGGCGTCAGCATCAAGACAACGGATGGCCGCTACCTGGCGACCATCCGCATGCCGTACGACGCATCAGCCACTAGCAGTCCCGGACCTCAGGTCACCACGCGATAGCAGGGCTTGTACTCGCCCGCGATCTTCATGCGCCGTTGCTCCACGAAAGCGCGCAGCAGGGCATCCAGCGCCTGCATCATCGCGGCATCGCCGTGGATCTCGAACGGGCCGAATTCTTCGATCCGGCGCATGCCATCTTCCTTCACGTTGCCGGCCACGATGCCGGAGAAGGCGCGGCGGAGGTCGGCGGCCAGGTCGTGCACGGCGCGTCCCGGCCGCAGTTGCAGCGCTGCCATCGCTTCATGCGACGGGACGAAGGGCTGCTGGTAGTCCTCGGGGATCTGGATGGCCCAGTTGAAGAAGAACGAATCCTTGTGCTCGATCCGGTACTCGCGCACGCGTCGGACGCCCGCGATCATCTTCTTCGCGACGGCCACGGGGTCGCCGATGATGATCTCGTAGCGCTCGGCGGCCTCATCGCCCAACGTCAGACGGATGAAGCGGTCGATCTGCTCGAAGTACGGTGCGGCGATGGTCGGGCCGGTCAGGATCAGCGGGAACGGCAGGTGCGCGTTATCCGGGTGCAGCAGGATGCCGAGCAGGTACAGGATCTCTTCGGCCGTACCGACGCCGCCGGGGAACACGATGATGCCGTGGCCGATGCGAACGAAGGCCTCCAGGCGCTTCTCGATGTCCGGCATGATGACCAGATGGTTGACGATCGGGTTGGGCGACTCGGCGGCGATGATGCCCGGCTCGGTCACACCGATGTAGCGCGTCTTGGCGCGACGCTGCTTCGCATGCGCGATGGTCGCGCCCTTCATCGGCCCCTTCATCGCACCGGGACCGCAGCCCGTGCAGATATCCAGCCCGCGCAGGCCCAGCTCGTAGCCGACCTGCTTGGTGTAGAGGTACTCGTCGCGCGAGATCGAATGGCCACCCCAGCAGACCACCAGGTTGGGATCGCTCGGCTTCAGGATCCGCGCGTTGCGCAGCAGGCCGAACACCGCGTTGGTGATGCCGGCGGAAGATTCCAGATCGGCCGCATACTCCGGGCCCAGTTCGATCGCGGTATACGCCAGGTCGCGCACGACCGCGAACAGCAGCTCGGCCACGCCACGGATGATTTCGCCGTCAACGAAGGCCATCGAAGGCGCGTTGATCAGATCGATGCGGACGCCGCGGTCCTGCTGCAGTACCTGGATATCGAAGTCCGGATACAGATCGCGCGCGGCGCGCGGATCGTCTGACGCGCTGCCACTGGTCAGCACGGCCAGCGCGCAGCGGCGCAGCAGTTCATGCATGCCGCCGGACGAGGCGTCACGCAGGCGCGCCACTTCGGCGCGGGAAAGCACGTCCAGGCCACCGCGCGGGTAGATCCGCGCGTCCTGCACCGGCAACGCCCTCGATGCCGTTTCACTCATGGGTTGTTCCTGTCTTCGTTCGTCAGAGGCGGGACTTTAGCGCAGTCCCCGGGGCCTGAGGAGCCCGCCCAAAAGAAAACGGCCGGGTTGCCCCGGCCGTTCGTGTTGCGTTCCGCAATGTCGCTGCGGATCAGAACTCGTACTTCAGACCCACCTGCAGCGACCACTGCGAGATGCCGTTGGTCTGGCCGTCGGCGTTGGTCGGCATGCCGTACGCAGTCGCCTGGCCGAACTCCGTGCCCGAGCGGTAGCCGTACACGTACTGGCCGTTGTGGATGCCCTGCAGCGTCGCCACGGCGTTGTTGGCATTGAAGCCGTAGTCGAGGACATGGCCCCAGTCCTTGTTGATCAGGTTGCCGACATTCTGGATGTCCAGCCAGATCTTGGACTTGTGGCCTTTCATGAAGCCAGGCAGTTCCTGGCTGATGCGGATGTCGAACGTGTTGACCCAGCCGGAGGTGAAGCCGTTCTCGGGCGCGTAGGTGCCCTTGTAGCGGCTCAGGCCGTCCTGCTGTTCCAGCCACGTCCAGAAGGCCTGCTCCATCGCAGCGTTGGCAACAAACCCGCCGGTCGGGGTAAGCGTACCGAACTTGACGTCGTTGCCCGTGCCGTTCGGCACGTAGAACAGGTCGTTGAACGTGCGGTTGTCGCCGTTCGCGTCGCCCGAGAAGATGTAGCTGAACGGACGGCCGCTGCGGCCTTCGTAGACCAAGCCCACCTGGGTGGCGTAGTCGCCGAAGAACTTGTGTGTCCAGTTCAACGAGCCGCTGAAACGATCCTTGATCTCGTAACGCGCGGTCGAGCTGGTCGGCTCGTTGATGTTGACGCCCAGCTGCGAGCCGTAGCCCGAACCTGCGGTGGAGCTGGTCAGCGCCGACACTTCCTCGGCGTTGGTGCGGGTGTAACCCAAGCTCCAGGACCAGTCGCTTTCGGTCGAGAACGGCTTGGTCAACGAGACGGTCAGCTGCTGACCCTTGCCCTTGTTGGTGTTCTCCAGCAGGAAGACATCACCGAAGTAGGCGTTGCGGTTGTAGCGTGCACCATTGGTGATGGTCGTGTTGGGCGCGTTGCAGGGGTTGCTATTGTTCTGGCACGAGCTGGTGTTACCGAACGGACGCGGGCTGTTCGGGTTCCAGTACAGCACGCGACCGTCCGGACCGAGGTAGCCGGGACCGACGTTGAGGCTGCGGTAGAACAGGCCATTTTTAACGTCGGTCAACAACAGTTCGGCCGATGCGACGATGCCATTCCACGGCGTCTCGACGTCGATCGCCAGATTGGCCTTCCATACCGACGGAAGTTCAAAGTCATCGCTGATGGCGTTGACGTTACGCACGCCCGCACCGGGCGTGGTCGGCACGTTCTGGTTCAGGCCATCGGCACTGAAGGGCACGGTCTGCCAAGCGCTGAGGTTCTGGTACGAGACGTAGTTCATGCCCGTGCTGCTGTAGGCGTTGCCCACCCACACATTCGGCGCGTCACCCTGGAACAGACCCACGCCACCACGCAGCTGCATGGAGCGCTCGCTGTCGAAGGTGTAGTTGAAGCCGAAGCGCGGCTGGATGATGTAGTCGCCGTTGTAGGTGTTGTTGTTGGCAATGCCGAAGCCGCCGGTGTAGCCAGTGCCGCAGGCAGCGTTCGCCGTGCCCGGGGCGGCGGCGAAGCACTCGTTGAACGGCGGGTTGGGGCTGGCACTGGGCTTGTCTGCACGCAGGCCGAGGGTCAGCGTCAGGTTCGGCGTGACGTACCACGTATCCTGGACGAAGAAACCGAGGCTCTTGTTCTTGTAGCGCGCGGCGATGGCGTCCGGATTGGCCGGATTCGTCTGCAGGTCGTAGTCGAAGTACTGGCCGCGCAGCAGGTTGCTGAAATCGGACACCCGCACGCCGTTAACGAGAGGCCGTGGGACATAGAAGCTGTAATTGCCCCACGAATCCTGCAGGAAGAAGTTGTAGATTTCACTCTCGCTGTACTCGGCGCCGAACTTGATGTCGTGGTCGCCGACAGTCCAGGTACCCGAACCGAAGTAGTTCCACGTCTCGGTCATCAAGGCATTGCCGGGCGAGCTGCGCTCGGTGCCCAAGCGGATGGCGTCCAGGCCAGCGAAGCTATTGCTGTTGCTGCCGATCGGGCTGTCGTTTCCATTCTGGGCAACGCCGTCGTCGAAGTAGACCTGGATGGTCGGTGCGTTCGTCGGACTGATGCGGATCGCCGAGTAGTCGCGATATGACACCTTGAGTTCGGTCGAGAATGTGTCGGACCAGTCGCTGAACAGCTGGCCGACGTAACTCTCCACGGTCTTGGCATGGTTGAACCAGTTCGAGCTCAGCGCCAGAACGCTGGCCGTCGAGGCTTCCGGTCGCACGCGATTCTGCTCAAGCTTGCTGTAACGGAGGCTGGCGCGATGGGCGTCGCTGATGTTCCAGTCCAGCTTCAGCGCATACTCTTCCAACTCGGTGTCGCCGCCGCCGGTAAGGCCACCGGCGTCGAAACCCCACTCGTCGAGTGCGATGCGCTGCACTTCGGCCAAGTCTGCGGCAGTGAAGTCGGCATTGCCGGTGGCCAGCGGGTTGGTGCCCTGGCTCTTGCCGGCCGGGCCGATGTTGGTCTGCTTGAACTTCTCATAATTGGCGAAGAAGAACAGCTTGTCCTTGATGATCGGGCCGCCAAGGGTCACACCCCAGGTCGACTCGTCGTCGTATTCGTCGAACGGCATGCCAGTGACATTGACTGCCGTGCTGCCGGCGACGCGCCCCGGATAGTCGCCGAACCAGTCGCCGTCACGGTACGTGCCATACACCGAACCATGGAATTCGTTGGTACCCGACTTGGTCACCGCGTTGACGTTGGCACCGGCAGCGCCGGACATCGTCACGTCGTAGTTCGACAGATTGATGTCGATGGCTTCGATGGCTTCCATCGAGACCGGCTGGCGCTGGGTCGGCATGTTGTTGCCTTCCAAGCCGAAGGTGTCGCTGGCCGACACGCCGTCGATGGTGATCTTGTTGAAACGCGGGTTCATGCCACCGGCGGTGATGCTGCCGGAAGCGCGGTCGCTGAAGGTCACGCGCGGGTCGAGGCGCATGTAGTCCTGGATGTTGCCATTGACCGACGGCAGGTTCTCGATGGTGACGCGGTCAACGCTGGTGCCCGAACCCATCTTGGTGGCGCTGAACACTTCCGAGCCGCCGGTGAAGCCCACGGCCGTTACGGTCTCCAGGGTCGTCAGGTCGCCGGTCAGCGCCGCGTTGACGGTGTTCACCTGGTTCAGCGTGAGGAAGACGTTGTCCTCGGTCTTGGTACCCGAGCCCGACTTGGTGATCGTCACCTGGTAAGGACCGCCCACGCGCAGGCCGCGCGCGTTGTAGCGACCGCTGGCATCGGTGGTGGCGCGGCTGACCGTGCCGGATTCGACGTGGGTGATGGTCACCTCGGCGCCGACGACGGGCTGGCCGCCATTGTCGGTGACCAGGCCGCCCACGCCAGCCGAGGTGCTCTGCGCGAAGGCAGGCGCGGCGGCGAGTGCGACGACGAGGCCAAGGCTGAGCTTGGACAGGCGAAGACGACGGGATTGGTTCATCGGATAAACCTCGGTACGGGAGTGATGTGGCGAAGCTGGCTGACGAGACGTGCGGAACCACCCGGTGGGTCGGTTCTGAAGGGCGTGCTAGGGGTTCCCATGGCCCACGCGGCGTTCGCGGAGGTTAATAACAGGTTAACACGATAGGACCATTTTGTGACCGCGGCATGACAATGTTCCGCGCTGCAGCACGAGCATGCAGCCAGGGGCGGACGGTCGCCGCCGGGCCCTTCCCTGGGTGGGCCGGAGCGCCGGAAATGTCAGATGTTGGGCGGGGTCAGCTTCAGGTAGGTGCCGATGCCATCCAGGACCATTTGCACGGAAATGGCGACCAGAAGCATGCCCATTAGCCGCTCGATCGCGGTCAAGACGCTTCTTCCCAGCCACTTGTAGAGTACCGTCGCCGAGAACAGGATCGCGGCGGTGGCGCCCCAGGCCAGCAGGAGCGCCAGGCTCCAGTCGCCGAGCCGCGACGGGTCGTTGCTGCCCATCAGCATGACGGCGGCCATGCCGGAGGGGCCGGCGACCAGCGGGATCGCCAGCGGGACGATGAAGGGTTCGCCCCCTGGCAGTTCGCCCATCAGGCCCTCGGGCCGGGGGAAGATCATCCGTACGCCGATCAGGAACAGGACGATACCGCCGGCGATGGCGACCGATTCCTGGCGCAGGTGCATCATTTCCAGCGCGTACTTGCCGCCCCACAGGAACAGCATCAGCACGACCAACGCGATCAGCAACTCGCGCACCACCACGATGCGCTGGCGACGCGGCGGCAACGGCTTGAGCACACTGAGGAACACCGGAATGTTGCCCAGCGGATCCAGGATCAGGAACAGCAGCAGGGCCGCCGACAGGACGGTCATGCCCGCACCTTCCATATCTGCCCCCTGTGCGTCGCGCCCGCAGATGACAGCAGGGTGACACAGGCCGCCGCGTAATCGGCGGCGTCCCGGGCTTGTGCGTCGTTGTCGTCGGCATAGGCGCGAGAGCGCAATGCGGTCCGCATCGGCCCCGGCTGCAGTGCGGCGACACGCACGCTGCTGCTGGCGAGTTCGGCGTGCAGCATGCCGACGAGCGATGTCAGCCCATGCTGGGCCACGCCATACGCGCCCCAGTACGCCTGGCCCACCCGTGCGAGATCGTCGACGCTGAAAACCAGCGCCGCGTCGTCCGACTGCTTCAGCAGGGGCAGGCAGGCCTGCGACAGCCACCAGGGCGCGGTCAGGTTGACGTGTACGACGCGCGCGAACGCGGCGGGGTCGGTATGTTCCAGCGGCGTCAGCCCCTTGAACTCGGCGGCGCAATGCAGCACGCCGTCCAGACGACCCAGCTCGGCGTGCAGGCGGTCGGCGAGTTCGGCGTAATCGTCGGGCGTCGCGCCTTCCAGGTCGAGCGGATACAACAGGGGTTCCGCGCCCACCTGCGACACGGCGTCGTAGATCCGGTTCAACTTCGGAACCTTGCGGCCCAGCAACACCACCGTGGCGCCCGCTTCGGCACAGGCGACCGCCGCCGCACTGCCCAGCCCGCCATGCGCGCCACTGACCAGCACCACACGCTGGTCCAGGGCGCGCGGTGCACGCTTGGGCAACCCGACCAGGCTCACTGCGACAGCGCCTCGGCCACGATCCGCTGCAGTTCGCCGGATTCGTGCAGTTCCAGCGTGATGTCGCAACCGCCGATCAGTTCGCCATTGATGAAAAGCTGGGGAAACGTCGGCCAGTTGGAGAAGCGCGGCAGGTTGGCGCGGATCTCGGGCTCTTCCAGCACGTTGATGGTGTAGACATGCTCCGCGCCCGCTTCGCGCAACGCGTGTACCGCACGGCTGGAGAAGCCGCACATCGGGAACTGCGGCGTGCCCTTCATGAAAAGGACGATCGGGTGGCCATCCACTTCGGCCTGGATGCGTTCCATCACCGGCATGCTGATTTCTCCTTCCTTGACGGCTTGGCAACCACCGTCGGGTACACTTTCGGTCCGTTCCGCCGGCTTCGCCCGCGGATTGCATAGTGTAAGCCCTCGCATCGCCCCGACGGTGCCCGCACACCCTTTTTACCCGCCTAGCGTAAGGAACCGAGCCATGGCCATCGAACTTCCCCCCCTGCCCTACGACCGCACCGCGCTGGAACCGCACATCTCCGGCGAGACGATCGACTTCCACTACGGCAAGCACCACAAGACCTATGTGGACAACCTCAACAAGCTGATCGAAGGCACCGAGTTCGCCGACGCATCGCTGGAAGAGATCGTGCGCAAGTCGCAGGGCGGCATGTTCAACAACGCCGCGCAGGTGTGGAACCACACGTTCTACTGGAACTGCCTGAAGCCCAACGGTGGCGGCGAGCCGACCGGCAAGCTGGCCGAGCTGATCAACAAGACCTTCGGCGACTTCGCCAAGTTCAAGGAAGAGTTCACCAAGACCGCCATCGGCACCTTCGGTTCCGGTTGGGGCTGGCTGGTGCAGCGTCCGGACGGTTCACTGGCCTTGGCCAGCACGTCCAACGCCGCCACCCCGCTGACCGGTGAAGACAAGCCGCTGCTGACCATCGACGTGTGGGAGCACGCCTATTACATCGACTACCGCAACGCGCGCCCGAAGTACGTCGAGTCGTTCTGGGCGCTGGTGAACTGGGACTTCGTGGCCGGCAACCTGCGCTGATCCACAGGCTCCGCTTCAAAGCAGAAACGGCCGGGGAGACCCGGCCGTTTTCGTTTCCATCCCTGCAGGAACCGCAAGGTCAGGCGGACAGGCGCCCCACCACAGGCGCCACCTGCGCTTCGCGCCCCAGCGCCGAACCCACGCGACGCAACGCTTCGGCCAGGAGGGCGGCATCGTCGGCACGCAACGTGGCATGGCCGACCTTGCGCCCGGCCCGCGGCTCCTTGCCGTAATCGTGCCAATGCCCGCCTGCCTCCTGCAGGACCGCGCCCGACGCCGGCATTTCACCGATCCAGTTGAGCATGCAGGCATGGCCGAGCGCCCGCGTGTCGCCAAGCGGCAAGCCGAGTACCGCACGCAGGTGATTCTGGAACTGCGAGGTTTCAGCGCCTTCGATCGTCCAGTGCCCCGAGTTGTGTACGCGCGGCGCCATTTCGTTGGCCAACAGTTCTCCGTCGCGATAGAACAGCTCGAGCGCGAACACGCCGACGTAGTCGAGCGACTCGGCCAGGTGCCGCGCATGGGCGCACGCGGCGCCTGCCAGCGCTGCGTCGACGCTCGCAGGCGCCAGACTGGCCGACAGCACGCCATCGACATGCCAGTTCTCGGTCATCGGCCACGTACGGAACTCACCGTCACGGCTGCGTACGGCGATCACCGACAGCTCCCTCTCGAACGGGATGAACGCCTCCACGATCAGGCCGACGGTCGCAGCCTGCGCACCGAGCGCCTGCCAGGCCGCGTCGACGTCCGCCACCGACCTGATGCGGAACTGGCCCTTGCCGTCGTAGCCCAGGCGACGCGTCTTGAGGATGCAGGCACCGCCCAGTTGCTCGACCCCGGCCTGCAACTGCGCGCGCGTTTCGATGTTCGCGAAGGCACCGACCGGAATGCCGAGTTCGCGGAACAGCGTCTTCTCGACCAGGCGATCCTGCGCGACAGCGAGCGCGCGCGGATTCGGGAACACCGGGACGCGATGCGCGAGCCACTCGGCGCTTTCCGCCGGCACATTCTCGAAATCGAAGGTGGCCACGTCGACTTTCGACGCGAACTCGGCCAGCGCGGCTTCGTCGCGGTAGTCGCCGACGAGCAGCGGAGCGAACTGGCCGGCGCACGCATCGGCCGCCGTATCCATTACCAGGAAGCGCAGGCCCAGCGGCGCGCCGGACAGTGCGAGCATGCGCGCGAGTTGCCCGCCGCCCAGGATGCCGACCGTGGTCATAGCGGCTGGCGGGGATCGTCGTGCGCCATCACATCCTCGGTCTGGCGTGCACGGAAGGCGGCGAGCGCGGCACCGATGGCCGGATAGTCGGAAGCCAGCAGGGCGGCAGCGAAGAGGCCCGCATTGGCGGCACCTGCATTGCCGATCGCGAACGTCGCCACCGGAATACCCGCCGGCATCTGCACGATGGACAGAAGCGAATCCATGCCGTTGAGCGCCTTCGACTGCACTGGCACGCCGAGCACCGGCACCGCCGTCTTCGCCGCCAACATGCCGGGCAGGTGCGCGGCGCCCCCCGCGCCCGCGATGATCGCGCGCAGCCCGCGTGACGCGGCAGCGTCCGCGTACGAGAAGAGCACGTCCGGCGTGCGGTGCGCCGACACCACTTTCACCTCGTAGGGAACGCCCAACGCATCCAGCTTCTGCGCGGCATGCTGCATGGTGTCCCAGTCGGAGCGGGAACCCATCACGATGCCCACCACGGGGCTGGAAACGCTGGCGGTCATGGCCGTCCTCGGTCGCAAAGACGTATTCTACCCTTCTGACCGAACCGCTGATCGAGTCCCCATCCCGATGGATCGCAAACTGCTCGACCTCCTCTGCTGCCCCACCACCCGCCAGCCACTGGCCGTGCTTGATGCCCGCGGCCTGGAGGCGCTCAACCGCGCGATCAGTGCGGGCCAGGTCAAGCGCGCCGACGATACCGTGCAGGCCGAACCCCTGCGCGAGGCGCTGGTCACGCATGACCGCAAGACCGTCTACCGCGTGGAGGACGGCATACCCGTGCTGCTCGCAGAAGAAGCGATCGCCACGGCGCAGGTGGGCGAATTCGCCGGCCGATGAGCATGCGCCCTGTGCCCCCCTCCACCGACGCGATCGCCGAGGACGTGGCGCGCGCGCTGGCCGAAGACGTGGGCAGCGGCGACGCCACGGCGTCATTGCTGCCGGACGTGGCCGACATCGCCTACCTGCTCTGCAAGGAGGAGGCCGTCATCGCCGGACAGCCGTGGTTCGATGCCTGCCACCGTGCGCTCGATCCGGACGTACGGATCGACTGGCGTTTCCAGGACGGTGACCGGGTCCCGGCCGGCACCGTGTTGGCCACGCTGGAGGGGCGCGCGCGCGCGCTCGTGACGGCGGAGCGTTCCGCGCTCAATTTCCTGCAGACGCTGACGGGAACGGCCACGGTGACGGCCGCGTACGTCGATGTCGTGCGTGGCACCGGCTGCACGATCCTGGATACGCGCAAGACCTTGCCCGGCCTGCGGCTGGCGCAGAAATATGCGGTCCGCTGTGGTGGCGGCCGGAACCATCGCATGGGCCTGTACGACGCCGTGATGCTGAAGGAGAACCATGTCCGCGCGGCGGGATCGCTCACTGCGGCGATCCGCGCAGCGCGCCATCTGCAGCCGTCGCTGCCGCTCATCGTCGAGGTGGAGACATTGGCCCAGCTCGATGAAGCGCTGGCTGAAGGCTGTGAGCGAATCCTCATCGACGACTTCGATGCGGAGACGCGACGCGAAGCGGTCCGTCGCGCGAAGTCCGCACCGTATTCCGGCCGCATTCCTCTCGAGGTCTCCGGCGGGGTCGATCTGGGCACGCTACGCGCCATTGCGGAAGATGGTATGGATTTCGTTTCGATCGGCGGACTGACCAAGCATGTCCGCGCCATCGACCTGTCGATGAAACTCGGTCCGGCGCCATGAGCAGCGCATGTCGCCGCTGAGCGCCCTGTTATGGCTGATCGCTGCGGCGGCTGCGTTCGCCTACTGGAATGCGGCGCGCGCGGCGGCGGAGCGTGCTGGCGCGCTTGGCCGGAATGCCTGCCTGGCAGCCGGGGTCATCTGGCTTGACCAGAGCGTGCATGCGAGCGGACTACGCCTGCGGCGCGGCGAAGATGGCTGGCTGGGCTTCGAGCGCAGCTTCCGCTTCGAGTATTCCCACGACGGCATCGATCGCCACGTGGGGCGGCTGGTGCTGCGCAAGGGCCAACTGGTCTCGTTCGTCGGGCCGGTCGCGCGCGCCGTCACGCCGCTCGATCTGCACTGAGTCCGCTACCCGGGTCTGTCGACAGGTCCGCGCGGAAGCGCGGACACAGACCTATTTCACCACGCGCAGGAACGGCGGGCGCTTGCCCGCAGGCGGCGGTGCATCGTCATCGGGTGGTGTGTCCGGAGAGGGTGGCTGGTCATCGTCACCACCACCCGCATCGGGATCGTGTGCCACGTCGTCCGGCAACGCCATGCCCTGCCCGGTTTCGCGTGAGTAGATCGCCAGCACGGCACTGACCGGCACGTACACGGCCTGGCTGACTCCGCCGAACCGCGCAGTGAAGCTGACCGCCTCGTTGTCGATCAACAGCCGCACCACCGCACGCTCGGCGATGTTCAACACCACCTTGCCTTCCTTCACCGCGCTGACGGGCACCTGGACGCCCGCCTGCGTGGCGTCCACCAGCAGATGCGGCGTCATGCCGTTGTCGGCGATCCATTCGTTCAGCGCCCGCAACAGGTACGGGCGATGGCTGGTCATGCGGGGCGTGGCATCAGTCATTTCGCGTCTCGGCTGCCGGTCGCTGGGCTGTCCTGCAATGCCTGCAAACCAAGCCTTGCTCGGATGCCGGCTAAGCCGGGATCTCGCGCAGCTTCCTCTCCGCATCCGTCAGGCTGCGCAGGAAACCGGGGTGGCGGAAGATGCGGTTGCCATAGTCCTCAATGGCCTTGCCGTCCTTCGGCAGCGGCACATCGAGCGAAGGCAGGCGCCAGATGATCGGGGCCATCGCACAGTCGGCCAGGCTCATTTCGGGGTTGAGGAAGAACTTGCTCGCCTTGAACAGCGGTACCGAGGCGGTCAGCAATTCCTTCAGGCGCTTGCGGCCCGCTTCGACCTGCTGCTTGTTGCCCAGCTGGATGGCCTGGACCTGGGGCACCCAGTCGTGCTCGATGCGCAGCATGGCCAGCCGCAGGCGTGCGCGCGACAGCGGATCCACCGGCATCAGCGGCGGATGGGGATAACGTTCGTCGAGGTACTCGCTGACCACGGACGCGGCGTACAACACCAGGTCGCGCTCCACCAGGGTGGGCACGGAATGGTAGGGATTCAGGTCGATGAGGTCTTCGGGCGGATTCTGCGGATCCACCGGCACGAGGTCGTAACTGACGCCCTTGGCGGCGAGTACCAGCCGCACGCGGTGGCAGAGCACGTCATCGGTGGAAGAAAACAGCGTCAGTGTATTGCGCATACGTGGACTCGCAGCCATTCACGGCTCTCCGACGATCGGAATCCGCCGATCGCACCGACGCCGCCAGCCCCTTGCTGACGGTCGCCACGGTCCCTGAGTGTGCAATCCCTGCCGAAAAAAGCCAAGCAACCCCAGGCCCGGCCGATTTCGCCTGCGGTGCGGGCACGGAAGCCCTGCACCGCTGCAGTGGATGCGCGACGGTCCTTAGTGGACGTCCTTCCAGTACTCCTGCTTCAGCAGGTAGGCCAGGAACGTCAGCGCCGCCAGGAACAGGATCACCCACACACCGATGCTCTGGCGCTTGAGGGCTGCCGGCTCGCCGACATACTCCAGGAAGTTGGTGATGTCGCGCGCGGTCTGGTCGAACTGCTGCGCGTTCTGGCGACCGGCCTGCGTCACCTTGAGGCTTTCCACATGGCGTTCGCCGGTGGCCGCGTCGGGCTGGCCGAACTCCGCATGCTGCAGGCCCTGCAGCTCCCACAGCGGATTGGGCATGGACGCGTTCGGGAACAGCTTGTTGTTCCAGCCCAGCGGACGCGACTCGTCGAGGTAGAACGACTTGAGGTACGTGTAGATCCAGTCGCTGCCACGCACGCGCGAGATCACGCTCAGGTCCGGCGGCATCTTGCCGAACCATTTCGTGGCCGGGTCATGCGGCATCGACACCTGGATCTGCTCGCCGAACTTCGCGCCGGTGAAGTTGAGGTTCTTCATCACCTCGTCTTCGGTCAGCCCGAGATCCTCGGCCATGCGCGAATAGCGCATGTACTTCAGCGAGTGGCAGCCCGCGCAGTAGTTCATGTACAGCTGCGCACCGCGCTGCAGGGAGGCGCGATCGCTCAGGTCGTTGCCGGCCTGCAGCTTGTCGCCGCCGCCTGCGGCGAACACGGAGAACGAAATCAGCAACCCGCTGGCGAAGACAGCTAGGCGAGAGGCGAAAGTCTTAGTCATGCGTCGTCACCCGCTCGGGCACTGGCTTGGTCTTGTCGATCTTGGTCCAGATCGGCATGGTCAGGAAGAACAGGAAGTAGAAGGCGGTCAGGAAACGGCCGATGATGGTTTCCACCGGATCCGTACCCGGGCCGGCACCGATCTTGCCCAGCCAGACGAAGCAGATGGCGAACACGCCCAGCAGCACCTTGGACAGCAGGCCGCGGTAGCGATAGGACTTGACCTTGGCGCGGTCCAGCCACGGCACCAGGAACAGGATCGCGATGGCGCCGAACATCACCAGCACGCCGCTGAGCTTGTGCGGCACCACGCGCAACATGGCGTAGTACGGCGTGTAGTACCACACCGGCTTGATGTGCTCCGGCGTCACCAGCCTGTTGGCTTCGGAGAAGTTGTCGTGTTCGAGGAACCAGCCGCCCATGGCGGGGGCGAAGAACACGATGAACGCCGCAAGGATCAGGAAGCCACCGACATAGAAACCGTCCTTCACCGTGTAGTACGGGTGGAACGGCACGCCGTCGGCCGGGGCGGTCGGCGACCAGCGGTTGCCCTTCGGGCCCTTCTTGATCTCCACGCCATCCGGGTTGTTCGAGCCGACTTCATGCAGCGCGAAGATGTGCAGCACCACCAGCAGCAGCAGCACCAGCGGCAGCGCGATGACGTGCAGCGCGAAGAAGCGGTTCAGCGTGGCGTCGCTGGGCAGGTAGTCGCCCATGATCCACTCGGTCAGGCCATTGCCGATCACCGGGATGGCGCCGAACAGCGAGATGATGACCTTCGCACCCCAGAACGACATCTGGCCCCACGGCAGCACGTAGCCGAGGAAGGCTTCGGCCATCAGCACCAAGTAGATCAGCATGCCGAGGATCCACACCAGCTCGCGCGGCTTCTGGTACGAGCCGTACATCAGGCCGCGGAACATGTGGATGTAGACGACGATGAAGAACAGCGAGGCGCCGGTGCTGTGCATGTAGCGGATCAGCCAGCCCCACTCCACGTCGCGCATGATGTATTCGACCGAGGCGAAGGCTTCCGCCGCGCTCGGCTTGAAGTGCATCGTCAGGAAGATGCCGGTCAGGATCTGGTTGACCAGCACCACGATCGACAGCACGCCGAAGATGTACCAGATGTTGAAGTTCTTGGGCGCGTAGTACTCGCTCATGTGCTTGCGGTACACGGGCATGAAGCCCGGGGCGCGCGCGTTGAACCAGTCCATCACGCCATCAGCGGTACGGGTAATGATGTTCGCCATGGCTTATGCGCCCCCCTGCGGGTCGAGGCCGACGACGATGGTCGTGTCGTTCTCGTAGTAATGCGGCGGCACCACCAGGTTGGTGGGGGCCGGCACGCCCTGGAACACCCGGCCGGCCATGTCAAAGCGCGACTTGTGGCAAGGGCAGAAGTAGCCGCCCTTCCAGTCCGGATCGTACGGCTCGGGCTTGATCTCGGCCGCCATTTCCGGCGAGCAGCCCAAGTGCGTGCACAGGCCGACCAGCACGGAGATCTCCGGCTTCAGCGAACGCGTCTCGCCCTTGATGTACGACGGCTGCTGATCGAGGTTCTGCGACTGCGGGTCGCGCAGGTTCGCGTCCAGGGTCGGCAGCGCATCCAGGATCGCCTTCGAGCGCTTGACGATCCAGATCGGCTGGCCGCGCCATTCCAGGATCAGGCGCTGGCCTTCCTGCAGACCGGTCAGGTCGGCGGTCACCGGGGCACCGGCCAGCTTGGCCCGGGCGCTCGGATTCCACGACTTGATAAAAGGTACAGCTGCAATACCGGCACCCACTGCACCCACCACAGCGGTGGTCGCAGTCAGGAACCGGCGTCGGCCCGTATTCACAGGCCCATTGACCCCATCGATGGCCATCCGGCACTCCGCAAAACAATCAGGTAGCTAAAAAGGCTGCCAAGGCCGCACCCGAAACGCCGGTGCGGGCCGCATAAAGACGGCGAAGTGTAACGGATGGCTTAATGGGCCGACAACGGGCGCCGTGAAATCAAGGCCTTGCGGCACGTCCGGCGTCGCCGCGAGCTGTTTCAGCGCGCGGCAACCGCCTGCCGGTAGCGGTCGGCCAAGACGGCCACGCGCTGCACGTAGCGCTGGGTTTCCTTGTACGGCGGAACGCCCCCGTGGCGGTCCACTGCACCTTCGCCGGCGTTGTAGCCTGCGGCGGCCAGGGTCAGGTTGCCGTTGAAGCGCTTCAGCAACCAGGACAGGTACTGCGCGCCACCGCGGATGTTCTGCGCGGCGTTGTAGGAATCGGTGACGCCGAACCGGCGCGCCGTGGCCGGCATCAGCTGCATCAGGCCCTGCGCGCCGGCATGCGACAGCGCCATCGGGTTGTAGGACGATTCCGCGTGCATGATCGCGCGCAGGATGGATTCCTCCACGCCGAATTCGCGCGACGCGGCGGCGATCTCGGCCTGGTAGGCGGACGTGTTCAGTCGCAGCCGTCCGAAGTCGACGCTCGGATTCCCGCAGGCGAAGCAGGTCTCGATGTAGCTGTACTTGATGGTGCGCAGGCTGGCGACCTGGGTGCCGCCGCGCGGGCGCGTACTCGTGTAGTGACGCACGCCGTCCTTGATGTAGGAGTAGACCTGCCCGCTGACCACGCGGCGCGGACCGGTGGCCGGCGCGGGGACGGACGCGGCTGGCACAACTGCCGGGACGATGGCGCTGGCCGAATCGGACAGGGCGGGCGAGCTGGCCGCTCCCACCGCCGGTGTGGCGGCTGCGGGCCGTGACACGGCGGAGACCTGCGTCGGCCGGTTGCGGTCGGGCGTGTAGCGGCTGACCACTTCGCAGCTTGCGCCACTGACGCGCTTGCTGACGTAGTTCGGCACACCGTCATTGCCGGTGCACTTGTACAGCGTGCCCGCGCTGGCCGGCAGTGCGGTCAACGCGGCCAGTGCGGCCAGAAGCGTCAGAGTCCCCCTCATGCCGCGCAGTGTCCCGAATTCCCGGGTGATTGCCAAGTCCTTGTCCAACAAAGGTTTCCTCCAATCTGTGCGGCCGGTCGGAGTTCCGACTGCCGGACGCCGGCCCCTTCATGCCGGGCTGTTACCCGCTATCAACGCCAGCGGGGACGGGGACCGGCCGTCGCGCAGCGCGTAAACTACGCGCCCCCTGCCCGCCCACCCGACTGGATTAAGCGCCATGACCGGGACGCAAGCCCCCGCACTGCCGACCACGGCCGCCCCTGCCGTGACCGACCCCGCCCTCGTTCCGTTGCCGCTGGCGAAGCCCCGCAGCCCGGACGTCGTGCGCGGAAAACTCTTCATCAAGACCCACGGGTGCCAGATGAACGAGTACGACTCGGCCAAGATGGCCGACGTGCTCGCCGCGTCCGACGGCCTGGAGCTGACCGACAACCCCGAAGAAGCCGACGTGGTGCTGGTCAACACCTGCTCCATTCGCGAGAAAGCGCAGGAGAAGGTCTTCAGCCAGCTCGGCCGGTGGAAGGCACTCAAGGCCGGTGGCCGTGACGTCATCATCGGCGTGGGCGGGTGCGTGGCCTCGCAGGAAGGCGAAGCCATCGTCAAGCGCGCACCGTACGTGGACCTGGTCTTCGGGCCGCAGACCCTGCACCGTCTGCCGGAACTGATCCGCGCCCGCCGCGAGCAGAACAGGCCGCAGGTCGACATCAGCTTCCCCGAGATCGAGAAGTTCGACCGCCTGCCCGAGCCGCGCGCCGAGGGCCCCTCGGCGTTCGTGTCGATCATGGAAGGCTGCTCGAAGTACTGCTCGTTCTGCGTGGTGCCCTACACCCGCGGCACCGAGGTCAGCCGGCCGTTCGAGGATGTACTGGTGGAAGTGGCCCAGCTGGCCGCGCAGGGCGTGCGCGAGATCAATCTGCTCGGCCAGAACGTCAACGCGTATCGTGGTCCTTATGGCGATGGCGAGGTCGCCGACCTCGGCTTGTTGATCCGCACGATCGCCGAGATCGACGGCATCGGCCGCATCCGCTTCACCACCTCGCACCCGCTGGAATTCAGCGACTCGCTGGTGGACGCCTATCGCGACGTGCCGCAGCTGGCCAACTTCCTGCACCTGCCGGTGCAGGCGGGCAGCGACCGCATCCTCTCGGCGATGAAGCGCGGCTACACCGCGCTCGAGTTCAAGCAGAAGATCCGCAAGCTGCGCGCGGTGCGGCCGGACATCTCGATCAGCTCGGACTTCATCGTCGGCTTCCCCGGCGAGACCGATGCGGATTTCGAGAAGACGATGAAGCTGATCGAGGACGTGGGCTTCGACCAAAGCTTCTCCTTCATCTACTCGCGCCGCCCGGGCACGCCGGCCGCGGACTTGGAAGACGACACGCCCGACGCCGTGAAGCACGCGCGCCTGGACCGCCTGCAGCAGCAGATCAACGCCTACGCCGCGGGGATCTCGCAGCGCATGGTGGGCACGGTGCAACCGGTGCTGGTGGAGGGCCCGTCGAAGAAGAATCCGAACGAGCTGACCGGCAAGACCGAGAACATGCGCTCGGTGAACTTCCCCGGCCATCCGCGCCTGATCGGGCAGTTCGTCGATGTAACGATCACCGAGGCGCTGGCCAACTCGCTGCGCGGACGCGTCACGGGCACCGACTGACGTCGCACCTCAGCCGACAGCGGGCAACGGCACGCCTTCGCGCTCGTTGTCCCAGATCATGTGGATGATCTTCCAGCCCTGCTCGCCCTTGTAGAGCTGGATGCTGTTGATCCCGCGTCGCTCGGGCACGGCGTCGCCCGGGGCGTGGCGTGCCTCGTAGGCGCTCCAGACATGGGCGATGTTGCCGAACACGCGGATTTCCCGCGCGGTCTCGACCTCGAAGAAATCCACCTTCGCCAGCAGCTCATCGGCGTTGGCCCGGTACTCCGCCAGCGAGAACGACAGGCGCCAGGGCTTTCCCTGCGCATCCACGCCGGTACGGATCTGCCGGCAGTCGGGATGGAAGACCGCATCCTGTGTCGACCAGTCGCGCGGACCCGCCGGGCCCGAGATCATCGCGTACATGGCGTCCACCGCCGCGCCGATCGCTGCTTCGTCCATCTTCTGCCCCGCCATCCCGGAAGAAGCGCCAGCCTATCAGTCCAGCCGCTTGCGGAACCGCAGGATCGCCGCCGTCATCATCACCAAGGTGAACCCCAGCAGCGCCAGCACGTCGGGCCACAGTTCGGACAGCCCCGCGCCGCGCAGCATCACGCCGCGGATCAGGCGCAGGAAGTGCGTCAGCGGCAAGGCTTCGGCGATCCACTGCACGACCTTCGGCATGCCGGCAAAGGGGAACATGAAGCCGGACAGCAGAATCGACGGCAGGAAGATGAAGAACGTCATCTGCATGGCCTGGAACTGCGACTGCGCGCCCGTGGAGATCAGCAGGCCCAGCGCCAGGTTCGCCACGATCAACAGGCACGCCGCAAGGTACGCATGCAGCAGGCTTCCACCCAACGGCACGTCGAACAGCCACATGCCCAGCGCCAGCACCACCGTGGTCTGCACCAGGCCGATGGCCACGTACGGCAGCACCTTGCCGATCATCAGCTCGGCGCTGCTGACCGGCGTGGCGATCAGCAGCTCCATGTTGCCGCGCTCGCGTTCGCGCACGATGGCCACGGCCGTGAACAGCACCATGGTCATGGTCAGGATCACCCCGATCAGGCCGGGCACGATGTTCACCGCCGATCGACGCTGCGGGTTGTAGAAGCCCGTCACGCTGATCGCCCGCGTCGCGAGCGACCCGCTGCTGACGCCATCGAGAGGCATCTGCGCCAGCTGCGCGGCCGCGCTCTGCACTGCGTTGTCGCTGCCATCGACGAGGATCTGCACCGCCTCACGCCCCTCGGCGCGGCGGCGCTCGTAGTCGGGCGGGATGACCACGCCGATGCTGATCTCGCCCCGGCGCATGGCATCGACCAGTTCCTGCGGCGTGGCGACTTCCAGGGCCGGGCTGACCACGCCGGTGGCGACGATGTCCATCACCAGCGCACGCGAGGCGGACGTCCGCGCCTGGTCGGCAAAGCCGGCGGACAGGTCGCGCAGGTTGGTATTGATGGCGTAGCCGAACAGCAGCAACTGCATGACCGGGATACCGACGATCATCGCCAGCGTGATGCGGTCGCGGCGCATCTGCCGCAGTTCCTTGACCATCACCGCCATCAGGCGACGGAGTTTCATGCGGCCTCCTCGCGAGCCGGCTGCGCGCGCGTGGCGGAGACGAAGACGTCCTCCAGGTTGGCCTGCGATGCAGACACGCCCGCTTCGATGCCCGCCGCACGCAACGCGGCATCGACGCGCGCGGCGGCGTCGCCGTTGTCCGCCAGCAACACACGCAGCACGTTGCCGATCTGCGCCACGCTGACCACGCCCGCAATCCCCAGCAGCACCGCCTTCGCCTTCCGCGGCTGCGCAGCATCCACCACCAGGGTACGGCCCGCGAGTTCGCCCGTCAGCGAATCGGGCGTGCCATCGGCGACCAGCACGCCCCGGTCGAGGATGGCGATTCGATGGCAGCGTTCGGCTTCGTCCATGTAGTGCGTGGACACCAGTAGCGTAGTGCCTGCATCGGCGAGCTCGAACAGCTTCTCCCAGAAATCGCGGCGCGATTCCGGATCCACCGCGCTGGTCGGTTCGTCGAGGAACAGCAGTTCCGGCTCGTGGATCACCGCTCCCGCCAATGCAAGACGCTGCTTCTGCCCCCCGCTCATCGTGCCCGCAAGTTGTTTCTGCCGGTCATGGAAGTGGTACTGCTCGACCAGCTCGTCGATCCGCTTCCGCGCCCGTGCTCGCGGGATGTCCTGCACGGCAGCCAGGAATTCCAGGTTCTCGCGCACTGTCAGGTCCTCGAACAGCGAGAACTTCTGGGTCATGTAGCCGATGCGCGTGCGCAGTTGCTCGGCCTGCTCCGGGATGCGCAGGCCCAGCACGTCGATCTCGCCTGCACTGGGCGTCAGCAGGCCGCACAACATGCGGATGGTGGTGGACTTGCCGGAACCGTTCGGGCCAAGGAAGCCGTAGACATTGCGCCGCGGCACATCGAGGTCGACGGCGTTCACCGCCACCAGCGCACCGAAGCGCTTGGTCAGTCCGCGGACGCGGATGGCCAGACCGGCATCATTGGTCGCCATCGGACACCACCTGCAGCGGCGCACCCACTGGCAGACCGGCGGCATCCGTGCCCAGGCTGATTTCCGCCAGGTAACTCAACCGCTCCGCGTCCTGGCCAGTCAGCGCGAAGTACGGGGTGAAGCTCGGTTCGCTGCGGATCATGCGCATGCGGCCGGCATACGTCTTCTCCTGGCCGTCCAGCCGCACCTGCACGGTATCGCCAACCTTCAACCGGTTGCGCAGCGCCTGCGGCAGGTAGACGCGCGCATAGGGCGCCTCGCCCACCAGCATCACCGCCAGCGGTGCGCCGACCGGCGCCTGGTCGCCAAGCTTGTACGGCAGGCTGTCGATGCGGCCCTCGCGCGGCGCCACGATGTTGAGCTTCTCCAGCGTCACCGCCTGCACACTGGCCTGCGCTTCGGCCGACGCGACGGCGGCCTCGCCCTGCGCCACCTGTTCGGTGCGCGTGCCGCGCTCCAGCTCCAGCAACGCGGCCTGTCCCAGCCGGACCTGGGCCTGCGCACTCTGCGACGCGGCGCGTGCACGGTCCACCTCGGAGGCGGCGACCAGACGCTGGCGACCCAACGGTTGCAAGCGTGCGTAGTAGGCATCCGCATCGCGGGCCTGCGCCTGCGCAGCGGCCAGGCTGGCGCGCGCCTGTGCAATGGCTTCGCTGCGCGGACCGGCGCGCAGTTCCGCCAGCGCCTCGCGGCTCTGCGCGGCCTGCGCCTGTGCGGCCACCAACTGCGACTGGGTGCGGGTCAATTCCAGTTGCAGCAGGGGCGCACCGGCGGCCACCTGCTGTCCTTCGCGCACGTCGATGCGCACGATCTTTTCCGCCACCGGCGACGGCAGCGTCACCCGGTCCCATTCCAGGGTGCCCAGGGCCTCGGGCGTGTCGGCGGCGCATGCCGCCAGCATCAGGATCGCGGCCGCCAGTGCGGCGCGTTGCAGGTCACTTCGCATGGTCCAGCTCCAGTCCACGGCCCAGCAGCACCAGCGTGTGCCGGCGCAGGTCGTTGAAGTCGATGTCATCGGCGCCGAACAACTGGCGCCAGATGGGTGCGCTGGCCATCGGAAACATGGTCAACCCGATCAGCGACACCATCAGCAGGCGCGGATCCAGGTCAGGGTTGAGCTGTCCGGCCTGCTGCGCGGCGGCGAAGCGGCCGGCCATCATCTTCGGCAGCATCGGACCGACCTGGCTGATCATCATGTCGCGCAGAGCGCCGCCCTCGCAGAGGATCTCGCGCACCCACAACGTCGGCAGCCAGGGGTGCTGTGCGACCACGCCGCCGATGCCGTGCACGAAGCCGGCGACCAGTCCGGCCACGTCACCCTCGCCCGCTTCCACGACGGGCGCGCGCATCTGCGCCACGACCGGCAGCAGCCGTTCCGCCACCACGGCCTGCTGCAGCTGCGCCTTGTCGCCGAAGTAGTAGTGCACCAGCGCGGGGGTGACGCTGGCTTCCGTCGCAATGTCGCGCAGCGAACTCGCGGCGATGCCCTTCCTGACGAAGCACGTCAATGCGGCGTCGAGCAGCGTGGCGCGCAGATCGGCCACCTCGGCCGTGGGACGGCGGCCAGGGCTGCGCTTGCGGGGCGACGCGGCCTTCTTCGATGACGCCTTAGCCTTGCCGTCGGCGTTCTGTTCGGGGTGCTTGGGAGATGTCATTGGCTTATTTAATTTTCAAATTAATTAAATTTCAAGTCCCCTCCGACGAGCGGCATGCGGTGGCCGCTGCCCTGATGCCGGGTTACCCTGCCTGCCCACCTTGAGTCCGCCAGGAATCGCCGCCATTTCCCCTGACAGCCCGCGCCTGTGGGTGTTCACCCTGGAAGCCCGCCCGCTGCCCGACAGTCCCGATTTCGTCGAGGCCGGCGGGGCGTTCGTGACCTGCTACCTGCGCCCGGCATTTACGCCAGACCCCATGCGCCGCGCCGTCGAGTTCGTCCGCGAGCAGGGCTGGGAGGTCATCGCGGTGGAAGACGAGCCCCTGCAGATCGAACGCCACGACGCTCCGGAAGCCGAACACTTCGACCAGGCACTCGTCGATGACGAGGTCTACGTCTTCCACCAATGGCCGGTGGACGACGCAAGCGACCAGACGCGCCACTAACCGCTATTGCCACGAGTATTCCCCCGCCCCATGACTGCCCCCAGCAAGCACGAATTCACCCTGCAACCCGAGAACGTCGAGCGCCTCGCAAACCTGGCGGGCCCGTTCGACGCGAACCTGCGCCAAATCGAACTGCGCCTGGGCGTGGAGATCGCCAACCGCGGCGCCATCTTCCGTGTCACCGGGCCGGAGAAATCCGTCGCCGCCACGGAAAAACTGCTGCATGCGCTGTATGAGGAAGCGGCCAGCGAAACGTTCGACAGCGAGGCCATCCACCTGCGGCTCAACGCCGCCAACGTGGACCGCGTGGCGGAAGAGGACTACCTGCCCCAGGACGTGGCCATCAAGGTCAAGCGCGGCACCGTGCGTGGCCGTGGCGCCAACCAGGCGAAGTACCTGCACGCCATCGCCACCCACGACATCAATTTCGGCATCGGCCCGGCCGGTACCGGCAAGACGTTCTTGGCCGTCGCCAGCGCGGTGGAAGCGCTCAACGAATCGCGCGTGCAACGCCTGATCCTGGTGCGCCCGGCAGTGGAGGCCGGCGAGAAGCTCGGCTTCCTGCCCGGCGACCTGACCCAGAAGGTCGACCCCTACCTGCGCCCGCTGTACGACGCGCTGTACGAGATGCTGGGCGTGGAGAAGGTGGTCAAGCTGCTGGAAAAGAACGTCATCGAGATCGCGCCGCTGGCCTACATGCGCGGCCGCACGCTCAACGATGCCTTCGTCATCCTCGACGAAGCGCAGAACACCACCATCGAACAGATGAAGATGTTCCTGACCCGCATCGGGTACGGCAGCACCGCCGTCGTCACCGGCGACCTGACCCAGATCGACCTGCCCAAGCACCAGAAGTCCGGCCTGAAGGATGCGCTGGACGTCCTGCGCGGCGTGGACGGCATCTCGTTCAACTTCTTCACCAGCCGCGACGTGGTGCGTCATCCGCTGGTGGCGAAGATCGTGCGGGCTTACGATGCACGCGATGGCAAGGATGCCGAGACCGGCCCTGCCTGATCCCCTCCGTCGACCGCGATCGCCATGACCCAAGGCCCCGTCCGCCTCGAAGTCTCAGTGAACTACGCCCTGCCGCGCACCGGCATCCCTTCGGCGGTCAGTTTCCGCAAATGGGTGGCAGCGGCGTTGAAAGGCCGCATCCGCGAAGCGGATCTGGCCATCCGCATCGTCGACAGCAAGGAAGGCCGCGCACTGAACCGGCACTATCGCGGTCGCGACTACGCGACCAACGTGCTGAGCTTCCCGGCCGAGATGGCCGAAGGCGTCAAGTTGCCCAAGGGCGTCAAGATGCCCCTGCTCGGCGACCTGGTGATCTGCGCACCGGTCGTGGCGCGCGAAGCGAAGGAGCAGAAGAAGCCGCTGGCAGCGCACTACGCGCACATGACCGTGCACGGTGCATTGCACCTGCTGGGCTGGGACCACGAGGACGACAAGGAAGCCGAGTGCATGGAGCAGCTGGAGCGCGAGATCCTCGCCGAACTCGGCATCGCCGATCCTTACGCGGAAGACTGACCGCATGCTGCGCACCCTGCTGTTCGTGCCGACGTTGGCACTGGTCCTCTCCTCGCCTGCCGCCGCGCAGGACGCCCCGCCAGACCTGCCCGCACTGATCGAGTGCCGAAGCGACATCACCCGCTTGACCGCGCTTGCACCCGCCCTGGAGGACCCGCTGAAGGCGGTCGCGCTGGGATGGCAGCCGCTGCCGCAGGCGAACATGTTCATGACCGAATACCGGTTGGCCAAGCCGATCCGCGTCTTCGGGCACGACACAGACCACATCGCGTTCTCCGGCGGCGGCGTGATCGCACTGCTCGACCTGCCCGATCCCCGGCCGCTGGCGAAGCAACTGGCGCTCGAAACCGCGATCGACACGCCGGCCAAGGCGATGTTCGGCAAGGAGCTGCGCAGCGAGGAAACCCGCGACGTCGCGACCGGCGAGCTGCTGATCGAATCGGCCGTATTGAACGTCAGCAACGTCGCCTCGCACCCCGGCAAGACACTGGTGGGCTGCAGTTACAGCCTGGACCTTCCGGAGGAAGCGCCCGCGGACGAAGCAGCACCGCCCGCCGAGGCCGCGCCGCCTGCGTCCGGCGCCCAACCGGGTTAGACTGGCCTCAACGCCCCGTGGGCGACCACTCCCCCGAGATGTCAGAAGACGACAGTACCTTCGCGCCGGATGGCTCCGACAAACCGTCGGAGAAACGGCGCTCCTGGCTGGACCGCCTCAGTTCGGCGTTCTCCGGCGAACCCAGCACACGCGACGACCTGGTGGCCATCCTGCGCGATGCGCAGTCCGACGGCCTGATCGGCGGCGATACCCTGAAGATGATGGAAGGCGCCATCGCCGTCGCCGACCTCACCGTGGGCGATGTCATGGTGCCGCGCGCGCAGATGGTTTCGTTGCCCGTCGAGGCGCGCTTCCTCGACCTGATGAAAGACGTGGTCGAATCCGGCCACTCGCGCTTCCCGGTGCACGGCGACGACAAGGACGAGATCCTCGGCATCCTGCTGGCCAAGGACCTGCTGCGCGGCGTGGTGGCCGACAACGGGCCCGGCAGCGTGCGCGAACTGCTGCGCCCCGCCGTGCTGATCCCCGAGTCGAAGAAGCTCAACCTGCTGCTGAAGGAATTCCGCCTGTCGCGCAACCACATGGCGATCGTCGTCGACGAGTATGGCGGCGTGGCCGGCCTGGTCACCATCGAGGACGTGCTGGAACAGATCGTCGGCGAGATCGACGACGAACACGATGAAGCCGAGGATGGCGCCGCGCTGATCGCCGCGCAGGCCGATGGCCAGTTCGTGGTGGATGCGCTCACGCCCATCGCCGACTTCAACGAGCGTTTCGGCGCGGATTTCCCCGACGACGAATACGACACCGTCGGCGGCCTCATCACCGCCGCGATAGGCCACCTGCCGGAGACCGGCGAGGAGCTCACGCTCGGGCGCTTCATGTTCCGTGTCGCCCGGGCCGATGCGCGCCGCGTACACGCCTTCCATGTCGGGGTGCTCGCCGATGCGTAGCGTGGCTGCACGCCTGGCGCTGCTGGGCGTGCTGTGGCTGCTGGCCGTGACGGCGTGGGCCGCCCCACGGATCGGCGTGGCGACGATGCAGCCGGGCGAGGTGTTCTTCGAGCGCTTCGGTCACAACGCCATCGTGGTGGTCGATCCCGCCAGCGGCGACGCGATCTCGTACAACTTCGGCTTCTTCGATCCGGGCGAGTCAGACTTCGTCGGCAATTTCGCCCGCGGCCACATGATGTACTACCTCATGGCGCTGCCGTTCGAGCAGGATCTCCTGCAGTACCGCGACAGCGGCCGCGGCGTCTCGCTGCAATGGCTGGACCTGGCGCCGGCGCAGGCGCAGGCACTGGCCGACGCGCTGGTCGAACGGGCCAGGCCGGAGAATGCGCGCTACCGCTACGACTACTTCACCTCCAACTGCTCCACGCAGGTGCGGGACGCCCTCGATGCTGCGCTCGGCGGCACGCTGAAGTCGCAGCTCGCCGGCCGTTCGCGCGGCAATACGCTTCGCAGTGAAGCGGTGCGGCTGGCGTCGCCGGCAACATGGATGTGGCTGGGCTTCGACGTGGGCCTGGGACCCTCGGCCGACAAACCGATGTCGCGCTGGGAAGAGGCCTATGTCCCCATGCGGCTGGCCGACAGCCTGCGCGAAGCGAAGAACAGTGCAGGCCGACCCCTGGTGCAGTCGGAGATGCAATTGCTGCCGCACCGTATCGCCCCGGAGCCGGCGGAAACGCCACGGCGATGGCTGCCCTGGCTCGGCGCGGGTGTCGTGGCGGCGTTGCTGATCGGCTTCGCCGGCCGCCGCTGGCCGCGTGCCATCGCCGCCGCTGCCTTGCCGTTCTGGCTGCTGTGTTTCATGGCCGGCGGTGTTCTGGTCTACCTGTGGGGCTTCACCGACCACTGGGCCGCATGGGCTAACCGCAACCTGTTGCTGTTGAACCCCCTCTGCGTGCTGCTGATTCCCGGCGCAGTTTCCGTGCTGCGCCGCCGCACGCCACCTGCCTGGTTCGGCTGGCTGATCTGCGCCATCGCGGGCGGTGCGCTGGTCGCCTGGTTCCTGCACTGGCTGCCGTTGCGCCTGCAGTACAACCAGCCATGGATCGCGCTGCTGCTGCCGGTCCACCTCGCGCTTGCATACGTATTCATGCCGCGACGCTTGTCGCGCTGAGCCCCGCCACGCACGATGCGGCCCTCTGCACATCGCGAGGGTCGCATGCTCCGTTATCTCTTTCCGCTCGTCGTCCTGCTCACCGTCGGCGCGGACATCGCGCATGCAGCCCCAGGACCGCGCGTCGCATCGCCTGACGGCTCCATCGTGGTGGAACTGTCCACCGACAACGACGGCCGCCCCGCCTACGCCGTGTCGCGCAAGGGACAGCCGGTCATCTCGTCGTCGCGACTCGGCTTCCTGCTGCTGGACGCGCCGAAGTTCGAGCGCAACATCGAGATCGTGCAGCCGCGCACGCGCACGTTCGACGAGACCTGGGAACAACCGTGGGGCGAACGCCGCTTCATCCGCAACCACTACAACGAACTGACGGTCACGCTGAAGGAGAAGGCCAAGCCCTTCCGCAGCTTCGACGTGGTGTTCCGCGTGTTCAACGACGGCGTCGGCTTCCGCTACCGCTTCCCGAAGCAGGCGGGGCTTGAGCAGGTGAAGATCAGCGAGGAGCTGACCGAGTTCGCCCTCGCACGCGATGCGACGGCGTGGTGGATTCCCGCCGGTGAATGGAACCGCGAAGAGTATCTGTACCACCGCACGCCCCTGCAGCAGGTCGGCGATGCGCAGACACCGATCACCTTCAAGTTCGATGACGGCAGCCACCTGTCCATCCACGAGGCGGCGCTGGTCGACTACAGCGGCATGAACCTGACGCGGGTGGAAGACCGCAAACTCAAGGCGGACCTGACTCCGGGCATCGGCGAAGGCAAGGTGGTGCGTGCGGCACCGTTCGATACCCCATGGCGCACCCTGCTGCTGAGCGATGATGCCGCCGGCCTGGCCATGTCCAGCCTCACCCTCAACCTCAACGAGCCGAACGCGCTGGGCGATGTGTCGTGGGTCAAACCGATGAAGTACGTCGGCGTGTGGTGGGAGATGCACCTGGAGCTGAAGAGCTGGGCTTCCGGGCCGAAGCACGGTGCCACCAACGAGAACGTCCGCAAGCACATCGACTTCGCCGCGAAGCACGGCCTAGGCGGCGTGCTGGTGGAAGGCTGGAACGTGGGCTGGGACGGGGACTGGTTCGGCAACGGCGAGGACTTCAGCTTCACCAGGTCGTATCCGGATTTCGATCTGCCCGCGCTGTCGGCGTACGCGAAATCGAAGGGCGTGGTGCTGATCGGCCACCATGAGACGTCGGGCAACGCCGCGCACTACGAAACGCAGCTGGCTGATGCGTTCGATCTGTACGAGCGCGTGGGCGTACCGGCGGTGAAGACCGGTTACGTGGCCGATGCCAGCCAGGCCAAGGTCACCGGCGCCGATGGCAAGCGCCACTACGCGTGGCACGAGGGCCAGGACATGGCGCGCCATCACCTGAAGGTGGTGACGGAAGCCGCCAAGCGTCATATCTCTGTCAATCCGCACGAGCCGATCAAGGACAGCGGCCTGCGCCGCACGTATCCCAACTGGATCACCCGCGAGGGTGCGCGCGGCATGGAATTCAGCGCGTGGGGCCAGCCCGGCAATCCGCCGGAGCACGAGGCCAACCTGGTGTTCACCCGCCTGCTGGCCGGACCGATGGATTACACGCCCGGCATCTTCGGCATGAAGACGCGCTCCACCGACGGCATCGCCACCACCTGGGCCAAGCAGCTGTCGCTGTACGTGGTGATCTACAGCCCGCTGCAGATGGCGGCCGATCTGCTGGAGAACTACGAGAAGAACCCGGCACCGTTCCAGTTCATCAAGGACGTGCCGGTGGACTGGGAGGATACGCGCGTGCTGAACGGCGAAGTCGGCGACTACGTGACCATCGCGCGCAAGGAACGCGGCGGCGACAACTGGTACCTGGGTGCGCTCACTGACGAAGACGGCCGCACGCTGGACGTGCCCCTGTCGTTCCTCGACGAAGGCCGCCGCTACACGGCGCAGATCTACCGCGATGGCGACAAGGCGAACTGGAAGACCGCCCCCCAGGACATCGTGATCGAGGAGCGCAGCGTGACGCGTGGCGACACGCTGACCTTGAAGCTGGCACCGGGCGGCGGGCAGGCGATCCGGTTCGTCGCGCAGTAATGCATGCGTCCCTGTAGGAGCGACGTAAGTCGCGACCGCAGAATCGGAACAACCCGGAGAGGCGACCGCAGCACGGATCCTGAGGAGAGCGCAGACGTGCCTTTCACAGGATCCGTGCGTGAGAAGCCCCACGGTGTGTCATTGTCGCGGTCGCGACTCACGTCGCTCCTACAGGAAGGCGCGGGCTTGTCGGATGCGGCGGCGTGGCGCACGATTCCCACCATGAACGACCTCGCCGCCATCGACACGAAACCCGCCCTGCCCCAGTGCGTCATCAACTGCGTGGTCTACGACCAGGGCGGCAAGCGGCGCGACATCGGCCTGGACGAGATCAGCGATGTACTCGCGATCGATGATGGCAGCTTCATCTGGGTGGGCCTGTACGAGCCCGCCGATACGATCCTGGAGAAACTCCAGGAGGAATTCTGCCTGCACGACCTGGCCGTCGAGGATGCGCAGAACGCGCACCAGCGCCCGAAGCTGGAAGCCTACGGAAACTCGCTGTTCGTGGCCGTGCATACCGCGCAGGTCGTCGACGACCGCATCCGCTTCGGCGAGACGCATGCCTTCCTCGGCCCCCGCTACCTGGTGACCGTGCGCCATGGCGCCTCGCTGTCGTACGCACCGGTGCGCGAGCGCGTGCAGCGCGAAGCCGACCTGCTGGCGCTGGGTCCGTCGTATGGCCTGTATGCGGTGCTGGACTACATCGTCGACAACTACCGCCCCATCATCGATCAGTTCAAGCAGACCCTGGACACGCTGGAGAAGGACATCTTCGCCGACACCTACCGGCGCGGCACGGTGGTGAAGCTGTACGACCTGAAGCGCGAACTGACCCAGATGCGGCTGGCGGTGGCGCCGCTGCAGGATGTGCTGGCGCAGCTGACACGCTCGCAGAGTCCGCTGATCCCTGAAGAAGTCCGTCTGTACTTCCGCGACGTGCAGGACCACGTGCTGCGCGTGAACGAGTACACCGACACGCTGCGCGAGATGCTGACCACCGCGCTGAGCGTCAACCTGTCGCTGGTGACGCTGGCGCAGGGCGAGACGGTCAAGCGCCTCGGTGCGTGGGCGGCCCTGCTCGCGGCCCCTACGCTGATCACCAGCTGGTACGGCATGAACTTCGAGCACATGCCCGAACTGGGCGGACGCTTCGCCTATCCGATCCTGATCGCGGGAGTCGCGCTGGCCTGCTTCGGCCTGTACCGCCTGTTCAAGCGCTCGCGCTGGCTCTGACCGCAGTACGCCGTCGCACTGCGACCAAAGTCGAAGCCTGAATCCGGGATTACGGATTGACCGGCTTCCCGCATGGGGGGACCCTTGGCGGGACTTGTCGGAGGGTTGCCGAATGAACGGTTTTTCCAAGATCGGCTGGGCGGCGCTCGCGCTGCTTGGCGCGGGGTGTCTGGGTGTGGTGGCGTTGCGCCAGGGCGAGCAGATAAGCGCGCTGTGGATCGTCGTGGCGGCGGTGTCCATCTACCTGGTCGCCTATCGCTACTACAGCCTGTACATCGCCAAGAACGTGATGGGGCTGGATCCGCGCCGGGCAACCCCCGCGCACTTGAACAATGACGGCCTGGACTACGTGCCCACCAACAAGCACGTGTTGTTCGGCCACCACTTCGCCGCCATCGCGGGCGCTGGTCCGCTGGTGGGCCCCGTGCTCGCCGCGCAGATGGGCTACCTGCCCGGCATGCTCTGGCTGATCGCCGGTGTGGTACTGGCGGGCGCGGTACAGGACTTCATGGTCCTGTTCATCTCCAGCCGCCGCAACGGCCGCTCGCTCGGTGACCTGGTCCGTGAGGAAATGGGCCAGGTGGCCGGCACGATCGCGCTGTTCGGCGCGTTCCTGATCATGATCATCATCCTTGCGGTGCTGGCGATGATCGTGGTGAAGGCGCTGGCCGAAAGCCCATGGGGCATGTTCACGGTGATCGCGACGATGCCCATCGCGATCCTCATGGGCATCTACATGCGCTACATCCGTCCCGGCAAGATCGGCGAGATCTCGGTGGTGGGCATCATCCTGCTGCTGCTGGCCATCTGGTTCGGCGGCAAGGTCGGCGCGCATCCCACCTGGGGTCCCGCCTTCACCTTCACTGGCACCCAGATCACCTGGATGCTGATCGGTTATGGCTTCGTCGCCGCCGTGCTGCCCGTGTGGCTGCTGCTGGCACCGCGCGATTACCTGTCGACCTTCCTCAAGATCGGCGTGATCGTGGCGCTGGCGATCGGCATCGTCATCGCCAGCCCGGAAGTGACCTCGCTGAAGATGCCGGCGCTGACGCAGTTCGCCAGCACCGGCGACGGACCGGTGTGGAAGGGCGGCCTGTTCCCGTTCCTGTTCATCACCATCGCCTGCGGCGCGGTGTCGGGCTTCCATGCGCTGATCTCCTCGGGCACCACGCCCAAGCTGCTCGCCAATGAAATGCATGCGCGCTACATCGGCTACGGCGGCATGCTGATGGAATCGTTCGTCGCCATCATGGCGCTGGTCGCGGCCTCCATCATCGAGCCCGGCGTGTACTTCGCGATGAACAGTCCGGCCGCCGCCATCGGCACCACGGCGGTGGACGTGGCCGCGAAGGTCAGCAGCTGGGGCTTCCTGGTGACGCCCGAAATGCTGGAACAGACGGCACACAACATCGGCGAAGGCACCATCATTTCGCGTGCCGGCGGCGCGCCGACGCTGGCGGTCGGCATCGCGGTGATCCTGCACGACGCGCTGCCCGGCGGCGACGCGATGATGGCGTTCTGGTACCACTTCGCCATCCTGTTCGAAGCCTTGTTCATCCTGACGGCGGTGGATGCCGGCACCCGCGCGGGCCGCTTCATGCTGCAGGACCTGCTGGGCAACTTCATCCCGCCGCTGCGCAGGACGGATTCCTGGGGGGCGAACGTCATCGGCACGGCAGGCTGCGTCGCATTGTGGGGCTACTTCCTGTACCAGGGCGTGGTCGATCCGCTGGGCGGCATCAACACGCTGTGGCCGCTGTTCGGCATCGCCAACCAGATGCTCGCCGGCATCGCGCTGATGCTGTGCACGGTGGTGGTGTTCAAGATGAAGCGCGACCGCTACGCCTGGGTCACCGTCGTTCCGGCGATCTGGCTGCTGATCTGCACGACCTATGCGGGTCTGATCAAGATCTTCGACAGCAATCCGGCGGTCGGCTTCGTGGCGCAGGCGAAGAAGTACCAGGCCGCCATCGCCGACGGCCAGTTGCTCGGCGCGGCGAAGAGCATGAGCCAGATGCACCAAGTGGTGGTGAACAGCTACGTCAACACCGGCCTGACCATCCTGTTCCTGTTCGTGGTGTTCAGCGTGCTGGTCTATGCGATCAAGGGCATCCTGAAGGCGCGCGCGAGCAGCGAGCGAAGCGATCGCGAGACGCCGTTCGTCGCGCTGAGCGAAGAGCAGCAGAAGGCCTGGCTGTAGGCCATGGGCACGGAACTCGTCCCACTCTCGCACTTCGCCACGCACAAGCGTGTGTGGCGGAGGCTGGTGCAGACGGCACGGCTGTGCTGCGGCGTGCCCGACTACGACAACTATGTCCGGCACATCCTGGAGAAGCATCCCGACCGCGAGCCGATGGATTACAAGACCTTCTTCCGCGAACGGCAGGAGGCGCGGTTCGGCGGTCGGAGCGGGTTCCGCTGCTGTTGACCGGATAGATATGCAGAAAAGAAAAGGGCGAAGCCATCGGCTTCGCCCTTTTTCTTGCCTTGCTGTAGGAGCGACGTAAGTCGCGACCGGAAACATCAACGTCGCGACTTACGTCGCTCCTACAGAAGATCTTGCATTAACCCTGCCCCGCCATCCCGCGCAGCACCACGCCGACCACGTAGGCCGCGACGGTACCCGTTGCATAGCCCAGCGCGCCAAGCAGCGCACCGACGGGTGCCAGCGACGGATGGAACACCGTGGCCACCACGGGCGCCGAGGCTGGTCCACCGATGTTGCTCTGCGACCCCATCGCGAAATAGAAGAACGGCACGCGCAGCAGCTTGGCCAGCAGCAGCAACAGCACGATGTGGACGAGGATCCAGATCAGGCCCAACGCCAGCAGCCAGGGGCGTTCAGCCAGCTTTCCGATCTCCATCTGCATGCCGATGCAGGCGATCAGGATGTATAGGAACAGTGCACCGATCTTCGACGCGCCCGCGCCGTCCAGCGTGCGCGCACGCGTCAGGCTCAGGCCGAGGCCGATGACCGTCGACAGCACCACCACCCACACGAAAGGCTCGTGCAGGCTGACCTGCCGCGCCCACGCGACGTCGGAGAACCAGGCCGATGCCGGTCCGGCGATGGCATGTGCAAGGCCGACGGTACCGAAGGCGATACCCAGAATCACCATCAGGTCGGTGAGCGTGGTCACCCGCTCGTGCTCCTTCTGGTAGTTGGCCAGGCGCTCCTTGAGTTCCTCGATGGCCCGCGTGTCGGCACCGGTGCGTGCGTCGATCGCCTGCGCGCGGTTGGCCAGGAAGATCAGCACCGCCATCCAGACGTAGCCCACGCTGACGTCGACCACGACGAACTGCGCGAACGTCGTCTCGTCGACGGCGAAGATCTCCTTCATCGCCAGCATGTTCGCGCCACCGCCGATCCAGCTGCCGGCAAGCGTGGCCATGCCGCCCCAGACATCGCCCGCAACGGTTTCGGGATGGATGACGTTCATCACCCAGAATGCAACGAAGGCGCCCAGCATCACCGTGAGCGAGGCGCCGATATACATCGCCAGCAGCTTCGGTCCCAACTTCAGCACGCCCTTCAAGTCGATGGTCAGCGTCAGCAGCACCAGCGCGGCGGGCAGCAGCACACGGCTGGCGACCGGGTTGTAGAGCTTGCTGGCGGCGCCGTCGATCAGATCGACGCTGTTGTAGATGCCGGGGATGAAGTAGCACAGCAGCAAGGCCGGCACGTAGGTGTAGAACTTCTTGAAGAAGCCCGTTTCGCGGGAGGAGGTCCAGAAGACCACACCCAGCGTGGCGGCGATCAGGCCGAACAGGACAATGTCGTTCTGGATCAGCGCGGTGGAGGGTTCGGTGGCTGCGATCGCCATCGGCGTGGTTCTCCTTCAGGTAAAGAAAAAGGGCCGGCGTGACCGGCCCTTTCGCAAGGCACTCAGCGGCCGATATGCTGCTTCAACCACGCATTGACGGTGTCGTGCCACAGGATGCTGTTCTGCGGCTTCAGCACCCAATGGTTCTCGTCGGGGAAGTACAGCAGCTTGGAATCGATACCCTTGCGCTGCAGCGCGGTGAACGTGGACAGGCCCTGGTCCACCGGCACGCGGTAGTCCTTCTCGCCCTGCACCACCAGCATCGGCACGCGCCACTTGGCGATGTGGTTGACCGGGTTGAACTTCTCGATGTTCTTCGGCACGTCGTATGGGGTGCCGCCGTTCTCCCACTCGGTGAACCACAGTTCTTCAGTCACGTAGCCCATCGAACGGATGTCGAACACACCGTCGTGGTTGACCAAGCACTTCCATGGCTCGTTCCAGTTGCCGGCGATCCAATTGATCATGTAGCCGCCGTAGCTGGCGCCGAGCGCGCAGGCGTTCTTGCCATCGAGGAACGTGTACTTCTGCTGCGCGGCCGCCCAGCCCTTCTGCAGGTCTTCCAGCGGGCGATCGCCCCAGTGCTGGCTGATCGCGTCCGTGAAGGCCTGGCCGTAGCCGGTCGAACCGTGGAAGTCGATCATCACCACCGCGTAGCCCTGGCCGGCGTAGGTCTGCGGATTCCAGCGGTAGCTCCAGCCGTTGCCGAAGCTGCCCTGCGGTCCACCGTGGATCAGGAACGCCACCGGGTACTTCTTCCCTTCGACGTAATCGTGCGGCTTGACCACGTAGCCGTGCACGGTCTCGTTGTTCCAGCCCTTGAAGGTGAACTGTTCGAAGTCGCCGAAGCTGACGTCGCCCAAGGCTTCCTGCGCGCTCGGCGTGATCGCGCGCAACGGTGCGCCCGAGAGCGTCGTGGTGAACAGCTGGTCGCCGCTCTTCAGCGTGTTGCGGGTGAGCGCCAGGGTGGCGCCGGCGATGTCGAAAGCGGAGATGCTGCCTTCGCCGACGACCGACTTCACCGAACCGCTCGCCACATCGACGGAAAACAACGGATGCTGGCCCACGTCCTGCGCGGTGGTGTAGATCGTCGCGCCATCCTTCGACAGCACGATGCCATCGGCGGAACGATCCCACGTCGGCGCGATCTCGCGTACCTGCTTCGTGGCGAGGTCCATCGCCATCAGCCCGAAGCGGTCGGCTTCGAACCCCGGGCGCTTCATCGCGCGGTAATACAGCGTCTTGCCGTCGGCACTGAAGACCGGGCCGGTGTCCCACGCGGGATTCGCGACGGTAAGGTTGACGGGCGCCGTGCCGCCATCAGCGGCGAACTGATACAGGTCGAAGTTGGTGGACCAGGCTTCGCCCTTGCCTGCGACGCGGATCGCGGCGACGACGGCGTTGCCGTCCGGCGACCAGGTGTATTCATCGGCGCCACCGAATGGCTTGGACGGCGCATCGCCATCGATCGTGTCCGTGAGCGAGGTGGCGGTGGCGACCGGCTTGGCCTTGCCTTCCGGCAATGCGGCCACGAACAGGCGGCTGCGACGGCCGTCCGCCCAGGTGTCCCAGTGGCGCACGAACAGGCCGTCGTAGACCACGCCGGAGCTCTTTTTCGCGGCGGTGTCGTCGAGCTTCTTCTTCGTGCAGGCGAAATCGGCCCTGCACTCGGCGAAGGTATCGGTGCTGAAGAGCACGCGCGTCCCATCCGGCGAGAGTTTGTAACCGGCTACGTCGAGAGCGAAGGCCGTCAGCTGCTTTGGCGTGCCGCCGCCGGCCGGCACCGCGTACAACTGCTGTGTGCCGGACTTCGCGCTCAGGAAGTAGACAGTCTTCCCATCCGGGGAGAACGACGGCGAGTTGACGCTCCAGCCTTCCGGTGTCAACCGCTTGGGCGGCGCCATGTCGCGGGTCAGCAGGTTGCGGACCCACAGGCTGCTGCTGGCCTTGACCACCTCGGCATCGACGATGCGCTTGGCAAACACGACGGTGCCGCCGTCCGGAGACAGCACCGGCGAGGACACGCGGTCCAGCTTCTGCAGGTCGCGCACGTCCAGGCCACGGGCGGCGGCCAGCGACGGCAGCGCGGCCAGCAGGCAGAGGGGCAACAGGGCGGATTTCAGCTTCATCCGGGGCTCCGGCAACAGGGAAACCCCGATGGTAGGCGCTAAGCGCGCCGCGGCGCAAAGGCGTGAGGTCACGCCTTTGCGCTGTGTCTCCGGTCAGCGGGGACCGGGCTCCACGTCGCCCATTGCTTTCGACTTGGCGCCGGTGCGATAGAGCAGCCAGCCGACGATGGCCAGGATCACCAGGCCGACGATCTCGCCCTGCTGGAACGCCTCGGGCAGCACCAGCACGTCGCGGTCCTTGGTGGCGTAGATGGCCACGCCGACAGCGATGCCCATCAGCGCCTCACCGGTAATCAGGCCCGCCGCGAACAGGGTACCGGGACGATGCAGGCGATCGCGCGCCTCCTCGTCCTTCGTGCCGACCATGCCGTGGCGCTTCTCGACGAGGTACGCCAACAGGCCACCGAGGAAGATCGGCACCATCAGCTCCAACGGCAGGTAGATACCGATGGCGGCGGCCAGCACCGGCACGCGGAAGCTGCTTTTCCGGGCCTTCAGCATCTCGTCGATGGCGATGATGACCGCACCGATGACGGCGCCGATGGCGATGATGCCCCACGGCAGTTCGCCGCCGAACAGGCCCTTGGCGACCGACGCCATCAGCGTGGCCTGCGGTGCGGACAGCGGGTTCGGATGTTCGGCCGTCGGCGCGCCGATGCCATAGGCCTCGGACAGGATGTTCAGCACCGGCGCCATGATCAGCGCGCAGGAGAACGCACCGATACCCAGCATCAGCTGCTGTTTCCACGGCGTGGCGCCCACGATGTAACCCGCCTTCAGGTCCTGCAGGTTGTCGCCGCCCACGGCCGCGGCGCAGCACACCACCGCGCCGATCATGATCGCGGCCACCGCGCCCAGCGGCGCGCCACCCACACCAACCGCCATGCGTCCGCTCTCGCCCAGCAACAGCAGCAGCACGACCGAGGCGAAGAGAATCGTCGCGATGGTGATGCCCGACACCGGGTTGTTCGACGAACCCACCAAGCCGGCCAGGTAGGCCGAGACCGACACGAACAGGAAGCCCGCCACGATCATGATGATCGCCATCGGGATGCTGACGTGCCACATGCCCACGATGGCCTGGTACAGCAGCAGCAGCGGCAGCACGAACACCACCAGCGCCACCAGCATCCACTTCATCGGCAGGTCGCGCTCGGTCTCCGCGACTTCCGCACCGCCCGATCCGGCGCGCGCGGCGGCGATGCCGCTCTTCACGCCCGACAGCAGCGACTTGCGCAGGGAGAACAGCGTCCACACGCCGCCGATCAGCATCGCGCCGACGCCGAGGTAACGGATCTTGGCGGACCAGATCGCGCCCGCGATGTCCTCAGGCCCCGCTCCCGCGATGCTCTGCGCCAGCGCCGGATCGGTGCCCATGAAGAACATGTGGTACAGCGGAATGGCGATATGCCAGGACAGGATACTGCCCGACAGCACCACGATGCCGATGTTCAGGCCCACGATGTAGCCCACGCCCAGCAATGCCGGCGACAGGTTGGTGCCCAGGTAGCCGAGGTACTTGCCGAAGAAGCCCGCGCCCGCGGCGGTGTCCGGGATCAGGCGCATGCCGCTGTGCGCGGCCACCTTGAGTACGGCGCCGATGGCGGCGGAGAACGCCAGGATCTTCAGGCCCGGGCCCGGGTTCTCGCCGGCCTTCAGCACTTCGGCCGCGGCCTTGCCTTCGGGGAACGGCAGCGGTTCCTCGACGATCATCGAACGGCGCAGCGGCACCGAGAACAACACGCCCAGCAGGCCGCCGAGGCCGGCGATGGCCAGCACCCAGGAATACTGGAAGTCCTGCCAGTAGCCCAGGATGATCAACGCCGGGATGGTGAAGATCACGCCCGCCGCGATCGATGAGCCGGCGGAAGCACCGGTCTGCACGATGTTGTTCTCCAGGATCGTGCCGCCGCCCAGCAGGCGCAGCACGCCCATCGAGACGACGGCCGCCGGGATGGCGGTGGCCACGGTCAGGCCGGCGAACAGGCCCAGGTAGGCATTGGCGGCCGACAGCACGACGGCCAGCACGATGGCCAACACGACGGCGCGGAAAGTAAGTTGCGGGGTCCCCGGCGAGCTCATGATGCGTTCCCGAATGGCGGAAAGCGGACACGCTAGCGTCCGCTGCCCGGCAAGTCCAGCTGCATGCTCCGGCGTGCCGCCTATACTCGGCCGGTTTCCCCGATGCTGGAGCGGTCCTTGAGCCACCCTGCCCCCGCGATTGCCGGCCGCGACGACTTCCTCGGCCATCCCAAGGGCGTCTACGTCTGCTTCTTCACCGAAATGTGGGAGCGCTTCTCCTTCTACGGTATGAAGGCGTTGCTGCTGCTCTACCTGACCAAGTACCACCTGTTCGCCGACGGCGCCGGCTATGACCTGATCGGTGCGTATGGCGGCCTGGTCTACTGCATCCCCGTTATCGGCGGACTGCTGGCGGACCGCTGGCTGGGCATGCGCAAGGCCGTGGTGTTTGGCGGACTGCTGCTGGTCGCCGGCCACGCCGGCATGGCATTGGAGGGCGCGGCGGCGGTCTCGGATGGCGGCGTGGTGACGCGCGACGAAGGCGCACTGCGCACGATGTATCTGTCGCTGGCGTTGATCGTGATGGGCGTGGGCTTCCTCAAGCCGAACATCACCGGCATCGTCGGCCGCCTTTATCCGGTGGGCGATCCGCGCCGCGATGGAGGCTTCAGCCTCTTCTACGCCGGCATCAACCTGGGCGCGCTGCTGGCCTCGCTGGTCTGCGGTTATCTGGGCGAGACGCTGGGATGGAAGTACGGCTTCGGCGCCGCCGGCATCGGCATGCTGCTGGGCCTGGCGATGTTCCTGTGGGGCCAGCGCTATCTGCAAGGCCATGCGGAGCCGCCGTCGCCGCCGGCATTGCGCACATCGGTGCTGGGCCTGAGGCGCGAGTGGGCGATCTACCTGGCCGCGTCGCTCGGTGTATTGCCGTTGGCCTGGCTGATGTGGGCGGCGGCGAACGGCGCTTTCGCGCTGGGTGGCGAACTCTCGCTGGCGCTGGTGTTGATGCTCGTGGTGCTGATGCTGGTGCTCGCCTGGTTCACCTGGTTCGTCACCACGCAATGCACGCCGCCGCAGCGACGGCAGATGATCGCGCTGATGGCGATGATCTTCATGTGCCTGGTGTTCTTCACGCTCTACGAGCAGACCTACGGCTCGTGGGTGATGTTCACCGACCGCCTGCTGACCAAGGACCTGTTCCCGTCACTGGTGCAGCCCCAAGGCGTGGTGGTGTGGTCGGACAGCCTGGCGGCGAACACCCGCATGTTCCTTTCCACCGCACCCTGGTCCACGTGGGGGCTGCTGGCGATGCCGCTTGCCTTCGTCGTCGCCGTTCGCACCTCCGAGCGCAACGCGATGACGGGATTTCCGCGCACCGTTTTCCTGGGAACTGCCGGCGTGATGGTGCTGCTGGTACTTCGCGATTCCGTCGTGTTGCCGCAGACCGCGGGATCGCTGACCTATCTCGGCGCGCTGTTCCTGGTGGTGCTGGCGCCGATCTTCGCGTGGCTGTGGGCGGCGTTGGGGCGGCGCGGCCGCGATCCGTCCAAGCCGCTGAAGGGTGCGCTGGGCCTGCTGTTCGGCGGGCTTTCATTCGTACCGCTCGCGCTCGCAGCGCAGCAGGTGGGCGACACCGGCGTGATGGCCAGCGTGTGGTGGCTGGTGCTCGCCTACCTGCTGCTGGAAATCGGCGAGATGTGCCTGGCACCCGTCAGCCTCGCGGCCGTCACCGAGTTGTCCGTGCCGCGCGTGGTGGGGCTGATGATGGGCATGTGGCTGCTCGCCACCGCCTTCTCCGAAACCCTGGCGGCGCAGTTCGGCAAGCTGGCGGCCGTGGATCTCCCGGAAGGCCAGACATGGGACATCGCGCAGGCAGCCGCAGGGTACGCGGACCTGTTCTGGCTGATGATGTGGCTCGGCCTGGGGTGCGCGGCCCTGGCACTGGTGGCGGCACCCGCATTGAAACGGATGATGCGCAAGGCATGAACGACAACGGCGCCCGCAGGCGCCGTTGTGGCTGGATCGAACAGACTGCCTACTTGGCCTTCGCACCACCGAGGTGGCGGTGGAAGAAGTCCAGCAGCTTCGTGTAGTACTCGCGTTGGTTGGCTTCCATGTAAAAGCCATGCCCTTCCGTCTTGTAGTACAGCGACTCGACCGGCACGCCTGCAGCCTTCAGGCGACGCTCCATGATTTCAGTGTGCTGAACCGGGGCGCGTTCGTCCTCGCCACCGGCGGCAAGGAACACCGGCACCTTGATCCTGTCGGCCATGTTGACCGGCGAAACCGCAGCCAGTTCATTGCGCGGCCCGATCCACTGATTCAGATAGGTATCACCCGAGCCCCGTCGCTGCACGTCGCCACGCGTATGCATCATCGGAAGGTCGTAGACACCCACGTATCCGGCGGCACAGCGATAGAGGCCGGGTTCCTTGGCAGCCCCCGTGATAGCCGCATATGCGCCATAGCTCGCACCATAAATGCAGATGCGGCGAGGATCGGCGATGCCCTGCTGGATGGCCCACTTGGTTGCATCGGTGACATCGTCCTGCATGGCCAGGCCCCACTGACGGGCACCCGCTTCCCGG
The DNA here is from genome assembly GCF_014852005.1 of Pseudoxanthomonas sp. PXM03. Taxonomy (GTDB): domain Bacteria; phylum Pseudomonadota; class Gammaproteobacteria; order Xanthomonadales; family Xanthomonadaceae; genus Pseudoxanthomonas_A. The sequence continues at coordinate 966,657 of NZ_JACVAU010000001.1, read as the reverse complement.
AACGTGCGGCCGTAGCCACCGGATCCCCGGAAGTTCGGCTGGAGGACGGCATACCCAGCACCGGCAAGCATCTGTGCTTCGTCATCGAAGTGCCACATATCGCGCACGCCGAAAGGTCCGCCGTGCGGAAGCACGACCAAGGGGAGGTTGCGTGGCTCCACGCCCCTGGGCAAGGTCAGGTAGCCATGCAGTGGCGAGCCATCACGCGCGACCAACTGCACCGGCTTGGACTCGGCCATCGCCTCGGGATCGAACCAGTCCCGACGGCTGAGCAGATAATCCGCCTTCCTTTCGTTGATGCGGAAGAGGTAGAAATCGCCCGGGTTGCGGTCACTGGACATCTCGACCAGCGCAGTGCGGCCATCGGCCGTGATGGAGGTGATGCCGACGGTGTGTCCGGCGAAGGCCTGCTCGAGTTCCCGCTGCAGGATCGCCTCCTTGGCTGCCTTGTCGAAGAAAGCCGTGCGGGGACGCCCATCCATGTAGAGCGCGCCCACCGGTACGCGGCCACCGGTTGCGTCGGCGTCCAGACCCACGACACCGTCGCTGTAGAGGATGGCATACGGATCGACCGTGGCATCCTGCAGCACGGTCTTGCGCTGACCCGAATCAACATCGTAGGCAACGATGATGTCGGGACCCTTGCGCTGCTCGCTCAGCAGATAGGCGATTCGGTCATCTGCGGAAAATCCAATCGCATACTCGCCGACGCCAGTCGCGGACTCGTCGTTGATCAGCGACCATTCGGCCCCTTCACCCGACCGGTAGTAGAGCTTTCGGATATTGTCGGAACCGGCGCCACTGGCGAACCGCACGATACCGGCGTTGTCGGTCACGAAGCTGGCTCGCCGGATCGGCGCACGCGCCACCTGTGTCCGTCGACCGGAGTACACGTCCATGCGCTCCGCACGTGTGTAAGGATCTTCGCTGAAGGGCCACACGGAAATCACGACGTTCTTGTCGTCACCCGGAAGGGTATCGACCAGAAACGCCGCGACATCCTCCACCTTCTTCGGCTGGATGCGGGTCCCTGCGCCACGACTTTGCACCCGGTAGCCGACGAGCATCTCCAGCTTGGTGCCGTCGGCATTGATCCCGTACAGCTCACCGGTCGGCTGAGGCTCGTCCAGCGCGCCGTACTTCTCGGAGATGGAAATCAGTACGCGCTCCGGGTTTACCCACCAGAAGCCGGACACGTGCGTGTTCTTCCCCAGCACGAAGTGCGCGGTCAGCTTGTTGCCGCTCCTCAACATGATCGCGAGTGCGGTCCTGTCCTCGAGCCTGACGGTGGCGGCATAGTACTCACCGCCCGGCGAGAGCTTGATGTCGTCGAACTTGTCCTTGCGGCCGAACGCGCCCACGTCTACGTCGTTCGCCGCCTCCGCAGACACAGCGGCAAAGCACGCGCACAACACGATGGCCTTGACGGCCAGATGGATCCACTTCGTCATACTGCCTCCCCAGGCGATGCAGGAGGCCATCGTTCCACACCCACGAGTCGGGTTCAACGGTCGCGGAACACGGGTGGCGGAGCGTGGCCGTGTGCCGGCCGTCAGCCGCCGAGCACCTGTTGCAAGCCAGTCCGCCAGTCCGGCAGCGGACGCCCCAGTTGCTGCTCGAGCTTTCCCACGTCAAGCCGCGAATAGGAGGGGCGCTTTGCCCGCGTGGGGTAATCCGCCGTCGTGATGGCCAGGACGCGGGGGGCGCGTGCCAGCAAACCCCGCGCGACCGCTTCATTGAAGATGGCTTCCGCGAAACCATGCCAACTCGTCTCGCCTCGTGGCGTCAGATGGAAGGTGCCGGAAACATCGGTCTGCTTGCGCAACAATTCGACCGTCACGTCCGCGATCAGACTCGCGGGGGTTGGCGTGCCGTTCTGGTCGGCCACCACGCGCAGTTCGTCCCGCTCGGCACCCACTCTCAGCATGGTTCTCAGGAAATTGTGGCCGTACTGGCCATAGACCCACGCGGTTCGCAGGATCACGTGCCGGCCACCAGCCTCGCGTACCGCCTCTTCTCCGGCCAGTTTGCTGGCGCCGTACACGCCGAGCGGCGAGATCGCATCATCTTCGCGGTAGGGACGTGTGCCCTGCCCGTCGAAGACATAGTCCGTCGAATAGTGCACGAAAGGAATGCCGCGGTCCGCACATGCCCGTGCCAGCACCCCCGGTGCCTCCGCGTTGGCGCGAAACGCGGCTTCGATGTCGTCTTCCGCCTTGTCCACCGCCGTGTAGGCGGCTGCATTGATGACAACCGTGGGCTGGATGCGCTCGACCAGCTCAACCAGGGTGTCCGGCCGGTCGAAGTCGGCAATCTCACAGCGGCGACCATCGGGCAGCTGACCGGACCGCGTCGTAGGCACGACCTCGCCCATCGCCGCCAGGCTGCGCCTCAACTCATTGCCAACCTGCCCATTGGCGCCCAGCAACAGGAACGTCACGGCACGTATACCGGCAGCCGCTCCGGCGCAATGTCCGCCAGCAAGGGCGCGGCCTCATCCTTGGCGGACAGCAACGGCGCGGACACGGGCCAGTCGATGCCAATGGCAGGGTCGTTCCACCGCACGCCAGCATCTGCCGCCTTGTCGTACTGGGCCGTGCACAGATAACTGAAGATCGCCCGTTCGGATAGCACCGCGAAGCCGTGCGCGAAGCCCTCCGGGATCCAGAACTGGCGCTTGTTCTCAGCGCTCAGGACCACCGCAGCCCATTGGCCGAAAGTGGGCGACCCGTGACGAATGTCGACAGCGACATCGTAGACTTCGCCCTCCAGCACACTGACCAGTTTCCCTTGGGGATTTGGCCATTGGTAGTGCAGTCCACGCAGCACTCCACGCGAGGAGGAGGACACATTGCTCTGCACGAACTTCGTCGGCAGCCCCTGCTGGCCGTAACGATCCGCGTTCCACGTCTCGAAGAAGAAGCCGCGGTCGTCGCCAAACACCGCTGGCTCGACCACGACGCAACCGGGAAGGCTGGTTTCAACGACCTTCACCTGACCACTCCACGTGCTGCAAGCGAGAGCAGGTATTGCCCGTATCCATTCTTGGCCAGTGGCGCCGCCAACTTCTCCAGCTGAGCCGCATCTATCCAGCCATTGCCATAGGCAATCTCTTCAGGGCAGCACACGCGCAACCCCTGGCGCGCCTCGATGGTTTCGATGAAAGTCGACGCTTCGAGAAGCGACTGGTGCGTGCCGGTATCGAGCCAGGCGTGTCCGCGGCCAAGCTGCTCCAGGTGCAGGTTGCCGGCATCGAGATAACAGCGATTGAGGTCCGTGATCTCCAGCTCACCACGGGGTGATGGTTTAAGCGATGCTGCGTAGTCGCTCGCCTGCCCATCGTAGAAGTAGAGACCGGTGACGGCATAGTTGGATCGAGGCGCAGATGGTTTTTCTTCGATACCGATCACGCGTCCGTCCTTGTCGAACTCCGCGACACCGTAGCGTTCGGGGTCGTTGACCCAGTACCCGAACACGGTAGCGCCACTTTCGCGGGTATCCGCACGACGAAGTTGTTCAGTAAACCCGTGCCCGTAGAAAATGTTGTCGCCCAGAACCAGACAGCTCGGCTTTCCGTCGACGAAATCGCGGCCGATGAGGTAAGCCTGTGCCAGGCCATCCGGGCTTGGCTGGACCGCGTATTCGATGTTCATGCCCCACTGGGATCCATTGCCGAGCAGCGCCTTGAACAGTGCCTGTTCGTGCGGCGTGTTGATCACCAGAACATCGCGGATGCCCGCCAGCATCAGCACGCTGAGCGGGTAATAGATCATGGGCTTGTCGTAGACCGGGAGCAACTGCTTGCTGATGGCCTGGGTCAGAGGATAAAGGCGGGTGCCGGAGCCCCCCGCCAGGATGATGCCTTTGCGCGTCGTCATGTTCAGCACTCCCGGTTCAGGCGGCGGCGCCGATGCGCTCGAGGCGGTAGCTGCCATCCAGCACGCGCCGCACCCAATCCTGGTTGGACAGGTACCAGTCGACGGTTTCGCCTATGCCCTGCTCGAAGGTGTATTCCGGCTCCCATCCCAACTCGTCGCGCAGCTTGGACGCGTCGATCGCATAGCGTCGATCGTGGCCTGGCCGGTCGGTGACGAAGGTGATCTGGCTGCTGCGTGGCTGACCGTCGTCCCGGGGCACGCGGGCATCCAGCAATGCGCAGATCGTGTGCACGACGTCGATGTTCTGCTTCTCTGCATTGCCGCCGACGTTGTAGGTCTCGCCTACCCGCCCCTTCTGGAGCACCGTGCGAATGGCATTGCAGTGGTCGCCCACGAACAGCCAGTCGCGGACGTTCTTGCCATCCCCGTACACCGGCAGCGGCTCGCCAGCGAGGGCGCGAGCGATGATCAAGGGAATCAGTTTCTCGGGAAAATGGTACGGGCCATAGTTGTTCGAACAATTGGTGGTCAGTACCGGCAGTCCGTATGTATGGTGGAACGCACGCACGAGATGGTCGGATGCGGCCTTCGATGCCGAGTAAGGCGAGTTCGGCGCGTAGGGCGTCGTCTCCGTGAACTTGCCGGTATCCCCCAGCGATCCATACACCTCGTCGGTGGAGACGTGGAGGAACCGAAAGGACTCGCGACGCTCGACGTCAAGCGACTTCCAGTAATCCCTGACGGACTCGAGCAGACCCAGCGCGCCCACCACGTTGGTCTGGATGAATGCTCCGGGGCCGTCGATGGAACGATCCACATGGCTTTCAGCTGCGAAGTTCACCACCGCATCCGGCGTGTGCTCGGCAAGCAATCGCGCCACCAGCGAACGATCACCGATATCGCCGTGCGCAAACACATGCAGGGGACTGTCCTTGATCGACGCCAGCGTATCGAGGTTGCCCGCGTACGTCAGCGCGTCCAGATTGACTACCTTCACTCCCTGTGCGACCGCTCGCAGGACGAAATTTCCCCCAATGAAACCGGCGCCGCCGGTGACAAGCCATGTGGGCACGTGTTGCTCCTATATATCCAGTACTGTTTACGTCACTACCGTTCGAGAATCACCATGCCTCAGAACGGAATATCATCATCCGCAAAGTCGTCCATCGGCGCCGGCTGGGATGCCGGGGCCGGCGCGGGACGACGCTGTCCGCCGCCCTGGTTGCCGTAGTCCTGCCGCGGTGCGCGGGCCGGACGGTCCCCGCCGCCCGCTCCACCGCCACCTTCGCGACCACCGAGCATCTGCATCTCGTCGGCGATGATGTCGGTCGAATATTTCTCCTGGCCATCCTGGCCGGTGTACTTGTCGTAACGCAGCGAGCCTTCGACGTACACCGAGCTGCCCTTGCGCAGGTATTCGCCGGCGATCTCGCCGAGCTTGCCGAAGAACACCACGCGGTGCCATTCGGTGCGCTCCTGCTGGTTGCCGTCCTTGTCCTTGCGCACGCTGGTCGTGGCGAGGCTGATCCGTGTGATCGCCATGCCGCCCTGCGTGTATCGGGTTTCGGGGTCGTTGCCGAGGTTGCCGACCAGGATGACTTTGTTGATGCCGCGGGCCATATCGATATCCGTTCAGGGATGCCCGCCAAGCGCGGGCAAAGACCAGTGGAGTATACCTGCCGGACCCCGGCCATCGGCTTTCCGCCAGCTCACATGTAGGGCATTGCCGCAGCCAAGCCCCTATAATTCAGTGACTTCCCGGCCCCTCGTCCCATGTCCGTCGTCGAATCCCCCCGCATCGCGCTGGCCCTGCCCGGCATCCAGTCGCTCGCCCACGCCGACATGGCGTCCGTGGACGCCCTGATCCGGGCGCGCCTGGCCTCGGACGTAGCGCTGATCAACCAGATCGCCGACCACATCATTTCCGCCGGTGGCAAGCGCCTGCGCCCCATGCTGGTGGTCCTGGCCGGCCAGGCCTGCGGCCCGACCACGCCGAACCACCACCAGCTGGCGGCGATCATCGAGTTCATCCACACCTCCACCCTGCTGCACGACGATGTGGTGGACGAGTCCGACCTGCGCCGTGGCCGCAGCACGGCCAATGCCCTGTGGGGCAATGCGCCCAGCGTGCTGGTGGGCGATTTCCTGTACTCGCGCAGCTTCCAGTTGATGGTGGAACTGGACCGCATGGACGTGATGCGCCTGCTGGCCGACACCACCAACCGGATCGCCGAGGGCGAAGTACTGCAACTGCTGCACGTCCACAACCCGGATACGGACGAAGCGGCCTACCTGCGCGTGATCGAGCGCAAGACCGCCGTGCTGTTCGCGGCGGGCACGCAACTGGGCGCGATGGCATCGGGCGCGGATGCAGCCACGCAACGCCGCCTGTACGACTACGGCATGGCGCTGGGCTACGCCTTCCAGATCGCCGACGACGTACTGGATTACACCGCCGATGCCGAAGCCCTCGGCAAGAATCTCGGCGACGACTTGGCGGAAGGCAAGGCGACGCTGCCGTTGATCCATGCGATACGCCACTCCGACCCCGCGACCTCGGAACGCCTGCGCGCCGTCGTGCAGTCCGGTGATGCCGATGCGATGCCCGACGTCTTGGCCGCCATCGGCGCCACGGGCGGACTGGAATACAGCCGCGAGCGGGCGAACCAGTATGCGGCAGCGGCCGAACAGGCGCTCGATGACCTGCCCGAATCCGATGCGCTGGCGGCCCTGCGCGGCCTGGCGCGTTACGCCGTGGAGCGCGGACACTGACCCGCGCGGCGCGTCACTTCGCGAATACCTCGGCGAAGAAGTCCGCCATCATCCGGTAGGCCCGCCTGGCCGAGCGCTCATGGTAGACACAGCCCGGCGGATTCCGGGCATCGGCTTCGGCGAAGCAGTGCACCGCGCCGCTGAAGTTCACGAACTGCCAATCGGCGCCGGCCTTGCGCATCTCGTCCTGGAACGCGGTGATCTCCGCGGCCGACACGTAGGTATCGTCGCCGCCGTTGAGCACCAGCACCGGCGACTTCACCGGCCCGGCCGCCGGCAGGTCGGTCGCCAGCCCACCATGCAAGCTGACGACACCTGCCAGTGCATCGCCGGCACGTACCAGCTCCAGCACCGTGCTGCCACCGAAGCAGTAGCCGAACGCACCGATGCGTGCGCGGTCCACCAGCGTGGCCGGCTGCTGCCGCAGCACCTCGACCGCCTCCTGTATGCGGGCGCGAAGTTTCGGACGATCGGCGCGCATCGCGTTGGCGACGGGACCAGCCTCGGCATCCGTATCCGGGCGGATGCCCTTGCCGTAGACATCGGCAACCAGCACCACATAGTCATCGCCGGCGACCACGTGTGCCTTCTCGATCGCGGACGCGTTGACGCCCTTCCAGTTCGGCACCATCACCAGGCCCGGGCGTGGCTGCTTCACGCTGTCGTCGTAGACGAGGTAGCCCGAAAAAGTATCGCCACCGAGGGTCCAGTCGACCGGCGTGGCGACAGGGGCAGCCAGCAGTGAGGGCGACCACAGGAGGAACAGCAGGCACGGCAACAGCGGGATGCGGCGCATCGTCGACTCCTCGTCGGGGTTCAGACGCAGTGTACGCCGCCGCTGCGCACCGGGCTTGACGGCGCGTGCGCGGTGGCGCTCAGGCAATGCCGAGACCGGGAATGGCCGTGATGTCGTCGGGATCGAAGCCCGCCAGTTCCGCGAAATGGCGTCCGCGTGCCACGTAATCCCGATACTGGCCGAAGCTCGGCGCGCCGGGCGACAGCAGGACGACGCCGTCGCCGTCCAGCGCCGCGCGTGCGGCGGCGACGGCCTCCGGCAAGGTCTCCACACCTGCCAGGCTGAAACCACCCTCAGCCGCGACCGCCGCCAGCAGCGCATGGATACGCGGGCCATTCGCGCCCATCGTGATGATCGCGTGCGGCGCCTGCACACGCATGTGCGCTGCGAAATCCGACCAGTCCACGCCACGGTCGTGACCACCGACCAGCAACGCGATGCGCCGGCCGGCAAAGCACTCCAGCGCCGCCAGCGTGGCATGCGGCGTGGTGCTGATGGAATCGTTGACCCAGGTGACGCCTGCGCGGGTGCCCATCGTCTGGAGGCGATTGGGTAGAGGGCGGAATGAACTTGCATGCGCCGCCAGCGGCAGCGCCTCGATACCCGCCGCCTCAAGCGCTGTCAGCACAGCGCAGAGGTTGCTGCGGTTGTGGCGCCCGGGCAACGGCAGCGGCCGGGTGTCCATCACGAATGCGTCGCCCCGGTACAGCGCATCTTCGCGCAGGTGCCAGCCGTCGGCATGGTTGAACCAGCGCACGTCGCTTCGCGGCAGCGACAGGGCCGCCAGGCGGGGATCGGCGGCGTTCAGCACTGCGACGCGGGGATGCGCGTCGGTGACGAGCTTCAGCTTGTCCTCGATGTAGCGCGCCTCGCTGCCATGCCAATCCAAGTGCTCAGGGAACAGGTTCAGCACGATGGCGATGTCGGGGCGGGCATCGCTGGCGAGGACATCACCTGTCTGGTAACTGGACAACTCGATCGCCCAGTAGTCCGGCGCGGGCTGTGGTTCCAGGACTTCCAGCAACGGCAGGCCGATATTGCCCGCGAGCGCGGTCCGATGCCCGGCTGCACGCAGCAGGTGCGCGAGCAGCGACGTCGTGGTGCTCTTGCCCTTGGTGCCGGTGACGCACATCGAGTGCGTGACGATGCCGTCGGCTTGCGCATGCTCGGCGAACCAGAGGCTGGTGCCGCCCACGAAGCGCGTTCCCGCTTCCATCGCCGAACACGCGACGGGTGTATACGGGCTGATGCCCGGCGACTTGATGACGATGTCGAACGTCGAAAGCCGCTCGCCCGTCGCGTGCGTTTCCACGGATAACTGGTGATCGCCCAGCGCGGCCGCTTCGGCCGCTTCCGCGTCGCTGCAGAACAGCGTCAACGGCAGCGACGGCAACCGCGATCGCACGGCATGATGGGCAGCGCGACCCTCGCGCCCCCATCCCCACAGAGCGACACGTCGACCCTCAAACTGCGAAATTCGCACGCAGGCACTCCCACAGCGCGGCCGGAATGCGGTGCTCGCCGCCGATCTCCAGCAACGGGGCCACCGCCAGCGCTGCGACATCCAGCTGCGGACGGATCTCATGATTGAAGCGCGCCACGATCACGTCCTCGCGCCACTCCGGCCGATCGCCCAGCACGGCCATCGCCGCGCGCGATTCCTGGCCTTCGCCGACACATTCGAACGGCTTGTGGTCCTGGTACTCCAGCAAGGCATCGAAGCCACCCGTCTGGTTCGCGTCATCGAGCAGGTTGCGTCCGAAGATGCCGACAAGCCGCGGCTTGGGCATGAAGGGCGCCAGCGCGAGGAACACGAAATGGCATTTCGGGCAGACACCGCACCAGCGATTGGTCGGGCGCTCGCCCAGCAGGTGGAAGTTGCGGTTGCAGCTGGAAAAATGGGCGTCATAGTGATCGGTACGCGCGAACTGCCGCGCCACAGCCAGCTCCGACAGCGGGCGCAACAACGAGTAGTAATGCAGGTCGGCGGCGACATGCGATTGCAAGAAATCGCCGAACGCCTGCTCGAACGCCCACCCCTTCGACCATTGGTGGTTCACTTCGCCCGTGCCGGGGATCATGCTGCCGTAGCTGGCCGAGCGCTCGTTGGAGAACACCACCTGGTCCACGCCCTGCAGCAGCGCGGCCAGCACCATGATGGCCGAGTTGATCGCCGTGACCGGGATATGCCCGTTCCACGCCCCTTGGCGGTTGTAATCGAACAACTCCGGCGCCAGCGCACGGCCGATGTTGAGCGTCGGCAGGCCGGTACGCGACGCGCAGGCTGCGATCAGCTGCGAGCCACCGATCCAGGTCACCGTCTGATCGATGCCGGCACCCCGCAGCGCCTCGATGCTGACCAGCGAATCCTTGCCGCCGCCGATGGCGACCAGCGCATGCTCGCGCAGGCCCGTGGCGGCAGCGGGAGCCGGCGTCTGTGCGCCGACGGGGAAGCGCACGCGGCCGTGCAGGCTCAGCCCGTTGCGGTACGCGAATTCGCCCAGCCCGTGTACGTACACCTGCTCCAGCAGCACCGCCGTGGCTGCGTCGATGGCATAGCCGTCGATCCGGATTTCATTGGGCACCGCTGCCTTGTAGTAGCTGACGCCGGTGATCAGGTGCAGCAGGCGGACAGCCTGCTCGACGGCGCGCGAGCGGGTCGCGTCCAGGGTGAAGGGTGCGCCGGGAACGGTAACGGTCTCGGTCAGCTCAGGACCTTCGTCGAAGGCATAGACCAGGCGCGCGACGCCCGTCTCCGCATCGAAGGAACAGCGGACAAAGCGGAAGACGCGGATGCTGGATTTGTCGAAAGTCGTCATGCGTGACCCGTGGAAAGCACCGCCTGCCGGCGCAGGAAGCGGCGACAGGCAAAATATTCAAGGATGAAAGCGGGCACGGCACCGAACAGCAGCGCGGCCAGCGAACCGTAAAACACGATGACCGGCAACCAGCCCATGGCATCGCCCATGGCGCCAGGCGCATCGGCCATGATCTGGTCGACGCCCAGGGCGACCATGGCCCAGGCCGCCAGCGAGACCGGGAACAGCAGGAACACCACCAGCAACGTGCGCAGCGTCATGCCACCGGGCTTCCAGTCGCGTCCCACCGACCTGGCGCGCGCGTGCCAGCGGGTGACGAACCATGTCCCCGCACCCGTCGCCAGCAAAGCGGCGGGCGCGAACCGCAGCGCGGACAGCACGTCGCGCACGCCGGGGGCGCGACGATCAGCGTTCATGAGCAGCAGCACGCCGACCAGCACCGCCGCCGCCATCAGCATGCTGAGCAGGGTGAACTCAGTGCGCGGCGTCATCGCCTGCCATTCCTTCGATCACGTCTTCAGCCGGCAACCCACGCAGGTTGTAATGGCTCGCCATCACGTAGCCGTATGCACCTGCGTCCGAGAACAGGAGTACGTCGCCTTCCGCCGTCGCCGAGGGCAGCCGGCGACGCTTGCCGAACACGTCGCTCGACTCGCAGATCGGGCCCACCACATCGAAGGGTTCCTGCGCTTCGTCGTCCAGCCGCGACAGGTTGCCTACATCGTGCCAGGCGTCGTACAGCGCCGGCCGGATCAGGGTGTGCATGCCGGCATCACTGCCCACGCGCCGGATGCCCAGCTTCTCCACCACCTGCGTCACATGCGCCAGCAGCACGCCGGATTCCGCCACCAGGTAGCGGCCCGGCTCGATCACCAACTGGTATGCCGGGTACGCCGCCTTGATCGCGGCAAGACCTTCACCCCATGCGGCGAGATCGAAAGGTTCGTCCGTCTCCGCGTACGGGATGGGCAGTCCGCCACCGATGTCGATGGTCTCGATGGTGCCGATCTGATCGGCCAGCCCGCCAAGCTCATCGGCGATCTGGTTCCAGTGCTGCGCGCTCTCCACGCCACTGCCCAGGTGCGCGTGCAGGCCAGTCACGCGCACATCGAGCGCACGGGCGGCGGCCAGGAACTCCTCGAGCTTCACCAGGGGCAGGCCGAACTTCGATGTCTTGCCGCCGGTCTTCACCTTGTCGTGATGGCCGTCGCCACGCCCCAGGTCCACGCGCAACCACACGCGACGCCCCCGGAAGACCTCCGGCCACTGTTGCAGCGCCTCGACATTGTCGAGGGTGACGTTGATGCCCTTGTCGAGCGCAAAGGCGTACTCCTCGCGTGGCGCGAAGCTCGGCGTGAACAGCACATCCTGCATGGCGAGCGTCGGTGCCACCTCGAACACATGCTCCAGTTCGCCGCGCGACACGCACTCCAGCCCGAACCCTTCCTCCACCAGCGCGCGCAGGATGGCCGGATGCGAGTTGGCCTTGATCGCGAAGAATCGCCGATCCACCGCACCGATGCCGGCCAGTGCGCGCGCACGGGCACGCACGACATCCAGGTTGTACGCATAGCGCGGCGTGCCCGCCTGCGCGAGCGACAGCAGTCGTTCACGCGCTGCGGCGGCGCTCCACCAGCGCACGCCACGATGACGCACGGCGCCGTTGATCTCGCGCCAGCTGGGGCCGAACACGCTGGCTTCGTCGGTCGGCATCGCGCCACTGTCGATCAGCGCCTCGTGCAGCACGGGCAACAGGCCCTCCGCGTCCGCTTCATCGATCACGAACGTCAGGTTCAGATCGTTCGACGACTGCGAGATCAGATGCACGCGTTCACGGCCGAACATTGCCCACACGTCCGACAGTTTGTGCAGCAGCGAGCGCATGCCACGACCGACCAGGGTGATCGCCGTGCACGGCGCGATCACCTTCACCCGGCAGATCTCGGCCAGGTCGGCGGAAAGCGCGGCCAGCACGTCGGTGTTGACCAGGTTCTCGCTGGGGTCCAGCGACACGGTGACGTTGGTCTCCGACGAACCGATCAGGTCCACCGACAGGCCGTGCTTCTTGAAGCGGGCGAACACGTCGGCCAGGAAGCCCACCTGCTGCCACATGCCGATGCCTTCCATCGACACCAGCACGATGCCGTTGCGACGACTGACGGCTTTCACGCCGGGCACTGTGATGGCGCTGCCGTCGATGGTGGTGCCGGGAAGATCGGGGCGCTCCGTATCCAGGATCGCCATCGCCACGCCAGCATCGCGGCACGGCTTGATCGAGCGCGGATGCAGCACCTTGGCACCGGTAGTCGCGATTTCCTGGGCCTCGTAATAGTCCAGCCGCGTCAGCAGGCGCGCATCGGGTACTTCGCGCGGATTGGCGCTGAACATGCCGGGCACGTCGGTCCAGATCTCCACGCGCTGCGCGCCGAGCAGCGCACCGAAGTACGCCGCCGACGTGTCAGAGCCTCCGCGACCGAGGATGGCGGTGCCGCCATCGGCATGCCGCGAGATGAAGCCCTGCGTCAGCAGCATGCGGCTGGACTGTCCCGCGAACGCGCGACGCCAGTCCTGATCGGGCGCGGTATTGCACGACACCGACAGTCGCTGCGCCCACGGGCTCTGGTTGGGCAGGAAGTTGGCCTGCAGCCAGTGCCGCGCATCGACCCAGCCGAAGTCCAGCCCCTGCGCGCGCAGGTACGCCACGCCCAGCGTGGAGGACAGCAGCTCACCCTGGCCCAGTACCTCGGCTTGCCAGTCCAGCGTGCGACTGGCCGCGCGCGGATCGGTCAGCAGGTTGCGCAACGCCGCAAGGCGCTCGCCCAGCACGGCGTCCACATCGAGTTCCAGTTCGGCGACGAATTCGCGATGGCGCTGTTCCAGCTTCGCCACGCGCTCCGCGCTGTCCGTCGCACCATCGGCAATCGCGGTCAATTCGTTGGTGACGCCGGACAGGGCCGACACCACCACCAGGATGCGGGCATCACCTTCTTCCGCGCGTTTTTTCGCCAGCGCGCCAATCGTGTTCCAACGGTGGCGACGCGACACCGAGGTGCCGCCAAACTTGAGAACAATCCAACGATCAGGCGCGGGGGAGGCAGAGGGCATGGGTAGAATGGCGAGGGATGCCCGAACCCTTCGGGCGTGAACCGTCGATTCTAGCCGAAGCCCCCGCGCAGGACCGGACCGTACCGCATGCAACAAACCTCCCACCGCTACCTGCAGGTCGACGTGTTCGCCGACCGTCCTGGTGGCGGCAACCCGCTGGGTGTGGTCCTGGATGCGGCCGAGTGGGCTACCTCCCGCATGCAGGCGTTCGCGGCCTGGACGAACCTGTCCGAGACCATTTTCTTCCTGCCGCCGACGACACCCGACGCCAGTTACCGCATCCGCATCTTCACGCCCCGGCAGGAACTCCCGTTCGCTGGTCACCCCAGTGTGGGCGCGGCATGGGTCGCGCTGCAGGCTGGCCTGGTCACCGCATCCGACCGCCCGGTGCAGGAATGCGCCGCGGGGTTGTTGCCCATCCGGATCGACGACAGCGGCCCTCAACCCACGATTCAACTGAGGACGCCGCAGGCGCATCTGGTCGAGACGCCGCCGCTCCCTGCCCTGGATGCCGTCCTTTCATCACTCCCGATTGCGGGCCTCCGCCCCGGGCTGTGGAACAACGGACCTTCCTGGTGGCTCGTGGAGCTGGAGGACGCTGCAGCCGTGCGACACCTGGTGCCCGATCTCGCCGCCATCGCTGCATTGACCACGGCCACGGGCGCGGTGGGCCTGTCCGTGTTCGGGCGGACGCCACCCGGCAGCGACCACCACCTCGCCGTGCGCGCCTTCTGCCCTGCCGACAACATTCCGGAAGACCCGGTGACCGGCAGTGTCAACGCCTGCATCGCCGCCGCGCTGCACGCCGCAGGCGCGTTGCCCGGCGACTCGGGGCGCTATCTGGCCAGCCAGGGCCGCGAACTGGGGCGAGACGGCCGCGTCCACGTACAAATGGATGACGAGAGCCAGGTCTGGATCGGCGGTCAGGTGCAGTTGGTCATCGATGGCCGGGTGACTTGGTAAGCTGCGCGGCCCCCACGCGAAACCCCGACATGACTTCTCGCCGTTACGTCCAGCTGGACGTGTTCGCCGACCGCCCTGGCGCCGGCAATCCCCTGGCCGTCGTGCTCGATGCCGCCGGACTGGACGATGCGGCCATGCAGGCCATTGCCCGCTGGACACGCTTGCCGGAAACAACCTTCGTGTTCGCGCCCACGCAACCGGGTGCGAGCTACGCCGTACGCATGTTCAGCCCGCGCCGCGAGGTGCCATTCGCCGGCCATCCGAGCGTGGGCACGGCGCATGTCGTGCTTGATGCCGGCCTGGCGACGCCCATCGATGGCCTGCTGGTGCAGGAGGGCGTGGCCGGCCTGCTGCCGTTGCGTGTCGAAGACGATGCTGCCGGCCGCACCATCGCAGTGCGCACGCCCCGTGCCCACGTGGTGAAAACAGGGGACACGCACAGCGACGAAATACTGCGCGCGGCCATTGCGAACCTGCCTGCGGGCCGGTTGCCTCCCGCCCTGATGAATGGTGGACGCCGCTGGTGGCTGGTCGAAGTCCGTGACGAGGCGGCTCTGCGTGCCGCCGCGCCGGACTGGGCCGCGATCAGCGCGCTGGCAACCGCCACCGACAGCATGGGTGTGTGCGCCTACGCGCGCGCGCATGACCAAGGCTATGACCTCGCCGTGCGCGCCTTCGTGGGCGCGCCCGCCGCGTTCGAGGATGCAGCCTCGGGCGCCGCCAACGCGACCCTGGCCGCCTGGCTGACATCACGCGACGCATTGCCAGGTCGCAACGGACGATACATCGTCAGTCAGGGCCGCGAAGTCGGCTACGACGCCCGCCTGCAATTGCGCGTGGACGAGGCCGGTGACGTCTGGTCCGGCGGCCACGTGCGCACCATCGTGACGGGTCGCATCGACTGGTAGCGATCACGGCCTCCTGCAGGAGCGACGTCCGTCGCGACCGCATGGCCTGAGGCATGCAGGAAATCGCGGGAATGGAACAACGCGCCCGACCCGCGCATCTGTAACCACGATGGCCGTGCGGTCGCGACGGACGTCGCTCCTACAGGAAAGCCGGTCTACTCCCCTTCGTAGACCGGTTTGCCATCGACCCACGTCGAACGCACATGCAGGTCATCCAGCTGCTCACCCGGCACCGCGAGCGGATCCTCGTCCAGCACCACGAAGTCCGCGCGGAACCCCGGCGCGAGCCGCCCGACGTCGCGCTCGTCATGCGCGGCCCAGGCGGCATCGGCGGTGAAACCCCGCAACGCCTCCGCAGCACTCAGGCGTTCGGCCGCCCTCCAGCCGCCCGCGGGATGACCGTGCGCATCCTGCCGTGTCACCGCCGCGTGCAGACCCCGCCGCGGGTCAACCGATTCCACCGGAAAATCCGAACCCAGCGCCAGCTTCACGCCGTTGGCCTGCATGCGCTGCCACGCATAGGCGCCCCCGATGCGTACCGGACCCAGCCGGTCCTGCGCCCATGGCATGTCGGAGGTGGCGTGCGTGGGCTGCATCGAAGCGATCACGCCAAGCTCGGCGAAGCGCGGGAACTCCTCCGGCGCAACGACCTGCGCATGCTCGATGCGCCAGCGATGGTCCGTCTTCGCCGTGCCACCCAACACGCGCTGGTAGGCATCCAGCACCAGGCGATTGCCACGATCACCGATCGCATGCGTGGCCACCTGCACGCCACAGCCGTGCGCCTTGCGCATCGCGGCTTCCAGCGCGCCGGGTTCGGTCACCAGCAGGCCCCGATTGCCGGGATCGTCACTGTAGTCCTCCAGCAACGCAGCGCCGCGGCTGCCCAGCGCGCCATCGGCATACAGTTTCACGCCGCGCATCTGCAGTCGGCCACCCGCATGGCCGTACAGGCCGCGCGCGCACAGGTCCGCAAGTGCGGCGCCATCCCCATCCGCATACGCGTCGATGCGCAGCGGCAGGTGCTGTTCATCGGCGAACTGCACCATCAGCGCCAGGTCCTCGCGCGACACGCCCATGTCGTGCACACCGGTCAGGCCATTGCGCACTGCGGCCTGCAACGCCTTCTCCAATGCCTGGCGGCGGTAGGCGGTATCGGGCGCGGGAACGACGGCGTTGACCAGCGACATCGCGGCATCCACGAACACCCCGCTCGGCTTGCCCTCGATGCGCTCGATGCGCCCACCGTCCGGCTGCCAGTCGCCTTCCAGCGGACGCACCGCCTTGGCCGCCGCCGCGCGCAGCGCCGCGCCGTTCGCCCAGCCGGCATGGCCATCCACGCGCTCGAGCCAGACAGGACGCTCGGGGAAGGCCGCATCCAGGTCGGCGGCTGTCGGGAATGCCTTCTCCGGCCAGTCGTTCTGGTCCCAGCCGCTGCCAAGCAGCCATGCGTTGGGTGGAAGCTGCTTCTCGTACGCGCGCAGGCGCGCGATCACCTCGGCCTTGTCGCGCGCATCGACAAGATCGACACGCATCAGCGCATAGCCCAGCCCCATCACATGGCCGTGCGCGTCGATCAGGCCGGGAATGACGGTCTTGCCGGTCGCATCGATGCGCTTCGCATCGGGATACCGCGCGAGCAACGCCTTGGCATCGCCCACCGCCAGGACGCGGCCCGAGGCGTCCCATGCCAGCGCCTCAACAACAGGGCGGTCCGGATCGGAGGTATGCACGCGCGTCGCCGTCAGTACCTGCACCTGCGCCTGCGCGGCACCTGCCAGCCCCAGGGCACATCCGATTCCCAATGCCAGACGCCGCATGCCCCGCTCCCCGTTTGGTGACCGGCCGGACTATGCGGTCTCGCGCGCACTGCGGCAACCCGGATACGGAAGAGGGGCCTTGCGGCCCCTCCGGTTTTCGACTGATTTGCGTTGCCGGGCGAGGCATCCGCTGAGCGGACACGCCTGCACGCTCATTCGGGGCGGACATCCACGCGGATGCGGATGCGGTCGCCGGGATGATGGTCCGTGCGCGTCCGGTAGGTGCGGTTGGCGTACTCGTAGGTCACGTCGTAACCGTTGACGCGTCCGTCGCCGTAGTAATCGTCACCGTAGCGCCCGTCGCTCACCGGTACGGGATCGCAGACCCGTACCCGGCCGCGCTGCACCTGGCGATCGCGCTGGGCGCTGTCGTAGATGGAACGGCCCGCCATGCCACCGACCATCGAACCGACGGCGGTACCGACGTAGCGGCCACTGCCGTCCCCCACCTTGCTGCCGAGCACCGCGCCGGCAATGCCGCCGATCACCGTGGCCACGGTGCGGCCCGAGCCGTTGCCGCCGGCAGGGTAGCGACGGTCGTCGCCATAGCGGTCCTGTCCATAGACGTCACGGTAGTCACCGTTGTCGTATACATCGTCGCGACGGACATCGCGCGCATACACGTCGTCGGCGTCGCGGTAATAGCATCGCTCACCACCGCCGGTGCTTCGGTACCCGCTATCGATGACGGGATCCACCCGGACTACGCGGGCATAGTCGTAATAGGGCTGGTCGCCGTCACGGTCTTCGGTGCCGTAGTAGCGCGAGGATTGCGCGGACGCCATGCCCGTGGTCAGCAGGCCGATGGCCAGCACGGTGGCGGATAGACGCTTCATGTCGGGTACTCCCCACGCCGGGGTGGCGTGCCGGCATGCTCGGGCGCGACGGGTGAAACATGGCTGAACTCAGGCGGCGGGCGATGCCCGGTTTAGCCATTCGACAGCTTGCGCGGCGATGCCGGCGGCCTCACGCCCGAGCAGCGGCCCGACGTGCGAATCCGAAAGCGTTTGCAATGTTTCCATGCCCCAGGCATCAGCCATGGCGTGGGCTATCTCCGGCGATACGTCTTCGTCGTATCGCGACACCACGCACAACGTCGGGCACGCGGGACGCGCCCGTGCGACACCGCCCTGCGCCGCGCGCAGGACCGCGCCGGATTCGTCGCGCCAATGCCGGAAGGCGAACAACGCGGTGGCCTCATCCGTCCCGGGCAACGCCCTGCGCGTGCCGGCGAGCCGGGCATCGCGCCGCCACGGCACCACGTGGGGCCAGTCGCGCGCGGGCAATCCGGCGTGCCACGGCGCAGGCGGCAACGGATTGACCAGCACCACGGCATCCGCGTCCGCTGCAGCGCCCAGGGCCAGCAGGCCGCCGAGGCTCGCCCCGACCAGCGCGCGTGGCCGAGGCAGGCCTGCGAGCGCGGCGCAGACCTGGGCCTGGTAGTCCTCCAGGCGCGTCGCGGCCAGTCCGCCGTGCACCGGCTCAAGGTCGCGCGCCTCCACGCGGAGGCGCGCCGCCTCGAACACGCCACGCCATACGTTCCATTCCCAGCCACCGCCGCCGGCGCCATGCACCAGCAGCGCAGCCCGCACGGCCGTCAAAGCAGCGTGGCCTCCAGCGACACCGGCACCGACAGTGCGCGCGAGATCACGCAGCCCGCCTTCGCCTGCTGGGCGATCTCCTCGAACTGCGCCGCGCTGATCCCCGGCACGCTGGCCGATACGGTCAGCTTGATGCCGGTGACGGTCGGGCCCGGATCCATGCCCGGCTCCATCGTCGCCTCGGCACGGGTCTGGATCTTGTCCGGCGTGAAGCCCGCCTTCCCCAGCACCGCCGACAGCGCCATGCTGAAGCAGCCCGCATGCGCCACCGCCAGCAGCTCCTCCGGGTTGGTGCCCTTCTCGTCGCCGAAGCGCGTCTTGAAGGAGTAGTTCTGCGCCTCGAACAAGCCGCTCTGCGGCGTGCTCAGGCTGCCTTTGCCGGACTGCAGGTCACCGTTCCACACCGCATCCGCATAACGCTTCAAAGCCATGGTCGTGCTCCTCGGGTAAGGGACGCGCAGCGTACACCCGCTGATGTTCACGCCGCGTTCCGCAGTGCGACTTGACCCCTCCGGCAGCCGCACCGATGCTGACCGCCCGCCATGACCGCCCGCCGAGCGACACCGCTCACGGGATGCGCTCAGCCCGGACAGCCATGACGGCCCTTCGACCCCAACCCTCGGGAGGAACGGCCTCATGTCGTACAGCACACAACAGATCCGCAACGTGGCCCTGGCGGGCCACCCCGGCGCCGGCAAAACAACCTTGTTCGAAGCCCTGCTGCATGCCGGCGGCGCCCTCCAGGTGGCAGGCACCATCGAGCGCGGCACCACCGTGTCCGACCATGATCCGATCGAAAAGGCGCGCGGGCATTCCATCGACACCGCCATCGCCAGCACCGATCACGGCGGCATGCACGTCAACCTGATCGACACGCCTGGCTACCCGGAGTTCCGTGGGCCCGCCCTGTCGGCATTCTCCGCCGTGGAAACCGTGCTGGTCGTGGTGGATGCCGATACCGGCATCGCGCACGGCACGCGCCGGTTGATGGAGCGCGCACGCGAACGCAACCTCTGCCGCGCCATCGTCATCAACAAGATCGACCACGAAGGCGCCGACTGTGCCGGCGTGCTGACGGCGTTGCGCGAGGAATTCGGCCCCGAACTGCTGCCGCTCAACCTGCCGGCGGATGGCGGCAAAGCGGTGATCGACTGCTACGGCCAGGCCCAGGGCGACTCCGATCTCGGTCCCGTCGCCGACTGGCACCAGAAGATCATCGACCAGGTCGTGGAGATCAACGAGACGGTGATGGAGCACTACCTGGACCTGGGCGAAGGCGGACTGTCGGGCGAGGAACTGCACGATGCCTTCGAGCAGTGCCTGCGCGAAGGACATCTGGTGCCGGTGTGCTTCGCCTCCGCGCGCACCGGCGTGGGCGTGAAGGAACTGCTGGACGTGGCCGAGCGCCTGTTTCCGAATCCCGCCGAAGCCAATCCGCCCCCGTTCGTGAAGCTCAACGGCAGCGGCCCGCAACCCATCGAGGCCGTGCCCGATGCGCGCGCGCATGTCATCGCCGATGTCTTCAAGATCGTCAACGACCCCTTCGTCGGCAAGCTGGGCGTCTTCCGCGTCTACCAGGGCACGCTGAAGAAGGACACCCAGTTGTTCGTCGACGATGGCAAGAAGCCGTTCAAGGTCGGGCACCTGTTCAAGCTCAAGGGCAAGGACCACGTGGAAGTCGACCAGGCCATTCCCGGCGACATCGCGGCCGTGGCGAAGGTGGACGACCTGCATTTCGATGCCGTGCTGCACGACAGCCACGACGAGGACCACATCCACCTGGCGCCGATCGACTTCCCCAGGCCGATGTTCGGCCTGGCCATCGAGGCCGCCAGCAAGGGCCAGGAGCAGAAGCTGTCGGTGGCGCTGCAGAAACTGGCCGAGGAAGATCCTGCCTTCGTGGTCGAACACCAGCCGGAGTTGAACGAGACCGTCATCCGCGGCCTGTCCGACCTGCACCTGCGGGTGATGCTGGAACGCCTGAAGGAACGCCACGGCGTGGAAGTGAAGACGCGCCCACCCCGCATCGCCTACCGCGAGACGGTGAGCGCGAAAGCGGAAGGCCACCATCGCCACAAGAAGCAGACCGGCGGCGCCGGGCAGTTCGGCGAAGTCTTCCTGCGCATCGAACCCTTGCCGCGCGGCGGCGGCTTCGAGTTCGTCGACGAGGTCAAGGGCGGCACCATTCCCGGACAGTTCCTGCCGGCCGTGGAGAAAGGCGTGCGCCAGGTGCTGGGCAGCGGCGCGCTGGCCGGCTATCCGCTGCAGGACATCCGGGTGATCGTCCACGACGGCAAGCACCACGCGGTGGACAGCAAGGAAGTCGCCTTCGTGGCCGCCGGCAAGAAAGCCTTCCTCGACGCCATCGCCAAGGCGCGGCCACAGGTGCTCGAACCGGTCGTCGATCTGGAGGTCGCCGTGCCGGAAGCACAGGTGGGCGACATCACCGGCGGCCTGGCGGGCAAGCGGGCACGCATCAATGGAACGGATGCGCTGCGCGGCGAGATCGTGGTCAAGGCACAGGTGCCGCTGGCGGAGCTGGAGGGGTACGCGGCCGAACTCAAGTCGATGACCGCAGGCCAGGGCCGATACAGCCTGGATTTCAGCCACTACGAGCCCGTGCCGCCCAACGTGCAGCAGAAGCTGGTGGAGGCGTACCGGCCGAGGCACGAGGAAGAGTGAGTGTGCATTGTGGTGCGGCATCCGGTCGCGGCGGGACGCGATGGATGCCGCTTCCGGTGCGCGCAGGCGGTCCGGTTTGCTCGTCATATCCGGCCATTTCCGACGCGCGGCGAGCGCCAGACCAAAGAAAATCGAAAAAAACCGAAGAAAAAGGCGTTTTGGGGCCTTCCTGCCCTTGGCGGCGCGATTCCTTTGCCCTACATTTCGCTTGCCGATGCGATCGGCCCGATTACCCAACCACTCGACAGTAGAGACAGGACACATGGCAAAGAGCACCAAGAAGGCCGCGCCGAAGAAGGCCGCCAAGAAAGCTGCACCGAAGGCCACCGCCAAGCCGGCCGCGCCGAAGCCGATCAAGGAAGCGCTGAGCAAGTCGGGCCTCGTCGCCCACATCGCCGAAGCGACCGCGATCGCCGCCAAGGACGTCCGCGCCGTGCTGGCCTCGCTGGAAAGCGCCGTGCACGCTTCCGTCAACAAGAAGGGCGCCGGCTCCTTCACCCTGCCGGGCCTGCTGAAGATCAGCGCCGTCAACGTGCCGGCCAAGCCGAAGCGCAAGGGCATCAACCCGTTCACCAAGGAAGAGCAGTGGTTTGCTGCCAAGCCCGCCTCGGTGAAGGTCAAGGTCCGTCCGCTGAAGAAGCTGAAGGACGCCGCAGCCTGATCGCTGCGCACCTCGCGTCACCCGAACGGGACGGCATGGCCGTCCCGTTTTATTTTGCGGCACATCATCCAGCGCGCGACCACGGCGCGGCGTGCCATCGGTCACCCTTGTGATCGTCCGGCGCCGCCCGCAACTCTGTTGTTGTCCTTCCTCCAACCGGGTACGCAACGCATGAAGATCCAGGGCTTCCTCGACCATCTGCTGAAATCCTCCCACGGCGGCAGCCTGCTCAACGCCGACTTCGGCAAGGGTGCGGTCACCGGCGGCGCGCTGGGCCTGTTGCTGGGCAAGAACAAGACCACGCGCAAGCTGGCCACCTATGGCGGCCTGGCGGCGATCGGCATGATGGCGTATCGCGCCTACGGCGACTACAAGCAACAACAGGGTGGATTCGCCGCCGGTGCCGGTCCGCAGACCGTGGATCGCCTGCCGCCGCCGCAGGCCGAACTGCACAGCCAGGCCATCCTGAAGGCGCTGGTTGCCGCAGCAAAGGCGGATGGCCACATCGATGCGCGCGAACGCCAGGTGATCGAGGGCGAGTTCGCCCGCATCAACAGCGATGGCGAACTGCAGCAGTGGCTGCATGCGGAACTGGAGAAGCCACTGGACCCGGTCGAGGTGGCGCGTTCCGCCAGCACGCCGGAAATCGCCTCCGAAATGTATCTCGCCAGCCTGATGGTCGCGGACGAGCAGAGTTTCATGGAACGCGCCTACCTGGATGAGCTGGCGAAACAGCTGAAGCTCGACCCGTCACTGAAGGCACAGCTCGAACGCCAGCTCTCGCAGCCGCAGCCGCCCCCGCTGCCCTGACCGGCGCCGTGCGCCCCGCCGCGCGCCGTTTGCGACGCCTCGCATGGTCGCTGTTGTGGCTGGTGGCGCTCGCCGCGTTGCTCGCCTGGGCGTGGGGCCGGCCGTTCATGGCATCGGCACGCATGCTGTGGGACATCTCGCGTGCAGCATCGCCGAGCGAACTCCCGGTGCCCGTGCAGGGCGTGCGTGCACGGCAGATCGCGGACACGTTCGGCGCTGCGCGCGGCAGCGACCGTACCCACCAGGGCGTGGACATCTTCGCTAAGCGTGGCACGCCCGTCGTCAGCGCCACGCGCGGCGTGGTGGTGTCGGTGCGCGACGGCGGACTCGGCGGAAAGCAGGTGTGGGTGCTCGGCCCCGGCCGCGAACGCCACTACTACGCCCACCTTGACGGCTGGGCCGACGATCTGTCCACCGGGCAAGTCGTCCAGCCCGGCGATGTGCTGGGCTACGTCGGCACCACCGGCAACGCGCAGGGCACGCCGCCGCACTTGCACTATGGCATCTATGGCGAACAGGGGGCCTACGATCCGCTGCCGCTGTTCAAGGCCGTCGCGGACACGCACCCGCGCTGACTGAACGACGCCGTCCGGCAGAACAGTCCATCGCGACAGCAGCCCTCGTTCCACTGCGTACACGGGCCTATCTTGGCTTTGGTCCCCACTGCGCCCCCGCGCCTGCCGCCATGCCCAACAACACCCACCGCTACCGCATCACCGTCACGCCCATCGAAGACGATGGCCTGCAATGCAACGGCCGTTGCACCATCGAGTTCGAACACGCCTGTCATGACGACTGGATGCGTATCCTCGAGAAACTCCAGCGTCAGCGCGGCCTCAGCGGCGACGAGCGCGCCGCGCTGGTGGTCGGCACCAAGCTGCTGAGCGGCCTGATGCTGGACCACCGCAAGGACACGGACGACCTGTTCGCGCCACTGCGTCCGCACATGGGCGAGTTCATCGCATCGCTCAAGGAACGCGGCCGGGATGCGGGCTGACATGCCACCCATCCCGCGCTAGCCTGCGGCGATGAAAGCACGCCACGCCGATGACGCCCTGGTACTCGAGGATATCCCCAACATCGGGCCATCCATTGCCGGGGACCTGCGCGGCATCGGCATCACCCTGCCACAAGAGCTTGCCCACCAGGACCCGTACGCGCTCTACCGGCGCGTGAACGAAACCACCGGGCAGCGCCACGATCCGTGCCTGTGCGACTGCTTCATCGCTGCCGTGCACTTCATGCAGGGAAGCGCGCCGCTCCCGTGGTGGCACTACACCCCGGAACGCAAGCGCCAGTTCCAGCGGAACCCTGCGCTGGCCGGTTAGGCGTCGGACAGGCGGCCCCGGCTAAGGTGCGCCGACACGTCACGGAGCTTTCCATGCGTACACGCCGACGCTTCCTGGTCATGGCCCTCGCCGCGACCGCCACGCTCGCCCTCGCCGGCTGCGAGACCCTCAACACGGTCACCGGCCTGCTGGGCAACCAGATCAACTTCACCCAGCCGCAGTTGCAGCGCTACCTCAACCACAGCTTCCCGCGCGAGTTCGACAAGCTGGGCGGGCTGGTATCGGCCACGCTCACCAATCCGCGCCTCAGCATTCCGTCGGGCGACGATCGCCTGCGCCTGGACTTCGACATCGGGGTGAGCGCGCTGGGCGCACGCGATGTCAGCCGCGGCCATTTCGCACTGGCCAGTCGCCTGCGCTACGACCCCGCCACCCAGGGCCTGCATCTGGACAACCCCGAAATCCTGTCGGTCGACGTGCCCGGTTCCGGTTCACTGATGTCCGGCGGCACGCGCCAGCTGGTCAACACGGTGCTGGCCGAGTACGCCCGCTCCGAACCGGTCTACCGGATCGACAGCGACACCTTGCGGCGCCTGCCGGCCAGCAAGCGGATCGGCAGCACGTTGATCGAAGACGGCCGCGTGGTCATCCACCTGCAATAAGGGACTCCGATGAAGAACCTGCTCTCGCGCATCGCGCTGCTCGCCCTGCTCTCCCTGTCCGTGATCGCCATTGCCGATACCGGCAACGTGCTGCGCTTCAACGCCGCCCAGTTGCAAACGGCGGCGCGCGCCGGTTTCCCGATGGAACAGTCGTTGCTGGAGGGCTTCGCATCGCTCACCCTCAGCGATCCCGATGTCAGTATTCCCTCGCCCGGTGAGCGGTTGACGCTGCAGATGGACTACGACATCGCGCTGGCCACGGGCGAACGCCTGGAGAACGGCAACGTGGTGGTCAGCAGCGGACTGCGCTACGACCCCGGCACCCGCGGCCTGCACCTGGTGGATCCGCGGATCGAACACCTGGGCACCGGCGCCGCCGGTCGCGGCCTGCCCGGCGGATCGCGCGAGGTCCTGCAGGAGCTGATCGGCGAGTACGCCCGCACCCGGCCGCTCTACACGCTCACCGAAGAGGATCTGGCCCAGGCGCCTGGGCCGTTGGGCGCGGACTCGCTGCGAATCAATGACGGCCACGTGGAACTGCAGCTGGCACCGGCCGCGACGCCGTGACGCCCACCTGACGGAGGTCCGTGCGCAAGGTCCGGAGACGCGCCTGCAAGCCCTCGAGGCTTGCGCGCGACCTTCTGAGTCCCGTCCGCAAGCTGCGGACACTTGCGTGCAAGGCGCCGATACCGAGCCACGGGTCGCGCAGGCGCGCGCGCAAGACCCGGAAACTCGCGAGCGAGACTCGCGATACCGGTGCGCCAGACGCAGCATCTTGCGCGCAAGTTGCGGAAACCCAGCCGCGACGTTCCCGCCAGTGGCGTACGAGCCGTAGCGCCTCGCGCGCGAGCCCTGGAACCTTGCGCGCAAGGTTCCCGATACTCACGGGCCGGAATCCAGGCCTTGCGCGCCACCTGAAGAGGGCGACGCTCTCAGATCTCGAAGCGGTAACTCAGCTTCACCACCAACTGCTCGTCGTCGCGCAGGCTGAAGCTGTCCTGCAGCAGGTCCTCCACCCCTTCGGTGCCGGTGCGCTGCTCGTAGCCACCGCGGGCATAGACCACGTACAGGTACGACAGCGGCGCCAGCTCGTAGCGGTAGCGCACCTGGAACCCCAGGTTGCGCACGCTGAAATCCTCCACCGTGTCGGTCGCCGCCAGCGCGTAGCCCTGCGGATCGAAACGCCAGGCATCCTGCACGCGCGCGTCCAGCGCAATGGCCTGCATCTTCACCCGCAGTTCGTGGCGGTCATCGACCACCCAGTCCAGGCCGGCACTGAGGTCGAACTGCCGTCGCTTGAAGCCGCCCACCAGATCCTCGCGTTGCCATACCAGCCAGTCGGGGGTGTACAGCGCATAGCCGCCGGCGTAGATGCTGAAGGCATCACTGATGAAGTAGGTGGCGGTGTATCCGGCGCCCGCGCCCAGCTTGCGGTTGCCCGCCAGCCCCCCGGTGAAGGTTTCCAGCTCCGTCTCGTGCGCCCAGTCGCCCTTTCGCGGCCGCTCGAACTCGAAGTACGTATTGAAGTTCGCCGGCAGCCGCACCACCCCGTTGCCACGCAGCAGCAGGTCGCTCAGGCCCGCGCTGTTGACGTTGATCTGGGCATATTCGTAACTGCCGTTGCGCAGCTGGCCCTCGCGGCTCATCCGGAACTGGTCGTTGAGCTTGTCGCCGTGGTTGTTGTGGCTGCTGCTCACCCGCCAGCGCCAGTCCTTGGAGGAATAGCGCGAGGCATCGGGCAACCCGGTGAACCGCTTGCGGACTTCCCAATGCAGGTAGTTGGTGCTGTTGCGCGAGAGATAGCCGAAGTCGTTGATCTGCAGGTCGTTGCCGAAGTGCATGGCGATCCACTGCTGGCGCCAGCCGTCCTCCATTTCGTAGTCGGCCCACACCGTCGCACCCAGGTCCTGCGCGCGATCCCCGGCCTGGTCGATGCGGCTGCCCAGCAGGCGGCTGCGGATGTTCCAGCGCGCCGTCGGCCGCCAGTTGTGGTCCACGCCCAGCACGGTGGCCTCGCGGTCGGTGGCGTCCTGCTCCACACGGGTCAGCATCGCGCCGAGGTTCTGCTTTTCGAAATCGCGCACCACGCGCAGCGCATGGAAGCTCCTTCCGTACTCGCCATCCTCGTCGGCCGAGAACAGGCCGTAGTTCGCCTTGCCCAGGCTGCCGTTCAACTTCAGCGCCGCCGTGATGTCGCCCGTACTGCCCACGCGACGCGTATACAGCTGCTGGCTGTCGTCCGACGGCGTGGTCAGCTCGAAGATGCCCTGGTTCTCGGTGAAGAACGGCCGCTTGTCGCTGATGAAGGTCTCGGTGGCGCTGAAGTTCACCACCAGGTCGTCCGCCTCCACCTGGCCGAAGTCCGGGTTCACCGTGGCGGTGAGCTGGAAGCGACCATTGGGCTTCCAGAACACGTCCGCACCACCGTTGAAGTCGCTGCGCCGGCCCACGTTGTCGTACAGGCCCGACACATAGGGCGTCAACGCCAGCAGCGACTGGTCATAACGCGGCACGGTGACGGACGCGAAATCGGACATGAAGCGCGGGCGCTCGAAGCTGGCGCTCGGCCAGGCCATGCGCTCGCCGGTCACGCCGATTACGCGCGCCAGGAACACTTTCAGCGTGCGCTGTCCGTCGGTGCCATCGCGCATCGGCGCGGTATGCCACGGGATCAGCAGTTCGACGCTCCAGCCCTGCTCGTCTTCGCCCACGGCATGCCGCCACTGGCCGTCCCAGTCGCTGTTGAACTGGTTTTCGTTGGTGATGACCTCGTCGGCGATGCCACCGGTGGAGCTGACGGTGAACGCATAACCGGTGCGCCCATCCCCATCGAAATCGATGAACGCGTTGACGCGGTCGACCTGTTCGTCGAAATCGCGCTGCACCCTCTGCCGCGTGCGCGGCACGGCGGCAGGGTGCGTGTTGCGGAAGGCGATGGCCAGGCCGTCCGGCGTGGCCAGTATCCAGGCCTCGGTGGGCAACGAACCCGGCTCGCCGGTCAGCGGCTGGGTCTTGCGGAAGTCGGTGACGTGGTGCGCGCCCTGCCATTCGGCAGGATCGACGCGGCCGTCGATCTCGACGGCATGGACGGAGGCACAGGGCAGGGCCAGGGCAAGCAGGCCGATCAGTCGTGGCAGGGTCATGGAGGCTGGGTGGTGGTCCGGTGCGCGCACGTTAGCGGCGGGACGCGCGCGCGACACCTGCCTTCGGTCATTTCAACCGTTCGGCCTTCCGCGGCATCCGTGCCTGATGGGGATCAGCGACCCTTCTTGGGTTGCAGCATCGTGCCCGTGCACTTCTTGCTGCCGCAACGGCAGGCCCAGATCTTCTTCAGGCGCGCGGTGTGCGGTTCGGACAGGGTGATGCCGTAGTTGTAGGTCAGCTCCTCGCCGGGCTTGATCGCGCGGATCGCCTCGATGAAGACCTTGTCCTTCTTGCGGTTCTTGCCGTCGTGCTCTTCGATCACGGCTTCGCAGTTGGGGTCGCAACTGTGGTTGATCCAGCGCGCCTTGTTGCCCTTGTGGTTCGCGTCGATGACGTAATCGTCGTTGAGCGTGAACAGGAACGTATGGCCCGAATCCGCGTCGCCGGTGTCGTCGGCGTCCACTTCGTCATGCGTGCGGCGCTTGCCCTTGTATTCCACCACTCGCTCGCCCTTCTCGATCGGGGCGATGGCGAACACGCCGTTGCCATGGATGTCGGATTGGCGGGCTTCGATCTTGCGGGGCATGCGGTGTCCAGGGATGCAGTGGAGTGCGGAGGGGGGATTCTCGCCCAATGCCGCCGCGTTTCCCACCTTCCATGCCGCTGAACGGCATCGCACGGCACATGGCCGGTCCCCACGGGGCGGTGCGTTCCTTGCCCGGTTCCCTTCAATTTGTCCTCGCCATGCGCCCTGTCCGTGCCCTGCTGATGCCCGCCTCGCTGTTGTTCCTGGCCGCGTGCCAGCCCGCCGGGCCACGCGCCGTCGCGAGCCTGCCGCCGGCGTCAACGTCAGCGACGGGAGGCGATCTGCTCGCGCGCGGCGAATACCTGGTCCGCATCGCCGGCTGCAACGATTGCCACACCCCGGGCTACGCCGAATCGGGCGGCAAGGTCGACAAGGCGGGATGGCTGGTGGGTTCGCCGATGGGTTTCCACGGCCCCTGGGGCACGACCTACGCCAGCAACCTGCGCCTGCGCATGCAGCAGCTGACCGAGGCGCAATGGCTGGAATACAGCGCCAACCTGCGTACCCGCCCGATCATGCCGGACTTCGCCGTGCGCGACATGAGTGAAGAGGACCGCCGCGCGATCTACCGTTTCGTGCACGCGCTCGGCGCCGCAGGACAGCCGGCGCCGGAGGCGTTGCCGCCGGGCAGGACGCCGCCGCCGCCCTACTTCGGCATGGTGCTGCCGGCACCGCCCTCGCCGCCCGCCGCCGCCCAGTGAGCGGTGCTGGCGGGCTCCACTATGAAAACCTCCACCATGGACACATTCACCAGGGAAACACGCGGCCACTGACCATCCAGAACAGACCGAAGGCCAATCCGAACAGCGTCCAGAACAACTGGCCCAGCCCGCGGAACAGCTTCACCGCCAGATAGACGCCGCCGATGGCCAGCAGCACGCGCCACAGGAAGCCCTGATCCAGGCCGTGACGGGAGGAAGCGGATTCGGGGTGACCGTGGATCGTGTTCATGGCGACTGTCCTTGAAGAGAGACTGTCCGGGAGTGGACGCCGCCCATCTTCCTGACCGGAGGCCCCCGGCATCAGTCGCAGCCGTCAGCCATCGCGGGTGACATTCGTCAGCCCGCGCAGGCGCGCCTGAACGGGGGAATTCCTCCAGGTTTGAGCCGCGGGGGACGAAAGCGTACAATTTCGGTACGTTTTAAGGATCCCCTTCCCCATGCTCCGCGTCACCAAGCTCACCGACTACGCCACCGTGGTCCTGACCGTGCTCGCCGCACGACCGGGCGAGGTGCTCAGCGCGTCCGACCTGGCCGAGCATTCCGGCCTGGAGACGCCCACGGTCAGCAAGGTGCTGAAGCCACTGGCGCAGGCCGGGCTGGTGGAAGGCCTGCGCGGCGTCCACGGCGGTTACCGCCTGAGCCGCGATGCGGCGGACATCACCCTGGTCGAGATCGTCGAGGCCATGGAAGGTCCGTTGGCCATGACCGAATGCAGCCAGAGCGAAAGCCAGTGCGGCATCGCCCACCAGTGCGGCGCGCGCGCCAACTGGCGCCTGATCAACGACGTGGTGGCCGACGCGCTGCGCGGCTTCACCCTGGCCCAGATGATCACCCCTCCCCCTTCTTCCGACGACGTGCGCAGGCGACCCATCGCCGTGCAAGTCGCGACCCGCTGAACCGTAGGCAGCCCGATGGCCACCGAGAACGCTGAAATCCTGGAACAGCTGGGACGTCGCTACGACGCCGGCTTCATCACCGACATCGAATCCGATTCGCTGCCGCCCGGCCTCGGCGAGGACGTGGTACGCGCCCTCTCCGCGAAGAAGGAAGAGCCCGAGTGGATGACCGAGTGGCGCCTGGCGGCCTACCGCCACTGGCTGACCATGCCGGTGCCGCACTGGGCCAAGCTGAAGATCGCGCCGATCGATTTCCAGGCCATCAGCTACTACTCCGCGCCGAAGGCCAAGTACGCCTCGCTGGATGAGGTGCCGCAGGAGCTGCTGGATACCTACGACAAGCTCGGCGTGCCGCTGCACGAGCGCGCCAAGCTGGCCGGCGTGGCGGTGGACGCGGTGTTCGACTCCGTGTCCGTCGGCACCACCTTCCGCAAGGAACTGGCCGAGAAGGGCGTGATCTTCTGCTCGATGAGCGAAGCCATCAAGGAACACCCGGCGCTGGTCAAACAGTACCTGGGCAGCGTGGTGCCGGTGGGCGACAACTACTTCGCCGCCCTGAACTCGGCGGTGTTCTCCGATGGCAGCTTCGTGTTCATCCCCAAGGGCGTGCGCTGCCCGATGGAACTGAGCACCTACTTCCGCATCAATGCAGGCCATACCGGCCAGTTCGAGCGCACGCTGATCATCTGCGAGGACAAGGCCTACGTCTCGTATCTGGAAGGCTGCACCGCGCCGATGCGCGACGAGAACCAGCTGCACGCCGCAGTGGTCGAGCTGGTCGCGCTGGAAGATGCCGAGATCAAGTACAGCACCGTGCAGAACTGGTACCCGGGCGACGAGGAAGGCCGTGGCGGCATCTACAACTTCGTCACCAAGCGCGCCGAATGCCGGGGCGACCGCAGCAAGGTGACCTGGACGCAGGTGGAAACCGGTTCGGCGATCACCTGGAAGTACCCGTCCTGCGTGCTGCTGGGCGACGACTCGACCGGCGAATTCCACTCGGTTGCGCTCACCCACCATCGCCAGCAGGCCGACACCGGCACCAAGATGATCCACGTGGGCAAGCGCACCAAGAGCAAGATCGTCAGCAAGGGCATCAGCGCCGGCCGCGGCCAGAACACCTACCGTGGCCTGGTGAAAGTGGACCGCAACGCCGATGGCGCGCGCAATCACACCCAGTGCGACAGCCTGCTGATCGGCAAGAAGTGCGGCGCCCACACCTTCCCCTACATCGAGGTGAAAAACCCGACGGCGACGCTGGAACACGAGGCCACCACCTCCAAGATCAGCGACGACCAGATGTTCTATTGCCGCGCGCGTGGCATCAGCCAGGAGGACGCGGTGTCGATGATCGTCGACGGCTTCTGCAAGCAGGTCTTCCGCGAGTTGCCGATGGAGTTCGCGGTGGAAGCGAAGAAACTGCTGGAAGTGTCGCTGGAAGGCAGCGTGGGCTGACGGCTTTTCCCTTCTCCCTGCGGGAGAAGGTGCCCGTAGGGCGGATGAGGGGCAACGAAGTCCGGTGGCATCAAACATATGGACTCCATCGCCCCTCACCCCAACCCTCTCCCGGTGGGAGAGGGGCTCGAAAGAATCAAACGGAAACGAACATGCTCAAGATCGACAACCTCCACGCCAGCGTCGCCGGCAAGGAAATCCTGAAAGGCCTCTCGCTCGACGTGAAGCCGGGCCAGGTGCACGCCATCATGGGCCCCAATGGCGCGGGCAAGTCCACGCTGGGCAACATTCTTGCCGGCCGCGAGGGGTATGAGGTCACCGCCGGCACGGTGGAATTCGAAGGCAAGCCGCTGCTGGAACTGGAACCGGAAGAGCGCGCCGCTGCCGGCGTGTTCCTCGCCTTCCAGTACCCGGTGGAAATCCCCGGCGTCAACAACACTTATTTCCTGCGCGCCGCACTCAACGCCCAGCGCAAGGCGCGTGGAGAAGCCGAACTGGATTCCATGCAGTTCCTCAAGCTGGTGCGCGAGAAACTGGCCGTGCTGCACCTGAAGGACGAACTGCTGCACCGGGGTGTCAACGAAGGCTTCAGCGGTGGCGAGAAGAAGCGCAACGAGATATTCCAGCTGGCCGTGCTCGAACCCAAGCTCGCGATCCTCGACGAGACCGACAGCGGCCTGGACATCGACGCGCTGAAGAGCGTCGCCGAGGGCGTCAATGCGTTGCGTTCGCCCGACCGCGCCTTCCTGGTGATCACCCACTACCAGCGCCTGCTCGATTACATCAAGCCCGATGTCGTGCATGTGCTCGCCAATGGGCGCATCGTCGAATCCGGCGGCCCGGAACTGGCACTGGAACTCGAAGAGCACGGTTACGCGTGGATCAAGGACCGCGTGGCACCGGAGAAGGTCGCCTGATGAGCGCGCTGCTGGATTCCCTGTCGGCCGGCTTCAATGGCGACGCATCGCGTCGCGCGGTACTGGACGAAGCCCTGCGCGACGGCCTGCCCGGCCCGCGCACGGAAGCGTGGAAGTACACCTCGTTGCGCCAGTTGGAGCGTCGCAGCTTCGCCAGCGTGGACGCCGTGCCCGCCGTGGACCCGATGGTGCTGGCCGACATCCCCGCACCGCGTGCGGTATTCGTCAACGGTCGCTACTCCGTCGCACTGTCGCTGACCACCGACCTGCCCGACGGCGTCAGCCTGCAGCTGCTGTCCGAAGCCCTCGCCGAGGGCGGTGACGCCGCGCGTTTCCTGCAGCGCCGCTTCGAGCGTGGCGACGAAGTGTTCGCCCGTCTCAACGCCGCGCTCGCCACCGAAGGCGTTCTGCTGCGCGCGGAAGAAGGTACGCGCAGCGAGCAGCCCTTGCACCTGGTCTTCATCGGCGCCGAGGATGGCGCTGAGCGAGCCTGGCATCTGCGCAACCTGATCGAGCTGCGTGCCGGCGCTGCCCTGACCGTGGTCGAGCACCATGTCGCCATCGGCACGCACGCGCACCTGATCAACGCCCTGAGCCACGTGCACCTGGCGCAGGGCGCACGCCTCACCCATGCACGCGTCGAAGCCGACAGCGCACGCGCCACCACGCTGCTGCGCACCGACGCGGTACTGGCCCGTGACGCCGAATACCGTCGCGTGGATCTGGAATTGGATGGCGGCCTGTCGCGCCATGAACTGAATGTCCGCCTCGAAGGCGACAGCGCACGCCTGATCGCCAACGGCGTGCTGCTGGCGCACGGTCGCCGCCACGTGGATACCCGCCTGGGCATCGACCACATTGCCCGCGACACCGCTTGCGAGCTGACGTGGCGCGGACTGGGTGCCGGCCGCGGCCGCGCGGTTTTCCACGGCGGCATCCTGATCCGCGAGGGCGCGGACGGTACCGATGCGGCGCTGTCGAACAAGAACCTGCTGCTCTCCGACAACGCGGAGATCGACACCCAGCCGGTGCTCGAGATCCATGCGGACGAAGTGAAGGCGGCACATGGCGCCACTGTCGGCCAACTGGAAGCCAATGCGCTGTTCTACCTTCGCTCCCGCGGCCTCTCCGCGCCGGAAGCGCAGCAGCTGCTGACGGCCGCGTTCTGCCGCGAACCGCTGTCGGTCATCGAGGATGCGGGCCTGCGTGACCTGTTGGTGGCGCGCGTCGATGCGGCACTGGCAACCTTGGGCGCGGCATGAACCGCGAGACCGTCCAGGCGCCTGCAGCGGAAACCGGCGTCGACTGGGATCAGGTCCGCGCCGATTTCCCCTTGCTGACGCGCCAGATCAACGGCAAGCCGCTGATTTACTTGGACAGCGCCAACACCGGCCAGAAGCCGTCATCTGTCATCGAGACCGTCGACGCGTTCTACCGCCAGCACAACGCCAACGTCAGCCGCGCCGTGCACACGCTCGGCACCGAGGCGACCGAGGCCTATGAAGGCGCGCGCAAGAAACTTGCGCGCTTCCTCAACGTGCGCCCGGACGAACTGGTGCTGTGCAGCGGCACCACGTTCGCGATCAATCTGGTCGCGTACTCGTGGGCATTGCCGCGCCTGAAGGCCGGCGACACGATCCTGGTCTCGCGCATGGAGCACCACGCCAACATCGTGCCATGGCAACTCGTCGCCGAGCGCACCGGGGCGACGGTGAAGGTCGCGGAAATCCGCGAGGACGGCACCCTGGACCTGGATGCGCTGCACGCCGCCATGACCGGCGACGTGAAGCTGCTGGCCATCGCCCACACCTCCAACGTGCTGGGTACGGTGAATCCCGTCCGCGAGATCTGCCGCGAGGCCCGCAAGCGCGGCATCGTCACCGTCGTCGACGGCTCGCAGGCCGTGCCACATCGTGCGGTGGATATCGCGGCCATTGGGTGCGACTTCTACGCCTTGACCGGCCACAAGATGTGCGGCCCCACCGGCACCGGTGCACTGTGGGCACGCAAGGAACACCTGCAGGCCATGCCGCCCTTCATCGGCGGCGGCGAGATGATCAAGGAAGTCAGCTTCGACGGCACCGTCTTCAACGACGCGCCGCACAAGTTCGAGGCGGGTACGCCCAACATCGCCGGCTTCATCGGCCTGGGTGCGGCCGTGGACTACCTCGATGCATTGGGCATGGCGAGCGTCGAAGCACGCGAAGCAGACTTGCTGGCGCACGCCAGCGAGGAACTGGACAGGATCGACGGCCTGCGCATCTTCGGCCGCGCGCCGGACAAGGCGGCAGTGATCTCGTTCCTGATCGAAGGCGCGCACGCACACGACCTGGCCACGCTGCTGGACCTGGAGGGCGTCGCCGTCCGTTCCGGTCAGCACTGCGCCCATCCGCTGCTGCAGTTCTACGGCGTGGCGGCCACGCTGCGGGCGTCGTTCGCGTTCTACAACACGCACGAGGAAGTGGAGCGCTTCATTGCCGCCCTGAAGAAGGCGCGTAGCCTGCTGGCGTAACGACTGCGTTCTTCAGGGGCGATGCCGGTCGCGACCGCGCATTCTCCTGCTACAGAACCTGTCGGGGCATGGCGGGATAGCGGTCGCGAATGACGTCGCTCCTACAGGTTGCCGGATTTCCGTAAAATCCGGCCATGGATACCCTGACATTCCGCACGGCCACCGAGGCCGACATCCCCGAACTCGTCGCCCTGGTGACGTCCGCCTACCGGGGCGACGTCAGCAGGCAGGGCTGGACCACCGAAGCCGACCTTCTGGACGGCCAGCGCATCGACGCCGACGCGCTTCGCCGCGACATCGAACGGCCGCGCAGCCGGATCATCATCGCCGAACGAGACGGGGACCCGCTCGCCTGCGCACACGTAGCGGACGACGACGGTGCCGGTTACTTCGGCATGTTCTCGGTGCGTCCCGACCTGCAGGGCGCAGGCGTGGGGAAGGCCATGCTGGCCGAGGCGGAGCGCGTTGCGTCCGTCGAGTGGCAACTGCGTGCGATGCGGATGACCGTGATCGACCTGCGCGATGAACTAATCGCTTTCTATGAGCGGCGCGGCTATGCGCGTACCGGGATCAAGAAACCGTTCCCCTATGGCGATGCGCGCTACGGCATTCCCAAGCGTGACGACCTGCGTTTCGAGGTCCTGGAGAAACCGCTGCCGGGGGACGCGGCATGAGCGGGACATGGACCTTCGTCTGTCCTACCGGCGAGTTGCTGCCGGGCGAGATGAAGATGGTCTTCGACGAGGTCACGGGCACGCCCATCGTCATCTTCAACCATGATGGCGATCTGTACGCGCTGGAAGACAAATGCAGCCACGAGGACTTCGAACTGTCCTCCGGCAGTTTCAATGCCGGGGAAGCCAGCATCGAATGCGTGCTGCACGGCGCACGTTTCGACATCCGCGATGGCCGCGCCCTGTGCGCGCCGGCCTACTCGCCCGTGGTGAAATTCCCGACGAAGACGGAGCACGGTGGCGTCTGGACACGCGACGACCGGGACTAAGTCGGGAATGTGAACATTCTGTTGTAATCGCAAATCATTCTCATTATCCTGTCGCACCCCTGCGGCGGATTGCCGCAGCCTGACCCGCCCGAGGCCCCGGTGCTGCGTGATGCCAGCTCAATCATGACCGCGTTCGCCCGCCTGGTGCTGGCGTGCCTGCTCGTGATCATGGGCGGCGCCGCGCTGGCTTCCACGGGAATCTTCCCGCCAGCAGGTTCTTCGGACACGTCGTTGCATCGCGATGCCGGGATCCACTCCCGGGATGAGCTCCGCTACGCCTCGGCGTCGCTGGCGGAGCAGGCGATTGAAGGTCTGTCCACGCCGGCCGAGTCGGAAGGCGATGACGCGGGCGCCCGTGCCCACTCCGTGCGGGCAGGGTCGCGGGCGCATGATGCAGCCGCCGGCCATTCCAACAGCGCCCCCTCGCGCCATATCCGCCATCCCGGTCGCGGGCCGCCGGCCGCCTGAGCCGCCTGCGTGCACCGCACCTACCGGTGATACCGCTGCTTGCCGGATCCAACTCCCGCAAAGGCGCAGATCCGCCGCCCCCAGTCTTCACTTCACTCCCGCCAGCCTTCCGCCACCGGGTGTTTCTTCTCCGCACCTGAGGATTCTCATGAACCTGCGTCCATCCCCGCTTGCCGCCGCCCTGTTGCTCGCCATCACTGCCCCCGCGCTCGCCGCACCGACCGGGGACGTGCCCGCCGATGCCGCAGGCCAGGCCAAGGAACTCGACGCCGTCGAAGTGCACGGCGAACGTGTGCAGAAGGCAAGCTCACCGAAGTACACGGAAGCGCTGGTCGACACGCCGCAGACCATCACCGTGGTGACCAGCGAAGTGATGGCACAACAGAACCTTCTCGGACTGAGGGACGTGCTCAGCACGCTGCCCGGCATCACCTTCGGCGCCGGTGAAGGCGGCGGCGGCTACGGCGACAGCATCAACCTGCGTGGCTTCAACGCCACCACCGACATTACCGTGGACGGCGTGCGCGACAGTGCCCAGTACACCCGCACGGACAACTTCAATCTCGAATCGATCGAATTGATCAACGGTGCCAATTCGGCCATGTCGGGCGCGGGCTCGGTGGGCGGCAACATCAACCTGGTCAGCAAGATGGCAAGGGAGGGCAGCTTCAATACCTTCACGCTGGGTGCCGGCACGGACAGCTTCGGTCGGGCAACCGTGGACAGCAATACCGACCTGGGCAAGGGCCAGGCGCTACGCGTGAATGCGATGGTCCATCGCAACGACGTGCCCGATCGCGATGTCGAGGAATACAAGCGCTGGGGCATAGCGCCTTCGTTCGCGATCGGTCTTGGTTCGGATACCCGCTTCACACTCAGCTACGTGCACCAGCATGACGAGAACGTTCCGGAGTACGGACTGCCCTACTTCGCGGCCTATGGCGGATTGCTGCCCGGCGTCAGCCGTGAAGCCTACTTCGGCTACCGCAACATGGACACGCAGGAGATCGATGTGGACGTGCTCACGGGCGTGTTCGAACATGATTTCAGCGAAACGACGTCCCTGCGCAGCTTGGCCCGTTACCAGAAAGTCGATCAATACGTGCTGGTGAACCCGACCCAGGGCACGTGGTGCCTCGACAGCGGCATCAATCCCGCCAACGGTCAGCCCTGTGGTGCACCGGGAACCTACCAGCCCAGTGGCCCGCGTGGAACCACCCGCGACACGACGAACGGCCTGGCACTCAGCCAGACCGATCTGACCACGCGATTCAGCACCGGCAGCGTTGAGCATGCACTGGTCGCCGGTGTCTCATTCATGCACGAAACCTACGAACTGGACAACGGCAATACCCAGCGCAACGCCGACGGCACGGCTCCTGTCTATCCTGTGATGGACATCCACAACCCGAACAACGTGTACACGGGGCCGGTCAATTACATCCGCGCAGGGCACACGGACGGCACGCTGGACAACCAGGCGTTCTATGCATTCGACACCCTGAAGTTCAGTCCAAGATGGGAACTCGCACTGGGCGCGCGATACGAACACAACGAGGGCGACACGCGCACACTGACCTATGCCACGCCCGCCGCAGGCGGCGCCATCACCGTTGGTCCCACCCTCGGGAATGAGGATGACCTGTTCTCCTATCGCGCAGGCTTGCTTTTCAAGCCGGCGGACAATGGCAGCATCTATCTGTCATACGCAAACTCGAAAACACCATCGAAGGCATCGGTGAACGGGGCCTGCACTGCGCAGACTTGCGAAGTCGATCCGGAGACCGCAGTCAATATCGAACTGGGTACCAAGTGGAATCTGCTGGAAGATAGACTGGCAGTGACGGCAGCCGTGTTCCGTAACGAGCGCCAGAACTACAAGGTGGCCGATCCCAACAACCCGGATAATCCGTCCGGCACGCAACAGTTGGATGGCAAGGCACGCGTGGATGGCATCGCGCTGGGCGTGGCCGGCAACATCACTCGTGCGTGGTCGATCTTCGCCAACTACACCTACCTGGACAGCGAAGTCCTGCAGAGCGTGTCTGACCATGTGCGCGAGACCACCGGCATCGATGCCCAGGCAGGCAATCCGCTGCCGAATACGCCGGAGCATTCGGCCAGCGCTTGGACCACCTATGCGCTCCAGGGCTGGACGTTCGGTTACGGCGTCACCTACCAGGGCGACTTCTATACCGCGAGCACGGCGAATGCCCCGCGCGTGAAGAGCTACACCATGCACCGGGCGATGGCGGGTTACCAGTTCAATGCGCGCTTCGGACTGCAGCTGAACATCGACAACCTGTTCGACAAGGCGTATTTCACCCGCGTGCGCAACAACGGCTGGGCGACGCCGGGTGCGGCCCGCTCCGCGGTGCTGACAGCCACCTTCAAGTTCTGATCCGCAGGATGCGCTAGGCCCCACTTGCCCCGCCCATGCAGAATGGGCGGGGTTTTCCGTTCAAAGGCGACTGACGATGCTGCTACCCATTGCCGACGTACTGACACCGACCCAGGTCGCGCAGGCCCGTGCGATGCTCGACGCCGCCGACTGGGCCGACGGCCGCATCACCGCCGGCTACCAGTCGGCCAAGGCCAAGGACAACGCGCAGCTGCCGGAGGATTCGCCGGCCGCACGCGAGGTCGGCGTGCTGATCCTTGACGCCCTTTCCCGCAACAGCACCTTCTTTTCCGCAGCGCTGCCGAAGCGCATTTATCCGCCCCTGTTCAACCGCTATGCCGGCGGCCAGTCGTTCGGCTACCACGTCGACAACGCGATCCGCTACGACCGCAGCCGCGGCGGCGTGGATCCCGTACGGACCGACGTATCGGCCACGCTCTTCCTCAGCGCGCCGGACGAATACGACGGCGGCGAACTGATCATCGAAGACACCTTCGGCACGCAGAGCGTGAAGCTGCCGGCCGGGCACATGGTGCTGTATCCCGGCACCAGCCTGCACAAGGTCACCCCGGTGACGCGGGGCGCGCGCGTGGCGTCGTTCTTCTGGATGCAGAGCATGGTGCGCGACGATGGCCACCGGCGACTGATGTTCGAACTGGACGTCTCGATCCGCCGCCTGACCGCCGACGTCCCCGACCATCCCGCACTGCTCCAGTTGACCGGCGTGTATCACAACCTGCTCAGGCAGTGGGCCGAGACCTGATCCCGCCGCCCGCGACACGGCCAAGATCCGTTCTTGTTTGCACTTGATAAGTATTCTCATTTAAAATGACCCCTGCTCGACGCGCCGCTGTTGGCACGTCGCCGGGGAACCGCTTGATCCGCATCCGTCTCACCGCTGCCAGCCCAGTCCGCGTGTCCTGTCGACACGCGTCGTCCTGGCATGCGGGCACGGTGGCCGCCGTGTTGTGGGGCGTTCTGATCCTGTTGGGCCTCGCCGCTGCCGATCTGCCGCACCCCGATGCCTTCAGCGTCCATGCCGTCTCCTACACCGGGCATGTGTCGGCCCATGTCCATGATGGCGACCCGCCGGACGAGGTTCGACACCGCGCGCATCACCTGAAGAAACCGCGCCTCAGCGCACTGCAGGTCTTCACTCTCGCGTCGCCGGTCACTACGCCGGCCGTGTTTGCTTCCCGCGATTCTGACGCCCCCGGAAGTTGCGATCTGCACTCGCAGCGCCGTGCGTCCCACGACGCGGTGCCCCCTGGCCGTGCCTGTCCGTCCCTCCGCCTGCATCCCGGCCAAGCGCCGCCGCACACGGCCTGACGGCTTTTTCGCCCGCACCGCGCGGGCCTGCATGACCGCACGCCACCCGACGCAACCGCGGTCAGGCGCGTGCCTCCCTACCCTGTCCCCACTTCGATGAACCTCATGAAGAACTCTTGCAGCTCCCTGCAGGCG
The DNA here is from genome assembly GCF_014852005.1 of Pseudoxanthomonas sp. PXM03. Classification (GTDB taxonomy): domain Bacteria; phylum Pseudomonadota; class Gammaproteobacteria; order Xanthomonadales; family Xanthomonadaceae; genus Pseudoxanthomonas_A. The sequence goes on along the minus strand of NZ_JACVAU010000001.1, from coordinate 926,323 downwards.
CCGCTGCGCCGCACCCGTCTTGCCATCGCCCTTATCGCCGTCGTGTCCGCGCCTGCACTCGCCCAGCCGGTGCCCGATGGCGCCACCGATGCCACCGACCTCGACACCGTCGTGGTCACCGCCGCCGGCTTCGAGCAGAAGATCACCGATGCGCCGGCCAGCATTAGCGTGATCACGGCGGAAGAACTGCGCCAGCGCCCCTACATCACGCTGATCGACGCCGTGCGCGACCTGGAAGGCGTGGACGTCGGCGAGACGTCGGACAAGACCGGCCAGAAGACCATCAGCATCCGGGGCATGGGGCCGGACTACACGTTGATCCTCATCGACGGCAAGCGCCAGAACAACCACGGCGACATCTATCCGAACGCGTTCGGCGGCAACCAGTTCAACCACATTCCGCCGCTGGACATGATCCAGCGCATCGAAGTAATCCGCGGCCCGGCCTCCACGCTGTACGGTGCGGATGCGTTGGGCGGCGTCATCAACATCATCACCCGCAAGGTTTCGGACCGCTGGCAGGGCTCGGCCACGCTGGGCCACGGTATCCAGGAGAACAGCGACTTCGGCAGCGACAGCACCTTCGACTTCATGCTGATGGGGCCGCTGATGAAGGACCGCCTGGGCCTGGGCGTACGCGGCTCCTGGTACGAGCGCAATGCATCCACGCCGGAATATGAAGCCATCACGGCGCCTGACGGCAGCGTGTTCGAGCGGGCACTGGGCTTCGGAGGCGGCGGCAAGACGGTGGACAACACCAACAAGAGCGCAGGCGTCACGCTGAGCTGGACACCGACGGACAACCAGAGCGTCGTCTTCGACTACGACACGTCGAAGCAGGTGTACGACAACACGCCGTACATCAACAATCTCGGCTCCGAAACCTATCCGTTGGGCACGGTGGACGGGCTGGCCGGCATCTGGCGCGCGGCGCCGCAGGTGGGATACGCCGCCGACCAGGAATTCACCCGGGACCAGTGGTCGGTCACGCACAACGGCCAGTGGGCTTTCGGCAACAGTTTCATCTCGCTGGCCCACATCGATACCGGCAACCACGGCCGCACGCTTCCCTTCACGGTCGCCGAGCGACTGCTGCATCGGGACATCTATTGCAACAACGCGGCGACCTGCGCCACGGGCCCCTACGCCGGACAGACCCGCGCGCAGCGCCAGCAGCTGGCCGTCGACACCTTCCTGCCGCGCCCCAAGCGCACCATGGAGAGCAGCCAGTACACACTCGATGCGAAGCTCGACTTCGCGATCGGCCAGGCCCACCACGTCGTGGTCGGCGGACAGCTCATCGATGGCGAGCTGGAAGACGGCGTGTTCGGCATGGAAGGCGGCGGCGATGGCGGCGGCACCGTGCAGGAACACAAGATGTGGTCGCTGTTCGCGGAGGACAACTGGAATCCGGTCGAGGCGCTGACCATCACGTTGGGCCTGCGGCACGACGACCACAATGTTTTCGGCAGTCAGCTCAGTCCGCGTGCCTATGCGGTCTGGGATGTCAGCGAAGCCTGGACGCTGAAGGGCGGCGTCAGCACGGGCTTCAAGACACCCAAGACCACCGACCTGTACGACGGCGTCACCGGTTTCGGTGGCCAGGGCACCACGCCGTTCGTCGGCAACCCGGACCTGCAGCCCGAGACCAGCGTCAACAGCGAGATCGCGCTGTACTGGACGTCACCGGACGACGCGCACAACTTCAACCTTACGGTGTTCCGCAACGACTTCGACGACAAGATCGCGCGCGGCGAGACCAGCCTGAGCTGTGAGCAGACGGGTGGCGTACGCCCGTGCGCCAATCTGGGCGACTACGCGCTGCTGGGTTACACGACCTACGCGCAGAACATCAACATCGACGAAGTCCGCATCCAGGGTGCAGAGATCGCGGGCCGTTGGGGCATCACCGAAACCCTCTCACTGCGCGCCAACTACACCTTCACCGACAGCGAGCAGCTGAGTGGTGCGCAGAAGGGCCTTCCGCTGACCAATACAGCCCGGCACATGGCGAACACCAGCCTCAACTGGCAGGCCACCGAGAATTTCAGCCTGCAGCTGTTGGCGGAAGCCCGTTCCAAGCGCTATCGCGACACCATCAATGGCGTGCGCCGCGATTACCAGGACTACACCGTGCTGCATCTGGGCGCGCAGTACCGCTTCAACGAGCATGTCTCGGTATCGGGCCGCATCAACAACCTGCTGGACGAAGACTTCACCACCTTCCAGACGGTCTTCACCGACCTCAACAACGATGGCACCTACACCTCCAACGAGGTGGCGTACCTGGACGACTACAACAACAAGGACAAGTCGCGGAACCTGTGGCTGAGCCTCAACGTCAACTTCTGACGCGAACGCGCGCTCCCCTCTCCACGCGGGAGGGGAGCGCGCTCCTTAATTGAGAGCCATTCTCATCTGTGATGTAATGGCGTCCCGCTCCATCCTGCGTCGAGACTGCCGTTGTCCTCTTCCGCGTCCCCCGCCCTCCAGCAACAACGCCGCGGCTTCTGGCTGCGCACGTTGCACCAGTGGCACTGGATCAGTTCGGCGGTCTGCCTGATCGGCATGCTGCTGTTCTCCATCACGGGGATCACGCTGAACCACGCATCCAGGATCGAGGCCTCGCCCGAGGTCACCAACCTCACCGCCACGCTTCCCGCCCCCTTGCTCGCCACGCTGGGTGACCGGCAGGAAGGCAATGCACCGCTGCCTGCCAGCGTTTCCGATTGGCTGGACAAGGAACTGTCGGTATCCGTCGGCCAGCGGCCAGCGGAATGGTCCGACCTGGAGCTTTACCTCTCGATGCCGGGCCCCGGTACGGATGCATGGCTGAGCATCGACCGGGAAACCGGCGCGGTGGAATACGAACGCACGCACCGTGGCTGGATCTCCTACTTCAATGACCTGCACAAGGGTCGCAATGCCGGGCCGGCATGGGGCTGGTTCCTCGACATCTTCGCCGTGGCCTGCCTGGTGTTCTGCATCACCGGCCTGTTCCTGCTCTACCTGCACGGTCGGCAGCGCCGCATGACCTGGCCGATGGTCGGCCTGGGCCTGCTGGTGCCGCTGCTGATCGCCCTGCTCTTCATCCACTGATTCCCTTCCACGAACCCACGAGTGACCGCATGTCGAAGATCGCCGTCCACACCACGCTGACCATCGCGCTCAGCGGCCTGCTGGCCACGCCGGCGTATGCCGCCACGTTGGACATCAACGTCGAGATCCCCAAGCTCAACGTAGCCGAGTACCACCGCCCCTACGTGGCCATCTGGATCGAAGGCGCGGACCAGAAGGTCGCCGCCAATCTCTCGGTCTGGTACCAGCAGACGAGCAACGCCGAAGGCCATGGCACCAAATGGTTACCCGACATGCGCCAGTGGTGGCGCAAGTCCGGACGCAGCCTGAAGGTGCCCGTGGACGGCGTGACCGGCCCGACCAAGCCGGTGGGCAAGCATGCGCTGAGTTTCACCGACAAGCAGCCCCAACTGGCCAGGCTGGCGCCGGGCGAGTACACGCTGGTGGTCGAAGCTGCGCGCGAAGTCGGTGGTCGCGAACTGCTGAAGATCCCCTTCAGCTGGCCGGCGAAGAAGCCTGCGCAGACCGGCAAGGCGCAGGGCAGTACCGAACTCGGTGCCGTGACCCTGTCCGTGAAGCCCTGATCGCCCTTCCCTTTTACTTGCTGGAGACTTCCATGAAGCGTTCCCTTGCCGTCGCCATCGCCCTGGCCGCCACCATTCCCGCCACCGCCCTGGCGCACAAGGCCTGGATGATGCCGTCGCAGACGGTCATTGCCGGCACCAATCCGTGGATCACGGTCGACGCCGCCGTGTCGAACGACCTGTTCTACTTCAACCACGTACCGCTGCGCACCGAAGGTTTGGCCATCACTGCGCCGGATGGCAGCACGGTGGAAGCGCAGAATCTGGCTACCGGCAAGTACCGCACCGTGTTCGATGTCGAACTGAAACAGCAGGGCACGTACCGCATCGCGACCGTCAACAAGGGGTTGATGGTCCGCTGGGAAGGTGCTGACGGCAAGCCGGGCGGACTGCGTGGCGCCAAGCCGGAAGACCTCGCCACCAAGGTGCCGAAGGATGTGAAGAACCTGCAGGTATCGCAGTCCATCGGCCGCATCGAGACGTTCGTGACCAACGGCTCGCCCAACGACACGGCGTTGAAGAGCTCGGGCGAAGGCCTGGAACTGGTGCCGATGACGCACCCGAATGACCTGTTCGCAGGTGAAGTGGCGAAGTTCCGGATGCTGGTCGACGGCAAGCCCGCTGCCGGCCTGGAATTCGAGATCACGCGCGGCGGCACGCGCTATCGCAACGCGCAGGAAGAGATCAAGGTCACCACCGACGCGAGCGGCGAGTTCAGCGTGACCTGGCCGGAAGCCGGCATGTACTGGCTTGAAACCGGTACGCAGGATGACAAGACGTCGGTACCGCAGGCCAAGCAGCGTCGCCTGAGCTACGTGGCGACGCTCGAAGTGCTGCCGCAGTAATCCCGCATGGCGCCGTCGGACAGGCATCCGGCGGCGCGCAATCGAATGAACGTCTCCCTCTCCCCGCTCTCCGCTCCTCCATCGCCCGTACAGGCCGTGCACGGGCAGACCATGGGCACCACCTGGTCGGTGCAATGCTCGAGCACGACGCGCCTCGATCTCCACACGCTGCATGACGCGGTGCAGGCGCGCCTGGACCAGGTCGTGGCACAGATGAGCACCTGGCATGCGGACACGGACATCATGCGCTTCAACCGTGGCAGGTCGGGGGAATGGTTCGCGCTGCAGGACGACTTCCTGCACGTGCTGACGGCAGCACTCGAGATCGCGGCCGCCAGCGAAGGAACCTTCGACCCGACCGTGTCGCCCCTGGTGGCCGCGTGGGGTTTCGGCGCGCATGCCGGCGCCCGTGGACGTCCGACGCCAGCCGATCTCGTCGACGCGCGCGCGCGCGTGGGCTGGCAGCACCTGCGCTTCGAGGCCGACCAACGCCGCGTCAGGCAACCGGGCGGCCTCATGCTCGATCTCTCGGCCATCGCCAAGGGCTACGGCGTGGATGTCGTCGCGGCGCTGCTGCGCCGTCGCGGCATCGACAGTGCGCTGGTGGAAGTAGGGGGCGAACTGTACGGCTACGGCCGCAAGCCCGACGGCCAGCCTTGGCGCGTGCTGGTCGAATCGTCGCCGGACGAGGAAGTGGACGACGAGGGGCTGGAGCCGCGCGTGCTGACGCTCGATGGCGTGGCGGTCGCGACCTCCGGCGACCGTTGGCATGCCTACGCACACGAGGGCCGGCGCTATTCGCACACGATCGATCCGCGCAGCGGTGAGCCGGTGACCGATGCCGCAGCGGCCGTCACCGTGGTCGCGGCCGATGCCATGCAGGCCGATGCGTGGGCGACTGCGTTGACCGTGATGGGGGCAGCCGATGGCCAGGCATTCGCAGCGCGCCACGGATTGGCCGCGCGCTTCCTCCAACGCTCCGCACAGGGCCTGCAGGAAACCATGACGCCCGCCTTCGAGCGACACCTCGCGGCATGAGCACGTCCCCGACGCCCTCGCGCGGAATCGCCCCGCTGCTCGGCAACACGCTGGTGATCCTGCTGCTGGTCGCATGCGCGTGGCTGTTCGCTCGCCTGCACGAAGGCGCCTGGTGGATGGCCGCGCCCTCGGCGGCACGCGGCTACGCCGCTGCGGCAGCGGTGCTCGCGTACGCAGGCTTGACGGGTTGGTTCCTGCACCGTGCACGCGTGCGCGAACGCGCCGCCCAGCCCAGTGCGCATGCCTCACAGGATGCAGTGTGGGTCGTGCATGCCAGCCAGACAGGCTTCGCGCTGGAACTGGCTGACCTGACAGCCACCTCACTGCGCCACAGCGGCGTGGTCGTGCAGCGCGCGGGGCTGGAGCATCTGGATGCGGTCCGGCTCAAGGGCATGACCCGCGCGGTCTTCGTGGTCAGTACGACCGGCGAGGGTGATCCACCCGATCCCGCCCTGGGCTTCGTGCGTCAGGTGATGCCGCAATCGCTTTCGCTGGCAGGCTTGCAGTACGCGGTGCTTGCGCTGGGCGACCGTGAGTACGCGCACTTCTGCGCTTTCGGCCATCAACTGGACGACTGGCTGCGTCGCCACGGTGCGCAACCGCTGTTCGACCTGGTCGAGGTCGACAACGCCGACGACAGCGCGCTGCGCCACTGGCAGCACCACATCGGCCAACTCGGCAATGGCACGGACATGCCCGACTGGTCGGCGCCACGCTACGAATCCTGGCGATTGCGCGAGCGCATCGAACTGAATCCAGGAAGTCTCGGCGGACCCGCGTTTCACCTGGTGCTGGAACCCACCGCGGGAATACTGCCGGCATGGACGGCGGGCGACATCGCGGAGATTGGCCCACGACACGCCATTGCCGATGTCGAAGCCTTCCTGCGTGCCAGCGGCCTGCAGGGCGATGCGGTGGTGGACTGGCAGGGCGAACGGATGACATTGACTGACGCGCTCGCACGCAGCCAGTGGCCTTCCTCTGCCGGCGCGCCCCTGTTTTCGACTCCGCAGGCACTCGTTGACGCCTGCGCGCCACTGCCCCATCGGGAGTACTCCGTTGCGTCGATACCGGAAGATGGCGCGCTGCACCTGCTGGTCCGCTTGATGCAGCGCGCGGACGGTGCGCCCGGACTCGGTAGCGGATGGTTGTGCCGTCACGCCCGGCCTGGAGAAACGATTGCCTTGCGCATCCGGAGCAATCCGAACTTCCACCCGCCTGCTGCCCACGTACCGATGGTGCTGATTGGCAATGGCACCGGGTTGGCGGGATTGCGGGCCCACGTGAAGGCCCGGATGCATGCCGGAGTGACGCGGAACTGGCTGCTGTTCGGCGAACGCCAGCGTTCCCGCGACTTCTTCCATGCCGACGAATTGATGACATGGCACTCACAGGGTGTACTCGAGCACCTTGACCTGGCGTTCTCTCGCGATGACGGCGAGCACCGGTATGTCCAGCACGCCTTGCTGGCGCAGGCCGAGCGTCTTCGCAAGTGGGTAGACGAAGGGGCCGTCCTGTACGTCTGCGGCAGCCTGGCGGGCATGGCGCCGGACGTGGACGCCACGCTGCGCCAGATACTCGGAGATGACAGGGTCGAGCTACTGCGTGGCGACGGGCGCTACCGCCGCGACGTGTACTGACGTCATCTGCTCAGGCATTCCTGTCAGCGCCCTCATCCTCGATGCGGATGGCCAACAGTTCGCCACCACCCTGAAGCGCGTAGCGGTTACGCGCCGGCCCGGCGGCCAGGATGGCAGTGTCACCGCTCCAGAGATTCCCGAGCCCGCAATCGGCATCGAACGCCGCCTGCCCTGCGAGCAGGTGAACCACCCAATGCATACCAGACTCGGTGAAGAACAGCATCGGTCCAACCAAGGGGCGATGCAGCAGTTCGGTGCGGACGACGCCACGTCGCCACATCAGATTGAAGTCATGCGTGGGGCCATCGACCAGTTCGCCGGTCACCGCGTCTTCGCCCGCGAAACGATGGCGACCGTGCGGTGGGGCAAGCTCCACCACGCGCCCTCCGTTGAAACGGAGGCGCAGGCCGTTGCCGCGCAGCAGGACCAGTTCGCGATCAATGCCGGGAAATTCGGAGAAAGCGGCATCTTGTTCGATCTCGGCGATCGAGAGGCGCCAGTTCCATGCCCCGGCATCAGGCACCCGCACGATCTCGCGCGTCCAGCCCAGGCCATTCCTCCAACGCTCCCGTCGGTACTCATTGGCGGGAATGATGCGCGACACGTCCGGCATGGTGGTCCCCTGTCTGGATGCGGCGCGATTCTAGCCCCTCCACGTTATTGAGGCAGCTACGCGACAACCCCAAAACGACATCGCCCGGATGCGCTTCCTGCGCGTCCGGGCGATGTCCACCTCCGTGTCGGCATCCTGCCAGTGGCAGGCCAATGCCTGTTCCTGACCCATGCGCGTCCTGCGCGTTGTAGGTACGTCCTTGTCGGCCTCCTGCCTGTTTCCCCCTGGCATCCAGCCCCTGTGTCCGGCGTTCCACATCCTGTGGAACCGCCGGGCACGGGAATCGATCAGCGCCGTGCTACCGGCTTGGCGGGCGTCGCGGCGGCGGCCGGCTTGCGTACCGGGGCGGCACCGGCCCGCAGTTCGATACGGTCGCGGTTCTGCTCCACGGTGCTCAGGCCGATGCCCTTCACCATCGCCAGTTCCTCGGCGCTCTTGAATGGTCCGTTGGCCTTGCGGTACTCGACGATGGCGGCGGCCTTCGCCGGACCCACGCCAGTCAGCACACGGTCCAGTGCGGCCGCATCCGCCGTGTTGATGTTGACCTTCTCCGCCGCCATGGCCTGCACGGCGATCAACAGCGAAAGTGCAGTGGCGAATACGATGTGGATGAACGACTTCATGACGACTCTCCTTGTGACGTTGGACTCTCCATGGATGGCGAATGCGTCGACGCATCCGTCATGTCCGTCGGTCGCCTCAGGCCCGCGACGGTAGGGAGAGTGTCCAGCGCCCATGGGTGCCAAGGTATCGCCACTGCGCGTGCGAATCTGCCCGTAAACACCCCGGCCATGCGTAGGAAAAGTCCTACCCCAGGCAAGAGCGTAGAATGACGCACTACGTCTCAAGTACTCCGGAGTTGCCATGGATACCGCCAAAGTCGACCGCTACGTAGCCGAGAAGTGGGATGACGACATCGTCCCGCAGCTGGTCGAGTACATCCGCATCCCCAACAAGTCGCCGATGTTCGACAAGGACTGGGTAGCCAACGGGTACATGGAACAGGCGGTCCAGCTGATGGAGCGCTGGGCGAAGGCGCAGTCGGTTCCGGGCATGCAGGTCGAAGTCGTGCGTCTGGAAGGCCGCACCCCGCTGATCTTCATCGAGATTCCTGCGACCGGACCCGAGACAGCAGCGGATACGGTCCTGCTGTACGGCCACCTGGACAAGCAGCCGGAAATGACCGGCTGGGACGACGACCTGGGCCCGTGGGTGCCGGTGATCAAGGGCGACAAGCTGTACGGCCGCGGCGGGGCCGATGATGGCTACGCGATCTTCGGCTCGCTGGCGGCCATCCAGGCGCTGCAGCAGCAGGGCGTGCCGCACGCGCGCTGCGTCATCCTGATCGAAGCCTGCGAGGAGTCCGGCAGCTACGACCTGCCGGCCTACGTCGATCACCTCGCCGGCCGCATCGGCAAACCGTCGCTGGTCGTCTGCCTGGATTCGGGCTGCGGCAACTATGAGCAGCTGTGGTGCACTACGTCGCTGCGCGGCTTGGCCGGCGGCAACTTCACGGTCAAGGTGCTGGAGGAAGGCGTGCACTCGGGCGATGCATCGGGCGTGGTGCCCTCCAGCTTCCGCCTGCTGCGCCAGCTCCTGTCGCGACTGGAGGACGAGCAGACCGGTCGCATCCTGCCGGACGGCCTGCAGGTCGAGATCCCGGCAGACCGCCTTGCACAGGCGCAGGAAGCCGCGCGCGTGCTGGATACGGCGGTGTTCGACAAATTTCCGTTCCTTCCCGGCATGACCCCGATGGCGGACGATCTGGCCCAGCTCGTGCTCAACCGCACCTGGCGCCCGGCACTTTCGGTGACCGGCGTGGACGGCATGCCGCCGCTGTCGTCAGCCGGCAACGTGCTGCGACCACATACCTCGGTGAAGCTGTCGCTGCGCCTGCCGCCCACGCTGGATGGCAAGCAGGCCGGCCAGTTGCTGAAGGAACTACTGGAAAAGGATGCGCCCAACGGTGCGCAGGTCAGCCTGGATCTGGAGAAGGCCAGCACCGGATGGAACGCGCCCGCCATGTCACCGTGGCTGGAGAAGGCAATCGATGCATCCAGCCGCGAGTTCTTCGGCGCCCCGGCGATGTACATGGGCGAAGGCGGCACCATTCCCTTCATGGGCATGCTGGGTGAGAAGTTCCCCGGTGCGCAGTTCATGATCACCGGCGTACTGGGCCCGCATTCCAACGCGCACGGTCCGAACGAATTCCTGCACATCCCGATGGGCAAGAAGGTCACCGCCTGCGTGGCGCGCGTGATCGCCGAGCACCATGCGGCCAGCGTGCGTGGCGAAACCACGGGCGTGGGCGTGGCGGCCGGTGGCGAGCAGCACGGCGACCACGGCTGCTGCTGACCCGGATGGTTCGCGGGGGGAGTCCTGGGTTACGCTCCGGACACCCCCGCATTCCCAACTGGAGCGACTCGATGGAACAGATCTTTGGCGGCGGCATCCTCTGGACGTTGTTGATCGGCTTCCTTGCCGGCTTGCTGGCACGGGCCCTCAAGCCCGGCAACGACAAGCTCGGCTTCTTCATGACCATCGTGCTGGGCATCCTGGGCGCCCTGCTGGCGCGCTTCATCGGGGGTGCGCTGGGCTGGTACTCCCCCGGCGAACCGGCGGGCTTCATCGCCTCGGTGGTCGGCGCCATCGTGCTGCTCTTCATCTACGCCATGGTGAAGAAGAAGGCCTGAGCCGCCAGGGACAACCGGTCGGCCCAGTGCCACGAAAAGCCCCGCCACGCGGGGCTTTTTCTTGTCCCCGTGCGGCGCGCACGACCGCTTTCATAATTCTTCATTCGGCTGTCAGGTCCTTCATCGAGACCCGCGATGCAATGACGCTCCCTACCAAGGAGTCATGCCATGCGTCGTTTCCTGCTTGTGTTGTCCCTCGTCATGTCGACCGTCGCACACGCGGCGGAACCGGCCGCCCGCGCCCCTGCCCTGACCGACACCTATCGCCCACCCATGCCGATGCAGGATGGCTGGCAGACCGCCGACGCCCGTCGCGACGGCTGGCAGGTGGATCGCCTGCATGCGCTGGAGGCCGCCATCGCCCAGGGGGATTTCCCCGGCGTTACCAGCATCGTCATCGCCCATCAGGGCAAGCTGGTCTACGAGCGCTACTTCAATGGCGGCGGCCCTGACGTGCTCAACGACACGCGTTCGGCCACCAAGAGCGTCACCGCCCTACTGCTGGGAGCGGCGATTGATCGCGGGCACATTCCCGGCGCGCAGGCGCCCGTCTATGCCTACTTCGCCGACAGGCAACCGTGGCAGCACCCCAGTCCGCGCAAGCAGCGGATGACGCTGGAAGACCTGCTGACGATGAGCTCGGCCTGGGAATGCGACGACGAAAACCAGTTCTCTGCCGGCAACGAGGAGCGCATGTACCTGAGCGAGGACTGGACCCGGTTCGCGCTGGACCTGCCGATGCGCGGCTTCGCGCCGTGGATGACGCGCCCGGAGGACAGCCCGCACGGCCGGGCCTTTTCGTACTGCACGGCGGGCAGCTTCCTGCTGGGCGCGGTGATTGAACGGGCAACAGGCAAGCCGCTGGCGACGTTCGCTGCCGAAGCACTGGAACACCCACTCGGCATCCGGCAGGTGCAGTGGAACAGGTCGTCGGAGGGTGTGGGCATGGGCGGCGGGGGCACGCGCTACCGCAGTCGCGACCTGGCCAAGCTCGGGCAACTGGTGGCCGATGGCGGCCGCTGGCAGGGCCGGCAGATCATCTCCACGTCCTGGATCAACGCCGCACTGACGATGCATGCGCAGGCGCGCGAGGATGCGGACTACGGCTACCAGTTCTGGCGGTTCCGTTTCCCGCGCCCGGAAGGAGAGCAGGCAGCGTGGGCGATGTCGGGCAACGGCGGCAACTACGTCTTCATCGCGCCCGACCGGCAGCTGGTGGCGGTGATCACGCGGACCTCGTTCAACCAGCGTAACGTACACCCGCAGTCGCAACAGATGTTTGGCGACTACGTGCTCAAGGCGATGCCGTAAGGCTTTCCAGCAACGCGCCGGGCACCTTGCGGTGCTCGAGCGCGACGCGCCGGTTGAGCGCATCCTCGCTGCGGGCGAAGGCGGGCTCCGCCGCCATCGTCCTGAACAATGGCGACACCCGCAGGTACGCCGCATCGCTGTAACCCGCATCCACCGCGTGTTGCAGCGATGCGAGCGCACCCGCACGATCGCCGGCAGCCTCGCGCAGCACCACGACTTCAAGCCAGTCGGAGGGATAGCCCGCACCGCCCTCCAACTCGCGGGCAAGGCCGTCGGCACGCGCACTGGCCCACGCCGGGTCGACGGCGCCGGCATGGAGGCGGGCCAGCGTCGTCGGCAGGCTGGCACCGGGACGCAAGGCTTGAGCCTGCCGGTAAGCGGTCAGGGCAGCGGCGGGATCACCCCGCAGTTGCGCCAGTTCGGCCGCCAGTTGGAACAGGTCGGCATGCTCCGTGCCGCGCCGCATGGCCTGGTCCAGCGCGGCCTGCGCTTCCGTCGTGCGGCCGTGGCGGAACAGGAAACGCGGCCACGCGATGTTGGAGAACACGTTGTCGGGATACAGCGCGAAGCTCTGGCGATAACGCGCTTCCGCCGCCTGCGGATAGCCCAGCAGATCCAGGATGCCGGCGATCTGCACCTGCAGATAGCGCACGCGCGCGGGATCGCCGTGCAGGGATGTATTCGCGAGCAGCGCCTGCGCGAGCAACCCTTTGCGGTCATAGAGGTAGGCGGCGGACGCGCGGCTGTTGTCGGCGGCAGGGTCCAGTGCGACCGCACGTTCGTACCCCGCAAGCGCATCATCGATACGGCCGCGACAGTCATGCGAATAGCCCAGCGCGGCGTGGGCAGCCGCGCGCCTGGGCTCGGCGCGGATGGCCTGCTCGGCCAGCATCTGCGCGCGTTCCGCCCATTCCGGCGGGAAATTGAACAGGCAGACACGGGCACTGTAGGCGCGGCTCAATCCGACCAGCGCATCCACGTTGCCGGGCTTTTCTTCAAGGGCCTGGCCGAAGAGTTCGACCGCGCGTTCGTTGTCATCGCGCTGGCCGATGCTGGCGTAGTAGGCGGCACGCTGCAGCAACGAGGGCGGGGCGGTCGCCGTGGCCAGCGTACGGGCGTCCTCGCCATCGACATGCTGCTTCCACGCCCACAATCCCGCGCACGCTGCGAACACCACGACGCTTGCCATGGCCATGACCACCCGGCGTGATCGATGCGATCCGGGTTCCGGCATGTTTGCGGGCTCGATGGCAGGCACCGGTTCCGGGCGCGCGCACAACTGGTAGCCCTGCCCACGCACTGACCGCAGGTAGCGCGGACTGCGTCCGTCATCCCCCAGGGCCTGGCGCAGCAGTTTGACCCGTTGGGTGACGGTCTCCTCGTTGACTAGCGCCGGTGCCCACACGCGCTGGATGAGTTCGTCGAAACCCACGACGCGGTCGCCCTGTTCCAGCAGGTGGCGCAGCAGCTGGAAGCTGAGACCCGCCACGTTGAGGAGTTCGCCATTGCGTTCGACGCGCTGCCGCTCCAGATCGATCACCAGATCGTCCAGGCGGTAGCGCACGGAGCTCACGCCATTACTCACTGCGACCGTAGACATCCTCGAAGCGGACGATGTCGTCTTCACCCAGGTAGCTGCCGGACTGCACTTCGATCAACTCGAGTGGAACTTTGCCGGGATTCTCCAGGCGATGCTTCACGCCCAGGGGGATATAGGTGCTCTCGTTCTCCGACAGCAGCAGGGTCTCGTCGCCGCGCGTCACCTTGGCCGTGCCGCTGACCACGATCCAGTGCTCGGCGCGGTGGTGATGCATCTGCAGGCTGAGCGCGGCGCCCGGCTTGACCTTGATCCGCTTCACCTGGTGGCGGCCGCCGTTGTCCACGGAATCGTAGCTGCCCCACGGACGATGCACCTCGCGATGCAGGACGGCCTGGCTGCGCTGCTCTTCCTTCAGCCGCGCCACCACCAGCTTCACGTCCTGCACGCGGTCCTTGCGCGCCACCAGCACCGCGTCGTCGGTCTCGACCACGACGATGTCGTCCACGCCCACCAGGGCCACCAGTCGTTGCGCGTAGGCGTAGCTGTTGCGACTGTCGATGGCGATCACGTCGCCGTGGTGGGCGTTGCCATCGGCATCGCGCTCCGCCACATCCCACAGCGCAGACCAGCTGCCGACGTCATTCCAGCCGATGTCCACCGGAAGCACCATCGCGTGATCCGTCTTCTCGAAGACCGCGTAGTCGATCGAGTCCGACGGACACGCAGTGAAGGCCTCCTTGTCGAGGCGGACAAAGTCGCCGTCGTGGCGCGCGGCTGCATGCGCCGCGCGCACGGCTTCGACGATGTCGGGGCGGAAACGCGCGAGTTCTTCCAGATAGCGGCTGGCGCGGAACAGGAACATGCCGCTGTTCCAGTAGTAGCCGCCCGCATCGAGGTAAGACCGAGCCGTGGCGGCATCGGGCTTCTCGACGAAGCGCGACACCTTCCGCAGGCCGTCGCCGGCTTCGGCCTGGATGTAGCCGAATCCGGTTTCCGGCGCATCCGGCACGATCCCGAACGTCACCAACGCGCCGGCGTCGGCTGCAGGCAACGCTTCGCGCACGGCACGCTGGAAGCCGGCCTCGTCGCGCACCACATGATCCGACGGCAGCACCAGCAGCAGCGGATCGGCGCCGCCGGCCATCGCCTGCATCGCGGCCGCCGCGATCGCGGGAGCCGTGTTGCGACCAACCGGCTCAAGCAGGATCGCCGGTGTTGGCGCGCCGATCTGCCGGAGCTGTTCCGCGACCAGGAACCGGTGTTCCTCGTTCGCCACCACGATGGGGCCCAGATCCGCGATGGCTTCGACACGACGCCAGGTCGCCTGCACCATCGTGTCGTCGCCCGCCAGTGGCAGGAACTGCTTGGGATACGCCTCGCGCGAGAGCGGCCACAGGCGCGTGCCGGAGCCGCCGGAAAGCAGCACAGGTTGGAGTTTGGCCATGCAAGCCTCGCAAGTCGGTAGGGCGCCAGTTTACCCTGTAGGCCTTTATCGCCTGTGCCCGGTCGCGACCGCATGAACCCAACGATTCAGGACCCCTCGGGGCGGGAAGCCCAGCGACTGGAGTGGGCGCGTGGCGCGCTCGGCGACCCGTTCGCGCAGTTGGAACGCGCATCGATGGATGCCGGGTTCCGCAGCTACTGGCGCAGCCTGGGCGACGGGCCTGGGCGCATCGTGATGGATTCGCCTCCCGGCCTGGAGGACGTGCGTCCGTGGCTGGCCATGCGCGAACTGCTGGCGAGCGGCGACGTGCGCGTGCCCGACGTGCTGGCCATCGACACCGAGCACGGCTTCCTGCTGCTGGAAGACCTGGGTGGCCCGACCCTCGCGCACGTCATCAGCGACGACAATGCGGATACCTGGTTCGACGCCGCCATTGAACAGTTGCTGCGCCTGCAGGCAATCACGCCACCGGAGGGCATGGGCGAATTCGGCGAAGCCCTGCTGCAACGTGATGCGGGACTGTTCGACGAGTGGTTCCTGCAGCGCCACCTGGGCCTGACGCTGGACTGCGGTGAAGCCGAGGGGCTGGAACTGGCACAGCGGCGCCTGATGGACAACGCGCTGAAGCAGGCGCGCGTGCTGACCCATCGCGACTTCATGCCGCGCAACCTGATGCCGGTGACACCGGGGCCGGCGGTGATCGATTTCCAGGACTGCGTCCGCGGCCCCATCGCGTACGACGCGATGAGCCTGTTCAAGGATGCCTTCCTGAGTTGGCCGGTGGAGCGCGTGGACGGCTGGCTGGCGCGCTACCACGCCCGCGCCACCCGTGCCGGGCTGCCGGTGCCGGAGCTGAAGGTGTTCCTGCGCGATGCGGACTGGATGGGCATCCAGCGGCACCTGAAGATCCTCGGCATCTTCTCGCGCCTGCATTACCGCGACGGCAAGACACGCTACCTGCCCGACGTGCCACGCTTCGTCCGCTATCTGGACGAGGTGTTGCCACGCTATCCGGAACTGGCAGGCCTGCACACCCTGCTCGATGCACGCATCAAGCCCGTACTGCATGCGCGCGGTGAGATCGCATGAAGGCATTGGTCTTTGCGGCGGGACTCGGCGAGCGCATGCGCCCGCTGACCGACCACACGCCCAAGCCGCTGATAGAAGCCGGAGGCAAGCCGCTGATCGTCTGGCACCTGGAGAAACTGGCGGCAATGGGCGTGGACGAGGTGGTGGTCAACACCAGCTGGCTGGCTGGCCGCTTCCCGGCTGTGCTCGGCGATGGCGCTCGCTGGGGCCTGCGGCTGCACTACCTGCATGAAGGCGACACGCCGCTGGAAACCGGTGGCGGCATGCTCAACGCACGACCCTTGCTCGGCGAAGCGCCGTTCCTGCTGGTCAATGGCGACATCTGGACCGATTTCGATTTCGCGCGGCTGCCGCGTGAGCCGCAGGGCTTGGCGCACCTGGTGATGATTGATCCACCCGGCTACGCCACCCACGGCGATTTCGCGCTGGATCCTGCCGGACACGTGCGGCGTGACGGCGAACGGCGCCTCACCTACGCCGGCATCGGCGTCTACCGCGCCGCACTGCTGGACGACTGGCCGAGGCACGTAGACGACCAGGCAGGCGTGACTGTAGACGGCAAGCCCCGCTTCCGTTTGGCGCCGATCCTCCGCGCGCACATGGACGCCGACGGAATCCTTGGCGAATACCATCGCGGCCGCTGGACGGACGTAGGCACACCGCAACGGTTGGCCGAACTGGAAACCACTCTGCGCGCGTAGCCAGTCTCCTTCCTTGCACTACGCGGACAGCACCGCAGGCAGAGCGCGCTCCTACAGCACGCTGCGCAGGAACGGTACCGTGATACGCCGCTGCGCCGCGAGCGATGCGCGATCGAGGCGGTCCAGCAATGCCACCAGCGCGCCCAGGTCACGATCGGTCCGCGTGAGGAGCCACTCCAGCGCAGCGTCTTCCAGCACCAGGCCGCGCCGCTGCGCACGTTCGCGCAGCACATCCCGACGCCCCGCCTCGTCGAGCGGATCGAGCATCACGCGCAAGCACTGCTGCAAGCGTGAACGCAGGTCAGGGAGATCAAGGCCGATGTCGTCGGGGATACCGCGCGCGGTGTACAGCACGTTCAATCCGGAGGCGCGCGCGCGGTTGTGGAAATCGAACAGCGCCACTTCATCCTCGCGCGCACCTGCGATCACTTCGATGCCGTCCAGCGCGACCACATCGTTGCCCTCCAGTGCGTCGAGTGCATCGCGCAACCGGCCGGCGGCAGCGGCCATCGGCAGGTAGGCCGCGCGACGATGCTGCTGCTCGGTGGCGGCGCACAGCGCCAGCGCGAGATGGGTCTTGCCCGTCCTTGACGGGCCAGCCAGATAGACCCAGTCCGCGCCCGGCCTGGTTGCCAGTGCACCCAGCGCCGCCAACGCGCCCTGCGGCGCACCGATGAAGCTCTCGAAGCGCTGATCCGGTGGATAGCGCAGCGCCAACGGCAATTGCGGACCGAGGTCGGTACCCTGCATGCCCCTGCTCACGGCGTATCGGTGTCGCGCGCCGGCGCCTGCTCCACGCTGCCCTTGTCGATGTACGAGTCCAGCACGATGGAGGGGCGGTCACCGGCGTACAGCCGGCTCTGCGTGTAGCGTTCGTGGGCAAAGCGCAGCAGTACGTTGGCGATCGCCGCCACCGGCAACGCCAGCAGCATGCCAAGGAAGCCGAACAACTGGCCGCCGGCCATGATGGCGAAGATCACCGCGACCGGGTGCAGCCCGATGCGATCACCCACGATGCGCGGCGTCAGCACGTAGCCTTCCAGCATCTGGCCGACCACGAACACGCCCAGCACCATCGCCACCAGCGACCAGTCGCCGCCGGACTGCACCAGCGCGGCGATCACGCCCAGCACGATGCCGGTGGCGGTACCGAGGTAAGGCACGAAGCTGATCAGGCCGGCGATGATGCCGATCAGAAGGCCGACCTTCAGCCCCACCACCGACAGGCCGGCCGCGTAGATCGCGCCCAATGCCAGCATCACCAGGAACTGGCCGCGCAGGAAGGCGCCGAGCACTTCATTCGATTCCAGCGCCAGCCGCGTGACCGTGGCGATATGGTCGCGCGGCACCAGCGCCGCGACGCGTTCGACCAGGATGTCCCAGTCGCGCAGGAAGTAGAACGTCAGGATGGGCAGCAGCACCAGGTTGGCGACCCACGCCATCACCGCGAAACCGGAGCGCGAGAAATAGCCGAACATCGTGGCCGCCACGCCACCGGCCTGTTGCCAGTGGCCACGCACCCATTCGGTCAGCCGGTCCGGGTCCAGCCACGCGACCAGTTCCAGCCCGGTGCGGCGCTCCACCCACGGCAACGCGGTCTGCACGAACCAGTCCCGGTAAGCCGGCAGCGATTCGATCACCGTGACCACCTGACGTTCGATCATCGGCACCAGGATCACAAGCGCCAGCACCAGCAGCAGCAACATCAGCGTGAACACCAGCACCACCGCCACGGTGCGCGAGCGCCCCGAGCGTTCCAGCCGGTCGACCCAGGGGTCGCCAAGCCAGCCCAGCAGTGCCGCGCAGACAAACGGCGTCAGCACCGGCGCCAGCAGCCAGACCAGCCAGCCGACGATCACCGCGACCAGCAGCCATTGCCAACGGCGGGCCAGCGTTCCGACCGGCGTGGGAGAGAGATCCATGGGCATCCTTGTGGGTCAGCGCATCTGGTAGGCCGGCGGCTCGCCTTCGCCACCGGTGAAGGGGGCTTCGTCGCCCATCGTGCGACGGAACCCGGCCAGGCCCGACACGAGCTCCAGGTCGAACTCGACGACATCGCCGTTGGCACGCACCGGGGTGATGCGACGGACCACTGCCATCTTCTGCAGATGCCCGGTCAGGCGCAGGTAATCGTCCGTGCTGCGGATGCCCGTGAAGAGCACGCGATAGGTACCCGCGGGGCCCGCACTGCCACGCTTGCCGTAGCGCTTCACCAGCGCATCGGCGGTGCCGTCGGCACCGGAGGCCATCGCGCGGCGCGCATCGGCGTCGGTCACCGACCACTTCGCCAGCACCTTGCCGGCATCGACGAACACCCAGTCGGCGGTCCAGCCACCCTTGGCACTGCGGTAGAGCTTGCCGATCAGCTGCATCGGCGGGCTGTAGCGGGCCGACGCGCGCGCGACGGCGGCGGTGTCCTGGCGCCAGATGGCGCCGACCAGCGCCTGTTCCGCCGCACCGCCGGCCGGCAGGCCGAGGCCGTAGCCACGCTCGATGGCGCGGTTGAGCAGCGGGCGCGCGGCATTGGACTGAGGCAAGCCGACCAGGCGCGGACCGCTGCCGTCGTTGATCGCCAGCCAGACCACCGGCTTCGGGCGTGGCTGCGGCCACACCGGCAGGCCGAGCGCGCCCGCCAGTCCATTGACCTGGTCTTCATCGAACCGCACCACCAGCGTGGTTCGGAAGGTGGGCGCGCCGGTAGGCGACGTGCCCTGGTCCTGCCGGTAGTCGTAGCCGTCCACGTAGTCCTTGGCGTTGCGCAACTCGGCGCCGACGCCGGGGCGCGACATCGCCGACCGGTCGCCCGACAGTTTGCCCAGCACCGTTCCCAGCGCGCGCGCGAAACCGCCCTGCCGCTCTTCCTCGCCCTGCCCGTTGACCGGCACCTCGGCCTGATACAGCCCGCGCGCGGAGACCGCGTCGCCTTCAGTGCGCAAGCCCGATTGGGCGTATGCGACGGGCGTCGTGGTCATGGCCGCCAACAGCACGGCGGTGGCGAGGGCGAAACCTGGGATCCAGCGCATCGAGCGTCCTTGGGCTCTGCAGACCCTGTGAATTGTTGCCCGAATGGCATGCCATCGCCAACGGCACCCGTTCAGGACGGCCGCGAGGCCTGCCGATTCCATTAAAATCACGCCTCTTGCCCCATCGACGACCGCCCGTGACCCAGCCGACGCCTTCCGCCCCCACCCCGATGACCTATCGCGACGCGGGTGTCGACATCGACGCCGGCAACGAGCTGGTCGAGCGCATCAAGCCGCTGGTCAAGCGCAGCTTCCGGCCGGAAGTGATGGGCGGACTGGGCGGTTTCGGCGCGCTGTTCGACTTGTCCGGCAAATACCGTGAACCGGTGTTGGTCTCCGGCACCGACGGCGTGGGCACGAAGCTGAAGCTCGCGCAGCAACTGGGCCGCCACGACACCATCGGCATCGACCTGGTCGCCATGTGCGTGAACGACGTGCTGGTGCAGGGCGCCGAGCCGCTGTTCTTCCTGGATTACTTCGCGACCGGCAAGCTGGACGTGGACACCACGGTGTCGGTGGTCGGTGGCATCGCCCGGGGATGCGAGCTTTCCGGCTGTGCACTGATCGGCGGCGAGACCGCCGAGATGCCCGACATGTACGGCCCCGGCGAATACGACCTCGCCGGTTTCTGCGTGGCGGCGGTGGAGAAGTCGAAACTGCTCGACGGCGCCAAGGTACGCGCGGGCGACGTGTTGATAGGCGTCGCCTCCAGCGGCCCGCATTCCAACGGTTACTCGCTGGTGCGGCGCATCTACGACCGCGCCGGCCGTCCTGCCGACATCGATGTGGGCGGCGTGAAGCTGGCCGATGCCCTGATGGCACCGACCACGCTGTACGTGAAGCCCGTGCTGGAGCTGCTGCAGGCGCACGACCTGCATGCGATGGCGCACATCACCGGCGGCGGCCTGACCGAGAACATCATCCGCGTGATCCCGGACGGCCTGGGCTTGGACATCGACGCCAGTGCGTGGACGCTGCCGCCCGTGTTCGACTGGCTGCAACGGGAAGGCGCGGTGGAGAACGCCGAGATGTGGCGCACCTTCAACTGCGGCATCGGCTTCGTGCTGGTGGTTGCGCCGGACCAGCTTGCCGCCGTGCAGGCGGATCTCATCCGCCTGCAACTGGCGCACTGGCAGATCGGTGAAGTCGTCACCGCCCACGGCGGCGAACGCGTCCGCATCGGCTGAGCGCGGCATGCCGCGCAGCAAGGGGATTGTCTTCGGACTGACGCTGGCGGTGTTCGCCGCCAGCTGGATCGCGCCGCGGTGGCCGGTCGAACAGGCCATGCACAGCAGCCTGACCGTGCTCGGACTGGCCTGGCTGTGGTGGCATGACCGCCGCTGGCCGCTGCGGCCGGTGCATTTCGCCCTGATCTGCGTGTTCATCATCGCGCACTGCATCGGCGCCCGTTGGCTGTATTCGTACGTGCCGTATGACGCCTGGCTGCAATCCGCGACGGGATGGTCGCCGGCGGTGGCCTTCGGCTGGCAGCGCAACCACTTCGACCGCTTCATCCATCTGATGTACGGCATCTGCTTCACGCCCGCCGCATGGCACTGGCTGCGCCAGCGCTGGCCGACGTTGTCGGTCGGGCAGGCCTTCACGCTGGCGGTGATGCTGATCATGTGCACGAGCCTGGTGTACGAATGGCTGGAGTGGGGCATTGCGCTGACCATGTCGCCCGAGGCGGCCGAGTCCTACAACGGCCAGCAAGGTGATGGGTGGGACGCGCACGCCGACATGCTGCTGGCCACCGTGGGTGCCTTGCTGGCGTGGCCGCTGGCACGCGCCGAGCGTCGCGGAGCCGTGGCATGACCGCGCGCATCGCGGTGCTGGCGTCCGGTCGCGGCAGCAACCTGCAGGCCATCCTGCAGGCCATTGCCGACGGCACCCTCGATGCCGACGTGGTGGGCGTGTTCTCCGACAAGCCGACCGCCCCTGCCCTGCGTCTGGTCCCGGCAGCGCGGCGCTGGAGCGCGCGACCCGCGGCATTCCCGGATCGTGGCGCATACGAGGCCGCCCTGGCGGACGCCGTCGCCGCCACCGGTCCGGACTGGGTGGTCTGCGCAGGCTACATGCGCATCCTGGGCGATGCCTTCATCGCCCGCTTCCGCGGCCGGCTGCTGAACATCCATCCGTCGCTGCTGCCCAAATACCGCGGCTTGCACACGCACGCGCGCGCGCTTGAGGCCGGCGACACCGAGCATGGCGCGAGTGTCCACTTCGTCATTCCTGAACTGGATGCCGGCGCTGTGATCGCCCAGGCGCGGGTACCGGTCCTGCCCGGCGACACGCCGGAAGCACTGGCCGCACGCCTGCTCCCGCGCGAGCACGCCCTGTTGCTGGCCGTGCTGCGCCTGGCCGCCAGCGGCAGCTTGGCTGAACAGGGCGACATCACGTTCTGTCACGGTCAGCCGCTATTAAATGCGCTGTCCCTAGATTCAGCCGACCGTCTGCTCTCCTGACCTGCTTGCCCCGATGCTTTGCCCACTCCGCTCCCTGCTGCTCGGCCTGTCCCTGGCCGGCGCCACCGCGCCCGCGCTGGCGCTGGAGCCGTTCGTGGCCAGCTACCAGGCCTACAACGAGGGCAAGCTGGCCGGCAGCGCAAGCATGAAGGTCGCGCCCAGGACCGGCAGCCAGTGGCAGATCGATCTGGATGTGAAAGGTACGCGTGGTTTTGCGCGATTGGCCGGGTTGAACATCGAGCAGAGCACCGTATTCGATGCCAGCGACAACCAGTTTCGTCCGCTCAGCCAGGCCACGGCCCGCCGCGCCCTGCTGATGGGCAAGAGCATGGTCGGCACCTATGACTGGACCAACCGCACCGCCCAATGGCGGGGCGACATCAAGAAAGAACGCCGTGCACCGTTGTCGCTGCAGACAGGCGACATGAGCGCCCTGCTGATGAACCTGGCCGTGATCCGCGACGCCGCACCGGGGCGCGAGCTCAACTACCGCGTGGTGGACAACGGCCGCATCCGCGACTATCAGTACGTCGTGTCGTCCGAGCCCGAGATCGTGAGTGTCGAGGACCTGAGCTACAGTGCCCTGCGTGTCAGCCGGGCGAACGGCGGCAACGACGAAACCATTTTCTGGGTCGCCGACGGCGTGCCCACCCCCGTGCGCATCCTGCAGCGGGAGAACGGTCAGGACGGCGTCGATCTGCGCCTGGTCGAATACCAGGGAGTACCTTGAACATGATGAAGACCACGCTCCACTCTCCGCGCACGCTGCTGGCTGCCGCGATCCTCGCCAGCGCCAGCGCACCCGCGTTCGCCGTCGAGGCCTTCATCGCGCAGTACAACGCCAGCGCCCTGGGCATGGTCGGCGAAGGCCAGATGGCGGTCGCGCCGCAGCCCGGCAACCGCTGGCAGTACACGCTGACCGTGCGCAACCAGGCCGTGGACCTGAGCCAGAAGACCGTGTTCGACGTGCAGGATGGCCGCATGCGGCCGCTGAGCAGCAGCGACAGCTCTCGCCTGCTGATCAAGAAGAAGAACGTCAACACGGTGTATGACTGGTCCAAGGCGCAGGCCACCTGGAGTGGCGATGTGAAGCCCGACCGCGCCGGCCCGGTGAAGCTGGCCGCCGGCGACATGGACGCCCTGCTGGTCAACCTGGCCATCGTGCGTGACGTGGCGGCGGGCAAGCCATTGACCTATCGCATGGTGGAGAACGGCCGTGCGAAGCCGATGACCTACCAGGTTGCCGGCAAGGAGCGCATCACGATTGGCGGCAAGCCGCAGGACGCCACCAAGGTGGTTCGCACCGACGGCGACAAGCAGACCATCGTCTGGGTGGTGGCCGACGCGCCGGTGCCGGCGCGCATCCTGCAGCGTGAAAACGGACAGGACACCATCGACCTGACGCTCAAGTCCTGGCGCTGAGCCACACGCTTCCGCATTTCCGAGACCCCCATGACACGGATGTCCGTCCTCCTCTTCACGGCCGCGCTGGCCACGGTGGCCTTCCCCGCCCATGCGCTCAAGCCGTTTACGGCGCAATACGAGGCGTCCTTCAAGGGCATCTCGGCTGGCGGCGCGATGTCGCTCAGCCAGCAGGGCAACCGCTGGACCTACTCGATGGGCATCCGCAACACGATGGCGAACCTGAGCCAGGCTACGGTGTTCGAGGACGCGGCCGGCCGCTACCGGCCACTGGGTGGCAGCGATCGTGCCACGTACCTGATGAAGACCCGCTCGGTCATCACCGTCTACAACTGGAAAGGCATGCAGGCGCGCTGGACCGGCGACGTGAAACCGCAACGCGCGGGCCCCGTGGCCATGCAGCCGGGTGACATGGATGCATTGCTGGTCAATCTCGCGCTGGTGCGCGACGTCGGCTTCGGTCGCACGGTCATGACCTATCGCCTGCTGGAGAACGGCAAGGCCAAGCCGATGACCTACCGCGTGGCCGGACGCGAGAAGATCACCGTGGGTGGTCGCGCGTTGGACACGACCAAGGTGGTGCAGAGCGCGGGCGGCAAGCAGACCACCGCGTGGATCGCCACTGGCGTTCCCGCGCCGGTCCGCATCGTGCAGCGGGAAGGCGGCAGCGACGTGTTCCGCCTGCAACTTACATCCTGGCGTTGAATCCTCCAGGTACCCATGAAAAAGCCCGGCCAGGCCGGGCTTTTTCATTTGGCCGCTGCGTCCGCGGCCTGGAATACCGTCTTGCAGTCCATGCGGATCGTCCCACTGCCGTTGCGCCACGCGTAAGCGTTGCACTGCCGCTTTCCGTCCTGCGTCTGCTCGACCACCACCGAGAACACCGCTTGCGCGATTTCGCCCTGGGTCACGGTGCCGTCGCCATTCCAGTCCATGTCCCGGGTGGTGATGCCATGCGTGGCGGCCGAACCGGTGTAATGCAGCCACGCCACCAGCGCGAGCAGCCCCACCACGATGCCCAACAGGATCTTGCGGCGAAGGGGGAACCGCGAGCGGTTCCCAGACAGCTTGGGGTCGCGCCGGCTCACGATACGCGCCTGATCTGCGCGCCAAGGCCGCCAAGCTTCTCTTCGATGTTCTCGTAACCACGATCAAGGTGGTAGATGCGGTCGATGGTGGTTTCGCCCTCGGCCACCAGGCCCGCCAGGATCAGCGAAGCGGAAGCGCGCAGGTCGGTTGCCATCACGGGAGCCCCACCCAGCCTTTCGACGCCGCGCACGATGGCCGTATGTCCTTCGACGCGGATGTCCGCGCCCAGGCGCAGCAATTCGTTGACGTGCATGAAGCGGTTTTCGAAGATCGTCTCGTTGATCACGCCCACGCCGTCGGCCACGCAGTTCAACGCCATGAACTGCGCCTGCATGTCGGTCGGGAACGCCGGGTACGGTGCGGTGGTCAGACTGACGGCTTTCGGGCGCTTGCCCTGCATGTCCAGCGTAATGCTGTCGGCCGTGGTCTCGATCTTCGCACCGGCTTCGGTAAGCTTGTCCAGCACGGCTTCCAGCGTGTCGGGCCGTGCATTGCGAGCGGTGACCCTGCCGCCGGTCATTGCCGCCGCGACGAGGAAGGTGCCCGTTTCAATGCGGTCCGGCACCACCGAGTGGCGGCCGCCGCCCAGGCGCTCGACGCCATGGATGACGATGCGCGACGTGCCGGCGCCTTCGATCTTCGCGCCCAGCGCATTGAGGCATTCGGCCAGGTCGGTGACTTCCGGCTCCATCGCCGCGTTTTCCAGCACCGTGGTGCCTTCGGCCAGCGTCGCCGCCGCCATCACATTCTCGGTGCCGGTCACGGTGACCATGTCGAACACGAAGCGTGCGCCCTTCAATCGTGCGGCGCGCGCCTTGATGTAGCCGTTCTCGACGGTGATCTCCGCGCCCAGCGCCTGCAGGCCCTTGATGTGCTGATCGACCGGACGCGAACCGATCGCACAGCCACCCGGCAGCGATACCACCGCGGCGCCATGTCGCGCGACCAGCGGGCCGAGCACGAGGATCGACGCGCGCATGGTTTTCACCAGTTCATAGGGCGCGACGAAGCGGCTGACGGTGGTGGGATCGACGGTGATGCCGCGGCCCTTGGCCAGCGTGCCCTCGTCGATGGTGATGCCCGCGCCCAGCTCGCCCAGCAGCTTCACGGTGGTCACCACGTCGTGCAGATGCGGCACGTTGGTGATCTCCACCGGCGCATCCGCCAGCAGCGTCGCACACAGGATGGGGAGCACGGCGTTCTTGGCGCCCGAGATGGTGACTTCGCCGTTGAGCGTGTTGCCACCGGTGACGATGATCTTCTGCATGGAAATCCGGAAGGGAGAATTCGGGTGGAGGACGGAATCGACGCGGATCGCTGGCCGCCACGCTTCAGCGGGCGGCGCCAGCCTCGTCGGGAGTCACGGTCTTGAGCTGCAACGCATGGATCGCGCCGCCCATCAGGTCGCCCAGCGTGGCGTAGACCATGCGGTGGCGGGCCAGGGGCAGCTTGCCGCGGAACGCATCGGACACGACGGTCGCCTCGAAATGGACGCCATCGTCGCCCTGGACATCGGCGCGTGCGCCCGGCAGGCCGGTTTCGATCAGTTTACGGATGGTTTCGGCGTCCAACGGGCTTTCCTAATAAAATACCCGGCCATTCTACCCGCCGGCGCCCCGTCCGCATGTCCCAGCCGTCCCCCCTGACACCCCCCGTCTCGCCTGCCAGCCTGGCGGCCAGCGGCCGTCGGGTCATCGAGATCGAGGCGCGTGCACTGGATGCCCTGGCCGCCCGTATCGACGGCACGTTCTCGGCGGCCTGCCAGGCGATCCTCGCCGGCCAGGGCCGCGTGGTGTGCACCGGCATGGGCAAGTCCGGGCACGTGGCGCGCAAGATCGCGGCGACGCTGGCCTCCACCGGGACGCCGGCGTTCTACGTGCACCCGGGCGAAGCCGGGCATGGCGACCTGGGCATGATCACCGATGCCGACATCGTGCTGGCGCTGTCGTACTCGGGCGAGTCGGACGAGGTGCTGATGTTGCTGCCGGTGCTGAAGCGCCAGGGCAACCTCGTCATCGGCATGACCGGTCGGCCGCAGTCCACGCTGGCGCGCGAGAGCGACCTCCACCTGGACGTCAGCGTTCCCGCAGAAGCCTGCCCGCTGGACCTCGCTCCGACCAGCAGCACCACCGCCTCGCTGGCGATGGGCGATGCGCTGGCCGTGGCCTTGCTGGACGCGCGTGGCTTCACCGCCGACGACTTTGCCCGTTCGCACCCGGCCGGGAGCCTCGGCCGCCGTCTGCTGCTGCACATCACCGACGTGATGCACGCAGGCGATGACGTGCCGCGCGTAAGCGCGGATGCCACCCTCAGCGAGGCGCTGATGGAAATGAGCCGCAAGCGTCTCGGCATGACGGCGGTGGTCGATGCCGACGGCCGACTGGCCGGACTGTTCACCGACGGCGATCTGCGCCGCATGCTCGACGATCCGGCAATGGATGTACGTACCGCCAGGATCGCCGACGTGATGACACGCCACCCGAGGACCATCGGTGCGGACCAACTCGCGGTGGAAGCCGCGCGCCTGATGGAAACCCACAAGATCAGCGGCCTGATCGTGGTGGACGATGAACAGCGCCCGCTTGGCGCCCTGAACATTCACGACCTGTTGCGTGCCCGCGTGGTGTAAACCGCAGGGTCGTCCTTGCCCCAACCCTTGCGTTGCCCCCATCCCCACCCGATCCTGTCCCCATGCCCCTTCGCCATCTCCATGACCTGACCGATGACGTGCTGGCCCGCGCCGCGCGCATTCGCCTGGCGTGTTTCGACGTGGACGGGACGTTGACCGATGGCCGCCTGTACCTGGACGGCGAAGGTCGCGAACAGAAGGCTTTCCATGTGCAGGACGGCCAGGGGCTGGTGCTGCTGAAGCGCGCCGGCATCGAGGTGGCCTTCATCACGGCCCGCGGTGGCACGGTCGCCGTCGCCCGCGGCCGCGAACTGGGCGTGCAGGTCTTCACCGGCATCAAGGACAAACTGGCCAAGGTGCGCGAGTTGTGCCATTCGGCAGGGATCGGCCTGGAGCAGGTCGCCTTCATGGGGGACGACCTTCCCGACGTGCCGCCGTTCTCCGCCGTAGGTCTCGCCATCGCGCCTGCGGACGCGCACCCGTGGACGGCCCGGCACGCGCACTGGCGCACCCGCCGGGCGGGAGGCCAGGGTGCGGCGCGCGAGGCCTGCGATCTGCTGCTGGGCGTGCAGGGCCATGCACCCACCTTCGAAGGGGGCACCGCATGAGCTGGCGCACTACGCTGGGCCTGGTCCTGCTGCTGGCGGCCATCGTGAGTGGCTGGTCGGCCTGGAAGAACCGCGACATTCCTGCAGCCAACCGCGTGGTGGTCGATCGATCGGACTACGTGATGCGCGACTTCGAAATGATCGCACTGAACGGAGAGGGGCAAGAGGCCGTGGCGGTGCGTGCCCCCGAGATGGCGCGCAATCCGCACGACCAGACCTTCACCATCACCACCCCGCTGTTCCTGCTGCCGGAAGAAGAAGGCCGGTCGTGGGAGTTACGCTCGAAGACGGGCTGGCTCAGCGCGAAGGGCGAGGAATTGCGCCTGAAGGGCGATGTGCATGGCACGTCACCGAAGGGCGGCACCCGCCAGGCGGAATTCCGCACGGACACGTTGAACGTGTTCCCCGACCGGGACGTGGCGCAGACCGATGACGTGGTGACGGTTACCCAGCCCGGCTCTAGACTGAGCGGGCGCGGTTTTGAGACCAACCTCAAGACCAAGGACTACACATTCAAATCCGAGGTGAGATCCATCTATGAACCGCGCTCTGCTCGCTAGTGCCGCACTGTTGCTCCTGCTGCCCGTCGCAGGTGCCATGGCCAAGTCCACGGACCGCAACCAGGCCATGACGATCGATTCCGGCAGCCAGTCCGGCAACATGGAAGGCAATGGCAAGACCTTGCTGGGCGGTGGCGTGGTCGTCACCCAGGGGTCGCTGGAAATCCGCTCCACTGCCGCCGAGATCCACATGGCCGACGGCGAGATCTCGCGTTCCATCTTCACCGGCAAGCAGGTGAAGATGAAGCAGCAGATGGACGACGGCAGCTGGATGGATGCCCAGGCCGACCGCGTCGAATACGACATGAAGTCGGAGACCATCACCTTCATCGGCAACTACACCGTGAAATCCGACCGCGGCTCCAACAGCGGGCAGCGCATGGTCTACAACACCAAGTCGGGCAACATGGAAAGCGGCGGCGACGGCACCCGCGTGCGCACCGTGATCCAGCCCAAGGCGGCGGCACCCGCGCAGGGCAAGAACTGATGCTCACCGCGAAGGGACTGCGCAAGCGCTACAAGCAGCGCGAGGTCGTCGCCGATTTCGGGCTGACCCTGCAGCCGGGCGAAGTGGTGGGCCTGCTGGGCCCGAACGGCGCCGGCAAGACCACCTGCTTCTACATGATCGTCGGCCTGGTGGCCGCGGACGCAGGCACCATCGAACTGGACGGCAAGGACATCACCGCGCAGCCGATGTACCAGCGCGCCAAGCTGGGCGTGGGCTACCTGCCGCAGGAACCTTCGGTCTTCCGCAAGCTCAGCGTGGCCGACAACATCCGCCTGGTACTGGAACTGCGCGAGGATCTGGACAGCGCGGGCATCGAACGCGAACTGGCCTCGCTGCTGGACGAACTGCAGATCACCCATGTCTCCGACCAGCTGGGCGCCAGCCTGTCCGGTGGTGAGCGCCGGCGCGTGGAAATCGCCCGCGCGCTGGCTGCACGACCGCGCCTGATGCTCCTGGACGAACCGTTCGCCGGCGTGGACCCCATCTCGGTCGGCGAGATCCAGCGCATCGTGAAGCACCTCAAGGATCGCGGCATCGGCGTCCTCATCACCGACCACAACGTGCGCGAAACCTTGGGAATCTGCGACCGGGCGTATATCCTCAATGCCGGTAGCGTTCTGGCGCAGGGGGCCCCGGACGCACT
Source organism: Pseudoxanthomonas sp. PXM03 (assembly GCF_014852005.1). Taxonomy (GTDB): domain Bacteria; phylum Pseudomonadota; class Gammaproteobacteria; order Xanthomonadales; family Xanthomonadaceae; genus Pseudoxanthomonas_A. Next base: position 896,800 of record NZ_JACVAU010000001.1, on the reverse strand, counting down.
GCTGGCCAATCCGGACGTACGCCGGGTCTATCTGGGCGAAACCTTCCGCCTGTGATCCCGTCGGCGGCTCTTGGCCGCCTTTCGGGTTCCAGGGTCGGACATGAAGCCACGCCTGCAGACATCGCTGGGACAACATCTGGTCATGACGCCACAGCTGCGTCAGGCCATCCGGCTGTTGCAGATGTCCACCGCCGAACTCGAGATCGAGTTGACCGAGGCGGTGGAGACCAATCCCCTGCTCGACTGGACCGAGGCCGACGAAGAGCCCGTACCCACGCACGGCGCGGAAGATGACCGTCCGCCGGAAGAAAGCCCCAGGGAAGCCGAGCGCGATGCGCCCGACGATCGCGACGACTGGTCGCCGGACGAGGGGCCATGGACGTCCTCGAGCGGCGGCTCGTTCGACGACGAAGACGGCGGCAGCCCGGCCGAGCGCGTGGCCGAAGCCGATACGCTGCACGGGCACCTGCTGTGGCAACTCCACCTGTCCCACCTCTCCCCGCGCGACCGCCGCATCGGCGCCACGCTGATCGATGCGCTGGAAGAAGACGGTTACCTGCGCGAGCCACTGTCCGGCATCGTGCAGGCGCTGCGTCCGGATATCGAGGCGGACGAAGAGGACGTCCTCGTCGTCCTGCACCAGGTGCAACGTTTCGACCCGGTGGGCGTGGCGGCGCGGACGCTCGGGGAATGCCTGCACCTGCAATTGGCGGTACTCAGCGACGACACGCCGGGCAAGGCGCTGGCCCTGCAGATCGCCGACACCGCCCTGGAGCGCCTGCCGCGCAGCGGCGTGGCCGGCATCGCCCAGGAGTTGAAACGGCCCGTCGCCGAGGTGGACGAGGCCGTGCATCTGCTGCGCACGCTCGATCCCAAGCCCGGGGCGCAGATCGGCGACCTCTCGCACGACACCTATGTGGTGCCCGACTGCGTGGTCTGGCGCCAGCGGGGCGTGTGGCGTGCCGCGCTCGCAGGCAGCACGCTGCCGCGGATCGCGATCCATCGCGGCTACGAACAGATGATCCGGCAATGCGGCGACAGCGATGCCGGTTACCTCAAGGCGCAACTGCAGGAGGCCCGCTGGCTGCTGAAAAGCGTCGAAGCGCGCGGCGAGACCCTGCTCAAGGTCATGCGCTGCCTGCTGCACCAGCAAGCCGGCTTCCTGGAATTCGGCGAGCAGGCGCTGCGCCCGCTGACGCTGCGCGACGTGGCCGAAGAAGTGGGCCTGCACGAATCCACCGTGTCGCGCGCCATCGCCCGCAAGTATGTCCGTACGCCGCGCGGCACCCTTCCCATGCGCGCCTTCTTCGCCTCCGGCATCGACACCGAGGGCGGCGGTGAAGCATCCAGCACCGCCATCCAGGCGATGATCCGCCGGCTGGTCGATGCCGAGAACCCCCGCAAGCCGCTGTCCGACGCGAAGCTCGCTGATCTTCTCAAGGCGTCCGGCATTCCGGTGGCACGACGCACCGTGGCCAAGTACCGCGAAGCACTGAACATCCTCTCTTCGCACGAACGCGTGCGCATCGCCTGAATCCTGCTAGGCGTGCATCGGTTCCGTGACCGCGTTCCGGGGCGGCGCAACGCATTTTTCACACCAGCTCACACTGCGCGAAAAAGAACGCGCCAGAGGTTGATAGTTGCCGCCGACGGGTCCATCTTTGAACCTGGAAGCACCGCTTCCCATCGCAACTGACAGAGGAGGATTGCCGGAACCCAGACCCTGTCCGCGTTGTCATTCCATGACACGCCATCCGCGCCCCGCGCGCGGTTCTACCGACCCGAAGGAGGCAACATGCGTATCGAGACTTACGGCCATGAAATCGAAGTCACTCCCGCCCTGCGCGAATACGTCGAAACCAAACTGAAGCGGCTCGAACGCCACTTCGAGCAACCCTTCGAGGTCCGTACGCAGCTGGGAACCCGCAAGCCCGATTACCTGGCCGAGGCCACGATCATCGTGGCGGGTCGCACCCTGCACGCCGACGCCGGCGCGCAGACCATGTACGCCGCCATCGACATCCTGGCCGACAAGCTCGACCGCCTGCTGGTCAAGCACAAGGAAAAGCGCAACGATGTCCATCGCACCGCTGCGCGCGGAGAGCTGATCGGCTGACGCCGGCCGCACGTGACACCACGCAAGGTCGCTCCGCCCTGCGGAGCGGCCTTCAGTGATCCCGGCGCGTACCACACGCACGCAGCGCGCCGCCAAGCGCCCACGCGGTCGCGAACCCGCGGATGGGCCATTACACTGGCAGACGCCGCTCCCGGCATGCGAACGCGACGACGATGTCGATGCGCGTCTTGCTGCCCCGGGCCCGGCACCCCCTCCTGCCGGCCGCCTCCGCATGATGAATACCAGCATCACCGCCCGTGAACTGTTCGATCAGCAGAAGGACAAGCTGGCCCTGCGCTGGCTGGCTGGCCAGAAGGGCGAGAAGCGGATACTCGAATCCGGCGACACCGTGTCGCGGCGCCCCTCACTCGCCGGTTATCTCAACGCGGTGTATCCCAACAAGGTGCAGATCCTGGGCACCGAGGAGCTGACCTGGCTGGATTCGCTGGATTCCCGCCAACGCTGGGAGACCATCGAGAAGATCGTGCAGGCCAAGCCGCTGGCGCTGGTGATCAGTAAAAACCAGTCCTGCCCCGAGGACCTGCGAGAGGCGGCGAACGAGAATGACACGCCGCTGTGGCTCTCCCCCAAGCGCGGACATGAGCTGCTCAATCATCTTTCCTACCACCTGGCACGCACGCTGGCGCCGCGAGTCACGCTGCATGGCGTGTTCATGGAAATCTATTCCATTGGCGTGCTGATCACCGGCGAAGCCGGGTCCGGCAAGAGCGAACTCGCCCTGGAACTGCTGAGCCGCGGCCACCGCCTGGTCGCCGACGACGCCCCCGAGTTCACCCAGATCGCGCCGGACGTGCTGGATGGCACCTGTCCCGAGCTGCTGCAGGACCTGCTGGAAGTGCGTGGCCTGGGGGTGCTCAACGTCCGCGAGATGTTCGGCGACACGGCGGTGAAGAAGAACAAGTACCTGCGCCTGATCGTGCACCTGACCCGGCCGATGACCGAGCCCAACCCGCACGGCTACGAGCGCCTGACCGGCGACTCCGGCACCCGCCACGTGCTGGACCTGGACGTGCCGCTGATCACCCTGCCCGTCATGCCCGGCCGCAACCTGGCTGTGCTGACCGAGGCCGCTACCCGCCTGCACATCCTGCGCACCAAGGGCATCGACCCTGCCGCGATGTTCATCGCGCGCCACAGCAACCTGCTGGAGCGCAGCACGCCATGACGCAGGCCGGTGACAACCCCGTGGACGCACACGAAGAGAACGGCACCACGCCTCCACTTCCACCGACCGTGGTGATCGTCAGCGGCCTGTCCGGCTCGGGCAAGTCGGTGGCGCTGAAGACCTTCGAGGACCTCGACTACTACTGCATCGACAATCTGCCGGTGGACCTGTTGCCATCCTTCGTCCGCAGCCTGATGCGCGAGGACGAACTGCCACCCAGGATCGCCATCGGCATCGATGTGCGCAGCCGCCAGAGCGACCTGTCCAAACTCGCCCAGTGGCGCGCCGCACTGGCCCAGTTGGGGCTGGAAGGCAGGCTGATCTTCTTCGATGCCGATGACGAGGTGCTCCTTCGCCGTTACTCGGACACCCGCCGCCGCCACCCGCTGGGCCACGGTGGACTGTCCCTGCAGGAAGCCATCCACCAGGAACGGGCGATCATCCAGCCCCTGCGGGACGAGGCCGATGTCGTCATCGACACCAGCCAGCTCAACGTCCACCAGCTGCGCCGCCGGATCATCGCCGAGTTCGCCTTCAACAAGGGCACGCAGCTCTCGCTGCTGTTCGAGTCCTTCGCCTACAAGCGGGGCGTGCCCGCCGATGCCGACTTCGTGTTCGACGCACGGGTGCTGCCCAATCCGCACTGGAACCCCGAACTGCGCCCGTACGCCGGCCGGGATCCCAAGGTGCGGGCATTCCTCGACGCCCAACCGGAGGTCGCCGAGTACGTCGGCCAGGTCAGCGGTTTCCTGGATACCTGGCTGCCCCGCCTGCGCGGCGAGACCCGCAGCTACGTGACCATCGCCTTCGGTTGCACCGGCGGCAAGCACCGTTCGGTCTACCTGGCCGAAACCATGGCGCGGCATGCGCGCGAGCAGGGCTGGGAAGAAGTCGCCACCTTCCACCGCGAACTGGATTGACCCAGTTGCAGGATTGCTTGGTGTAGGAGGGGCTTCAGCCCCGATGCTTTTCGGTCGGCATTCAGGGGGCTTTGGTTTCCGGTCGGGGCTGTAGCCCCTCCTGCTGAGCAATTGTCCGCAGTCGCGAACCGGACGGCACCGAACGCGAGCCGGCATCCGGCACCGGACAGCAAGGCGGCGCGGCCCGTCCCGTGTACGGATGGCATGCGACCCGTTCCCTCACCATTCCAGCCGCACCGCTTCCAGCCCGTCATGCCCGTCTGTTAACGTTCCTGCATGGCCTGTGGCATTCTTCTTGTAACTCATCCTGGCGTGGGCGCGGCGATCCTGGCGGTCGCCACCGCGCTGCTGCGGCAACTTCCCTTGAAGGCGGAGGCCTTCGAGGTGGCGTTCGACGCCGACCTGGACGCGCTGCTTCCGCAGGCATCCGCGGCGCTGCGGCGCGTGGACAGCGGCGATGGCGTGCTGGTGCTCACCGATCTGTACGGTGCCAGCCCCAGCAACCTGGCCGGCAAGCTCGCGCGCCTGGGCACGCCCGTGCGCCGCGTCTCGGCGCTCAGCCTGCCCATGTTGTTGCGCGTGATGAATTATTCGGAACAGGGACTGGACGAACTGCCGGCCACCGCTGCGGCCGGCGCACGCAATGGAGTCATTCACGACGATGCTTGAACGCGAACTCACAATATCCAACCGCCTCGGGCTGCACGCGCGCGCCACTGCGAAGCTGGTGCAGACGCTGGCCGGCTTCCGCTGCAACGCCACGTTGGCCGCCAAGGGACGCGAGGTGAATGCCAAGAGCATCATGGGCGTCATGCTGCTGGCTGCCGGCCAGGGCACGCCGGTCACCGTCCGCATCGAGGGCGAGGACGAGGCCGCCGCCATGCACGAAGTCGTGTCGCTGTTCGAACGACGATTCGACGAGGACGCCTGATGCGGGCGCTGCTGCCGGGCCACGGGGCATCGCGCGGCAGCGCGCTGGGACGCGCCCGGGTCCGGCTGCCGCATGTGCTGGATGTGGCCGAGCAGCACATCCGCCAGGACCAGCTCGACGACGAACTGGTCCGCCTGCATGACGCCGTCGACGCCACCCGCCGCGAGATGCACAGCCTGCGCACGCGTCTGCACGGCGCGCTGGCGAAGGAGGTCGGCGAATTCCTCGACCTGCATGCCCTGCTCCTGGACGACCCCGAACTGCTGCATGGCCTGGACGAACTGATCCGCACCGGCCGGTATTCGGCCGACTACGCGCTGCGCCTGCAACGCGACCGGCTGGCCGCCGTGTTCGATGGCATGGACGATGCCTACCTCAAGAGCCGCATGGACGACCTCGACCATGTGATCGGCCGCATCCACGCGCACCTGCACCAACGCGCCGATGACACGCCGGGCGCGGCAGGCGAGATCCTGGTCAGCAACAACGTGGCCCCTTCGGAACTGGCGGAACTGCAGACACAAGGGGTGGTGGGGGTGGTCACCGCCGCCGGCAGCACGCTGTCGCACAGCGCGATCCTGGCCCGCAGCCTGCACCTGCCGCTGGTCGTCGGCAATGCGCTGGCCCTGCAGAAGATCAACGACGGCGACGTACTGCTGGTGGACGGCAGCACGGGCGAGGTTGTGGTCAATCCCGACCCCGAAGACCTGCGCCGCTATCGTGAACGCCTGCGTGATGCGGCGCGTGAAGCGCGCGAACTGGGCCGGCTGCGCTCCAAGCCCAGCCGCACCCGCGACGGGGTCGACATCGCGCTGTGGGCCAATGCCGAATCGCTGGAGGACGTGGCGAATGCCCATGCCCTGGGTGCGTCCGGCGTGGGCCTGTACCGCACCGAATTCCTGTTCCTGCAGCGACGCGAGCTGCCGGGCGAAGACGAGCAGTTCCAGGTCTACCGCGATCTCGTGCTCGGCATGAGCGGACGCCCGGTGACCATCCGCACGCTCGACCTGGGGGCGGACAAGGCCGATCGCACCGGACTCGTCGTCAGCGACGAGGACAATCCCGCGCTCGGTCTGCGCGGCGTGCGTCTCTCGCTGGCGCACACCGGCGTCTTCGACACCCAGCTCCGCGCCATCCTGCGTGCCTCCGCCTACGGCCCGGTCCGCATCCTGGTGCCCATGGTCAGCAGCCGCGAGGAAATCCTCGAGGTACGCCGTCGCCTGCGGCGCGCGGCGCTGCAGCTGCGCAAGCAAGGGCTCGAGATCGCCGAACAGGTCGACGTGGGCGCGATGATCGAAGTGCCGGCCGCGGCGATCGCGTTGCACGCGTTCGTCGACGTGGTCGACTTCGTCTCCATCGGCACCAACGACCTTGTGCAGTACCTGCTGGCCGCCGACCGCAACAACGAAGCACTGGGCGAACTCTATTCGCCGCTTCACCCGGGTGTGGTGCGCCTGCTCCGCCACGTGATCAGCGTGGGCGCGGAGCACAAGGTTCCCGTGGCGATGTGCGGCGAGATCGCTGGCGACGCCACGCTAGCGCCCATGCTGCTGGCACTCGGCCTGCGGGAGTTCAGCCTGCATCCGGCCACGCTGCTGGAACTGCGCAAGGCCATCCGCGATGTCGACCTGGGTGCGTTGCAGGCGCGTGCGGCCAAACTGCTGCAGGCACGCGACCGCGCCGGCATCGAGCGCTGGCTGAAGGCAGCGGGCGAAGCCTGACCCTTGAAGGCGGTTGTGGGAGCGACGCCAGTCGCGATGGGCCACCATGCGAGCGTCATCGCGACTGACGTCGCTCCCACATCCCACACCCGCGACCTCGACCTCGACCTCGACCTCGACCTCAGTGCAGGGTGTCCATAAGTCGCAGCCCGGGCGATAATGGCGCAATGAACGCCTGATGCCCCGGTCGCATCCGCCTGACGGATCGGCCCCATTCCGGAGTACCGAATGGTCGAGACCATCCGCCACGACAAGACCGCACGCCAGTTGCGCCTGCTCTCCGACGCGCTCGACAGCGGTCGGCTGGGGCCCGTGCGCCGGCTGGTCAACACATTGTCGCCTGCGGAGATCGGCAACCTGCTGGAATCGCTGCCGCCCGGCAAGCGCGAAGTCGTCTGGGGCCTGGTCGATCCGGAGGACGACGGCGAGGTGCTGGTGCACGTCGGCGACGAAGTGCGCGAAAGCCTGCTGGCGGACATGGACACCGACGAAATCGTCGCCGCGGTCGAGGACCTCGACATCGACGATCTCGCGGACCTGGTCGAAGACCTGCCCGACACCGTCATCGACGAAGTCCTCAAGTCGATGGACCGCGAGAACCGCGAGCGCCTGGAACAGGTGCTGTCGTACGCGGAGGACACCGCCGGCCGCCTGATGAACCCGGACGTGGTCACCGTGCGCGCCGACGTCAACGTCGACGTGGTGCTGCGTTACCTGCGCCTGCGCGGCGAACTGCCCGACCACACCGATCACCTGTACGTGGTCAGCCGCCGCCACCAGTACCTGGGCCGCGTGCCGCTGGCCGCGCTGGTCACGCACGAGGACACCACCCCCATCAACCGGCTGATCGACGACGAGCAGCCGGCCATCGACGTGGGCGAGAGCGCGCAGGAAGTCGCGCGCCAGTTCTCCGACCATGACTGGGTGTCGGCACCGGTCGTGGACGACAACAACATCCTGCTTGGCCGCATCACCATCGACGACGTGGTCGACATCATCCGCGAGCAGGCCGAGCATCAGGCGCTGGGCGCCGCCGGCCTGGACGAGGACGAGGACCTGTTCTCGCCGGTCAAGCGCGCCGTGCGCGGCCGCGTGGTGTGGCTCGGCATCAACCTGTTCACTGCGTTCATGGCGGCGAGCGTGATCGGCCAGTTCGAGGCGACACTGGAGAAGATCGTCGCGCTGGCCGTTCTGATGCCGATTGTCGCGGGCATCGGTGGCAACGCCGCCGTACAGGTGCTGACGCTGATGGTACGCGGCCTGGCGCTGGGCCAGGTGGGTTCCAGCAATGCGCGGATCCTGTTGTGGAAGGAAATCCGAGTCGCCCTCATCAACGGGCTGCTGATCGGCAGCATCGTCGGTGTGATCGCCTTCGTGTGGTTCCGCAGTCCGCTGCTGTCGCTGGTCATCGCATTGGCACTGATCATCAATTTCTGCGCCGCCGCCACTGCGGGTGTGCTACTGCCGCTGTTGCTGAAGCGCATGAACATCGACCCGGCCGTCGCCGGCACGGTGGTGGTCACCGCCGTGACCGACGTGATGGGCTTCTTCTGCTTCCTGGGCCTGGCCACGCTGATTCTGCTGCACTGAGACCCCGCCCCCGATGGAACGGCTCGGCAAAGTCAGCGAATGGAACGACGACCGGGGCTTCGGCTTCATCGCGCCCCTCGATGGCGAACCGGCACGCGTGTTCTTCCACGTACGCGACTACCGGCTCGACGGCCGCCGTCCCGAGATCGGCGAACTCGTGAAGTTCACCGCGCAGCGACAACCCGATGGCAAGTGGCGCGCCCAAACGATCCGTCGGACGGTATCCGCCACGCGACCTGCAAAACCCCCGGCACCCGCACGCACGGCCTCGCCGCGACCCGAGCCGTGGCTAACCGGCGCAGTCGCCACCGCGGCCTATGCCTTGCTGGTGGCCTGGGCCATCGGCAACGACCGCCTTCCGTTCGAGGCAGTGTTCATACCGCTGGCGATGTCCGCCATCACCTTCGTCGCATACGCCCTCGACAAGCACGCGGCGCAGACCGGCCGCTGGCGCACACCCGAATCGACCCTGCATCTGCTGGAACTCGCCGGTGGCTGGCCGGGCGCGTGGATCGCGCAGCAGATGCTGCGACACAAGTCGCGCAAGCCGGGCTATCGCGTCGCCTTCTGGACGATGGTGGCCCTGCACGGCGGCGCGCTGGTCGCGTGGTGTTGGATGAGGCCGTGATCGCGAAGCGATGTACCGCCTCCGTCTACACAGCCTGGTCAGACTGAGTCTGTCGTCCTGGGCGCCCCCTGCGCGTGGGGCTTTCCTACACGCCGCCGCGATGTGCACCGATGCCCACCTTCGTGCGGGCAGGTGACACTGTCGCTCTCCGTCCTGTTGGCCGCACCATGCGCCTGATCCTTACCGCCTTGCTGTGTTTGCTGATCTGGCCGGTCCTGTCGGCACCACCCCCCGACCCGATGCTGGCGACGCCATACCGCGATGGCGTGCCGGTCGCCGCCTTCCTCGTCAGCGAGAAGCTGGACGGCGTGCGTGCGCGCTGGGACGGACGGGCACTGTGGACGCGTGGCGGCGCGCGGATTGCGGCACCGGCCACGTTCACTCGCGGCTGGTCTGCCGAACCCATGGACGGCGAGCTGTGGATCGCACGCGGCCGCTTTGACGACATCAGCGCCCTCGTCCGCCGCGTGGGAACCGATGCGCAGGCATGGCGCGATGTGCGCTTCATGGTCTTCGACCTACCCACCCATCCTGGGCCGTTCGCGGAACGCGTCGTTCGCATGCGCAGTGTGGTGTCGACGGCACGCAACGCGCATCTGGTGATGATCCCGCAGCAACGCGTCGACACCCGGGCCGAACTGGACGCGGAACTGGCCCGCGTGGTCGCCGCCGGCGGCGAGGGTCTGATGCTGCACCGACGCGACGCGCGCTATCGCGCCGGACGCAGTGAAGACCTGCTCAAGTACAAACCCCATGAGGACGCCGAGGCGCAAGTCGTCGCGCATCTGCCGGGCAAAGGCAAATACGCCGGGATGATGGGCGCGCTGCAGGTGCGCACGCCCGACGGGCGCCACTTCCGCATCGGCACCGGCTTCACCGATGCCCAGCGGGCCAAGCCACCGCCGGTGGGCGCGTGGCTGACCTATCGCTACAACGGCCTGACATCGACCGGACTGCCGCGCTTCGCCCGCTTCATGCGGATGCGCGACGACATGCCACCAGCCGATCCGAAACGGTGACGTAGTCCGGTCGATCGGACGCCCCGTTTCCCCATCGGGTTATGCTGCCGCCCGGTCCCCTTCGATTGTGACTGCCATGCGCTCTCTTGCCACCGCCTGCCTGGGCTTGCTGCTGATCCTCATGACGTCCTGTACCACGACACCCCCCATGAACCCGACCGGCGAATTCGTCTCGCGCGAGGTCGCACTCGAAGGAAAGACCTACCGCTACCAGGTGTTCGTACCTGCGGCGCGCTTCCGCCGCAGCAAGCCGCCCGTGGTGCTGTTCCTCAACGGCTCCGGCGAGCGCGGCAGCGATGGCGTGAAGCAGACGATGGCGGGGCTGGGCCCTTACCTGCGCCAGCATGCCGACACGTTCCCGGGCGTGGTGGTCTTCCCGCAGGCGCCGGATGACACGGAGTGGACCGAGGCAGCCGGCCCCCTTGCGTTCGCGACGCTGGACGCGGCCGTGCGCGAGTTCAATGGCGATCCTGATCGCGTGTACCTGACGGGCATGTCGATGGGGGGCTACGGTACGTGGGAACTGGCATTGCAGCAGCCGGCCCGGTTCGCCGCCCTGATCCCGATCTGCGGAGGAATCACCGTCGACTGGACCGATGCGCGGCCGGGCCTGCGCGCGCACAGCGTTGCCAACGCGGCAGACCCGTTCGCCGCCGCCGCACAGCGCCTGAAAGACATCCCTGTGTGGATTTTCCACGGCGGCAAGGACGACGTGGTGCCCCCGTCGCAATCGCGCCGCATGGACGCCGCGCTGAAGGCCGCCGGCGCACGCGACGCGCGCTACACCGAATTCCCGGACGCCAACCACAACAGCTGGGACGCCACCTACGCGTACACCCCGATGTGGGAATGGCTGTTTGAACAACGCCGCGGACGTTGAGCCGTGGCCGAGCTCGTTCCCGACTACTTCACCGCGGGTTGGCGTGAGCGTGAACTGCCGTGTCCGTGCGGCTGGCAAGGCGACAGCCGTGCGATGGCCATGGAGTTGCACGATGCGGTCACCGACTACGCCTGCGCGCAATGCGGCAACCTGCTGCTGATCGTCTCGCATCCCAGCCTGGAGCAGGTCCGCACCGCCGCCGAGGCCGGCCATGCCGAGGCCGTCGCCCAGTTGGCCATCATCGAAGAAGCCCTCACCCGCTTTCCCCCGGACGCCGGCTGACCGGCGCGCCTGCGCGCGCAGGTCACGGCTCCCGCCTCCACGTGCCCGTTCTGGTCGACCCGCCCTCAATCAACGCCCTCCGCGGCCGATAACCCGGCATCCCCTGATGCCTGACGGGTGCCTGCCCGTGGCCGTGCGAGTGACCTGCGATGACTGACATGGCCGACGACAACTCCGGTTTTCCTGGCGGCCTGCGCCGGCTCTGGTCGCGGCGGCGGGACGCGGCGCCGTCGTCGTCGCGGGAACTGGCCACGGCGACCAGCGCCGGGCCCCGCACCAGCATCAGCGCGGAACAATTGCAGGCCCTGTTCGCACATGCCGAAGAGCCGGCCGCCCTGTTGTCGGCCTTCGCCGACGGCGTCGCCGGCCTGCCGGGGGAACTGCATGGCATGGGTGAGCGCCTGCAGTCCGCGCACGCCGATGCCGACTGGCCCCGCTACGGCCGCGCACTGCGGCAACTGGTCGACAAGTACATCCGCACCATCCAGGACGAGCCGCTGGCCGGCGAAGCCGAGCAACTGCGCGACCTGCTGCAGCACCTGCTCGTCGCCGGCATGGAGCACCTGCTGCGCGACGACGCGTTGCTGCTGCCGCAAGCGCACGCGCTGGCCGACCGCGTCCGCCAGTGGCAACCCGCCCAGCCGCTGGATGGGCTGGGCAGTGACCTGCGGGAACTTTGCCGGCAGGTCGGCCTGCGCACGCACGAGGTCAACGACGCACAGGAATTGATGCGCAGCCTGTTCGACCTGCTGCTGGAGAACGTCGGCGAACTGATCGAAGACGGCAGTTGGCTGCAGGACCAGATCGGTGCGGTGCGCCAGTTGCTGTCCGGCCCGCTGGACCGCACCGCACTGGAGCAGACCCGCGCCGGGCTGCGCGAAGTGATCTACAAGCAGGGCCTGCTGAAGCAGGGGCTGGCCGAGTCCAAGGCGTCGATGAAGGAGATGATGGTGACCTTCGTCGAGCGGCTGGACGGCATGGCGTGCAGCACCGGCGAATACCACGACCGCATCAGTTTCCACGCGCAGGCCATCCGCGACAGCCGCAGCATCGCCGAACTGGGCAAGCGGATGGAGGACATCCTGGCGGACACCGCACAGGTGCAGGCACAGGCACTGCGCGCGCGCGACAGCCTGCTGGAGGCGCGGCGCGACGTGGAGGATGCCGAGCGTCGCGCGGCGGAACTCGAACAGGAACTGCAATCGGTCTCGGCGCTGGTGCGCGTGGACCAGCTGACCGAAGCACTGAACCGGCGCGGCTTCGACGAACTGTTCAAACGCGAATCCGTGCGCGCGCTGCGCAGCGGGCAGACGCTGAGCCTGGCACTGCTGGACCTGGACGATTTCCGCCACATCAATGCCGCGCACGGCCACCTGGGTGGCGATGCCGCCTTGTGCCACGTGGTCACCCTGGCGCGCGCCACCCTGCGTGCCAGCGATGCCGTCGCACGTTTCGGTGGCGAAGAGTTCGTGCTGCTGCTGCCCGACACCAGCTTCCTGGAAGCGATGGGCACGCTGGAGCGCCTGCGTGCCCGCCTCGCGCACAAGCCGCTGATCTACGAGGGCCGCGGCATCATGCCGACATTCAGTGCCGGCGTGGCGCGCTGGGTGCCGGGCGAATCGCAGGACGAACTGCTCGCACGCGCGGACCGCGCCATGTACCAGGCCAAGCAGGCGGGCAAGAACCAGGTGGTCGCGGCACCGGAGTAAGCCGCCCTGCGTAGGAGGCGCTTCAGGGCCGACCGGAACCCGTCGGCCCTGAAGGGCCTCCTGCGGGCGAGGGTGCCGCCCTCACCCCAGCAACATCTCCAGCACCGCCATGCGGATGGCGACACCGTTGCTGACCTGGCGCAGCACCAGCGACTGCGGGCCGTCGGCGACCTCGTCGGTGATTTCCACGCCGCGGTTGATCGGGCCCGGATGCAGCACCACGGCATCCTTCGCGGCACGCGCCAGGCGCGCGGTGGTCAGCCCGTACTCGCGGTGGTAATCCTCCAGCGATGCGACAAGACCTTCTTCCATGCGCTCGCGTTGCAGGCGCAGCATCATCACCACGTCCACGCCTTCGAGCATGGCGTCGAAATCCTGCCCCGTCCGGCACCCCGCCAGGGTGCCATCGTCGGGCAGCAGCGATTGCGGTCCGCAGACGCGGATCTCGCCCGCGCCGAGCGTATGCAGTGCATGCAGGTCGGAACGCGCCACGCGCGAATGCTTCACGTCGCCGACCATCAGCACCTTCAGGCGCGAGAAATCGGCACCCTTGGCCTGGCGGATCGTCAGCACGTCCAGCAACCCCTGGGTAGGGTGCGCGCTGCGGCCGTCGCCAGCGTTGATCAACGCAGTGCCCTCGCCCGCCTCGGCGGCCAGCGCCGCGACCGCGCCGTCGTCGGCGTGGCGGACGATGAATCCGCGCACGCCCATTGCCTCTAGGTTGCGCAAGGTATCGCGCGCGGTCTCGCCCTTGCGCGTGGACGAGGTGGAGGCATCGAAGTTCAGTACGTCCGCACCCAGCCGCTGCGCGGCGATGTGGAATGAACTGCGCGTGCGCGTGGACGGTTCGAAGAACAGCGTGCAGACCGTCGTGCCATCCAGGACCTTTCGCCGCGGCGTGCGACCGAGCGCAGCATCGCGGATCTGGCCGGCACGGTCGATCAGGCGGCAGAGGGTCTCGCGGGGCAGGCCCTCGAGGGTCAGCAGGTGACGCAGGCATCCATCCGGATCAAGTTGGGAAGTCATGAAGTTTCGTCAGGGAAGAATCAGGTCAACTGGGTCGCATCCTGGGGAGCGGCCAGCCAGCGTTCGATGATCACGGCCGCCGCGACGGCATCCAGCGCCACCGCGTCGCGGCGGCGCTTGCGGCCCTCGGCACGGTCCAGTGCAAAGCGTTGCGAGGCCTCGACGGAGCTGGTGCGCTCGTCCACCAGCACCACCGGCAGGTTGTAGCGCGCGCGCAGCTCGCGGGCGAAGGCGTGCGCGCGCTTGCGGATGGGCTGGTCGCCGCCGTCCAGCGTCATCGGGTCGCCGACCACCAGGCCGTCGGGCTTCCACTCCGCATGCAGCTTGTCGATCGCCGGCCAGTCCGGCCCGTGGCCATGCACGTCGATCACCGCCAGCGCACGCGCGCCGGTGCCGAACGCGCTGCCGACCGCCACGCCGATGCGGCGGGCGCCCACGTCGAATCCCAGTACGGTGCCATCCAGCTTCATGCGATCTGCCTCCGTTCGATCACGCGTGCGCCATCCTGCACCGGCGGTTGTGGAGACGACGTCTGCGGGCGCAGGCAGAGGCTCATGCGTGGCCGCTGTAGTCCGTCAGGCGCGTCATGTCCACGCCGATCCGCTGGCCTGCCGCCTGCCAACGCCGCTCCAGCGGCAGCGCGAACAGCAGTTCGGCATCGGCGGGCGCCGTCAGCCAGCTGTTCTCGCCCAGTTCGTATTCCAGCTGGCCTGCTCCCCAGCCCGCACAGCCCAGCGCCATGACGGCGTTTGCCGGACCCTCGCCCACCGCCATCGCTTCCAGGATGTCGCGCGAGGTGGTCAGGTACAGGCCGTCCGCGACTTCCAGCGTGGACTCCCACGCGCGCGCATCGTCATGCAGCACGAAGCCGCGCTCCGGATGCACCGGCCCGCCCGCCAGCACCACCTGGTCGTCCAGGCGCGGATTGTGGGAAGCGAGGTTCATCTGCCGCAGCACTTCGCCCAGCGTGTACTCCGACGGGCGATTGACGACCACGCCCATGGCGCCTTCGTCGTCGTGCTGGCAGATCAGCGTGACGCTGCGCGCGAAATTGGGATCGGCCAGCGCCGGCAAGGCGATCAGCAGCTGGTTGGCCAGGGGCGTGGCGGCATCGTGCATGGGCGTCATTCTAGCCCGGACCCGCGCGGGCGGTTCCTGTCCGCAACACGGCCTAGAATCGGGAATCCCCTTCCTGGCCGATCTTCCATGTCCGGTTACTGCGATATTGCCCCCGGCCACCCGCTGCACGGGCCCTACCACGACAGCGAGTACGGGTTCCCGCAGCGCGAGGAAGCGGTCCTGTTCGAGCGCCTGCTGCTGGAAATCAACCAGGCCGGCCTCAGTTGGGAAACCATGCTGCGCAAGCGCGAGGGTTTCCGCGCTGCCTACAGCGGCTTCAGCGTCGACCAGGTCGCCAAGTACGGCGAACGCGACCGCGCGCGGCTGATGGCCGACGCCGGCATCATCCGCAACCGCCTGAAAATCGAAGCGGCCATCCACAACGCCCAGGTCATCCAGGGCCTGCGCCGCAGCCACGGCGGGTTCGCCGAATGGCTGGATGCCCACCACCCGCTGGGCAAGGCCGAGTGGATCAAGCTGTTCAAGAAGACCTTCCGCTTCACCGGCGGCGAGATCACCAATGAATTCCTGATGAGCCTGGGTTACCTGCCCGGCGCGCACCGCGAGGATTGTCCGGCCTATCGGCGTGCCGCGAAGCAGCGGCCGCCGTGGATGGCCGCCGCCGGGCATTGATTCCGCGCAACACGTGCGTTCCACGAAGGTCGTATCCTGCGACGCACTGCCTCACGGCGATAATCAGCGTTTCGCTCCTTCGATGCCTAATCCGATGCAGGAAGACCGTATCCGCCACGCCGGCCTGCGCGACCGCGTGGTCAGTGCCGAACAAGCGGCCGCCCTGATAAAGCCCGGCGAGACGGTCGCCATGAGCGGCTTCACCGGCTCCGGCTACCCCAAGGCGGTGCCGCTCGCACTTGCAGCGCAGATCGAACAGGCCCATGCGGACGGACTGCCGTTCCAGATCAAGCTGATGACGGGCGCCTCGACCGCGCCCGAACTCGACGGGGCCCTCGCCAAGGCCGACGCTATCGCCCTGCGCATGCCGTTCCAGAGCGACCCGGACGCACGCAAGCGGATCAACGACGGCACGCTGGACTACATCGACATCCACCTGAGCCATGTCGCCCAGCATGTGTGGTTCGGCTTCTACGGTCCCATCGACACGGCGGTGATCGAGGTCTCGGCGATCCGCGAGGACGGCACGCTGGTGCCGTCGACCTCGGTGGGCAACAACAAGACCTGGCTGGACCTGGCCAAGAAGGTGATCATCGAGGTCAACGACTGGCAGCCTGCCGATGTCGACGGCATGCACGACATCTACTACGGCACGGCCCTGCCGCCGCACCGCAAGCCGATCCCGCTGGAACACGTGCAGGACCGCATCGGCGATACCGCCCTGCGCTGCGACCCGGACAGGATCGTTGCCGTCGTGCGTACGCACGGACCCGACCGCAACAGTCCGTTCACACCCATCGACGCCACCAGCGAGCGCATCGCCGGACACCTGATCGACTTCCTCAAGCACGAGGTCGCGCTCGGCCGCCTGCCGCCGAACCTGCTGCCGCTGCAGTCCGGCGTGGGCAACATTCCCAATGCCGTGCTGGCGGGACTGGCGAAGAGCGGCTTCCGCGGCCTGACCGCATTCACCGAGGTGATCCAGGACGGCATGCTCGACCTGTTGCGCGAAGGCGTGCTGGACGTCGCGTCATGCACCGGCTTCGCGCTGAGCCCGGAAGCCAACGAAGCGTTCAAGCGCGACATCGCGTTCTACCGCGAGCGCATCATCATGCGCACGCAGGAGATGTCCAACCATCCCGAGCTGGTACGGCGGCTGGGCTGCATCGGCATGAACGGCATGATCGAAGCCGACCTGTACGGCAACGTCAACTCCACCCACGTGATGGGCAGCCGCATCCAGAACGGCATCGGCGGCTCGGGCGACTTCGCCCGCAACGGCTTCATGTCGGTGTTCCTCAGCCCGAGCACCGCCAAGGGCGGCAGCATCTCCGCGCTGGTGCCGATGGTCAGCCACGTGGACCACACCGAGCACGACGTTTCGGTGATCGTCACCGAACAGGGCCTCGCCGACCTGCGCGGCCTTACGCCCAAGCAACGCGCCCGCCTGCTGATCGCCAACTGCGCACACCCCGACTACCGCGACGCGCTGCAGGACTACTTCGACCGCGCCCTGCACCACAGCTACGGCAAGCACACCCCGCACCTGCTGCCGGAAGCGCTGTCGTGGCACCAGCGGTGGTTGGATACGGGCAGCATGAAGGGCTGAAGTCCTCTGTAGGATGGGTATCGCCTTCGGCTCAACCCATCCTACGCATTGCCTTCACCATTGCGCGCTCCGGTACTTGGCCAGCCGCTCGACGACGGCCGAATCGATCCGCGAGGTCCAGACACCATTCAACAGCATTCGGAACGACGGACTGCGTCGCGCCAGAACATCGATCTCGTCGATCATGGCCTGGCCGTGATGCACCAGCAGGTCTTCCAGCGGGCCGGCGGCCAGGACTTGGAAATGCCTGTCCGCAGAATCAGAAGGGATGCGGGGCAGGACGAGCAGGATAGCGTCCAGGCAAAGTCTCGGATGTTGGAACGGGAGTTCAACGTCCAGATCGTAGCCGTCAGATTCCCCCGTGTGCTCACGCACATCGACGTTCCACTTCTCGATCCAGCGCGACGCAACGTCTTCGGGTGAAGGTACTTCCATCTGGACGACACCTGCATGGATCATGCGTGGCGCGAGCCTGGTGCTCGCATGAGGGGTGAGCGAAGGGCCGCCCACCCCATCCTACCCGTTCGCCGTCAGGTGTTCCGCTCCACCAGGCGCAGCTGCTTCATCACCCCCAACACACGCAGCGCTCGCGCCATGAACAGGCCACTGAAGAGTCCGTACGTACCGGCCACCACGATGACGGCCGTCGTCGCCTCCATGATGCCCGGCTTCATGGCATTGACCACGGCCACCGCGTACTTGAAGAAGAAGATGCCCATCATCAGCGCCAGCGGCACCCAGCTGCCGGGCACCGTGAACTGCTTCGTCGATGCGTCGTAGGACGCACGGCGCGACGGTGCCCGCACCAGGGCGATGGCCACCACGGCGCCCCAGCCGCAGGTCCATGCAGGCAGCGCCGTGACGTGGGCATCGAAGGTTGACCACACCGAGTACAGCGACCAGGCCAGCATGGCGATAGGCAGCAAGATCAGCCGGTTGCGGGAGACCTGGCGCGCCCTGCTCTGGACATAGCCCAAATAGACCAGACTGAAGAACAGGCCGAAAACCCAAAGGGGGGTGTGCGAGAGGATCTGCGTCATGGGGCAAGGGTCCTGGAGAGGCCGACATCGCGTCGGTTCCCGCACATCATCGGATCCAGCCGTCGTGCAATGAGGTGCCGGAAGTCAACATTTGCGGGTGCCGGAGGTCCTTGAAGGCAGGCAACCGCCCACGAAAAAGGGGCGGTCGCCCGCCCCTTCCGTTTGACGTGTATTGCGCGGAATCAGCGGACTTCCGCAATCTCCACGCCGTCCAGCCCCTGCGCCAGCGTGCGGGCATCGCCGCCCTGGGCCAGCTTGATGCGCAGGCGCACCTCGTTCTGCGAATCGGCGAAGCGAAGTGCGTCCTCGTAGCTGATCTCGCCGGCCTGGTACAGCTCGAACAGGGCCTGGTCGAAGGTCTTCATGCCGAGGTTGGTGGATTCCTTCATCACTTCCTTCAGCTTGTGCACCTCGCCTTCACGGATGTAGTCCTGCACCAGCGGCGTGCCGAGCAGGATCTCCATCGCCACGCGGCGCGCCTTGCCGTCGGGGGTGGGAATCAGCTGCTGCGCCACCACGCCCTTGAGGTTCAGCGACAGGTCCATCAGCAGCTGGGTGCGGCGGTCTTCCGGGAAGAAGTTGATGATGCGGTCCATCGCCTGGTTGGCGTTGTTGGCGTGCAGCGTGCACAGCACCAGGTGGCCGGTTTCGGCGAAGGCGATGGCGTGGTCCATGCCTTCGCGCGTGCGCACCTCGCCGATCATGATCACGTCGGGTGCCTGGCGCAGGGTGTTCTTCAGCGCCGCGTCCCAGCTGTCGGTGTCGATGCCCACTTCACGCTGCGTGATGATGCAGCCCTCGTGCTTGTGCACGAACTCGATGGGGTCTTCGATGGTGATGATGTGGCCGGTGGAATTCTGGTTGCGGTAGCCGATCATCGCCGCCAGCGAGGTGGACTTGCCGGTACCGGTGGCGCCGACGAAGATGATGATGCCGCGCTTGGTCATGGCCAGCGTCTTGATGACCGGCGGCAGGTTCAGCTCTTCGATGGTCGGGATGCGCGTCTCGATGCGGCGCAGCACCATGCCCACCTGGTTGCGCTGGTAGAAGCAGCTGACACGGAAGCGGCCCACGCCAGCCACGCCGATGGCGAAGTTGCACTCGTGGGTCTTTTCGAACTCCTCGCGCTGCGACGGCGTCATCACGTTCAGCACCAGGTCGCGCGACTGCTGCGATGTCAGCGGCGTCTGCGTGATCGGCGAGATCTTGCCGTTCACCTTGATGGATGGCGGCATGCCGGACGTGATGAACAGGTCCGACGCCTTCTGGTGCGCCATCAGCTTGAGGAACGAGGTGAAATCGATGGTGCTCATGGCGGAACTCCGGGATTCGGGGATCGGGATTGGGGATTCGTCAGAGCAAGGACCGCGAGCTTTTTGCGAATCCCCAATCCCGAATCCCTAATCTCGGCTACTCAAACAGACGCTTGTCCTTCGCGTATTCCTTGGCCTGCTGCCGGGTGATGAGGCTGCGCTTCACCAGATCCTGCAGATGCTGGTCCAGGGTCATCATTCCGTAGTTCTGGCCGGTCTGGATGGACGAGTACATCTGCGCCACCTTGTCCTCGCGGATCAGGTTGCGGATGGCCGGCGTGCCCACCATGATTTCCCAGGCTGCGGTACGGCCACCGCCGATCTTCTTCAGCAGCGCCTGCGAAATGACCGCACGCAACGATTCGGACAGCATCGAGCGCACCATCGGCTTCTCGCCGGCGGGGAACACGTCGATGATGCGGTCGATGGTCTTGGCCGCCGAACTGGTATGCAGGGTGGCGAACACCAGGTGACCCGTTTCCGCGGCGGTCAGCGCCAGGCGGATGGTTTCCAGATCGCGCAACTCGCCGACCAGGATGTAGTCGGGGTCTTCGCGCAACGCCGAACGCAGCGCCTCGTTGAAACCATGCGTGTCGCGATGCACTTCGCGCTGGTTGATCAGGCACTTCTGCGAGGTGTGCACGAACTCGATCGGATCCTCGACGCTGAGGATGTGGCCGTATTCGTTCTTGTTGATGTGGTCGATCATCGCCGCCAGCGTGGTCGACTTGCCCGAGCCGGTCGGGCCGGTGACCAGGATCAGGCCCTGCGGCTGCTGGATCAGCTCGCGGAACAGCGGCGGGCAACCCAGGTCTTCCAGGGTCAGCACTTCCGAGGGAATGGTACGGAATACCGCACCCGCACCGCGGTTCTGGTTGAACGCATTGACGCGGAAGCGCGCCAGCGACGGAATCTCGAACGAGAAGTCGACTTCCAGGAATTCCTCGAAGTCGCGCCGCTGCTTGTCCGACATGATGTCGTAGACCAGCGCGTGCACCTGCTTGTGGTCGAGTGCCGGGATGTTGATGCGGCGCACGTCGCCGTCCACGCGGATCATCGGCGGCAGGCCGGCTGACAGGTGGAGGTCCGATGCCTTGTTCTTTACCGAGAACGCCAAGAGTTCGGCGATATCCATGACGCTGCTTCCCCAAGTTGCTGCGAACTGGAACGTTACTTCCCCGAAGGGCAGTATAGCGCCCTTGCCGTTTCCGCCAATGGTTGGATGAACATGCTCGCCGACGCTCTCAGCGAGACCCTGCAACGTCTTGAAAACGCAGCGGATGCCGCCCATCGGCCAGTACCCGATCTGCTGGCCGTGTCCAAGCTGCACCCCGCCGCCGCCGTGGCCGCACTGGCCCGTGCCGGGCAGCGCGCCTTCGGCGAGAACTACGTGCAGGAGGCGCAGGCGAAGATCGGCGAACTGGCCGGCATGGGGCTGGAATGGCATCTCATCGGCCACCTGCAATCGAACAAGGCCGAGATCGCCGCTCGCATCTTCGACTGGGTGCAAACGGTAGACCGTCACACATTGATCGGCGCCCTGTCACGCTATCGGCCTGCGGATCGCCCGCCGCTGAACGTGCTCATCCAGGTGAACATCGACGATGAGGCGAGCAAGCACGGCTGCCATCCCGACGAGGTGATGACCCTGGCCGATGCCATCGCCGCCGCACCGGGCCTGCGACTGCGCGGACTGATGGCGATTCCGGCCCCGCATCCGGACCCGGCCTCACGCGCGGCGGCATTCAGCCGCATGAAGTCGCTGCAGGATGCGCTGGCGTCGCGGCACCCTGGCATCGACACCCTGTCGATGGGCATGAGCGATGACTTCGCACAGGCCATCGCGCATGGCGCCACGATGGTCCGTATCGGCACCGCACTGTTCGGCGCGCGGCCGGCGCGAACCGCTTGATGCCGCCTTCCACCCCGTCGCTTCCACGAGGCTCCACCTCATGACCCGCTCGAACACTTCCCCTCTGTTGACGCATCCGCTTGCCTTCATCGGCGGCGGCAACATGGCGCGCAGCCTGATCGGCGGCCTGGTCAAGCGCGGCGCGGATCCCTCACGCATCCGCGTGGCGGAACCCGCGGAACCCCTGCGTGCCGCGCTGGCGGCGGATTTCGGCGTGCAGGTCTTCGGCGAAGCAGGCGAAGCCGCTTACGGTGCCGATACCTGGTTGTTCGCTGTGAAGCCGCAGGTGATGCGCGCGGTATGCGAAGGCCTCGCACCGCTGGCGCAGTCGCAGCGCCCGCTCGCCGTGTCCATCGCGGCCGGCATCACGACCACGCAGATGCAGCGCTGGCTGGGTGGCGGCGTGCCCGTGGTCCGCAGCATGCCCAACACGCCCGCCCTGCTGGGTGCCGGCGTCACCGGGCTGCACGCCAGCAGCGAAGTCGATGCGGCGGGCCGGCAGCGCGCCGAGTTGCTGCTGTCCGCAGCAGGGCCGACGGTGTGGATCGAGGCGGAGGCCACGATGGATGCGGTCACCGGCGTATCGGGAAGCGGGCCGGCCTATGTCTTCCTGCTTGCCGAAGCGATGGAAACGGCGGCGAAGGCGGAAGGCCTGTGCGATGAGGCGGCACGTACGCTGGTACTGCAGACCGTACTGGGCGCGGCGCGCATGCTGACCGAGAGCGGTGAAACCCCGGCCGAGCTGCGCCGCCGCGTCACTTCGCCCAATGGCACCACGCAGGCGGCCATCGAGACCTTCCAGGCGGGCGGCTTCGAAGCGCTGGTGGCGCAGGCCGTGCACGCCGCCACCGTGCGTGGTGGCGAGTTGTCGGCGGCGAACGACTGAGCCTGCATCCGCCTCTTTCCCGACGTCGTACGCTACCCAGGCCCACATTCCCCATGCCCATGAAACGATTCGCCGCCCCGCTCGCCCTGGTCCTGCTGTCCGCCTGCTCCGGCGGCGAGGCCCCGCGCACCGCGGAGTTCGTGCAAGCCACGCCGGCCGAGGCCGATTTCGGCAACCTGCGCGTGCGTTACAACGCCCTGCCGACCCTGGCGTTGAGCGAACCCGTGGCGAAGCAGTACGGCGTCGCGCGCGACGCGGGCGCTGCACTGGTGCTGGTCGCCCTGCGCGAGGTCAAGGGCAATGAAGAGAGCGATGCCGATGGCGACGTGAGTGTCACTGCGCACGACCTGTCCGGCGCACGCCAGGCCATCACCCTGCGCAAAGTGGAGGCCGGCGGCTACACCGACTACATCGGCACCGCCCGCGTCTCGCCGCGCAATTCCTACCGTTTCGAGATCGTGGTGGCGACCGGCGGCCGCCGCGAGACGGTGAAGTTCCAGCGGAATTTCTGACGGCCAGCTCGTCCCATGCAGGAGCGACGTAAGTCGCGACCGCACGCCATCCGTGACATCGACCCATGGCGAACGTGAGGATCGCGAACGTCCCATTCCGTCTCGCGACGTCCAGTCCGCGGTCGCGACTTACGTCGCTCCTACAACGGACACCAGCCTCACGCCCGCCGCGCCGCCCACCCCTGCACGATCGCCGCGATCGCACGCACGCCATCCGTCAGCGCCGCCGGACCCGGCTGCAGGATCAACGGCGACTTGATCTCGTGGAGTTCGCCGTTGCGCACGGCGGGAATGGCATCCCAACCCGGCCGTTGCGCGACCTTGTCGGGGCGGAACTTCTTGCCGCACCACGAGCCGAGGATGATATCCGGCGCACGCCGCACGACCTCGCTGCCGTCGGCGAGGATGCGCTGCTTCGCCAGCGGCTCGCGCGCCATCTCGGGAAACACGTCATCGCCACCCGCGATGCCGATCAGTTCCGACACCCAGCGGATGCCGGTGATCTGCGGTTCGTCCCACTCCTCGAAGTAGACCGCCGGCCGGCGCGGCAGGCGCGCCGCCTGTGCACGCACGTCATCCAGTCCGCGCTGCAGCGCATCGGCGTACTCGTTGGCGCGAGCGGCGGCACCGACCAGTGCGCCGAGCCGCCTGACGTAGTCGACGATGCCGTCCACGCTGCGGTGATTGCTGATCCAGACCTCCACACCATGGCGCACGAGTTCGGCGGCGATATCGGCCTGGATGTCGGAGAAACCGATCGCGAGATCCGGCTGCAGCTTCAGGATCTCGCCGACCTTCGCGCTGGTGAACGCGCTGACCTTCGGCTTCTCCCCGCGCGCCTGCGGCGGCCGCACGGTGAACCCGCTGATGCCGACGATGCGGTCCTGCTCGCCCAGCGCATACAGTGTCTCGGTGGGCTCCTCGGTGAGGCAGACGATGCGTTGCGGGCCCATGGTTCAGTCGACCAGCCGCTTGCGGAAATACACCACGCGCTCGGTCTCCTCGAAGCCGCAGGCCGCATGCGCCGCATGGCTGGCGGTGTTGTCGAGCAACGCATCCGACGCCAACTCGACGCAGCCGCGTGCACGCGTCCAGGCTTCCACCTGCGCAATCAGCGCACGCCCCACGCCACGTCCGCGCCAGGCTGGGTCGACATACCAGCCCTCCAGGAAACCGACCGGTGAGCCGTCGGTACCGTTGACGTAGTCGTGCCGCAGACTGGCTTCGGCCAGACCGATGGCATGGCCTTCCCCGTCGAAGGCCAGCAATGCAATGCCGCGCGTGGCGTCCCAGACCCTGGCCTCTTCATGCAGTTCCGCAGCATCGGCATCCGGCCACAGTCCGGCGCGCAATGCGACCCAGGCCGTGACGTCCGACGGCGCGGCCTCTGCGATACGTACCTCGCTCAAGGAAACAGCATCCGCTTGCTCCATACGCCGGCAGCATCGCATTCGTAGCGCCAGCGCTCGTGCAGCCGGAACTGCGCGCCGTACCAGAACTCGATCGCCTCCGGTGCCACGCGGTAACCACTCCATCCGTCCGGGCGCGGCACGTCGGCACCGGCGAAGCGTGCCTCCATCTCCGCCATGCGCGTCTCGAAGGCTTCGCGCGAATCCAGCGTCTCGGACTGGATCGAAGCCCACGCGCCCAGCTGGCTCTGGCGCGGGCGGGAGGCGAAGTAGGCATCGGCTTCGGCATCGCTGACCGCCGTCACCGTGCCTTCCACGCGCACCTGGATGCCGGCCTCGCGCAGGCTGCGCCACAGGAACAGCAGCGCGGCCCACGGGTTGTCGTGCAGCTCGCGCCCCTTCTGGCTGTGGGTGTGGGTGTAGAAGACGAAGCCCAGTTCGTCGAACGCCTTCAGCAACACGGTGCGTGCGGAGGGACGGCCGTCCGGCGTGGCGGTGGCGAGCGTCATCGCGTTGGGTTCGACTTCGGTGCCCGACGACTTGGCCTCGCCGTAGAGTATGGCGAACGTGGACAGGGCTTCGGCGTACAGATCGGTCATGGCGTGGTCAGGGCAGCGCCCGCGTCCCGGGCATGCGCTATTGTCGCGCGATGAGGCAGGCGACGCATCCCGAGGGCTTTCCCGACGTTCTCGTCCGCGACGCGCTGGCCGCTGCGCGCGCATTGCCTGCGCGCACGCCGGTCTTCGCCATCACCGGCCTGCAGGGAAGTGGCAAATCGACGCTGGCCCGCCAGATCGCCACGCAGGCAGAAGCCGCCCACCTGCGCGTCGCCGTGCTGTCGCTGGACGACCTGTACCTGACCCGTGCGGATCGCGTGCGTCTTGCCGGAGATGTGCACCCCTTGCTCGCGACGCGCGGGCCACCGGG
Organism: Pseudoxanthomonas sp. PXM03; assembly: GCF_014852005.1. Lineage (GTDB taxonomy): Bacteria > Pseudomonadota > Gammaproteobacteria > Xanthomonadales > Xanthomonadaceae > Pseudoxanthomonas_A. The sequence goes on along the minus strand of NZ_JACVAU010000001.1, from coordinate 871,432 downwards.
GACCCATGACGTGGCGCTCGGCTGCCGCGTACTGGATGCGTTGCGTGCCGGCGAGGACATCGCACTGCCCCGGTTCGACAAGCTGGCCGATGACCGTCTGCCAGAGACCGGATGGCCCCGCATCGCGGAACGGGTGGACCTGGTGCTGTTCGAAGGCTGGTGCCTGAACGCCGTGCCCGAGGACGACGCGGCCCTGCACGCGCCACTCAATGCGCTGGAACGCGACGAAGACCCTGGCGGCGTGTGGCGCCGGTACTGCAACGACGCCCTGCGCCGCGACTATCCCGCGCTGTGGTCGCGCATCGACGCGCTGTGGTTCCTGCAGCCGCCGGGCTTCGACATCGTGCGGACCTGGCGCTGGCAGCAGGAACGGGCGATGGTGGCGCAGGACCCTGCACGCACCGGCATGGATCGCGCGCAGCTGGACCGCTTCATCCAGCACTACGAGCGGACCAGCCGGCACCTGCTGGCGACGCTGCCGGGAGTGGCGGACAGGACGATAGCGCTGGATGAGGCGCGCACCCCGCGTCCGTAGGGGTAGGAGCGACGTAAGTCGCGACCGCACGCCCGCAGGTTCAGCGGCGCTTGAGGCCCGGAATTGTCATCCCGCCCAGACAGTTTCCGTTCGTGCCCGATCCGCGGTCGCGACTCACGTCGCTCCTACAGGAGGTACGCTGATGGCGTCACGCCACCACGAAACTGATCCGCAGGTTCACGCGCCACTCGGTGACGTTGCCGCCATCGTCGGTGACGACCTTGATCTCGTTGACCCAGGCCCCCTTGATGTTCTTCACGGTCTCGGACGTCTTTTTCAGGCCCACCTTCACGGCGTCTTCCATGCTGGTCTTGGATGACGCATTGACCTCGATGATCTTGGCGACGGACATGGTGCTTCCCTCTTCGGTTGCCCCGGCACGACGCCGGACGGCCACCGTAGACCCGCTGGTGTTAAGGCCACGCCACGCGTGGGCAGTGCTAGCATCTGGAGCATCATGAATCCGGCCCCCAACCTGATCCTGGTCGGCCCCACCGGGGCCGGCAAGACATCCATCGGCAAGCGCGTGGCCGAGCGCTTCGGGCTGGTGTTCGTGGACGCGGACCAGGCCATCGTCGATCGCACCGGCGCCAGCATCACCACCCTGTTCGAGCACCTCGGCGAAGCCGGCTTCCGCGAGCGCGAGAAGGCGACCCTGGGCGAACTGCTGGCCGGCCATGGCCAACTGGTCTCCACGGGCGGCGGCGCGGTCCTGGATGCGGACAACCGCGTCCTGATGAAACAGCGCGGCTATGTGGTCTACCTGCAGGTCAGCGTGGAGGCGCAGTTGCGCCGGCTCGGCCGCTGCACCAATCGCCCGTTGCTGCAACGCCCGGACCGCGAGCAGGTGTTGCAGGACATGGCCACCCTGCGCGAGCCGTTTTACCGTGACGTGGCGGACCTGACCCTGGACACCGACGGCCTGACGCCGCCCGAGGCGACCGCCCGCCTGACCCAGCTGCTGGCCCATCGCTGGCAGCCCATCGAAGAGAACGCATGAGCAACGCACGCACCGTCGACGTCGGCGGCGAGACGCCCTACACCATCGCCATCGGCCCCGGACTGCTGTCCGATGGCACCGCGCTCGCCGGACACGTGCGCGGCCGGCACGTGCTGCTGGTCAGCGACTCCATCGTCGCGCCGCTGTACGCGGGCATGGTGCGCGAAGCCCTGCATGCCGCGCGCCCCGACCTCGCCATCGGCACCTTCATCCTGCCTGCGGGCGAAGAGTCGAAGACGCTGGCGCATTTCGGCCATGCCATCGAGGCACTGGCCACACTCGGCGCCACCCGCGACGCCTGCGTGATCGCGCTGGGCGGCGGCGTGGTCGGCGACCTGGCCGGCTTCGCGGCGGCTTGCTGGATGCGCGGCGTGGACTGCGTGCAGGTGCCCACGACGCTGCTGTCGATGGTGGATTCGTCGGTGGGCGGCAAGACCGCCGTCGACATCCCGCAGGGCAAGAACCTGGTGGGCGCGTTCCATCCGCCGCGCGCGGTGTTCGCCGACACGGAGGTATTGGCGACACTGCCACCGCGCGAACTGCGCGCCGGCCTGGCCGAAGTGATCAAGTACGGCGCCATCCGCGATGCGCGCTTCTTCCAGTGGCTGGAACAGGAACGTGAAGCGCTGCTGGCGATGGACGGCGAGGCGCTGGCACTGGCCATCGCTGCCAGCTGCGAGCACAAGGCCGAGACCGTGGCGCGCGACCCGCTGGAAAAGGGCGAGCGAGCGCTGCTGAACTTCGGCCACACCTTCGGCCACGCGATCGAGACCGAGCAGGGCTACGGCGGCCTGGGCAACAACAACCTCAACCATGGCGAGGCCGTGGCGGTGGGCATGGTGCTGGCCGCACGGCTTTCCTCCGGGCTCGGCATGGCCCCGGCGACCGACACCGACCGCCTGGAAACCCTGCTGGCCGGCTACGGCCTGCCGACGCGCATTCCGGCCGGGCTGGCACCGCAGGCCCTGCTCGCCCGCATGCGCCTGGACAAGAAGAACCTGGCCGGCCGCCTGCGGCTGGTGCTGTGGCGGGGCCTGGGCCAGGCCGACGTGGTGCCGGACGTGGACGAAAGCCGCGTGCTGGCACTGCTGTCCGGCTAAAATGCCGGCATGCGCGTCTTCCTCCAGCAACGCCCCGACGCGGGCGAAGCGCCCCGCTACGTCCAGCTGACCCTGCAGCCCGATCTGTTCGGCGGCTGGGAGCTGTTGCGCGAAACCGGCCAGATCGGCGGTCGCGCCACGCTCAAACGCGAGCAGTACCTGCTGCAGGACGAGGCCAACGCGGCCTTCGAGAAAGCCCGCGACAGCCACCTCAAGCGTGGCTTCCAGCTGATGTTCGCCCGCGGCGCCGACGCGCCCAAGTAACCCTTTCCCCCGGATTCCCGATGACTGCCCTCAAGAACGATCGTTTCCTGCGCGCTCTGCGCCGCGAACCCGTGGACCGCACGCCCGTCTGGCTGATGCGCCAGGCCGGCCGCTACCTGCCGGAGTACCGAGCCACCCGCAAGGAGGCCGGCAGCTTCCTCGGCATGGCGAAGAACCCCGACATCGCCTGCGAAGTCACCCTGCAGCCGCTGCGCCGCTTCGACCTGGACGCGGCGATCCTGTTCTCCGACATCCTGACCATTCCGGATGCGATGGGCCTGGGCCTGTACTTCGTCGAAGGCGAAGGCCCGAAGTTCGAGCGCACCGTGCGCAGCGCCGCCGACGCGGCCAAGCTCGGCGTGCCGGACATGGAAACCGAGCTGCGCTACGTGATGGATGCGGTGCGCGTGATCCGGCGCGAACTGGACGGCAAGGTCCCGCTGATCGGGTTCTCCGGCAGCCCGTGGACGCTGGCCTGCTACATGGTGGAAGGCGGCGGCAGCAAGGACTTCGCGCGCATCAAGGCGATGGCCCTGAACGACCCCGACACGCTGCATCGGCTGCTCTCGGTCAACACCGACGCGGTGATTGCCTACCTCGCCGCGCAGCGCTCCGCTGGCGCGCAGGCACTGCAGGTGTTCGACACCTGGGGCGGCGTGCTGAGCCCGGCGATGTATCGTGAATTCTCCCTCCCCTACCTGCAACGCATCGCGCAGGAACTCGACCGTGGCGAGGGCGCCGAGCGTGCTCCGCTGATCCTGTTCGGCAAGGGCACCGCCGCCTACCTCGAAGACCTGGCCGACACCGGCGCCGATGGCGTCGGCGTGGACTGGCTGGTGGAGTTGTCCGAGGCCGCACGTCGCACGCAGGGCAAGGTCGCGCTGCAGGGCAACCTGGATCCGGCCACGCTGTACGGCTCGCCCGACGCCATCCGCCGCGAAGCGCGCCGCGCGCTGGACAGCTATCGCGACGGCAATGGCGGTTCGCGCGAGGGCCACGTCTTCAACCTTGGCCACGGCATGTCGCCGGACATGAACCCGGACCACGTCGCGGTGCTGGTGGACGAAGTGCACGCCTACAGCGCGCGCTGATCCACGCCCTTTTCCGCCGGAGTGACGCAATGGAATGCCGCCCCCTGCTCGCCCCCGCTGCCGCCAGCCTGTTGCTGATGGCAGGGGCACATGCCCGCGCCGAAGACAACCGCGCGCCGCACGTCCTGCATGTCGCCGGAGGTGACTTCCCGGCGCTGGTGATGGTGGTGCCGGATGACCACGCATCGCACGCACTGGATGCCGCGCCGGGCTGCGAGCGCATCCGCGCACGCCGCCTGGATGAACTCGCGCCCGGATGGCGGCAACACGTGGTCCGCGTAGAACTGGACTGCGATGACGCCATGGCCGATGACGAAAGCGAAGCGCTCACGGCCGTGAATGCCCGTGCGCAGCTGCATCCTGAGCGCGTGCGGTTGGCGGGCCAGCCGGTGACGGAAGTGCGCCTGATGGATTCCCAGCGCTGGGGCGATCATCAATACGTGCTGGCGACGCCTTACGTCACGGCCGCGCCCGCGCTGCGGCGGTTCGTCGAAGACACCTGCCGCGAACAGGCCATCGCGCGGGAAGCAGTGGACATGGCCTGCACGATGCTGAAAGCCGACGATGGCCTTTACCTCCCGGCCGGCGATACCGGCGGGATCTGGATCCACGCCGATCCGGACGACGCCACCCGTACGCTGTACGTCGAAGCCTGGGCGGACTGAGGCCATGCGCTGCCTTGCCCTGCTCCTCCTGGCCTGCATAGCGCCTTCATTCGCTGAAGCAGGCGGACAACCGGCCTTCGTCGGCACGTATAGCCACGGCGCGACCGCACTCCCCGATGACGTGATGTGGATCGTGCAGCAGGCAGGCGACCACTGGCGCGTCGTGCAGGTAGCCGATGGCGCGGCGTCCGACGCGCATCGATTGCAGCGGCGTGGCCGCGACGCATTCTGGGCCCGCATGGATTGGCCCGAGGGCACCAATGCCGAAGCGGACTGCCTCAGCTGGGGCGAAAAGCCCGGATCGCTCGAAGACCTGCTGTCGGATGTTCCGCGCGTGCCTTCCGCCCCCGGCGAAGACTACGGCCATGCCCTGCTCTGCCACGTGCCGCAGCCGTCACGCGCGCGGATCGCGTGGCTGGCGGACAACACCAGCGACTGGTTCTACTACGACCCTGTGTTCGGCGTGATCGAAGTGCGCGCGTTGCGCTGAGGACGCAGGGTCACCCCACGCCCGTGCGGCGTCCGCGCAGCCGTGGCGTGGTGCCGTCCGAGCGCTCCGGCGGCAGGCGGTACTCGAAGCGGATCTCGCGCATGCCGTCCGGCACGGCGATCTCCATCATCTCGGGCGACACGCACCGGCCCCGCAGCACGTCGCGGATCGACTGGGCCTCGCTGCGCAGCCGCGCCATGTCCTGCTCGCGTGCGATCACCGCCGGGCGAAGATAGACCGTATCGTCGGCGATCCACATTTCGTCTTCGCGCCCGTCGTTCGTACTGGCCATCACCGCCTCCGGCCTCACGCCGCCCACCGGCAGCGGACTGACCTGCAGGATCTGCCGGCAGCGTCCGGTGTTCAGCACGCGCACCTCCTTGGCGAAGCCGGCGAGCAAGGCCTCGGCCTGCCCCTGCACATCCTCGTCGGAAGCAGTATCGGCCTCCACGCTGTAGCGGATCTTGATGAAGTACAGGTCGCGCACGGTCATCGCGAGCACGGACCGGTACCGCTTCTCGCGCATCGGGATCTCCATCGCGAACGAACGCGCCTTGACGGCCAAATCGCCCAGCATGCCCTCGCCCGCCACCGGCTGCGTGGGGAGCGTCCGCGCGTCGCCCAGGCGCACGTCGCCGGCGCCGCGTTCGCGCGCGATCTGCACGATTTCGTCGACGCTCTGGTCGAACACGCGCTCGAATGCCGGATCGAACATCACGCCGGCCGGGTACAGGTACAGGTCCATCCAGCGATCCGGCTTGCGGGTGTCCTGGTAACGCACCGACACGCCCAGTTCCTGCTGTTCGTAGCGCTTTTCGCCGACGGCCTCCCAGTCGCCCACGCGCAGCGGGTACAGCGCGCGACTGTCGGTGATGTAGTCGCCCAGCAACGGAGGCTGCTGCGTTTCGGCAGCCGCAGTGCCGGCCAGCGCCAGCATCAGCACCAGGAGCACGCCGAGCCCGGGTTTCGCGACCTTCAAGAGGCTTCTCCCTTCTCCGGCCCGTCGCTGCGTTCGAGGAGCAATGCGATTGCCATGGCCAGCATGTCGCCGGTCACCGGCTTGCGGATGAAGTCGTCGAAGCCGGCCTGCCGTGCGAGCGGCTCTGCCTCCGCATCGGTGCGCGCGGTCAGCGCGATCAATGGCATGGTCACGCCCCGCAACCGCAACTGCTGCGCCAGCGCCATGCCATCCAGCCCGGGCAGGTCCAGGTCGAGGAACGCCAGGTCGAAGGCAGTGCCCGCGACCTCGGTCAACGCCGCCAGTCCGTGGGGAGCGTGCAGCACGCGATGGCCGCGCGCGCGCAGCAGCCCCGCCACCACGTCCGCCACCGTCGCATCGTCCTCGACCAGCAGGATGTCCAGCGGCCTCACCTGCGCCAGCGCACCCACGGGCGGCGCGGGCGCCTGCACCGGTTCGCCAGCACTCGCGTGCAAGGCCGGCAGGTCGACGGAGAAGCGCGTGCCCTTGCCCGGTGCGCTCTCCACCTCGATCCGCCCTCCCATCGCCACCGCCAGTTCCTGGCAGATCGCCAGGCCCAGCCCGCTGCCGCCATAGCGCGAAGTGGTCTGCGCACCCTCGGCCTGCTCGAAACGACGGAAGAGCCGCATCTGCTGCTCGGCGTTGATGCCCGGCCCGGTATCGCTCACCGTCAGGCGCACGCCCTGCGGCGCCAGCGGCAGCGCGTGCAGCGAGACATGGCCCGCCTCGGTGAACTTGATGGCGTTGCCCAGCAGGTTCAGCAGGATCTGCCGCAATCGCAGCGGGTCACCGCGCACCACGCGCGGCACGCCCGCCGCGATACCGTCATGGAAAGCGAGCCCGCGCTTGCCCGCGACCGGGCCCATCAGCGCGACCACGTCGCCGATCAGCGCATGCAGGTCGAACTCGATCTGCTGCAGTTCCAGCTTGCCTGCCTCGATCTTCGCCAGGTCCAGCGCATCGTTGACCAGCCGCAGGAGGTGCGTGCCCGCACGCTGGATCGCATTCGTGTAGCCCTGCTGGCGCTCGTCCAGCGGCGTGGCCTGCAGCAGTTCGGTCATGCCCAGCACGCCGGTCATGGGCGTGCGGATCTCGTGGCCCAGCGTGGCCAGGAAGCGCGTCTTCGCCAGCGAAGCCTGCTCCGCCACCTCGCGCTTGTGCTCGGCCAGCTGCCATGCGCTCCGGCGACGCACCCGCCTGCGATACGCCGCGCCGGCCGCCAGCAGCATCAGCAGGCCAAGGACGGCGAACAGCGCCAGGCCCCAGGTGCTGCGCCACCATGGCGGCAGCACATGGACCTGCAGTATCAGTTCCTTCGATGCGTTGCCGGCGGCATCGAAGGCCTGCACCCGAAGGCGGTAACGGCCCGGCGTCAGCGTGGAGAACACGCGCTCGCCGCTGGAACCCTGGTCCATCCAGCCGCTGTCGAATCCCTCCAGCAGGGAGCGATAACGATTGCCCAGCGGATTCTCGTAGCTCAGCAGGCGGGTGCCCACCAGCAGTTCGTGATCCTCCGGACGCAGTTCCAGCGCCGCCATCGGTGGCAGGTGCAGCACCGTGTCGCCTCGACTCACCTGCAGGCTGTCCAGCACCAGGTTGGGCGTGATCGGTCGGGGATCGGGCAGGTGCGTGTCGAGCAGCGCCACCGAACCGTCCGCGGCCGTCGTGGCGAGCAGCCCGTCGGCGGTCATCAATATGCCGCGATCATTCAGCTCCTGGCTCAGCAGGCCTTCGCGCACACCGAAGTTGCGCAGCAATGCGCGCGAGCCACGCAGGTTGGGATCGATGCGGAACAGGCCGCGACGCGTTCCCAGCCACACGCGCCGCTGCGGGTCCACGGCCAAGCCCGTGGACTCGACGGCCGGCAGCCCTTCCGCCGCGCCGATCCGGCGCTCGCGCACCCAGCCATCCGCCTCGCGGCGCCATGCCTCCACCCCCGACATGCGGTGCAGCCAAAGACGGTCGCCATGTTCGAAAGCGAAGGCATACACGCGCTCACTGCCCAGCGCGGGCACGGCGACGAAACGGCCGGCATCGGGGTCCCAGTGCAGCATGCCCTCCGCGCCTCCCAGCCACACGCGACCACTGGGCGAAACCGCGATGCCCTCGATATCGGGAAGACTGCCGCTTCCGCCCTCTTCCTTGCGGATCGTCCTGAGTACGCGCCCGCTGATGGCATCGCGCTGCTGCACGCTGCCCATCTGCGTGACCAGCCACAGCGTGTCGTCCCTGGCCTCGACCAGCCAGTCGATGGATGTGTTGTCGGGCGCTGCATCGTTCCCTTCATGCGCCCACTGCAGCATCGCGCCGGTTCGCGGATCCGTGCGGATCAAGCCATTGCGGTGGCCGATCCACACCTGTCCACGACGGTCCTCCAGCACGGAGGTGAGGCGCAGTTCCGACAGCAGGGCGGCATGGTGCGACAGCGGCGTGACGTGGCCGCGGCGCGTATCCAGGCGTTCCACCTTGCCGGTACTGCTGGCGATCCAGACGCCGTCGGCACCCGCCTGCGACAGGCCGCGATACAGCCCGCCACCGAGCCCTTGTGCCGGCGAGAACGCGGCGATGCGCCGCCAATCCGAGTGGAGATAGGCCAGGCCACGCGTCGGCACGGGCACCCACAGGCCACCGTCCGGCAGCGCGATCACCGCCTGCAGCACGCGACCGATGCCCACGCTCTGCGCGTCGTAGTTCACCGGTGCAGGCGCGCGGTCATCCTCGGTCCGCCACAGTCCACCCTGGCTGGCCAGCCAGTACTCGCCCTGGCCGTCGCTGGCCATCGCGATCAACGCATTGGGGCGCGCGAACATCGGCGACCAGGGCGGCGACACCCAGTGGCCCTCGGGGGACCAGCGATACACGCCATCGGACGCACCCACCCATACCGAGCCCCCGTCGGCGGTCACCGAGTAGATGATCAGCGCATCGCCGCCCGGCAACGCCAGCCGTTGCACACGCTGGCCGTCATAGCGCGCCAGGCCGCCCATGGTGCCGATCCACAGCGCGCCCTTGGCGTCGAACGCCAGCGACAGCACGCTGTCCGACGGCAGGCCTCCGGCATCCCCAGCATCCGCCGCGAACCGCGTGATGCCGCCCTCGGCCGACAACCGGTGCAATCCGCCGCCGAACGTGCCGAACCAGATGTCGTTGCCGCGACTGGTGATCGCGAACACATCGTCGCTGCCCATCTGCGGATGGGTGGCCTGGCGGTAGTGCCGGAAACCCTTGCGGTCGTTCCCCATCACGCTCAGGCCGCCGTTCTCGGTCGCCACCCAGACCCGGTCCGCGGCATCGACATGCAGCGCCTGCACCACGTTGCCGGGCAGCGATGCCGGATCGGCAGGATCGTGTCGCCACACCTTGAACCCGACGCCGTCGTAACGGGCCAGGCCATCCCAGGTGGCCACCCACAGATAGCCGGCGCGATCACGCGCAAGCGCGGGAATGGTGGTGGACGGCAGCCCGTCACCCGCGCCGAGCAGGCGGAAGCGCGGAATCTCGGGCACGGTCGCCGGCGCGGACGCGCACAGCAGACACAGCAGCAACAGCCACCACGCACGCATCACCATTCCTGCCCGCCTTCATTCCCTGGTTGCCCCTCGGGCATCGTCGCAACGGACCGTTGCACGCGCAAGCGGGGTATCTTCATGGGCCGGCCCCTAGAATCCGTCCCCATGCCCGGATCGTCCTCCCGCCGCCTGTTGTTGCGCGCCCTCTGCCTCGCGGCCTTGCTGCCGGCGGCCGCGTCCGCGCGCGAGGCACTGGCCGAGTACCGGCTGGACCCGGTGCATACACGGGTGATGTTCGCCATCAGCCACGCCGGCTTCTCGCACGCCATCGGCACTGTCTCCGGCAGCACCGGTACCCTCGTTTTCGATCCCGGCGACTGGACGCGAGCGCGCGTCGATGTGCGCGTGCCGCTGACGCGCGTGGACCTGGGCGACGCGGACTGGAACAAGGCCACGCTGGCGAAATCCCTGCTGGATGCCGAAGACCATCCCGAAGCGCATTTCGTGTCCACGCGCGTGGAGCCCATCGACGCGACACATGCGCGAGCGCACGGGGAACTGACCTTGCGCGGCGTCACGCGCGACATCGTCCTCGATGTCGTGCTGAACGCCGTCAAGCGTCATCCGATGCCACCGTTCCGCCGCACGGTGGGATTTTCCGCCACCACGACGATCAGCCGCGCCGATTTCGGCATCACGGCCTGGAAGTCGGTGATCGGCGACCAGGTGGAACTGCGCATCGAAGCCGAAGCCACGCACGACGGCAAGGCCGACGATCGCAACACCGACATCCTGCCTTCCCCGCCACCGCCGGAGCCGACGCCATGACCCTCAAGAACACCGACCAGCGCTGGGGTGCGATCAGCCAACTGTTCCACTGGCTCATCGTGGTGCTGATCCTGGTGATGGCCTACCTCGGCCTGACCATGGGCGACCTGCCCAACGGGCCGCGCAAGATCGACATCTACGCGCTGCACAAATCCATCGGACTGACCATCCTGGCCCTGGTCGCACTGCGTGTGCTGTGGCGGCTCTACGCGGGCGCCCCTGCGCCGGCACCCGGCACGCCCACATGGCAGCAGCGCATCGCCTCCATCACCCACGTCCTGCTGTATGCGCTGCTGTTCGCGATTCCCCTGTCGGGCTGGGTGCTGAACTCGTCCGCCGGCTATCCGCTGCAGTGGTTCAAGCTGTTCAACCTGCCGGCCATCACCGGCCGCGATGATGGCGTGCACGAGGCTGCCGAAGGCGCGCACGAGCTGCTGTTCTGGGTGCTGGTGGTGCTGGTGCTCGCCCATGCCGCCGCCGCGCTCTACCACCATCTGTTCCAGGGCGATGCCACACTGACGCGCATGCTGCCGGGACGCCGCAAGGCCATTGCTTCCGCTCCCCTTTCCCCCACACCGCAGGATTCTCCCGATGAAACCGTCTGACCGCGCGCGCCTGGCGCTCGCTTCCCTGTTGCTGGCCAGCGCGCCGGCCATGGCCGCCGACTACGTGCAGGCCCCCGGCTCCACGCTGGTCTTTGCCAGCAACTACCAGGGCGAAACCTTCACCGGCAAGTTCGGCGGCTTCACCACCACGATGAGTTTCGATCCCGCGCAGCTCGCGGCCAGCAAGCTCGATGTCGCCATCCAGCTTGCAGGCACGCAGACCGGCAACAAGGATCGCGACGACACGCTGGTGTCACCCGACTTCTTCAACGTGGGCAAGTTCGCGCAGGCGCGCTACACGGCGACCAGGTTCCGTTCGCTCGGCGGCAACCAGTACGCAGCCGACGGCACGCTGTCGCTGCGTGGCGCCAGCAAGCCCGTGACGCTGACGTTCACCTGGACGCCCGGCGCTCAGCCGGTACTGACGGGCAAGGCCACCGTGAAGCGCCTGGACTTCGGCATCGGCGGCGGTGACTGGGCCGATACCTCGACCATCCCGAATGACGTGGCCATCAGCACGAAGGTGGTGCTGAAACCCAGGCCCTGAGGCCCGGCATCTTCAGCCGGCCGGCACCGCAGGAATGCCGAAACACCCGCGCCTGCCCGCTTCGTCCGTGAGGCAGGCGCGATGTGCACCCTCCCCCGCCGCCGCAGCGTCGGGACGGATGACGAGACCGAACACGTCGCCTGCCCGCGTCAGCAGGACGGCTTCCCAGATCGTGTCGTTGCTGCCCAGTTGCAGAAACCCCTGCCCATCGTGATCCGCCGTCCGCAAGGGAGCGCCGGCGGCATCGCGCAGCATGCGGCGCAGGTTGCGCAAATCGAGATCGGCGGGCGCGCTGGTCACCGCTTTAAGCAGCACGATGCGTTCGATGGCGTCCACCGGCAGCACCTGCGAGAGCGTCCGGCCTTGCCACGCGAAAGCCTCGGCACGGCCCGGGCCCGTCTTCGCCAGGTCCACATCCGTTGCCGAGGCACTGCCGGACGCGATGCCCAGCAAGGCAAGCCAACGCGACCAGGCGCGCATGTTCATGGCAGCCACGCCTTCACACGGTCCGCACTGAACGGCCAATCCAGCTCCGCCCCCGTCGCGTCGTCGCGCAGCACCGGCACCCGCGCGCCGTAACGCGCCTCCAGCACGTCGTCATGGTCGATGAAGACGCTTTCGAACGCCGGTGCCCGTGAAGCGGCCAGCACGTCCAGCGCCAGATCGCACAGGTGGCAATCGTCACGCTGGTAAAGGATCAGGGGCATCGAGGTCCTCGTTCCGGCAATCTGCTGCGACGCGGGAAGGGTTGTCCGCGCCGGCGGCATAGAATACGCGGCATGGCAGTCAGCACGTTCGACCTCTTCAAGATCGGCATCGGTCCCAGTTCGTCCCACACGGTCGGCCCCATGCGGGCCGCCGCGCGTTTTGTCGCCCGCTGGCTGGAAGAACCCGGCCGCCTGCACGACGTGGTGCGGATACGTGCGGAAGTGTTCGGTTCACTGGCCCTGACCGGCCGCGGCCACGGCACCGACAAGGCCGTGCTGATGGGGCTGGAAGGCCATTACCCGAACGAGATCGACCCGGACATCATCCCGCCGGCGCTGGAGCGCATCCGCAAGGACAAGCGGCTGCTGCTGGGCGGCACCCACGCGGTCGCCTTCGACGAGAAACGCGACCTGCTGATGAACAAGCGGCAGAAGCTGCCCTACCACACCAACGGCATGCGCTTCACCGCCTACGACGCGCAGGACGAGGTGATCGCCACGCGCGACTACTACTCCGTCGGTGGCGGGTTCGTCGTCAATCAGGATGACGCCGCCGTGGATCGCATCGTCGCTGACGAGACCCCGCTGCCGTATCCGTTCAAGAGCGGCGACGAGTTGCTGGCCCAGTGCCAGCGCAGCGGACTGAGCATCGCCCAGCTGATGTTCGAGAACGAGAAGGCCTGGCGCAGCGAGGACGAGATCCGCGACGGACTCCGCGCGATCTGGAACGCCATGCAATCGTGCATGGCGCGCGGCATCCGCGAGGAAGGCACCCTGCCCGGTGGCCTGCACGTCTCGCGGCGCGCACCCGCGCTGCACCGCGAACTGTCCAGCAAGCCCGAAGCCGCCATGCGAGATCCACTGACCGTGCTGGACTGGGTGAACCTGTATGCGCTGGCGGTGAACGAGGAGAACGCCGCCGGTGGCCGCGTGGTCACCGCGCCCACCAACGGCGCGGCCGGCATCATCCCGGCGGTACTGCACTATTACGACCGTTTCTGTCCCGGCAACAGCGAGCAGCGCGTGTTCGATTTCATGCTCACTGCCGCGGCCATCGGCATCCTCTACAAGGAAAACGCCAGCATCAGCGGCGCCGAAGTGGGCTGCCAGGGCGAGGTGGGCGTGGCGTGCTCGATGGCCGCCGGCGGGCTGGTCGCCGCACTCGGCGGCACGCCGAGCCAGATCGAGAATGCGGCCGAGATCGGCATGGAGCACAACCTGGGCCTGACCTGCGATCCGATCGGCGGGCTGGTGCAGATTCCGTGCATCGAACGCAACGCGATGGGCGCAGTGAAAGCCATCAACGCCAGCCGCATGGCCATGCGCGGCGACGGCAAGCACAAGGTCAGCCTGGACAAGGTCATCAAGACCATGCGCGACACCGGCCGCGACATGCAGGACAAGTACAAGGAAACCAGCCGCGGTGGGTTGGCGGTCAACGTGATCGAGTGTTAGGCGGCATGACGTGAATCTTCACGACCTTGAAAAGCTGGCATTGCGTCTGAACGAGCTTTACGAGCAGCTTGAGATCAAACGTTATGGCCGCGTCTGGACCACTGAGGAACTGGCACTCGGGTTCGTCGGAGACGTTGGTGACCTGGCAAAGCTGATCCAGGCCAATGCCGGCGTCAGGCATATCGATGACTGCAAAGCCAAGCTTGGCCATGAACTGTCTGACTGCCTGTGGTCAATCATTGTTCTGGCGCACAAGTGCGGCATCGACTTGCAGGCCGAGTTCGTCAGGAACACCACCGGACTAATTGAGCATGTCTCCTGCGAGTTGGGCGCAAATGCAGGTGCCACCTGACAGGTTCGCCCAAACCTGATCTTCTTTTTCGGCAGGCTTGATGCTGTCCCCCGGATACGGCCTCCGGCCTCATGCAGGCCACGCGGCAACGACAGCCTGTTGAGCGGCACCCAGACATCCCGTTCGCGGTGAACCTGTCGAACCACGAACGGGTGTGGTCAGGGTAGCCCAGGTAGAGCGCAGCCAAACCAGCGCTCCGTGAGCCCAGCCTGGGGCACTACCGGGCTACGCGGCTAACGTAACAAGGACCGGTCCGATCACTCCGCTCCTCGAGACAGCGTCATCGAGCGCCAGCATCGCGGCGTGACGGCTCACACGCCGCGCTGTCCCGATCGCAGTCAGCTGTCGCCCGGTTGTCGCGCTCGGCCATGCCTTTGCCGATGGAATACCCAAACCAGACAAGCAAGCACACAAGCAGCACGGCGGGCATGAGCCATGAAGACGCGGCGCTCGCCGGCTTGGGCAGCGAAGGCCCCGTAGAGATGTCGGTTGGCAGCTGAGTCCCGGCGATCAGACGCACTGGTACGTCCAGAGCCGCAGCCAATGCCATGCACGTTTCTTGGGATGCTGCCGAGCCTGCCTCGATCCGCTGCAGCGTCCGCGTGCTCAGCCCGGCGACCGTCGCCAGATGCTCCTGCGACCATGCGCGCTGTTCCCTAAGAGTTCGGATCCGTTCCGCGTTCAGTTTCATGTCCATGATGGTTTCAGGGTCCATGCCAGTGTAGGTGAGCCGTAAGCGTCGGAGGAGGACCGTCCCGGTACCACGACAAGAACCCGACACCAGGCCGACACCGCCCGCGGCGATGCTGCGCTTTCCCTTTAGGCACGCGGGTCCGCGCCGATACCCTTTTTGGTAAACCTACTTACCGGAGACGCGCTCTGTCCGACCACACGGACACGACCCGCCGCGCCCGCCCGTCCTGGCGGCGCCGACTGGCGGTTTGGTGCCTGCCCCTGCTGGGCGGGATGGCGGGGCTTTGTCCGCCGGCACAGGCGCTCGACCCCTCCAAGTCGTTCCACCACTACGTGCGCAATCACTGGGCGCTGGAACAGGGCCTGCCCCAGCTGAGCGTCCTGGCCATCGCCCAGGACCGGCCGGGCTACCTCTGGTTAGGCACCCAGGCCGGACTCAGCCGCTTCGACGGGGTGCGTTTCACCAACTTCGACCTGGACAACACGCCCGGCCTGCCCAGCACGTGGATCGAGGCGTTGCACACCGACGACGAAGGACGCCTGTGGATCGGCACGCCACAGGGGTTGGCGGTGCGCGAAGGCAACCAGGTCACGCCGCTGGCCCTGGCCGACGGCGAAGCACCGGGCGTGGTGGACGTGAACGCGCTGGCGCGCGATGCCCGCGGAAGGCTGCTGGTGGCCTCCAACCGGGGCGTGATGGTGGTCGTTGGTCACCGCCTGCAGACCCTCCACCGGATCGAGGACGGCGGCGCGCTGGCCCTTCATGTCGACGCTGACGGGACGCTGTGGGTCGGTAGCCGCGGACGGGTGCACGTCTTCGATGGCTCAGGCGAACGCACGCTGACACTGCCCGGCAACGTCTCCGCGGACGCGATCACCTCGCTGGCACGCCACGATGGACGGCTCTGGGCCGGGTGCGGTACCGGATTGTTCGTGTTCGATGGCCGCCACTGGCAGCGGCATGGCGAAGTCGCGCCGGTGAGCGGCGGCGTGCAGGCACTGCACGAGGACCGCGACGGCATCCTGTGGGCGAGCACGCGCGACACGCTCTACCGCTTTCGCCAAGGCCGACTGCTGGAACGGATCCGCGCCGAAGGTCCGCTGGCGGAGATCCGCGCGCTCTACGAAGACCGCGAATCGAACCTGTGGCTGGGCAGCAACAACGAAGGCGTCAGCCGTGCCTGGAACGGCTGGACACGCCGATACAGCCGCGCTGAAGGGCTCGTCCAGCCACTGCTGTGGTCGGCCGCACGTGCACCTGATGGCCGAACATGGGTCGGCAGCGACGATGGCGTGAGCGTGCTGGAAAGCGGCCGTTTCCGCACGCTGATACCGGGACGTGCACTGCCGCACCCCGCCGCCTACAGCCTGTTGCCCGAGAACGGGCAGACGTGGATCGGAACGCGCAACGGCGCCGCGCTCTACCGCGACGGACGCGTGCAGCGCCCGCGCGTGCTGGCGGCGATGGACACCGCGCAGGTCAACGGCATCGTGCGGGACCGGAGCGGACGGCTCTGGTTCGCCACCAGCACCGGGCTGTACCGCTGGGATGGCGGAGACCGGCTGCACCGCTACGCCGAACAGGCGGGCCTGCGCGACATCCGCGTGCGCGTACTGCTGGAAACCCGTGACGGCCGCCTGCTGGTCGGCACGCAGAGCGGCCTGTACGAGTTCGTCGACGAGCAGTTGCTCGCAATCCCGTTTGGCGGCACCGGCCTGGACGCGCCGCACATCGTCGCATTGCATGAACTCGCCGGTGGGCAATGGGTGGCAGGCACGCTGTCGGAGGAAATGCTGCTCCTGTTCGACGGCCAGCGCTGGACGCGCCTGGACAAGCAGCGCGGCATTCCCGCGAACGCCGCGTTCTTCTTTGGCGAGGACGGTAGCGGATTCCTCTGGGTCGGTGGCCTGCGCGGGATCTACCGGGTCGCCGTCGCGGACCTGCTGGCCGCCACCGAAGATCCCGGCGTGCGCGTCAACGCCAGGACGCTGCTCAACGAACGTGGCGACCGCCACGGAGGCCAGAAGGGGGACTGCTGCAATGGCGCCGGCAACAGCCGCGGATTCCTGGTCGACAACGCACTATGGCTGCCCACGCGCGACGGCGTGGTGGTGATGGCGACGGACCAGGACCTGGCCAACGCCTACGTGCCCGAATCGGTGGTCGAACGCGTGCAGGTCCAGGGCAAGTGGCGCCCGGCGGATCCCGCCGCCGACTGGTCGCTGCCCAGTGCGGCGCGCGACCTGCGCTTCGAGTTCACCACCCTCAGTTTCCAGGCCTCGGACCACATCGACATCCGCTATCGCCTGAAGGGTTACGACGAAGACTGGCGGTTGCTGGAAGACCCCCACCAGCGCAGCGCGACCTATACCAACCTGCCCGCCGGACGTTACGTGTTCGAGGTCATCGGCACCAACAACAGTGGCGTATCCGGCCGTGCCGCCGCCACGCAGTCGTTCTCCATCGCTCCGTACTTCTACGAGAGCGCATGGTTCTACCTGCTGGTGGCGGTCAGCCTGGCAATCCTGGTGGTGCTTTCCAACCGCTGGGTGCTGCGACGCCACCACAACCGGCGCATCGCACTGGAACGGCTCGTGCAGCAGCGCACGCGGGACCTGCAGCAGGCCAACCGGCAACTGGAAGCCATCAGCCTCACCGACCCGCTGACCGGCCTGCACAACCGTCGCTATCTGACCCGGCAGCTCCCCGCCGATATCGCGTACTACCAGCGCATGCCCGGCTTCGCGGCCGGAGTCGACGTGCTGGCCTTCGCGCTGCTGGACATCGACCACTTCAAGTCGATCAATGATGGCCATGGCCACCAGGCGGGTGACCACGTGCTGCAGACCGTCGCGCATCGGCTGCGCACGCTGTCGCGCGACGGCGACTACGTGATCCGTTGGGGTGGGGAAGAATTCCTGATGGTGTTCAGGCCGATGCCGCGGCACGAGCTGCACGCGCTGGGCCGGCGCATCTGCACCGCCATCGCCGCACACCCGATCGAAGTGGCCGGCGCGCACCTGCAGGTGACCGCCTCCCTGGGCCTGATCGGCTATCCCCCCTTCGCGACCGCGCCCGACCTGCTGGGCTGGGAACAGCTGGTCTCGCTGGCGGATCGCGCGCTGTACGAGGTGAAGGCGAACGGTCGCAATGGCTGGGCGCTCTACGAAGCCACGACGTTGCCATTGCCTCCGCTCGATCCCGACCTGCTGCGCCGCGACCCCGGCGAGCTGGTCCGTCGCGGCAACCTCGCGTTGCGCGGCCCACATCATCCGCTCGCCACGCCACCCGCATCTCTGCCGCAGGATTGACGTCATCCGAAGGGCATCCGCGATACGCTGGCACGCCACGTTGCGGGACCGTTGCATGAAGACTGTTCGCTGGAAGCTGGCCACGTTGGCGATGACCCTCGCCACCCTCCCGCCCGCACATGCCGAGGCACTGCCCCGCCACGGCGCACGGCTCGAGGGATTCGACTACCCGCACCCGGTGCGGACCTTCGCATTCGCATCACAGGCCCAATCGCTGGAGATGGCCTATCTCGATGTCGCGCCTGCAGCGCCCAACGGCCGTACCGTCGTGCTGCTGCACGGCAAGAACTTCTGCGCCGCCACATGGGAGTCGGCGATCACCGCATTGACGGAAGCCGGCTACCGCGTGATAGCGCCGGACCAGATCGGCTTCTGCAAGTCGGCCAAGCCGCAGCGCTACCAGTATTCCTTCGACCAATTGGCCGCCAACACGCATGCCCTGCTGGCGGACCTCGGCATTCAGCGCGCGGTGGTCGTGGGTCATTCGATGGGCGGCATGCTGGCCACGCGCTATGCGCTGCAGTATCCGCAGGCCACGCAGCAGCTGGTGCTGGTCAATCCGATCGGGCTGGAGGACTGGAAGGCCGACGGCGTGCCGTGGCGGAGCATCGATGCCTGGTACGCGCGCGAGCTGAAAACCTCGTTCGACAGCATCCGCGATTACCAGCGCACGGTGTACTACGGCGGTGAGTGGAAGCCGGAGTACGAACGCTGGGTACGGATGCTGGGTGGCATGTACGCGGGTGAAGGCAAGGCGGCCGTCGCCTGGAGCCAGGCGCTGACGTCCGACATGGTGTTCAACCAGCCCGTCGCCCACGAGTTCCCGCGCATCGCGGTGCCGACGACCCTCTTCATCGGCCAGAAGGACCGCACCGCCATCGGAAAGGATCTGGCATCCCCCGAACTGGCGAAACGGCTGGGCGACTATCCTGCGCTGGGCAAGCGGGCAGCCGCTGCGATCCCCGGCGCGACGCTGGTCGAGTTCGACGATCTGGGGCATTCGCCGCAGGTGGAAGCCCCGGCGCGCTTCAACGCGGCGTTGCTGGACGCCCTGACGCCGTGACGCGCCCGGAATGGACTACGCCGCCTGCGAGATCGCCAGCACGTCGTCCAGCAACGCCGCTGCGGTGACGTCCGCACCGGCGCCCGGGCCCTGCACCACCAGCGGCTGTTCGGGATAACGATCGCTGTAGATCGCCACGCGATTGTCGGTGCCGCCACCGCCGCACAGAGGATGATCGACCGGCAGTGCCTGCAGCCCGACGCTGGCGCGTTCGGCATCGAAGCGACCGAGGAAACGCAGGCGTGCGCCATTCCGGTAGGCGTCCTTGAAACGCGTCGCCAGCGGCGCATCCAGTTGGACGAGCGCACCATCCAGTTCCGCCAGCGGCAACGCCGCGAGCTCTGCCGGCACCAGCGAATCCACGCGAACGTCTTCGGCCTGCAACGGGAAGCCCGCCGCACGCGCCAGGATCAGCAGCTTGCGGCGCACGTCTTCGCCGGACAGATCCAGGCGCGGGTCGGGCTCGGTGAAACCGGCCTGTCGCGCCTGGCGGACGAAGCCGGAGAACGCGCGCATGCCGTCGTACTGGTTGAACAGCCACGCCAGCGAACCGGACAGCACGCCTTCGACGCGATGGATGCGGTCGCCGCCAGCCACCAGCGCGCGCAGGCTGCGCAGCAGCGGCAGTCCCGCGCCGACGGTGGCGGCATCGCCGTACTGCGCGCCGGAATCCGCTCTTGCACGCGCGATGGCCTGTGCGCGCGGTAGCGAGCTGCCGCTTCCCAGCTTGTTGGCCGTCACCACATGCACGCCCCGCGACAGCCATTCCGCATGCCAGTCCGCCACGGTCTCGCTTGCCGTGGCATCCACCACGATGTCGCCGGCACGCAGAGCTTCGCCCTCCGCCCACGGTGGCAGGTCGTCAGCGCGGGCGACGGCCTGGTTGGCATCGTCCAGTGCCTGTCGCACGGACACGTCGCAAGGCTGCAGAGCGCGTGAATTGGCCAACCACGCCAGCGTCGGCACATGCAACGCGCGCTCCTGCAGGCGCTGGTAGCGCGCGACGAACGCACTGCCCACCACGCCCGTGCCCAGCAGCGCCAGTTTCGGTGCGGCACGCGGCGCGGTCGCCAGCCGGACGACGGTGCTCATGCGTCGGCGAGCCTGCGTTTGGAATCGGCCACCACGGCTTCCGCGCGTGCCAGGGCGCCACCGATGTCGGCCAGCAGGTCGTCGGTGGATTCGATGCCCACCGACAGGCGCAGCAGGCCGTCGGAGATGCCTGCCTTGGCGCGCGCTTCCGGCGTCATCGCCGCGTGCGTCATCGTTGCCGGGTGCGCGACCAGGCTTTCCACGCCGCCCAGCGATTCGGCCAGCGTGAAGTAGCGCAGGCCTTCGACGAACGCGCGCACGGCTTCTTCGCCGCCCTTGAGCTCGACACTCAGCATGGCGCCGAAACCCTTCTGCTGCCGCGCGGCGACCGCATGCCCCGGATGCGCCGCCAAGCCCGGGAAGTACACCTTCGACACCACCGGATGCCCATCCAGCAGGGCGGCGATGGCATCGGCATTCTCCTGGTGAACGCGCAGTCGGGCATCCAGCGTGCGCAGGCCACGCAGGGTCAGGAAGCTGTCGAACGGCGAGCCGGTCAGGCCCAGCGCATTCGCCCACCACACCAGTTGCTGGTGGGTCTCGGCATCGCGCGCCACCACCGCGCCACCGACCACGTCGCTGTGGCCGTTGATGTACTTGGTGGTGGAATGCAGCACGACATCGGCGCCGAACGCGATCGGTGTCTGCAGCGCCGGCGACAGGAAGGTGTTGTCCACCACCGTGCGCGCGCCGGCCTTGTGCGCGGCGTCGATGACGAAACGCAGGTCGGTGATGCGCAGCAGCGGGTTGGACGGGGTTTCGATCAGCACCAGCTTCGGCGACTGCGCCAGCGCATCGGCCAGCGAGCGCGGATCGGTCAGGTCGGCGGTGATCAGCTCGAAGTGGCCCTTCTTCGCCAGCGCGTTGAACAGGCGCCAGCTGCCGCCGTACGCGTCGTGCGGCACGACGAGGCGGTCGCCCGGCTCCAGCAGTGCATTCAGCACCAGCGTGATGGCGCCCATGCCGGTGGCGGTGATGACCGCGCCCGCACCGCCTTCCAGTTCGGCCAGCGCCTCGGCCAGCAAATCACGCGTGGGATTGCCGCTGCGGGTGTAGTCGTACTCGCGCTTCTGCGCGAAGCCGGCGAAGCTGAAGTTGGACGACAGCACGATGGGCGGCGTGACGGCGCCGTAGGCGGTATCGCGGTCGATGCCGGCGCGCACGGCGGCGGTGGCGGGACGACAGGCGGTGTCGGCGTCGGTGGGGATGAAGCTGCTCATGCGAGGTCTCCGGCGGCGCGCAGGGCCGAGGTGAGGATGGAATCGATGCGATCGGTTTCTTTCAGGAAGGCGTCGTGGCCGTAGGGCGAGCGCAGCACGCGCAGCTGGCCCAGCGTGCCGAGGCCTTCCACCAGCGCCACGGAATCGGACAGCGGCACCAGGCGGTCGCCTTCCACCGCGACCACCAGCGTGGGAACACGGACGTCGGCGGGATCGACGCGGTGCAGGTCGATGGATTCGGACAGGCGCACGTACGCGGTCACCGGCGTGCGCGCGACGTACTGCGCGCCGGCGGCATCCAGGTAGTCCTCGGCGGCCACGCGCACGCGGCCGTTGACGATCTCGGGCGCGCTGTCGAAGCGCTCGCCGAATTCCTCCGGCGTGCGGTAGCTGAGCATGGCGAACTGGCGAGCCAGCGACAGGCCCTGGGCGTCCGCGCATTGCAGCTGGCCCAGCGTCACCGCGCGGCGCTGCAAGGCGCGCCAGGCGGCCGCATACGGATGCGCGCGATGGGCACCGCTGACGGCGACCAGCTTCTTCAAACGGTCCGGATGGCGGGCGGCGAACTGCAGGCCGACCAGCGCGCCGTACGAATAACCGACGAAGGCCTCCAGACGCGCGATGCCCAGTGCGCCCAGCAGCTTGGCGATGGCATCGGCCTGGTCGGCGGAATCGATCGGGGCATCGAGGCGGCCGTCGGCGCCGACGAAGTCGAATGCGAGCAGTTGCCGCTGCGCCGGATCCAGCGCGCGGCCGGCGCCGACCAGGTCGTTCAACCAGCCGCTTTCGGGGAATACGTGGCTGGAGGTCAGGTGACGATGCGCGGAGATGCCGCCGGCGATGAAGACGACCGGTGCGCCCACCGGCCCCTGCAGCTCGTAGCGCAGCGTCACCGCACGCGTGCCGGCATGGCGCATGGCCAATTCCACCACCACTTCGCCGCGCAGGGCGCGGGGTGCGTCGTCCTGCGTGGAAGACAGCGGGAGGCCCTCAAGCGGCGAAGGCTCGGCAAGGCGATGGAGCGAAGGACTGACGAAACTCATGGCGGCATCCGGTGGGCGTGATCCCTTGCGGGACGGGACTGCACCACCGAGCTTCGCGGAGCTCGCGTTCGCCGTGCTGAGGACACGGTACGAACCATCTTCCGGCAGACGCTGAGGTCCCCGCAGGATTTGGCACCTACACGGCGCTTGCGCGTCGCTGGCTGCCCCGGCTTCTTCGGGCCTGTCCCTCTGCCGGTCTCGATGGTGAGGCTACTCTGCCGCCGGTTTCCGCCTGTGTCAATCGCTTTATTCGGATGAAGCGATGAAATTTGACGCCGGTCTCCCTGCCGGCCGCCACAGCGATAACGCATAATTCACAACATGACCCGGAATTGCCTCCTGGGCGGTCTCTGCGCGGCGCTGCTGGCCGCCTGCTCCACCGCCCCCCTGCACACCTCCACCCCGCCCGCGCCTCCGCCCAGGACCGCAGCCGACGCCACCATTGCGGAAGCCTGGGTCTCCGACCCGGTCGCCGGCGACGAACTCGATTCGCTGGTGGCATGGCCCGCGGAGGACGGCCAGGTCTGGCTGATCGCCACGGCCAAGGCCACCCACCACCTCGCCATCTACGACGCGGACACCGGCCAGCGCCTGCGCACGGTCGGTACGTCCGGCAGTGCAGTGGGCCAGTTCAACCGCCCCAACGGCATCGCGGTGTTCGGCGACCTGCTGTTCGTGGCCGAACGCGACAACCACCGGGTGCAGGCGTTCCGGCTGCCGGAGTTCGCGCCGCTGGGCGCGTTCGGGGCTGACGCGCTGCGCGCGCCGTACGGTCTGTGGGTGCACGAAACCGCGCCGGGCGAACTGGAATTGTTCGTCACCGACAGCTTCATGGCCGATTTCCGCACCATGAAGCTGCCCCCGATGGAAGCACTGTCCGGGCGCGTGAAGCGGTTCCAGGTACGCGTGGAAGACGGTGGCAAGCTGGAGGCCAGCCTGGTGGGCGAGTTCGGCGACACCGGTGCGGCGGGTGCACTGCGCATGGTGGAGTCGATCGCCGGCGATCCGGTGCACCAGCGCCTGCTGGTGGCCGAAGAGGACCGCCGCGTGGGCTCCACGCTGCGCGACTACACCCTGTCCGGGCACTACAACGGCCACAGTCTGCCGGTGTTCGACGCCGATGCCGAAGGCATCGCGCTGTGGGCATGCAGCGCCGAGGACGGGTACTGGGTGGCAGTGGACCAGCTGACCCCGACCCGCTTCCGCGTGTTCGACCGCACCACGCTGGCACCCCGCGGCGTGTTTTCCGGGCAGGTGACGGCCAACACCGACGGCGAGACGGTCTACGCGATGCCGACCAGGCGTTTCCCGGCCGGTGCGCTGTTCGCGCTCCACAACGACGTATCGCTGGCCGCCTTCGACCTGCGCGATATCGCCCGCGCACTCGACCTCCAGGGCGATTGCCCACGGTGAGCGCACGCGTACTGGCCCTGGCCTGCGGCATCGCCGTGCTGGTTGCCAGCATCGGCGACGTCCACGCGGCCCGTCTGTACCGCTGGAAGGACAAGCAGGGCTACACGCAGTACGGCGACCAGCCCCCGCCGCCCGACCAGTTGGCGGACAGCAGCCTGGACGTCATGCGGTTCCGGAATCCGCCCAGTGCGCTGGTGCGCCTGCGATTGGAGAAGCAGGGCCTGCGCTACCAGGCCTGGGCCGACAACCTGATGCATGGGCCGGTGGAAGTGCAGCTCGGCTTCCGTCGCCAGCGCGACGTACGCAGCGTGCCGGCCTTGCCCGCGCGCGCCGTGGTCCCGGCGCGCAGCAGCGTGCTGGTGGCCGACATCGGGGTGACGGACCCGCTGCGGGGCGGCGACTTCGAACTGACCCTCGACGGCATGCCCGGCGATCCGGACAGCCGCCCGCAGGACTACGAGTACCGCCTGCCGTTCGACTACGGACGCGTGCGCGTGGACCAGGGGCCCGGTGGCCGGTTCAGCCACAGCGACGCGCAGAACCTGCACGCGGTCGATTTTGCCGTTCCCGAGGGCACCCGGATCGTGGCGGCCCGCGAAGGGCTGGTGATGCAGGTGGAATCGGATTTCGACAAGGCAGGGCTGAACCGCGAGAAGTACGGCGGGCGCGCCAATTTCATCCGTATCCTGCATTCCGACGGCAGCATGGCGCTGTACGCACACCTCAAGGCGGAGGGCGCACAGGTGCGCGTGGGCCAGTACGTGCGCAAGGGCCAGTACATCGGACTGTCGGGCAATACGGGATTCTCCACCGCACCGCACCTGCATTTCGTGGTGCAGGCCAACCGCGGCATGCGGCTGGAATCGGTGCCGTTCCGCATGTTCGGCCCCCTGGGACGACTGCAGTTCCCGGCCAGCCGTTGAGCCGGCGCCGACGATCCATTCCCCGCGCCCCGCTATAATCGCGCCCCTCCCCGCTTCCTCTGCGCCCGTCCGGGCGCCCGCCCCATGTCCGATCCGAAAAGCGCAGTGGCCTCCGAAGCGGCGCGCCGCCGCACCTTCGCCATCATTTCCCACCCCGACGCCGGCAAGACCACGCTGACCGAAAAGCTGCTGCTGTTCGGCGGCGCGATCCAGATGGCCGGCTCGGTCAAGGGCCGCAAGGCCGCGCGCCACGCGACCTCGGACTGGATGGCGCTGGAAAAAGAGCGCGGCATCTCGGTCACCTCATCGGTGATGCAGTTCCCGTACGAGGGCAAGATCGTCAACCTGCTGGATACGCCGGGCCACGCCGACTTCGGCGAGGACACCTACCGCGTGCTCACCGCGGTCGACAGCGCGTTGATGGTGATCGACGTGGCCAAGGGCGTGGAGGAACGCACGATCAAGCTGATGGAAGTCTGCCGCCTGCGCGACACGCCCATCATGACCTTCATCAACAAGCTGGACCGCGAAGGCAAGGACCCCATCGACCTGCTGGACGAGGTGGAAAGCGTGCTCGGTATCCGGTGCGCGCCCGTCACCTGGCCGATCGGCATGGGACAGCGCCTGAAGGGGGTGGTGCACCTGATCACCGGCGAAGTGCACCTGTACGAGCCCGGCCGCAACTTCACCCGCCAGGATTCGACAATTTTCCCCTCGCTGGATGCGCCCGGTCTGGCGGAGAAGATCGGCGAAGAAATGCTGGCGCAACTGCGCGACGAACTGGAACTGGTGCAGGGCGCCAGCCACCCCTTCGACAAGCAGGCCTACCTGGACGGCAAGCAGACGCCGGTGTTCTTCGGCTCGGGCGTCAACAACTTCGGCGTGCAGCCGCTGCTGGACTTCTTCATCGAACACGCGCCGTCGCCGCAGCCGCGCGAGACCACCGGCCGCGAGGTGCAACCGGAGGAGAACAAGCTCACCGGCTTCGTCTTCAAGATCCAGGCCAACATGGACCCGCAGCACCGCGACCGCGTGGCGTTCATGCGTGTGTGCTCGGGCCGCTTCGAGGCCGGCATGAAGACCTTCCACGTGCGTACCGGCAAGGAAATGAAGCTGGCCAACGCATTGACCTTCATGGCCAGCGACCGCGAGATCGCCGCCGAGGCCTACCCCGGCGACGTGATCGGCATCCACAACCACGGCACCATCTCCATCGGCGATACGTTCAGCGAAGGCGAAGCGATCAGCTTCACCGGCATTCCCAACTTCGCACCGGAACTGTTCCGCCGCGCGCGCCTGCGCGACCCGCTCAAGCTCAAGCAGTTGCAGAAGGGCCTGGCGCAGTTGAGCGAAGAAGGCGCCACCCAGTTCTTCCGCCCACTGATGAGCAACGACCTCATCCTGGGCGCGGTGGGTGTGCTGCAGTTCGATGTGGTCGCGTACCGCCTGAAGGACGAATACGGCGTGGATGCGTCGTTCGAGAACGTCAGCGTGGCCACGGCGCGCTGGATCCGCTGCGACAACGCGAAGAAGCTCGAAGAGTTCCGCGACAAGAACGCCATGAATCTGGCCCTGGACGCGGCGGGCCAGCTGGTCTACCTGGCGCCGACGCGGGTCAACCTGCAACTGGCGCAGGAACGCGCGCCCGACGTGGCGTTCCTGGCGACGCGCGAGCACGCCCACAGCGTGGACCTGGGCTGACCAGCGGCGGGAAGCCGGTGCGGCATGCCGTTGAGGGCTCCAGGCCAAACTGGAGCCCCTTCATCCACCGACCATGAGCGCCCTACCCATGCATCAGGTGCTGCATTGCGGTAACGTTGCCGCATGTCGGATTCCTCCCCTCTCGAGACCCTGCGCGCCAGCAAGCGGGCGGATCACCTGATCGATATCCGCGACGAGATCGCGAGCGCCCTGACGCACGGACTGGGTGCCGTCGCCGCACTTGCGGGCGGCGCAGTGCTGATCACGCTGGCGGCCATCCACGGCGACGGCTGGCAGCTGGGTGCCTCCATCGTGTTCGGCGTGACGCTGCTCCTGCTCTACACGGCCTCCACGCTGTATCACGCCATCCAGCACCCGGTGGCGAAGGGACGGCTGAAGGTCTTCGACCACTGCGCAATCTACCTGCTCATCGCAGGCACCTACACCCCGTTCACCCTGATCGGGTTGCGCGGCCCATGGGGTTGGGGACTGTTCACGGCCATCTGGACGCTCGCCCTCGCCGGGGTGATCTTCAAGCTCTTCTATACCGGCCGCTTCAAGCTGCTCTCCACGATCATCTACATCGCGATGGGATGGCTGGTGGTCGTGGCGGTCAAGCCGCTGCTGACCTCCGTCGACCCATGGACGCTGGGATGGATGCTGGCTGGCGGCCTGTTCTATACCTTGGGCACCTTCTTCTATCACCGCGAATCGATCCGCTATTCGCATGCCATCTGGCATCTTTTCGTCATCGCGGGCAGCGTCTGCCACTTCGTGGCGGTCACCCAGCAGGTGCTGACGCCGCGCCTGGCGCCCTGAACCGGCCCTCGACGTTCGTGTCCCGCACATGAACCGGCGGGCACGCACTTCGCAATGCATGAACACGCGGCACGGGACGATGGGGCCATGGACGAAGCGCCCTCCCCACGCAGCCGTTTCGCTCTACGCACGTTGACGCGCACCCGCGCGCTGGTGCTGGGCGCGCTGGGCGCGTGCCTGGTGGTGCTGGTGCTGCTATTTCAATGGAACTGGCTTCGCGGCCCCATCGAACGCATCGTCACTTGGCAGACCGGACGCAGCTTCGAGATCGCAGGCGATCTGGACGTGGACCTCGGGCGCGTGACGACATTCCGTGCGGACACCCTGAGCGTCGGCAATGCGCCCTGGTCGAAGGTCCCTGTAATGGCCGCCGCAGACCGCGTCGAACTCAGCGTGGAAATCTGGCCGCTCCTGTTCAAACGGGAAACACGCATCACGGACATCAGGCTGACGAAGCCGCACCTCCGGCTTGAAACCGGGCCCGACCGCAAGGGCAACTGGGTGTTCGGCGACCGCGATGGCGAAAGCCGCATCGTCTACCGGGCGCTCTGGATCGACGACGGACGCCTGCTGTTTCTCGACCCGGCACGCAGGACGGACGTGGACGTCCGGCTGGCAAGCACGCCGGGCGCGACGCCTGCGGATTCGCCCCCGGTCGACATCGAAGGCAAGGGCCGGTGGTCCGGAAACCGGTTCACCCTCGCCGGCCAGGTGGCCTCGCCTCTGGCACTGCGGGAGACCGACAAGCCTTATCGTATCGATCTCCGCGCGACTGCAGGCGCTACCCGGGCGCACGCACGCGGGACACTGCTGGATCCGTTCCGCCTGCGCGACTTCGACCTCAAGCTCATGCTCGCGGGGCAGAACCTGGAAGACCTGTTCCCGCTGATCGGCGTGGCGACGCCACCCACACCGCCCTATCGCCTCGATGGCCGCTTCACCCGCGACGGCAACACCTGGAACTACGATGGATTCACCGGCGTCGTCGGCGACAGCGACCTGGGTGGCTCCGCCAGCGTGACGGTCGGCCGCGATCGCCCTCTCCTGAAGGCAAACCTCGCATCGAAACGGCTCGACTTCGACGATCTCGCGGGTTTCGTGGGTGCCCCGCCACAGACCGGTGGCAGCGAAGCCGCCAACGCCCAACAACGTGCCGAGGCCGCCGCACTGGCCGCCGACGCCCGGATGCTGCCCGACACGCCCTACAACCTGGCGAAGCTGCGCGCGATGGATGCCGACGTGCGATGGAAGGCCCACCGCATCAATGCCCCCGGCCTGCCCCTCGATGACATGGATGCCCACCTGCTGCTCGAAGGCGGCCTGTTGCGCCTGGAGCCGCTGAACTTCGGTGTCGCGCAGGGCGACATCCGTTCGCAGATCCGCATGGATGCGCGCAGCAGCCCGATCCGCACCCAGGCCCGCATCGCGGCGCGCGGACTCGACCTGGGAGAACTTTTCCCGCGGGCGGAACTGACGAAGTCCGCCATCGGGCGCATCGGCGGCGATATCTCGCTGACAGGCACCGGCAATTCGATCGCCGCCATCCTCGGCAGCTCCAGCGGCGACGTCGGCATCGGCATGGGACGTGGCCAGATCAGCAACCTGCTGATGGAACTGGCCGGCCTTGATATCGCCGAGGCGTTGAAGTTCCTGGTGACGAAAGACCGCACCGTGCCCGTCCGCTGCGCATTCGGCGACTTCACCGTCAAGGGCGGCGTGATGCAGGCACGCGCGCTCGCGTTCGACACCACCGATACGCTCATCGTCGGCAAGGGCCAGATCAGCCTGAAGGACGAGACGCTGGACCTGGAACTGCGTCCAAGGCCGAAGGACCGCAGCATCCTGGCGTTGCGCTCGCCGCTGGTGGTGGGTGGCACGTTCAAGGACCCGTCGTTCCGTCCCGACTTCAAGCGACTCGGCCTGCGCGGCGCCACCGCGCTCGCGCTGGGCAGCATTGCGCCGCCGGCCGCCCTGCTGGCGACGATCGAAGTGGGTCCCGGTGAAGACAGCGGCTGCGGCGGGCAGTACGCGAAGTAGCGGCGTCGGCCTCAGCTGGCGATGTAGCGCTGCAACTGGTCCAGTTCGACCTGCTGGTCCTCGATCACGGCCTTGACCAGGTCACCGATGGAAATCACGCCGACGATCGCCTCACCCTCCACCACCGGCAGATGACGGATGCGATGCTCGGTGACGATCTGCATGCAGTGGTCGACACTGTCGTCGGGACGCACCGTCACCACCCTGGCCGTCATGATGTCGCGCACCGGCGTGTTGGATGAAGACCGTCCCTGCAGCACCACCTTGCGCGCATAGTCGCGCTCGGACACGATGCCGCAGAGTCGCGCGCCCTGCATGGCGAGCACCGCGCCCACGCCCTTCTCCGCCATCAGCTTGATCGCATCGAGGACGGAGGCATCGGGAGAAACCGAAAAGACTTCAGGGGTCTTGGACCCCAGCAACTGACGAACCGTGCGCATGGCGATCTCCGGAATGGGGAGCGGGTCGATCTGGCACGGGCAAGGATACTCCTGCCGCCGCCGGTTGCCACGCGTCGACCAGGTACAGCGGACGCTGCTTGGATTCCTCGTACAGACGGCCCAGGTATTCGCCGATCAGTCCCAGCGCCACCAGCTGCGTGCCGCCGAGGAACAGGATGACCACCATCATGGTCGGCCAGCCCGCGACCGGATCCCCGAACAGGAACGCCTTGGTCACGATGTAGATGGCGAACGCGAACGCCATCAGTGCCGTGAGCACGCCGATGTACGTCGCAACCCTCAACGGCGCGGTGGTGAAACTGGTGATGCCCTCCAGCGCGAAGTTCCACAGCTTCCAGAAACCGAAGCTGCTGCTGCCGGCCACCCGAGCTTCGCGATGGTAGGGCACTGCCACCTGGTTGAATCCGACCCAGCCGAACAACCCCTTCATGAAACGGTGCCGCTCCCGCAGTTCGCGCAATGCGGCAAGCGCACGCGGCGAGAGCAGGCGGAAGTCGCCGGTGTCGGCGGGGATGGGTGTCTTCGACAAACGGCCGATCACGCGGTAGAACGCATGCGCCGTGGCGCGCTTCAGCCAACCCTCGCCGTCGCGCGCGATCCGCGTGCCGTGCACGTTGTCGTAACCGGCCTGCCACTGGCGCACGAATTCGCCAATCAGCTCCGGAGGGTCCTGACCATCGGCATCCAGGATCAGGGCCGCACCGATCTCTACCCGATCCAGTCCCGCCGTCAGCGCCGCCTCCTTGCCGAAGTTGCGTGAAAGCCGCAAAGCGGAAACGCGCGAATCCGATGCCGCCAACGCGCGCAGCACCGCCCAAGTGTCATCCCGGCTGCCATCATCCACGTACAGGACGCGACCTTGCACCTCCGGGATCGCATCCAGTGCCGCCATGATGCGCGGATGCAGCAGCGGCAGCGATAGCGCTTCGTTGTAGGCAGCCACCACCACGGTGACTTGCCACGTGCCCACAGCGCTCATCGCAACGTCTCCAGATAGGCCGTCCCGCCAATCTGGCCGACCTGCCTTTGGATGCGTCGTGCCTGGCGCTGCACGTAGGGGCCGGGTTTCTGCGCGCTGTAGCGGCGCGGCGCCGGGAGCACCGCGGCCAGGCGGGCGCTTTCGGCGGGTGTCAGGCGTGCCGCATCCTTGCCCCAGTAACTTCGTGCCGCAGCCTGGCCGCCGTACACGCCATCACCGAATTCCGCAACGTTCGCGTAGACCTCAAGGATGCGATGCTTCGGCCACAGGATTTCGATCAACACCGTGTACCAGGCCTCCAGCCCCTTCCGCGCCCAACGGGTGACGGCATGACGGCCTTGCCACAGGAACAGGTTCTTGGCGACCTGCTGGCTGATGGTGCTGGCGCCACGCAGTCGCGTCACCGGCCGGCCGCGCTTTTCGGCACGCTCGACCATCTTGCGGTTGTGTGCGCGGGCCTTCTCGATGGCGGCCAGGTCGAACCCCCGATGGACGGCGAAGTTCTGGTCTTCCGCCGCCACCATCGACACCGGCAGGCTGGGGGCGATGCGCTCCATGTCACGCCAGTCGTAGGCAATGCGGAAGCCCCATTCCCCCTGTCCCCAGGCTTCGAACATCCGGGCCGCCATGAACGCGGTGAACGGCGGATCGACGAACCTCAGCACCGCGACCTGCAGGATGCTGGCGGCCGCGAACAGGAACGGCAGCGCGAGCAGCCAGCGGAACCAGCGACGCGGTCGCCGCGCCTTGGCGGCCGTCGGCACATTCATCGGGCCATCCCGAGCTTGAGGATGGTCATGGTTGCCCCCATCGTGGCGTTTCCCTTGGCGGATTCGTACGGCGCATTATGCCGAGACGCTCCGCCCGACCGCACTTCCCCTGTATGGATCTCCCGTGACCGCCGACGCCACCGCCGATACCCTGACCCGATTCCTGCTTCCCGCTGCCGGCGTCCGTGGCGTGGCCGTGCGCCTGGACGATGCATGGCAGGCCGTGGCCGGACAGGATGCATATCCGCCGGCCGCCCGCGAACTGCTGGGTGAAGCCAGCGCTGCGGCAGTGCTGTTCACCGGCCACACCAAGGTGGATGGGCGTTTGTCCATCCAACTCCGCAGCAGCGGCGCCCTGC
This sequence comes from Pseudoxanthomonas sp. PXM03, assembly GCF_014852005.1. Lineage (GTDB taxonomy): Bacteria > Pseudomonadota > Gammaproteobacteria > Xanthomonadales > Xanthomonadaceae > Pseudoxanthomonas_A. The sequence goes on along the minus strand of NZ_JACVAU010000001.1, from coordinate 839,420 downwards.
GTACCCTGTTCGCAGAGTGCACGGCGGCTGGCACCGTACGCGGCATCGTTCAGATGCCGGAAGAACAGGATGCCCCGCGCGATCTGCGCGACCTGGGCGACGACGCCCTGCTTGCCATCACCATCGAGAATCCCGGACTGGATCCCCGCGAACCCCAGCGCTACCAAAGCCTGGTCGGGCTTCAGGCCAGCCGCCTGGCAGAAGCCTTCGAGGACTACTTCCGCCAGTCCGAACAACTGCCTACGCGACTGTTGCTGTCCGCTGACGGCGAGCGCGCCTGCGGTCTGATGCTGCAGAAGCTGCCGGGTGACGAGGGCGACGTCGACGGCTGGAACCGGGCGGGCGCCCTCTTCGATACCCTCGGCGAAGCCGAACTGCTGGCGGTCCCCACCCGGGACCTGCTGCACCGCCTGTTCCACGAGGAAGCCCCGCAAATACTGACCGAACGCCCAGTTCGGTTCGGATGCTCTTGTTCACGCGAACGGGTTGAGAGCATGCTGCAGTCGTTGGGGGAGGAGGAGGCGACGGCCGCACTGGCCGACGGGGTGGCTGAAGTCCGTTGCGAGTTCTGTGGGCAACAGTATCGATTCACGCCCTCGGACATCGCGGAACTTTTCAGTCCGCACCCGGTCGAAGTCGAGGCGCCGCACCGCCTGCAGTAGTCCGGTCAACAACCGGACGCCCCGGGGACTTGTTAAAGAAACATAAACGGCATAGCATCGGTTCCCCTTCGGGAGGGGAACTCCAGGTCGTCCTAGGAGTCTGAAGCGAGCCATGAATCTGCGTAGCCTGTCACTGTCGCTTGCCCTGCTGCTCGCCTCCGGCGTGGCAGTGGACGCGCATGCGCAGAAGAACACGCGCAAGCCGGCCGCCGATGCCCAAGCCACTGCCCTGCCCATCTGGAACAACGATGGCAAGGTCGAGGCCGTCCTGTTGCTCGAACCCACGGGCCAGGCGGAGGCCGGTGCCCGCTGGCGCATGGGCCGCAATTCACTCACCACGGCATTCGGGCTTGAAAGCGGCGATGCGCTTGGGCTGGTCTGCAATCGCAAGGCCGGGGTGGTTGGCAACATCGGCAACCTGGCGAGCCACTGCATGCTGGCGACCCTGGACGACGAGGACGAAGCAACGTCCAGCCAGCGCATCAGCGCGTCTGCAGTCCTCAGCCGCCCGGGCGGCAAGCTCGGTCTTTCGGCCGGCACCGGCCGCGACACGCTGCCGGCATGGCTGTCGTCCGGCCGCGGCACGGGTCGGGTCGAACAGAACGATCTGGCCGTGTTCGGGCAGAAGAACATCGGCCGTGAGGGCTTCGTCTCCATCGGTGGAGCGGTCGCCAAAGCCACCTTGGTACCGGCTTCCGACCTGCCGGCATTCGCGGAACGGTGGAACAGCCGCAGCCTCACCGTTGGCGGCGGCTACGGCCCGTTCAGTGCAAACATCATTGGTCGCGTCATCGACGTGCCTGGCCAGCCTGGCAAGTTCGAGGGCCTGGGCCTGGGCCTGACCTGGCGTACCCCGTGGAGCGGACAGCTCACCGTGGGTGCCGAGAACGTCATCACCCGCGGCAAGAATCCGTTCTCGTTGACCAACGACAACGCCGACGAAGGCACCGTGCCTTACGTCCGGTACGAGCAGGACCTCTAGTCCGCCACTACCTCCTGCGGCTCGCCCCAGCCGGAGGCGCACGGCCCTGTGCCTGCGTATGGACAACCCCGATTCGCCCCCTCCAGCACCATACGGGCACGCGTGGCGGCTGAATTGTGTGCGCCATCTCACAAAAACGTAACAAAACTTACGTCTCTCCCCTCTCAATCTTCACGCGGGTTTAATTCCCGTTAAAAGCCGACTAGTATCCGGTCACCCCCTCGTTTCGTGGTCACCCTTTTGACCGCCTCGAGGGACACCTTGGGATACCCCTTACGGGAGAGAGAGAGAAATGAACTGCAAAACCACGAAGCTTCGTGACGCGATTTCGTTCGCGCTCGCGGTCGGTGCTGTATCGGCCACGGGCGTGGGCGCTGCCTTCGCTCAGGAAGCCAGCAGCGATCAAACCACGACCCTCAATCGCATCGAGGTGACGGGTTCGCGCATCAAGCGCACCGATATCGAAACAGCAGCGCCGATCACCACGATCACCCGTGCGGACATCGAAGCGGCAGGCGAACTGTCGGTCTCCGACTTCCTGCGCAACAACGTCTACAACTCGTTCGGCTCCACGCGCGAATCTTCGGGCTCGGCCACGGGTTCGCAGGCCACCATCAACCTGCGCGGCCTGGGCTCGGCATACACGCTGGTCCTGATCGACGGCCGTCGCATGACCAACTCCGGCGCCCTGTCCGGCGGCGCGGCCAACATCAACATGATCCCGACCTCCGCGGTCGAGCGCATCGAGATCCTGCGCGAAGGCGCCGGCGCCGTGTACGGTTCCGACGCAATCGGTGGCGTGGTCAACATCATCCTGCGCAAGGATTATGAGGGCATGAACGTTACCGCCAGCTACGAGACTTCGTCCGAAGCCGGCCCTGATGGCAACACCCTCAGCGTCTCGGGTGGCATCTCGTCCGACCGCGGCAACGTCACCTTCGTGCTGGACCACCAGCAGCGCGACATGATGTTCAACCGTGACATCCGCGACAAGATTCCCGCTGCGCTGTGGACCGCGGGCCTTAGCCCGTACAACTCCTCGGCCACCTTCCTGGGCAGCGCCGGCCTGCAGAGCGTTGCCAACTGCGACCAGTTCGAGAACAGCATCCGCATCAGCCCGACCCGCTGCGCATTCGACCACGGTGCCACCTCGGCCAACGAATCGTCGCTGCGTCGCAATGCCCTGTTCGTCAATGGCAACTACAACCTGACCGAGTCCACGCAGTTCTTCTTCCGCGCATTGAACTCGGAAACCCGCAGCCTCGGCGTCTATGCCTCGGCGCCGGTCGACAACGGCGGCCGCGGTCCCGGCCTGCTGCCGACCATCTCGGCCACCAATCCGTTCAACCCCTTCGGCCAATCGGGCACGATCTACTATCGTTTCACCCCACTGGGTACGCGCGACTCGATCCGCCAGGACAAGCAGCGCGAGTACATGGTCGGCCTGAATGGCAGCAATGAATGGTTCGGCGGCGCCGACTGGGAAGTCAGCCTGGGCCACGGCCTCAACTCGCAGAACAGCATCAACTACAACTACGGCATCGGCAGCACGCTGCAGCAGTTGATCGACTCGGGTTCGTTCAACCCCTTCGATCCGACCCATGCAAGCGTGGCCGCCAACGCCGGCCGTATCGGCCACACCGTGTTCGTGGAATCGCAGATGCGCTCGGTCACGGGCGATGGCCATATCAGCTTCGACCTGTTCGAGATGCCGGCCGGCGCTGTGGGCTTCGTGACGGGCTTCGAGTACCGCGATGACCGCTTCACCCAGACCTACGATGCTCAGAGTGCGGCACGCAATGTGTTCGGCTCCGCGGGTGCGGGCGGCGAAGGTGAGCGGGCCTACTATGCAGCGTATTTTGAAGCGTTGTTCCCGATCTTCGAGTCCCTGGACGTGACCCTGGCAGGCCGTTACGACAGTTACAACGATCTGGGCAGCAAGTTCTCCCCGCGCGTGTCGCTGGAATTCCGTCCGCTGGACGAACTGCTGTTCCGTGGCAGCTGGGGCAAGGGCTTCCGTGCACCGACCCTGGTCGACATGTACGGTGACAGCTCCAGCACCAACCTGAATAGTCCGCCTGTCAACACGCTCAGCCCGCCGCATGCCGGTGGTGACGAACTGGCGTGCGCAGCGCTGACGGCCGTCCGTACCGCGACCGGCAATGCTGCGTACCAGCCCTACCCGGTGAATCCCTGCACCTCGTCGGGTCAGTACACCTGGCTGGTTTCGTCCAACCCGAACCTCACCCCGGAAGAGTCCACCAACTGGGGTCTGGGCGTGGTGTGGAGCCCGACTGCCGACCTGTCGTTCGCGCTGGACTACTACGACGTTGAACTGGAGAACGTGATCGGCACCGTGCCGCGCGCACTGGCCTTCCGCAACGGCGATGCCGGTGTGCCGGGCTACGGCGTCACCCGTGGCGCTTCGATCATTGCACCCAATGGCACCGTACTGCCGGGCGCTCCGAACCTGATCCTGCTGCCGACCGACAACGGCGCACTGCAGACGGCACGGGGCCTGGACTTCGAGGGCAGCTGGCGCTTCCAGACTGACAGCTTCGGTACGTTCCACACCAAGTTGGCCTGGTCGCATCAGCTCGAGTATGACTTCACCCCGATCGCGGCAGGCACCATCGAACGCGCCGGCACGGCAACGTTCCCGGAAGATCGTGGACAACTGGCCCTCAACTGGACCGGCGGCATCTACAACTTCGGCGTGATCACCAACTACATCGGATCGAGCTCCAACGGCACCGCAGCAACCACGCTGCCGTCGTGGACCACGTTCGATGTGCAGGCCGGCGTGAGCCTGCCGTGGAAGGCGAAGATCTCGGTCGGCGCGCGTAACGTCACCAACAAGGACGCGCCCATCAACAACGCGCTGTTCGGCTTCCCGTTCTACAGCAACACCCTGTACAACATGTACGGCCGCATGATGTACATGAAGTACGAGCAGAACTTCTGATCTGATCAGAGGCTGTGAACCGGACCCAATCCATCGGGTCCACGCGATGCCCCCTAACGGGGGCATCGTGCTTTCAGGGCCATGCCTTCCGACATGATGGTGGCGTGGCATCATTCGCGGACCGCACGATGGGACGCCCGCATGGCAAGCAACGAGATTCAGGCGCAGGTCTTCCCGCTTTACGCGGTGCCGATGCTGCAATGCCAGATCGCCGACGCTTCACGGCTCAATGCTGAACTGGCGTCGTTGTTCCTTCGCCTGGAAAGCCAGGGCGACAAGCATCGAGACCCCATACGCCGGGACACCCAGTACGGCATCTTCGAGAGCCACTTTTTCCTGCACCAGCGCCCGGAGAGACCGATCCAGGAACTTTTCGGTTTCCTGCGCGCGTCGTTGCAGACCTTCATCCAGGGCATCAACCAGCTGTCCGACGAAGACATGGCCAACATCCACCTGGACATGCATTCCTGGTTCCATGTCACGAGGAAGGGCGGGTTCCAGAGCCTGCACAACCATCCCAACGCGAGTTGGTCCGCCATCTACTGCGTCGATCCTGGCGATGCGAGTGCACCGGAAAGCGGTGCCGTGCGATTCCACGATCCCCGGACCGGTTGCGACATGTACCGCGACCCATCCATCGAACGCATGCAGACCCCCTATCGTATTGGCCCGTGGCAGTTGAACCACAAGCCCGGCCAGATGATCGCCTTCCCTTCCTACCTGCTGCACGAAGTGTTTCCCTACACCGGTGAGCGCCCCCGGATCGTCGTTGCACTGAATTCCTGGTGCCGCTGGAAGAACGTGCCTGCGCCGTGAGCCACGAACACACCATGCCGACTGGACCCGCGCCCCTCGAAAGCGATGCCTGGAGCAGGCTCTGGCGCGCCGGCGTGCTGCACTCCTGTTCCACCGCCATCGAAGGGAACTACGACGGCGAGATCGCGGCATTCTGGAATGCCCGCTTCAACGGTCTCCAAGCACGGCAGCGGGTGGTGGACGTCGGCACCGGCAACGGCGCATTGGCCCTGCTCGCCAAGCGGCATGCCGCGCAGCGTGGCATCGACTTCGATATCCATGGTGTGGATGCGGCGGATATCGACCCTCCGCGCTGGGCATCCGGCGCGACGTCATTCGACGGGATCACCTTCCATGCCCGCACGCGTATGGAGGACCTGCCTTTCGAAGCGGGCAGTGTCGCGCTCGTCACGTCCCAATACGCCTTTGAATATTCACGCACGCGGGAACCTGCGCTGCAGGAGATTTTCCGGATCATCGGGCACGCGGGCACGGCGGCGTTCCTGCTGCACAGCTCGGATTCGCTGATTTCCATGACGCTGCGCCAGCAACATGAAGCGTGCGCCCTCTTGTTCGACGAAACCCGGATCCTCGACCTGGCGCACCAGTGGGTTTCGAGCCTGGCTGTGTCGCCGGCTTCGAGCCAAGGCACCGCGCAGATCCAGCAGGCCTTCCAGTCGGCGTCCACCCGGCTTGTCGCCGCCGCCTCGGCGCTTCCCGAGGCAGCGATCCTGCGCAAGGCATTCCACTACCTGCACGCCACGCTGGAACAGGCGCAAGGTTCGCCATGGCACGCGCTGCAATATCTTGCGAATGCACGCGATGACCTGGAAAACGAACGTACGCGACTGCAACACCTGGCCAGCGCCATCATGGACCTGCGGGAACTCGAGGGCCTGCATCAACAGTGCATTGAGGCAGGTTACGCATCATCCATCCTGCGCCCCCTCGACCAGGCCGCTGGCAGCCGCATGGGCTGGACCCTCGTCGTCTCGCCATGACGGACGCCGAGCAAGCGCGCCGTTCGCATGCGGCCGGGGATACCGTCACCGCAGGCATCCATTACGAACGCGCCCTCGCGGCGGATCCTGCGAATGCCGCACTCCTGTTCGACTACGCGCTCCTGCTCATGCAGACAGCGCGAGCCCAGGATGCGGCGAAGATACTGACGGAGGTCAGGCGCCTCGCGCCCGACGACCCCCAGGTGCTGCTCGCGCTGGCCGCGTGCCTGCGCGAGGGCGGCACCGTCGAAGACGCGATGCAGGCGGCGGACGAAGCCACCCGGCGTTTGCCGCATGACGCGATGGCCTGGATGCTGAAGGGAAGCATCGACGTCCGGGCGGGCGAGTATCCGCGCGCGGAGATCTCGCTGCGGCGCGCCCTTTCGCTAGCGCCAGGATTTGGCGAAGCCTGGCATTACCTTGGGGAGAGCCTTCATCAGCAGCAACGCTGGGAAGAGGCCATCCACGCCTACACGAGAGCCTCGGCCGAGCAGCCGGGAGAGATCTACAACATCGCGATGTGCGCCGAGCAGTCGGGGAACCTGGAACTCGCACGCAGTGGCTACCAGCAGGCGTGCCGCATCTATCCCGATCGTCCGGACATCCTTCTTCGCCTGGCGCAGACCGAAGCACGACTCTGCGAGTTCTCGAGCGAACATGAAACGCTTGAGCGGTTCCGGCGCCTGGTCGCCGATGGCATTCCACGCGAGCCCGTTCTCGAGGCGTTCCCGCTCACGTATCTCCCGTTGGAGAGCGCGTTGGTCCAGTCCGCCCTGAACCACTACATGGAGGCTGTTTCCGCGCGCACGGCTGCCCTTGTCCGACTCGCGCCTGCAGCCCCGGAACCCATTCCCGCCGGCGGCAGGATCCGGATCGGCTATCTCTCCGCGGACCTGGGCATGCACGCCGTGGGGCAACTGGTGGACGATGTGTTCCGCCTCCATGCGCGGGAACGATTCGAGGTCTTCGTCTATTCCCTCCGCCGGCACGATGATGCGGTGGCGTCGCGGATCCGCGAGAGCAGCGATGTGTACGTGGAGTGCGGGGATATGGGCGTCGCTGGCGTCGTCGAGCGTATCCGGCAGGACGGCATCCACGTCCTGATCGATCTGAACGGACCTACCACGGGCGCACGCCTGGAAATCCTGGCGTCCCGTCCCGCAGCCCTGCAACTCGGCTGGCTTGGCTTCCTTCATGCCCAGCAGGCGCGCTGGCTGGACGCCATCCTGCTCGATGAACACGTACAACCGTCAACGCACGCCTGGCCCTTCGACGACCGTGTCGTCCGCCTTCCGGTAAGCGTCTTCCCTCCTCCCCCGCGGGTTGGCGGTCGCAGACAGCGCGAACGTTTCGGCCTGCCGGCGGAGGGAAGCGCGGTCCTTGCCAGCTTCAACAACAGCTACAAGCTGGACGCAGCGCTGGTGGCGGCATGGCTCGAGATCATGAGGCTGGCGCCGCAGGCCACGCTGATGGTGTATCTGCCTCCTGTAGCCCGGCCGGGCTTTCTCAGGCATTGGAGCGCCATCGGCGGCGACCCTTCCAGGCTCATGGTGGTCGACGCCCTTGCACCGGAAGATCAGGCCGACCGGGCGGCGAGCTGCGACCTGATGCTCGACGCCTTCCGCTATCAAGGTGGCGCCACCACACTCGATGCGGTCGCCAGCGGACTGCCGGTACTCTGCCGCGCGGGGCAGACCCCACCCTCACGCCTGGGTGTCAGTGTCAACCGGGCCCTCGGGCTGGAAGAACTCGTGGTGGCGGATACCACCGAATATGTGGAGCGGGCCGCCTGGCTCGCGAACCATCCCGACGAACTGGAAGCGCTGCGCCATCGCGTCGCGACGGCCGTGCGGGAAGGCGTCCTGTTCGATGCAAGACGCTCGGCAGCGGGAATAGAAGCGACCTGCGAGCGGATGCTCCGGGAGAAAGGCATCCTTGCCTGACGGACCATTCCCTCCGTTCGGCAGGGTCCAACCGGTATCCACGAGATGACGAACGAACATTCCTCCATCGAAGAACTGATTTCCCGGGCGCGCGCGGCGTTGCAACAGGGCCAGATCGGTGAAGCGATCCGGCTTTACCGCCTGTGCCTGGAAGCGGGGGCTCCCGTCGCCAGCGAACTGGCCGGCGTGCACTACCAGGCGGGCAACCTTGCCGCCGCGCGGGAGGTGCTGGATCGCGCCATCGCGCAGGCACCGGGACTCGATGACTGGTACTTCCAGCGCGGCCTGGTCCTGATGGGATTGAGCGAGCCGGCACAGGCCTGCGCGGATTTCGACCACTTCATTTCGGTGTCGCCCAGCTTCGCACCGGCCTACTTCCAGCGTGCGCTGGCCCACCTCGGCCTGCACCGGCTCGGCGAGGCCCTGGACGATTTCCGGCACGCCACGCAGCTACAACCCGACATGGTGGATGCCTGGGTCAACATGGGCATCCTGCTGCTGCGGAAGGGCGATGCGGCCGACGCCATCCACGCACTGCGCGCCGCGGAACTGCGTTCGCCCGGACAACCAGCGATCCTGCACGCGCTGGCCAGCGCCTACGATGGCGCGGGAGATGTTCCGTCTGCGCTGCAGCTCTATTCGCGGCTCGAACCCGCAACGTCGTCCAATCCCGAGTTCCTGACCAACCACGCCCTGTGTCTTCTGCGGGGACATCAGCCCGACGCGGCCTACCGGCGATTCGAGCGCGCACTCGCGCTGGCACCGGGAGACCAGACCGCCCTGGCAGGCCTGTACATCGCAGCCAACGAGCTTGGCCGCCACGACGAGGTGGATGCGCTGATGGACTTCGCCGCATTGCTCGGCGTGACGACACTCGACACCCTTCCCAAGACCGCACGGGACGGATTGCGCGTGGCCGTCGAATCCCATCCCGAGCTCAACTGGGAGCCGGCCGGCCGTTCAACGGTGCGCGGCCAGCAGAGCATCATGCTCGACCTGACGGAAGGGTCCCCCTTCCATGCGCTTGGCGAGGCGGTGTCCGAAGGGGTTACCCGCCAGATGGCGGCACTGGCCGCCAATCCCGGGCTGGCAACGCATCCCTGGCGGCTTGCCATGCCCCGGCGCTGGCGCTTGCAGATGTGGGCCACCGTTCTGCACGAAGGAGGCCACCAGACGCCCCATATCCATCCGGCCGGCTGGATGAGTGGCGTCTTCTATCTGGATGCGGGCCAGCCCACGGCGACGGACAGTGGTGCCATCGTGTTCGGGCATCCGCAGCCCGAGTTTGCCCGGAGCGCGCCTCCCCGCAGCCTCCAGCACGTTCCCCGCACAGGTGAAGTGCTGCTTTTCCCTTCGTACTTCTTCCACCACACCGTCCCCTACAGCGGCCCCACCGCGCGCATCAGCCTGGCGTTCGACGTCATCCCCACCTGATCCCCGCCGAATCTGGGGCTTTCACCCGTTCATCACGCGCATGAATAGAGGGAAATGGAAATTTCTCCCGCCCGGGCCTGCCAAAGCGCCTTAACGACTCTTTAATTCTCCCGGCCGCGCGTCTATGATCGGGTCACCCCAGCATTTTGGTAGCCGTATTTGGCTTGCCAGCCGGGTATCCCTAGGGCGTAACAGACCTCATCTGGAGAGAGAATGAACTTCAAGACCACCAAGCTGCGCGAAGCCATCGGCTTCGTCCTCGCAGTGGGTGCGACCAGCGCTGCCGGCACCGGCCTCGCGTTCGCACAGGAATCCACCACCGAAGGCGCCAAGACCCTGGACGCCATCCAGGTCACCGGTTCGCGCGTTGCCCGCGTTGAAACCGAGACCGCCAGCCCGGTCGTGATCATCGACCGCGCCGCCATCGAACAGACCGGCAAGCTGACGCTGGGCGATCTGATCCAGGAACTGCCCGCCGTTTCCGGCGCCGCCACCAACCCGCAGGTCAACAATGGCGGTGGCGACGGCTCGTCCACCGTGGAACTGCGCGGCCTGGGTTCCGAGCGCACCCTGCTGCTGGTCAACGGCCGCCGCATCGTCAACAACGACCTCAACTCCATTCCGTCCTCGGCCGTCGAGCGCATCGAAGTGCTGATGAGCGGTGCCTCGGCCGTGTACGGCTCCGATGCCGTCGCAGGCGTGGTCAACTTCATCCTGCGCCGCGATTTCGAAGGCCTGACCGCATCGGTCGACTTCGGCATGACCCCCAGCCACCAGGACGGCCAGCGCAGCGGCGGTTCGGTGACCTTCGGCCAGGTGGGCGAGAAGGGCAACATCATTGCCGGCCTGAACTACAACAAGTTCGATGGCATCTCTTCGGCTGACCGTGATTTCTCGAAGGACGCGACCTACCTGTACAGCGGTGCGGTCTCTGTCGCTGGTTCGAGCCGCGCTCCGCGTGGTCGCATCTTCTTCCCGGAAGGCAGCCCGCTGATCGCACAGTACGGCTGCGACAACGTCACCCGCATCCCCGGTGCTGCCGGCGACACCACCGACGATTATCGCTGCTACACGGGTTCGACCGACTCGTACAACTACCAGGCCACCAACCTGATCATGACGCCGCAGGAGCGCACCAATGCGTTCTTCCTGGCGAACTACCAGATCACGGACAACCTGAACGCATTTGCCGAGGTCTACCACAACAAGACTTCGTCGAACTTCGCGATCGCCGCGCTGCCGTTCGACACCTCGTCCGACGGCGTCGTCATCTCCGCCGACAACTACTACAACCCGTTCGGTGTGAACTTCGGGCCGGTCAGCGCCACCGATGACAACCTGTTCCTGACGCGCTTCACTTCGCTGGGCCAGCGTCGCTCCTATTACGACACCACCACCTCGCAGGTCGTCGCAGGCCTGGAAGGCTTCGTCGGCGAAACCTGGAAGTGGGACGCTGCGTTCAACTATGGCCACTACCTGAGCGAGAACACGAGCTACGGCTACGTGTACTACGCGGGCCTGGCCGATGCACTGGGTCCGTCGTTCCTGGACACCGACGGCGTGGTCAAGTGCGGCGCCCCGGGTGCCATCATCGCCGGCTGCACGCCGCTGAACATCTTCAACATCGATGACCCGCAGACCATCGCGACGCTGAGCCAGTACGAAGCACGTCCGTACTACTCGACCATGCGCCAGAACCGCAGCTTCGAAGCCAACGCGAGTGGCGAGTTGTTCAACCTGCCGGCCGGCGCCGTGCAGCTGGCCTTCGGTGCTTCGTGGCGCGAGGAGTACCAGCGCAGCGAAGTCGACTACATCGCCATCGCCAACGAGGAAGGCCGCTGCTTCATCTCGCAGGAAGCCTGTAGCTCGGCGCTGTCCGGCAAGTTCGATGTTTCCGAGGTGTACGGCGAACTGTACGTCCCGATCCTTTCGGAGATGCCGTTCGCGCACCTGCTGTCGGTCAGCATCGGCAGCCGCTACTCCGACTACAGCACCTTCGGCGACACCACCAACAGCAAGCTGCAGGTGGAATGGCGTCCGATCGAGAACCTGCTGTTCCGCGGCACGGTGGCCGAAGTCTTCCGTGCGCCGCGCATCCAGGATCTGTACGCCGGTCCGCAGGGCGACTCTCCGCAGCTGGACGACCCCTGCCAGGGCTACGGCGCCACCGGCGCACCGCGCAACCACGAGAACGCGTGTGGTGCGGGTGCCGGTGCGACCAACATCCCCACCACCGGTATCGGTGCTGCCCCGACGTCCCAGACCAACGGCGTGTGGTCCGGCTCCGTGGCCGCCGGCTTCGACCTGCAGCCGGAAGAAGGCAAGTCGTTCTCCTGGGGCGCGGTCTACGATCCGGAGTTCCTGCCGGGCTTCTCGGTCAGCCTGGACTACTGGCGCCTCTACCTCAACGAGACCATCACCCGCGCTGACGCGCAGACTGTGGTGAACACCTGCTTCAGCAACGACAGCCACCCGTTCTGCGACTTCATCAATCGCCGTTCCAATGGCCAGGTCGACTTCATCCGCGAGCCGATCGTGAACCTTGGCCGCCTGGACACGAAGGGCTGGGACCTGGCGCTGCGCTACCGCCTGCCCGACACCGCGTGGGGCAGCTGGGTGCTCGGCATGGACGCGACGTACATCGCGCAGTACGACAATGACGTGAACCCGCTGGATGACACCGATACGGTCGTGAGCCTCGCCGGTACGTACAACAAGTCGTACGGCAACTACTCGCGCGTCCGCGCCCGTACCTTCGTCAACTGGCAGAAGGGTGACTTCGGCGTTTCCTGGCGCACGCGTTACGTCAGCGGCTTCGAGATCGCCAGTGCGGACGGCGGTTGCAGCGCCGACAGCCCCGAGTACTGCTACTCGGTGGACTTCGACGACTACCTGACCCACGCCATCAGCGCCAGCTACAACCTGCCGTGGTGGAACTCCAAGGTCGAGGTCGGCCTCGACAACGTGTTCGACAAGCAGCCGCAGATGATGTACCAGAACAACGTGCTCAATGCGAACACCGACGTCAACACGTTCGATACGGTCGGCCGCTACCTGTGGGCCCGCTATACGATGAACTTCTGAGTCTAGATTGCACTTTCGTGTACTTGAGCCGCGCGGTGTCCCCGCGCGGCTTTTTCTTTACCGGTTTGCGATACTTCCGGGATGAATCGCAGCTCCATCGCCAGCATCGTTGACGCCTACGAGTCCGGACGCTACGCGGCCGCGCTGACGCTGTGCCGGTCCGCCCTGGAGGAGCAGCCGGAGGATCCGTCGCTGTGGACGCTCATGGGCATGGTCCTGCAGGCACAGGGGGAGTTCTCCGGCGCGGTTGCGGCATACGAACGCATGGCGGCCAGGCATCCGGGGGTGCTCGCGCATTGGGCCAACCTCGGCGCTGCCGCACGCATGGCGGGTGACTACCAGAAGGCGGATCACGCGTACCGGCGTGCAGTGGCGATCGACCCGGGCCGCGTGTCCTTGCTCATCGATCACGGCCTGTTGCTGTTGGAGATGGGGCGACTGGGGGAGGCAAGGCATCGTTTCCTCGACGCGGTGGACTTGGCGCCCGAGTCGGCGGAAGCCCGCATCAACGCCGCACTTGCCTGCTTCGAATGCGGCGATGCGCAGCGTGCAGCGGCGTTGATCCCATGCGAAAGCGAATGGCTAGCCTTACCGCCGGATCTCAAACACGAACTTGCCACGGTCCTTATGCAGGTCGGACGGACCGACGATGCCGAACGGCTGCTGTTGTCCGCCGACTCCGACAGCGTCGGCACGATCGTGCGGCTCGCCCAGTTGCTCGAACGCACCAACCGCATCGCTCGCGCCAGGGAATTGGTCTCGCAGCTCGAACATCGTGTTGAATCGCTGAACCTGCATGAACGCATCGACCTGCTGCAACTGCAGGCGGCCATCGCCATGCGCGACAAGAACTACGCGCAGGCACTGGCTGCATCGAATGCAATCCTGGACCGCACGCCGCACGTGCAGGCCGAGACCACGGCCTTGTTCACGCTCGCCAGCATCGCGGACAAACAGGGGCGACCAGCCGATGCGATGTCCTGCCTCGAGAAGGTCCACGCCATCCAGTTCCGGCTTGCGGCTGACGTCGTGCCGGAGATCGCGCATTCCGGTGCTGAGCCGCTGAAGGTGTCCAGCAAATGGCTGACTGCGGACGAAGGCGCGTTCCGCCACGACCCGCGCGCGCCGTCAGCGGCTGACTCCCCCGTCTTCATCGTCGGCTTTCCGCGCTCCGGCACCACCATGCTGGAACAGATGCTGGACGCCCACCCGCATTACGCCTCGATGGACGAACGCGCCACGCTGCAGCGCTGCATCGAGCGGATGGAAGCGCGTGGCGTCGAGTATCCGCATGGCCTGGACATGCTCGATGGCGCGGCCACCGACGAGCTGCGCGCCGTGTACTGGTCCGAAGTCGCCAAGGTCATCACCCTGCAGCCCGGGCAGCAGCTGGTCGACAAGAACCCGCTCAACATGCTGCGCCTGCCGATGATCCTGCGCCTGTTCCCCAACGCAAAGATCATCCTGGCACTGCGCCACCCCTGCGACGTGCTGCTCAGCTGCTACATGCAGAATTTCCGCTCACCCGCCTTCATGGTCCTGTGCTCCAGCCTGGAGCGGCTGGCGAAAAGCTACGTCAATGCGATGAAGTTCTGGATCCATCACCAGGCATTGCTGGCGCCCGACACGCTGGTGCTGCGCTACGAGGACACCGTCGGCGATTTCCCCGCACAGGTGGAACGCATCGGCAGCTTCCTGGGCATCCAGGACCGCGACTTCCTCGCGCAGTTCAGCCAGCACGCCGCGCGCAAGGGTTACATCAGCACGCCCAGCTATTCGCAGGTGGTGGAGCCGGTCAATGCGCGCGCCGTCGGCCGCTGGCAACCCTATTCGCGCTGGCTGGTCCCCGCGCTGCCCATCCTGCAACCCGTGGCCGACCACTGGGGCTACGACCTCACCGTACGATGACCCCATGAAAGCGCTGGCCGACTACATCCGCATCTACGACGACGCACTGCCGGCAGCGTTCTGCCAGCAGCTGATCGACGGCTTCGAGTCTTCCACGCAATTCCAGGCGCCCAACGGGCGTGGCTACCGGCCGGCGCTGGACGACAGCCGCTGGACCGAGTTGAATCTCACCCGCCTGGCCGATCCCGCCTTCGTCGGGTTCTTCATGACCCGCATCGAGGAAGCCCTGGCACGCTACAACGCAGACCTGTCGCTGACCCTGCCCGTACCGTTGCGCCCGCGCATCGACCGGCTGACGATGAAGAAGTACCGCGCCAATGCTGGCGACGGCTTCCAGCCGCATTTCGATTCCGTCGACGAGGTCGCGGGGCGCTACATGGTGTTCCTGTGGTACCTCAACGACGTACAGGAAGGCGGCAGCACCCGCTTCATGGACCTGGAGGTCGACGTGCAGCCACGCGCGGGGCGGCTGCTGATGTTCCCGCCGTACTGGATGTTCCAGCACGTGGGCAACGCACCGGTTTCGAACGACAAGTACATCCTTTCGACTTACCTGCTGTTCGACAAGCCCGGCAGCCCCGAGCACACGCACGAGTAAGGCAGCGATCAGTCCAGGCCCGCCTGCCTGTTGAATCCGCCGATGGCCTCCACCAGCTGTTTCAGCGCCTGGGTTTCCTCGGGTCTGAGGCGCGGATGCCACGTATCCAGGATCATCACCACGCGCAACTGGCTGCTGTGGTTCCAGGCCTGGTGCAGGTAGGAGTCGTCGAAGGTCACGCAGCGTCCTTCCTGCCAGTCGTGCTGCACCCCGCCCACTTCCAGCGCGCAGTCCGCGGGCACGATCAGCGGCAGGTGGGTGACCACGCGGCTGTTGGTCACTCCATGGTGCGGCTTGATCAGGGTGCCCGGTGACAACAGCGAGAACAGCACCTCCGGCGCGTGCGCGTCGATGCGCGTCAGCGGCACCTGCGCCAGCGCCCGGGCGGTGGCCGGACACGCAGCCAGGTGTTCGGGATAGGCCTGCCCGTGGCGGTGGAAGAAGTACGCATCCCACGCGGCCGCGTCGATGTCCTGCCGGCTCGCCAGGAAATCGTCCTTGCGCGCAGGGCCACTGAAGTCGAGGAAGGGCTGCAATCCGTCGCGCACCTGCAGCACCTGCTGCAGTTCGGCACGGATCGCATCCGTTGCCTGCTCCAGCGCTTCGTACCACGGGAACAATGCACGCTCGAAATAGGGCTCGGGCTGCAGGTCGGGGATGTACAGGAACGTGGGGCGTTGGCGCGGGTCCGGGCTGCCGCCCGGCGCGATGCCCAGATAGGCTTCCAGCGCGCGCGTGACCCGCGACAGCGCCTGTGCGCCGTGCTGTTGCTCCAGTGGCGCGATGGCCGAGAAGAACAGGCGGTGCCGGCCTTCATCGATCAGCCGCATGGCGGTCTTCACCCGCTCCCGCAGCTCGGGCGCGGTGGTCGCATCATTGAGCCATCGCCCCTGCGCCTGCGCCGTGGTCACGGCCCGGAAGTACTCCACCAGCGCCGCATCCGGGTCTCCCGGCTGCAGGCATTCGGCCAGCTGCAGCCGCGCCGGCGCCGCCTCCGGCATGAGCGCCAGGCCCCGCCGCAGCGCTGCAGCGGCGGCCACCGGATCGTCCAGCCGTTTCAGGCAGGCTCCCAGCTTCAGCCAGGCATCGCCATGGTCGGGTTGGGCGTGCACCAGCGCTTCAAGTTGGCGGGCTGCGGCGGCAGGTTGCTGCAGTGCCACCAGGCTGAGCGCGGCCACCCATTGCAGGTCCGGGTCATGCGGATGTACTTCCAGCCCCTGCCCGGCCGCGGACAGCGCGTGTGCGGCATTGCCGGTTGCCAGGTGGCGTCGCGCCTGCTGGACGTGGAATGCCGCACTCGTCATGCCTGCCTCTGTATCACCGGAAACCCGTCCCGATGATACGGGAGATGCGGCGCCCGCCCGTGCGGCCGACTTACTCCACGCGCACTTCCGCGCTGCCCGAGAACGTCTCCACCGTGACGCGGGCACTGCCGCTGCCGTAGCGGGTGGAGAAACTGGCACCCGGGCCGCGGCGCTTCTCGATGTCCACGCCCGTGGCCTTGAGGCTGCCGCTGAAGCTCTCGCCACTGACCTGCGCGGACACATCCTTCGGCAGGCGCAGCAGCAGGTCGCCGCTGACCGATTCCATGCTGATCTCGCCACCGGGCGCCAGCGCCGTACTGACATGCGCCGTGCCGCTGACGGTGCTCGCGCTGAGATCGCGGATCTCTTCACCGGTAACGGCGACTTCGATGCGGCCGGACACCGTCTCGGTGCTGATGTCGCCATTCAGCCGTCCCCGCAGCACGATGTTGCCGCTGACGGTCTGCACGTCCACGTCCGCGCTGTTGAGGGTCAGGTGGGCGCTGCCGCTGACGGTTTCGATGTCCGCTTTCTGCGGTGCGGCGGCGGCGGCCACGCTGCCACTGACACTGCTGATGGAAAGTTCGCCCGAGGCAACGCCGGTCACGTGCACGTCGGCCGCGACCGACTCGATGTCCAGGTCGGCGCGCAACGGCACCATCAGCACCAGGTCGGTCGGTCCGGTCTGGTTGCCACCCCAGCCGCTGCTCTTCGGGTAGCGGACTTCCACGCTCAGGTGCGGGCCGCCGCCGTCCACCTCCAGGCGCTCCACGCCCTTGCCCAGGGTGCCGGTGATCTTCACCTCGTCGCGCTCCCAGCCGCGCACTTCGATGCGGCCCTTGAGGTTGCTGATGTCCACCCGGCCACGGGCGTCCAGCGGCCGGGTTTCATTGATGGCGGTCTGCGCCAGCGCCGCGGGCGCCAACAGTGCGCTGCCCAGCAGCAGCGAGAAAGCGATGGTGGTACGCATGGGTAACTCCTCAGGTCATGGCCGCGCGCTGGGTCAGCGCGAGGCGTCGTGCGTAGGTGCGGCGCAACTGGTTCAACAGGAAGTGCGCATTGGGTTCGGTGGCGATGGCGTGGCGGATCTGCGCGGCGCTCTCGTCCAGCGCATGCAGCGCGGGGGCGATCTCGGGTACGGTCTGCACCTGCGTGTCCAGTTGCGCCAGCGCACCGGTGTAATCACGGGTCAGCGCGGCGGCTTCGCGCTGGATCAGCGCGTCGCCTTCCGGCGCTTTCTGCAGTTGCCAGGTCACCGTGACCGCCAGCAGCACCGACGCGGCCAGGGCAAAGGGCGCCATGCGGCGGCGTGGCGGTACCACGGCCTGCTGCGGCGTGGCGGCCAGGCGCGCGGCCAGGTCCGGCCACAGATCGCGCGAGGGCGGCGTGTCCTGCCGCAGTGCGCGCAGCTGCCAGCGCAGCGCGTCGTCTGAAAGCGGGGTTGGATCGTGGGGGGTCATGCGTGTCCTCCTAAACGCTCGCGCAGCAGGTGCCGCGCCCGGTGCAACTGTGCTTTTGAACTTCCGACCGCCATGCCCAGCTCGTTGGCGATCTCCTCGTGCTTCCAGCCTTCCACGTCGTACAGCACCAGCACGGCGCGCGCCCGTGGCGGCAAGGTGGCGACGGCGCGCTCCAGGTCCAGCGACAACGCCGTGCCATGGCCCGCGCTGTCCGCCATGCCCAGGTCGTCCAGCGCGTCCTCGTCATCATCGAAGCGGGGACCGCTGCGGCGGCTGCGCAGTTCCATCAGCGCGGTGGTCACCGCCAGGCGATGCAGCCAGGTGGAGAAAGCACTCTCGAAGCGGAACGCCGGCAATGCCTGCCACGCCCGCACGAACGCTTCCTGCGTCAGGTCTTCCGCCCGCACGCCCTGCCCGCCCACCAGCCGCTGGATGACGCCATGCACCCGACCCGCATGGCGGCGGTAAAGCGCCTCGAACGCCCGCATGTCGCCACCCGCAGCAGAACGGGCCAGTGCGGTGTCCTGGGCGGCAGTGGCCTCCGGGGCGAGGCTGTCAGCGAAAGGTTCGATCACGGCATTCAGCATACTGACTGGGATGCAGCCAGGAACGCAGGGGTTTAGAGCTGGGCGGCATTTTTCACCGGCGATTGTTCAGCCGGGAACTCATGGCCCTCTCCCCGTGCGCAGATTCCCTCTCCCCGTGGAACGGGGCGAGGGTGACGAAGGCGAGTGAGGGGCGAGCGGAGTCCGGGGGCATGCGTGCTGAAGGATGTCCGCATCCGGAACACTCGATAGCCGTGAACGATACCCACGCTACCGGCGCCGTCAGCCCCTCATCCGCCCTCCGGGCACCTTCTCCCCGCAAGCGGGGAGAAGGCAATTCGACGCAAGAAAAAGCCCCGCGGCGTCCGGGGTGGACGCACACGGGGCGTGCGCAGGAAACAGGATGCGCGAGGCGGGGAATCAGTGCGCCAGGCGGGCCGCGATGCGCTGCTGCTCGTCCTTCAGCGCCTGCGGGGTGCGGTCGCCGAATTCCTGCAGGTACTCGCCGATGCTGGTGAACTCGGCCTGCCAGCCGGCGCGGTCGAAACCGAACAGCAGCTCGTGCGCTTCATCGCTCAGTGCCACACCGTCCAGATTCAGGTCCTCGGCGCGCGGCAGGTGGCCGATCGGCGTTTCCACCGCGTCCGCCTTGCCCTCGACACGCTGGATCATCCACTCCAGCACGCGCAGGTTTTCGCCGAAACCGGGCCACAGGAATTTGCCGGCGCCGCCCTTGCGGAACCAGTTGACGTGGAAGATCTTCGGAAGCTTCGCGCCGGCCTGGTCGAACGACAGCCAGTGCGCGAAGTAGTCGGCGAAGTTGTAGCCGCAGAACGGCTTCATCGCCATCGGGTCGCGGCGCATCACGCCCACCGCGCCGGTCGCGGCGGCGGTGGTCTCAGAACCCATCGCTGCGCCGACCAGCACGCCGTGCGTCCAGTCGCGCGCTTCGAACACCAGCGGCACCAGCGAGGCGCGGCGTCCGCCGAAGACGATGGCGCTGATCGGCACGCCCTGCGGATCCTCCGCCTTGGCCGAATAGCTCGGGCACTGGCGCGCGGAGACGGTGAAACGCGAGTTGGGGTGCGCGGCCGGACCGTTGGCCGGGTCGTACTTGCGCCCCTGCCAGTCCAATGCCGGCGTGCGCGTGTCCAGCCCTTCCCACCACGGCTCCTGCTCGTCGGTGACGGCGACGTTGGTGAAGATGGTGTGGTGGCTGATGGTGGCCAGCGCATTCGGGTTGGAACTGTCCGAGGTGCCCGGCGCCACGCCGAAGAAGCCGGCTTCCGGATTGATCGCGTACAGGCGGCCGTCGGCGCCGGGGCGCATCCAGCAGATGTCGTCGCCGACCGTCCACACCTTCCAGCCAGCCTGGCGATAGCCCTCCGGCGGAATCAGCATGGCCAGGTTGGTCTTGCCGCACGCGGACGGGAATGCGGCGGCGATGTAATGCGTCTCACCCTGCGGATTCTCGATGCCGACGATCAGCATGTGCTCGGCCAGCCAACCTTCACTGCGCGCCTGGTGAGAGGCGATGCGCAGCGCGTGGCACTTCTTGCCCAGCAGCGCGTTGCCGCCGTAACCGGAGCCGAAGCTCTTGATGGTCAGCTCGTCGGGGAAATGCATGATGAAGCGGCGGTCCGGGTCCAGCTCGCCGGTGGAATGCAGGCCCTTCACGAACGTGCCTTCGCGCTCGATGCGCGCCAGCGCGGCCGCGCCCATGCGGGTCATGATGCGCATGTTGGCCACCACGTACGGCGAATCGGTGATCTCCACGCCGCAGCGCGACAGCGGCGAATCGATCGGGCCCATGCAGTAGGGGATCACGTACAGCGTGCGCCCACGCATGCAGCCGGCGAACAGCGCATCCATCTTCGCGTGCGCCTCGGCCGGGGCCATCCAGTGATTGTTGGGGCCGGCGTCTTCCTGCTGCGGCGTGCAGACGAAGGTCAGGTGCTCCACGCGTGCCACGTCGCTCGGGCTGGAGCGGTGCAGCCAGCTGTGCGGATGGGTTTCGGGGTTCAGCGGCAGCAGGGTGCCGTCGGCCAGCATCTGCTTGGTCAGCAGCGCATTCTCGGCATCGCTGCCGTCGCACCAGTGGATGTGGTCGGGTTGGGTGAGCGCGGCAACCTCGGCAACCCAGGCATTCAACGCGGCAAGCGAACTGCCCGGAAAATCGTTGCGTTTGAAAACATCGACCGCTGCGTTCATGCCACGCCCTCGAAAAGTGAGACCAAAATGATACCAATGTCCTGTCCCCGTGACGAGGAGAACGCGTCCAGGGTCGGCAGGCGGTCAGCCCGAGGGTGGATGCGGGGCGCACCCTGTCGCAGGCACGAGGTTGCGTCTCACGGCCGTGCGAGAAATCGCGGAGTGCGAGGCTTGGAGCCCGGTCGATGCGGCTCCGAGGGCCGGGGATGGAGATTGGAAGGCCGTTGATGGGGCTCGGAAGCCGATCGATGAGGCTCCGGGAGCCATCGGTCGCGCCCGCAATGTTGTCGATGGGGCCATGCACTCCCATCGATGGCTTTCAGAAGGCCATCGATGGCACTCGCAGAGCCATCGACCGGGCACCGAGCCTCATCGATCAGGCTCGGACAACCAGCGATGGGGCTCGTAGACCCATCGACGGAGCTCCGAGAGCCATGTCGATGGAGCTCAACGGGTCATCGATGCAGCTCGAGGGGCGATCGATGGAGCTCTGAAGGCCATCGATGGGATTCCGGGCCCCATCGATGGCACTCCGTGCTCGATCTCCGCCACAGCGCTTACGCCTCGCGCGAGCGCCGGTAGGGATTGAACAGCTGCAGCAGCCAGGGCTTCTGCGCCAGCACCAGGCTGACGCCGACGCGGTCCTCCGCCGGCAGCGTGGCATCGCGGGCCAGCAGCGCATCGAACTCGCGCGCGACTTCCTCCAGCCGCTGCCTCACCTGCTTCACCCCGTCGATGCTCAGGCTGCCGCTGAGCAGCAGCAGCGCGTCCTGTTCGCCATCGAACGGATCGGCGAAGTAGTCGGTCAGCAGGGTCAGCCGGAAGTAGCGTTCCATCGGGCCGTCGGCACGCCAGCGGAAATTGCGTGCGGTCAGCGCGCGGCCACGGTTGCCGGGCATCAGTTCGATGATGCCCAGCCGGTCCAGCTTCACCAGCAGGCCAGTCCACTGCGCAGGCGTGAAGCCGAAGTGCCCCATCACGTCGTCCTCGCGCCAGCGGTTGAGGGTGAGGAACAGCGCCATCAGCAACGGCGGATCGTCCACCAGCGCCTGCTCCTGCGCTTCGCTCAACTGCGCCATCGCCTTGCGCCCGCGCGAGGCTTCGGCGCTGAGCTCGGCCAGGCCCACGTCCAGCACGTCGCAGACCTGCTCCAGCCGCTGCAGGCTCATCGCGCGGCGGGAGAACATGCGCTTCACCGCCGCCTCGCTCATGCGGATGCGCGCGGCCAGGTCGCGGTAGGTCATGTCCTGCGCGCGCAGGCAACGCTTCAGTGCATCAATCAGGTCCACCGAGACGGCCATGGGTAGCGGATTCCTATACCTGTCGTTCCGCCAGAGCTTACCTTGTCGATGATCCTTGAATCCCTGCGAAGCCTGCGCCCACCCTCCGGCGTCCCTGGAGGAACCCGCATGCGCCGCCTGATCGCCCGCTCACTGACCCTGGCCCTGGTTACCGCGCTCACCGGCGGCATCACGCTGCCCACCCGGGCCGCGCCGCAATCCGATGGCGCCAGCCGGATGTCGCAGGCCAGCCTGGAGGCGTCCATCGAGGTGCCGGTGGCGGTGATCCACGCACTGGGACATGGCGCGTCCGCGGTGGTCACCGGCGTGGCGGTGGTCGCCGGCAGCGTGGCGGTGACGGTCTCCGTCGCCGCGGCGGGCGTGGTGGCGGGCGCGTCGTTCGTGGTCTACCTGAGCGTGGAGGCGATCCGGCGGCTGGGCATCGCGGTGGGCACCGCGATCAGCGTCACCGTGGTGGCGACGGGATGGATCCTCAGCGCCGCCGGCGAAGGGTTGTGCTTCATCGCCAACGACGCCGCGCGCCCGCACATCCACAGCCATCGCTACGGTGGGTGATCACGTGATGCGCGCGCTCGCGACTCTGGGTTTCGTTTTCGCCCTCGCGCTGCCAGGGACGGCACGCGCGGGCGATGCCTGCAGGCACTTGGAGATGCCGCCGCACAAGGTGGCCGACGCCGCACGCACGGCCCTGCTGGCCGCGGAGCAACTCGACGAAGTGGATGCGCCGGTGGCGCTGCTGGCACGCGTCGGCACCGACCTGTCGAAGCAGGGCCTGGTCTACAGCCACGCGGGCTTTGCCGTGCGCGACCACGCGCACGGACGCTGGACGGTGGTGCACCTGCTCAACGAATGCGGCAGCGACCGCTCCGGCCTGTACGCGCAGGGACTGGTGAACTTCTTCGCCGACGACCTGGTGAACCAGGACCTGCGCATCGTCTGGTTCGCCCCGGACGTGGCGGACCGGCTCGCCGCGCGCCTGCAACAGATGCCGCGCCACAGCCTGCACCACCCGCGCTACAACCTGATCGCACGCCCCGGCAGCGAGGACTACCAGAACTCCACCGCGTGGATCGTGGAGGTGATGGCCGCCGCGCTGGCCGACCGTGGCATTTACGACCGCCGCAGCGCGTACGCGTTCGCGCGGGGCGACGGCTTCGTGCCGGACACGGTGCACGTCGCCTATTCCAAGCGCGTGCTGGGCGGGCTGTTCTCCGCCAATACCGACTTCACCGACCACCCCGTCGGCACGCGTCTGTCGGGCGACTACCCGGTCGTCACCGTGCGTTCGATCTTCCAGTGGCTGGAGCGCAGCGGGTATGTGCGCGAGCAGCGGGAATGGCGGGGTGGTGTGCGGCGGACGGCGATGGGGCCGGCGTGACCGCTACTTTCGAAGAATCGAACAGGGAGGACTATTCGTGGTGAGTCGATGCGTCGCCATGGCGGCAACGCTTTTTCTGGCGGGTTGCTACATGGTGAGCTATGAAGATGTCAGTCGCGAACCGAAGTATTCGAAGTATGTGGGAATCGATTACGTCACCACATCAGACATGCACATCTACCGTGTCAGCATAGATCAGAACTACGGCCCGTCTCCGAGCGTGTACATGATCGTCCAGCCCCCCGGATTCGATGGCCCGGAGGTCATCTCCAGCGCACGCTTCCCGGAGGGATCAACGATGAAGGTCTTGACGATCCGGCGATGCACGGATTGTTTCTTGGACTTCTCGCCGAGAGTTCACGCGACAGTACGTGTCACGTCGAGTGCCGAGTTCGATGATCTGGACGTGGAAGTCGATCTGGACCTGTTGTCTTCGCACATGCAGACCATCAGCAAACCCGTCTCGGACAGCTGACTCTGGGAGATACGCGACCCGCCATCCACATGGCGACCGACGCGGTGGGCCAAGGCCCACCCTCCAAGACTCAGTTCGGAATCAACGTCGAGATGACGTGTTCGAGGTAGGTCTCGAACTCTTCCGAGGTCATGCGCGGCTGCTGCAGCTGCAGCGACAGCTGCAGGAAGCCCACGTAGGCCGCATAGGTCAGGCGCGCGCGATGCGTGGCATCGGTACGCTGCAGGCCGGCCTGGCGGAACATGGCGACCAGATAATCCAGGCGACGCTGGGAGATGCGGTCGATCACGGGCTGCACGGACGGGTGGTCCAGCGCCTTCAGCAACTCGCTGTAGATGATGTGCGGCTTCACTTCGTGGCCGACGAGCTGGAACAGCGTCCGCAGGCGCTCGCGCGGATCGGCGACCTTTTCCAGACTGCCGAAGATGTTCTCCTGCTCGCCGGCCTCCCAACGTTCCAGCGCCGCCTGCAGCAGCGCGTCACGTGAAGGAAAGTGCCAGTAGAAGCTGCCCTTCGTCACGCCAAGACGCCGCGCCAAAGGCTCCACCGCGACCGCCGAGACACCCTGCTCCGCGATCAGGTCGAGGGCGGCCTGCGCCCAGTCATCTGCGCTGAGGCGCGCGGTGCGGGCGGGGGGAGAAGAGGGGCTTTCCGGACTGGGTGTGCTCATGTTCCGCATTTAACCATACGCCGGGGTGTGTAGCGGTACGTTTGCTGCGGCGCGTCATAAATAAAGGCAAATCAATCGGTTGCATTTGAAACGCTTGCGCGGGATCGATTGACTGCTCTAAATGCGAGAGCCCATACTAGCCCGTATGGTCACAGCCACCTCCCCTGCCTCTTTCCGCTTCGACGGTGACACCGCTGCCGCATCGGATCGCATGCTGCCGGGACAGGGGGATGTCGTCCTGGCGATCCGTCGCTTTGCATCGCCACGCGCGCTCCAGGGCCATCCTGCATTGATCTATGCACACGGTTTCGGGCAGACGCGCGGTGCGTGGAACCGCACCGGCGAAGCCATGGCGGCCCATGGCTATGCGGGACTCGCCTACGACGCGCGCGGCCACGGCGAATCGTCACGCAACGCGGCCGACGTGCCCTACACCGGTGACCAGTTCGCCGACGATCTGATCGTGGTGGCCGGGGAACAATCCGAACCGCCGGTGCTGGTGGGTGCCTCGATGGGCGGGCTGTTCGGCCTGATCGCCGAGTCGCGCTGGCCCGGCCTGTTCCGCGCGATGGTGCTGGTCGACATCACCCCGCGCTGGGAGCACGCCGGCCTGCAGCGCATCCTCGCCTTCATGACGGCGTTCCCCGACGGTTTCGCATCGCTCGAGCACGCGGCCGACATCATCGCCGCCTACCAGCCGCAGCGTCGTACGCGCAAATCGGCAGACGACCTGCGCGAGCTGCTGCGCGAAGGCGACGACGGCCGCTGGCGCTGGCACTGGGATCCGCGCCTGGTCGACGAACTGGCGCGCGACAGCGCCCGGCACCAGGACGCCATCGCCGAGGCTGCGCGCCAGGTACAGTGCCCCGTGCTGCTGATCAGCGGTGGCCGCAGCGACCTGGTCTCGGAGAAGACCGTCGACGAGTTCAAGGCCCTGGTGCCGCATGCGCGCCACGCCCACCTGCCGCAGGCCACGCACATGGTGGCCGGCGACGACAACGACGCATTTACCAGCACCGTGCTGGAATACCTGGCGAGCCTGTCGGCCGCGCCGGGTAATGCCGAATCCGATGTAACCGAATCCGTGTCCGGAGCAACCCCATGAGCATCGTCATTCCCTTCCTCGCCTTCCTGCTGGCGGGTGCGTTCGCCGCCTATCACCGGATCCGGCTCGCGTACTGGGCCGCCATCACCGCCAGCCTGCTGGTCGCGTGCTGGCTTCTGGGCGCCAATCCCACCGCCACCCTTGTCGCGGCGATTGTCGTGGTGGCAATCGCGGTGCCGCTGCTGATCCCGGCCATCCGCAAGCCGCTGATCACCGCGCCGGCGCTGGGCTTCCTGCGCCGCGCACTGCCCCCGCTGTCGCAGACCGAACGCATCGCGCTGGAAACCGGCTCGGTCGGCTTCGAGGGCGACCTGTTCACCGGCGACCCCGACTGGAACAAGCTGCTGGCCTATCCCAAGCCGCAGCTCACCGCCGAAGAGCAGGCCTTCCTCGACGGCCCGGTGGAAGAGCTGTGCCGGATGACCAACGACTGGGAAATCACCCACGTCCACGCCGACCTGCCGCCGGAGCTGTGGGACTACATCAAGAAGAACAAGTTCTTCGGCATGATCATTCCCAAGCAGTACGGCGGCCTGGGCTTCTCGGCGCTGGCGCACCACAAGGTGATCCAGAAGATCGCCTCGGTCAGCAGCGTGGTCAGCTCCACCGTCGGCGTGCCGAACTCGCTCGGCCCGGGTGAATTGCTCAACCACTACGGCACGCAGGACCAGAAGGACTACTACCTGCCCCGTCTGGCGATCGGCCAGGAAGTGCCCTGCTTCGGCCTGACCGGACCGTTCGCCGGCTCCGACGCGACCTCGATCCCCGACTACGGCATCGTCTGTAAGGGCGAGTGGAACGGCGCCAATGTGCTGGGCATCCGCCTGACGTTCGACAAGCGCTACATCACGCTGGCGCCGGTGGCGACGATCATCGGCCTGGCGTTCCGCATGTACGACCCGGACGGCCTGATCGGCGACACGCGCGACATCGGCATCACGCTGGCGCTGCTGCCGCGCGATACCGACGGTGTCGAAGTCGGTCCGCGCCACTTCCCGCTCAACTCCCCGTTCCAGAACGGCCCGGTGCGCGGCAAGGACGTGTTCATCCCGCTCAGCCAGCTGATCGGCGGCGTGGAGATGGCCGGCAAGGGCTGGAACATGCTCAACGAGTGCCTCGCCGTGGGCCGCTCGATCACCCTGCCCTCCACCGCCAGCGGCGGTGCCAAGGCCGGCGCGCGCGTGACCGGTGCGTATGCGCGCATCCGCAAGCAGTTCGGCCTGTCGGTCGGCCGCTTCGAGGGCGTGGAAGAGGCGCTGGCCCGCATCGGCGGCAAGGCCTATGCGATCAGTGCGCTGTCGCAGGCCACCGCCGCCGCCGTGGACCGCGGCGACGTGCCGTCGGTGCCGTCCGCCATCGCCAAGTACCACTGCACGAACATGGGCCGCGACGTGGCCAAGGACGTGATGGACATCGTGGGCGGCAAGGGCATCATCCTGGGCCCGCGCAACTTCGCCGGCCGCGCGTGGCAGGCCTCGCCCATCGCGATCACGGTGGAAGGCGCGAACATCATGACGCGCAGCCTGCTGATCTTCGGCCAGGGCTCGATCCTGTGCCATCCCTACATCATCAAGGAGATGCGCGCGGCGCAGGATCCGGACACCCGCGCCGGCATCCAACAGCTGGACGCCGTGCTGTACCCGCATATCGGCGGCGCGATCTCCAACGCGGTGCGCTCGTTCTGGTTCGGCATCACCGGCTCGAAGATCGGCGCCGTGCCGGGCGATGCCTACACGAAGAAGTTCTTCCGCAAGCTGGACCGCTACGCGGCCAACCTGGCGCTGCTTACCGACATCTCGCTCGGCGCGCTGGGCGGCAAGCTGAAGTTCAAGGAATCGCTGTCCGGCCGCCTGGGCGACGTGCTCAGCCACCTGTACATGATGGGCGCGGTGCTGAAACGCCATCATGACGAAGGCACGCCGGAAGCCGACAAGCCGCTGCTGGCCTGGGCCTTCCACAACAGCGCGTACGAGATCGAACTGGCGCTGTCGCAGGCGTTGCGCAACTTCCCGATCAAGCCGCTCGGCTGGCTGCTGTGGCCGGTGGTGTTCCCGTTCGGCCGGCGTGCCGTGTCGCCGGGCGACCGCCTGAGCCATCGCGTGGCGATGCTGCTGATGGCGCCGAACGAAGCACGCGACCGCCTGGGCCAGGGCGTGTTCCTGACCCCGTGCGAGAACAACCCCGGCGGCCGTATCGACAGCTACCTGGCTGCGGCCGTCGCTGCCGAGCCGGTGGAGCGCAAGTTCCTGAAGGCGCTGAAGACCAAGGACATCGAAGCGCTGGACTACAGCGCGCAGCTGGACGAGGGCGTGCGCGAGGGCTGGATCACCGTGGAAGAGCGCAAGCAGCTGGAAGAACTGCGTGCGATCACGCTGGACACGATCACCGTGGACGAATTCGAGACCCACGAGTTGCGTGCGGCCAGCTACTACGACCTGCCACAGAACAAGCGCCAGCCGCGCGAAGCGGCCTGACGCGCCACCACGTCAACGATCACGACGGCGGGCATGTCCCGCCGTCGTCGCGACAGGAGTTCCGATGAGCGCCGATGTCCTGAGCATCTACCGCAACCTGAGCCGCAGGCCGTTCGGCGCTTGGCTGTTCTCACGCCTGATCTGCTTCAAGGCGCCCTACTTCGGCAGCATCGGCCCGCGCATGGTGCGGCTCGAACCCGGTCGCGGCGAGGCGACGATCCGCCACCGGCGCTCGGTCACCAACCATCTGGGCACGGTGCATGCGATCGCGCTCTGCAACCTGGCGGAATTCGTCGGCGGGCTGACCACCGACGTCAGCATCCCGCGCTCGATGCGCTGGATTCCCAAGGGCATGACGGTGGAATACCTGAAGAAGGCGGTCGGCACGATGCACGCTGTCGCCACACCGGCGTTCGAGCCGCGCGAATCCACCGAGGGTTACGAGCTGCCGATGGAGGTGGTGGTCAGCAACCCGCAGGGCGAACCGGTGTTCCGCGCCCGCATCAGCATGTGGGTCTCGCCGAGGCCTGAGCGGTGAGGTGCTGACGTCGCAGGAGCGACGTCAGTCGCGACCGCCCGGCACCCGTTCGCGCGAACAAGCGGCGATGGCGATTCGAAACGTGCGGTCGCGGCTCACGTCGCTCCTGCAACCGCGTCTACGACAGCCAGACCGCGCCCAGCGCCGCGATCGCCGGCAGTCCCTGCACGAAGAAGATGCGCTTGTTGACGCTCCAGGCGCCGTAGAGTGCCGCCACAATGACGCACAGCAGGAAGAAGACGACCACGTTCCATTGCGAGGTCAGCAGGCCCCATAGCAGGCCGGCGGCCAGGAACCCGTTGTAGAGCCCCTGGTTGGCGGCCAGCACGCGCGTGGCCTCGGCCTTCTCGGGCGTGTTGCGGAAGGTCTTAAGGCCCAGTGGCTTGGTCCAGAGGAACATCTCCAGGACCAGGAAGTACCCATGCAGCAGTGCCACCAGCACCACCAGTATCGTCGCGATCACGTCCATTCGCACCTCCCGTCATGTGGCAGGCAGCATAGCGTCAACACACACGTGCATCAGGCGCTCGCCGTGGTCGATGTCTTCTCGGGGAGGGCGCGCTCGGATGGCAGCTTCGACTCCTCGCGCAACAGGCGCCACGCGCTGAAGGTCATCGCGCTGGCGACCAGCAGGCCGGCGCCGAACACCACGTTCGAGCCGAACGCGGACAGGAACTTGTGCAGCCAGACGAAGCTGAGATCGCCGCCGCGGTAGATCACGGTATCGATGGCCGCGCCCGCCTTGTAGCGCCATTCGCGGCCGACGCGGGTGTAGATGGTCTCGCGCGCCGGCTTGGCCAGCGAGAACTCGCTGGCGCGCGTCACCACCTGCACGATGGCCACCATCATCGGCAGCGGCGAGGCGGTCAGGAAGGAGTAACCGAGGATGATGGCGCAGCCGGGGATCAGCAGCGCCGGCCCGATGCCGAAGCTGCGCAGCAGCCAGCGCGTGACCAGCAACTGGATGAGCAGCGTCAGCACGTTGACCGCCATGTCGATGCCGGCGTAGTACGCCGTGCTGGCGGCGGGATCGGTGTAGTACTGGCGCACGATCGCGGCCTGTTCGTTGTAGAGCAGCGTGCCGACGCCCACGCCCATCACCACCAGCGATGCCAGCCAGCGCAGCAGCGGCTCGCGCGCGATGAGCTTCAGGCCGGCCAGGATCTCGCCGCCCATCGGCTGTTCGCCACTGACCGCCTTGCGCTCCTGCTCGCGCGCCACGGCCCACAGGCGCAGGCGAAGCTGGCATACCACGCAGACGGACAGGAACGCCGCCGACACCAGCATCAGGTTGGCGATGCCGATGCGCTCCACGAAAGTCCGCGTCAGTACGGGCCCCAGGATCGCGCCGACGGTGCCGGCTGCCCCGATGTAGCCGTAGAACTTACGTGCTTCGGCATTGCTGAACACGTCGGCCATGAAACTCCAGAACACGGCGACCGCGAACAGGTTGAACACCGCGATCCACAGGAAGAAGGCCATTCCGCGCCCGGGCATGCCGCTGTCGAACAGCAGGTAGAACAGCAACAGCGTGCCGATGAAGAAGCCGTAGACCGCCGGCAGGAAGACACGGCGCGGATACCGGCTTACCAGCCAGCCATACACCGGCTGCAGCAGCAGCATGATGATGAAGGTGCAGGTGAACAGGACCTGCAACGTGAAGTCCTTCAGCGCCATGCCGCGCGCGGCGAAGAACTCGATCATGGCAGGCGGGAACACGGCCTGTACGTCGTTGGACGCTCCCATCGCCTCGCGCACCGGGCGCAGCACGTAATAGCCGCTCAACAGGCAGAAGAAATAGACGAAGGCCCACAGCAGCGGAGGCGATTCGGCCATCGCGGCGCGGAACCGGCCGAACCGGGTGGTCGCTGGGGAAGACGGGTCCATGGTGTGCGGCCTGCCAATCGCATCATCGGGAGCGGACGAGGCCCGCCTGTGGCGCGCAAGGTATCCGATGCACTGCAACATCGCCAGCCTCTTGCGCCGCGTACCGCGCCGGAACACCGGCGATGCGGGCGCCGATGCGTTCCCCCGCGCCAGCCCGAGCATTTGCTCTACCCCTCGCCGCTAGGTTCGGCCGTACTTCGCAACAGGGCAGCATGTGTACGACTACATCATCGTGGGCGCCGGTTCGGCCGGCTGTGTCCTGGCCCACCGCCTGAGCGAAGACCCCGCCTGTCGCGTGCTGCTGCTGGAAGCCGGCCCGCGCGACTGGCATCCCTTCATCCACATGCCGGCCGGCCTGGCCAAGCTGGTCGGACAGAAGGGCGTGAACTGGAACTACGACACCGCGCCGGAGCCGCAGCTCGATGGGCGCCGCCTGTGGTGGCCGCGCGGCAAGGTGCTCGGCGGTTCCAGTTCGATCAACGCCATGTGCTACACCCGCGGCGTGCCGGAGGACTACGACGAGTGGGCCGAAGCGGGCGCGGAGGGTTGGGACTGGGCCGGTGTACTGCCCTACTTCCGCCGTTCCGAACGCAATGCGCGCGGTGCGGATGCGCTGCATGGCGACGAAGGTCCGCTGTACGTATCGGACCTGCGCCACACCAATCCACTGTCCGCGGTCTTCATCGAGGCCGGCACCCAGGCCGGCTTCGCGCGCAACGGGGACTTCAACGGGCCGGCCCAGGCCGGTTTCGGGCTGTACCAGGTGACCCAGAAGGAGGGCGCGCGCTGCTCGTCGGCGGTGGCGTACCTGGATCCCGCACGCGACCGCCAGAACCTCGACATCGTCACCGGCGCCCTGGTCCGTCGCGTGCTGCTGGAGAAGGGCCGCGCGATCGGTGTGGCGTACGCACGTGGCGGGCAGGAAATCGTTGTCCGCTGCGACCGGGAAGTGCTGCTGAGTGGCGGCGCGATCAACTCGCCGCAATTGCTGATGCTGTCCGGCATCGGACCGGCGGAGCATCTGCAGGAACAGGGCATCACCGTCCGCCATGCGCTGCCGGGCGTCGGCCGCAACCTGCAGGACCATCTGGACATCTGCACGCTGCAGCACTGCACCCAACGCGTCACCTACGACCGCACCAGCGAGCTCAGGACCGCCTTCGACTACTTCCTGCGCGGCCATCGTGGCCCGGGCAGCAGCAA
Organism: Pseudoxanthomonas sp. PXM03; assembly: GCF_014852005.1. Taxonomy (GTDB): domain Bacteria; phylum Pseudomonadota; class Gammaproteobacteria; order Xanthomonadales; family Xanthomonadaceae; genus Pseudoxanthomonas_A. The sequence goes on along the minus strand of NZ_JACVAU010000001.1, from coordinate 807,497 downwards.
TATCGCCGAGGCCGGCGCCTTCGTGCGTTCAGCGCTCGCACCCGACGAGCGCCCCGATATCCAGTTCCATTTCGTCCCGGCCATGCTGGACGATCACGGCCGCAACCGCCTGCCCGGGGACGGCTACACCGCCCATGCGTGCTTCCTGCGCCCGCGCAGCCGCGGCCAGATCCTGCTGGCCAGCGCCGACCCACGCGTGGATGCGCGCATCGAGGCGAACTACCTGAGCGACCCGGAAGGCTTCGACCTCAGGATGATGGTCGAATGCGCCAGGATCTCGCGCGAGTTGTTCGCGCAGCCCGCCTTCGACGCCTACCGTGGCGCCCCCATCCACCCGGCGCGCAACGACCTGTCGGATGCCGAGCTGATCGCCTTCATCCGCGCCAAGGCCGAAACCGTCTACCACCCCGTCGGCACCTGCCGAATGGGCGAAGACGAAGACGCCGTGGTCGATTCCGGGTTGCGCGTGCATGGCATCGCGGGACTCCGCGTGATCGATGCCTCGGTGATGCCCACGCTGATCGGCGGCAACACCAACGCACCGACCATCATGATCGCCGAGCGCGCCTCGGACCTGATCCGCGGACTGCCGGTGCTGTCGGGCCACCCTGCGCGTGCGGCGGCCACGGCATCTCCCGCGTTTGCCGCCGCCGACTAGGACGGGCAACGCGCCACTCGCGCGTCACGCATCTCCGGGCTGCGACTTGCCACGGTTGCGGCCCGGCCCCGCATTCAGCTTGTCCGACTCCCGCCGCAGCGCATCGCGCGTGGCGCATGCTGAATGCGGCGCCGCGATGTTCCTCAATCATCGGCATTCGATCGCCCACGACGCTCCGCACCTACAGCGCTGCGGCGAATCAGGCCGAAGCGGCGCGGAAATTGCATGCGATGGATAGCAGGCATTCCTGAACGTGTCGCATGCGTTCAGCCGCCTGTTGGAAGCGTCCGCGCCTTACTGAACTGGGACGACCGCCACACCTGTAATCAGCAGCAGGATGAACAACATGGACATGGAATCTCTCCCTGTTTGTGCAATCGAAAAAAGCGGCGTTATGATCCGAACAGGCAAGGGTCTTACGCAGGCGTCACGCACGATGAAACACAAGACAAGCCGGCGCTCGCTGCACGTCTTCCGGATCGGCCTGGTCGGGCTGCTGCTTCCGCTGACGCTGTCGTCCACGGCACAGACACCATTGCGCTGGACGTCCGCCAGTCACGGCGCTGAAACCGCCCCGGTCTCCGCCAACGCGGCTGCGAGCGCGGCTGCCTACGTCTCGCCGACGCAGCCGCGCCCGTACCGCACGGCGCTGACGGGGCAGAACATCCAGCCGCTCGCGGCGGGGTTCGATGTGCGGGCCTTCGAGACCATGGCCGAACACCTGACGGTGGGCCAGCGGGTCCCCGGCCTCGCCATGGCCATCGTCCACAACGGCCGCGTGATGAGTGCGCGCGGCTACGGCGTTACCGACGTGGTCAATCCGCAGCAGGTCGACGCGCATACGGTGTTCCGGCTGGCGTCCTTGTCCAAGGCCTTCGCCAGCACGCTGACCGGCCTGATGGTGCAGGACGGTTCGCTGCGCTGGGACAGCAAGGTCAACCAGTACGTGCCGGGCTTCCAGTTGAGCGATGCGAACGCGACCTCCCACGTGACCGTCGCGGACGTGCTGAGCCACAGCGTCGGCCTGCAGGCTCACAACGCCTTCGACCGCGACATCGAAGCCAATGCGGAGTACTACGACGTGGCCCGCAAGCTGGCGTACGCGCCGCTGAAGTGCGCACCCGGCGAATGCTATGCCTACCAGAACGTCGCCTTCAGCCTGATCGGCGACGTGGTGTTCGCCGCCACCGGCACCTTCTATGACCAGGCGGTGGACCGTCGCATCTTCAAGCCGCTGGGCATGAACGATGCGAGCATGGGCCTGGCCGGCATCCAGGGCAGCACGCGCTGGGCGCGACCGCATGTGCGCAGCCGCAACGGCTGGGTCTCGTTGACGCCCAAGCCGACTTATTACCGGTTGCCGCCGGCCGCCGGCGTCAATGCCAGCGCCAGCGATCTGGCGCAATGGCTGATTGCCCAGACAGGCCACCGCCCCGACGTACTGCCGGCGCCGCTGCTGGCGACGCTGCATGCGCCCGTGGTCACCACGCCCGGCGAAATGCGCGGTGGCTGGCGACGCGAACGCATCCATTCGGCCAGCTATGCGCTCGGCTGGCGCGTATTCGACTACGCAGGCCAGCAGGTCGTCTTCCACGCGGGTGCCGTCCAGGGATATCGCGGCCTGGTCGCACTGGTTCCCGGACAGGATCTGGGCGTGGCGATGGTGTGGAACAGCGACAGCTCGCTTCCCTCGGGGCTGTTGCCGACCATCCTCGATCGCGCAATGGGCCTGCCCGGTGAACCCTGGGTCGAGACACCGGCGGACTACGACCTGCTGCTCGCCGAGTCGCCCGAGGCGACGCCTACTGATGGAAAGAAGGACAGCGGTACGTCTTCGCACCGCAGCACCGCGTCTCCGCGTTGAGATGCCTGGGCACGGCAGCGCTGCCGTGCCCCCCATCGGGTCAGGCCTGCGTGCCTTCCAGCAATGACTTGAGCTTGCGCAGTCCCTTCTCGTAGTCGGCACCGATCATCCGGTCGAACAACAGGCCCAGCCAGCGCTTGAACGGATTCATGCCGTGCTGGGTATCGAACGCCCACGTCAGGCGCGTGCCATTTCCTTCCGGGTCCAGCAGGTAGGCTGCCTGCGCCTGGCTGCCGTCGAAGTCGAGCGCCACCACGACGCGCCGGTGCGGCTCGCTGGTGGTGATCTCCTGGCTACCGCTGCCTACGGAACGATTGCCGGACCATCGCATGCGCGCACCGACGCCGCTGGCCGGACCCTCGAACGTGTACTTCGCCTGCGGGTCGTACTCTGCCCATGGCGACCAGGCGCTGAAGCGTTCGAACGAGTTGAGCGTCGCGAAGACCTGCTCCGGGCTGCGTTCGATCACCACGCTGCGCTCCACGTGCGTCGTTGCCGGCAGCAGCAGGCCGCCCAGCCCCAACAGCAACCCGATGGCCGCGATGGCCGCCAGCGCCCACTTGAAGAACCTCATGCCTACCCTCCTCGCATCTCCAGATGAGGCAGCCTAGCCGTTCGCCCATAAAAAAACTCTCCCCCCGCTGGGCACAGGGAGAGAGTCCATGGTGTTACGGCTAATCGGGGTTGGCTTAGATCAGCGGAGCCGGGGTTGCCGGCAGCGCGACCGGGGCCGCTTTCTTCTTGGACTTCTTGGCAGGCTTCTTGGCGGCCTTCTTCGCGGCCTTCTTGGCCGGCTTCTTGGCTACTTTCTTGGCAGCCTTCTTCGCGGTCTTCTTGGCAGCCTTCTTCGCCGTCTTCTTGGCGGGCTTCTTGGCTACTTTCTTGGCCGACTTCTTGGTGGCCTTCTTCGCGGTCTTCTTGGCAGCCTTCTTCGCCGGCTTCTTGGCTACCTTCTTCGCAGCCTTCTTGGCGACCTTCTTCACTGCCTTCTTGGCCTTGGCGACCTTCTTGGCGACCTTCTTGGCAGCCTTCTTCACTGCCTTCTTCACGGTCTTCTTAGCAGCCGCCTTCTTGGTGGCCTTCTTGGCAGCCTTCTTGGCGGCCGGTTTCTTTTTCGCAGCTTTCTTCGTTGCCATGTGATGGCTCCTCGTCAATGAACTATGGATTTTTACGTCTGGTTACAGCACATCTGCCCGGAGGCAGGCCCAGCTGCAAGAAACGCCGCGGGAGTCGGACCCGTCGGCAGCCGTCGTCGCGACACGCGCGGCGATGCGGATTCCCCAGGGGGCCAGGCGTGCGAAACCCGGCTCCCTACAAATACGAAAACACCCGTGTCGCCAGGCGACACGGGTGCGATGAAAGAGGTGTTTTGCGTTTTTCCGGGGGAAGCGAGTCCTGCGTCCACCGTGATCCCGGTGCGGACGATGGGCTGTGTTGTCTTTCGCGCTGTCGTGTTGATTCGACTCACTCGCTTCCGCAGGACGCTCTGCTTGGGGCGAAACCTAATCACGGTTTTTCAAGGTGTCAACACCTTCGCTCAACTTTTTTTCTCTGGTCGTCATGGCCGGACGGTGCCGACAAGCGTGGATGGCGGCGACGCCATGCCGCCGACGGGCGAACCCGATTCGACTGACGGACATGCGCCTGAAAAAAAACATCGGTAAAACGCGCTTTTTTTTCTCCGAGGTCCTGCGCGCCACCGGTTGAAGCGACGATGCAGTGCGTCCTCGACGGCTGCGCGCTGCCGCCCTGACGGGTTGAACAGCGGCTAAAAAAAACTTTCGCCGAGGGTGTCCGATTTCGCGTCGCACAAGTCGGATTGCGCCGATTTGCGCAAACATTTTTCCTTCCACCGGCGACTTCGTCGCCATCGCCGGCGCCGGAAAGTCGACGCGACGGGCATCGCATCGCGGACTCGGCACGCCATTGCGCGCGCTCGCATCAGGCAGGCGTACCTGGCATTCCGCTTCGCCGTTCGTCGGCTACGACCCTTCGCGCGTGTCGCCCTCCGCGCAACGCACGGCGGACGTGGCGCGCACGGCAGCCGGTGATCCGCCCTGGGTGGTGGCGGGGAATCCGTGGCGCCGTACAGCTGCAGGAAACGAAACGGGGAACCGGCAACGGGGAACACCAGGTTCCATCGTTGCCGGTTCCCCGCCGGGGGACAGCCTGTACGGATGCCTCAGTTGTCGTCGTCTTCGATCAGTTCGGCATAGTCGTCGGGCGACAGCAGTTCGTTGAGCTGCTCGGGTTCCTCGGCTTCGATCACGAAGATCCAGCCCTCGCCGTAGGCGTCCTCGTTGATGGTCTCGGGCTTGTCGGACAGCGCCGCGTTGACCTCCACGATCTTGCCGGTGACCGGGCTGTAGACATCGGACGCCGCCTTCACCGATTCGACCACCGCGCTGGCGTTGCCCGCTTCGATGCGGTCGCCGACGTTGGGCAGCTCGACGTAGACCAGGTCGCCGAGCAGGCCTTGCGCGTGGTCGGAGATGCCGACGGTGATGCGACCGTCACCTTCGAGGCGGGCCCATTCATGGGACTTGAGGAATTTCAGATCGCCAGGAATTTCACTCATTGGGGGCTCCGGATTGCTGCTGGGGTCGGGTAGGGAAAGATAGTTTAGCGGAGGAATGCGCGGGTGAAGAATGCCGGGGTGCGATCATTCAAGCACGCCGGGCTGGGCTTGGCCGTCGCGCACGAACGGGAACTTCACCACGCGCACTGGCACCTCCTTGCCACGGATGTCCACGCGCACGCCGCCCTCGGCACCGAGCGGGATATCGCCGGCCGGCACCCGCGCGAAGGCGATGGCCTTGCCCAGCGTCGGCGAGAACGTGCCGGACAGGATCTCGCCGTCGCCATGCGCGGTGAGCACTTTCTGGCCGTGGCGCAGCACACCCTTCTCATCCATGACCAGGCCGATCATCTGCCGCGGCGCGCCGCCGGCCTTCTGTGCTTCCAGCGTGGCGCGGCCGGTGAAGGCGCGACCTTCGTCCAGCGCGACCGTCCAGGCCAGCGCGGCTTCGTACGGCGAGACGGTGTCGTCCATGTCCTGCCCGTACAGATTCATGCCCGCCTCCAGCCGCAACGTGTCGCGCGCTCCCAGGCCGGCCGGCTTGACGCCGGCATCGAGCAGCGCGTTCCAGAACGCCACGGCCTGCGCCTGCGGCAGCACGATCTCGTAGCCGTCCTCGCCGGTGTAGCCGGTGCGGGCGACGAACAACGGCACGCCGTCGGTGCTGGTGGTGTCGGTGGCGGCGAACCGGGTCAGCTTGCCGACCTTCGCACGGTCCTCCTCGCGCAGCAGGCCGTGCACGCGCTCGCGCGCCGTCGGACCCTGCACGGCGACCATCGCGAAGTCGGGGCGCTCGGTGACCTGCACATCGAACACGACCGCCTGCGCGGTGATCCACGCCAGGTCCTTCTCGCGGGTGGCGGCATTGACCACCAGGCGGAAGAACGCCTCGTCCAGGAAATAGATGATCAGGTCGTCGATCACCCCGCCCTGTTCGTTGAGCATTGCCGTGTACAGCGCCTTGCCCGGCTTCTGCAGCTTGTCCACCGAATTGGCGACCAGCTGGCGCAGGAACTCCCGTGTGCGCGTGCCGCGCAGGTCGACCACGGTCATGTGGCTGACGTCGAACATGCCCGCGTCGCGGCGCACCTGGTGGTGCTCTTCGATCTGGGAACCATAGTGGATCGGCATGTCCCAGCCGCCGAAGTCGACCATCTTGGCGCCAAGCGCGCGATGGGTGTCGTTGAGGATGGTCTTCTGGGTCATGGCAGCGTCCGGGCGGGCAAAGAAGCGCATTATCCCAGAACGCACCAGCAGGGTGCGCCGTCGCTACAACCCGTAGTACGCCTCGTTGATGCAGTCGACGGTGCGCGCATCCAGCACCTCGAAACGGGCATCGGGCAGGCGCAGGCGGCCCGCCCAGGCGACATCCTTCAACCATTCCGTCGCCGTGTCGTGCTGGCGCACGATGGCCGCGACGCGGGCATCGTCCTGCCCCTTCACGCGACAGGTACCGAACTGCAGATAGTAGCCCGGCAGGTCGCCCACGTATGGCACGGCATCGGTGATGCGCCATTGCGCGCGAGGCCCGTCGCGTCCCGCCAACTCACCGGCCACCACGAAGCGCGGCACCGGCTCACCGCTCTCGTCGGCGGCGGGTGAGGCCAGCACGCCGACCGAGTACTCGCACACAGGGTCAGGATCCCGGGACAGGGAAACGCAACTCCCGCCCAGTTCGTCGAGCCCGTCGGGATACGGCGGCATCACCCGGCCGACGAGGTCCGCTGCCGTAACGGACAGCGTCGCCAGCACGGACATCGATCGCGCCAGCCCCGTCGCGCCCATCTAGGCCTCCTGCACCTTCAACGTCATGCCATTCACCGCGATCACCCTCACACGCGTGCCGACCGGCAGGTCGGGGCCTTCCACTGCCCAGAACGCGTCGTCGATCCTGATCCGGCCGCGTTCTCCCACGATGGCTTGGTCCAGCACGGTCACCGTGCCGACCAGTTGCTCCGCGCGGCGGTTGAGCAGTGGCTTGTCGCTCTGGCGACCCTTGCCACGGAACCACGTGCGGTAGATCTGGATGGACACGAAACTCAGCACGACGAAGGCTGCCACCTGGGCCAGCAGCGGGATGCCCGGCACCACCAACACGCCGATGAACACCACCACGGCGGCGAAGCCCATCCATAGCATGAAGGCGCCTGGCGCCATGGTCTCGGCGGCGAACAGCAGCAGTGCCACCGCCGCCCAACCCGCAACGTCCCAGCGCATGGCTCAGCCCCCCACCCGCGGCGGCACGCGCGGCGGCGCGGCCTGCTGCTTGCCCAGGGCCTCCTTGGCCAGTTCGGCGATGCCGGCGATGGAGCCGATGATGCCGCTGCTCTCCATCGGCATCAGCACGAACTTCTGGTTGGGCGCCGTGGCCAGCTCCTTGAAGGCTTCCACGTACTTCTGCGCGATGAAATAGTTGATCGCCTGCACGTCACCCTTCGCGATGGCGTCGCTGACCATCTGGGTGGCCTTGGCTTCCGCTTCGGCCAGGCGCTCGCGCGCCTCGGCGTCGCGGAACGCGGCTTCCTTGCGGCCCTCGGCCTCCAGCACGGCGGCCTGCTTCTCGCCCTCGGCACGCAGGATCTCGGACTGGCGCGAACCCTCCGCCTCGAGGATCTGCGCGCGCTTCTCGCGTTCGGCCTTCATCTGGCGCGCCATCGAGTCGATGAGGTCGCGCGGCGGCTGGATGTCGCGGATCTCGATGCGGTTGACCTTGATGCCCCACGGATTGGTGGCCTGGTCGACCACGCTGAGCAACTGCGCGTTGATGGTTTCACGCTGGCTCAGCGATTCGTCCAGGTCCATCGAACCGATCACGGTACGGATGTTGGTCTGCACCAGGGCGATGGTTGCGACCTCGAGGTTGGACACCTCATACGCCGCCTTGGCTGCGTCCAGCACCTGGAAGAACACCACGCCGTCCACCTTGACCACGGCATTGTCCTTGGTGATCACGTCCTGGCTGGGCACGTCCAGCACCTGCTCCATGACGTTCACCTTGCGGCCCACGCCATAGATGATCGGCACCAGGAAGTGCAGGCCCGGATCCAGCGTATGGGTGTACTTGCCGAAGCGTTCCACCGTCCACTCGTAACCCTGCGGCACCATCCGCACGGTCTTGAACAGGATGATGACGCCGGCCACCAGCAGGATGATGGCCACGAAACTGGTCTCGAACATCGATGTTCCCCTCTTGGTCCCTGATGCGACCCAGTATAGACCCGTGCGCACGGCCATCCGGAGCTGCGGCATGCCGGCGATCGATGAACTTTCCGCACGCTGCGACGGTATTGCCCTCTGCCGCATCCCTGTATGGGACGACCCGACGAATCCCCCCGCTTGAGCCGATCCCAGTTCGCCATCGACGTCCCCGACAGCCTGGTCGCCCGCGCGCGCGCAGGATGCAGGGAGGCGTTCGAACAGATCTATCGACGGTTCGAGCGCCCGGTGTTCACGCTGGCGCTGCGCATCTGCGGCGACCGGGAGCAGGCGGGCGATGTGTTGCAGGACACCATGCTGAAACTGTTCCACCACCTGCCCGACTATCGCGCCGACTGCCCATTCTGGGGTTGGCTGCGCCAGATCGCGGTGAACGAAGCGCTGCTCCGTCTGCGCCGGCAGAAGCGGCTGGTGGCCGAGATCGCGGTCGATGAAGACGACCTGCCCGAAGACCAGGGCCTGCCACCCACTGCGGCAGCCGATGCCTTCCTGTTGCAGCGCGCACTCGATGCCTTGCCGGCCGCCACCCGCAGCGTGCTGTGGCTGTACCACGCCGAGGGCTATACCCACGACGAGATCGCTGCACTGATGCAGCGCACGCCCAGCTTCTCCAAATCGCAACTTTCGCGCGGCACCCGACGCCTGCGCGCGTTGCTGCAGATCGAGGAACCCGTCCATGCCTGATGTCCGCACCCGCGATGCCGTGCCGCGTGACTGGGGAGACGCCTTTGCAGGCCTGCCGCTGGAAGCAGCACCCGCTGACAGCTGGGCGATGCTGGCTGCCCGCCTGCCTCCGCCCGTGGTGGTACAGCCTCATCGCTGGCCGCAGCGCGCGGCCTTGGCCGCCGCGCTTGTGCTCGCCGTGGTGCTGCCCCTGCGATGGACGAACCCAACCACGCCTTCACCCGCACCCCCGACCACCGCGACACATCAACAACCCGCCCCGCCGGCGGACACGGATTCGCCACCTTTATATGCGGAGGCCGCGAAAGGCCTGCCCACCCCGATCGGCACGCGCGCCACGGACGCCGCAACCACGTCGTCCAAGCTCAAGCGCGGCACCCTTCCGGTCGCCCGGCAACGCGCGGCACGTCCCACCGGTGACATCGAGCCTGCAAAAGTCGCCGCGCCCCCCGCCACTGATCCGCTGGATGCGCTGTATGCCGAATCGGCACAACTGGAAGCCGTGCTGGCACGGCTGCCCGAATCGCGCATGGCCAACGCCGCCACGGAAGCGCTGTCCGCCGGACTGCAGGAGCGGGTGGCCAGCATCGACATGGCGCTGTCGCAGACCGCCTTGTCCCACGACACGCAGGCGCAACTGTGGCAGGCGCGCGTGGACACGCTCCGGCAGTTGACCGGCGTGGAAACGACCCAGCGCTGGCAGGTGGCACGCGGCGAACCCTATCCGCACCCCGACACTGCGATTTACTGACCCGACACCGACCCATGCCGGAGGCACGCATGAAACCCGCCCTGCTCACCGCTTCGTTGCTGATCATCGCAGCGGCATCACCCCTCGACAGCCTCGCCCGCCAGGACGCGGGCTCCATGCAACAGAAGGAGCTGGAAGCGGCGCGTGCCGACCTGCAACGGGCGGCCCGCCGCGTGGCCGAACTGTCGCAGGGTTCCGTCGTACCTCCACACGCCATCCCCATGCACAGCCCGCTCCAGCGCAAGCCACGCCTGGGTGTCCTGCTGACCGGCGATGACGACACCGGCGTGCGTATCACCGGCATCACGCCCGACAGCGGCGCGGCGAAGGCTGGCCTGAGGGCCGGCGATCGGCTGGTCGGCATCGGCGGCAAGCCGATTGCCGGCACCAGTGCCGACGAGCGTCTGGCCAACGCACGCGCGGCCCTCGCGGACTTGAAGATCGACGTGCCCGTTTCGGTTTCCTATCAGCGTGATGGTCGGGACCACGAGACCGAAGCCACTCCCATCCCCATCCGTCCCCAGTTCGCCTTCTCCACCTATCGGATGGCCGGGGCGGACACACTCAATGGTCTGGATGAAGACATCACCATCACGCTCGACGATCTTCCGGTGGGCATTGCACCGGAGGTGCAGCGCGAGCTCCGGCAACTCGGCAGACTCGGGGATTGCAAGGAGCAGGAATGCAGACTGCCGGTCCTGGCCGAAGCGTTCCGCTGGAGCAACCTGAATCTCGCCCGCGTCGATCCATCGCTGGGGCGCTACTTCGGAACCGATATCGGCGTGCTGGTGCTCTCGGTGGGGGAAGAGCTGAAGGGCCTGCAGGCAGGCGATGTCATTCGCAGGATCGAAGGCAAGCCGGTGACCACGCCGCGCGAAGTGATGCAAGCACTGCGTGGCAGGCCCGAAGAAGCCAAGGTGTCGATCGACTACCTGCGCGACCGCCGGACGCAAACCACGACGCTGACGATCCCCGAAGCCACGTCGTTCCATTTCCCCGCCATGTCGCGGATGGAAGCAGGGCCGCGCGTTGGCGCGACGCCCGGCACGGCGCCGAAGGTCCTCGAAAGCCGGCGCGTGATGATCATCGACCAGGACGGCAACCTGCGTACGTTCGAAGACGGGAAAGCCGCCCCGTTGCCGCCGCCCGCACCCCCTGTTCCACCCGCCGGCAAAACCGGCACTCTGCTCTGACCCGCACTACAACAAGAGACACGTTGAATCCCCTGCCCCCGCATCTGCGGGGGTCTTTTTCCAGGAAGAACGGCACGTCCCTGTGCCGGAGAGAACGTCAGCGGACTGTGTCCGCGGTGCCGGCGTGTTCGGGCGGCGCGGACTCCACCCAATCGGTGAACACCTTGGCGATGTCCGCGTCCGGCACCGGCTTGCCGGCTTGCACATCGCCGGCCTGGGTGAACAGCGGGATGATCATGGCCATGCCATCGACCTTGGTTTTCAGGTGCAGGCCCGGCGCCTTCGACAGGAAACCGTTCCAGTGCGCCCGCACCTTGGCCCAATACCCTGCCGTGGCCTGCCAGTAGTCGCGCGCGGGCCTGAAGTCAACTTCGGTGGTCTTCACGTAGTCGTTGAAGCCGAACTCGCGCGCCAACTCCACCTGCGTGCCATCCGGCTTGCGCAGCACCTTGGTATTGAATTGTTCGTGCGTCCAGCCATTCGGTGTCAACGTGTGGCGGTTGACGACCGACAGCGCGTTGTAATCGCTGCGCTTGGTGTACTCGCGTCGCGGCAGCGGGCGCCAGCTGAGATCGCTCGTCCAGGTGACCACGCCGTGAGCGTAGTCCCAGCGGCCGGTGCCGCAGTACCGCGGCGCATCGCTGACTTCGTAGACGCACTGGGTCCAGGCACCGCGGGTCGCCTCGGCCGGGACCGGACGCACGCTCCAGGTCTGGTCGGCACTGAACTCGAAGCGTGTCGGCGCCTGGTAGACCCAGTCCTGGCGCCAGTGCTTGGTGACATGGCCGCTCTTGGCGTCGACCAGGATGTGCTGCAGGACGATCTTGGTCGGCGTGTCCTCGACGACGATCACCGTCTCGTCGCCGCCACTGCGCATGGCCGCCTGGCGTTCGTAGCCGGGTTGCAGCAGCACGGTTTCGTCGAAAGCGAAATCAACGATGTAGTCACCCTGCATCGCCAGGATGGACTGGCGGTCACGGGCGGGATCGGCCGCGGCAGAGGCGGCGTGGCACAGGGCGGCAATCGACAGGATGACGGCGACCGGCTTCTTCATGGTGGCTTCTCTCATTTAAACCTGACCAGCGGAACGACGTTGTCGTCCGCCTCCTTTTCATTCCGCGGATATGCGCTCACGGGGCGCACGGATGGCGCGTAGCAGCCATCGTGCAGTCCGCTTTCAAGCTCGGCGCCTTCGGCATGCGCGATGCGGCGCGCGGTGGCCACGCCGAGGGCGGACATCAGCGACAGGCTCGCCGCCAGCACCGGCAGCGAGGCAGGCTGCGGCACCGCGTGCAGCTGCAGGGCGCAGGCGCGCCACTGGCCTCCCAGAAGGCGGCCGGCCAGGCGCTGCCACAGGCGATCGGCCAGTCCGGCCGCGCCCTCGTCGCACCCCTTCGGCAACGAGGCCACCAGGCGGTCCCAGGCGACGAAATCGCTGTCCGGCAGCAGGCAAAGACGCCAGCAGCAACGTCCCTGCGCATCGAAGAACAGCAACCGCTCATCGAGGCCATCGCTGTCGAGTCCGGCATGCGCCTGCACATGCACCGCCTGCTGCCAACCCGCGAGTTCGCTGCCCTGCTGCGTGCGGTACAGACACAGCACCGGACCCAGCGCCGCCACCTGGGAGGCGGTGGGGAACGCATCCCGTGACCTGCCGGTGACAGAGCCCTGCAGCGCGCGCAGTGTCGCCATGGCGGCTACCAACTCACCGCCACGCTGACCGACAGCGAGCGGCCGGACGCGGTGTAGCGGTCCAGCGTGGTGCTGTCGGCTGCGACCAGTGCGATGTCGCCCGCCTCGATGTAGGTGCGATCAGCAAGATTGAAAACGCCGACATTGAACTTGGCACCGGGCGCGAAGTCCCAGTGCGCGTACAGGTCCAGCACGCCGTAGCCCGGCTGTCGGTAGTAGCGGTCATCGGACACGCGCTGCTTGCGTTCGACGAACCGGCCCGCCAGCTCCAGGCCCCAGGCATCGGCGTCGTACGCCAAGCCGAGCGTCGCCGTGAGGGGATCCACGCTGTCCAGATCACGGGTGACGACCTGTTCGACGGTGTTGCCGTTGCCCAGATCCACAGACTCCGGCCCCCTGCCCTTGCCCCGCGACCACGCCATCGCGCCACGCAGCGACCATCCCTGCCAGCGCTCGGACAGGGCGCCGAAATCCACGCCCGCCTTCATCTCGACGCCATGGATGCGCGCCTCGGCGATGTTCTGCGACTGGTACACGGACAATCCTGCCGGCCCCAATGTCGGGTCGAACCCGATATTGCGCATGGAGGCGATGAAATCTTCATACTCGTTGTAGTACCCGCTCAGTTCGGCATACATCGCATCACCCGAGTAACGCACGCCAAGCTCGAGCCCATCGCTGGTTTCCGGCTTCAGATCCGGGTTGGCGATGGCCGTGTAGCCGAACTGCACGTTGGTGAAGCCGATGTTGACGTCGTTGTAGGGCGGCGAACGGAAGCCGTGCGCGTATCCGCCGAACAGCGACCAGGCCGGCGCGAATTTCCACACCATGCCCAGCTTGGGCGAAACGCTGCTCTCGCGGATGTCGGCCAGCGCCACGCCGGGATTGTCGGCATCGAAGATCGCGTCATGCCTCGGATCCAGCCGGTAGTGGTCCACGCGCAGGCCCGGCACCAGGCGGAACGCGCCCCCGGCGAAGCCGATTTCGTCCTGCACGTACAGCGCTGCCGTGGTGGTCCTGCTGACCGGAAAATCGCGCACGGGAAACACGTCCGGCGACATCACCGGCGTGCTGGCACCTGTCAGCGGGAACGTCCTCAGGCCGTCGCGCTTCTGCCGTGTCTCGCCACGCGCCAGGTCCACGCCATAGACAAGGTCATGCCGCACCGCCTGACCGAACGCCTTGCGGAAGTTCGCCTGCAGGCCATACGTCCGCTGATCGAAATTGAACTCGCGCTCGCGGATGTCGCGCAGCGGCGGCGCCGCCAGCGTGCGCTCCTCGCGCGTGTACTGGGTGGTCTCACTGTCCTGGCGATACACCTGCCAGTCCAGGCTGTCGGCGAAGGCCGCCGACAGGTCGTCCCATTCGTGCGAGAACGCCACCCGTGCGCGGGTCTGGTGATCGCGCGCGATGACGCGATCGTTGATGGCGCGCGTCAGCGACTGGTATCCCTGCTGGTTCAGCAGGTCGGTGTCGGCGCTGTCTTCATTGCCTTCCACCGTCAGCTTGAAACGCTGGCCTTCACCAGATGCGAACACCAGTTTGGCCAGCAGGCTGCGGCCGTCACGCTCCTGCGGGTTCGGCAACGTGCGTGCCGCCCCCGTGCCACCGGCATTGGCCTGGTTCTCGGTCTCCTGGCCCTGGCGATGGCTGACGTTCACCAGACCGCTCCAGCGCTCTCCGCCGAACGCGGCAGTGGCATTGCCGAACAGGCCATTCCAGCTGCTGTCATGACCGAGGCGGAAGCCGAAGTAGGCGTCCTTGCCTTCATCCAGGTAGTCGGACGGATCCTTGGTGATGAAGGACACCACGCCGCCGAGTGCATCCGAGCCGTACAGCGAGCTGGACGGGCCGCGCACGATCTCGACCTGCTTCAGCGTATCGAGATCCACGAAATCGCGATTGGCATTCGAGAAGCTGCCGATGGAAAACGCATCGGACACGGCGATGCCATCGGTCTGGATACGCACACGATTGCCTTCCAGCCCGCGGATGCGGAAACCCCCCAGGCCGAAGCGGCCGAAGCTGGAAGTGACGGTCACGCCGGGTTCGTAGCGCACCAGATCCTTGATGTCGCGGACCAGGTGATCGTCCAGTTCCTCGCGATCGATCACACTGACGATGTTCGGCACGTCGACGACCGCGCGTTCGCTGCGCGTAGCGGTGACCTGGATGCGCTCCAGTTCGTGCGTGCCGGCATCGGCGGAAGCGGGCGAAGCCATCGTGGCTTCGGGTGCAGCGTAGGCGGGCCCGGCAAAGGCCAGCCACACGGCCGCGGTAAGCAGCGTGGGGCGCATCATGGCGTACAGCTTTCCTGTGGGTGATGGAGAACCCGGAAGGCTGGCGGCCGGAAAATCCTTGGCTGGCGCCCGGTGGAGAGAGGGAGTGACCGCAGGACGACGGCCTGCGACGGACACCGCCTTGAAGGGCGATGCCGGACTGCGTGGCTATTTGGTGAGGATCAGCTTGTCGTTGCTGGTGTGACGCAGGCGATAGACGCGATCGCCATGGCGGATCAGCACTTCGCGCTGCCCCTTGAGCAGTGCATCGCTGTCCAGCGCTTCCTCGGCGCGAGGTGCAGCCTGCGGCAGGGACAGGCGCTCGCGCAGCGCCGGCGTGTCGATGGTGGGCAAGGCAGTGACATTCGAGATCATCGGGAAGCTCCGTGGCGGAACGGAACTTGATGATAATGATTCTTATTACGGAGTCAACGGGTCCGTGCCGGCTTTCATGCGGTTCAATCGGCCGCCGCGGTCAGCCGGGCCCACACGGCATCGTCGTAGCGCGCTGCCAGCTCGAGCGCCGTGAGGTTTTCGCGCAGTTGCTCCGGGCGGCTGGCGCCCAGGATGACGCTGGAGACGTGAGGGTTGCGCAGGCACCAGGCGATGGCCAGCGGCGCGGGCTTTTCGCCCAGTTCGCCGGCGACCTGGGCGTACCGCCGGGCGCGCTCCCGCCTGCGTGCGCCCGCGGCGCCGAAGACCATGCGCTGAAGTTCCTCGTGTCCGGGCTGGCCGAGTCGCGTGTCCGCGGCCACGCCAGCGTCGTACTTGCCGGTCAGCAGACCGGACGCGAGGGGCGACCAGGTGGTGGTTCCCAGCCCGAGTTCCGCGTACAGCGGCGCATATTCCAGTTCCACCCGCTGCCGGTGCAGCAGGTTGTACTGGGGCTGTTCCATGGTCGGCCCGTGCAGATGATGCCGGCGCGCGATCGTGGCGGCCTCGCGGATGCGCGCGGCTGGCCATTCCGACGTACCCCAATACAACACCTTCCCCTGCCGCACCAGCGTATCCATCGCCCATACCGTTTCCTCGACCGGCGTGTCCGGGTCGGGACGGTGGCAGTAGTACAGGTCCAGGTAATCAACCTGCAGCCGCCGCAGCGCCGCATGACAGCCTTCGACCACATGCTTGCGCGACAGTCCGCGCTGGGTCGGGCGCGGATTCTCCACGGCACCGAAGCAGACCTTGCTCGATACGCAGTAACCGTCGCGTGGCAGGTCCAAGTCATGCAACACCTCGCCCATTACGCGCTCGGCTTCGCCATGACCGTACACCTCGGCGTTGTCGAAGAAGTTGATCCCCTGGTCCCAGGCCAGCGCGATCAGTTCGCGCGCCTCTGCGCGTCCGACCTGTTGCCCGAAGGTCAACCAGGCACCAAAGGACAGTGCGGAGATCTGCAGGCCAGAATTGCCCAGGCGTCGGTAGTGCATAGCGTGCTCCGGTGACAACGCCCCATCCTAGCGCCGTTCGACCGGGCGACCACGCGATGCCCGCACAAATGAGAATGACTCCGCCGCGGCGGGCGGTGCCTCCGTACAATGCGCGCACTTTCCTCCTCCGGGGAGTAGCCCACCCGTCCTGACGGGGTCCGCGCGTCAACACACTTGGTCGCCGACCATGGTGCGCGGGACGAAGCGATCCGCTTCGCCGGGCAAGACCGAAGGCAGGCGTCGCGCTTACCCGGGCCGGGCAGTGCGTCGTTTGCCTTCGCGTTCGACGCGAATGCCTGGCCCCGGAGTTGCTGATGCTGTCCCTGCATGCCCTGCTGGTTTCCACCGGCACCGTCACCCTGGCCGAAATCGGCGACAAGACGCAGTTGCTTGCTCTGTTGCTGGCGGCGCGTTACCGCAAGCCATGGCCGATAGCGCTGGGTATCCTCGTCGCCACGCTGGTCAACCATGCGATCTCGGCGTGGCTGGGCGCGGAGCTGACCGAATGGCTGTCGCCCGAGGTGCTGCGCTGGGTCGTGGCGGCGAGCTTCCTGGCCGTGGCCGTGTGGACGCTGAAGCCGGACACTTTGGAGGACGAGGCCGACAACCTGCCCGCGCATGGTGCGTTCCTGGCAACGACGGTGGCCTTCTTCCTGGCCGAGATCGGCGACAAGACCCAGGTGGCCACCGTCCTGCTGGCCACCCGGTACGACCCGCTGTGGCAGGTCATTGCCGGCACCACGATCGGCATGCTGCTGGCCAACCTGCCGGTGGTCTGGCTGGGCCACCGCTTTGCTGACAGGCTGCCGCTGAAGCTGGCCCGCAGCCTGGCGGCGGCGGTATTCCTCGCCCTGGCCGTGTGGGTCGCCGTGCGAGGTGTTGGCTGAACAACCGGGGCCGGGCCGGGCGCTGCTAGACTCCGCGGTCAGAACAATATGCAAGGTCTGGGGGAATACATGCTGGAAGTCTTGGGGCGGATCGGCTTTGGCCTGTTCGGCCTGGCGGTGCTGATCGGCATCGTCTGGCTGTTTTCCAACAATCGGAAGGCCATCGACTGGAAGCTGGTCGCCACCGGCATCACCCTGCAGATCGCCTTCGCCGCCCTGGTGCTGCTGGTGCCGGGCGGGCGCGAAGTGTTCGACGCGCTGGGCCACGGCTTCGTGAAGATCCTCAGTTTCGTCAATGCCGGTTCCAGCTTCATCTTCGGCAGCCTGATGAACACCGAAACCTACGGTTTCATCTTCGCCTTCCAGGTGCTGCCCACCATCATCTTCTTCGCGGCACTGATGGGCGTGCTGTACCACCTCGGCGTGATGCAGTTCATCGTGCGGATCATGGCACTGGCCATCACCAAGGTGATGAAGGTGTCGGGCGCGGAAACCACCAGCGTCTGCGCCAGCGTCTTCATCGGCCAGACCGAGGCGCCGCTGACGGTGCGCCCGTATATCCCGAAGATGACCGAGTCCGAGCTGATCACCATGATGATCGGCGGCATGGCGCACATCGCCGGCGGCGTGCTGGCGGCCTACGTGGGCATGCTGGGTGGGGGCGATGCCGAGCAGCAGGCTTTCTACGCCAAGCACCTGCTCGCCGCCAGCATCATGGCGGCCCCGGCCACGTTGGTGGTCGCCAAGTTGCTGATCCCGGAAACCGGCACGCCGCTGACGCGCGGCACGGTGAAGATGGAAGTGGAGAAGACCTCCAGCAACATCATCGATGCCGCCGCCGCCGGTGCAGGCGATGGCCTGAGGCTGGCGCTGAACATCGGCGCGATGCTGCTCGCCTTCATCGCCCTCATCGCCCTGCTCAACTGGCCGCTGACATGGTTCGGTGAAGCCACCGGCCTGGCGGCGGCGATCGGCAAGCCGACCGACCTGGCCACGATCTTCGGCTACCTGCTGGCCCCTATCGCGTGGGTGATCGGCGTGCCGTGGCAGGACGCGACCACGGTCGCCTCGCTGATCGGCCAGAAGGTCGTCATCAACGAGTTCGTCGCGTATCTGCAGCTTGCCGACATCGTCAACGGCAAGGTCCCGGGCGTGACGCTGTCGGAAGAAGGCAAGCTGATCGCCACCTATGCGCTGTGCGGCTTCGCCAACTTCAGCTCGATCGCCATCCAGATCGGCGGCATCGGCGGGCTTGCGCCCGAGCGGCGCTCGGACCTGGCGCGCTTCGGCCTGCGCGCCGTGCTGGGCGGCACCATCGCCACGCTGATGACGGCCACCATCGCCGGCGTGCTCTCGAACTTCGGCTGATCCGGGCCGGGCGGCCGACGGCCGCCCCGCTCCTTCCGTTTACGTTTCCCTCCCGTGACCGTGGCGCTGCTGCGGTCCGGACTGCAGGTACCGCACCATGAACACGCCATCATCCTCCGCCTTCCACGTCGTCGTCGTGGGCTCCTTCAATGTCGACCACGTATGGCGCTGCGATACCCTGCCGAATGCCGGCGCAACCATCGCCGGACGCTATGCCAGCGGTCCGGGCGGAAAAGGCTTCAATCAGGCCATGGCGGCAGCCCGCGCGGGCACCTCCACCACCTTCGTCTGTGCCCTGGGCAACGATGCCGGCGGCACGCTCGCGCGTGAACTGGCGGCACACAACGGTATGGACCTGCGCGCGCAGGCCACCGACGAGCCCACCGGTACGGCCGGCATCTATGTGGATGGGCACGGCCGCAACATGATCGTCATCGGTGCCGGCGCCAACGCGGCGCTCGATACCGCGTTCGTATGGCAACAGGACGCAGCGTTCGCGAACTCCGCCGTCGTGCTCGTGCAGCTGGAATCACCCACGGACGCCGTGCTGTCAGCCCTGCAGGCCGCACGTCAACATGGTGCGATGACGGTACTGAATCCCGCGCCCGCGAATGCCGCCACCACGACCGATCTGCTGTCCCACGCGGACATCATTACGCCCAACGAAACCGAATTCGCCGCCCTGTTGGCGCGCCATCTGGGCGAGCGCATCAGTGCCGACGATGTCGCCACGCTGGACGGCGTGACCCTGCACCAGCATTGCCGCCTGCTGTTGCCGCACGGCATCGTCGTTGTCACGCTGGGCGCCACCGGCGTCTACGTATCGCACCCCGACGAGCAGTTGCGCGGCGATACGCGCGCGCACTACCGGGTGGCCGCGGAGAGCGTCAATGCCATCGACACCACCGGTGCCGGTGATGCCTTCAACGGCGCACTGGCCGCCTCGCTGGCGGCGGGCGGCTCGCCGGTATTCGCTGATCACGTTCGCTTCGCAAACCGTTACGCGGCCCTTTCGACTGAAAGGAACGGAGCGGCGCTGGCCATGCCGTTGTTGAGCGAGATGCAGGCACGCTTCGACACGGTGTCCGGCTGAACAAGGGTTCCGGTCGGGAGTTGAGCCGGATGGCCGCCGCCGACACCCCTGGCTACTGATAACCATTCTCATTTAAAATGGACGGGTCCGATATCCCAGACCTGTCCCCCATGACCCTTCCGCTTCGTCTGAGCCTGCTTTCGCTCGCCCTCTCGTCTGTCCTGAGCCCCATCGCCGTTGCGCAGTCGAATGACGCTGTCAAACTCGACCGCGTGACGGTCTCGGCAAGCACCAGCCGCATTCCGGATTCGGCCGCGGCACTGCCGAATACCATCACCATCATCGATCGCCAGCAGTTGGATCAGCAGCTGGCGCTGACACAGGACCTGTCCCAAGTCCTCGCCAACCTGATTCCCGCATTCACGCCTTCACGCCAGAAGCTGACCAACGCCGGTGAGAACCTGCGCGGCCGCAAGCCGCTGTATCTGGTCGACGGCGTACCGCAGTCGACGCCATTGCGCGAAGGCGGGCGCGACGGCCACACCATCGACCCGGCGATGATCGAGCGCATCGAGGTGATCCATGGTGCCAATGCGCTGCAGGGGCTGGGCGCCTCCGGCGGCATCATCAACATCATCACCAAGCGCGCCCCCCGGAAAGACGGCGAGACGTTCCACGACGTCAGCGTCAGCGGAAGTGTCGCGGCCCCCAGGGGAGACGACAGCGCGGGCTACAAGGCGTCCTACGTCTTCGGCACGCGCCGCGGCGACGTCGACTTCGTCGGGGGCGCGTCCCTTGCCAGCGAGGGGCTCTACTACGACGGCGATGGCCGGGCCATCGCCGTCAACGATGTCCAGGGCGATCTGATGGACGCGCGCAGCCACAACCTGTTCGCCAAGGTCGGCTGGAATCTCGACGACCAGCGCCGGCTGCAGGTCAGCGCCAACCGCTACGAACTGCAGGGCAACAACGATTACCACACCGTGCTGGGCAACATCGCCACCGGCCAGCTGGCCACGTCCGCGCCCGGCGGCAGCGAAGGCGAAGGCACCCGCAATCGCTCGACCTCGGTGGTGCTGGATTACACCGATCACGATTTCGCCGGCGGCTTCCTGCAGACGCAGCTGTACTGGGTGGATTTCAAGGCCCTCTACGGCGGCAGCTACTGGGGCGATTTCTGGGGCGACGGACGCGACCCGGACTGGTACGACCAGTCGCAGAACGCATCCGAAAAACTGGGCGGCAAGTTCAGCTGGTCGCGCGGCGACCTGTTCGGACTGAACCTGCGCGGCACGTTCGGACTCGACCTTGCCCGCGACAGCACCTACCAGGAACTGGTCTACGCAGGGATCGACTGGGTGCCGGAAACGACCTACGAATCGGTGTCGCCTTTCGTGCAGGCGGAATGGCGGTTCGCCGACGCCTGGCTGCTGACGGGCGGCCTTCGCCACGAGCGCGGCGAACTGCAGGTGGACGACTACCTCACCATCCCCGACCAGCGCACCGTACCGGCCGGCGTGAAGGGAACGCGCTACCTGGTCACCGGCGGCACCACTAGGACCAGCGAGACGCTGCCGAACCTGGGCCTGGTGTGGGAAGCCACCGATGCACTGAAGCTGTACGCGTCCTATGCCGAAGGCTACACCGTGGCCGATATCGGTCGCGTGCTGCGCGGCATCACCGCGGCCGGCCAGCGGGTGGACAGCCTGGTCGACCTGCAGCCCGTGATCGCCGACAACCAGGAGATCGGCCTGGACTACGACGACGGCCGCTGGCTGCTGCACTTGGCCCTGTATCGCTCCGACTCCGACCTGGGCTCGCGCCTGGCCTTCGATACCGCGACGCAGACGTACGCGGTGGTCCGCGAACGGACCGAAATCAAGGGCTTCGATGGCAGCCTGTCGTTCCGCTTCAGCGACGGCATGCGCGCGGGCCTGGCCTACGCGCGCAGCGAAGGGCGCTACGACAGCAATGCCGATGGCCGCGTCGACAGCGATCTGCCGGGCATCAATATCAGCCCCGATCGGGTCACCGGGTTCTGGGAAGCGTCGTTCACGCCATCGGTGGACGTGCGCCTGCAGGCGAGCAAGGCACTGGACCGCGACTTCGACCTGCGCGGCAACCAGGTCGCCGGCTTCGACGGGTACACCACCGTGGATCTTCTGGCACGCGTCAGGCTGCCCGTCGGTACGCTGAGCGTGGGCGTCGAGAACGTCTTCTCCGAGCAGTACGTCACCTACTACTCGCAGAGCACGCCCCGCAACGACACCTACACCGCCGGACGTGGGCGAGTGCTGACGGTGGGCTGGTCGCACCGCTTCTGATCCACGCCGACAACGCCCCGCATGTTCCCTCGCCAGGCCATATCGACCCCCTCCGCATGGCGTGTCCGCGCCATGCTGAAGTGGTTGCACCTGTGGCTGGGACTGTCCGCCGGTCTGGTGTTCGCGGCAGTGTCGCTGACCGGCACGGTGTTGGCATTCCAATCCGAACTGCTGTTGGCTGCTCATCCCGAACTGGCACGCGAACGGCTGCCGCCGCTCGCGCTGCAGGGCCATGCGCTGGCGCGGGTCGTGGCAGGTGCGGAAGACAGGGGCATCCGTTCCATCGACCTGCCCTCTCCGCGCCTGCCCGCCTGGCAAGCGTTCGCCAGCGAGGGCGAACGCCATTACTTCGATGCCGCCAGTGGCGAGCCGTTGCTGGTGCGCAACACCGGCAACGACGCGGTGATGTGGCTGCGCGACCTGCACACGCACCTGCTGGCCGGTGAGGCCGGCGAGGATGTGCTGGGCGCATTCGGAATCGTGGCGCTGTTCATGCTGTTGTCCGGACTTTACCTGTGGTGGCCGCGCCTGGCGTCGTTGGCCTCAAGCCTGCGCTGGCATGCGCGCCCGCCACCCCGGCGCTGGCTCAGCTGGCACCGCAGCCTGGGGGTTTTCCTGCTGCCATTGCTGCTGGTGGTGACCTTCACCGGCGTGGCGATGGTGTACAGCCAGCCGTTGCGAAGTGCGCTTCGCTGGACGTTCGGCGACGGGCCCGAGGTCGTGCCGCCCTTGCCGATCGAACGGGAGACCACCTCCATCGATTGGCGGGCCGTGCTGCTCACCGCAGCGGATGCGGCCCCGCGTGGCAGCGAACTCCGCCGCATCAGCCTGCCCAAGGGCGATGACGCCATGGTGTCGATCCGTTTCCGCGCTCCCGGTGAGTGGCACCCCAACGGCCGCAGCGTTGTCTGGATGGATCCATACCGCGCAAGCGCGGTGCAGGTGCACGATGCGACAGCGCAGGATGCCGGCGCCCGCATCAGCGAGGCGATGTATCCGTTGCATGGCGGCTTCGTGGGTGGGCGTGCATGGCAATGGACCATCGCCGCCGCAGGTCTGTTGCCCGCTTTCCTTCTGGTGACCGGCTTCCTGTTCTGGCGCGCGCGACGCCGCCGGCACTGACCCTGGGGGGCCGGCGGTACAATGCCGCCATGCAGATCGGCCCCTACCGCATCGAACCGGCGGTGATGCTGGCCCCCATGGCCGGCGTCACCGACAAGCCATTCCGCCTGCTGTGCAAGCGGCTTGGCGCGGGCATGGCGGTGTCGGAAATGACCATCAGCGACCCGCGTTTCTGGAACACCTCCAAGTCGCTGCACCGCATGGACCACGAGGGCGAACCAAGCCCGGTCAGCGTGCAGATCGCCGGCACCGAACCGGAGCAGTTGGCGAATGCCGCGCGCTACAACGCCGACCACGGCGCACAGATCATCGACATCAACATGGGCTGTCCGGCGAAGAAGGTGTGCAACACCTGGGCGGGTTCCGCGCTGATGCGCGACGAGTCGCTGGTGGGCCGCATCCTGGAAGCGGTGGTGAAGGCCGTCGATGTGCCGGTGACGCTGAAGATCCGCACCGGCTGGGATTGCGACCACCGCAACGGCCCGGTGATCGCGCGCATCGCGCAGGAAAGCGGCATCGCATCGCTGGCGGTGCATGGTCGCACCCGCGACCAGCACTACACCGGCAGCGCCGAGTACGAAACCATCGCCGCGATCAAGGCCGCGCTGCGCATTCCCGTGGTGGCCAACGGCGACATCGATTCCCCGGACAAGGCGGCGCACGTACTGGCGCAGACCGGTGCCGACGCCGTGATGATCGGCCGCGCCGCGCAGGGGCGCCCGTGGATCTTCCGCGAGGTCGCCCACTTCCTCGCCACGGGCGAATCTCTACCGGCGCCATCCCTGCATGAAGTCCGCGACATCCTGATGGGCCACCTGCAGGCGTTGCACGACTTCTATGGCGAACCGCAGGGCGTGCGCATCGCGCGCAAGCACCTGGGCTGGTACGCCAGGGACCGCCCCGAGAACCTCGCATTCCGCGCGGTGGTCAATCGCGCCGAGAGCGCTGACGAGCAGGTGCGGCTGACACGCGACTACTTCGATGCCCTGATCGCCGGCGTCGCGCCGGTACTGCCCGCTGCCGCCTGAGGAGAGAGCCCATGTCCGAGAACGATGAACGCCCTGCCTACCTTCATGGATTCTCGTCGGTTGAACAGGCGCGCCTGATGAAGCAGGCGCGCCTGCTCGAAAGCACGCTGTTCAACCATGTCGACTACACCGGGGCACGCCGGTTGCTGGAGGTGGGCAGCGGCGTGGGGGCTCAGACCGAGATCCTCTTGCGTCGCTTCCCCGACGTGCACGTGACCTGCGTCGACCTCAACGACGTGCAACTGCAGGCCGCGCGGCAGAACCTGGCCACCATGCCCTGGTGCCGCGACCGCTACACCCTGCAGCAGGCGGATGCCAGCCGGCTGCCTTACGGCGCGCGCGAGTTCGACGCTGCCTTCCTGTGCTGGATCCTGGAGCATGTGCCGAACCCGGCACGCGTGCTGAGCGAAGTGCGCCGCGTGCTGGCACCCGGTTCGCCGATCTACATCACCGAAGTGATGAACTCTTCGTTCCTGCTGCATCCCTATTCGCCGAATACATGGCGCTACTGGATGGCATTCAACGACTTCCAGTACGACAGCGGCGGCGACCCGTTCATCGGCGCGAAGCTGGGCAACCTGCTGCTCGCCGGCGGCTACCGCGACGTCGCGACCGAGATCAAGACGGTGCACTTCGACAACCGCGAGCCGGCGCGGCGCAAGGACATGATCGCGTTCTGGGAAGAACTTCTGCTGTCGGCGGCCGACTCGCTGGTCGAAGCCGGCCGCGTGACGCAGGACGTCGTGGATGGCATGCGCCGGGAAATGCGCGATGTGCAGAACGACCCGGATGCGGTGTTCTTCTATGCGTTCGTGCAGGCGCGCGCAACGGTTTACTGATGAAGGTATACGCGCGCTAAACATGACCTGAGTCACCGTGCTTTCCGGCACTGGGGCGCACGGCCCTGCAGCATGAGGATGGGCAGGCCGGTTCCCCCGCCGGCCTGCGGAGTACCGCAGCCAACAAGCGGTAATCACCTCCCCTGGAGGCTGTCATGAATGCAAGAACCCCGCTCTTCGTCGCCTTGTTCGCCCTGCCCTTCTCCGTGCAGGCCGGCGACAGCATCAAACAACTTGCCGAGTACACTGGCATGAGCGAACGCAAGGTACAGATGGTGATCGGTCCGCGCACCGCTTTCCCGGAATATCGCGCTTCCTACCAACGCGCTGCCACCCAGTTCCGTGCCGCGGTGGGTGAAGACAATTTCCGGCGTGCGTTGAACGGCGAGTCGTTCGTCCTGGAACGCCGCACCGATTCCAGCCCGCAGCAACGTGTTGCGGTGGACGCGGTGCCGGCAGCGCAACCCGCGGACTCCGTCCGCAAGGAACGGCTCACTGGCTCCTGACGCCTCGCCTGTCCCACGGGGCTGACGCGCCGGCTTCCATGACGCGTCAGCCGATGGCGGACCGCAATGGCTCCGTTGATGGATGACGGATGCGATGCCACATGGCGGCAACCAATTGCAGCAGCCCTTCCGTGCCCGACACCGGTGCGGCCCAGGGCTGTTGCACCGGCGTCACCGGAGTCCACGCTCCGTCGCGTCGTTCGGCCACTTCGAAGCTGAAGCTGTAGTCCGGCTCCAACCCCATCCGCAGATCCGACAGCACCAGGCGATCCTGCTGCACTCGCGCGCGCATGAAGCCGCGGTTGAACCAGGTCAGCCGCTGGACCGCCGGAACAGCGTGTGCCTCCGCCAGTGCCTGCACGTTGGACGAATAGCCGCGGAACCGCAGCGGACCGTCATCGGCCAGGACGGATCGCTCCGCTTCCACGTATCCGGACGGCGTCATCGCCACCACGCGCCACAGCAGCGTATTGAACGGCATCGGCACGGAGAAGCGAGGCGCACCGTCCAGCCCCATCGAGGCAAGCGTCCGCTCCGCCTCGCGATCGACCATGGCCTTGGCCAGCAGCGACCACCCCAGGTATGCGCTGCTCAACACCAGGCCGACCGCGAGAGCGCGTTGCGCCGCGGCGCGTTCGCGCAGGAACCACGCCACGATGCAGGCCACCAGCAACCACACCGTGTACAGCGGGTCGATGATGAAGACGCTGGACCACATGACCGGCGGTGGCGTCAGCGGCCACCACAGCTGCGTGCCGTAGACAGTAAAGGCGTCCAGCAGCGGATGCGTGACCAGGGCCAACTGGATGGCCCAGAACCACCGCGTCGGCGATGCGGCGACCCGCCCATTGCCGAACCGCTTGAACAGGCACCAGACCAGCCAGCCGACCAGGGGCAACACGAATAGCGAATGGCTGAAACTGCGGTGCACGGTCATCAGCGTGACCGGGTTGTCCGAGAACAATGCGATGGGCAGGCTGTCGAGGTCCGGCAGCGTGCCGAGGGCCGCGCCGGCGAGCAGCGCGGCACGGCGATGCGCGGCGGGGGCGATGGCGGCGGTGATGGCACCGCCGAGGACGATCTGGCTGAGGGAATCCATGCGGCGATCCTAGCAGCCGCCGAAGGGATTCCTCACGCCGCGCGCGACACGTCCTGCGGGACCAGGCGCAGGCGCGGCGCAACCTCGGCCAGCACCTTGCCGCTATGCGAGAGCAGGCACAGCGTGCCGTCGGCCTCCTCGCTGAGCGCGGTGAGGCTTTCGACCCAGTCGCCGTCATTCGCGTACAGCAGACCATCGCGCTGGAGCAGCGACGCGCGATGGATGTGTCCGCAGACGATGCCGTCCAGCCCGCGGCACTTCGCATCGTCCAGGCCCGCCTGCACGAAGCGGGCGATGTAGCGCTCGGCCGCATCGCTCTGCCGCTTCAGGTATTCCGCCAGCGACCAGTAGCGCAGGCCGAGCCGGCGACGCAGCTGGTTGGTCAGCCGGTTGCCGGTGAGGATGCGGTAGTAGAGCCAGTCGCCGAACTTCTCCTGCAGCCCGCCGAAGTGGGTGATGCCATCGTAGTCGTCGCCATGCGTCACCAGCAGCCTGCGCCCGTCCAGTGTGGTGTGGATCGCGCGGCGCCTGACCTGCATGGCGGGCAGCATCAGGCCGCAGAACCGCCGGATGGGCCGGTCGTGATTGCCGGGGACATAGATGAGTTCGGTGCCGTTGCGTGCCAGCGCGTGCAGCGCCTCGACGACCCGATTGTGGGCCGCATCCCACGACGCGCGGCGCTGCGCCATCCACCACAGGTCGACGATATCGCCCACCAGATACAGGCGCCTGCAGCGCAGGCCGGCGAGGAAGTCGGCGAACTCTGCTGCATGGCAGTGCTTGGAACCGAGGTGGACGTCGGAGACGAAGACCGCGCGCCGCATCGGGGGTGGCGCGGCCAGCGGGCTCATGCCGCCGTCTCCATCGGACGCCACGTGTCGCCGAGGTAGCGTTCCCGCTTCCTCGGCCGGATCCGGTGCAGGTCCACTTCGATCAGGCCATCGATGGAGTCGCTGAAATCAGGATCGACGCCGAACGCCAGGAAGCGCGCACCACCGGGTTCGCACAGGTCGGTGTACTGCTTGTAGAGCATCGGCACGGTCGCCCCCACCGTGTCCAGGTTGGTCTTCAGCACGCGGAACGCGGTGTCGGCATCCAGCGCATCGAAGCGGGGGGGCGTGGCGGTGTAGCGGAACGGATGGCGCGAGCGTGCTTCGCCGTTCGGGTCGCCGTAGTAGTGGGCGTAGTACGCGACGATCTGCTCGCGCGCATCCAGCGGCAGCGCCGCACTCATCGACACTGCGCCGAACAGGTAGCGCACCCGCGGATGGCGGCGCAGGTACGCGCCGATGCCCTGCCACAGGTAGTCGATGCTGCGGCTGCCCCAGTAGTCGGGCACCACGAAACTGCGCCCCAGTTCCATGCCGGCGACCAGGCGAGGCAGCGCGTCGTCGGCGTAGTCGAACAGCGAGGCCGTGTAGAGGCCCTTCAGGCCCTGCGCCGCCAGCACCGGCGCGCCGCGCGCGATCCGATAGGCGCCGGCGATCTTCCGCTGCGCGGCATCCCACAGCACGATGTGCTCGTACCACGCATCGAAGGCATCCACGTCCATCCGCTTGCCGGTGCCCTCGCCCACGGCTCGGAATGTCAACTCGCGCAGACGCCCGATCTCGCGCAGCAGCGCCGAGCCTCCGGCCAGGCGCCCCACGCAGATGCGCTTTCCATCGCTGGTTTCGCCCAGCACGTCGAGCGAAGCGATGCAGGCTTCGAGCGCTTCCGGCGCCAGCGCATCGACCAGGGGCTCCAGTGGCTCGCCAGCGTCCGGCACGGGCAGTTCCACCCCGCCCCCCAACGCATACAGCGCCTTGCGCACGCGCAGGATCTGCGCAGCGGCATCCTCCTGCGCATCCATGCGCAGGCACTGCCCCACATGCAACCGCAAGCGCCGCTGATGGCGACGGAACATTTCGCGCGCAAGCAACGCCGTGCCGGCCGGCTTGAACAGCGCCGATGCACCGTAGAACAGCGCCGAATTGCGCGCTTCCACCCGGATGGGCAGTACCGGTGCGGCTGTCGTTTGGGCGAAGCGGAGGAAGCCCCGGCGCCAACGGGTATCGCGCACGCCCCGCGGGCCAAGCCGGGACACCTCGCCGGCGGGGAACACGATCACGCACTGCTCGGCTTCCAGCGCCTGTTCGACCGCGCGCACGCTGTCTGCGCCCGGCTTGCCACCAAGGATGCGGACGGGCAGCAACAGGCTGGCCAGCGGCGCGATCCCCGTCAGGAAGTCATTGGCGACGATCTTCACGTCACGCCGCACACGACCGACCAGTTGCAGCAGCGCCAGGGCGTCCAGCGCACCGGAAGGATGGTTGGCCACGATCAGCAACCGGCCCTGCGCCGGGATGCGCCGCTCCGCGGCGGGGTCGACCGTCGGCCGCAGGTTGAGGTGGTCGATGGCGGCATCGACGAAGTCGAGTCCGTGCAGGTGGCCGTGATCGGCCAGGAAGGCATAGGCCTGGTCCAAGCGGGACCAGCGGCCCAGGGTGCGCAGCAGTGGCCGGGTCAGCCCGGCGCGACGGCCGCGGAACCAGTGCGGATAGCGTTCGACGATCTGCTGTTCCAGGGGGCGCATGGTCGTGGCAAAGCCTGGCGGCGGGGTTTCGCCGCGCAGCCTGCGCCTGGCCGGCGACAGCCCGGTTTCCGTTTTCTGGCAGTCAGGTGACAGCGAAGCCGTGATCCCCGCTTAACCCGCGGCAACCCTGAACGACGCAGAATGCACGCACCGCCTCCGGCGTGTATCATGCGCGCCCATCTTTTCATCCGAATCAAAGGATATAAGCCTGATGTCCAGCTACCTGTTCACCTCCGAATCGGTCTCCGAAGGCCATCCGGACAAGATCGCCGACCAGATCTCCGACGCCGTGCTGGACGCCATCCTGGCCCAGGACAAGCGCGCACGCGTGGCCTGCGAGACCCTGGTGAAGACGGGCGCCGCCATCGTGGCCGGCGAAGTCACCACCACCGCCTGGGTGGACATCGAGTCGCTGGCCCGCAAGGTCATCAACGACATCGGCTACGACAATTCGGACGTCGGCTTCGACGGCCACACCTGCGCCATCATCAACATGCTGGGCAAGCAGTCCCCCGACATCAACCAGGGCGTGGATCGCAAGAAGCCGGAAGAACAGGGCGCGGGCGACCAGGGCCTGATGTTCGGCTACGCCTGCAACGAGGCGCCGGAATTCATGCCGGCCCCGCTGTACTACAGCCACCGCCTGGTGGAACAGCAGGCCAAGGTGCGCAAGAAGGGCAAGCTGAAGTGGCTGCGCCCCGATGCCAAGTCGCAGGTCACCCTGCGCTACGACGGCAATACCGTGCTGGGCCTGGATGCCGTGGTGCTGTCGACCCAGCATGATCCGGACATCAAGCAGAAGGACCTGATCGAAGCCGTGCGCGCCGAGATCCTGGTGCCGGTGCTGCCGAAGAAGTGGCTGGACGCGCTGCCGAAGAACAAGGTGCACATCAACCCGACCGGCAAGTTCGTCATCGGCGGCCCGGTGGGCGACTGCGGCCTGACCGGCCGCAAGATCATCGTCGACAGCTACGGCGGCATGGCCCGCCATGGCGGCGGCGCGTTCTCGGGCAAGGATCCGTCGAAGGTGGACCGTTCGGCCGCCTACGCCGCACGCTACGTGGCCAAGAACATCGTGGCCGCCGGCCTGGCCGACAAGTGCGAAGTGCAAGTCTCCTACGCGATCGGCGTGGCCGAGCCGACCTCGATCTCGGTGACCACCTTCGGCACCGGCAAGGTCGGTGACGACGTGATCGAGAAGCTGATCCGCAAGCACTTCGACCTGCGTCCGTACGGCATCACCAAGATGCTGGACCTGGAGCACCCGATCTACCAGCCGACCGCCAGCTACGGCCACTTCGGCCGCAAGCCGCGCGAGATCAGCTACGTGGACGGCGCCGGCAAGAAGCAGACCGCGACCGCCTTCTCCTGGGAGAAGACCGACCGCGCCGAGGCCCTGCGCAAGGACGCCAAGCTGAAATAACCGCCGCAGGCATCGCGACGACGGGAACGGGCCGCTCACGCGGCCCGTTTTCTTTTCCGGCGACGGGTCGCACGCCCCACGCCGGGATCGGTTAGCCTGCGCGCCTCACCTTGCGGAGGCGTGCCATGGAATCGCTGAAGAGCCACCAGCTCACCATGACGGTGCTCATGACGCCGGACATGGCCAACTTCTCCGGCAAGGTGCACGGCGGCGCGATCCTCAAGCTGCTCGACCAGGTCGCCTACGCCTGCGGCAGCCGCTACGCCGGCAAGTACGTGGTCACCCTGTCGGTCGACCAGGTGATGTTCCGCCAGGCCATCAACGTGGGCGAGCTGGTGACCTTCCTCGCTTCGGTCAACCACACCGGCACCTCGTCGATGGAAATCGGCATCAAGGTGGTCGCCGAAGACATCCGCAAGCAGAGCGTGCGCCACGCCAACAGCTGCTTCTTCACCATGGTGGCGGTGGACGACGAGGGCCGCACCACGCCGGTGCCGCCGCTGGAGCCGGCCACGCCGGACGAGATCCGACGCTTCGCTGCCGCGCGCCTGCGCCGCCAGCTGCGCGAGGAAATGGAACGGCGGCACGCCGAGCTGGGCAGCCGGGCGGCGGAAAACGCCTGAACCGCCGTTTCGGCCGGCGCGCGCCGGCTACAATACGCACATGTCCTTGATGCAATTCCAGCGGGTCGACTTCAGTGTCGGCGGGCCGCTTCTCCTCGAACACGTAGACCTTTCCATCGAACCCGGCGAGCGCGTCTGCATCGTCGGCCGCAACGGCATGGGCAAATCCACGCTGATGCGGCTGATGGCAGGCGAACTGAAGCCCGACGACGGCGAAATCCGCGTGCAGAACGGTGTTGTCGTCGCGCGTATGGCGCAGGAAGTCCCGCAGGACACGCAGGGCACGGTGTTCGATGTGGTGGCCGAAGGGCTGGGCGACCTGGGCCAGTTGCTGGCGCGCTACCACCATGCACTGCACGACGGCGACATGGACGCGATGGGCGAGGCGCAGGCACAGATCGAGGCGCAGCATGGCTGGGACCTGGATCTGCGCGTGCAGCAGGTGCTGACGCGCCTGGAACTGCCCGAGGAGACCGACTTCGCCGCCCTGTCCGGCGGCATGAAGCGGCGCGTACTGCTGGCGCAGGCCCTGGTCCGCAAGCCCGACATCCTGCTGCTGGACGAACCCACCAATCACCTCGACATCGAAGCGATCGCCTGGCTGGAGGGCTTCCTCAAGCAGTTCGACGGCAGCATCGTCTTCGTCACCCACGACCGCAGTTTCCTGCGTTCGCTGGCCACGCGCATCGTCGAGATCGATCGCGGCCAGCTGACCAGCTGGCCCGGCGACTACGACAACTACCTGCGCCGCCGTGAAGAAAGGCTGCATGCCGAGGCGCAGGAGAACGCGCGCTTCGACAAGCTGCTGGCGCAGGAAGAAGTGTGGATCCGCCAGGGCATCAAGGCGCGTCGCACCCGCAACGAAGGCCGCGTCACCGCACTGAAGGCGATGCGCCGCGAGCGCGCGCAACGGCGCGATTTGTCCGGCAACGTCAGGATGGAAGCCGCGGCGGCGCAGTCGTCGGGCAAGAAGGTCATCGAGGCGAAGGGCATCACCCAGGCCTACGACGGACGCGTGCTGCTGGACGACGTGTCGGCGACGATCATGCGCGGCGACCGTGTCGGCATCGTCGGTCCCAATGGCGCCGGCAAGTCGACGCTGTTGAAGATCCTGCTCGGCGAACTCGCCCCGCAGCACGGCGAAGTGAAGCTGGGCACCGGGCTGCAGATCGCCTACTTCGACCAGCACCGCAGCCAGTTGGATGAATCGCGCACCGCGCTGGAGAACGTGGCCGAAGGCAGCGACTTCGTTGAACTCAATGGCAGCCGCAAGCACATCATCGGCTACCTGCAGGACTTCCTGTTCTCGCCCGAGCGCGCCCGCGCGCCGATCACCCGCCTGTCCGGCGGCGAGCGCAACCGCCTGCTACTGGCCAAGCTGTTCGCGCAGCCCTCCAACCTGCTGGTGATGGACGAACCGACCAACGATCTGGACGTCGAGACGCTGGAGCTGCTGGAAGAACTGCTGCTCGACTACAAGGGCACGCTGCTGCTGGTCAGCCACGACCGCGACTTCCTCGACAACGTGGTCACCAGCACGCTGGTGCTGGAGGGCGAAGGCCGACTGGGCGACTATGTCGGCGGTTATTCGGACTGGCTGCGGCAGCGGCGCACTCCTGGCACGTCGTCACCTGCAACGTCCAAGCCCGCGCTGTCGAAGCAGCCGGAGCCAATGGCCGCCAAACGCAAGCTGGGTTTCAAGGAAGCGCGCGAACTGGAGCAGTTGCCGGCACTGATCGAAACGCTGGAAGCCGAGGTAGCCAAGCGCACCCGGGCCATGAACGACCCGGCCTACTATCAGCAGTCGCCCGCCGACTTGCAGCGCGCGAACGATGACCTCGCAGCGAAGCAGGCCGAACTGGACCACGCCTACCAGCGCTGGTCGGAGCTGGATGGCTGAGTAACGGGCTTTTCTGTAGGAGCGACGTGAGTCGCGACCGCAGGCGTTGACTGCCGGCGACCGTCGCTGCATCCGCCGACCCATCGATCACGTCTTCTCTCTGTTTCGATCCACCGCGACCGGATAGCGTGCGGTCGCGACTCACGTCGCTCCTACAACGGCAGGTTCGCTCACCCGGTGTTCTGCACGCCCTGTGACACGCCGTTGATGCTCGCCACCAGTGCGTGCAGCAATGCCTCGTCCTCGCGCCCGGTGGCGCGCCAGCGCTTCAGCAGGTCGGCCTGCATGACGCTGATGGGATCGATGTAGGGGTTGCGCAAGCGGATGGACAGCGCGAGGCGCTGGTCGTGCTGCAGCAGCCATTCGTTGCCGTTCAGCGCCAGCACCCAGCGCAGTACCGAAGCATGTTCGCGCTGCACCTGCGGGAAGAACACGTCGTGCAGGTCACCCGCCATGCGCGAATACATCTCGGCAATGCTCAGGTCGCCCTTGGCCAGCACCATCGATACGTCATCGAGGAAGGTCTTGAAGAACGGCCAGTCGCGCGCCATCTCGCGCAGCGCGTCTTCGCCGTAGGCGTCCGCAGCTGCCTGCAGGCCGGCGCCCACGCCGTACCAGCCGGGGATCACCGCGCGTGCCTGGCTCCAGGCGAACACCCACGGAATCGCGCGCAGGTTGCCGAGTGCCGCGTCCTGCCCCAGGCGTCGCGAGGGACGCGAGCCCAGCGTCATCCGCTCGATCACGTCGATCGGCGTGGCGCTGCGGAAATAGTCCATGAAGCGCGGCGACTGCACGAAGGCGCGGTAGGCCTGCGTGCTCTCGCTCGCAACCAGCGCCATGATCTCGCGCCAGCGTGCTTCGCGCGGCTCCGGTGGACGCGGGCGCACGCTGGACAGCAACACGGCGCCGACGGACTGTTCAAGCGAGCGCAATGCCAGCGCACGGATGCCGTACTTGCGATGGATCACTTCGCCCTGCTCGGTCACGCGCAGGCGGCCGTCGACGCTGCCGCGCGGTGCCGCTTCCAGCGCGCGCGAGGTCTTGCCGCCCCCGCGGATGATCGACCCGCCACGGCCATGGAAGAACGTCAGCTTGATGCCGAGTTCCTGCGCGGCATCGACGAGATCCACCTGTGCCCGCTGCAGGCCCCAGCGCGAAGCGGCGATGCCGCCGTCCTTGCCGCTGTCGGAGTAGCCCAGCATCACCATCTGCACATTGTCGCGCGCGGCCAGGTGGGCCCGGTAGACGGGGTCGGCCAGCAGGTCGCGCAGCACCTCGGTGCCATGCCCGAGGTCGTCGATGGTTTCGAACAGCGGCGCGATGTCGAGCGGCACCTGCCCTGCATCGTCGACCAGCCCGCCCCGCCGCGCCAGCGCCAGCACGGTCAGCACGTCGGCGCGACTGTGCGCCATGCTGATGATGTAGGTGCCCAGCGCGTCGGTGCCATGGCGCGTGCGCGCATCGGCCAATGCACGGAACACGGCGTCGAGGCGTTCGTTGCCTTCCTGGTCCGACGGGGGCAACGCCTTGTCGCCGTGCGCGTAAGGGCCCAGCAGCACCGCACGTTCCACGGCGTCACGGTTTTCCCACCCGCCGTCGCCGAGTGCGGCCGCCACGGCGCGCGCGTGCACGCTGGATTCCTGACGCACATCCAGCCGCGCAAGATGGAAGCCGAAGGTCCGCACGCGCCACGCCAGCCGGCGCACGGCGAACCAGCCGGCATGGATGCCGCGGTTGGCTTCCAGGCTGTGCAGGATCAGATCGATGTCGTGCGCCAGTTCCTCCGGCGAGGCATAGCCTTCGGCGCGGTCTTCAAGCGTGGCCTGCAGGCGCGCACGCATCAGGTCGTTGAGCAGGCGGTACGGCATGTCGCCATGGCGTGGGCGCGACTTCTTCACGGCCTCCGGCATCAGCGCGCGATAGGCCTCCACACGCGCGGTCACGTCGGACGACACCCCGATGATGGAACTGGACTGGCTGAGCAGCGTGGTGAGCTGGCGCAGTTCCTTCAGGTAGCGCGTCAGGATGGCGCGCCGTTGCGCATCCAGCGTGGCGGTGACGGTGCCGGCGTCGACGTTGGGATTACCGTCCATGTCGCCGCCGACCCAGGTGCCGAAACGCAGCACGCGCGGCAGGTGCGCGGTGACCTGCGGCGCAGCGCCGTAGACCTCGGTAATCGCGTTCTCCAGCGTTTCATACAGCACCGGAATGACCCGGTAGAGCACTTCGATCAGATAGAAGCCGACATGCTCGCGCTCGTCTTCAACGCCCGGGCGTACGGGTGACGAGTCGGCCGTCTGCCAGGCCGAAGTCAGCGCCATGCGGAAGCGTGCCGTGTCGGTCGCCAGCTCGCCCGGCGTGCGCGTGCCATCCAGCCCGTTGATCAGGCTGGCCACCATCAGTTGCTCCTTCTCCAGCAGCGCCCGGCGCACGGCTTCGGTCGGATGGGCGGTGAACACCGGCTCCACATCGATGCGCGGCAGCCACTGCGCCAGCTCGTCCAGCGTCACGCCCTGCGCCTTGAGCTTGGACAGGGTGTCGTGCAGGCCGTCGGGCTGCGGCCGGGCGCTGCCGGCCCGCTGGTAGTCGCGGCGGCGGCGGATGCGGTGGACGCGCTCGGCGATGTTCACCACCTGGAAGTACGTGCTGAAGGCGCGGATCAACGATTCCGCCTGTTCGGGCGGTTGGCCATCCAGCAGCCCGGCCAATGATTGCGGCGGATCGCCGGTCTGCCGGCGCGCGATGGCCGTGGTGCGTACGCGCTCCACGCCCGCCAGGAAGTCCGGCGACACCTGTTCGGCCAGCATGTCGCCGACCAGGGCGCCCAGCCGGCGCACGTCTTCACGCAGAGGGACGTCGGGCGGAGCGAATTCGAGACTGCGGGGGCTGTTCATGCGCGGCGCGTGGATCCCGTCGTTCGTTTGGCTTGTATTGGTATTGCCCGGAAGGACAATTGGTCTGCTGCAGGGCAACAATCCAAGCCTACCCGATCAGGCAAACCCGTGCGCCATCGTTTCATCCGGAACAAGCGATATAATGGCCGCCCTTCGCCGAGGGGCGCTGCGACCGTGACCATGGAGTCCGGCCAGGCTCGGTGGAATGAACCTGCAACGGCGCCCGGATAACCTGCGACCCTGATCGCACAGACCGGAGCAAGAGCCATGAACGCAGTACGCACGTTTTCGACCGAGGGCGACTACAAGGTCGCCGACATTTCCCTGGCCGACTGGGGCCGCAAGGAACTCGACATCGCCGAGCACGAGATGCCCGGCCTGATGTCGATCCGCCGCAAGCACGCCGCCACCAAACCGCTGAAGGGCGTTCGCGTGACGGGCTCGCTGCACATGACGATCCAGACCGCTGTGCTGATCGAGACGCTGAAGGACATCGGCGCGGACGTGCGCTGGGCGTCCTGCAACATCTTCTCCACCCAGGACCACGCCGCCGCCGCGATCGCTGCCACCGGCACGCCGGTGTTCGCCTGGAAGGGCGAGACGCTGGAGGAATACTGGGACTGCACGCTCGACGCGCTGACCTTCACCCTGCCCGACGGCACCCAGACCGGTCCGGAACTGGTGGTGGACGACGGTGGCGACGTCACCCTGCTGATCCACAAGGGCTATGAGCTCGAGAACGGCAGCGACTGGGTCAACACCGCCTCGGGCAACCACGAGGAGCAGGTGATCAAGGACCTGCTGAAGCGCGTCGCCAAGGAGCGTCCGGGCTACTGGACCCGGGTGGTCAAGGACTGGAAGGGCGTGTCCGAAGAGACCACCACCGGCGTGCACCGCCTCTACCAGATCGCCGAACAGGGCAAGCTGCTGGTGCCGGCGATCAACGTCAATGACTCGGTCACCAAGTCCAAGTTCGACAACCTGTACGGCTGCCGCGAGTCGCTGGCAGACGGCCTGAAGCGCGCGATGGACGTGATGCTGGCCGGCAAGCTCGCCGTGGTCTGCGGCTATGGCGACGTGGGCAAGGGCTCGGCGCACTCGCTGCGCGCGTACGGCGCCCGCGTCATCGTCACCGAGATCGACCCGATCTGCGCGCTGCAGGCGGCGATGGAAGGCTTCGAGGTCAATACCGTCGAAGACAGCCTGGGTCTGGCCGACATCTATGTCACCACGACCGGCAACAAGGACATCATCACCCTCGAGCACATGAAGGCGATGAAGGACCAGGCCATCGTCTGCAACATCGGCCACTTCGACAACGAGATCCAGGTGGACGCGCTGTACGCCTCGGAAGCCAAGCGCATCAACATCAAGCCGCAGGTCGACAAGTTCGTGTTCCCGAACGGCAACGCGATCTTCCTGCTGGCCGAAGGCCGCCTGGTGAACCTGGGCTGCGCCACCGGCCACCCGAGCTTCGTCATGTCGAACTCCTTCGCCAACCAGACGCTGGCGCAGATCGACCTGTGGGCGAACAAGGACGTGTACGAGAAGACCGTGTACCGCCTGCCGAAGCAGCTCGACGAGGAAGTCGCGCGCCTGCACCTGGAGAAGATCGGCGTGAAGCTGACCACGCTCACCAAGGACCAGGCCGACTACCTCGGCGTGGCGGTCGAAGGCCCGTACAAGCCGGACCACTACCGCTACTGATCGCGGCGGCGGTTTCGCTGCACTACCGGAACGGGCGCCCCAGGGCGCCCGTTCTGCATTGCGTGACGGAATGCGCTTTACCGTTACCGTCGGCACACCCCGGCGCTTGCCTCCCCGGCGCGATCATCGCAAGCTTGGCCGCCGTTTCGGTTTGCGCCGGGCACTGTCCTTCGTGATCCGCCGCGCAACGACGTCAATCCGGGAGTGGACATGCAACGCGACCAGGGGAGCGGCGGCACCGCGCACCCCGCAAGCAAGGCAACACCAGCAACGGAACCCCGCCTGGGCGAAAAACTCGGCTACGGCGTCGGCGATTTCGGCTTCAATCTGTATTGGGCCAACATCTCGGCGTTCCTGCTCATCTTCTATACCGACGTGATGGGGCTGGCGGCTGCTGCGGTCGGCACGATGATGCTCGTCACCAAGGTAGTGGACGCCATCACCGATCCGCTGATGGGCGCCCTGGCCGATCGCACGCGCAGCCGGTTCGGCCGCTTCCGGCCCTACCTGCTCTATGGCGCATTGCCGATGGCATGCGCGGGCGTGCTGACCTGGACCGTGCCCGACCTGGGCGACGGGGGAAGACTGGTGTGGGCGTACGCGACCTTCACCCTGATGATGCTCGCCTATACGGTGCTGAGCATTCCGTACTCCGCGCTCTCCGGCGTGATCACCGCCGACAGCCAGCAGCGCACGCAACTGATCAGTTTCCGCTTCATCGCCGCCTTCGCCGGCACGATGGCGGTGAACTGGCTCACCCTGGACCTGGTGCGGTGGCTCGGACGCGGCGATGAGGCGCTGGGCTGGCAGTTGACGCTGTCGCTGTACGGCGTGATCGCCACGGCGGCATTCGTCACCGTGTTCCTGACCACGCGCGAGCGCGTCGCGCCTCCACCGCAGCAGCGCAGCGCGATCCGGCAGGACATCGCGGACCTGCTGCACAACCGGCCGTGGATGGTGCTGTTCGCGCTGGCACTGATCATCATGGTGACCATCGTGATGCGTGGCGGCTCGCTGGCGTATTACCTCAAGTACTACCTCGAGCGGCCGGAGCTGACCGGTCTTTTCCTTGGCACCTATGCGCTGGCCCTGGCCGTGGGCGCCGGACTGACGCCACTGATGACCCGCTACGTGGACAAGCGGCGATTGATGGCATGGCTGATGGCGGGCGTCGGCGTGGTGAGCTGTGCGATGTTCTTCATCCCCCCTGACGCGGTCTGGCTCATGTTCGCGCTGAACCTTCTGGTCGGACTGATGCTGGGGCCCAAGTCACCCCTGGCCTTTTCGATGTACGCCGACTGCGCCGACTACACCGAATGGAAGACCGGTCGGCGCGCCACCGCGATGACCTTCGCCGCGGCGACGTTCTCGCAGAAGCTCGGCGGCGCGCTGGCATCGGCGACGATCGCATGGATCCTGGCCGGGATGGGCTACGTGGCCAACGCAGCGCAGTCGGACGCCTCGCGGCTCGGCATCGTGCTGCTGCTGACCGTGATTCCCGGCGCCGTCGCCCTGCTGGCGGCGTGGGTCATGCGGTTCTACCCGCTGGATGGCGCCACGTTGTCGCGGGTCCAGGCCGAGCTGCAGTCCCGTCGGGAGGCATCGGCATGACGGACGTGCCTTGCGGCTTCGAGGAGCAGGGCCGCCGCTTCGTCCTGACCAGCCCCACGGCGATGTCCGCCGCCTCCACGTTCCTGTGGAACCGGAGGATGCTGCTGCAGCTCAACTGCCGCGGGTTCGCCACGGCGCAGTTCATGCAGCCGGAGCCCGCCAAATACGCGCATGCGCCGACGCTGGAGGCCAAGACCTTCATGCAGCCGGAGCAGCCGTACTACGCGCATCACCCTGGGCGCTTCTGCTACGTCAAGGACGAAGAAGACAACGGGCTCTTCTCGGTACCGCACGAGCCAGTGCGACGGAACCCCGATGGGTTCGCGTTTTCGGTCGGCCTGACCGATGTCGCGTGGCGGGTCCGCTGCGACGGCATCGAGGTGGAGATGGCCGTGGTGCTGCCGGTCGACGAGGTAGCGGAGTTGTGGACGGTGCGCGTGCGCAACCGGTCGGGCCGTCGACGACGCCTCAGCCTGTATCCCTACTTTCCGGTCGGCTACATGTCGTGGATGAACCAGTCGGGCAGCCATCGCGCCGATCTCGGCGGCATCGTCTGCGCCAGCGTCACGCCTTACCAGAAGGTCGAGGATTACTTCCGCAACCGCGACTTCAAGGATCGCACCGTCCTGCTCTACGAGCGGACGCCGGATGCATGGGAAGCCCACCAGGCGAACTTCGAGGGCGAAGGCGGATTGCATGCGCCGCAGGCCATCGTCGGCCAGGATCTGCTGGGCGGCGGCGATGCGGCCTATGAAATGCCCACCGCCGTGCTGCAGTACCGGGTGGACCTCGCGGAGGATGAGGTACAGGAGTACCGCTTCCTGTTCGCGCCGGCGCGCGATGACGACGAGATCCTGCGCCTTCGGGTGCGGCACCTGTCACCCGAGGGCTTCGCCGAAGCCGGCGCCGCCAGCGCGGCCCATGTCGACGACGGCGCGGGCTGTCTGCGCATTGAAACGCCCGATCCGTGGCTGGACGCGTTCGCCAACCACTGGCTGCCTCGACAGGTCTTCTACCACGGCGACGTCAACCGCCTCACCACCGATCCGCAGACACGCAACTACCTGCAGGACCACATGGGGATGGGCTTCCTCCGCCCCGAGGTCGCGCGCGCGGCCTTCCTGCACGCGCTGTCGCAGCAGGAGCCCTCCGGCGCGATGCCGGACGGCATCCTGCTGGTGGAAGGTGCCGAGCTGAAGTACATCAACCAGATCCCGCACACCGACCACTGCGTGTGGCTGCCGATCTGCCTGCGCGCGTACCTGGACGAGACCGGCGACGACGCCATCCTCGACGCCATGGTGACCGACCGTCATGGAGAAACGGCCAGCGTGGCCGAGCGCATCACGCGCGCCATGCGCTGGCTGCTGCAGGCACGCGATGCGCGCGGCCTGAGCTACATCGCGCAGGGCGACTGGTGCGATCCGATGAACATGGTCGGCTGGCGCGGACGCGGTGTGTCCGGCTGGCTGACGCTGGCCAGCGCCTATGCATTGAAGCAGTGGGCGGAGATCTGCGCGCGCCGCGGCGACGACATGCTCGCCGACGAGTTCCGCGTGGGCACGCAGGCGTGCAACGCCGCCATGAACGCACACCTGTGGGACGGCGACTGGTACGGGCGTGGCATCACCGACGATGGTGTCGCGTTCGGCGTCAGCGGGGATGGCGAAGGCCGCATCTTCCTCAACCCGCAGAGCTGGGCCATCCTCAGTGGCGCGGCCGACGCCGACAAGCGCGCGCGCATGCTGGCCGCCGTCGACACGCACCTGGTGTCGCCCTACGGCGTGACCATGTATGACCCGCCGTACACCGGCATGCGCGAGGATGTCGGACGGGTGACGCAGAAATTCCCCGGCACGGCCGAGAATGGCGCGGTCTACAACCATGCGGCGGCGTTCTATCTGTACAGCCTGTACCAGGCCGGCGACGCCGACCGTGCATGGCAGGTACTGCGCGCGATGCTGCCGACGCCGGACGCCGCCGATTGCCTGCAGCGTGGCCAGTTGCCGGTGTTCGTGCCCAACTACTACCGCGGCGCATGGCGCCTGCACCCGCGCACCGCCGGCCGCTCCAGCCAGCTCTTCAATACCGGCACGGCCGCCTGGCTGTACCGCTGCCTGGTGGAGGAACTGTTCGGTCTGCGGGGCGATGGCGATGTGCTGCGGATCGCGCCGCAGCTGCCTTCCCATTGGCCATCGGCACGCGCAACGCGCCGCTTCCGGGGCGCCGTGTTCGAGACGCACATCGAACGGGTTCCAGGGCTCGCGCGGATGCGCATCGCACTGGACGGGCAATGGCAGGACGACCATGCGATCCGTGGTATCGAAGCCGGACACACGTACCAGGTGCGGGTGGAACTGCCGGCATGAGCGGCATTCAGGTCGCGGTGGTGATGGGTGTATCCGGCAGTGGCAAGACCACGCTGGCGCACGCACTGGCCGGTGCCTGGCCCGCGACGTTCCTGGATGCCGACGATTTCCACAGCATCGCCGCGAAGGCACGCATGGCCGGCGGGCTTCCCCTCACCGACCGCATGCGGGCACCCTGGGTGCGCCGCATCGCCTTGGAGCTGCAGCGCCGCACGGCGGCAGGCGAACGCGTGGTGCTGGCGTTCTCCGGCCTGCGCCGGCGCCACCGCGACAGGCTGCGTGCGACCGGGTTGCCGTTGCGCTTCCTGTTCCTGCACGGCGACAAGCGGCTCATCGCCGCACGGATGCACGCGCGCAGCGGCCACTACATGCCCGCGTCGCTGCTGGACAGCCAGTTTGCCGCGCTGGAAGAACCCACTGCGGAGACCGATGTAGTCCGGCTCGGCATTGAACAGTCACCGGCAGTGCAGCTGGACCAGGCGTTGGCAGAGCTGGAATGACGTTCTGCGTGCAGTAGATGGCCACCGCGTGAATGCACGGCTTCCCGCATCGCGCATCAGGGGCGCCAGTTGGCGTTGCGATCCCAGAACGCCACGCTCCGCCGGTAGGCCTCGGCATCCAGCGGCACGCCCGAGCCACCCTCCTCCACGCCCAGCGCATTGCGCATCATCGTGATGGGCGCCATGGGGATCTCGTGCGGCGTGGCGGTGTAGAGGCAACCCACCACGCCCCAGCCCCCGTCGATCGGCGCTTTCTCCTTCGCCAGCTGCGCGGCGCTGTACAGGATGACGATCAGGTAGTCGGCCACCGGCGGTTCGACCCCTTCGAACCAGCGCACCAGCACGGGCAGTTCCGACGACGAACGCGCCTCGTAGGCCGACCGCAGCAGATGCCGGTTGTCTTCGGTGATGGGCACGGTCAGGCAGCGGGTCGCCGTCCAGTTCCGGTGCACATGCAGGCGACAGAACGGCGCATAGCCGGCGAGTACTTCGAACGGCTTCTCATCGTTCAGGCGTTGCTCGAATGCCTCTGGGGTGCAGTCCTGGATGGCATTGCGGCGCCTGTCGGCCGGGAACAGGCGGGTACGGGCGAAAGGGGTCAGGACGATGGTCATGCGGCAGGCGAAGGTGGGAGGGCGACAGGGTAGCTGCGCCGGCCCACTGCGGGATACGGCCCGGCGCCACAAAGATGCATCATTCATCCGGATGAAGAGATATAATGCCCCCACGATCCGACGGGCGCCCTCCATGCCATCCATCAGCTTCGAGTTCTATCCCCCCAAGACCGACGAGCAGCGCACGCAGCTCGATCGCACCGCGGACAAGCTGAAGACGCATGCGCCCGACTACGTGTCCTGCACGTTCGGCGCCGGCGGCTCCACGCTCAGCTACACATCGGAAACAGTCCGGCACCTCAACCAGCACCACGGCTTCGACGCCGCGCCGCACCTGTCGTGCGTGGGCGGCAGCCGCGAAGAGATCCGCGAACTGCTGCGCCTGTACCGCGCGCTCGGCTGCAAGCGCATCGTCGCCCTGCGCGGCGACCTGCCTTCCGGCATGGGGCATCCGGGTGACCTGCGCTACGCGTCCGAGCTGATCGAATTCATCCGCACCGAACACGGCGATGCCTTCCATATCGAAGTCGGCGCATATCCCGAGACGCACCCACAGGCGGAGGACGCGCTGACGGACCTGCACCACTTCAAGGCCAAGGTCGATGCCGGTGCCGACGGCGCGATCACGCAGTACTTCTACAACCCGGATGCGTACTTCCACTTCGTGGATGCGGTGCGCAAGCTCGGGGTGGAGATCCCGATCATTCCGGGCATCATGCCGATCTCCAACTTCACCCAGCTGCGTCGCTTCTCCGAAGCATGCGGCGCGGAGATCCCGCGCTGGATCGGCAAGCGCATGCAGGCACTGGGCGACGATGCGGACGCCATCCGCGACTTCGGTGCCGACGTGGTCGCCAGCCTGTGCGAACGCCTCG
Organism: Pseudoxanthomonas sp. PXM03; assembly: GCF_014852005.1. Taxonomy (GTDB): domain Bacteria; phylum Pseudomonadota; class Gammaproteobacteria; order Xanthomonadales; family Xanthomonadaceae; genus Pseudoxanthomonas_A. Next base: position 763,855 of record NZ_JACVAU010000001.1, on the reverse strand, counting down.
TCGCCGGCGGCGCACCCTCGCTGCACTTCTACACGCTCAACCTGGCCAAGCCCACCCAGACCGTGCTGGCGCGATTGGGCTGGGCCCGTTGAGCGTAGGCCACCGGGTCCGTCCTTCCGGCAGGTGAACGACCTCCCATTCCGTGCGCTTGCGCCATGACCTGGACGCAGCCGCGGATTAGGCTGGCCTCATGCGTTCCCTGCCCTGTCTTGCCCTGCTTTGCCTGGCCCCGTGGACCTGCCTGAAGGTGCATGACGCGCGTGCGCAGCAGCAGGGCGTGCAGCGCTGCAGCACGATGTCCGGCCAGACCGTCTACACCGACAAGCGTTGCGAGGACATCGGCGCGATGGACCGGTTGCCGTCGGGCGACACGCCCACCGCCGCGACGGGCGCCCTCTACCGTGGAGGTTGCTCCCGCACGCTCAGCGACCTGGTGATGCAGGTCTCGTCCGCCATCCAGGCGAAGGACGTGAACCGCCTGGCCGGCGTTTACCACTGGACCGGCACATCAGACGCCACCGCACTGCGCATCCTCGACCGGCTCGATGCGGTCACCCAGCGTCCGCTGGTCGACATCGTCCCGGTCCGGCCTGCACCCGCACCGGTGCTGGATGCCGCCGGACAGGTGGTCGACCCCAACCAGGATGGCTATTACCCGCACACCGCGCAGCGGCAACGTCCCATCGGCTTGCGCGTGGTGCAGACGCTGAAGAACAGCGCCACACCCGCCGACACCACGTTCGGCCTGCGCAGGGCCTACAACTGTTTCTGGATAACGCTGTAAGGAAACCCGGGGCCTCACGCGCCCTGCGGCGCAGCGCCCGGCGACTCCGGCGACGTGTCCCGCCCTGGCGAGAAACGCAACGAGGCCACGACGCCTTTCGAGTCCCCCGGACGGACGCCGACCTGCCAGCCATAGAGCGTGCACAGGCGACTGACGATGGACAGGCCGATGCCGCCGCCTTGTGAATGGCCGGCATGCGTGCCGCGATAGCCGCGCTCGAACAGCCGCGCGGCGTCTTCCTTGCTCAGGCCGGGCCCGGAATCGACGACTTCGACGGCATCCGGCAACAGGCGGACGACCACTTCGCCATCCTTGGTGTACTTGACCGCGTTGCCGATCAGGTTGCCCAACGCCACCGACAGTGCGGCCTCGGGCGAGTCCACGGTGATACCACCTTCGCCTTCGACCCTGAGGATCAGCGGCTTTCCTCCCAGCGTGGCGCGATGGGCATCGAGCAACTGGTCGACCACGCGTGCGACGTCGGTGTTGCCATGGCCACGCTCGTTGCGCGACAACAGCAGCAACGCACTGATCAGGTCCGTGCATTGCTGCTCGGCGCGCTGGATGCGCTGGATGCGGGTGCGCGTCTTCTCGTCCATGTCAGGGCGCGACAACATCAGCTCGACCGAGCCGCGGATGATGGCGAGTGGCGTGCGCAGTTCGTGGCTGACGTCGGCGTTGAACTCGCGGTCGCGCTGGACCACTTCGGTCAGGCGACCGGAATAGTCGTCCAGCGCCTTGGCGAGTTCACCGACCTCATCCTCGGGAAAGTGGGATGCCAGCGCGCGAGGGTTGCTGCTGCCGCGATAGGAACGGAGACGTGCGGCGAGTTCGGATACGGGGCTCATCACGCGCGAAGCGGACCACCAGCCGATCAACAACGATATGCCAGTGAACACCACCACCACGCCGATCAATGCACGATTGAACTTGTCCTTGCCCTTGGCGGACTCTGTCATGTCGTAAGCAAGGAAAAACCACGCGTCCGGCGTCTTCTGCACGGCGAGCCAATAGGAAAACGGGGACCCGTCCTCGTCCGTGCCGGACAACGCATGTATGCCGTTCGCCAGTTCGTACCAGTCGGGTTGCTCGTTCTTGAGCTGATCGAACTTGTCCGGCGCAAACGCGTAGGCACGCATCGTCTGGACACGCAGATCGCGCTGGCGTCCTCCGCTCTCGACATAGCGCCGCTGGTACTCGCTGATGTTCTGGCTCATCGCATCGACCACGAGGTCTTCCTCGACGCGATTCCGCACCCAGTTCGCCGAGAACGCGAGGAGCAGCGTCAGGCAGAAACCCAACAGCACGAACGACAGGATGATGCGGGTGCGCAGCCGCCGCCGGAAGCGGCGGTGGCGACGGGGTTTCGGCGACTCAGCTGCTGGCATCGGGCGCGGCGATGCGGTATCCGATGCCGTGGCGGGTCTGGATGTACGGGCTGTCGAACGGCTTGTCCACTACCGCACGCAAGCCATGGATGTGCACGCGCAGGGAATCGGAGTCGGGCAGCTCCTCGCCCCAGACGCGCGTTTCCAGCTCTTGGCGCGTCACAACGGCGGGAGACGCCTCCATCAAGGCCTGCAGGATCTTCAACGCAGTGGGATTCAACTGTAGCAGCTTGCCCTGGCGGCGCACTTCCAGCGTATCCAGGTTGTACTCCAGCTCGCCGACCTCCAGCACCCGCGTCTGCACGCCCTTGCCACGCCGGGACAGCGCATTCAGGCGCACCTCGACTTCCTGCAGCGCGAACGGCTTGATCAGGTAGTCGTCGGCACCGGAATCGAAGCCGGCCAGCTTGTTGTCCAGCGAATCCCGCGCCGTCAGCATCAGCACCGGCGTCTGCTTGCGGGCTTCGTTGCGCAGCTTGCGGCAGACCTCCAGCCCGTCCATGCCGGGCAGGTTGAGGTCGAGCACGATCGCATCGAACTCATGCACGACCGCCAGGTGCAGTCCGGTCACACCGTCGGCCGCGAAGTCCACCGTATGACCCCGCTCCTCAAGGTAATCACCAAGGTTGGCGGCGATGTCGCTGTTGTCTTCGATAACCAGGATTCGCATGTCAGGCTTCAGTCAATAATGGGGGAGCGGAAATTCTTGTCCATCTCGTTCCGCGCTTCTTCACGATGACGTCGACGCTCCGCGACCGTGATGCAATGGGTGGTGGCGCGCCTGGTTCCGACAGGCTTCTCCCTCGTGCACACGAGGCGACTCTCTTCGCCTGCATGAGTAAGGATGGCGTTGATCAACTCCTGGTCATTCAATACTGCCACCCGTTGCTCGGCGGACAGTCCGTCTACTGAGCCATTGGCTCTGTCCAGTTGACTGGACATGCGGCTCAACGCTTCCTTCACCTTGGCCGAATCCTGGGGGCTGATCTCGCCATATTTCTCGCCTCCGGCCAGATCATTCAGGATCCGCTGCTGCTGGGCTTCAAAGGGCGACTGGATATCCAGTGCATTGCGGGAGCCCTCGCGTGTAGACAGGGAATCAATCTTGGCATGCGCTACCGAGGATGTGACCAGCAATACGCCCAGAACAATCGCCTTGTGCATGCTTTGAATCTCCTGATGGGTGGCTTGGAAGCACGGTCGAACGCGTCGCAAAAACTATCTTGGGATGGCCCGGCTGCAGGGTCGCTTGAACGACCGGCACTGGACCTTCGCCCCTCAACTGCCCTTGTTGTAGGTACCCGAGGGGTTGCGGCGCATCACTTCCTGCGCGTCCTGGGCATCGCGACGACGTTCCGCAACAGTCTTGCACTGGGTCGTCGTCCGCAGCGACCCGATCTGCGCCTCGCGGCGGCAGACAAGACGGCTGTCGGCGGCGGCCTGGGACAGGATCTGGTTGATTTCGTTCTGCTCGTTGACCAGCTGGGTTTTCTGCTCGGGGTTCAAGGACCCGCCACTCTCGTTGATGATCGCGGCAAACCGGGCAAGGGATTCCTTGACCTTGGCACGGTCGGCGGTCGCGATCTCGACATAGGTTTCGCCGTCGTCCAATTGCTTCTGGATCAGCTCGACCTGTTCGGGCAGCGGCTTGTCGAGATCCAGCGCTTGCGGTTTGGTGGACTTGTCGCGGGGGGCGCCGTGGGCGGTCGCTGCCAACAGCAGCAGCATCAATGCCATGAAGGGAGGGCGACGCATGCTGCTTCCTTACGTGATGGGGATTACCGAATTTAGCCAACGGGACCCATGCCAGCAAGTATCGGAAGGGCTGGCTGAGAAAAACAAAGGCCCAAGCGGGCTTCCACCCGCTTGGGCCAAACTAATGCCCCGATTACCGTAAACCTGTGCTTTCCAGATGCAAACACCGGGAGGAACGCAGAGCTGCGGTCCGGACAAGGCTACGCGGGTTTCGATTAAACCACCGTTAAAGAGCGCGTTAATTTCGCGTGAAAATGGGACGTTGGGGCTGCAAAACGCCACGTCAGCCTATTCAGCGCGTGCGGCGAGGTGTTCCACGATCCGCCCCGCGACGTCCACACCACACACCGCCTCGATGCCTTCCAGTCCCGGGGTCGAGTTGACCTCCAGGACCAAGGGGCCACGCTTCGCGCGGATCAGGTCCACGCCCGCCACGCCCAGACCCAGAACCCGTGCCGCCCGTATGGCGACGGCGCATTCCTCTTCCGTGGCCACCGCGTGCTGGGCCGTGCCGCCCCGATGCAGGTTGGATCGGAAGTCGCCCTCCGGGGCCTGACGGCGCATCGACGCCACCACCTCGTCACCGACCACGAAGCAGCGCAGGTCGGCACCCTCGGCCTCCGCGATGAACTCCTGCACCACGAAGCTGGCATACAGGCCACGCAGGGCCTCGACGACGCTGCGGGACGCGGATGGCTTCTCCGTCAGCATCACGCCGGCCCCCTGGGCGCCTTCGTTCAACTTGATGACGTGCGGAGGGGGACCCAGCATCGAGAGCAGGTCGTGGGTATCGTCCGGGTTGTCGCCGAAGACGGTCACCGGCAGATCGATCCCCTGCGCCGCCAGCAACTGGTGCGTGCGCAGCTTGTCGCGTGCACGCAGGATGGCATCCGACGGGTTGGGACTGTACGTCCCCATGAGCTCGAACTGCCGCAGCACGGCCGTGCCATAGCGCGTGATGGAGGCGCCGATGCGCGGGATGACCGCATCGTAGTCCGCCAGCGACCTGCCCTTGTAGTGCAGTTGGAAGCCGGTGGACGCGATACGCATGTAGCAGCGCAGCGGGTCCAGCACACGCGCTGTGTGGCCACGCTGGCGCGCAGCCTCGACGAGACGTCGCGTGGAATACAGCTTGCCGTTGCGTGACAGGATGGCGAGCTTCATGGGTGGGCAATCACGGGGGCCGGGCACAGCATGCCACGCACGGGATACCGGGCGATGACAGGACGCGGGAAAGGGGATGCGGAGATGGAGCGGGTGATGGGAATCGAACCCACGCTAGCAGCTTGGGAAGCTGCAGTTCTACCATTGAACTACACCCGCACGATGCGGCGAGTCTATGCCGCAGGACGCGGCAAGGCAATGCGGCGCCGTCATCCGGCGCCGCATCGCGGGTCGTGCATCAGAAGTTGCCGCTCAAGGTCATGAACGCCGTGGTGTTGGTCCCGCCGCCCTGGTTGACCGTCGTGTTCACGCCCAGGTTGGCGTCGAAGCCGAACAGCCGCGTGCGCGCACCCAGCAGCAACGTCCCGTAGCTGTCATCGGTGTCCAGGCCAGGTACCGCATAGGGCGCGGTGCCCGGCAACGACAGGGCCTGCGCGAAGACTTCTTCCGCCGGGTCCTCGAATTCCCTGTCCACCGTCAGCCGGGCATAGGGCGCCAGGTGATCGTTGATCGCATAGCTGACCTGCCAGCCCGCGCTGCCGATCAATGAATCGAAATCCTGGTCCGGATACGCCAACGCCGTCGAATTGACGTTGCTTTCGGTGTAGCCATCCATCTCGATGGTCTGGGACACGACACTCACCACGGGACCATGGCGGAACGCACCCTCGCCGAATTCGTAGCCGGCGCTTGCACCCACCGTCAGGTTGGTGCCGTCCGGCGAGCCGCTGTGCCGGCGGGTCACGCCACCCAGCTGCACTTCGCGGTCCACGTCGTACGAGATCCAGCTGTAGCTGACCTGCGCGTTGGCCCACAGGTGGTCGCCGTACCAGCCGGCAAAACCGCCCAGCGTGGCATCGGATTCGTCGAAGCTGCCGCGGCGCAGGCCGAAGTCGTACTTCGCGCGACCGTAGCCGGCGAAGGCGCCATAGACCCACGAGCCCTTCGACCAGTCGACACCGAAGGTTCCCATCGGGCCCGCGCCGTCGTACAGGTCGCCATCACCGTAGCGCAGGAAGTCGCCCCGCACGTCACCCCACCAACGCATGCCATCGGCGTCCGGCTTGCCGGCCACGTGTGACGCCACGCGGTCTGCACGCGCGCGCCCATGCACGGAGGCGGTGTACGGCAGCAGCGCGATCTGGCGCGGGCCTTCCAGCATCGCCACCGCGTATTGCGACAGGATGGCGTGGGCCTTCGACGACGGATGCACGCCATCGGCGAAGGCATACACGTCCGGTGCGTTCGGGGTGGCGTAGTTGAGCGGACTGCAGGTGACCGAGGATGCGGTGATCTGCGGATTGCAGGCGGTCCCGGTGACATTGCCGAAGCCGTATTCCGCCGGACTGGCGACGATCTCGCGCAGCAGCGTGAAGGTGTCCAGCGGGATCACCCGCAGGCCGGCCGTGTTGATGGCCCCGAAGAGCGCATTGTTGTAGGTCGTGGCCAGCTGCGTGCCGGCGGCCGCGTTCGCAGGTCCCTGTGCGCGGAACGACGGCGTGACGCCCAGGTCGGGTACGGTCGGCACCAGGATGTAGCGCGCACCCGCATTCTGCAGCGTACCGATGATGCCGACCTGCGCCGTGACCGCGCCTCCGATGGTGGTGGTCGGGTTGGCGCCGGCGACCACGGCGAACAGGTCGTTCGCCCCGCCCCAGACGGTGTACAGCGCGTTCGGATCGGCGCGGCCGCCGTTGGCGGACAGGTAGCTGGTCAGCTGCGCCGTCATCGACGGAATGGGACCGAGCGCACCTGCGGTGTTGGTGCCGACCCGCGCACCACCGACGGCGTAGTTGGTACCGCCCTGGTTGGCGCTGCCAGCGCCCGTGCCGTAGTACTCGGCCAGGTACTCGGACCACACCAGGCCCGGGTTGGTGGTGAAGCGGCCGAGCAAGGCACCGTTCGGCCCCACCGCCTGGACCAGCGCCGGGCGGAAGTGGCCGGAATCGGTGAGGCTGTCACCAAAGAAGACGGTCTGGGAGTACGGGCTGTCGCCTGCCAGGGCAGGGGCGGCCGCCACCGCCAGCGCAACGGCCAGCAGCGAGCGGACGGGCGAAAAGGAACGCTTCATGGAATCTCCGGGGCAAGGGATGGTCGACTGCGCGCCGGCTCTGCCGTACGGCTGCGCATGGCGCGCATCGTTCCACCAAGCCCGCCGGCGCACACGCTGCAATGCGGCAAGCGCCCGGGCCATCGGCGACAATGGCGGCATGGACATCCAGTTGAACGGGCAGCCGCTGGCGCTGCCGGACCACAGTACCGTCGCCACCCTCCTCCACCTGCAAGGCCTGGCCGAGCGCCGCGTGGCGATCGAGGTCAATGGCGAGATCATCCCGCGCGGACAGCACGCACAGTGCGTGCTGCAGGCGGATGACCGTGTCGAAATCGTGCACGCACTGGGCGGCGGCTGAAACCGCGGATCGATCCGGATCGGCGGGACGCACCGGCATGACATGGGCGATAATCGCCGCATGTCCAACACCGCCCCCCATGACCCGCTGGTGATCGCGGGCAAGACCTATCGCTCCCGCCTGCTCACCGGCACCGGCAAGTTCAAGGATTTCGAGGAAACCCGCCTGGCCACCGAGGCCGCGGGCGCCGAAATCGTCACCGTCGCCATCCGCCGCACCAACCTGGGCCAGTCGCCCAACGAGCCCAACCTGCTCGACGTGCTGCCGCCGGACCGCTACACCATCCTGCCCAATACCGCCGGCTGCTATACGGCCGACGATGCCGTACGCACCTGCCGGCTGGCGCGCGAACTGCTCGACGGCCACACGCTGGTGAAACTGGAAGTGCTGGGCGACCAGAAGACTCTCTACCCGGATGTCGTGCAGACCCTGGCCGCGGCTGAAAAGCTGGTGGCCGACGGCTTCGACGTGATGGTCTACACCAGCGACGACCCGATCCTGGCCCGTCGCCTGGAGGAGATCGGCTGCGTCGCGGTGATGCCCCTGGCCGCCCCCATCGGCTCCGGCCTGGGCGTGCAGAACAAGTACAACCTGCTGGAAATCATCGAGAACGCCAAGGTGCCCGTGCTGGTCGATGCCGGGGTCGGCACCGCCTCCGACGCCGCCATCGCGATGGAACTCGGCTGCGACGGCGTGCTGATGAACACCGCCATCGCCGGCGCGAAGTACCCGGTGCTGATGGCCAGCGCCATGAAGAAGGCCGTGGAAGCAGGACGCGAAGCCTTCCTGGCCGGACGCATCCCGCGCAAGCGCAACGCTTCGGCCTCCAGCCCGATCGACGGCCTGATCGGCTGAACCGATGACGGACCCGTTCTCCAGTTCCGGCGCCAAGGCCCCGCCCAAGCCCTTCACGATCAGCGAAGGCCGACGCGAAATCCGCAGTTTCGTGCTGCGGCAGGGCCGCTTCACCGACGCCCAGCAGCGCGCATTCGACACGCAGTGGCCGCGCTTCGGGTTGGACTACACGGGCGCGCCACGCGACTACGACGCCGTGTTCGGCCGCACCGCACCGCGCGTGCTCGAGATCGGCTTCGGCAACGGCGAAGCGCTGCGCTTCGCGGCGGCCCGCGACAAGGACCGCGACTACCTCGGCCTGGAAGTGCACGCGCCCGGCGTGGGCCGCCTGTTGAACGCACTGGCCGAAGACGGCAGCGACCACGTCCGTGTCTACCACCACGATGCCGTCGAAGTGCTGCAGCACGAGGTCGCCGACGGCTCTCTCGACGAAGTACGCATCTACTTCCCCGACCCGTGGCACAAGAAGCGCCACAACAAGCGCCGCCTGGTGCAGTCCGACTTCGCAGCGCTCATCGCGCGCAAGCTGTGCCCGGGCGGCCGCCTGCATTGCGCCACCGACTGGGAAGCCTATGCCGAGCACATGTGGGACGTGCTGGACGCCACCCCGGGCCTGACCAACCGCGCCGGCCCGCGCGGCAGCGTGCCGCGCCCCGACTGGCGCCCGCAGACCCATTTCGAGACCCGCGGCCAGAAGCTCGGCCACGGGGTGTGGGACCTTCTGTACGACCGCGAGTAATACCGCAGCACGCACCAGGAAACCGACCGCGACATGGAAAACGCGCTGACGCTGACCAACGACATGAAGCTCGTCCTCGGGCTGGTCGGCTTCACGATGGCGATGTTCCTGTTCGAACGCATCCGCGCGGATCTGGTCGCCCTGGTCGTGCTGGTGGTCCTGGGCATCACCGGGCTGATCGCGCCGGAGGAGATCTTCGGCGGCTTCTCGGGCAACGCGGTGATGAGCATCATCGCCACCATGATCCTCGGCGCGGGACTGGACCGCACGGGCGCGCTCAACCGCCTTGCCTCCTGGCTGCTGCGGCGTGGGCATGGCATCGAGCAGCGGCTGCTGCTGATGACCACCGCCATCGCCAGCCTCAACTCCTCCTTCATGCAGAACCCATCGGTGATGGCGCTGTTCATGCCGGTCGCCTCGCGGCTGTCGTCGCGCACCGGACTGTCACTGCAGCGCCTGTTGCTGCCCATTGCCGCCGCCATCGTCATGGGCGGCGCGTTCACCATGGTCGGCAATTCGCCGCTGATCCTGCTCAACGACCTGCTGGTCTCCGCCAACAACAACCTGCCCTCGGGCATGGCCACGCTGGAGCCGCTGCGCATGTTCGCGCCGTTGCCGATCGGACTGGCGCTGGTCGCGGCGTCGCTGCTGTACTTCCGCTTCCATGGCGACCGGAAGTTGAAGGAGGAAACCCCTGACGCTGACGGTGCCGTCACCCCCGCACGCACCGAGAGCTACTTCGCCAACACCTACGGCATCGAAGGCGACGTGTTCGAACTGGTGGTCACCGCGGAGAGCCCGCTGGTGGGCATGTCGCTGGGCGAGGCCGAAGCGCTGCACGATGCGCCGTTGATGCTGGCCCTGCAGACGGGCAACGATACGCGGCTCGCACCGCCGGCCGACATGCGGATCTGGGTAGGCAGCGTGCTGGGCGTGATGGGCACGCGGCAGGACGTGGGCGATTTCGCCCAGAACCAGTTCCTGCGCATGTCCTCGCGCCTGCGCCACTTCGGCGACCTGTTCAACCCGAGCCGCGCCGGCATCTCCGAGGCCGTGGTGCCGCCGACATCCAGGTTCATCGGCAAGACCGCGCGCGAGCTGCGCCTGCGCAAGCAGAACGGTATCAGCCTGCTGGCGATCAACCGCGACAAGAAGGTCATCCGCGACAACGTGCGCGAGGAGAAGCTGCGCGCCGGCGACATGCTGGTGTTCCACAGCATCTGGCAGGACCTGGGACTGGCCGCCGAGAGCCGCGATTTCGTGGTGGTGACGGACTATCCGAAGGGCGAACAGCGTCCGCACAAGTTCAAGATCGCGATGACCATCTTCGCCATCACCATCATCATCGCGTTGACGTCCAAGCTGCCGGTCGCGCTGACCCTGATGACCGGCGTGGCCGGCATGCTGCTGACCGGCGTCCTGCGCATGGACGAAGCCTACGGCGCGATCAACTGGAAGACCGTGTTCCTGATGGCCGGCCTGATCCCGCTGGGCTGGGCGATGGACAGCAGCGGCGCTGCCGCCTGGGTGGCCGGGCACACGGTCGAACGACTGCCCGAGGGCATCCCCGTGTGGGCGCTGGAGATCGCCATCGCGCTGCTGACCACCGCCTTCTCGCTGGTCATCAGCCATGTCGGGGCCACCATCGTGATGGTGCCGATGGCGATCAACCTGGCGTTGGCGGCGGGTGGAAATCCCACCGCGTTCGCGTTGATCGTGGCGCTGTCGGCGTCCAACAATCTGATGACGGCCTCGAATCCGGTGATCTCGATGATCGTCGGTCCGGCCAACTACACCTCGCGCCAGCTGTGGCGCGTCGGCGGCCCCCTGTCGCTGATCTACACCATGGTCGTCGTACTCGCGGTCAACGCCCTGTTCTGGTGGAACGGACGCGCAGGATGACATCGCTGGCGCTGTCCCTGCTGCCGGGTCGCTACGCAGTCGCGCAACTGCCTGCGGGTTCCGCACTGCCCGAGTGGTGGCCCAACACCGGCATGCGACACGCCGGCTGGACCGACGACGAACTGTCGTTGGTCTGCGAGGAAGCGCATGTTCCCCAGGACGTGCGCTGCCAGCGTGACTGGCGCATGTTCAAGCTGCAGGGGCCCTTCGATTTCGCTCTGACCGGCATCCTGAAGGCGGTGCTGGACCCGCTGGCGGCAGCGGGCGTCGGGATCTTCGCACTGTCGACCTACGACACGGATTACGTGCTGGTGCAGGCACCTCGGCTGGACGACGCGCTGTCGGCATTGCGCGACGCGGGTCACCGCATCGGCGCTTGAAAGATTGCGGCTACGTTACCGACGCCGCAGCAGGATGCGCGCGGCCACGGCGCCGAAGTGCAGCCAGATCGCACCAAACACGCCCGTGCGGGTGACCACCCCGCATCGTGCGGCTTCGAACTTGCGGAAGTAGCGCCACAGGCCACGGTGCTTGTGCCACTCCACGAACATCGGCCGCGCGCGGCTCGATACGCCACGGATATGCAGCACCCGGATGTCGTTGGCGACGGCGACCTTTGCCCCTGCCGCGCGTGCACGACGGCAGAGGTCCATGTCCTCGGCATGCAGGCGATAGCCTTCGTCGAACCCGTCGATTCTGTCGAACAGCGCGCGCGGCATCTGCATCAACGCGCCCGACACGATGTCCACCGGCTGCAGCACTTGCCCGTCATCGACCGGCACCGCCAGCCTGGACGCCGCGCCCGGCGAACGCAGCATCGCGGCGAACAGAGGATCGCGACGACGCGCTGCCGCATCGCGCACGCCGCCCTCGTCCACCAGGTCCACGCCCAGCAACACCTCGCCCGTCGCATGGCGGGCGTGCGCGCGCAACCGCGATAGCGTGTCGGCCTCCACCATCAGATCGGGATTCACGAACGCCAACCAAGGCGCATGCGTATCGCGTGCACCCTGGTTGCAGCCGACCGCGAAGCCGGGATTGTCGGGATTGGCGATGAAGCGCAAGCGCGCATCCTGCAGCGCGTGGCGCTGCACGATCTCCATCGTGTCGTCGGTGGAGGCATTGTCCACCACGCGGATCTCGTCCACGCCATGCGCCGTGCGCAGCCGCATCAGGCAGTCGTCGATGCTGGTGGCGCTCTCATGCGTGACCACCACCACGGCGATGCCGGCTGCCTCAACCGAAGAGGTCACGCTGGCGCTCCGGTGATCCCGCTTCGGCGTACAGCGCACCCAACCGTTCGCGCGGTTCGTGCAGCGGATCCTCCATCAGGAACGTTGCCAGCCGCGGCGTGAAGGCGGGCCAGCGTGCGTTCAATGCGTCCATGTCGCCATCGGCAGGACCGCCCTCGCCTCCGCGCGCCACGAAGGCGGTCTCGCACAGGGCGTTGCGCCACCCCAGCCCGGCCAGGCGCAGCGACAGGTCGACCAGCGCGGCGTACCACGAGCCGTAGCTCGCGGCATCCAGGCCACCGACGCGCTTGCGGGCGCTGCCACGCAACGCCACCGCGTGCGCGACAGCCGCCGGAAGCTCCGGATGCAGCGGCGCCATCGCCGCGCAGGCATGCGCCGTGCGTTCGAAATCCGTGGGGGGCGGGCTCACTTCGCCGAGCCGTGGCCAGGCGGCGGCTTCGCCCGCATTGCACCAGGGCGTGGCGGTGGCGATGGCGGCATCGCGGGCGAAACAGGCGGCCAGTTGCTGCAGCCAACCCGGCAAGGGCTGCGCATCCGGTGCCAGCACCACCACGTCGACATCGCCGCAGGCCGCGAGCATCTGGTCCACATGCGCGACTTCGCCCAGCATGCGCGGCCGTCGCGTGTAGTCGGCCTGCAGGCGCGTACGCGTCAGCCAGCGCTCGATGATGGCCAGGCCGCGAGGACCGGCCTGCGCGTCATCGGCCAGCCACAGGCGCGTCCCGGCCGGTGTCCCGGCCTCCAGTGCACCCAGGCAGGCGTCGAGTGCATCGTCATCGGTGCCGATGGGCAGCAGGACGATGGGCAGGGACGATGCGGCGGATGGTGTCACTTGTCGCGCGGCGTGTTCAGGGGTTCCAGCGCGCGGAAGCGCTTGCCGTACTCGTCGGTCAGGTCGTTCGCTTCCTGCGGGTTGCTGACGATGGTCGGCGTCAGCAGCACGATCACTTCGCTGCGCTCGGTGCCGGTGGTCTTCCTGCCGAACAACCCGCCGATGATGGGCAGGCGGCTCAGGCCCGGAATGCCGGACGATCCCTGGGTCGCTGTGTCGCTGATCAGGCCCGCCAGCATCACCGTGTTGCCGGCCTGCACGGCGCCCTCGGTCTTGAAGCGACGCGTGTTGATCCGCACGTTGCCGTTGGCATCCGGCTCGCTGCCGGGCGAGCTGACTTCCTGCACGATATCGAGGAACACCATGCCGTCCCGGGTCACGCGCGGGCGCACCTTGAGGATCACACCCGTATCCAGGTACTGCACCTGACTGTAGGTGTTGTCGGTGCCCAATCCCGGATTGACGGTGACGGACGATATCGGAATGCGGCTGCCGACATTGAGCGTGGCTTCGGCGTTGTTGCGCACGAAGATGGAGGGCGTCTGCAGCAGGCGCACGTCGGACACTTCGTCCAGCGCGGTGATGACGGCCGCCGCGTCGTTCTTGACCAGCGTCCACACGGCCCCCGCGCCACCTACGCCCCCGATGCTGCCGGCGAGCGTGCTCCACTTGCTGGGCCCACCCGCGCCGGGCGCAGCGAAGGGACCGAGGCCGTTGTCGGTCATCGCGCGTTCCAGGTACCAGTTCACGCCGTAGCTCAGGTCGCCGGTCAGCGACACTTCCGCGATCTGCGCTTCGATGTGGACCTGCAACGGCATCACGTCGAGCTTCTCGACCACCTCGCGGATCGATTGCCAGGCGCTGGCGCTGGCACGCACCAGCAGGGTGTTGGTCTCCTCCACGGCGGCCACGCCCACGCGACTGCCGTCGACATCCAGCGTCACCGCGCCGTTGCCGCTGTCACGCTGATTGAGCGAGAGCGACCCGCCACCCAGTCCGCCACCGCCGGAACCGCTGCTGCCCGAGCCGCCGAAATCGACCGAGCCGCCCGTACCGCCCATGCCGCCGTCGTTGATCTGCACGGGATCGGTGCCCGGCATCAGCGACACATTGCCTGGCCCGCCGGTGGAACGGTCATCGCCGCCGGAACCGCTGCCCGACGCGCCGAACACTTCCGCCAGCCGCTGCGCGAGTTCGCGCGCCTTGACGTACTTCAGCTCGTACGAAAACAACCGGCTGCCTTCGCCCGCACCGTCGATGCGCTCCAGCCACTGCTGGATCTGGTCGAGATAGGCCGGCTGCGGGGTGATCACCAGCACCGCATTCGCGCCTTCCAGCGGCATGAAGCGGAACATGCCGGCGCTGGGCGTCTTGCTGTCGTTACCGAACACCTTCTCCAGGTCGGCGACCACGCGCGTGGCGCGGCCGGACTGGAGCGGGAACACGCCCACCGACATGCCCGACAGCCAGTCCACGTCGAAGATCTCGACGGTGCGGAGATAGTTCTCCAGTTCCGAGCGGGTGCCGGCGAGCGTGATGACGTTGCGGGTGGCATCGGTGTTGACGATGGCGTTGGGCCGCGCGTAGGGTTCCAGCACCTTCTTCATCTCGCTGGCGGAGATGAAACGCAGCGGCACCACGCGCACCTCGAAACCACGCGCATTGGCGGGGCTGCCGGTACCGGGCGCCACGCTGCCGGCCAGGGCCTGGTCGGCGGGCACGATGTTGTAGCGGCCACCGCTGTAGACCAGCCGGGCGTTGTTCCAGCCCAGCACCATTTCCAGCAGGTTCAACGCCTCGGCGGGCGACACCGGCTTGGGTGTGCCCAGCGTGACCGTGCCCTGCACGCCCGGGGCGATCACGTAGTTCTGCCCCAGCATGTCGCCAAGGATCGCCTTGACCACGGCGTGCACGGATTCGCCTTCGAAATTGAAGGTGGCCGATCCGCTGCTTGCGCTGCCCAGCGACGGCATCGGGGCGGCCGCTGCGCTGCGGTTGATCATCTGGCCGCTGCCACGACGGATCTGCGCCTGCGGACCACCGACCGGCGCCTCGGCTTCCGCCAAGGGTGCGGTCTGCGCGCTGCCGGGCACGACCTCGCCCGGCGGGGTGGTCGCAGAGCGGCGCACATCCGGCACCGGCGCGCTGGCACAGCCGGCCAGCAGGCCGAGGCAAAGGGAAAACAGGATCACACGTGGCGTCATGCCGGCACTCTACTGTGTCTTGCCGGGCGTTGCCGGCGGCGTGGTGGGTTGCGCCTGCTGCTGGCGCAGCTGCGCACGGCGCTGCTCGATGCGCTGGCGGATGGCTTCCATCTGCTGGTCGGTGGTCGTGGCCGGTGCGGCCGTCGCGTCGTTGGCGCGTGGCGGCGAGGGTGCAGGCACTGGCACCGGCCCCTGTGCAGCCGGCGACGGCACGGTCGGCATGACGGCGGGGGCATTGTTGCCGCCGGTCGTGCGGCTGCCCGGCATGGGCGCGGGCATGGGCACACCGGCCGGCGGGACGGCCGTCAGTGGGGGTCCGCCTGGCGCCCCGCCCACGAAGGGGGTGGGCGGCTGGCCGCCGGCGCCGTCGAAGACACGCAGTTCCAGCTCGCGCCGACCTTCGGGGCCATCGAACACGGCCCGACGCGGTGCCAGTTCGCTCAATCGCCAGCCCGGGAAGCCTGCAGGGGATTCGCCCACCTTCACCCGCAAGCCCTCGCCGCCCTGCGCAGGCTGGACGATGGCCAACTCCAGCGATGGCGTGATCAGCACGCTGCTCAGCACCAGGTCGAAGGCCGGTGCAGCGGCTTCCTCGCCGGACAGGAAGAACGGCTTGGGCCGGCGGTCCTCCGAGAACAGCGGCCGTTCGCCGACCTCCGCGTAGCGGGTCAACGCACCCAGGCGTTCCGGCGGACCGGGAGGCAGGCGTGGCAACGCCTGGACGAGCGCGGGATCGGCGGGCAACGGTGTGATGTGGCCACCCAGCCCGAACAGCGCCAGCAGCGCGACCAACACCGCCCATCCCGCCGTGACGGCGAGGATCCAGGTGCGCGCGGTCCAGGCCTCAAGGCGCACGGGGCGGCTCCTGCACGGCGGCGGGCGCGGGCTTGAGATAACCGTACAGGTCGAAGTTCACGTCCAGCCCGCCTGCACCGCTTTCGCTGGCCTGGAACGCATACCGCTGCGCGAGGATGTTGAGATTCTCGACGAACAACCGCGGGCTGCCGGACTCGATCTGGTGCAGCACCGACGCCAGTTCGGGCGCACCGCAGCGCAGGCGCACCTGCACCACCACGCGCGGATAGACCTCGCGGCCGGCGATCGCCAGCGGCGACTGGTTGGCGATGGCGCAACTGCGGTTGCCGGGACTGGCCTGCCTGACGACGGTTTCCAGTCGCTGCACCAGTCCGGCGGTGGCGAGTTCCACCGTCGCCTCGGGCAGGAACCCCGGACGCTGCGCCTGCTGCGCGAGCGCCGCAGCCAGTTCGCGCTGCACCTGCGGCGCCTGCTGGAGCTGGGTGCGGATGCGCAGTTCACGGTCGCGCAGTTCCGCCACGCGCACGTTCACTTCCTGCATCGGCACCGTCCACCACGGATGCACCAGCACCAGATAGCCGAGCAGCATCGCCACCAGCAGCAACGCCAGGGCCAGCCAGCGATCACGTTCAGTCACGGCCAGCGGCATCGGCGCCTCCCTGCGTACCCGCGGTGGCGGGTTCCTGCTTGCCCAGCAACTCGGCGGTGAGGGTGAAGCGGTCCATGCGCGTGCGCGGGTCGGGCTGCAGCGCCCCGCTCAAGGCGGGATTGCGCCACAGCGGCGATTCCTGCAGCCGTGCGACCAGCCCCGATGCCTCCGGACTGAAGCCGATCAGTGTCAGTCGATCTCCCTCGATGGCCAGTTTCTCGAGATAGGTGTTGTCCGGCAGTCGCCGGGTCACGTCGTCCATCACTTCCAGCGCGGTGGGACGTCGTGCGCTGGTCTGGTTCAACGTGGCCGTACCGGCGACGAGATCGACCAGCTGCTGGCGGCGCGATGCCACCTGGCGCGCCTCGTCGGCGCGGCTGTCCACCTGCGCGGCAAAGGCCTCCGCCGCCGCACGCCGGTTGTCGAGTACCGCCCAGGCACCGAACACCAGGGCGATCAGCGCGACCGCCGCCAGCGCCAGGTGCACACCGCGCTGCGGGGCCTGGCGGGCCACGCGGGCCTCCTCGGGCAACAGGTTCACGCCCAGCGGCCCGCCATCGGCATCTTCAACATCGGCGCCCGCCAGCTCGCCCGCCAACGCAC
Organism: Pseudoxanthomonas sp. PXM03; assembly: GCF_014852005.1. Classification (GTDB taxonomy): domain Bacteria; phylum Pseudomonadota; class Gammaproteobacteria; order Xanthomonadales; family Xanthomonadaceae; genus Pseudoxanthomonas_A. The sequence continues at coordinate 746,500 of NZ_JACVAU010000001.1, read as the reverse complement.
CCAGCCGGGCCAGGCCGCCGGTGAATGCGGATTTCGGCACCGCCGCCAGTTCGACATCGAGTTGACCGTCGTCGCGGACGCTCAGCACGCGCGCATCGAAACAGGCCTCGTTCGCGGTGAAAGGCGTCTGCCGGTCGAGTTCGAACCGCAGCACGTCGCGCAGGCGATCCGCCGCCGCCGCCGGCAACAGCACGCGGCGACGCAGCACCATGCCCGCCGGCACCAACCACCAGCGCGGAAGATTCGCAAGGCGGCTGCCGAGCAGCATGCGCAGTTCGTCGGGCGTGGTCGTGGCAGGCAGGCGCGCCAGCACGTGGCGCTGCGTACCCTCCACCCAGGCCATCTCGAGTTCGTCGTCCTGCTGCCGGAAGAACAGCCGGTCGCGGGTCAGGCCAAGCAGCACGCGCCAGCGCGCCGGCAACCAGGTCGCCAGCGCCTGTCCCCACCACGCCAGGAAACTGCGTGGTCCGGGCCCCAGACGTGCCCGGAACTGCTGCAAGGTGTCGCGTACGCCGCTCATTGTGGTGCCGCTCCCTCCTCCCAGCGCAACAAGGTATAGGCCGAACCCGGTACCGGGCTGGCTCCCGCGCGCACCACTGTCCATAACGACGCCTCGCGGCCATCGGCCAGCCGCGCACGGCTCTCGATACTATACGTGCCGCTGCCGGTACCGACGAGTTCGTTGCTGCCCGTGACACCGGTCGCGTTGCGCTGCGCCAGCCATGCCGTCGCGTCCATCCCCATCGCCGCCAGTACCGGCCCCTGCGCATAGGTGGCATCGGGTTGCCCACGTCCCGAATACAGGGTGAGGAAGGGCGCCAGCTGCGCGTACAGCGTCGGTGTCATGCCCAGGACCTGTTCGACTTCCGCGATGGTTTCGAACGGCGCGTCCTTGGCACCGTAGTCGCGCCCCGCCGCTGCATAGTCGCCATCCTCCGCGCCCCCGACGGGCTGGCTCAGGTTGTCGGCATCCCGCCAGTCCACGATCGCGGCGGCGATCAGGTCGCTCGCGTCGGACGGTTGCCCGAGCACCTGCATCAGGCGCGACAGCAGGGACACATCCGCCTGGTTGAGGTCCACCTTGCCGGTCTCGTCGATGATGCGTACCTGCACGTCATGGCCATCGAACTTCCAGGCATACGCACGGCCATTGGGTTGCCAGTGCGTTTCCGGATTGCGGTCCGCCACGCGCACCAGCGCATATTCCATGCCGGAGCGCGCGATCTCCTGCGCCACCGCGCCGCGGCTCCCCACCCGTCCCTGCAATGCTTCCATCCTTGCGGTCAACGCGAACGCCCCCACCAGCGCGGTGAGCAGTGCCACCAACCACAGCACGATCAACAGGGCCGCTCCATGTTGCCGTTTCATGGCAGCACCGGATTCACGCCACCGGGAAGCAGTCCGCCACCCGCACCACCTTCGCTGCGCGCCAGCGTGACCACCAGGTCGGGCCAGCGCCCTCCACGCACCGCGTCCATTTCGATCTTCACCTGCAGCGGCAGCATCTCCGATGTTTCCCAGCGGTCCTGCCATGGGCCAAGCCGGTTGTCCGCATCCAGCCCGCGGTAGCGGAAACGCACCGCACGCAGGCCGTCGGCCAGGCGCTCGGCGCGCAGTCCACGCGCCCACAGGTCCACATCTTCCAGTGAGGCATCCGGTTGCGCGACGGCGAACGCGACCTGCAGGCGCCCTTCTCCGTCGAATGCCACGTCGTGCAGATACGGCCCACCGTATCCCAGGTAGTCCGGCAGGTCGGCCACGAAACGCATGCGCTGCGGCGTGCCGATGAAACGCGCCTCGCGGAGGCTGCCACGATCGGTCGCGAACACGATGGGTTGCGCCGATGCCAGCCGTGCGCGCAGGTAACCATGCACGGCACGCATGCGTTCGCTGGCCTGCGCCATGTCCTCGCCGCGCGTGACGACCGCAGTGGACGAACGCAGGGTGGCGAACGCCAGTGCCAGGCCGGCGGCCAGCAATACCAGCGCCACCAGCACTTCGATCAGGGTGAAGCCGCGCTGCGGTGATCTCATGGCAGCGTCGCCTGGTTGATGTCGCGCGGCGCCAGCCGCAACGTCCGCCACTGCAGGGACTGGTCGCGCGCATCGCCCCAGCTCACCACCAGGCGCACATCCAGCAATTGCGGTGCGCCTGCGTCGCGTTGCGCCCGCGCGGCCAATGGGTCGGCGAACGGCGACACGTCCAGGTGCCAGCGGTAGCGGTCGCCATCGAAGCTGCCTTCCTGCCGACCGGGCTGCAGGACTTCGCCGGTACCCAGCTGGGCGAGCAGCGACTGCGCATGCAGCGTGGCGCGACTGCTGTCGGCCGATGTCCGCACCTGCCGGCTCGCGCCCGAGAGCGCGCCGAGCAGCAACGTCAACGCCAGCGCCAGCAGCGCGAACGCGACGATGACTTCGAGCAGGGTGAAGCCGCGTTGCTGCCGTCGCGCGCCAATGCTCATCGCGCAGCGACCACATCGCGCACCAGGCGCACTTCACCGGTCAGCCATGCCACGTCGGCACTCCACGCCGCCTGTCCGGCCGCGAGGGTCACGCGTCCGCCGGTCGAGCCACCGTCGGGAAAGAAGAGGATCGCGCCTTCGCCCGCGCGTTCCTGCGCCTGCCGTGCACCCGTGAAGCGCACCGACAACGAAGCATCGATGTCGCCATGGCGATCACCGGCGGCCTCCCATCGGTGCGCGCGCGGATCCACGAGAAAACGCTGCGGCTGTCCCGTGGCGATGGCACGCGCACGCGTGTAGCGCAGCTGCGCCGCGATCTCCTTGGATTCCGAGCGCAGGCGCATGCCCTCCATCCCGCCGGTGAACATCATCGCCGCCAGCAAGGTAGCGGCCGCCATCAAGGTCATGACGAGCAATGTTTCCAGCAGGGTGAAGCCGCCCATGCGCGCCCTGGGGCCCACGGGCCTGGTGGCGGTCACCGGTGAAGTGGCGCGGCGGAATGCCACGGTCGCGGGCGCAGGCGCTTATTCGTTCTTGATGTCCGCATTGACGCTGTCGCCGCCAGCCTTGCCATCGGCACCGAGGCTGATCAGGTCGAAGCGCTGCGCTTCGCCGGGGATGCGGTATTCGATGGGATTCTTCCACGGATCCTGCAGTTCGCTTTCCTTCGCGTACGGTCCCAGCCAGCCGGCCGCGTTGCCCGGCTGCGTCACCAGGTCCGAGAGCTGCGTGGGGTAATGGCCGGTATCCAGCTGGTAGGTCTCGACCTTGCCGGACAGCGTCTGCAGCTGCGATTGCGCAAGCTTCACCTTGCCGCTGTCGGCACCGCCCATCACGCGGCTGCCCACCAGCACCAGGATGCCGCCGATCAGCACCAGCACGATGATGATTTCCAGCAGGCTGAAGCCCTGCTGCGACCTGGGGGAATGGAACGCGTTCATGGGGCGCATGCGGGACATGGTGGCGGACTCTCCAGTGTTCTCAATTGATGGCGCCGGTCAGATCGTACAGCGGGACCAGCACGGCGACGATGACGATGCCCACGACGCCCGCCAGGACCAGCGTGATGGCAGGCACCAGGGCGGCCAGCATACGGTCCAGCACCTGAGCGGTTTCCTGCTCGAAGGTTTCGGCCGTCTTCAGCAGCATGCTGTCCAGGGCACCGGACTCCTCGCCCACCTGGATCATCTGCAGGGCCAGCCGCGGAAAGCGCTTGCCCTTGGCCAGCGACGCGGACAGGCCATGCCCGTTCTTCACGTCCTCGGCGGCGGCATCGACGTCGGACGCCAGCGCCCGGTTGCCCAGCACGTTGCGGGCGATGCCCAACGCGGTCAGCAGCGGCACCCCGTTCTTCAGCAGCGTGCCCAGCGTGCGCGCCAGGCGCGCGGTTTCCAGCCGGGCCAGCAACGGCCCAGCCAGCGGCCTGTCCAGCAACCACGCATCCAGCCGGCCACGGAACACGGGATCGCGGCGACGACGATCGAACCAGAGCACCGCCAGCAGCGGCAGCGCGACCAGCACGAACCAGAAATCGCGCACGAAGCTGCCCACCCACAGCACGCCGCGCGTGAACCACGGCAGCGCGACATCCAGGCTTTCGTACATCACCGCGAACTGCGGGACCACGTAGCCCAGCAGGAACAACAGCGCCAGGCCGACCACTACCAGCAGGATGGCCGGATACACCAGCGCATTGACCACGCGCCCCTTCAGCGCGCGGCTGCGCTCCAGGTAATCGCCCAGCCGCTGCAGCGTGTCGTGCAGGCTGCCACCCGCTTCGCCCGCGCGCACCATGTTGATGTACAGGCGGGAGAAGAGACCGTGCTGACGGTCCAGCGCGGTGGAGAGCGGCGCACCGCCACGCACGGCATCGCGGATGTCGCTGATGACCCGTCGCGCCTTCTCGTCCTCGGGCAGGTCCAGCAGGATGCCCAGCGCACGGTCCAGCGGCTGGCCTGCGCCCAGCAGCGTCGCCAGTTGCTGGGTGAACTGCACCAGCCGGCCACCCGCGAATGCATTCGGTCGCCACAACTGGCCCCAGCTGCGCCCACCTCCTGCAACGGCCAGCGCGGCCTCGACCGGCAGGTGGCCCTGCTCCTGCAGGCGAGCCACCACTTCGGCGTCGCTGGCGGCCTCCATCTGGCCTTCCAGCATCTCGCCGTGTGCATCAAGTGCCTTGTAGCGGAAAAGCGGCATGCGGGACGTTGGCCGGGGAATGCGCAAAGTTACCGCATTCCGCCGGGCAACGTCATGCAGGGATACGCGACTGCGACATGAAACGGCCCCGGCATGCCGGGGCCGTCGCATCGCGCCCGCACTTGCCTCACGGCGCGGTGAAGCTCCCCCTCAGGCTGACGTTGGCGAACTTCGTCTTGCCCACCAGCGACACGTAGTACGTGCCCGCCTGCGGCGCGGCGATGTTGACCACTTCGTTGTTGCCGGGACGCGCCGACCGCAGGTCGTAGTTCGTCGCCGTGGCCGCACTGCCGAACTTCACGTAGACATCGGCATTACCGCTGCCGCCAAAGCTGATGAACGACAGACTGGTGGCGCCGGCCGGCACGACGAGGGCGTACTGGATGACGGCGTCCTTCGCGCCCGTATTGCCGCCGACGGCCACGTTGTTGGTCAGCAAGGTCGCTGTCGGGGGTTGCCCACCGTCGATGACGGCCTGTACCGCCGCGGCCGCATTGACAATGCCCGCACCGATCGGCCGGTTGGCGGGCGGTGCGACCGGGAAAGGACGCGCCGTCGACTTCAAGGTAGCCAGGATCTGCGCAGGCGTCAGCGGTGTTTCGGCGACGCTCTGCATCAACGCGACGACCGCCGCCACGTGCGGCGCCGACATCGACGTGCCGCCCATGCCGAAATACGTCTCGGTGGTGGGCACGGTGGTACCCGCGTTGCCCGTGGACCAGACGTAGCCGCCCGGATTGCCGTCCACGCTGCCACCGCCACCCGGCGCGGAGATGTCGATGCGCGTGCCGTAGTTCGAATACGACGCGATGCCGCCGGTGATGCGCGTCGCGGCCACGGTGATCACGCCGGCGCAGTTGCCGGGCGAATATCCGCTCACGTTGCCGGCATCGTTGCCGGCTGCCACGACGACCGTGCTGCCGTTCGCGATGGCCTGGTTGAAGGCATTCTGTTCGACGGCGCTGCAGGCACCGGATCCACCCAGGCTCAGGTTGATCACTTCCGCGGGATTCGCGTTGGCGGGCACGCCGGCGACGGTGCCGCCGGAGGCCCAGATCACCGCATCGGAAATGTCGGAGGTGTAACCACCGCAGCGACCCAGCACGCGTGCGGGCACCACCTTCGCATTGAATGCACCGCCCGCCATGCCCTTGGCGTTGTTGGTCACTTCGGCGACCGTGCCCGCCACGTGGGTGCCGTGCCAGCTGCTGTCCTGCACCGGCGACCCGGCATAGCATTCGCCTGCCACCGGATTCCAGTCGCCCTCGTCGAGCGGATTCGCGTCGCGCGCATCGCCATCGCGGGACACGAAGGTGTCGCTGATGAAATCGTAGCCGGGCAGAATGTTCGCATCAAGATCGCTGTGGGGCGTGATGCCCGTGTCCAGCACGGCCACCACGACGCCTGCGCCCGTCGCGTTGTCCCATGCAGCCGGCAGGTTGATGCCGCCGACGGGATCCTTGAAGTGCCACTGATACTGGTTGTAGTAGGTATCGTTCGGCACGAGGCGCGCGTAGCGGCGCGCATCGACTTCGACGAAGTCCACCTCCGGATCCATTGCCAGCTGTCGCAGCAGGCTCTCCGCCTCCACGCGATCCAGCTTGCGCGACGTCTTCACCAGTTCCGCGCCGATCCCCAGGCGACGGAGTTTCGAAGCGCTCACCGCCTTCCCGTTCGCGGATCCCAGGGCCGCCCGGGATACCGCACCGAGCAACGAACGTTGCAGCGTGGTGGCGTTGGTACGCGCGACGCTGCCGTCCCGGTACTTCACGATGAACCGATCATAGGTTTCGCCGTCGCGCAGCCCGGCAGTGCTGACATCGCCCGCCGATGCCGATGTAGCGAACGCCCCGAACGCGATGATTGCGGTGAGCGACGCCGCCAAGGGGCGGCGACGCGAATTGCGGAAAGAGGAATGTGGATTCACTTGACCTGCTCCATGTCTGCAAGGAAGAACGAACTGGGTAACGCGTTTACAACGTGCCTACTCAACGACTTGCGATTTCCATTTCAAGCGGATCGTCCAGGTACCCCTGTTTACCTGCCACGACACTCTTCACGCAGGGAACACGCCGCGTACACATGGCATTAACACCTTGTTTTCAGCTGTTTTCCCGCGTTGCGTCGAACGTAGCAAATCTCTCGCAAATTGCACAACGCGCATGTAGTGTTCTGACACACGGAGCTGTTTTGCATCATCTCGGATCAGGGGATGGGGAATGCGGGAAGCCTTTATCGATGCGATGTTCTTCTTCGCATCTTCACGTCACCACGTCTCGGCCCACGCGTCATTCGCGATGCACGGCGCACGCGAAACTTGGCATGGCGACGCCCGGCCACTGCATCCGGATCTCCTTCTCCCGCTTCCGCAGAACATCTCGTGCAATCCGGCGTCGCGCCTCCCCTGTCGCGCGCCGCGCTGTCTGTTCCCCTGACGTAGTCCACCGTAGAACGCCCGTCGCCGTGGCGTCGGGTGCTGTCGCATTCCCCCGAAAACACAGAATGAAGGACGTGATCCATGAACAGGATTTACAGCAAGGTGTGGAACCCTTCCCTCGGCATGCTGGTGGTGGCATCGGAGTTCGCCCGACGCGCGCATGGCGTCATGTCGTCCGGCGCCCGCGTGCGTGCGCGTCTTGGCGTGACGCTGCTCGCTTCGGCACTGCTCGCGGGTGCGCCGTTCGGCGCGGCATTGGCCCATGACAAGCAGAAGGGCCAACCGCGGAACGACAAGCCGCAGATCGGAACGGGACCTGCCTACTGTGTGGATGCACGTGGCAATCCGATCAAGGACGGGCGCCCCGGCGAGAATGCGGTGTCGTGCGGCGACGGCGTCGATGCGTCCGGGCGCCACGCGGTTGCGGTCGGCTACAAGAGCATTGCCAACAAGGCAGGAGCGACCGCCGTAGGCGGTTACGCCGAAGCCACGGGCGTGAATGCCACCGCCGTCGGGTACGACAGCAGCGCGACCGCGCAAGGCGCGACGGCGCTGGGCAGCCAGAGCAACGCCGCCGGCGGGAATGCGACCGCCGTCGGCACGCAGGCGAACGCGACGGGCGCCGGCGCCAGCGCGGTGGGCACGGGAAGCCAGGCCACCGGTGCCTATGCCGGCGCCTTCGGCAGTTCCTCCACCGCATCGGGCACGCAGGCCCTGGCGGCCGGCCACACCAGCACCGCCACCGGCATTGCGACCGTTGCGCTCGGCGGCTTCTCCAGTGCCTCGGGCGATTTCGACACGGCTGTCGGTTACGGCGCCGATGCCAGCGGCGGCGACAGCACGGCACTGGGCTCGGGCTCCATCGCAACGGGCTACAACAGCGTCGCAGTCGGCGGTTCGCTGCTGGGCTTCCTGCCGACCGAAGCGTCGGGCGATTTCTCCACGGCGGTCGGTGGCGGCGCGTGGGCTCCGGGCACCAATGCGACCGCCATCGGCAACCTCGCCTCTGCAACCGCAGACAACAGCGTGGCGCTGGGTGGCGACTCGGTTGCCGATCGCGAAGACACGGTCTCGGTCGGAAGCGCTGGTAGCGAACGGCAAATCACCAACGTCGCCGCCGGTACCGAGGGCACCGATGCGGTCAATCTGGATCAATTGAACGCGGTCGCCGAGGCATCGGAAAACGCCACGCGCTACTTCAAGGCGAACGGCGCCAACGATGGCACGGACGACGCCACCGCCAACGGCGACCATGCGACAGCGTCCGGCTCGGCGGCACTGGCCGACGGCGTCGGTGCGACCGCGACGGGCTCAGGCGCGTTCGCACTGGCCAACGGAGCGACGGCCACCGGCTTCAACGCGACCGCGACCGGCGAGAACAGCATCGCCAGCGGTGCGGGCGCGCAGGCATCGGGATCCGGCGCGGTCGCGCTCGGCGGACAGCGTCAGTTGTTCGACGAGAACGGCGATCCGCTGCTCGATGAAGAGGGCAATCCGGTCTACGCCAGCACGGAGGCGACGGCGGACGATGCGACGGCCCTGGGTGCCGGCGCGGTCGCCAGCGACATCGGGGCGACGGCGACGGGCGCAGGCGCGAATGCGTCCGGTGCGTATTCCTCCGCGCTCGGTACCGAGGCTACTGCATCGGGCATCCAGGCGACGGCCGTCGGCTTCCGCAGCGATGCTTCGGACGATGCCGCCTCTGCCATCGGCAGCTACAGCAGTGCCTCCAACTTCGGCGCCTCCGCGTTCGGCTACGGTGCCGAGGCCAGCGGCGACAGCGCTACCGCGCTCGGTTTCGGTGCCGTGGCGAGCAACTGGGATGCGACGGCGCTCGGATCGAATTCCATCGCCAGTGGCGACAACAGCGTGGCAGTCGGTGGTGCATTCTTCGGCCTCATTCCGACCGAAGCCTCGGGCGACTACTCCGTCGCGGTCGGCGGCGGCGCGTATACCCCGGGCTTCAATGCCGTCGCGCTGGGCAACCTGGCCACCGCCGAAGCCGACAACAGCGTGGCCATCGGTGGCGACTCCGTGGCCGACCGCGAGGACACGGTCTCCGTCGGCAGTGCCGGCAGCGAACGGCAGATCACCAACGTCGCCGCCGGTACCGAAGGCACCGATGCGGTCAATCTGGATCAGTTGAACGCCGTCGCCGAGGCATCGGAGGACGCCACCCGCTACTTCAAGGCCAATGGCGAAGGCGATGGCAGCGACGATGCGACCGCCAATGGCGACTACGCGACGGCATCGGGCTCGGCGGCCTTCGCCGACGGTGCCGGTGCGACGGCGACGGGTTCCGGCGCGTTCGCCCTGGCCGACGGTGCGACGGCGACCGGCTTCAACGCCACCGCCACCGGCAGCAACAGCCTCGCCAACGGCAGCGGCGCCGAAGCCAGTGGCGAATCCAGCATTGCCGTCGGCGGACAGGTGGATGCGTTCGATGCCGACGGCAACCCGATCACCGTCAACACCGTGGCGTCCGGCCTCGGCGCAACGGCGGTGGGCTCCGGCAGCCTGGCGTCCGCCCTCGGCAGTTCGTCGTTCGGCGTACTCAGCGAAGCGAGTGGCGAAGCCAGTTCCGCGTTCGGCTACGGCAGCACGGCCACGGGTTCATACGCTTCCAGCTTCGGCCATGCGAGCGGTGCGACCGGGGACTACAGCGTGGCCGTCGGTGGGCCGGCCGACCTGATTCCCGGGTTCGGTTTCCTCGTCTATACGCAGGCGAGCGGCTTCAGCGCAGCGGCGTTCGGTTCCGGTGCGATCGCGGCAGGCGACTACAGCCTGGCCGCCGGCAGCCTGTCGGAAGCCTCCGGCCTGGAGAGCACCGCAGCCGGCTTCTTCTCGTACGCGCCCGGCGATTACGCCACGGCGCTGGGCGCGGAATCGTGGGCCAGCGGCGACAACAGCACGGCGGTCGGCTTCTACAGCACCGCGCTGGGCGACAACAGCGTGGCGCTCGGCGCCAACTCGGTGGCGGATCGCGACAACACGGTGTCGGTGGGTGACGCGGGCAGCGAACGCCAGATCACCAACGTGGCGGCCGGTACCGAAGGCACCGACGCTGTCAATGTCGATCAGTTGACCGCAGTTGCCGAGGCCTCCGAAGAGGCCACACGCTATTTCAAGGCAAACGGCGCCAATGACGGCACCGACGATGCCACCGCCAACGGCGACTACGCGACCGCCTCCGGTTCTGCCGCGCTGGCGGACGGCGTGGGTGCAACCGCTACCGGCTCCGGTGCGTTCGCGCTCGCCGATGGCGCCACTGCCACTGGCTTCAACGCCACCGCCGCCGGCGCGAACAGCGTTGCCAACGGTGCCGGCGCACAGGCGGCAGGTGCTGGGTCGGTTGCGATCGGCGGACAACGCCAGCTGTTCGACGAGAACGGCGACCCGCTGCTCGATGAAGAGGGCAATCCTGTCTACGCCAGCACGGAAGCGACGGCGGACGACGCCACCGCGCTCGGCGCCGGCGCCATCGCCAGCGAAGCCGGCGCAACGGCTACCGGTGCAGGTGCGAACGCATCCGGGGCCTATTCCACCGCCTCGGGCACGGAAGCCAGCGCATCCAACACGCAGGCCACCGCGGTGGGCTTCCGCAGCGATGCGTCCGGTCTCGCTTCCACCACCATGGGCGGCTACAGCAGCGCAGGCGGCGATTTCGCCTCGGCATTCGGCTACGGCGCCGACGCGGCGGGCAGCGGCGCGACGGCGGTGGGCGAAGGCGCGAGTGCCGGCGGCGAGGAAAGCACGGCCGTCGGCGGCACCACGTTCTTCGGGTTGATCAACACGCGCGCGAGCGGCACCGGCGGTTCCGCCTTCGGCAACGGGGCGTGGGCCACGGGCGAGTACAGCACCGCGATCGGCCACAACAGTTACGCCGATGGTGACGACAGTGTGGCGCTGGGCGTGAACTCGGTGGCGGGCGCGACCAACAGCGTGGCGATCGGCGCCAATTCGTGGAACGACCGCGACGACACGGTGTCGGTGGGCGATGTCGGGGCGGAACGCCAGATCACCAACGTGGCGGCCGGCACCGAAGGCACCGATGCGGTGAACCTGGACCAGCTCAACGCCCTCGCCGATGCATCGGAAAATGCCACGCGCTACTTCAAGGCCAATGGCGCAGGCGACGGCAGCGATGACGCCACCGCCACCGGCGACTACGCAACGGCCTCCGGTTCGGCCGCGCTGGCTGACGGTGTCGGTGCGACTGCCACGGGTTCGGGCGCCTTCGCGCTCGCGAACGGCGCAACGGCCAGCGGCTTCAATGCCACCGCCACCGGCGAGAACAGCGTCGCCAACGGCGCGGGTGCGCAGGCGACGGGCGCCGGTGCGGTCGCATTGGGCGGACAGCGCCAGCTGTTCGACGACAACGGCGATCCACTGCTCGATGAAGACGGCAATCCTGTCTACGCGAGCACCGAGGCGACGGCGGATGACGCCACGGCGGTGGGTGTAGGCGCGGCGGCCGGCGACACCGGCGCGACCGCGACCGGCGCGGGCGCCACGGCGTCGGGCGCCTACGCCACCGCAACCGGCACGGAAAGCGCCGCGTCGGGCCTGCAGGCCACCGCGACCGGTTTCCGCAGCGATGCGTCGGGTGACGCCGCCACCGCCGTCGGTGGATACAGCAGCGCGTCCGATTTCGGTGCATCCGCGTTCGGGTATGGCGCCGAGGCCGGCAGCGACAGCGCCACCGCGCTGGGCTTCGCCGCCACCGCCAGCAACTTCGACGCGACAGCAGTAGGCTCTCGCGCCATCGCCAGCGGCGACAACAGCGTGGCGGTGGGTGGCGCGTTCTTCGGCGCGCTGGCGACGGAAGCCTCGGGTGATTACTCCGTTGCCGTCGGCGGCGGTGCGTACACGCCGGGATTCAACGCCGTCGCGCTGGGCAACCTGGCAACGGCGGAAGCCGACAACAGCGTCGCCATCGGCGGCGATTCGGTGGCCGACCGCGAGGATACGGTCTCCGTCGGCAGCGCCGGCAGCGAGCGGCAGATTGCCAACGTCGCGGCCGGCACCCAGGCCACCGATGCCGTGAACCTGTCGCAGCTGAGTTTCGTCGCCAGTGCATTGGGCGGCGGCGCCGGCTTCTCCGGCGGCGTGTTCATCGCGCCGAGCTACACGATCCAGGGCACGTCGTACAACAACGTGGGCGCGGCATTCACGGCCGTCGACGCTAAGCTCAACGAGTTGTACGGGATGTACAGCGGATCGAGCAGCGGCACAACGGCATCCACCGGTGCGGCGCCGCCGACGCAGGCCAGCCAGGGCCAGGTCGCCGGCGAAACGGCGTCCGCGCCGAGCACCGGCGGGACCGCGTCGACGCCGACACGCGGCACGGCGACGACCACGGATGCCGCCGGCAGCGGCGCCGTGGCCAGTGGCCAACCGGCGGTCGCGGCACCGACCGACGCCACCGCGGCAGCGGACGTGCCGGCAGCGGCCGCGTCCTACGCCGATGCGGGCGACGCCAACACGCTCAGCAGCGCACAGTCCTATACGGATCAATCCTCGGCGAGCACGTTGGCCAGCGCGAAGGCCTATGCTGACTTCCAGGTCAAGGCGCTGGAGGACGACTTCAATGCCTTCCGTGGTGACGTGGACCGCCGCTTCTCCGAGCAGGATCGCAGGCTCGACAGGATGGGTGCGATGAGCTCGGCGATGTTGAACATGGCGATCAACGCAGCGGGCAGTCGCAGCCCGCGCGGCCGCGTGGCCGTGGGTGCGGGCTGGCAGAACGGCGAGAACGCGTTGTCGGTGGGCTATTCCAAACCCATCGGCGAGCGTGCGTCCTTCAGCATCGGCGGTGCGTTCAGTGGTGACGAGAAGTCGGCCGGCGTGGGTTTCGGTATCGACCTGTAAGTTCCGTTTGCGCAACAGACAAGGGCCCGGCATTGCCGGGCCCTTGTTCCCTGCCGGAAGCCCGGACTCAGTCGCAGGCCATGCGGCCGGCCGGCAGGACGCGGGGATTGCCCAGCGCGAAATGCTTCACCGGCTGTTCCCACATCTCGAAGGAAGAAATGCCCGGGGTGACGCCGCAGCTGCTGGCGTAGGTGAACTGCTCTCCGTCCATCGAGACGTAAAGATCGAACTTGATCGCCACCGGCAACGTGCTGCTGACCATCAGGGTGGTCTGTGCAGCGTCGCCACTGCGCGCGGCGCGCAGGTTGCCCGGTTCACCGCCGGCCGGCGCGGACGCCGTGACCTTGCCGTCGACGATCTCGACCTGCAGCGCCAGCGACGGCGATGCCGTGCCGACCGCGAAGCCGGCCGGGAGCTCGCCACGCGCCAGCGTCTTCGACGCGGCCTTGCCGGCCGACGCGACGGCCGGTATCGCGCACATCGCCACGACCAGGCAGCCCGCACGCATCCTGTTCATCGCCTCAGCCCTCCTCGGTCACGCGCAGCACTTCCTCGATGGTCGTCTCGCCGGCAAGCGCCTTGACGATGCCGTCCTCGTACATGGTACGCATGCCCGAGTCGCGCGCGAGCTGTTCCAGTTCGCCCATCCCGGCGTGGCGCATGATGGCGCGGCGGATTTCGTCGTTCATCACCAGGAACTCGACGATGGTGGTGCGTCCCAGGTAACCGGTCGGCGCGATGGCCGAACCACGCGGGCGATACAGGTAGATCTCGCCATGCGGCTGGAAGCGGCGCAGGGCGAATTTCTCGATTTCCTCGGGCGATGCGGGGTACCGCTCCGCATGCGTGGGCTCCAGCCGCCGCACCAGCCGCTGGGCCAGGATGCCGTTGACCGTGGAGGTCATCAGATAATCCTCCACGCCCATGTCCAGCATGCGGGTGATGCCGCCGGCCGCATTGTTGGTGTGCAGCGTACTGAGCACCAGGTGGCCGGTCAGCGCCGACTGGATGGCGATGCGCGCGGTTTCAAGATCGCGCATTTCGCCGATCATGATGATGTCCGGGTCCTGGCGCACGATGCTGCGCAGCGCGTGCGCGAAGTCCAGCCCGATCTGCGGCTTGGCCTGGATCTGGTTGATGCCTTCGATCTGGTACTCGACCGGGTCCTCGACCGTGATGATCTTGACGTCCGGCGTGTTGAGCCTGCTCAGCGCGGTGTACAGCGTGGTGGTCTTGCCCGAGCCGGTCGGGCCGGTGACCAGCAGGATGCCGTGGGGTTGTTCCAGCACCTTCTGGAACTGCGGCAGGAACGCATCGGTGAAGCCCAGCTTCTTGAAGTCGAACACCACCGTCTCGCGGTCCAGCAGGCGCATCACCACGCTTTCGCCGTGCGCGGTGGGCATGGTGCTGACGCGGAGGTCCAGTTCCTTGCCCTGCACGCGCAGCATGATGCGCCCGTCCTGCGGCAGGCGGCGCTCGGCGATGTTGAGCTTGGCCATGATCTTGACGCGGCTGATGACCGCCGCAGTCAGGTTGGCGGGCGGGCTTTCGCCTTCCTCCAGCACGCCGTCGATGCGGTAGCGCACCTTCAGGCGGTTCTCGAACGGTTCGATGTGGATGTCCGACGCGCGCAGCTCGACCGCACGCTGGATGACCAGGTTGACCAGGCGGATGACCGGCGCCTCCGAGGCAAGGTCACGCAGGTGTTCGACATCATCCAGGTCTGCGGTGGCCTCGCCGTCCGCATTTTCGACGATGGCACCCATCGCGCTGCGGCCCTGCCCGTAGTAGCGCTCGATCAGGTCGCTGATCTCCGAGCGCAGCGCCACGCGGGGCCGCACTGCGCGGCCGGTCGCCAGGCGTACCGCTTCCAGCGCGTAGCGGTCCTGCGGATCGGCCATCAGCAGATCGACGTGGGCCTCGTCCTCGCCCACCGGGCAGACATGGAACTGCTTGAGGAAACGCTGCGAGAGCACCACCGATTCCGGCGGCGCGTCCGGCGCATCCTTCGCCGCGACCAGGGGAAGCTCCAGCACCTCGGCGGCGGTCTCGGCATGGTCGCGCTCGGAGACCAGTCCCAGCCGCGACAGCAGCGCCAGCAGATCGCCACCGGTCTCGTCCTGCAGCCGGCGGGCACGCGCCAGGTCGGCCTCCTTCAGGCGTCCGCGCGCCAGCAGGGCCGCGACGATGCGCTCGTCGTCGGAAAGCGGATTGTCGAGCGCGGCAGCGTTCACGGAAGCCTCCTTGAAGGCCCGGACTTTATCAGGTGCCGCGTTGCCCGGGCGTGGCCCGCCGTCGCCGGCGGGCACGCACGATCATCCCACCCACACCCGCGCATTGCGGAACATGCGCAGCCACGGCGAATCTTCCGGCCAGTCGGCCGGATGCCAGCTGTGGTTGGCGCTGCGCGGAGTGCGTTCCGGGTGCGGCATCAGGATGGTGGCGCGACCGTCGTCGCTGGTCAGGCCGGTGATGCCATCGGGCGAACCGTTCGGATTCTGCGGATACGACGCCGCCACCTGGCCATCGCCGTCGATGAAACGCAATGCGACGCGGACCGCGCCCTGGTCGGCCGGACTGGCGAAGTCCGCGCGCCCTTCGCCATGCGCGACCGCGACGGGGATGCGCGAGCCGGCCATGCCACGGAAGAACACCGACGGCGACTCCACTACTTCGAGCAACGACACCCGCGCCTCGAACTGTTCGCTGCGGTTGCGCAGGAAGCGGGGCCAGTGCGTCGCACCGGGGATGATGTCCTTCAACTGGCTCATCATCTGGCAACCATTGCAGACGCCCAGCGAGAACGTGTTGTCGCGCGCGAAGAACGCCGCGAACGCATCACGCAGCGCGCTGCGCTCGAGGATCGAGGTCGCCCAGCCGCGTCCGGCGCCCAGTACGTCGCCATAGCTGAAACCGCCGCACGCCGCGATGCCGCTGAAATCATCCAGCGCCACGCGGCCGCTGATCAGGTCGCTCATGTGCACGTCGAACGCATCGAAACCGGCGCGGGTGAAGGCCGACGCCATTTCGATCTGGCCATTGACGCCCTGCTCGCGCAGGATCGCGACCTTCGGGCGTTTGCCCGTGGCGATGAACGGCGCAGCGACATCGTCACCCGCATCGAACGACAGCTTCGGTTTCAGCCCGGTGCGGCCGAACTGGCGCGTGGTCTCGCGCTCCTCATCGGCCGTCTCCGGGTTATCGCGCAGCTTCTGCATCGCATGCGTCACCGACCACCAGGCATCGAACAGCTCTTCCCAGCGCCACTCGGCCAGCACGTCACCCTCCTGCTGCACGCGCACCACGGCGGCGGTCGTCGGGCGCGCGATGCGCTGCGCGCACTCCGTCAGCGCATGGTGTTCGATCAGGTCGGCGAAGGCGGCACGATCCTCGTCGGCCACCTGCACCACCGCGCCCAGTTCCTCGGCGAACAGCGTGCGGAAGGCATCGTCGCCCCAGCCGTCCAGGTTGATGTCCAGGCCCCGATGCGAGGCGAACGCCATCTCGCACAACGCGGCGAACGCGCCGCCGTCGCTGCGGTCGTGGTAGGCCAGCAGCAGGCCGGCCTCGCGCGCATCCGCGATCAGGTGGAAGAAATCGCGAAGGCGCTGCGAATCGTCGAGATCCGGCACGCTTTCGTCACGACCGTCACCGGCGAACGCCGGCCACGCGCCCTCGCCGCCCGACTGCGGATACACCTGCGCCAGCACGGAACCGCCGAGACGCTTCTTGCCCGCACCCAGGCCGATCAGCCACAGCTCGCTGTCGTCTTCGCGCGACAGCAGCGGCGTCAGTTGCTGGCGCACGTCGGTCACCGGCGCGAAGGCGCTGATGATCAGGGAGACGGGCGAAACGGATTTCTGCGCTTGGCCATCGCTGTGCCACTGCGCCTGCATCGACAGCGAGTCCTTGCCTACCGGGATGCTGATGTCCAGGTCCGGGCACAGCTCCATGCCCACGGCCTTCACCGCATCGAACAGCAGCGCGTCCTCGCCGGGATGGCCGGCGGCGGCCATCCAGTTGGCGGACAGCTTCACGCGATGCAGCGATTCCACCGGCGCGGCGCACAGGTTGGTGATGGCCTCGCCCACCGCCATGCGGGCGGCGGCAGCGGCATCGAGCAGGGCCAGCGGCGTGCGTTCGCCGATGGCCATCGCTTCGCCGACGAAGCCTTCATAGCCGCTCAGCGTGATGGCGCAATCGGCCACCGGCATCTGCCACGGGCCGACCAGCTGGTCGCGTGCGGTCAGGCCGCCGACGCTGCGGTCGCCGATGGTGATCAGGAACTGCTTGGAGGCGACCGTGGGATGCGCGAGTACGCGCAGGCCGGCGTCACGCAGATCCAGGCTTGCCGTCTGCAGGGCGGGCCACTTCGGCGCATCGGGATATCCGGTATCGCGGTGCATCTTCGGCGCCTTGCCGAACAGCACGTCCATCGGCAGGTCGATGGGGGCATCGGCAGGAATGTTGCCCGGGGTCGCTCCGTAGGCCACGACGAGATGTTCTTCCTTCGTCGCCACGCCCACGGCGGCAAACGGACAACGCTCGCGTTCGCAGATCGCCGCGAATTCGGCCAGCCGCGCCTGCGGCACGCCGAGCACGTAACGCTCCTGCGATTCGTTGCACCACAACTGCATCGGCGACAGCGAGGGATCGTCGCTGGGCACCTTGCCCAGGTCGATCACGCCGCCCACGCCGGAATCGTGCAGCAGTTCGGGGATCGCGTTGGACAGGCCGCCCGCGCCCACGTCGTGGAACCACAGGATCGGATTGTCTCCGCCCATCGCCACACAGCGGTCGATGACTTCCTGGCAGCGGCGCTCCATCTCCGGGTTGTCGCGTTGCACGCTGGCGAAATCGAGTTCCTCTGCGCTCTCGCCCGAGGCCACCGAACTCGCGGCGCCGCCGCCCAGGCCGATCAGCATGGCCGGTCCGCCGAGCACGATGACGGCGTCACCGGCCGACAGCGTCTTCTTCTCCACCTGGATGCGGTCGATCGCGCCGAGGCCGCCGGCCAGCATGATCGGCTTGTCGTATGCCCGGGTCAGGCCGGCGCCTTCGGGCAGCTCGAAACTGCGGAAGTAACCCAGCAGGTTCGGCCGGCCGAATTCGTTGTTGAACGCGGCACCGCCCAACGGGCCGTCGAGCATGATGTCCAGCGCTGGCGCCATGCGTGGATTCAGCGCGCGCGTCGCTTCCCACGGCTGAGGCAGCGTGGGGATGCGCAGGTGCGACACCGAGAAGCCGGTCAGGCCGGCCTTGGGCTTGCCACCGCGGCCGGTCGCGCCTTCGTCACGGATCTCACCGCCGGCACCGGTGCTGGCACCGGGGAACGGCGCGATCGCGGTCGGGTGGTTGTGCGTTTCCACCTTGATGCAGAAGGCCGAATCCAGCGTCGCCTCGAGGCGGTACTGGCCGCTTCCGTCCGGACGGAAGCGCGCCGCCGGGTAGCCTTCGACCACCGCGGCGTTGTCGCTGTAGGCGCTGAGCGTGTGCTCCGGCGTCTGCGCATGGGTGTGCTTGATCATCCGGAACAGCGAGCGGTCCTGCTCCTTGCCGTCGATGGTCCAGCTGGCGTTGAAGATCTTGTGCCGGCAGTGCTCGGAGTTCGCCTGCGCGAACATCATCAGTTCGACGTCCGAGGGGTCGCGGCCGAGTTCGGTGTAGCGCGTGCGCAGGTAGTCGATCTCGTCGTCCGCCAGCGCCAGGCCCAAGCGGGTGTTGGCCGCTTCCAGCTGCGCCAGCGGGATGCGCTCCAGTTCGCCGCGCGCGGGCGCGGTGAACAACGCCTGCGCCTGGTCGCGGGTGGTCAGCAGGGACTGCGTCATCGGGTCGTGCAGCGCCTTGGCCAGCGCCGGCTGGCCGTCGTCCCAGCCCTCGAGGTCGATGCGCAGGCCGCGCTCGACGCGCTTCACCGGCTGGCCGGCGCCGCGCAGCAGTTCGGTGGCCTTGCTGGCCCACGGCGACAGCGTGCCCAGGCGCGGGGTGACGAAGCGCGATACCGCGCCATCGGCCAGCGCCGCCGCCTCGTCACCCGCCTGCAGGATGCGGCGCAACGTGGCCAGGTCCGGCGTAGCGCCGGCCTCTGGTTCGATGAAGTAGACATGCCAGGCACCGCAGATGCGGACACCGGAGGCCATCGACTGGAGCTTGGATTCGAGCCGCGCGCGGCGGAAGTGCGACAAGGCCGGTTGGCCTTCGAGGACGATCATGTCCGGAACCGTGGGGGCGTAGCCGTCAGGACGGGGCCCGCTATTGTAGCGAAGCCGGCGCAAGGCCGGCTTCGGGATGTCACAGGGCGCCGGCAGCGGCGGCTGGCGCCGCCTTGGCGGCCAACTCGTCCAGCCTGGCCTTCAAGGCGGCCGGCGGCAGGTAGCCGCCCAGTTGGACGCCTTCGGCCGAATAGATCGCCGGGGTGCCACTGACGCCGATGCGCTGGCCGACGTCGAATTCCATCGTCACAGGATTCTTGCAGTCGCGCGAGGGGATCGACTTGCCGGCCTTGGCGTCGGTGAGCGCGCGCTTGCGATCGGGCGCGCACCAGACCGAGATCATGTCCTTGTGGTCCTGGCTGCCCAGGCCCATGCGCGGGAACGCCAGGTATTCCACCGCGATGCCGAGACGGTTGAGCTCGCCCACTTCGCCGTGCAGCTTGCGGCAATAGCCGCATTCGATGTCGGTGAACACGGTGACCGTGTACTTGGCGTTCGGCGGTGCGAACACGATGCGTTCGGCGTGCGGGATGGTCGCGATCAGCTTGCTGCGGTAGCCGGCGAGCGCCGGGCTGGTCTGCATCAGGTCCTGCTGCTGGTCCAGGTCCAGAACGGTGCCCTGCATCAGGTAGCGTCCGTCGTCACTGATGTAGAGCAACTGGCCGCCCGCGATCACCTCGCGGAAACCCGGCAACGGTGCGGCGCCGACGTATTCCACTTTCGCCTGCGGGTTGAGCTGGGCGATCGCGGAACGGGCACGTGCGTCGGGGGTGGCGCCCACGCCTGCCTTGATCTGGCGCACGGCCGCCTGCGGGGCGGCGGGCGCGGCCGCGGCACCGTCCTGCACGGGCGGCTGGGGGGCCTGCGCACAGGCGGTCAGGCTCAGGGCACCCAGAAGGGCGGCGGTCATCAGGCGAGGCATCAAGGGCATCCGGGTATGCCGCAGTGCGGCTGGGTGGCAGGAACAGACGGGGATTCTGGCACACGGCGCCGCGCAGGCGGCTTAACCGCCCGCCAGCGTGACCCGCGTCATGCCCGCGGATGATGCCGGCCGTGCAGTTGCTTGAGGTGTTCGCGAGCGACCAGGGTGTAGATCTGCGTGGTCGACAGCGAACTGTGGCCCAGCAGCATCTGCAGCGCGCGCAGGTCGGCGCCCCGGTTGAGCAGGTGGGTCGCGAAGCTGTGCCGCAGCCCGTGAGGACTGATCCGGACCGGATCGATGCCGGCCAGCGCCGCGTAACGCTTCACCAGCCCCCAGAACTGCTGCCGGGTCGGCGGTTCAGCGCCCGCGCCCACGAACAGGAAGGGCGTGCTGCGCTTGCCGGCCAAGACGGCGCGCGCCTGTGCCAGGTAGGTTTCCAGCCAGTGCTGCGACTCCTCGCCCAAGGGCACCAGCCGGTCCTTGCTGCCCTTGCCGGTGACCCTCAATACGCCCTGCCGCAGGTTCACCGCCGTCGCAGGCAGCGTGACGAGTTCGCTGACCCGCAGGCCTGCGGCGTACATCAGTTCGAGCATCGCGCGGTCGCGCAGGCCCAGCGGCGTGGCGGTGTCGGGCGCGGCCAGCAGCGCGTCGATCTCGGTTTCGGCCAGGGCCTTGGGCAACGAGCGCGGCAGGCGCGGCGGATCGAGCAGCGCAGTGGGGTCGTCCGCACGTTCGCCCCGGCGCAACCGCTGCGCGTAGAACGCGCGCAGGGCCGACAGCAGCCGCGCGTTGCTGTGTGGCGAATAGCCTTCGCGCGTACGCCACGCCAGGTAATCAAACAGCGCCGCGCGATCCGCGGCGGCCAGTCCGCCTGCACGTCCGTTCCGCCAGCGCGCGAAGCCTTCCAGGTCGCGCCGATAGCTGTCCAGCGAAGGCTTCGCCAAGCCGTTCTCGGCCCAGATCACGTCGAGGAATGCCGCGATGGCGTCGGCGTCGGCGTCGGGGACGGGCGGCAGGGCGTTCGCCTGCTGGCGGCGTTCGGCGGGCGTGCGGGCAGTCATGCGGCAAGCTTAGGCGATGCATATCCCTCTTGTGGGAGCGACGTCAGTCGCCAGAGGCCCGCGATTACAGGAATGAACGCAGACAGCCTTTCCCGGCGTAGCCATGGAGGTCTGGATCACTCCGTTAACAGGTGCCCCCGGATATCGTTCGTGGCGAGCCTGTCGAACCGCGCTTTCCACGGGAGAGCAGGCTGTCGTGACCTGTCGATGCGGCGCAAAGTGCATGGTTCGACAGGCTCACCACGAGCGGGATCATTTGTCCGGAGTTGTCTGAGGGAACGTCGCTCCCCCAATGGGCGGCTGGGCCTTAGCCGGTATCCTGTCGCGATGACGCATCCCGCCCCCCTCCCCGGAAAACCCCGCGCCCTGATCGGCTGGCGCCTGCTCGCGCTGCTCTACGACTTCTGGCCCGTGCTGGCGCTGTGGATCGCCGTCGCGGTCCCGTTCGTACTGATCGACGTGGTGGCCAGCGGCAATGTCCGCCACAACATCCCGCCCTTCAGCCCGTTGTGGTGGCTGCTCTGGATCTGCTGCTGGGTTGTTACCGGCGTGTACGCCACGTGGAGCTGGCAACGCGGCGGGCAGACGCTCGGCATGCGGCCCTGGCGGCTGAAAGTGGTCACCCCCGCAGGGGATGCGCCGACACGCGCGGCATTGTGGCGTCGTTACACGCTGGCGACGGTCTCGACGCTGGCGGCGGGATTGGGGTTCTGGTGGGCGTGGCTGGATCGCGAACGCCTGACCTTCCACGACCGCTACAGCGGCACGCGGATGGTGCGATTGCCGAAGCGCGCCTGACGGCGCGTCAGCGGCTTCTCTGCCGGAACATCAGCCAGGAGATGCCGAGCAGGGCGAAGGGTGGAACCGCGTAGGCGATGCGGTAGTCCAGCCGGAACGCACCGGCCAGGCGCACGAACATGGTCTGCAGCACCCAGAAGCCGACCGCGAACACGATGCCGAGGAACAGCCGCTTGCCCATGCCGCCGCTGCGCAGGCTGCCGAAGGCGAACGGGATGGCGGCAAGGCACAGCGCCAGCACGTTGAGCGGATAGAACCAGCGGGCCCAGTACTGGTCTTCGTAATCGCGCGCGTCCAGCCCGTTGCGCTTGCGGTAGTCGATGTTCTGGCTCAGCTCATGGCTGGGCATGTTGCGTGCACGCACCAGGCTGGACGACAGCACCGAGGCGTCCAGTTCCGACTCCCAGCGCTCGCCCAGCACGGTGACCTGGGTGGCGGAGCGTTCGTTGAAGGTGGTGCGGCGCACGTTCTTCAGCAGCCAGTAGCCGTCCAGGTGTTCGGCGATGGCGGCATGTGCGATGGAGGCGAGTCGGCCGTCGTCCGCCAGTTCGTACATGCGCACGTCGCGCAGCTGCAGCGACACCTTGCCGCCGCCCTGGTCCTTCTCTTCGCCGCTCTGCGCGTACAGGAAGGTGTTGCCTTCGCGCGCCCACAGGCCGGAGTAGCGGTCCATCGCAACGTTGCCTGTACGCGCGCTCATCTTCAGCACGTCGGCCTGGCGCTGGCCCCACGGGCCCAGCGTCTCGCCGCTGAACACCATCAGGGCGGTCAGGATGGCCAGCGCCGCTGCCACCGAAATGCTCAGGCGGCGCCGCGACAGGCCCAGCGCACGCAGCGCGGTCAGTTCGGAGCTGGCCGCCAGCTGGCCCAGGCCCATCAGCGAACCGATCACGGCCGCCGTGGGAAACATCGTGTAGGCCCGGCGTGGCACGGTGTACAGCACCCAGGCCACGGCATGGCCGAAGGTGTAGTTGCCCGTCCCCAGGTCGCCGATTTCGCCGGACAGCGCCATCACCACGTCCAGTCCCACCAGCACCGCCCAGGTCAGCAGTACGGTGACCAGCACGACCTGGCCCACGTAGGTGTCATGCAGACGGGGGATCAGCCTCATGCCACCCTCCGCTTGCGCGACAGTTGGCCGTCACGCAGGTAGAACCAGATGGCCGCCGCGAGCAGCGGCAGCGTCAACCACCACAGGCCGGCCATGCCCGGCAACTTGCCGTCGGCCAGCAACTGGGTGCCATTGAACATCAGGCTGATGCCCACGAGGTAGGCAAGGAACCCCAGCATCACGCGCCCATATCTCGCCTGTCGCGGCGAACTCCTGGACAGCGGCAGGGTCAGCAGGGCGAACGCCAGCGCCAGCAGCGGCGGGGTGAGACGGGCATGGACCTGCGCATTCGCATCCGGGCGCGGATCGGACAGCAGCTGCGGCGTCGGCAGGAGTTCCGGATCGTCCTTGTCCATCGTGTCGGCCCGGTCCGGCAGCGCGACCTCGTTCGCCTTGTAGCGGATCAGGCGGTAATCCAGCCCCGGGCCATCCGGCCCTTCGACGCGGAAACCGTCGTCCAGGCGCAGGTAACGGTTGCGCTCGCCTTCGAAGAACATCTGCCCGGATTTCGCCGTCACCACGTCGATACGGCCCTCGTCCGAGCGGTGCATGAACACCTTGCTCAGGCCCGTGCCGTCCGGGGACAACGCGCTCACGTAAACCACGGCGCCACTGGACATGACAGTGAACTTGCCCGCATCCAGCCCCGAGACGACCAGGCTGCGGTTGGCGTGGTCCAGCATGTCCTGCGCGGTGCGCAGCGCCCATGGCCCCAGCCACAGCGAACACAGGCCCACCACCGCCACCACCGGTATCACCAGCATCAGCAGCGGGCGCAACAGGCGGCGCGGGCCGATGCCGGCCGCGGTCAGGACCGCCATTTCCGAGTCCCGGTACAGGCGCGAGAACGCCAGCAGCAGGCCCAGCATCAACGCCAGCGGGATGATGTAGGGCATGTAGTTGAGGAATTGCAGCCCCAGCTGGGACAGCAGCAACCGCGCCGGCACCTTGCCGTCCGCCACATCGCCCAGCAGATCGGCCATCACGCCGCCCACGCTGACCATCAGCAGGATGATGAGGGTGGCCAGGAAGCTCTGGGTGAATTCCCGGAAGAGGTAGCGGTCCAGCTTCGGCATCAGGGGGGCTTGATTTACAATCTCGGGCTTGTGCGCCGCATCGATGGCGGCAGTCTCTGCGGTCCGGGATGGCGTCAGCCACCTTCATCCGGCCTGCGATTGTACGTAACTGAACCGGGAATCTGATCAATGACGCTGGAATTCACCCTGAACCACGAAGCCCCCGCCCAGGCCGGCGTCGATTGCATCGTGGTAGGCGCCTACGCCGACAAGAGCCTGACCGCCGCCGCGCAGGCCGTGGACGCGGCCAGCGGCGGCAAGCTGTCGGCGCTGGTGCAGCGGGGGGACATCGGCGGCAAGACCGGCAAGACCACGCTGCTGCACGACCTGCCCGGCGTGACCGCACCGCGCGTGCTGGTCGTCGGCCTGGGCGAGGCCGCCAAGTTCGGCGTACCGCAGTACCTCAAGGCCGCCGGCGATGCCGCCCGCGCCCTGAAGGTCGGACCGGTGCGCAGCGCGCTGTTCACCCTGTCCGACGTGGACGTGAAGGACCGCGACGCCGCGTGGAAGATCCGCCAGGCCGTCATCGCCCTCGACCACGCCTGCTACCGCTATACCGCCACGCTCGGCAAGAAGAAGGCCGACGACGCCGGCCTGGCCCAGCTCGCCATCCGTGGCGACGACGCCCAGGCGCTCGCGCAGGGCGTGGCGATCGCCGCCGGCGTGCAGTTCACCCGCGAGCTGGGCAACCTGCCGCCGAACATCTGCACTCCCGCGTATCTGGCCGAGCAGTCGCAGACGTTCGCCGCCGACAACGGCGCCGAATGCGAAGTGCTGGAGGAGGCGCAGATGGACGCGCTGGGCATGGGCTCGCTGCTGGCCGTCGCCCGCGGCTCGGTCAACCGCCCCCGCCTGATCGTGCTCAAGTGGAATGGCGCGGCCGCCGACGCCAAGCCCTACGTGCTGGTCGGCAAGGGCATCACCTTCGACACCGGCGGCGTCAACCTGAAGACCCAGGGCGGCATCGAGGAAATGAAGTACGACATGCTGGGCGCGGGCAGCGTGCTGGGCACCTTCGTCGCCACGGTGAAGATGAAGCTGCCGGTGAACCTGGTGGTGGTGGTGCCGGCGGTGGAGAACGCCATCGACGGCAATGCGTACCGTCCCTCCGACGTCATCACCAGCATGTCCGGCAAGACGATCGAAGTGGGCAACACCGACGCCGAAGGCCGCCTGATCCTGTGCGACGCGCTGACCTACGCCGAACGCTTCAAGCCCGAAGCCCTGGTCGACGTGGCCACGCTGACCGGCGCCTGCATCGTGGCGCTGGGCCGCTACGCCAGCGGCCTGATGAGCAAGCACGACGACCTCAGCAACGAACTGCTGGGCGCCGGCGAGACCGTGTTCGACCGTGCCTGGCGCCTGCCGTTGTGGGACGAGTACCAGACGCAGCTGGAATCCAGCTTCGCAGACGTCTACAACATCGGCGGCCGCTGGGCCGGCGCGATCACCGCCGGCTGCTTCCTGGCCCGCTTCACCGAAGGCCAGCGCTGGGCGCACCTGGACATCGCCGGCGTGGCCAACGACGAAGGCAAGCGCGGCATGGCTACCGGTCGCCCGGTCGGCCTGCTGAGCCAGTGGCTGCTGGACCGCGTCGCCTGACCGGCGACGCTGCCCCTACGCCATGGCCCGTGCCGACTTCTATCTGATCGCCAAGCCGCGCTTTCTCGAGGAACCCCTCAAGCTGGTGTGCGAGCTGGTGCGCAAGGCCTACGACAGCAACCAGTGGACCCTGATCCTCGCGCGCGACGCCGCGCAGGCGGAGGAGCTGGACGAGCTGTTGTGGGAGTTCGATCCCGATGCGTACATCCCGCACCAGATCGCCGGGGACGAAGAGGACGAGCTGACGCCCGTGCTGATCGCCACGCCCGACATCGACGTGCCGGCGCGCGCGCTGGTCATCAACCTGCGCGACGACGCGTTCGCCGGCGCCTGCGAACGCGTACTGGAAGTCGTACCGGCCGACCCGTCCGCGCGCGAGCCGTTGCGCGAGCGCTGGAAGCAGTACAAGGCGCGCGGCTTTGAAGTGAACAAGCACGACATGTAACCACGCTCCCTTCCCCCGCCTGCGGGGGAAGGTGCCCGAAGGGCGGATGGGGGCGACGCCGCGCGCTCCCCCACCCCAACCCTCCCCCGCATGCGGGGGAGGGGGCTCATCTCCGACACCGACACCATGACCGACCTCGCCTCCAGCTACGACCCGAAATCCTTCGAATCCCGCCTGTACGCGCAGTGGGAAGCCGCCGGCTACTTCAAGCCCAGCGGCGAAGGCAAGCCGTACACGGTGCTGCTGCCACCACCGAACGTCACCGGCACGCTGCACATGGGCCACGCGTTCCAGCACACGCTGATGGACGCGCTGGTGCGCTACCACCGCATGCGCGGCTACGACACGTTGTGGCAGATGGGTACCGACCATGCCGGCATCGCGACGGAAATGGTGGTCAGCCGCAACCTGGCACTGGAAGGCAAGGGCGAAACGCGCGATTCGCTGGGCCGCGACGGTTTCATCGCCAAGGTGTGGGAGTGGAAGGCGCAGTCCGGCGACACCATCGAGCGGCAGATGCGCCGCATGGGCGCGTCGGGCGACTGGTCGCGCAGCACGTTCACCATGGACGAGGATGCATCGAAGGCGGTCATCGAGGCCTTCGTGCGCTGGCACGAGCAGGGCCTTATCTACCGCGGCCAGCGCCTGGTCAACTGGGATCCGGTGCTGAAGACCGCGATCTCCGACTTGGAAGTGGAGAACGTCGAGGAAGACGGTTTCCTGTGGTCGATCGAATACCCGCTTGCCGACGGCAGCGGTTCGCTGACCGTGGCCACGACACGCCCGGAAACCATGCTCGGCGACACCGCAGTGATGGTGCATCCGGAAGACGAGCGCTACGCGCACCTGATCGGCAAGACGGTGAAGCTGCCGCTGACCGACCGCGAGATTCCCGTCATCGCCGACGACTACGTCGACCGCGAGTTCGGCACGGGCGTGGTGAAGGTCACGCCGGCGCACGACTTCAACGATTATCAGGTCTGGCAACGGCATGTCGAAAGCGGCGTTTTTGACGAGCTTCCGAGTCGCGGATTGATCAACATTCTTACTCCGACTGCGCGCATTGTCGGCACCGCTGCGGATGATGTGGATAGCGCATCGGCGCTCGCGAAAACAGCAGTCGATGCAGTCGAGAAATCGCTGGCTAACCTGCCTATCGCCGACACGATTCCAGCCAAGTATCGCGGCCTGGACCGCTACGAAGCACGCAAGGTCGTGCTCGCAGACCTCGAAGACCTGGGACTGCTGGTCGAGACCAAGCCGCACAAGCTGCAGGTGCCGCGCGGCGACCGCACCAACCAGGTGATCGAGCCCTACCTGACCGACCAGTGGTTCGTGAAGATGGACGGGCTGGCGAAGCGCGGTCTCGAACTCGTGGAGTCGGGCGAAGTGAAGTTCGTCCCGCCGAACTGGATCAACACCTACCGCCACTGGATGGAAAACATCCAGGACTGGTGCATCAGCCGCCAGCTCTGGTGGGGCCACCGCATCCCGGCGTGGTTCGATGGCGCCGGCAACTGCTATGTCGGCCGTGATGAAGCCGAGGCGCGCGCGAAGGCCGGCCTGTCCGCCGACATCGCACTCACGCAGGACAGCGACGTGCTGGAGACCTGGTTCTCCTCGCAGCTGTGGCCGTTCAGCACGATGGGCTGGCCGGATGCGGACGCGATGAAGGCGCGCGGTTTCGACCGCTACCTGCCGTCGTCGGTGCTGATCACCGGTTTCGACATCATCTTCTTCTGGGTGGCGCGCATGATCATGGCCACCGACAGCTTCGTCGGCCAGGTGCCGTTCCGCGATGTCTACATGACCGGCCTGATCCGCGACAAGGACGGCCAGAAGATGTCCAAGTCGAAGGGCAACGTGCTCGATCCGCTCGACATCATCGACGGCATCTCCATCGAGGACCTGGTCCTGAAGCGCACAACGGGCCTGATGAAGCCCAAGGATGCACCGAAGATCGAGAAGGCCACGCGCAAGGAGTTCCCCGACGGCATCGTGCCGCACGGCGCCGATGCACTGCGCTTCACCATTGCCGCGCTGGCAACGCATGGCCGCGACATCAAGTTCGACATGGGACGCGCCGAGGGCTACAAGAATTTCTGCAACAAGCTGTGGAACGCCACGCGCTTCGTGCTGATGAATACCGAGGGCTTTGTTGTAGGAGGAGCTTCAGCTCCGACCGCATCGGCCTCGGACACAGTCGGGGCTGAAGCCCCTCCTACACTCGCGCCAGTCACTGATGCCGAGAAGTGGATCCTGTCGCGCCTGGCCAGGGTCACCGCCGAGGTCGAAACCCAGTTCGCCGCCTACCGCTTCGACCTGCTGGCGCAAGCGCTGTACGAGTTCGCATGGAACGAGTTCTGCGACTGGTTCGTCGAACTGGCCAAGCCAGCCCTCAATGGCAATGACAAGGAAGCGGCCGACAGCACGCGCCACACGCTGCTGTACGTGCTGGAATCGCTGCTGCGCCTGTTGCACCCGCTGACCCCGTTCGTCACCGAGGAGCTGTGGCAGCAGGTCGCGCCGAAGCTGGGCATCGACGGTGGCACGGTCTCGCTGCGGCCCTACCCGGCCGCCGCCGACTTCGCCGGCCAGGACTATGCGCAGGCCGATGCGGACGTGGAATGGCTGAAGACGATGGTGTCCACGCTGCGCCGCGTGCGCAGCGAACTCAACGTCTCGCCCGCGAAGACCATCCGCCTGCTCTTGCAGGATGGTGGCGACAACGACCGCACGCGCATCACGCGCTTCGCCTCGTCGCTGTCGTTCCTGCTGAAGCTGGACGACATCGCCTGGCTCGACGTCGGCGCCGATGCGCCCGCCTCCGCTGCCGCGATGGTGGGTGAACTGAAACTGCTGGTGCCGCTGGATGGCCTGGTCGACCTTGACGCCGAGCGTACCCGCCTGGACAAGGAAATCGCCCGCGTCGCGGGCGAGAAGGACAAGAGCGAAGCCAAGCTGGCCAAGTTCACCGACAAGGTGCCACCAGCGGTGGTCGAGCAGGAGCGTCAGCGCCTGGTCGACTGGAGCAACCAGCTCGCTGCCCTGCACGGCCAGCGCGCGAAGCTCTGAGCCGGCTGGAGACCCGCGTTCCGCCCCCGGTGGTGATGGTGCTGAGTGGCGCCATCGCCTGGGGGATCGCGTACGCGGTGCCTGCGGGGATCATTGCCCTGCCGTCATCGCTGCGCCTGATGCTGGTCGCGTCGCTCGCAGGACTCGGTCTGCTGTTCAACCTGTGGCCGAAGCTCGCTTTCGGCCGGGCCGGCACGACGGTGAACCCACTTCGCCCGGCATCGTCACGGGTACTGGTAATCACCGGACTGCATCGCCTCTCGCGCAATCCGATGTACCTGGGACACGCGCTGCTGCTGATCGCCTGGGCCTGCTGGCTGCGACAACCCGCCGCGTCGGTGGGTGCACCGTTGTACATGGCGTATGTCACCCGATACCAGATCCTGCCGGAGGAGCGTGCGCTTTCAGCGACGTTCGGGACCGCGTACGAGGCGTATCGGGCCCGTGTGCGGCGCTGGCTTTAGCGCCCAACTTTAGCGCCCAGGGAACTGCGCACTGGGTCCGATCGTCGCCGTCATCCCAGCGAACGCCGGGATCCACGTTGACGTTGCCGTTGTCTCTTCAGCACAGCCAGAAGCGAGATGGATTCCCGTGTTCGCGGGAATGACGGACACAGACTGCGTCCACTGCATTTCATCATCCCGCCGACTTTCGCCGGGATGACGGTTGGGTTGTCTTGCGGTGGCGGCACGGCGGCGGGCCGGGGCCCGCCCTACAACGGCGGCATCGTGGTGATGTCGTCCGCCACCAGCTCGATCGCCATCACCAGCGCATCCTCGCGGCCGTCGCGGGCCGGGTAGTAGCGCGGGCGGCGGCCGATCTCGTTGAAGCCTTCGCTGTGGTAGAGCGTGATGGCACCGGGGTTGGATGGACGGACTTCCAGGAACACGCGCTGCACGCGCAGGTCGCGGGCGATTTTCACCAGCGCGCGCAGCAGATGGCGGCCCAGTCCGCGGCCCTGGCGCTCGGGGGCGATGCAGATGTTCAGCACGTGCGCCTCATCGGCGGCGATGCTGAGCAATCCGTAGCCGATCACCATGCCGTGCTCCGTCATCACCCAGGAGGGGTAGCCCGCCTTCAGGCAGTCGCGGAAGATGCCGCGTGTCCACGGGAAGGGATAGGCGCGCTGTTCGATCGCCATCACGGCGTCAAGGTCGCCCTCGCGCATCGGGCGCAGGCTGGAGGCGGACGCCGGTGACGCTTCGGCGCCCCGCGCGCTCACGCGGAGGCTCCGCGCCGCAGCCGCCTCAGGGCGGGCCACAACGCGCGCTTGGCGGCCGGATTGCCACGCAGCTCCGCAGAACTGGGCCACTGGGCGAACAGTTCCGCAGCACCGGGCGCATTGGGATTGCAGCCCGAGGCGCGGATCAGCGCGAAGTGCAGGCGGTCCGGCAGCCGCGATCCGGGCGCTCGCGGCGCTGGTGCCTGGCGCACGGGCGGGGGGGCGTCGACGGCCTCACGCGCAGGCGGACGCGCACGCACGGCAGCGGGCGGAGGAGCATCGGGCGCGATACGGGCAGGCGGCGTTTCCACGGCCTGCGCGACAGCAGCACCGGCTTCCGTCGGCCAATCCGCTGGCAGGTACACCGTATGGCCCAACGCGCGCAGCCAACCCTGCTGCTCGGCCGACCACAACCGGTCCGCCGCGAGCGTCATGCAGCGGCATCCTTCTGCCGGCGCACGCGCTGCCACAGCCAGTAGCCCGGACCGGACAAGGCATACACCACGCCCACCGCCAACAGTGTGCGCGGCAGGTCGATGAACAGGATCGCCAACGCCAGCGGCACCAGCGCCAGCACGACGAACGGGATGCGGTCGGCCTTCGCCCCGCCTTCGCCCGTTCCCTTGAAACTCCAGAACCGGATGCGGCTGACCATCAACAGCGCCGCCACCAGGGTCACGCCGAGGGCCACATAGCGCAGCTCCTCGCCCGTCCAGCCCAGTTCGCCATCGGCGAAGGCCCAGACGAAGGACATCATCAGTCCCGCCGCCGCCGGACTGGCCAGGCCGACGAACCAGCGCTTGTCGACCGTGCCGACCTGCGTGTTGAAACGGGCCAGCCGCAGCGCCGCGCAAGCCGCATAGAGGAACGCGACCACCCAGCCCACGCGCCCCATCACGCCGCCGTCGAACTTCAGCGCCGCCAACGACCAGTGGTACATCACCAGCGACGGCGCCAGGCCGAAGCTGACCAGGTCGGCCAGCGAGTCGTACTGCACGCCGAATTCGCTGCTGGTGCCGGTCAACCGCGCCACGCGGCCGTCGATGCCGTCCATCAGGCCCGCCACGAATACCGCGATGGCGGCGTTCACGAACTGACCGTTGGCCGCGGCGATGATCGCGAAGAAGCCGGCAAACAGGCCCGCCGTGGTGAACAGGTTGGGCAACAGGTAAATCCCGCGGGAGCGCGGGGGCGGCTTGATTTCGTTCATGGGTCGCAGTTTAGCCCAGCGGTCCGCCACCCGGCTTGCCTGCGCGGCCCCGGGGTGCTGCAATCGCGGTTCCCGTGATCCCGGAGCCTCCCATGCGCCTCCTGCCCTGCCTGTCCGTGCTGGCGCTCTGCCTAGCGACCGCCTCCACTGCGCAGGCCCAGCAGGTCTACCAGTGGAAGGACAAGAACGGCGTGACCCACTATTCGGACAGCCCGCCGCCGAACCAGACCGTGCAGAACCGGCGCATCAACCAATACGGTGCTCCGGCGCCCGATGCGCAGCCCGCCGGCAAGCCGGTCGAGAATCCGCAGTGCACCACCGCGCGCATGAACCTGCAGGTCCTGGCGACCAGCAAGGGCCCCGTGCAGCAGGACACCGATGGCGACGGCAAGGCGGATACCACGCTTGACGACACCGGGCGCGCCAACCAGCAGAGCCTGGCCGAAGCCGCCGTGAAGGCCTACTGCAAGCCTGCCGCCGGAGCCTGATTCGTTCCATGCGCGCCTGGCTGGCCATCGTGGCGGGCGTAGGGCTGGGCGTGGGCGTCGCCTGGTGGCTGGCCCGCGAATCACCGGATGCCGGATCACGCAAGCAGGCCCGCGCGGACCAGGCGGCCGCTGCCCAGGCCCGCGACGCCCGCCCCTCGCTGTATCGCTGGCGCGACGACGCCGGCGTGCTGCAGATCACCGAGCAGCCGCCGAAGGACCGCCGCTTCGAGCGCATCGATCGCGAAGTCCCGACCGGCATCCACGTAAGCGGGGACGCGGCGACCGACGCGGATTGACCCGCCGCCGCCCCGGGTGCGGCCAACGCTGGCAAAATAGGCGGTTCGTCCCTCCCGGATCCCCATGCCGATGCGCCTGTCGCAGTTCCACCTCCGCACCACCAAGGAAACCCCGGCCGACGCCGAACTGGTCAGCCACCAGCTTATGCTGCGCGCGGGCATGATCCGCAAGCTTGCCGCCGGCCTGTACACATGGTCGCCGTTGGGCCTGCGCGTGCTGCGCAAGGTGGAAACCGTGGTGCGCGAGGAAATGAACCACGCCGGCGCGATCGAGATGATCATGCCGACCATCCAGCCGCGCGAACTGTGGGAAGAGACGGGCCGGTGGGAGAAGTTCGGCGGCCAGCTACTGAAGATCACCGACCGCAAGGAACAGGCGTTCTGCTACAGCCCCACGGCGGAAGAAGCCGTCACCGACTTCGCGCGCCAGGAGCTGTCCAGCTACAAGCAGCTGCCGGTCAACTTCTACCAGATCCAGACCAAGTTCCGCGACGAGATCCGCCCGCGCTTCGGCGTGATGCGTGCGCGCGAGTTCGTGATGAAGGATGCCTACTCCTTCCACATCACCGATGAAGACCTGGTCCGCGAGTACCGCAACATGCATGCGGCCTACACGCGCATCTTCACCCGCCTGGGGCTGGACTTCCGCGCGGTGCAGGCGGACAGCGGCGCCATCGGCGGCGATGCCTCGCAGGAATTCCACGTGCTGGCCGATTCGGGCGAGGACTCCATCGCGTTCTCCACCGGTTCGGACTACGCCGCCAATGTGGAAAAGGCGCAGGCCGCGGCGCCGGGCCCGCGCCCCACTGCGTCGGAGACGATGAACAAGGTGACCACGCCTACGCAGAAAACCTGCGAGGACGTCGCCGCGCTGCTGGGCATCCCGCTGCAGCGGACGGTGAAGTCGGTGGCCGTCATGACCGACGCCGGTTTTGTGCTGGCGCTGGTGCGCGGCGACCACACCGTCAACGAGATCAAGCTGGGCAAGGTCGCCGGGCTGGCCGATTACCGGCTGGCGACGGAGGCCGAGATCCTCGCCCACCTGGGCAGCGAGCCGGGCTTCCTCGGCCCGATCGGCGCGAAGCAGGCGATCCGCGTGGTCGCCGATCGCGACGTGGCGGCGATGTCCGACTTCGTCGTGGGCGCCAACGAGGCCGGCTTCCACATTGCCGGTGTCAACTGGGGCCGCGACCTGCCTGAACCTGAAACCGTGGCGGACATCCGCAACGTGGTGGAAGGCGACAGGGCCGCCGACGGCGGCGAGATCCGCATCGTCCGCGGCATCGAGGTGGGACATGTGTTCCAGCTCGGCCGCAAGTACAGCGAAGCGATGAAGTTCACCGTGCTGGATGAAACCGGCAAGGCTGCCGCACCGGCGATGGGCTGCTACGGCATCGGCGTATCGCGCATCGTGGCGGCGGCGATCGAACAGAACCACGACGCCAACGGCATCATCTGGCCCGTGCCGATGGCCCCGTGGGCCGTTGCCGTATGCATGATCAACCCGAAGAACGATGCCGCTGTGAACGCTGCGGCCGAGCAGTTGCTCGCAGACCTGCAGGCGGGCGGCATCGAGGCCGTGCTGGACGATCGTGGACTGCGTCCCGGCGCGATGTTCGCCGACATCGAACTGATCGGCATCCCGCACCGCGTGGTGGTGTCCGAGCGCGGACTGGCGGCAGGCACGTTCGAGTATCGCGCACGTCGCGCCGAAGACGCCGAGAACATCGGCCGGGACGAATTGCTCGCGCGCCTGCGCGGCTGATCGTGCGTACGCATGCGTGGGCGCCATCGCGCGTCCACGCATCACCGTGGTTTGTGCCGCGATTAACTCGTCGATTAAGATGATTATTCGGCCAAGGATGGGCTTCCCTTCCTGACTGGAGATACTGATGTCGATCGACCTGCGTAACCTGTCCGCCAAGGAACTTGGCGCCCTGATCGCCAAGGCCAAGGAACAGCAGACCAAGCTGGCCAAACGAACCCCCATTGCCACCGTCCGTGGCAAGATCACCAAGTTCGCCAAGGCCGAGGGCTATACGCTGGAGGAACTGTTCGGCATGCCGGGCACGCGCCCCGCCAAGGCGGCGGCGAGGCCCGGTCCGCGGGCCGGCAAGAAGCTCGGCAAGGTCGCGCCGAAGTACCGCAACCCGGCTAACCCGAAGGAAACCTGGACCGGTCGCGGCAAGCATCCGCGCTGGATGGCCGCGCTGATCGCGAAGGGCAAGAAGGCCGACGACTTCCTGATCAAGAAGAAGTAATCGCGACGATGCGGCAGGGAAACGGGAGGCTTGGCCTCCCGTTTTTCATGGGTGTCCGCCCTGCCGGGCGTGCACTCTCGCGCATCTCCAACGGTATCGTCAGAGATTCTTGCGCGACGAAATCAGCAGGTTGCCGAACAGAAGACCTGCCACCAGCGCCATCACCACGTTGGTGACGGCCAGCAGCGCCGACTGTCCCACGCCCACATCCTGCTGCTGCACCAAGGTCAGCAGGCCGCGCAGGCTGGTGCTGCCGGGTACGAGCATCAGGATGCCGGGCACGCGGATCAATGCGCCGGGACGGTTGGCCCAGCGCGCGAACGCATTGCCTGCTGCGGTCAGCGTCAGCGCCGACAGGAAGATGCCTACCGGACTGCCCCATGCCTGGCCGGCGTAGCGCGAGATGCTGTAGCCGGCGATGGCCGCTGCCATCACCCAGAAATAGTCGCGGCGGTGCGCCTTGAACAGCACGGCGAAGGCATACGCCGCCACGATCATCGCGCCCCACTCCACCCACTCCGGCTGTGGCCGCGATGCGCGCACCTCCGGATACAGGCCCAGCAGCTGCGCCAGCGTCACCGCGATCATGCTGCCCACCGTCAGCTTCAGCACCGTGGCCATCGCGCCAGCGAAACGGGCCACGCCGGAGACAAGGTGCTGGCTGGTCAGTTCGTTCACTGCATTGGTCAGCGCCATGCCGGGCAGCAGCACGATCAGCGAGGCGATGATCACCGTGTTGAGGTTCAGGGGCGCGATGAAGTTGGCCACCAGGATCGCCACGAAACCGGCCACCAGCGCCGAGATCGCATCGCTGGCCTCCTTCATCTGCGGGCGACGGGCGATCAGTTCACCGAGCACCCCGATGATCACGCCGATCAGGCCGGCGGTGGCCATGTCCAGCCACGGCAGCCTCCACAGCCCTGCCACGGCCGCTGCCGCCAGCCCCGAGGCGAAGATCTGCATGGCCCGCCAGCGCAGGCTGGGCGTGCGGTCCAGCGCGCGCAGCGCGGTGTGGCCTTGGGCGATGCTCATCTGTCCGGACGACACCGCATCCGCGATGCGGTCCGCCTCGCTCAGCTTGTGCAGGTCGGTCTCGCCCGGCGCCAAACGGATGACCCGGGTGCTGTCGCTCGCCCCGAGCGGGCGAGCGGGATCGCTGAAACTCAGGATCAGCCCGGTGGGATTCGACCACGGTTCGCAGTCCAGGCCGAGGCGTTGGGACAGGCCTACTACCGTTCCCTCCAGCCGCTGTGCGGTGGTGCCGTAGCTGTGCAGGCGCCCGGCGATCTCGCACACGAATGCGATGCGCTGGGCGTAGGTGGCGGAAAGCAGCATGTCGTCGGCCATCGGCACAGTATCGCCCAAGTGCCATCGCGTGGCTTCACGCATGCCTGCTTACACTACGCATCGGCGATGGGGTCAGGGGGCACGGTGGGAATCGGCGAAGCGATGGCGCTCGGCAGTGCCGCCGCGTGGGCGGTGGGCGTGATCCTTGCGCGGCAACTGGGCGTGCATCTGCCTCCGCTCACCCTCAACCTGCTCAAGAACGGACTGGTGCTGTGCGTGCTGGCGCCGGTGGCGTTGCTGCTGTACGCCGGTGCGTGGCCCGTGATGCCGGTGCGCGACATGCTCATCGTGCTGGCCAGCGGCGTGATCGGCATCGCCTTGGCGGACACGCTGTATTTCCGCGCGCTCAACGAACTCGGCGCCGGGCGCATGGGCGTCATCGGCAACCTCTACAGTCCGCTCGTAATGCTGCTGGGCTTCGTGTTCCTGGACGAACGCCTCGGCGGCATGCAATGGCTGGGCTTCGCCCTGGTGGCCGGCGGCGTGCTGCTGGTCAGCCTGCCCGCGCGCGGGCAGGCAGCCCGTCCGCAGCACACGCTGCGCGGCATCCTGTTGGGCCTGCTGGCGATCGCATTGATGGCGGTCGCCATCGTGATGGTGAAGCGCACGCTGGAGACGCAACCCCTGCTGTGGGTGACGCTGCTGCGCCTGTGCGGCGCGATGGCGGGCCTGCTGTTCCTTGCGTCGCTGCCCTCCATGCGCCAGCGCATGCGCTTCGTGCCGCGCGATGTCGCCTGGCATCGGCTCGTGCTGGCGGCGCTCGTGGGCCAGGGCTTGTCGATGGTGCTGTGGCTGGGCGGCTACAAGTTCACCTCGGCCTCCGTGGCGGCCATCCTCAACGAGTCCGCCTCGGTCTTCCTGGTGGTGCTTGCCGCCCTGTGGCTGCGCGAACCCATGGGCCGTCGTGCGTTTGTAGGCGTGCTGCTCACGTTCAGCGGGATAGCCTGTATGCTCCTTGGCCGAGCGACGCCATGACCCCCGCCCTTGCCCGCCCGCAGTACGAATCCGATCCCGGCGACCCCCAGCGCGCAAAGCTGGCGGGCGACTGGACGCTTGCCAGCGCGCTGACGGTGGCCGAGCAGCTGGGCACGCTGCCGGACGCGGTCAACCGGCTCGATGCCACCGCCATCGGCCGGATCGACTCGGCCGGCGTGCTGCAACTGCTGAGGTTTGCCAAGCGGCGCGGGATGGAACTGTCGGACATCGAGTTCCGCGCCGACCATCGCGCGCTGGTCAGCACCATTGAAGATGTCGCCGACGACCGGCCGCCACGCAAGCGCGACTACGGCGTGCTGGCCGCACTCTCGCGCCTGGGTTACCGCGTGCACGAGAACGGCCAGGAAATCGTCGCACTGCTGAGCTTCACGGGCGAGAACCTGGTCAAGCTGGTCCGCATGATGAAGGAGCCCCGCCGCTTCCGTCCCACCGCTACCGTGGCGCATATGGAAGCCGTGGGCCTGGATGCCGTCCCGCTGGTGATCCTGTTGTCGTACATGGTCGGCGCGGTGATCGCCTTTCTCGGCTCCACCGTGCTGCGCGATTTCGGCGCGGAAATCTACGTGGTGGAACTGGTCAGCATCGCGTTCCTGCGTGAATTCGCCGTGCTGATGACCGCCATCGTGCTCGCCGGGCGCACCGCCTCGGCCTTCACCGCGCAGATCGGTGCGATGAAGAGCCGCGAGGAAATCGACGCGATCCGCACGCTGGGCCTGGATCCGATCGACCTGCTGGTGATCCCGCGCCTGATCGCACTGCTGGTGATGCTGCCGCTGCTGACCTTCATTTCGATGATGGCGGGCCTGGCCGGCGGCGTCACCGTCGGCGCGTTCGACCTCGGCATCCCGCCGCAGATGTACATCGCGCGGATGCACGACACCATCGAGGTGAAGCATTTCCTGGTGGGCCTGTCGAAGGCGCCGGTATTCGCCCTGGTGATCGGCCTGATCGGCTGCCTGGAGGGGCTGCAGGTGGAGGGAACCGCACAGTCCGTCGGCGAACGCACCACGTCCAGCGTGGTGCAGACCATTTCGTTGGTGATCATCCTCGACGCGCTGGCCGCGTTGTGGTTCATGCACATGGGCTGGTGACGACACATGGCCGATGAATCCCCCATCATCCAGGTGCGTGGCCTGGTCAACCGCTTCGGCGAGCAGACCGTGCACGAAGGCCTGGACCTGGACGTCCGACGCGGCGAGATCCTCGGCGTGGTCGGCGGCTCCGGTACCGGCAAATCGGTGCTGATGCGTTCGATCCTCGGGCTGCGCGAGCCCAACGAGGGCGAAATTTCCGTGCTGGGCGTGAACGCGCGCTCGGGCGACCCGGCCGAACGCCAGCACATCGAACGCAACACCGGTGTGCTGTTCCAGGATGGCGCGTTGTTCTCCTCGCTGACGGTGGGTGAGAACGTGCAGGTGCCGCTGAAGGAACACCACCCGGAGCTGCCTGACAGCTGGCGCTACGAACTGGCATTGCTGAAGGTGAAGCTGGCAGGCCTGCCCGCCGATGCCATCAACAAGCTGCCATCGCAGCTGTCGGGCGGCATGCGCAAGCGTGCCGGCCTGGCGCGTGCGTTGGCGCTGGACCCGCCGCTGCTGTTCCTGGACGAGCCCACGGCCGGCCTGGACCCGATCGGTGCGGCGGCGTTCGACCGCCTGATCAAGACACTGCAGGAAGCCCTGGGCTTGACGGTCTTCCTGATCACCCACGACCTCGACACGCTGTACGCCATCTGCGACCGCGTCGCGGTACTGGCGGACCAGCGGGTCATCACGATAGCGCCCCTGCACGAAGTGGAGCGCTTCGATCATCCCTGGGTGCAGGAGTACTTCCACGGTCCCCGCGCGCGCGCCGCGCGCGATGGACAGCAGGCCCCCGGGGCCCTCAACACGCAAACGGCGGTCTGATCCATGGAAACACGCGCCAACTACGTCCTCATCGGGGCCTTCACCCTCATCATTGCCAGCGCACTGCTGCTGTTCGGCCTGTGGGCGGCGAAGTACTCCTCCGAACGGACCTGGCAGGAATACCAGGTGGTCTTCCGCGAAGCGGTGACCGGCCTGACCGTCGGCAGCCCGGTGCAGTACAACGGCATCGCGGTGGGGTCGATCACCAAGCTCTCGCTGGCACCCAACGATCCGCGCCAGGTGATCGCGCGCATCCGGGTGGAGTCCTACACACCGGTCAAGACCGACACCCGCGCGAAACTGGCCATCACCAGCCTCACCGGCCCCACCATCATCCAGCTCAGCGGCGGCACGCCGCAGGCTCCCTCGCTGACCAGCGTCGACACACGCGAGGCGCCGGTGATCCAGACCGCGCCGTCGGCGCTGCAGAACATCACCGACACCGCCAACCGCATCGTCGAACGCCTCGACCAGGCGCTCAGCGACAAGAATGTCGCCAGCATTACGGCCACGCTGGAGAACCTGGAGTCGATGAGCAATTCGCTGGCCAGCCGCGAAGATGGCCTGGAATCACTGATCGTCAGTGCCCGCGATGCCGCCCAGAACCTGGACAAGACCCTCACCACCACCAACGGCACCATCGAGCGCCTGGACAAGAACCTGGTGCGCGAATTGCCGGGGATCCTCGACAAGCTGGAAAGAACGCTCGCGAAACTGGATTCCGCCGCCGGCAACGCCGATGCGATCCTGGGAGAGAACCGCGCCGCGATCAACAGCTTCGCCAACGATGGCCTGGGCCAGCTCGGTCCCACGCTGACCGAACTGCGCGGCCTGGTACGCGACCTGCGCCGCGTCAGCGACCGCCTCGAAGGCAATCCCGCGCGCTACCTGCTCGGCCGCGACGCACCCAAGGAGTTCGACCCGAAATGAAGCCGCAGCGATTCCTCCTCGCCCTGCCCTTTGCACTTGCGCTGGCTGGCTGCTCCATCCTGGGCAGCGAACAGCGAGACCCCGTGACCATCTACGCGCCCGATGTCCGCGTGCCCGCGCGGGCGGACTGGCCCAACGTTGCGTGGTCGCTCGTCATCGCCAAGCCCACGGCTGCGCGCGTGATCGACAGCCCGCGCATCAGCGTGCGGCCGATGCCTGGCGAACTGCAGGTCTATCGCGGTGTGTCATGGGCGCTGCCGGCGACCGACATGTTGCAGGATGCGGTGCAGCGCACGCTGGAGGATTCGGGTCGGATTCCCGCCGTCGCCAGTGCCGACGCCGGCATCCTGGGCGACTACCGGCTGGTCATGGACCTGCGCCGTTTCGAGGCCGATTACGCGGGTGGCTCCCAGCCGGAGGCCGTCGTCGAAGTGAACGCCAAGCTGGTCAACAACCGCGACCAGCGCGTCGTCGCGTCGCGCACCTTCCTGCAGCAGCGTCCTGCGGGCGGGATCGACGTCGCCCAGGTAGCGACAGCCTTCGAGCAGGCGCTGGAAGCGGCGACCGCCGACATCGTCGGCTGGGTGCTCGTGTCCGGCAACGGCGACCCCAAGGCTGCCCGCTGATCCACGCAGCGCGCAGAGCCGGCATCAGCGGCGACGCGCGGGTTCGATCCAGCGGAACGTCAGGTTGATGCGCGGCGCCACCTCGCGCGCCGTGCGCGGGAGTGCATGCCGGTACAGATGCTGTGTATCGCCCGCCATCACCAGCAGGCTCCCGTGCGGCAGTTCGAACGTGCGGCGCAAGGTGGCATCCTGGCGATGCTTCAACGCAAAGCGGCGCACGCCGCCCAGGCTGACCGACGCGATGGCCGGCTGTGGTCCAAGTTCCGGCTCGTCGTCGCTGTGCCACCCCATCGCATCGCGCCCGGTGCGGTACAGATTCGCCAGCACGCTGTTGAAGGGCACCTCGAGCTCTCTCTCGAGACGCTCCCGCAGCGCCGACAATGCCTCCGTCCAGGGATGCGGCGCGAAGTCGGTCCCCGAGTACCGGTAGGTTGCGCCCGGGTCGCCGATCCACGCGCTGAGCCGTGGGGAGTCGACCGTACGTCCGAACATCCGGAGGCGGTGCACGCTCCAGGGCAAGGTGTCGCGCAATTCGTCGAAGAGCCGGGCAGCCCGCTCGCGCTCTAGCCAGTCAGGCAGGAGTGTCAGCGACGCGCCAGGCAGGGCCACATCGATTCCATTCGCAGGCAGCGGCAGCGGTATGGTCATGGGGAGGATGCTGGCGGATTTGCCCCGCCCGGTGCAAACCCCGAAAATACCGCCAGCCTAATGCCACGCTGGAGCTGAACCCGATGTCCGATGTCGAACGCGATGTGATGGAGTACGACGTCGTGACGGTCGGCGCGGGCCCTGCGGGTCTCGCGTTCGCCATCCGGCTGAAGCAGCTCAACCCGGATGTCTCGGTCTGCGTGATCGAGAAGGCCAGCACGATCGGCGCGCACATCCTGTCCGGCGCGGTGATCGAACCCGGCCCGCTGGACGCGCTGCTCCCGGGCTGGCGCGACAATCCGCCGCCGGTGTGCGTGCCGGCCACGGACGATGAGTTCTGGTACTTCAGCAAGGACGGTGGCCGCAAGTTCCCGATCGTGCCGCCCGGGATGCGCAACCATGGCAACTTCATCGTATCGCTCGGCGCCATGTGCGCCTGGTTGGCGCCGCAGGCCGAAGCGCTGGGCGTCGAGATCTATCCGGGCTTCGCTGCCGCCGAAACATTGCATGACGACGACGGCAAGGTCGTCGGCGTGCGTATCGGCGACATGGGCATCGCAAAGGACGGCACGCAAAAATCCGGTTACACGCAGGGCATCGACATCCGCGCCAAGGTCACCGTGCTGGCCGAAGGCGCGCGCGGCCACCTGACCAAGCGACTGGTGAAGCGCTTCACACTGGACCAGGACAGCGACCCGCAGGCGTACTCGATCGGCATCAAGGAACTGTGGCAGGTGCCCGAAGGCCGCGTCACCCCGGGCAAGATCGTGCACACGCTCGGCTGGCCGGCCAGCAACGACATCTACGGGGGCAGCTTCCTCTACCATTTGGAGAACAACCAGATCGCGCTCGGTTACGTCAGCGGCCTGGACTACAAGGACCCCGAGTACAAACCATGGGAGGCCTTCCAGCAGTGGAAGAACCACCCGCTGATCAAGCCGATCCTTGAAGGCGGCAGCATTCTTTCCGCCGGCGCGCGCGCCATCGTCACCGGCGGCTGGCAGTCGCTGCCGAAGGTGGAGATGCCCGGCGCCCTGCTGATCGGCGACACCGCCGGCCTGCTCAACGTGCCCAAGATCAAGGGCACGCACCAGGCAATCCGCAGCGGCATGCTGGCGGCCGAGCACCTGGTGTCGTCGCAGCTGGCGCCCCAGGGTTTCGACGCGAAACTGCGCGCATCCGATGCGGTGGCCGAATTGAAGTCCGTCCGCAACATCAAGCCCGGCTTCAAGAAAGGCCTGTGGTTCGGCATGGCCAACGCCGCCTGGGAAACCGCCGTCGGTGGTCGTTCGCCGTGGACACTGAAAGTCACGCCTGACTGGTCCTCGCTCGACAAGATCGGCGAGTACGAAGAACCCAAGCGCGATTACGTGGATCGTACGCTCGCCCCGCGCGACCGCCTGCAGGGCGTCTACTACGCCGCCACCGAACACGACGAGGACCAGCCCGTGCACCTGCGCGTGCACGACACCTCTGTCTGCATCACCCGCTGCGCCGCCGAATACGACAACCCCTGCACACGCTTCTGCCCGGCAGGCGTGTACGAAATCGTCGACGACGGCACCGGCAAGCGCCTGCAGATCAACGCCGCCAACTGCGTGCACTGCAAGACCTGCGACATCAAGGACCCATACCAGATCATCGACTGGGTGACGCCGGAAGGCGGCTCGGGGCCGAATTACCAGAATCTATGATTGCAGCTACCGCCGCGATACGTTCGCGGCGGTAGCT
This sequence comes from Pseudoxanthomonas sp. PXM03, assembly GCF_014852005.1. GTDB lineage: Bacteria > Pseudomonadota > Gammaproteobacteria > Xanthomonadales > Xanthomonadaceae > Pseudoxanthomonas_A. Next base: position 703,571 of record NZ_JACVAU010000001.1, on the reverse strand, counting down.
GACTCGTCGGATGGAGCAGCGTCAGAGCGTGGGATCAAATGGCTGCCAGGTTCCCGAGTAAGCTTCAACGGTCACGACATAACCGGACGTGCCGTTCGAGATCCATTTGCTGAGATAGTTGCCCCACGGCTTACGCAGATCGAAGATGAAGTCGACCCTGCCGTCGGCATTGAAATCGCCCTTGGCGGCAGCGACAAATTCGGCATCGCTCAAAGTCCCCATATGGGTGCTCGAAACGAAAGTCGGACCGTTCATCGTCCAGTACGCCAAATCCCTACCCGAACGCCACAGCAACTCTGCCTTGCCGTCTCCAGTAACGTCCGCCATGGTGAAGGGCACCCAAGCACCGGCGTAAGCTTCAGTGCTTACGTTGAAGCCGCCTTGGCCATTGCTGACCCACTTGCGCAAGTAGTTTCCCCACGGCTTGCGCAAGTCGAAGATCAGGTCCGCGCGACCATCGCTGTTCAGATCACCGCTTCCGACAAGGGCAAAGTCCGCTTCGCCGAGATTGCCGGCGTACACGCTCGACTCCATGGTCGCGCCGTTCATGATCCAGTACACGACATCAGCTCCGGAGCGCCAGAGCAGCTCACTCTTGCCGTCGCCGTTCACGTCCGCAGCGCCGAACGGAACCCAGCTACCGCCATAGGGCATGCCACGCGTAGTGTACGAAGTTCCGCTGCTGATCCAGAAAAGCAGGTAGTTTCCGGACGGCTTGCGCGCATCAAACACCAGATCCGCCTTGCCATCGCCATTCAGATCGCCGGTCGCGATGGGAGAGAGCGCAGCGTCACCCGTGTTCCCCCAATATTTGGTGGAAGCGGCATTGGCGCCATTCATTTCCCAATACACCACATCGTTACCGGACTTCCACAGCAGCTCGCTCTTGCCATCACCAGTCAAGTCATTGCTAATGTCCTTGCCGATGAAGGGCACAACGGTCGCCCTGAACTGCGCCACTACCGGAATCGTCTGATTCAAGCTTCGCGCATTGTCCTCACTGTTTGCCACGCCGCAGGCCAAGTTGCCTGAACCACCGCAGGTGCTCTTGAGCGGCGTCGAGAAGATGCGATGTGCAATCTGCCCGGTATCGCCATAAGCCATCACCGTATAGAAATTGCCGGCGGCAGCCGACGTCTTGTAGCCAAAAGAATATGGGTAACGGCCATACTGAAGAACCGTGGTGCCATTGGGCCCCGGGGCTGTGGAGTTGGCACGATCATGTGCCGAACCCATCAGATGCGCGGCTTCGTGCACCAACGTCTCGTCGGCGCAGTAGTACGTCTTGCCATCGGTGCCGGTGTCGTAACCATCGCTGATCACGGCATAGCCCCAAGCCGCGTCCGCCGACGTGATGTCCCTCTGGTCTGCACCGTTCAACCACGCGATGCCGCAACCTTCGTTTTCCGGCGTGTTGAACTTGCGCACCAGAATCGCGATGTCGGCACCGTATTGGTCACGCGCCGTCCGCAGGGGTGCCAAGCTGGCCGGTATGGTGACGGGTGAGTTGCCCGTGCTACCGGTCAATTCCCGCAGCGCTGTCTGATTGGTGTTGGTATCGGTGTAGTTGACCTGCAAGGCGTTCACGATTCGCAGGTAGCCATTGACGTCGCTGTTGGCGAAGGCCTGGTTGCCTACCTGGACAAGGAACACCAGACGCGTCGCAGCACCGGAAGCTCCGCCGTTGGCCGTCGCAAACTCAGGGGTGTAGCCGACCGCGACGTCGATCGTATTGGCTGCCGTAGGCGGCGCTGCCTGCGCCACTGCGGTGGCGCTCTGGCTGACCTGCGCCGACTGGCCGACGGCCGCCGCCATGGACGAGCGCAGCGAAGCTGCCTCAGGCACCATGATGTCGACATGACCCTTGGTTGCGGACACAACCTTCGACGGATCGGTCTGCACCGCGAACACCTTGCCATTGCGGGTCTGCAGGCTCAGGGCCGGCTTGCCGCTGGCTTGCGGAATCGAGCCGAACACGGCCTTCTCACCGAACGTGATGATGGCTTCCTGCATCGGATCGCCGCCAACCACCCGGCCGATCCACGTCCAGTTGCCGTCGATCTCTTCAACGTGGCGCTCGTAGCGCAGCTTGACTTGGCTGCCATCCGGCGAGGGCACGGTCATTTCGCCGGTGGCGATGCCCTTGAAGGCGTGGGCTTCGCTGATGGCCGTCGGGTACCATGTGTAGGCACCTTCCTGCTTGGTTGGCGCCGCTTTATTGGGGTAGGACAACAGCGAACCGCGGTCAGGCGCGTTGGCGATGGACGCCCCGATCGCACGGGCCAAGGGGAGCGACGTCGGCAGGCTGCCGGTCGCCTTGCTTGCGGCAACACCACGCATCCCTGCCACGCCCGATTCAGGGCTTTCCCCACTGCACCCGGCCAAAACCAACATCAAGGCGCAAGCGCCGACCCGGAGTTTCATACGTACGCCTCTGAAAAAAAACGGATAGAGCCCCTGAGCTAACACTATAGCCCAGCCGCCGGGCCACAAATAGCCAACAGGTTCGCCTCTCCGCGTTATCGGCCAGAAAGCGTACAGCTGGAAGTCAGACGTGCACCATCGCGCATTGCAACCGGACCTGCATCACGGCAGAGCGCGCTTCAGAGACCAGACCGGAAAGGCACGCCGGTTTTCGCGGCGAGCTCGGCTGCGGTCACGCCATCGGCCATCTCCATAAGCGCCAAGCCGTCGGGGGTGACATCGAAAACGGCCAGGTCCGTGATGATCCTGTCAACGACCCCCACCCCCGTCAACGGCAGGTCGCACTGGGGCAGGATCTTGTGACTCCCGTCCTTGGCCACGTGCTCCATCAGCACCACGATGCGCTTGACGCCGGCCACCAGGTCCATGGCGCCGCCCATGCCCTTGACCATCTTGCCCGGGACCATCCAGTTGGCCAGGTCACCCTTGTCGGTCACCTGCATGGCGCCCAGTACGGCCAGATCGATGTGACCGCCGCGGATCATGGCGAACGAGTCGTGGCTGCCGAAGTAGCTGGCTCCCGCACGGGCGGTGACGGTTTGCTTGCCGGCGTTGATCAGGTCGGCATCGACCTCGTCCTCGGCCGGGAACGGGCCGATGCCCAGCAGACCGTTCTCGGACTGCAGCCACACGTCCATCCCGGCCGGGATATGGTTGGCGACCAAGGTCGGCAGGCCGATGCCCAGGTTCACGTAGGCGCCATCGGTCAGCTCGCGGGCGGCGCGCTGCGCCATTTCATCGCGGGTCCAGGGCATCACTTGTCTCCTTGACGGACGGTGCGCTGCTCGATGCGCTTCTCGGGGGACGGGTTGTGGACAATGCGGTCCACGTAGATGCCGGGCAGGTGCACGTGGTCGGGATCGATGGCGCCGATTTCCACCACTTCCTCGACCTCCGCGATGCAGACCTTGCCGGCCATGGCGCAAGCCGGGTTGAAGTTGCGCGCTGTCTTGCGGAAGACCAGGTTGCCGGCCTTGTCGGCCTTCCATGCCTTGACCAGCGATACGTCGGCGGCCAGCGCGGTTTCCATCACATACCAATGCTCGCCGAACTGACGGGTTTCCTTGCCTTCGGCAACAACGGTGCCGTAACCGGTGCGGGTGAAGAACGCCGGGATCCCTGCGCCGCCTGCGCGCAGGCGCTCGGCCAGCGTGCCCTGCGGGTTGAATTCCAGTTCCAGTTCGCCCGAAAGGAATTGGCGCTCGAATTCCTTGTTTTCGCCCACGTAGGACGAAATCATCTTCTTGATCTGTCGGGTTTCCAGCAGCAGGCCCAGGCCGAAGCCGTCCACGCCCGCGTTGTTGGAGATCGCCGTCAACCCCTTCGCGCCGCTGTCCCGCAGCGCGCCGATCAGCGCCTCGGGGATGCCGCACAGGCCGAAGCCGCCGACCGCCAGCGTCTGGCCATCGGCCACCACGCCCTGCAGTGCGGCCGCGGCACTGGGATATAGCTTCTGCTTGCCTCCGGAGGCCGGGTTACCCGCCATGGCGTGATCCATTCGTTGAGGAAGCCTGCATTCTACCCACGCCCCCAAGGGCCACACAGGTACTTTCGGTCAATGGGAATCCGGCACCGGACGTGCGCGTACACTTGCCCGCATGAAGACCCTAGCGCTTGTCACCGCTGTCGCCGCGACCGGCCACGACGATGATCTCGTCCCGCTGCTCGAAGCCTGCGCCGATGCAGGTCTCCACCCGCGCGCCGTGGCCTGGGACGACCCAACCGTGAACTGGGCGCGCTTCGACGCGGTCCTGCTGCGTTCGCCTTGGGACTATACCGAGCGACTGCCCGGGTTCCTGGCCTGGTGCGAGCACGTGGACCGGGTCACGCACCTGATGAATCCGTTGAATGTCGTGCGCTGGAACACAGACAAGCATTACCTCGCGGACCTGGCGACCGTCGGCATCCCGACCGTCCCCACCCACTTCGTCGAACCCGATGCCGAACCCATGGAAGCGCTCTCAGCCTTCCTGGAGGCATTCGGCTGCGCGGAGTTCGTCGTCAAACCGGCCGTCAGTGCCGGCGCCCGGGATACCCATCGCTACGCGCGCGACCAGCAGTTCGCGGCCGGCAACCATGTCGCGCGCCTGCTCGACCAGGAGCGGAGCGTGATGTTGCAGCCCTACATCGCCTCGGTGGATGAGCAGGGTGAAACCGCGCTGCTCTACTTCGGCGGGCGTTTCAGTCACGCTGCCCGCAAGGGCGCCCAGTTGGCAGCCGGCGAAGGCGCGCGCCAGGCGCCGATGGCGTTGGGCGACATCCTGCCAGGCAAGGCCACCCAGGCCGAGGAAGCGCTGGCCGAACGGGTGCTCGCCGCCACGGCGCGCCTGCGCCAACTGGACACACCGCTGTCTTATGCACGCATCGACCTGCTGATCGACGCCGAAGGCCAGCCCCGCCTGCTTGAGCTGGAACTGACCGAACCCTCGCTGTTCTTCGCCCAGGCGCCTGGCAGCGCGGCACGTTTTGCCGGTGTTCTGGCGGAACAGCTGGCGGACGGTACCGTACGGGCTCGCATGGCCCCCGCCTGACGGCTAAAATCTTAAGTCTGCCCTCGGCCAGCCGCCGCGGCCGGGCCTCACCGTCGCATACAGGAATTCCCGCAGGATGAAGATTCTCGTCGCCTACAAGCGCGTGGTGGACTACAACGTCCGCATCCAGGTCAAGCCGGACGGCTCCGGCGTGGTCACCGACGGCGTCAAGCTGTCCCCCAATCCCTTCGACGAGATCGCGCTGGAAGAGGCCCTGCGCCTGCGCGACAAGGGCATCGCCACCGAGGTCGTGGTCGCCACCATCGCCCCCGCCGACGCCCAGGCCCATCTGCGCAACGGCCTGGCCATGGGTGCCAACCGCGCCATCCACGTGGTCACCGACCAGGCCATCCAGCCGCTGACCGCCGCCCGTACCCTGCTGAAGCTGGTCGAGAAGGAATCGCCGGACCTGGTGATCCTCGGCAAGCAGGCTATCGACGACGACGCCAACCAGACCGGACAGATGCTGGCCACGCTGTGGGGCCGTCCGCAGGCGACGTTCGCCGGCAAGCTCGATATCGCCGACGGCAAGGCGACGGTGGTCCGCGAGGTCGATGCCGGCCTGGAAACGCTCGAGGTCGACCTTCCCGCGGTCGTCACCACCGACCTGCGCCTCAACGAACCGCGCTTCATCAAGCTGCCCGACATCATGAAGGCCAAGAGCAAGCCGCTGGAAACGCTGCAGCTGGCCGACCTCGGCGTCGAATCCGCCGATACGCACAAGACCACGCACTACGCTCCGCCTGCCAAGCGCAGCAAGGGCGTCATGGTGAAGGACGCGGCCGAACTGGTCGCCGCACTCAAGCAGAAGGGGTTGCTGTAATGACCAAAGTTCTCGTCATCGCCGAACACCTGGACGGCAAGCTCAACGCCTCCACCGCCAAGACCGTCAGCGCAGCCGCCGCTGTGAACGCCGACGCCATCGACGTGGTCGTGCTGGCGGCCGACCCGATGGCCGTCGCCGCCGACGCCGCGCAGATCGCCGGCGTCGCCAAGGTGCTCGCTGTCGCCAATGCCGGCAACGCCAACGCCATCGCGCAGGTGCTGGCACCCCAGATCGCCGCGCTTGCGGCCGGCTACACGCATGTGTTCGCCCCGTCGACCACGTTTGGCAAAGACCTGCTCCCCTGCGTCGCCGCCCTGCTCGGCGTCAACCAGGTCTCCGACCTGATGGCCGTGGAAGGCCCGCACACCTTCAAGCGCCCGATCTACGCCGGCAACGCGATCATCACCGTCGAAACGCCGGCCGACCAGATCGTCGTCGCCACCGTGCGTACCGCATCATGGCCTGAAGCCGCCAAGGGCGGCAGCGCGACGGTCGAAGCCATCAGCGTCGAAGCCGCCCTGCCGACGCATACGCGTTACCTGGGCCTCGCCGCCGGCAAGTCCGACCGCCCCGACCTGCAGAGCGCCAAGCGCGTCGTTTCCGGTGGCCGCGGCGTGGGTTCGGCTGAGAACTTCAAGGTCATCTACGCCCTCGCCGACAAACTGGGCGCCGCCGTCGGCGCCTCGCGTGCCGCGGTGGACGCCGGCTACGTGCCGAACGAACTGCAGGTCGGCCAGACCGGCAAGATCATCGCCCCCGAACTGTACGTGGCCGTCGGCATCTCCGGCGCCATCCAGCACCTGACCGGCATCAAGGATGCCGGTACCATCGTGGCGATCAACAAGGACGGCGAAGCGCCGATCTTCGAGATTGCCGACATTGGACTCGTTGGCGATCTGTTCCAGTTGCTGCCCGATCTGGAAAGCGCCCTCGGCTAGATGGACCGGGGCTGCTCGAATCTCTACCCTTCGCCTCAATGGCTTTCAAGGACCTACTGACATGAAGCTCCAACTCTCGCTAGTTCTGGTCGCGACACTGGCCGTTTCCGCATGCAGCAAGCCGGCGGAAGCCCCTTCTGCGGACCCGCAGTCCGCCGTGTCACCAGCGGAGACGCCGGCAACGGACCCCAGTGCGACGGGACCTGCGCCGCTCGCTCTCGATCCTACTTTCTCGATCGATCCGCCCAGCATGGCAGACTGCAACAACGTCGTCGGAACCGTACGGTGGGATGTACGTTCCAAGCATCCGACAACGAGCGACGTCGAGATCATGGTCGGGCCCGAGGACGCGACTGCGACACTCTTCGCCGCTGGCGGCGCCTTCGGCGAGGCCCAGACCGGTCAGTGGACGGCGCCTGGCGCGATCTTCAGGCTGCGCGACAAAGCGTCGGGCGCCGAGTTGGCGCGCACGACGGTCGCCGGACCCGATTGCCCCGCCAATTGACGGCTGAGCCGCGAGCGCACCGTCAACGGTCGCATCGTCGGCTCTTTCCGCCCAACAGAGTTTGGTACCTTGGCTGCAGAAGCCATCGACGCACCTTGACGGGCGCGTTGATGCCACATGGTCGCTGCACCGGCGGGCGCACCCTCAGCCCAATCGGGAGCGCAAGGCGTTGTGCAGCCGCCATGGGATGCACGCACACCTCCGATGGAGTTCATAGTTTGATGTCCGCAACCGTGCCGCTGTCGCCATGATCGTAGGAAGGGGACTGCTGGCGCGCAGTTTCGCGGAGCGCTATGCCAACAAGGATCACTTGCTGATCTTCGCCTCCGGCGTGTCCAACTCTGCGGAGTCCGATCCGAGCGAGTTCGGACGCGAGCGGAGAGCGCTTGAGGCCGAACTCGCCAAGGGCTATCGCCGCAGCGTCTACTTCGGGAGCTGCGGGGTGGCCGATCGCGTCGGCAACGACACGCCGTACATGAATCACAAGCGTGCGATGGAGTCGATAGTGCAATCGACCCGCGGCGGCCTGGTACTTCGCCTGCCCCAAGTCGTAGGACGCACCGACAATCCCAACACGCTTACCAACTTTCTGCGTGACAGGATCCTATCGGGCGAATCCTTTCAAGTCTGGTCGCGGGCCGAGCGCAACCTCATCGACATTGACGATGTCGTAGCGATAGCGTCCGCGATGATCGAATGCGAGGAGCAGATCCCGGCGGTAGTCAACATCGCCGCGGAGAGGTCCGTCCCCATGCCCGCGATCGTAGCGATATTTGAGGAAGCGCTCGGCCGGAAGGCGAATTTCGACCTGAAAGACCAGGGCACTCCTTTCCCCATCGAATCGGCCTACGCGAACAGGGTGGGACGCGAGCTCGGCATCGACTTGGGCTCAAACTACGCCGAGCGGGTGATCAGGAAGTACTATGGACAAGAGTAAGCAGATTGACGTTTCAGTGGTCATTCCGGTCTACGGCAGCGCGAGCATACTGCCCCAACTGGTGGCGCGCCTCCAGGAGGTCCTGGAACCTGCGTTCGGTCACAGCTGCTACGAAGCGGTGCTCGTGCACGACTGCGGCCCCGACAACAGCTGGCACGTCATAGAAGGATTGGCCAAGGAACGGCCATGGCTCGTCGGCATCGATCTGCGCAAGAACGCCGGACAGCACAACGCGATCATGGCCGGACTGGGCGTCGCGCGCGGACGGCACATCGTCACCATGGACGACGACCTGCAACATGATCCGGCGGATGTTTCCCGCATCGTCGACAAGCTTCGGGAAGGTTTCGATCTGTGCTACGTGCAATTCGAGCGGCGCCAGCACGTGCTTTGGAAGCGCGCGGGCAGTTGGTTCAACGATTTCGTCGCCAGGCGCCTATTGAAGAAACCCAAGGGACTGTATCTGTCGCCCTTCCGTGGCATGCTCGACGAAGTTCGCGACGAAGTCCTGCGCTACGAAGGACCATTCGTCTATGTGGATGGGCTTCTCTTGCAGAGCACTTCCAGTATCGCAACCATTTCGGCACGCCACCATTCGCGCAGCGATGGGCAGTCGGGATACAGCCTGAAGAAGTCCGTTTCGCTTTGGATGCAGATGGCGACGAGCTTCTCCGTCGTTCCTCTGAGATTCGTTTCGATCGCTGGAATTTGTGCGTCTTTCATCGGATTCCTGCTTGCGATCGTGGTCATAGTCAAGAAGCTTTCGACTCCAGACTTGGCTGTGGGCTGGGCGTCGCTGATTGTTGCGGTCCTGATGATGGGGGGGCTGCAGCTGCTGGGCCTCGGCGTGATCGGAGAGTACACAGGGCGCGTGCTGCTCAGTCTCAACCGGCGACCGCAATACCTCATCCGCCGTTCCGTGAACGTGGACGCACGCGTGTCGGATGATCAGGTCGTTAGCTAGACTGCTGGCCGACGACGGGCTGATGGGGAGGGCGATTCGTTTCGTACTCGTCGGTGGCGTCAGCACGCTTGCGCATGCGCTCCTCACGCACTTGGCGGTTAGCCGGTGGCAGATGGCACCTGCGATGGCGACCGTAATCGGCTACCTGCTGGCTATTCCACTCAACTTCCTGTTGCAGCGGACTTTCACCTTCCGGTCCGGCCAGTCGCTGCGTCACGAACTGCCGAAGTATCTTCTGGTGCATGGCCTCAACATCGGCGGGTCTTTCCTGATCATGTACCTGATCGCCGACGTCGCTGGTGCCGACTACAGGTGGGGAATCCTGGCGAACATGGTGGTGGTGCCCGCCATGGTTTTCACGGCCATGAACGTTTGGGTCTTTCGACGCGCACGAAGTTAGGATCTCGGCCTGTCCAGGTCAATCGCAGGACGGTTCCGTGCGTAATCTCGCGAGGATCGCGCCCCCCCGGCCGCGGCGGAAGATGAATTCGCCTCCGGCAGGCATCCAGGCACCTGTCGTCATCGATCCTGAGCCGCCAGCTTCCGCCCACAGTTTTGCGGACTCTCCTGGCCCTTTCACTTCGATCGCCAGAGGCCCTGGGCTGCCGCTCCAGGTGACGGTGGCCACGCCGTTTGCACGCTGCGCACAGAACGTCTTTGCATCCAATATCAACCGAACCGTGCCCCCGCCGTCGAGCGATGTCATCGTGCCTTGAGTCGGCGCCAGCTTCCAGACCACGTAACGATCGTCTTCATACGCGATAGATGCACTTCCATCGGCGGAGCGTTGCTCCATGGCGACTCGCACCAAGTCAGGCGCGTATCCCGGAGCGACGTTCTTCGGCATGAGCAGGTACTGGATGCCGGCTTGGTCGAGATAGGCACCAAAGCTTTGAGATGAGGCCAGAATCGAAGGATTCTGCCATCCGAATCCTTCGATGGGCTCGTACTGCACCGGCAACCACCAGCCTACGGGCATGCTGGTATCGACCCCTGCCGGCTCCACACCGACCACGCGGGTGCCTGGCGACATTCCCGTGAAGAATCGGTCCACGCCTCGCAATCGCGCTGCAGCCACATTCGCCTCGCGCCTCTGCGCCAGCTCGAATGGCAGCCGCTTTATATCCAGATCGAAAGGGCGTGTACCAGGCCCCCAAGAACCCGTGACGAATGAAATCGCCGCACCCGCGACGGCAAGCCATGCAAGCAGCAACACCAGCAAGCAGCGACGCGCCCCGTCCGTCATTCCCTCCGCGACAGCGAGCCCCCAGAGTCCTAGCGCCATCAGAGGAACAATGAAGTAGTTACCGTCTCCTGCTGGCACCAGGAATTTGTAGCCGAACATCATCGCGAAAAAGCTCAGCCCGAGTGAAAGCAACATGAGCATCGCGCCACTACGGCCGCGCAGGAACGGCTGGCGTCCTCCCAGTAACAGGACAGCGATGGGTACGAACAACCAGAAGTTGGCTGTCCAGGTGATCAACAAATGTGGGTACTGCGCAGGCTGGAACAGGATGCCCCACAATCCGTCCAGTAGCGGGAGGCGCCCCCCCTCGCTGGGCGGCAGCAGACCGGCGGGTTCGTGCAACTGCATGCCAGCCATCAACTGCAGCTTGACCACTGGATCCGGCGCGATGAGCATCAACCCGGAAATCAGCACATTGCGTGCGAACACGGCTGAGGTGAGCGCAACCATTCCCGCAGCCAGGACGACTCCCGGAACGTGCATAAGTCCCACACCCTGACGTTGAATGACGCTCCAGGTCAGCATCAATGCCAGCAGCGCAGCGTAAGGCAGGTTGGCCAACCGCGATAAGACGCCTAACGCGATGCTGGTGACCCCGACCCAAAACCAGAGGCCACCGTGCCCGTTTCTGTAGCGAAGGATCGAAAGGATGCAGACCATCAGCATCCATGCCGAAAACGCGTCGCCCTTCGCGGTGATGGCGATGTTGGCCAGGGCGGGCAAGGTCGCGAGCAAGACGCCGCCCCACAGCCGTAGCGTGCGGCCGACGCCAAGGCTTCGCAGCACCTCCACGACCGTAAGGACGAGTAAACCCCAGCTCGCAACTCCCAACCCGAACACCAGCGAAGTACTGCCCAGGCCAGAGAAGGGCAGCCCAAGCGACTCATAAAGCTTGGGATAGTGATGGACTACGGCGACCAGCCCTTGGGACTGGAAAAGACTGCCGCCGCCAACAAGTACCTCATCGGCCTGCAAGCCGTACCACATGGAATCGTAGTCGATCGCCACGGACGCTTTCGCGAACATTGCGAGGCAGAACGCCGCCAGCAGGCCGACGGCCGCCCGATCCAACCAGTTTCGCGGTTGCAGCGCCGTCGCGGCAATGGTCGCCAAGCGTTTGCCGCGATAGACGGCCAGCGCCACCCCCAGTATCGCGACCGTAAGCAAGCGGATACCCGGCAGCGAGGACATGCCTATCGCAGCGGCCGCCCACAGGATCAGCGCCCAGCAGACCACGCCCAGCATGCCTGCAACCACCGGATCATCGGATGCCGTCGACTGAGGGAACATCCGCTCCAGTGCGGCTTGCGCTAGCCGACCCAGGGCAAATATCCCTTCCAGGTACAAGTAGACGGCCAGAATAGCCAAGTCTATGCCATGCCTGCGCGCGTAGAACTCGGCCGCCAGGGCGGCCAACAACCAACCTAGCGGCGCGCGGCGCAAACCCAGGGCAAGAGTGAATAGGAGCGAGAGCACAACGACTTCGGCCCCGCCCTGCCAAGCGGCCGGCTGCGTGACGTGCCACATGAAGGGACCATCCACCAGGAGCGAACGGATGGGCAGCCAAACACAAACCGCCGCACAAACAATTGCCAATGCGAAACGACCGACAATCAATGTCTTCATGTGGAAGTGCGTCGATTACTTGAACGCTACGAGCGTCCAAAGGTGATCCATCATGCCCATGCCCGGATGCCAAGGAAGCGTCATGCCGGCATGGAAGAAGCCGCATTCTCTCACGACTTCCAGCAAATCCCAGCCGAAATGGTAGAAGCAAAGGATGCCAGCCCCATCCACCGGATCGCCGTGATACTCGGGCGTCACAAAATGATGTATCTCACCAGAACCGTCCACGCGAGCGCGGACGAGCGTGGTGGCATAGGAGAATACGAAAGGCACGGTAACAACCAGCATGCCCCCTGGACGCAGCACCCGAGCAAACTCCGCCAGAGCTGCACGATAATCCGGCACATGTTCAAGTACATCAAAGCTCGCAACACAGTCCAGCGATTCATTCCCGAAGGTCAGTCCGGTCACGTCTTCCACCCGGATATCACCCTCGCCGCCAAGGTCGCGAAAGTACTGCTGCAACTTCCGCTCGGAATCTTGATCCCTTACGTACTCACTTCCGATCGCGGAGCGCGCGTTGCGCTGCAGCCAAACGAACGGTCGCGATGCCTGCTCGGTGAGATACACGCTGGAGGTCTGCAGGTCCATCCGGTTTCTTATCAGCTCCAAGGCCCCGCGCGCGCGTGCGTTGATGCCGCAACGGGCGCACACCAGGTCTTCCCTCAGGCTGATCGAAGCCGGCTCGTCTTGCCGGGCCACCGAGAATTCCGACGCTTCGCCGCAGAGTCCGCACCAACCAACCCAGCATTGGGTACGTACCAGCGCCCTGAACTCCTGCTCCATCCTCCAGCGGGCATCGTATACGGATCGTTCGCATTCCAATCGGCGCTCCCAGTCTGCCTGGGACGTAAAGACCGGGACGCGCACTCCACCAGCGACTTGCGAAATCATCAGATCCGGAAAAGCCGACATGCACGCCCCCTTTATGACATGGTCAATGAAAACTCGATGGTCTTTCAGTAAGCGCGCGCACTCTCTCGTCCGAGGATCTGCATGACCGTCCCCATGCGACTGTCGGCGAGCAGGGCGAGGTTCGCCGACGGAGCCGACCAGATCCTGTCGCCGATCGCAATCTCCTGACCCACCTCGCCAAGCGGCCGCTCGATGACAAACGCCCACGACTTGCCGGGCACCGGGTGCACTACGAAGCCCTCGGCAGCGAAAATTCGCTGGGCAGCCTTCACCGACCAACAAGTGATATGGCCACGCCCGTAAGGATCCAGGTAACCCGGATCTTCGCATCGCACGTAGTCGGTCAGCCCGGTGTTGAACATGAACAGCGAACCTGGAACAGACGCTACCCGCATCGCGGCAGCGAGACCGCGGGCCATCTGCGGCGTAAGGTGCTCCAGCACCTCGATGCAGACACCGCACTCGAACGTGAGCCCGAGATCCTTCAGGTCCGCACAGTGGTAGTTCGGGTGCTTTGACCGTTCCTCTTCCCGAGGCGGGAATTTCTCTACGCCGAATAGCTTGTCGGCATGATCTGGCAAGTACAGCGACAGTGCCTCCAGCAGAATCCCCGGACCAGTGCCAACGTCGATGAATCGCTGTATTGGCACCCGACAGTACAGGATCGCCTCGGCGCAGCGCGCCAGGGATGACCCGTAGGAGCGATCGCGCGCGGAGGCGAGTTCGTTCTGCCAATACTCTTCATCGTAACGGCGCAACGGCTCGCCGCGGTCGACCCTTTCGAGCAGAGAGGGGTCGGCGAAGATGAAGTCGCAGACCCTGCACTCGAAATAGGGGACGTGATCCACGATGGTGAAGTCACTCGCCTCATCCTGGCATAGCGGACAGGCTCGACGAGTTGCCATTGGGAACATATGGTGCTTCTCCTAACGATCGTTCTAAGGACAATGACTCTTGAGATCGCCCAATACATCACTCAGTCGCCACACCGGTAGTACTGGAGCCAACGAGGGCTCCGCGGCGCTGACGACCTTATACAGGTGTCGAAGTCCTGCCGCTCGACCAGCCGCGATATCGCTTCCTTTATCCCCCACCAATGCCGATGCCGCCAAGTCTGACGCGAATCTCCGCTGCGCTTCAATCAACATGCCCGGCGCCGGCTTTCGGCAGGGACACTCGACCCTGAGAGGACCCAGGCCAGCCTCGGGATGGTGCGGGCAATATATCGTTGCGGTAAGCCGTATCCCGTGCTGGCGAAAGGCCTGATGCACCCACGAGGTGTAGTCGAGGAACTGCGCTTCGGAGTAGTACCCGCGTGCGATACCCGCTTGGTTGGTTACCACAAGCAGTCGATAGCCCAATTGCTGAGCGCCGCGACACAGGTCGAATATGCCGTCCACCCACTCGGTGTCGCTCGGTGTGGAGACGTAACCGTGATCCACGTTTATGACTCCGTCTCGGTCGAGAAACAAAGCAGGGCTCTGCTCGAACAAGACAGGCTCCTCGGGATCAACGAACACACCCGGATGCGGGGCGGCGATCATGGCTCCGCCCCGAACAGCGACTGTGAGCGCAGGTAGTCCTCAGGGACGCCGATATCGATGAAGCCGTCGGTGTCGGTCATCCCGACCACCAGGCCCGCCTCGGCGCGCGGCGCCAGGACGTCCGATTCGAACGAAAAGCTACCAGCGGGCAGGGCGCGCAGCGTCTCATCCGGCAGGTAATAACAGCCGGCGTTGATCCAGCCAGGCCCCATGGCGCCCTTCTCGTGGAAGCGGCGCACATGTGCGCCTTCCAGCCCAACCGCGCCATACCGGCACACGTCGTCTACCCGCGCCAGCGCCATGCCGATGCTCCCATGCTCGCGGGCAAGCGCTTCCAGCTCAGTCAGCGTGTAGTCCAGATAGGTATCACCGTTAATCACGTGGACACCGAAGTCGCCCACGTGCTCCGCGGCCAGTGCAATGGCCCCCCCGGTACCCAAGGGTTGCGTTTCGACCGAGTGCACCAACTCGAGATCGCCGAACCTGCCGCCGAACACTTGCTCGATCTTCTCCGCCATGTAGCCGGTCGCTAGAACGACGCGACGCATCCCTTCACGCTCGAGGCGGCGCAGGATCCACTCCAGAAAGGGGCGCCCGGCGACCGGCGCCATCGGCTTGGGCACCTCGCTTACCAGTGTGCGCAGCCGGGTCCCGAACCCTCCCGCCAGCACGATAGCCTCGTCACTGCGCATTTTTCGGGAACATTTCCTGTTCAATCAGGGCGCAAACGATGTGGCCGATGAACTCATGACCCTCCTGGATGCGCGGTGTTTCCATCGAAGGAATGCGGAAGCAGATGTCGCTCAGGCCTGCGAGCTTGCCGCCCCCCTCGCCGGTCAACCCGATGGTACGCACCCCCTTCTCCCGCGCGGCCTGGCACGCCCTCAGGATGTTGGGTGAGTTCCCCGAAGTGGAGATTGCGAAGAACACATCGCCATCCCGGCCCAGCGCCTCCAACTGTCGGGCGAACGTGTAGTCATAACCATAGTCGTTGCCGATCGCGGTCAACGCACTCGTATCGGTGGTCAGGGCGATGGCAGGCAGGCCCGGGCGATCATAGTAGAAGCGACTCACCAGCTCCCCCGCCCAATGCTGCGCATCTGCGGCGCTTCCACCATTTCCGGCGAACAGGATTTTCCCGCCACTACGGAGGGAAGCAACACAGAGCGCGACGGCATCGATGATCTGCCGCTCAATGATGGCGCTTTCCGCCATGCGCCGGAAATTCTCCTGGACCTTGCCGAACTCCGCTTGGATGTATCCGTTCAATTGACCTTCCACGAACATGCTCCTGAACTTGAGAAATGCGCATCGAGAACCTGCCCGCCTGCGTCCGCCAAAGCGCGAACGAGATTGACCCGTTCGACCGGATCACAGACGAACATCATGAATCCACCCCCGCCCGCACCGGACACCTTAGCCGCATGCGCGCCGTTGCGAAATGCCAGCGCTTCCAGCTCATCGATCATGGGATTGGAGATGCTGTTGGCCATGCGCTTCTTGGCCTCCCAACCGGCCTGCATGACGCGGGCGAATCGTTTGATATCGCCCAACAGTACGGCCTCTTTCATCTGAACCGCCTCATCCTTCAACTGGAACATCGCCTGAAGAGAATCGCTCCGTCCCTCGCGTGCGTTCTTGGCTTGCTCGTCGATGATGGCCGCCGATGAGCGAGATACGCCGGTGAAGTAAAGCACCAGACTGCTTTCAAGCTCCGTCCAAACCCAATCCTTGATCCTCAACGGATTGACGATCACGCGGTCGGCGGCATAGAACTCCATGAAGTTGAATCCGCCGAACGCAGCTGCGTACTGATCCTGCTTTCCACCGGTCAGAGCCAGATCCTGCCGCTCGATGACGAAAGCCAGGTGTGCCACCTCGTACTCGCCGAGCGGCAGGCCGAAATACTCCGCAAAAGCCGTGACCAGCGCTACGACCATCGTGGAGGACGATCCCAGGCCAGAACCCGGTGGGGCATCCGAGGACGTGCGCACACGAAGGCCGGGGTATCTGTCTCCCAGATAGTCGCGACAGATCCGGTTATAGACGCCTGCCATCAGCTGGGTGGCTCCCGCGCTACCTTCGACGGCGGCCCCAGCATCCCATTGTCCTGACTGCCCGGCGTCGACGGCATGAAACTCCACCCGACCCGAAGGCGACGCATCGATCGTGGCGTAGGCGTACTTGTCGATGGTCACATTCATGACGCAGCCGCCATGCTCGTCGCTGAACGGCGATACGTCGGTGCCTCCTCCGGCCAAGCCCAAGCGCAAGGGCGCGCGCGCACGAACGATCAACTGATCTCTCCTTCCATGAAACGGCCTACCTGAGCCTGTAGAGCGTGTCGCGAGAACAAACTCGCGGCGAACTCAGCGCCGGAGCGCGAGTAGGCGAGCCACCTTCGATCATCTTCCAGAAGGCCGGTGATGAAGCCGGCGATCGTGCGGGCATCATCCGCTACGTCGCAGACGCGGGCCACGCCATCAAGGCCTTGGGTGCCGGTCGTGGTCGTCACCAGCGGCAATCCTTGCTGCAAGGCTTCGACTACCTTGTTCTTTATGCCGGCGCCGTACCGCAGCGGTACGACCGCTACCCGTGATCGCCTGTAGTAGCTGCGCAGTGTCTCATCATCCACGTAACCCGTGACGCGGACATTATCACTTTGCAACGCCTGGACCTCTTGGGTCGGATTCGCGCCAACCAGGTGCACGACGACCTCACGATCCGTTCTCCAGACCAAAGGCATGATTTCGTTGACGAGCCAGTAAGCTGCATCGACGTTGGGCGGATGGCCGAATCCTGCCACGAACAGAATGTCCTTACGTGCTTCCGGCAAAGCGTCCCTGCTGAACGAATCGAACGCATAGGGACTGACCGTGCGCGCGCTTGCGGTAGGCTCCAAGCTCTTTACGTCATCGACCTCGTCCTGGGATGGATAGAGCACTAGGTCGACTTGCCGCCAGATCGCCCGCTCCTGCTCTTTCATGCGACGCGCGTCGTCGTCGGCGCCCACGCGGCCCTTGACCTCGTTCTCGCGAATCATGCGACGGAAGTGCAGGTCGTGCCCGTAGTAGGCAAGGCGCGCTTGGGAATGCTTGCGGATCGGCGCGATGTACGGGAGCGAGATATGCGGTCGCGACAGGAGGACGAGATCGATATCGCGGCCGAACTCAGCGACATACCGGTCAAAGGCGCCATACCAGCGCTCACCGTAGATGACCTCGACGCCGAGCGCCTGTAGCTTCGGCGCGTACTGGGAGTCGTACCACAGGTTGTCCGGCCAGAACTTCACGACCCAGCCTTGCGCCACCATCGCTTCCATGAACGCCACCATGGTGCGCGATCCTGCATCCCTGTCCGGCTGCGGGATGTAGTGGTCGACGACGAGCACGACTTTCCGCGCCCAGGCCCGGTCGCGGGCGCGCAATACGTTCTCCGCATTCGGGTAGTGCGCTTCCAGGGTCTCGCACCAGCGCTCCAGGAACTTGGCCTGGTTGATCACTTGGTACGCCTTGCCTCCACTGCCCGTGTCGGTTCCGTGCGAAATTCCCTCGTGATGGATGACGACGGAGAGAGGCGTGTAGTAGACCGGCTTGCCGGCGGCTCGGAGTCGGAAGGCGAGATCAGAATCCTCGCAATACGCCGGCACGTAGTGCTCATCGAACCCGCCCAGAGCCGAGAAATCTTCAGCACGCAACAGGATGCTGGCGCCTGAACAGTAGTCGACCTCACGCACGTAGTTGAACTCATGCGCCGCAGGATCCTGTAGCCGCCCGTAGTTCCAGGCCGAACCATCGCGCCAGATTATCCCGCCGGCTTCCTGGAGGCGGCCATCCGGGTACACGAGTTTGGAGCCGGCCATGCCTGCGCCAGGATACTGGCGGAATACGTCAAGCAAGGCATCCAGCCATCCAACCGTGACTTCGGTATCGTTGTTGAGGAAGTAGACGAACTGGCCGCGTGCGCGTTTGGCCGCCGCGTTGCACGAACGCAGGAACCCCAGATTCTCGGGATTGACGTAGTACACCAGTCCAGGAATGGACTCCAGCTCCTCCATCTCGGTGTCGCCGGACGCATCCTCGGCCACGATGATCTCCACCGGCACGGAGGGCATGTGGCTGGCGATCGAACGCAAGCAGGCGAGCGTGTACGGAAAATTCCCGTATGTCGGGATGATGATGGATACGATGGGCGCCACGACCTCGGGGAACGCCAATCCTCCCAGTGCGTCGACGCCCTCGCCGGCAATGGCATCGATCTGCAATGTGGCAGGCAGGGGAACGACAGCGCTGTCCGGCTTCTGGCGCATCAACCAACGCTTTGCGGGCGCCCGCAGGAACGACAGCCAGCGCAAGCGCGACAGGTGCGTTCCTCGCAGGGACGTGAGGATGGTCGCCCACTCTCCGCGAAGAACTCGCCCCATCAGGCGCAATGGCTTGGTCATGCGCCACGACTTCGAGGCAATGAGCTGCTGCAACTGCGACCTCAGTTCGACCACTTCCCGCATATGGGCGTCGTGCTGCGCACGAGCGCTTGCCTCATGCATCTGGGTGCTCGCGATCAGCGCGGCCTCCATTCGCTGCTCGGCCTCCCGCTTCAGCTCCGCCGCACGCCCCGCCATGTCCTGCTCCTGCATCTTCAACGTCACCCTCAGCTCATCGCACTGGTCATGCAGCGCCAGCAACGCCTTCACCTGGTCTTCCAATCGTTCGCGCATCGCTTCCAGCTCGGCCTGGAGTTGACCGACCTGCGCCCGCTCTATCCCGAGCTCATCCCGGGCAACGGACAACTCTTGGGAAAGCACTTTTTCACGAGAGTTCAACGAAGCCAGCTCGGCATCGGCGCTCTCCAGCGCCAACGCCTGCTGCTCCCGCTCGGTGACTAGCGCTGCGATCCGTTGTTGGTGTTCCTCGACCTCACCGCCCAAGCGGCGGACATGCTCGCCGGCCGAGGTCAGCTCCGCATCGAGGCGTTGTGCCCATATCGTCCGTTCGGCTACGGTCGCATCGAGCTCGTGCAGCACGCCTCTCGCCCGCTCCATCTCCAGATGGAGCGATTGACCCCATTTCTGGGATGCCTCGAAATCGTCGATCTTCGAGCGCAGCAGACCCCCAAGTCGCACCACTTCCTTATCCTGATCCTGCGCCCAGCGGGTGCGCTCATCGACCATGGCCCGCAGTTCCGTCGCGATCTCCCGGAGCTGGCTCACTTCCGTATCGAGCGACTGCGCCCATTCCTGACTTGCCGCGTGCTCTTCCAGCTTCAGCCTGACCATCTCACCGAGTCGCTGGATCTCCTGATCCTGACCTTGGGCCCATGTTGCGATCTGGCGATGGCGTTCGTACAAATCCTCGTGCTCGGAAAAGAGCACGGAAGCAGGCCGCTGGGCTGAAGCAAGGTCTGCATTGCTCGCCAGCGCGATGAAGTAGACCGGATTGGTCATCTTCATCACCCGCGGCGAAACTTCGGTCTCTTCATCCGTCAGGGCTTCATACAGGAGCCCATCGCCCGCGCGGGTCACCGGAACGATGGCCGACCCCACTGCGAGCCTATGGCCAAAATACTCGACGTGCGCAAACTGCCGACGAAGCAGTGCGTCCAGCTCATTCCATTGCAGTTCCTTCACATGGAATTCGTTGTGCAGGCCTGAAAGCTCGGAGTACACCTCTTTGTTGGGCGAAGAGATCACGAGCACTCCATCCGGCCGAAGGACGCGACCGATCTCGGCCAGCATCTGCTCCTGATCGAGCAGGTGCTCGATGGTCTCGAACGACACCACGACATCAAAACTCGCGTCAGCCAAGGGCAACTCGGATGCCGAGCCTTCCATGAAGGAAAGATTGGACTGCGGGTAGGCGGCTCTGGCGTGCTCGATTGCCTCGGGCGAAATATCTACACCGACCACCGAAGCAGCAGTCTTCGCAAGCATGGCGCTGCCGTAGCCGGCGCCACTGGCCACATCCAAGACGGCCTTGCCGGCGACCAGGGGCGCCACCCAGGCGTAGCGATGGAAATGCTCATGACGGATCTCACCTCCTTCGGTGGGAACATACCGCTCGCCCGTGAATTCCATCAGGCACCCGCCTTGGAGACATCGATCCGCAGCATGGGGATGCCGACCAGTCCATTTCGCATGGTGTTGTCGGTGGTCTTGATCTGCAATGCGTCATGCACCCAATGATGTTGCGTATGGTCTTCTTGCGTTCCCGACGCCACCGCGACATCGAACATGTAGGTCCCGGCCGGCAGGGTCGGCATGCGAAACTGGAACGTGGCGTCGAGAGCTTCACCCGGCGCACCTCCAACGGGAGCATTCATGGTCGTCAGGTGGGTGTTGTCGCCGAACAGTCGTTGCCCCAAGCGATCCTTCAGGTAGAACCCCACGATCAGGTCGTCCAGCGACCTGATGAGCTCCGTCGAGATCCGCAAACTCACCAGTTCACCTCCATGCAGAACGTGCAGCGGCGCGCCCAGTTCGTCGCGCAACTCCACATTGCGGATCAGCGCATCACCCGCACCGAACTCCATCCCAGTCGCTTCGGGGTCGAACTCGAACAGCTCGAATCGCGTCTTCAAACCGAGCTCGCGCATCAGCTCATGACGCACGTCCTGCTCCCGCATCGGCGTTGCGACCTTTCGCTCGATGTTCACGACTTCGCCCTGCAGCGCGTGCCGCGAACTGGCGTGCTGCTGCGCCAAATACGATTCCACCACCTCCCGCGATGCGCCCTCCATTTGCAAACGGCCGCCATCCAACCAGATGGCGCGATCACACAAATTGGTTACCGCCGCCGAGTCGTGACTGACGAAAAGCAGCGTTCCCCTCTTCTGGAATTCGCGAAGGAAGCGCATGCACTTCTGCGAGAAGAACGCATCACCCACGGAGAGCGCCTCGTCCACGATAAGGATGTCGGCATCCACATGGGCGATGACGGAGAACGCGAGGCGAACAGCCATCCCGCTCGAGTAGCTTCGGACGGGTTGATCGATGAACTCGCCGATATCGGCGAACGCGAGAATACTTTGCAGGCGCTCTTCGACTTGCTCCCGGGAAAGACCGAGGATCGCGGCATTCAGAAAGACATTCTCCCTGCCGGTGAAATCAGGATTGAACCCGCTTCCCAGCTCCAACAGGGCGGCCACCTTGCCATTCACCACGACCTCGCCTTCGGTTGGCGTCAGCGTCCCCGCAATCATCTGGAGCAACGTGGATTTGCCCGAGCCGTTGCGACCTATGATGCCGAAGGTCTCACCCCTCTTGATCTCCATGTCCAGGCCACGCAAGGCCCAGAAATCCCGCGCGTATCGGCGGGTCCTCAGAAGGCCCTGCATCAGACGATGCACCGGCTTCTCGTACATCTGGTAGCACTTGCCCAACCCGCGGACAGTGATGGCCGCCTCCGGCGGTAGCTCAGAGGACATCGGCAAACCCCTTACGCAGCTTCTGGAACAACGTGAACGACAGCAACGAGAACGCCGACGCGCAGACCATGTAGATCGTCCATACGGTCCAATCGGGCCCTTTGCCCCAGATGACCACATTGCGTGCTTGGTCGATGATGAACGTGAGGGGGTTGGCGTAGAACACCCACCGGAAGCTTTCCGGGAGACTCTCGACCGGCACGATGGCAGAAGAAAGGAAGAGCATCGCAGTCGCAAGCACGCCTACAACCTGTCCAATGTCCCTGAGGTAAACGCCCAGTGCGGCGATCATCCAACTGGTGCCGATCGTCAGCACGAACAAGGGGAGGAGTACGACCGGAAGCAGGAGCGTGGTCGCGTGCATCTGCTGATGCAAGAAAAATTTCATCAACAGCAGAACCACTACGTTCATCGCCAGGTGGAACAAAGCCGCCAATGCCATGCTCCAGGGAAGGATCTGCAGTGGGAAGAGCACTCGCTTGACGTAATTCGTATTGGAAAGAACGAGCTGAGGTGAACGCGTCAGACATTCGGCAAAGAATCCGTGGACGATAAGCCCGACGAACAATATGAGAGTGAAATCCAGCGTACTTCCGGAAGTGCCCGGCCATCGACCCTTGAGGATGTACCCGAATGCCAGCGTGTATACCATCAGCATCAGGAATGGGCTTATGAGAGACCAGAGCAAGCCGAAGGTGGCGCCTCGGTAACGACCGAGGATTTCGCGTTTGACCAGCTCTTTGGTCAGCACGCGGTATCGGAAAAGAGCGTCGAGCGGCCTCCCGTCGTGCCACACGTGCATGCCGTCAGTTCTCACAGCGCGCCCGACAGGTCGTGCTGAAGGTCTTCAAGAGACTCAACCCCCACGCTCAACCGCACCAGCCCATCGCTGATCCCGAGCGTCTCGCGCCGTTCCACCGGCACCGACGCGTGCGTCATGACCGCGGGGTGGTTGACCAGGCTCTCCACGCCGCCGAGGGATTCGGCGAGGGTGAACAGCTTCGTGTTCTCGCAGAACTTGCGTGCTACGTCGAAACCGCCCTTGATCACGATGGAGATGATGCCGCCATAGCCCTGCATCTGCCGGGTGGCGAGCGCGTGCTGCGGATGGGATGGCAGGCCGGGGTAGATGACCCTCTCGATGGCGGGGTGCGTTTCCAGCCACTGCGCCAGCGCGAGGGCGTTGTCGCAGTGCGCCTTCATGCGCAGGTGCAGCGTCTTCAGGCCGCGCAGCGCGAGGAAGCTGTCGAAGGGGCCTTGCACGCCGCCGATAGAGTTCTGCAGGAAGGTCATCTGTTCGGCCAGTTCCGCGTCCTCGCCCACCACCACCATGCCGCCCACCATGTCGGAATGGCCATTGAGGTACTTGGTGGCGGAGTGCATGACGATGTCGGCACCCAGGGCCAACGGGCGCTGGAGCATCGGTGAGGCGAAGGTGTTGTCGACCGCCACACGTACGCCATGCTTGTGCGCGATTTCGCAGATGGCGGCGATGTCGACGATCTTCAGCATCGGGTTGGTGGGGGTTTCCACCCACACCAGTCGCGTTTCCGGCCGGATCGAGGACTCGAACGCCGCCAGGTCGGTCATGTCGACGAAGCTGAAATCCAGCCCCGCCGTGCGCCGGCGCACGCGCTCGAACAGGCGGAAGCTGCCGCCGTACAGATCGTCCATCGCGACGACATGGCTGCCGCTGTCCAGCAATTCCAGAATCGTCGAGGTCGCCGCCATGCCCGAGGCGAAGGCGAAGCCGCGGCTTCCGCCTTCAAGCGCGGCCACGCAGCGCTCGTAGGCGAAACGCGTGGGGTTGTGCGTGCGGGAATATTCGAAGCCTTGATGGACGCCCGGACTGGACTGCGCGTACGTCGAGGTCGCGTAGATCGGCGGCATGACCGCACCCGTGGTCGGGTCGGGGGACTGGCCGCCGTGGATGACCAGCGTGCCCAGTGCGAGATCGCAAGGGGTCCCGTTTGAAAGGGAGGAATGGTGCGCCATGTTCGGGTTCCTTGAGTCAGCTCGCCATTTTACCAGCGGGTCCTTAACGTATCGTCCGTGCCCGGCCGCCCTCCCCTGTGGACGGCCGGCGCCGCCGCTACTGCTCGCGGCGTCTCAGATAGTTCAACAGGTCGATGCGGGTGATCAGACCAAGGAAGGCATCGCCATCCGTGATGATGGCCACCTGGCCCCGGTCGAACACCGGCAGCAGGGCCTCGATCGGGGAATGCACGTCCAGCCGGTCCAGCTTGCTGACCATGGCGGTGGAGACCGGGTCGCGGAAACGGGCTTCGTCGCCATACACGTGCAGCAACACGTCGCTCTCGTCGACGATGCCGGCCAACCTGTCGCCCTCCATCACCGGCAGCTGCGACACGTCGTACAGCTTCATGCGCTGGTAGGCCGTCGTCAGCAGGTCGGTCGGACTGACCACCACGGTGTCGCGCTGACTGTAGGGGCGCAGGATGAGGTCGCGCAGGTCGCCGTACTGGGGCCGGTCGATGAACCCGTTGTCCAGCATCCAGTAGTCGTTGTACATCTTGGACAGGTACTTGTTGCCGGTATCGCAGACGAATACCAGCACCTTCTTCGGCGTGGTCTGTTCGCGGCAATACTTCAGCGCGGCCGCCAGCAGGGTGCCGGTGGACGAACCACCCAGGATGCCTTCCTTCGCCAGCAGCTCGCGGGCGGTGTGGAAACTCTCGCCGTCGCTGATCGCATAGGCCTTCTTGACCCGACTGAAATCCGAGATCTGCGGCAGGAAGTCCTCGCCGATGCCTTCCACCAGCCAGCTGCCGGACTTGGTGCTCAACGTGCCTTCGTTGATGTACTGGGTGAGGATGGAGCCCACCGGGTCGGCCAGCACCATCTCCGTCTGCGGCGAATGCTCGGCGAAGCAGCGCGACAGGCCGGTCATCGTGCCGGAGCTGCCGCAGCCGAAGACGATGGCGTCCAGCTGGCCTTCCATCTGGCGCAGGATTTCCGGGCCGGTGCCGAACTCGTGCGCCGCCGGGTTGTCGGGGTTGCCGAACTGGTTGATGAAGTAGGCCCCAGGGGTCTCGCGCGCAATGCGCTCGGCCAGGTCCTGGTAGTACTCCGGGTGCCCCTTGGCTACGTCGGAACGGGTCAGGATGACCTCGGCGCCCATGGCCTTCAGGTTGAAGATTTTCTCCCGACTCATCTTGTCCGGGACCACGAGCATCAAGTTGTAGCCCTTCTGCTGGGCTACCAGAGCCAGGCCGATACCGGTGTTGCCGGCCGTGCCTTCCACCAGGGTCGCGCCGGGCTTCAGGTCGCCACGCTTTTCGGCGGCCTCGATCATCGACATGCCGATGCGGTCCTTGATGGACCCGCCGGGGTTGGCGCTTTCGAGCTTCAGGTAGAGGGTGCAGAGCCCGGTGTCCAGGCGCCTGGCCTGGACGATCGGCGTGTCGCCGATCAGCTCGAGTACGGAGGAGTGGATCGCCATGCGGCCGTGCATCCGGTGCGGAACGTGGCCCGGATTATCGCACTAGGGTGACGCGGACGGCGACGGCCGACGAGGAGGCCGCCGCCGCCCGCGACAAGAAAGTGGCGGGGCAGGCGTCAGTGCGGCTTGGCGTCGTAGATCCGGAGCAATCGCTCCTTGGCGTGCAGCTTCTCGCGCTTCATCTGCCCGAGGCGGTTGTCGTCGATGGGCAGTACACCCAGCTCGGCGTCGGTGACCTTCTTGTCCAGCTCGCGATGGCGCTGGTACAGCTGCTTGAACTCCGGATCGGCCTTGATGAGTGCATCGATTTCGGCCTGCGGTTGACCTTCGAACATGATCGTTACCTCCTTCAGCGGAAATACGAACGCCCCGGCCTCTGCAGGCACGGGGCGTTGGCTTGGGAGCGGAGCATCTGGCCGGCAGCGCGGGCACTTCCCACCGGAATGCCCGCTGCGGCCTGGCTGCCGGCGGCGGTCTCCTGCGGGATCGGTACGGGCGTCATCGGGTCGATTCTCCGGTGAGCCAAGCGACAGGGATCGCTTGGGTATACGACCCTACTCCTCACTGCCGGGCCCGACAAGGCCCGTTGCAAGTGGTTGATCCGACAGGATTCAGCCCATAAGAACAGGATTCAGCCCAGCCACGCCGAAGCCTTGCAACCTCTTATAACCCCATGATTTACATGGGATTATCAATGCGTGATGACGACTTCCAGCGCGCGGGCCTTGCTGCCAGTGCCCTTGCCTGCGCTCTGCAGGCGTGATTTCGCTACACCGGCCGCCATCAGCGCATCTCGCAGCACATCAGCCCGGCGCTGTCCGGGCGTCTGCTTGTCCCCGTAACCGTCGATGCGGGCCCGGGCTTTCGGGTTGGCCTGCAGGTAGGCGGCGAGCGCGGCAGCACTCGACGCGCCCCCGGCGGACAGCTTCGCCGAATTGGCAGCGAAGACGTCGGCGCCCAGGGTGAAGATCTCACCGCGGGTTTCGAACTTCGAGGGCGGCAGCTTGGCACCGGATACCAGTTCCGCCTCCTCGCGCGCCAGTTTCAGTTCGCGCTGACGGGCCGCACTCAGCCGGTTCGCCTGCTGGCCCGCGACGGTATCCAGCGTGATCTCCGCTTCCTGGCGCGCCAGTGCCTCGGCCTCGGCAGCCATGCGGAGGCGTTCGGTTTCCTCGGCCTGGATCTGCGCCTGCACGCGCAGGCGCTCTGCTTCCCGGCGCGCGCGCTCCGCTTCGCGGCGACTCGCTTCCACCAGCAACTCGCTGCGGGTCCGGTCCAACCGGTCCACTTCACGACGGGCCGCCTGGGTGCGTGCGGCGATCTCCGCGATCTCCACCCGGCGTTCCGCCACGTACTGGGCAGTCTCGCGCTGACTGCGACGCGCCTTGTCGAAGGCGGTGATGGCGTGTTGTGCCTGCAACTTCTCGTAGGCCGCCAGTTCCCCAAGCGCCGGATCGGCATGCAGCGCAGACAACCGCTGGTTGAGCTGCATGACCACGGGATTGTCAGCCGCTGACGCGGTGTTGGAGCCCAGCATCAGCATCAGCATCAGCATCAGCCCCAGCATGCCGGCACGGATCACCTTGCGAGACGCCTTCATCGCCCACCCTCCGCGCCGATCTGGCGCTGGAGGTCGGCGATCTCCGCCTTCCGCTGCGCGACTTCGGCCGTCGCCACGGCTTCCAGACTGCGCGCGCGCGCAAGGTCGGCATCCACCGTGGCCCGCAGGGCCAGATCCAGTGCGTCCTTCTTGTCCCGCGCAGCGTGTGCGGCCTGTGCCTGCGCCAACGCCTGCCGCGCTGCCTCCAGCGGTTGCGGGGCATACTGGTCGGCATCCGCCTGGTCCGCGCGCTGCACCGCCTGCACGGCGGCTTCCAGTTCCGGGGGCAATGCGCTCTGGGCGCGTGCCGGTTCGCCGGCCAAGGCCAGTGTTGCTACTGCGGCCGCCATCACATGCAGGGGCCAGCGGAAGTGTGAGAAGCTAACTGTCATTGGGGTGCCGTGACGTTGAGGGGTGCGCGCGGCCATTGTCGGAAGCCTTTGGCGCCGTTGCAACGTCGCGCCGCGCATCTTGGGAGCTTTGCACATGGACATCGGCTATTTCCTGAAGCTGATGACCGAGAAGAACGCCTCGGACATGTTTCTCACCACCGGGGCGCCGGTGTACATCAAGATCGAGGGCAAGCTCTATCCATTGGGCAATACCGGCCTGCCGCCGGGCATGGTGAAGAAGATCGCCTATTCGCTGATGGACGAGGGCCAGGTGCCCGTGTTCGAGCGCGAACTGGAGCTCAACATGGCCATCGCCCTGCAGGATGCGGGGCGCTTCCGCGTCAACGTGTTCAAGCAGCGCGGCGAGGTGGGCATGGTGATCCGCGCGATCCGCAGCGTGATCCCGACCATCGAAGAGCTGAACCTGCCTCCGGTGCTGAAGGACATCATCATGACCCCGCGCGGGCTGGTGCTGATCGTCGGCTCCACCGGTTCGGGCAAGTCGACGTCGCTGGCATCGATGATCGACTACCGCAACACCACCAGCACCGGCCACATCCTCACCATCGAGGATCCGATCGAGTACCTGCACAAGCACAAGCAGTCGATCGTCAACCAGCGCGAAGTGGGCCTGGACACACACGCCTTCCACAACGCGCTGAAGAACGCGATGCGCGAGGCGCCGGACGTCATTCTGATCGGCGAAATCCTCGACGCCACCACCATGGAGGCCGCGATCGCCTTCGCCGAGACCGGCCACCTGTGCCTGGCGACGCTGCACTCGAACAACGCCGACCAGACCATCGAGCGCATCCTGAACTTCTTCCCGGAAAGCGCGCACAAGAACGTGCTGATGAACCTGGCGCTTAACCTGCGCGCCGTGGTGTCGCAGCGCCTGGTGAAGGGTACCGACGGTCGCCGCATGCCGGCCGCCGAAGTGCTGATCAACACGCCGATGATCCGCGACCTGCTGCGCCGCGGCCAGGTGCATGAGATCAAGCAGGCCATGGAGGAGTCGCTGGAGGAAGGCATGGAAACCTTCGACCAGTGCCTGTTCCGCATGGTCAAGGAAGGCCAGATCGAGCAGGAAGAGGCACTGCGCGCCGCCGACTCGCGTGATGGCCTGGCGCTGAAGTTCCGTCTGTCCGAAGGCAGCAAGGGCGAGCATGACCCCTACGCCGACTACGACACGTCGGGAAGCTCGCCGCGCATCACCCACGGCTTCGGCTGACGGCACCATAGCCTGCGAAGAAGCATCCCAAAGGGCGGAGTTCTCCGCCCTTTTTCATTCAGGCATTTGCGTCAGGCTGGCTTTCGGGACGCGCCTGGTCGAATGCGGGCAACGCCAGGCAAGCCTGTTCGATACGGACGATGGTCGGGAACGCTGCCATGTCCACGCCGAAGCGACGCGCATTGAACACCTGCGGCACCAGGCAGCAATCCGCCAGTCCCGGTGTCTGCCCATGGCAGTAGGCGCCGGTCGCGGAGTCCTCGGCGAGTAGCGATTCGACCGCCGCAAACCCTTCGATGATCCAGTGTTTGACCCACTCGTCCCGTTCGGACTGCGGCACGTTCCAGGTGCCGTCGAAATACTGCAGCACGCGCAGGTTGTTGAGCGGATGGATGTCGCAGGCGACCATCTGCGCCAATGCACGCACGCGGGCGCGGTCGCGCGCCGTCATGGGCAGCAGCCGCGGTGAAGGCCAGGCTTCGTCGAGATACTCGAGGATCGCCAGCGACTGGCGGATAACGCGCTCCCCGTGCTGCAGGGTGGGCACCATGTGCTGGGGGTTCTTGGCCACGTAATCCGGCTTGTGCTGCTGCCCGCCCTCACGGACCAGGTGCACGGGCACCGTTTCGTACGCCAGCCCCTTGAGGTTCAGGCCGATGCGCACGCGGTAGGCGGCACTGGAGCGCCAATAGGAATAAAGCCGCAGTTGTTCAGCCATGCAAGCCGCCTCCCGCGGTTTGCCCCTTCGATTGCCTGTAATACGCGTCCATGTCCACCTCGAGCCTTCCTGTATTCACACTGGGCCCGCGCGCGCCTTCAAGGCAAGGGCTGCGGCTCGATCCTCTGCTCGATCACACCGAAAATGGAATGACCGTCACGATCCTTCATCTCGATGTGGACCAGATCGCCGAACTTCATGAAAGGCGTCGAGGGCTTGCCGTCCCGCAGGGTCTCCACGGTGCGCTGCTCGGCAAAGCACGAGGCGCCCCTGGACGTGTCCTCGTTGGCGATGGTGCCGGAACCGACAATCGTGCCCGCCGACAGCGGCCGGGTCTTGGCCGCGTGCGCGACCAGCTGGGCGAAATCGAACTGCATGTCCACGCCGGCCTCGGGTGCGCCGAACCAGTTGCCATTGATGTGCGTCACCAGCGGCAGGTGCACCTTGTTGTCGCGCCAGGCATCGTCCAGTTCGTCCGGGGTCACGAATACCGGTGACAGCGCCGAGCGCGGCTTGGATTGCAGGAAGCCGAAACCCTTCGCCAGTTCGCCCGGGATCAGGTTGCGCAAGGACACATCGTTCACCAGACCGATCAACTGGATGTGGCCGGCTGCCTGAGCGGGCGTGACCGCCATCGGCACGTCGTCGGTGATGACCACGATCTCCGCTTCCAGATCGATGCCATAGTCTTCGCTGACCACTTTCACCGGATCACGCGGGCCGTGAAAGGCGGCACTGGTGGCCTGGTACATCAGCGGATCCGTGTAGAAGCTCGCCGGCACCTCGGCATTGCGCGCGCGACGGACACGTTCGACGTGCGGCAAATAGGCGCTGCCATCGACGAACTCGTAGGCCCGCGGCAACGGGGCCGCCAGCGCGTGGAAGTCCACGTCGAACATGCCATCGACGTTGCCGGCATTCAGTGCTTCGTAGACTGCATTGAGGCGCGGCGCGATGTTGCTCCAGTCCTCAAGTGCCTGCTGCAACGTCAACGCGATGCCCGTCGCGCGCACGGCACGCGCCAGATCGCGGGACACCACCACCAGCGTGCCGTCACGACCGCCTTCCTTCAGGGAACCCAGCTTCATCGGAACTCCAGGATGCCGGCGCCCACGCGCCATGGTTTCAATTGTAACGAAATACGCGCCGCGATCAGCCTGCGCCCGCTTCACCCTGGAAGCCGTCCCGGCGGAACGTCAGCACCAGCGTATCGCGATGGCCCTGCGCGTCCAGCGGCTGGATCGGCGTGGACTCGTGGATCACTCGCTCGTCGTCGAGGAACAGCAATGACCACGGCGCCTCCAGGGTAAAACGCTGGCCGTCCGGTCCGGCGGCGGCGAACACGCGGGTCTCGCCGCCCTTGATGCCCTCGCGGTCCAGCAGCAGCACTGCGACGAAGTCCACGCCATCGCGATGCGCGCCCTCCGGCGTGGGCCGCCCGATGCCATCGGTCGTGTCGATGCGGAACTGGTGTGCCTCGACGAACCAGGTCCGTTCGCCCCTCAGCGTAGAGCACCATCGCGCCAGGCCCGACAGCAGCTGCCGCCAGGCGATGGCACCGCTGACGGCAGGCTCAATCGGCTGGAACCAGCGTTGCATGCCGCCGTGGAGGGCGTTGTAGTCCAGCGACTGCCAGTGCGCGCGATGCGGCACCTGGCGCACCCCGTCCGCGTCGACGATGAAGCAGGAATGCCGGCGGCGCCGGTAACGGCCGCCGTCCTTCAGGTACTCGTCCACTTCCAGCCGCCCCCAACTCGGAAGCAGTTCGTCGAGGGCATCGAGACCGGTGCCGGTCGCCTCCGCCATGGCGCGTGGCTCCAGCACCACGTAGCCGCGCTCCTGCATGCGGCGCAGGGCCTCATCAGGCGGACAGAACGGGGGTTGGAACATGGCAACCATAGACGGGATCCCTCAACGCAAAAACCCGCCAGAGGCGGGCTTTTGCGGATGTCCAGTGGACTTCGAGTTGGCAGCCCCGGATGGATTCGAACCACCGAATGCCTGAGTCAGAGTCAGGTGCCTTACCGCTTGGCGACGGGGCTGTATAACCAGTGACGCGTAGTGTAGCGCGTCTGTTAGCGCTTGGAGAACTGCGTGGCGCGACGCGCCTTGTGCAGGCCGACCTTCTTGCGCTCGACTTCGCGCGCATCACGGGTCATGAAGCCCGCCTTGCGCAGCTCGTTCTTGAGGGTTTCGTCGTACTCCACCAGCGCGCGGGCGATGCCCAGGCGGATGGCGCCGGCCTGGCCGGTGGTGCCGCCGCCGGTCGTGGTGACCTTGATGTCGAAGCTTTCGGTGTTCTTGGTCAGCTCCAGCGGCTGGCGCACGATCATGCGCGCGGTCTCACGACCGAAGAACTCGTCCAGCGGACGGTCGTTGACGGTGATGTTGCCGGTGCCCTTGCGCAGGAACACGCGGGCGGTGGAGGACTTGCGACGGCCGGTGCCGTAGTTCTGAGTGATAGCCATGATTAGATGTCCAGGACCTGCGGCTGCTGGGCGGCGTGCGGATGATTCGGGCCGGCGTAGACCTTGAGCTTGCGATACATGTCGCGGCCCAGCGGGCCCTTCGGCAGCATGCCCTTGACGGCGGTTTCGATGACGCGCTCCGGATGGCGCTCCAGCGCCTGCGCCAGAGTCTCGGTCTTCAGGTTGCCGATGTAGCCGGTGAAGCGGTGGTACTTCTTGTCGGCCAGCTTGTTGCCGGTGACATGGATCTTCTCGGCATTGATGACGACCAGATAGTCGCCGGTATCAACGTGAGGGGTATAGACGGGCTTGTGCTTGCCGCGAAGGCGGCGGGCCAGCTCGGTGGACAGGCGACCAAGGGTCTTGCCTGCTGCGTCGACGACGTACCAGTCACGCTGGACGGTCTCGGACTTGGCGGTAAAGGTGCTCATGTGGATCTCATGTGTCTGGTCGGGCGGATTCCGCGGTTACCCCGGCGGAACTTTGCCACGCGTTGTGAAGGGTGAAACAGAAGAGGCAGGATTGTACGGGGCGAGGCCGCCACGCGCAAGTCGCCGGAGCGTCCCTGCCGGCACACGCTGGATCGGCAGACGCCCGTGCGGCGAGCCGGCACAATGACGGCATGAACACACGGACCTTCTCTCTCCTGGACCACTGGCTGGTGGAAGCCCAGCGCGGCCTGGACACGGTCTTCGGCAATCCGCCGGCCCATCGCCCCAACCCGGCCGGCGACACCCCCGAGGTTGCGCTCGATGCCGCCGAGCAGCGTCATGCCGCCGGCCTGATGCGCATCAACCATGTCGGCGAGGTGTGCGCGCAGGGCCTGTACTTCGGACAGGCCGCCGTCGCCCGCGACCCCGCGACGCGCACCCACCTGATGGAGGCCGCCCAGGAAGAAACCGACCATCTGGCCTGGTGCGCCGACCGGCTGCGGGAGCTGGACAGCCGCCCCAGCCTGTTCAACCCGCTGTGGTATGCCAGCAGCTATGCCCTGGGAGCCTTGGCAGGCCTGCGCGGTGACGGCTGGAGCCTGGGCTTCGTCGTCGAAACCGAGCGCCAGGTGGAAGCCCACCTGGACGAACACCTGGAAACCCTCCCCCCTGCTGACCTGCGCAGCCGCGAGATCCTGACCGTCATGAAGGCCGACGAGGCCCGCCACGCCGAACATGCCGAAGAGGCCGGCGCGACCGCCCTGCCCGCCCCCATCCCGACCCTGATGGCGGGCGCCTCGAAGCTGATGAAGGCAGTGGCTTACCGGCTGTAGGGTGGGCCCAGGCGCACCGTCGCCACGTCCACGCGTCCGACGATCCTCACTGACGTCGCTTCTCCGGGCCGTAGTATCGTCGGCAAGGCCAGGAAGGCGGGCTTGAGCCCGCCCTGCGCCGCTACGACGGCGTGGCCAGTTTCAGGCCGATGATGCCGGCCACGATCAGCCCCACGCAGACCAGCCGCGCCGCGGTTGCCGGCTCCTTGAACAGCCACATGCCGACGAAGGCCGTGCCCACGGCACCAATGCCCACCCAGACCGCATAGCCCGTTCCCAACGGGATGTGCTTCAGCGCTGCGGCCAGCAGCCAGAAACTGGCCGCCATCGCCACGCCCGTCACCACGCTGGGCCACAGCCGGCTGAAACCCTCTGAGTACTTCAGTCCCACGGCCCAGACCACTTCCAGCACGCCCGCCAACACCAGATAGAACCACGCCATACGCCACCTCCTCAGGTCATGCCCGGGCCATAACGCAGGACGGCCCGGAACTTGCGCTCCGGACCGCCGTCGGTCCTGATGCGCGGCTCGCGCCGCGGGCGGGTCGTCCCGCCTTGTTTTCAGGGCAAAGCTACTGCAGGCCACCCCAACCGGGTGTAACCCGCGGCAGCACGCAACCCGTCATTCCGGCAGGTTGCGGCCGTGATACAGCTCTTCGATCTCCCGCTTCAGACGCGCTTCGATCTTCATGCGCTCCTTGAACGACAGGTTCTTGGCCTTCTCCTCGAACAGGTAGTTGTCGAGGTCGAACTCCTTCAGGTGCATCTTCGTGTGGAAGATGTTCTCCTGGTAGACATTCACGTCGAGCATCTCGTAGCGCGACTTGATGTTCTTGGCCAGGAAATCCTGGATCGAATTGATCTTGTGGTCGATGTAGTGCTTCTTGCCCTTCACGTCGCGGGTGAAGCCGCGCACGCGGTAATCCATGATGACGATGTCGGATTCCAGGCTTTCGATCAGGTAGTTCAGGGCCTTCAGCGGCGAGATCACGCCGCACGTGGCCACGTCGATGTCCGCACGGAACGTCGCGATGCCGTTGTCCGGATGGGTTTCCGGATACGTGTGCACAGTGATGTGCGACTTGTCCATGTGCGCGACCACCGCATCGGAGATAATCTCCCTGCCTGCATCCTTCTTGTCGATCACCGGCTCCTCGGAGATGAGGATCGTCACCGACGCACCCTGCGGATCGTAGTCCTGGCGGGCCACGTTCAGGATGTTGGCGCCGATGATCTCCGCCACATCCGTCAGGATCTGGGTCAGGCGATCGGCGTTGTACTCCTCGTCGATGTACTCGATGTACCGGCGGCGCTCGTCCTCGGACGAGGCATAGCACACGTCGTAGATGTTGAAGCTCAGCGCCTTGGTGAGGTTGTTGAAGCCTTGCAGCCGCAGGCGAGGCAGGGGTTTTACCACGGCGGTGATCCCTCTCTGGGGGGGTCGGATGAGGGGGCGGATTATGCGCCATATGGGGTGACAGCGAAATGTCCGCCACCACCCGTCGGCCGGCCGGCGCGGGAC
Source organism: Pseudoxanthomonas sp. PXM03 (assembly GCF_014852005.1). Lineage (GTDB taxonomy): Bacteria > Pseudomonadota > Gammaproteobacteria > Xanthomonadales > Xanthomonadaceae > Pseudoxanthomonas_A. The sequence continues at coordinate 668,975 of NZ_JACVAU010000001.1, read as the reverse complement.
TGGCCCAGCCCTTGCATGGCCTGCGTTTGCCGTCGGCTACGTATTCGGACTAAGCTTCCGGAATTACAAGCCGCGACCATCATGAGCCCAGGCATCCCCCTTTCAGCCCCCGCTCGCCCCGCCGCCAGCCCCCTGACGCCGGACAACGCCACGCTTGAGCGCTTTCTGGCCCACAGCCACCGCCGGCGCTACCCCGCCCGCGCCGACGTCTTCCGCCCCGGCGACCCGGCAGGAACGCTGTACTACGTGGTCAGCGGCTCGGTCAGCATCATCACCGAGGAAGACGACGACCGGGAGCTGGTGCTCGGCTACTTCGGTTCCGGCGAGTTCGTCGGCGAGATGGGACTGTTCATCGAGTCGGACCGCCGGGAAGTGATCCTGCGCACCCGCACCCAGTGCGAACTGGCCGAAATCAGCTACGAACGCCTGCACCAGCTGTTCATGGGCACGCTGTCGGCCGATGCCCCCAAGCTGCTGTACGCGATCGGCGCGCAGCTCTCGCGGCGCCTGCTGGACACCAGCCGCAAGGCCAGCCGCCTCGCGTTCCTCGATGTGACCGACCGGATCGTACGCACCCTGCATGACCTTGCTCGCGAGCCGGAAGCGATGAGTCACCCCCAAGGCACCCAGCTGCGCGTCTCTCGCCAGGAGCTGGCACGCCTGGTGGGCTGCTCGCGCGAGATGGCGGGACGCGTGCTGAAGAAGCTGCAGGCCGATGGCTCCCTGCATGCGCGCGGCAAGACCGTCGTGCTCTACGGTACCCGCTGACCCCGCCAGGTTTGCGGCCGGCCCGACGAGGCCTGCCGCCCTCGGGACTGCAACCGCAGATCTGCTCGATATCCGCAATGCACAGCCTGGCGACGCCGATGATGTCGCCGGGCTGATGACTCGTCGGGGCTATTCCTGCCCCTCGTTCGAAGCCAGTCTGCGCGTCCACGCCATCGCGGCGGATGCCTCCCAGGTCCTGCTGCTGGTCCGTCGACATGACGGTGCCCGTGGTCTGCCGGGACTGCGCTTCGCCTCCCCCGGCGCTCGGCGCATCCATCTGCTGGATCACCGCGCTGGTGATGGACCCGAACTGCCAACGCTGCGATATGGGCTGGCGCCCGCGACGCTAAGCCACGCACCGCACACGCCACGCTGGATGCGTGCGGCGTCAACCGACCATCACCTTGCACCGCTCCGAAGTCCACGCGCTCGACCGTACCTTCCGGCTTGGCTGGCACCCCGCTGCGTTTCAGCGAAGCGCGGGGCGCGGGTGACCCGGGCGCCGGCCGCCAGATGGGCCGCGTTCGGACGCCCTGAGCCGCCCACGGTGCCGGTGCGTTCCACGAGAGGGCGGACCGGGCACGCGACCCGATCCGCCATCCTGCCTCGCTGTCAGCGGGAAGGGCCCGCCTGCTCGCGTGACTGCGCCGCCTGCTGGTCGGTCACGACCTGTTCCTTCTGCCATCCCTGGCCAGCGGGCGTCTTCAGGTAGTCGTCCAGGGCTTGGCGCATGGCGCGGTCGTCTCCGCCGTGCATGGCGGAGAACATGCGGTCGACGAACGAGCGTTGCGCATCTTCACTGCGCCCCCCCTGGGGCGAGGCACCCGCGTCCGCCGGACTGCGAGCCACATCACGCGTCGCGGCAGCGATGGCCTCGCGGGAACGGTCACCGTAAACGCCATCCACCTTCAATCCCTGATCGGCCTGGAACGTGCGCAGTGCATGCTCGGTCTGGGGACCGAATTTGCCGGACATGGTCTCCAGTGGCTTGCCATCGGCACCCCGATAGCCGAGCTCATTGAGCTGCTGCTGCAGTTCGCGCACCGATGCGCCCGATGCTCCATCGCGCAACACCTCGGGCGCGGCCGGACGTGCGGGTACCGCCGTATCGCGCTCGGCGCCACGCAGGTGCGGCATCGGATCGACCTGCCGACCGTCCCGCCACATCTCGAAGTGCAGGTGTGTATCGCCCTGGGCAGGCGTATTGCCGGTCCTGCCCATGGTGCCGATCTGCTGCCCGGCTTCCACGCGCTGACCGTTGCGCACGCTGAACTCATCCAGATGGAAGTACTTGGTCAGCGTGCCGTCTTCATGCCGCACGTGCACGGTATTACCCGCCGCACCGTTGTTCGGGCGCACCACTACCGTTCCGCTCGCGACGGCCATCACGGGGTCACCGACATCGCCTTGGATGTCGATGCCGCCATGGCGCCGGCCACCGCTGCGTGGCGTGCCGAACTCGCCGCGCCCCTCGCGCGCCTTGTCGGCTTCGTTGATGTGGCGATTGCCGGGCGTCGGCCAAGCCAGCCCGCCCTCGCGCTCTTGCGTTTCCCCCGACTGGGCGCGGTTGCGCGCCTGTTCTGGCAACGCAAGTTGCTGCGCGATCGCCTCGCGCGTTCGCGCGTCGGCCGTACCGGTGGCTTCAAGCTGGTTAGCCGCCTGGAAGGCACGGACCGCTTCCTGTGTCTTGCCGCCGTAGATGCCCGACTGCGTTTCCAGTTGCGCGCCCTGTCCGTCGCGGAACCCGAGCTGGTTCAGCGACGTCTGCAAGGCACGCACGTCGTCGCCGCGTTCGCCGTTCTGCAAGACGCCATCGGCCAACGGTGACGTCCGCTCGCGGGCACCGGGACCCGGTTGGCTGGCGTGGATGCCGCGCTCCGGAATGTCGATGGCAGCGTACTTGCCGTTCCAGTACTGCGAGAACGTGGTCGCGAGCTCGCGATCGTCGAGCCCGCGCAGCTCGGCGGCCGAGTGGCCGGTCAGACGCTCCACATCGCGCGCACTGATGTTGTTGAGGATGTTGCGTCGCGTGTCGTCGCGCGTGAACTCGCCGTTCGCGATGGCGCTCTGGATGGAGGCGTAGCCCGCGGCACCCTGCTGGTGAGCGAGATACAGGTCCAGCCCGCTGGGAGTTTCGCGCCCGGAAAGGAAATCGTGCCCGCTGCGCGACTGCCTGCGGGTGATGTCCGCCAGATTGTCGCCATAGAGTTCGGCCGCAGCACGCGTGCTTGCCGCCGGGTCGAACTCGCGCCCCGCGATGCCGTACTGCTCCGCGGTCCTTGGCATGAACTGGAAGAGTCCCTTCGCGCCGCTGGGATTGCTGGCATCGGGATTGAAGCGTCCACCGGTCTCGATGTAGGCGAACCGCAGGAAATCCTCGCGGGGAATCCCGCTTGCCTGCGCTTGTCGTTCGATGATGTCGAGGATCTGTTCACGCGTGTGTTCACTGGCCATCGTTGGCTCCTTTGCTGATGTACGCGACCCGTGGGTCGCAGGACGTCAACCGGGCCCCTCCATGGGCCTGATGCAAGTCGGTCAACTGGAAATCGACTTACTGCTTGTAGCTTCCGCTTGTTTCGTCGAAGGTGTAGATCACGCTGTCTGCCTCCGTCATCTCGCGAACCTTGCCGGGAGACGCGATGGTGGTTCCCTTGGACGACACCTTCAGCTTTGGCAGACCATCGCCTGCCTGCTCGAACGCCAGCGTCCCGGTGGCGGCAGCACACGGCATCACCTGCCCGCCATCGCACGCGGCGCTGTTGTCGTCACTGACCGGGATGCCGCCCACATATCCCCATTGCCTGAAACCCAGCTTGTCGACGCTGCCGGGGTCGAACAGGAACAGGCTGAACATGCGCACGTCAGTGCCGTCCGTGAAATCGCGGGTCGGCACCGCGAGCAGGTAGCGCCCATCGCGGGTTTCATACGAGAGCGCCTTTCTCGAATCGTCGATCTCCTCGGGCCGCCCCATCCTGCCGAACTCCCCGACATAGCCATCGGTATCAGGCTTCGACCATGCCTGCTTGCCATCCTTCTCGACGCGCGTGAAGGTCGCCTGCGAAATGGCAACGTGCTCCGGATCCATCATGCCGTCGTCGCCGTCCGGGCCCTCACCCTGGGTCTTGGCACCGAAGCCGGTGAAGTAATGCTTGCCATCGAGATCGAACTCGTGGCCGTACCAGTAGCTGACGGTGGCGCCGCCATCGATCTTGTAACTGACCGCACCGTCGCCGTCGCGCTGGTAGATGAAATACAACACGCTGTCCGCGGAGGGCGGCTTCAGCTCTGACATGTCCTGATCCTTCTTCGGGGGGGCTGCTTCCTGGGTCGCGGCATCCGCAGTTCGCGGCGCCTGCGCATCGCAGCCGCCGGCAGTCGCTGCCATCAAGACCAGGAACAGGGAGGGGAGCTGTTTCATGCGTTGCAATCTCATGTGTGCGGCTTCGGTAGAGGAGGGCCGGCAGCCCGGGGCGAGCCTCCGGGCCTCAGTGGCTGATGGGCGTGTGCTCGGGCCGTCCGCGGCCTTCCCAGCGTCCGGAGGTGATTGCCTGCGGACACACGCTCAGGTATTGCCGGAAGGACAACGTGTCGTCCTGCGTCCAGTTCTTGCCGTAGGGATTCGGTGGCCGGCAGTAGGGCATCAGCATGTAGGCGCCCGTGAACGGAGGCATCGGCTTCCAGCACGGTGCCGGGTTGCGCCTGACGTCCTGGCCCTGCGTGCAGAACACGAAAGGATCGTCCATGCGGTAGTACAGGCGCTGGTAGTAGCCGCTGGACTGGGCGCTGAGATCGAACAACACCAGCAAGCCCAGCAGGATGAGTAGTTTGATGCCTGGTTTCATGGCTACGCTCCTCGTAGTACATGGATACACGTGTCTCGCCTGGTTGTTCCAAGATCAGCGCGCGACGTCCATCTGCGCCGGCGTCCGCTGCTCCGTTTGCTGGAGGTTCGGCGTACGCTCCTGGGCCGCAAAATCCCGCTGGTGAGCTTCGACCCGCTCACGCCACACCTGGCCCGCAGCCGAGGCCTGCAATTCGTTCTGTGCCAGTTGCAGGGCCGCTGGATCACGTCCACCGGCCGCCGCCAACAATCGCTCCACTTCGGGGTTCGATCGCCATGCCTGGCGTGTCGCCTCGCCCACACCCTCGACGCGCAGCGGTGTGTCGGCCTGTGACGTACGATCCGTGTGTCGACGCTCTTCACGGGCCGCAGGCTCGCCCGCCGGCAACGGTCCACGAATGCGATCAATGCCATCCAGCACCAGGCCAAAGGGTCCGCGGGATGCGGCAGTGACCCCGCGACGCAGGTCGCCGACGTCGTCACGGTAGTCGGAAATGATCCTGCGGTGCTCATCCGCGAGTCGGCGTGCATTCGGATCTTCCAACGCGGACCGGTCGGGCCTCCCGTCGCCATCCACCGGAAGGAAGTTGTGCATGCTGTGCGAGCCGCCCGACATGACGGATGCAGTCAACGGCATGTCACGCTGCAGCAGGTCGCGTACGACATTGTCGTGGTAGCCCGTCCGGTGCAGCGTCTCGATCTCCCGCGGCGTGGCGTACCTGTGCACCTGGCCGTAATGGGGGCTGGCGGAACTGACGGCGTCGACCGCCATCACGTGGTTGGTGACGCGGTCCCCTCCTTCCGGGATGCGCCGGTCCAGGCTGGCGGCCCCGTAAGCGTTGAACGTCTCGCCATGCAGATCGAAGTGGTGTGCCGACACCTGCGCGAGAGTTCCTCCCAGCGAGTGTCCCGTGACGGTTACCTCGGGCGCGGTCCTGCCGGGCTCTCGTCCTTGGTGCTCCGCGTACTCGACCGCGCGACGGGTCAGCTCGACCGCGTCGACCGCCTGGCTGTTGGTGCGGGTGAATACCATGCCGGCGTCGGCGATCACGCCGTCGCGGAACGCCTCCCGTCCGAACTCGGTGCCGCGATGGGCAGCCACGACGGCGCCACTGGCCTCGTGCTGGTAGATCGTGCCTTGGTAACCTGTCCGCGGATTGTCGACGTAGTCGATCACGCGATAACGATCGCCGCCGATCACGACGTCCTTGTTGACCAGGTCGCGCATCTGGCCGCCACGGTCGTAGCTATGGTCCGCCAGATGGGCGTATTGCTGCGGGGTGAGTCCCATTGTCAGGCCTCCTTCGCAGTCAACACGATCCCGAAGAAATCATCGCGCTGTTCCGCCGGCACCTTCTGCAAATCCGGTTGGCCGAAATCCCGATAGCCTTCCGATCCCGTTTCCTTCGGATAGCGCGCTTTCCAGTAATGGAACGCCTTGGGCATGCCTTGCGGCAGCTCATCGCCTGCGATCTTCGCTACGAAGCGGGTATCACCCTCCTCGCCCGGTGCCCGGAGCTGCACCTGGGCCTGAATCAGCTCCCACCTGCACACGCCGCGCCCGTGATACTCGGCATCGACCATGCCGTCCGTGTAGAAGACGCCTGCGTATTCGCTGTCGGACACGCGCTCGAGGCGGAACGGGATGTCGTGCGTGGGCACCGACGAGGTATGTCCCCCAGGATTCTCTTTGGGTGGCGGCAGGCATTCGTGGTTGACCACGTCGTACTGGGCCGCGCTGGACACGACCTCCAGCGGACCAGGCGCGCCTTCGATGCGCAGCGTCAGCCGATAGGCCTGGCGCGGAGAGGGGTTTTCAGCGAACTGGGGACTGGTTTGATTGTTCATGGCACCACTACAGGCTGTCTGAGAAAGGAGAACGAGAATGACGGCCACCTTCGTTGGTCGACTTCGTCCCATGGGTCTCTCATCCATCGCCAACTCCTCTGCTGATAAATACGGTGGCCGGAAATCTCAAATCCCATGCCCATCGCAACCACCCGCCATCGCCGGACCAACGCCTGTCATAGGCTTCGGGCGAGCATCCACGACCTTGCCATCCTCACTTGCAAATGTCAGATCGCAAGCAAACTTGACTCGCCTTGCACCCTGCGTTGCATACAGCGTCCGGCACCTACCCGCGTCCCTGCCGGGGACGTTCCCGGTCGGGACAACCTCGTCCACGTAACGTTAGAAACACCATACGATCGCCTCCCGCACGCCTCCCTGCTGCCGAACCTCGCGGGGTTGGCCAAAAGACGTGAAAGCTCAGCTCGTCGGCCGTCCAACCCGCTTGCTGATCGCCATGTGGGCAGAGCTGGATGCGCATCCAGCCGACAACAGGAGACAACAAACAAGATCCTTCTGCCTTTCATTCAATATCCTTCTGACGATATCGCCAAGCCACTACTGCGGGTTGTCGTGACCACTTCTCCATGGGCTCACTACTTAACAAGTACAGGTGCCGTGCAGTTCGTGTACATCAATTCGCACTGGCGACCTCCGTTCTGCGCAGCACACTGAGGAAACGCGATCTGACCCGCGCGCTCGATCGTAGGGCCGCTCTGGTAAATCACCTGCATGGGGCCACCATAGCCGGCAGGTACTGCAATGACCGCGCACTGGTTCTCGTACGCAAGCATGACTTCGCAGGACCGACCTCCTTTCGCCTTGCACTTGTCGACGGCCTCCTTCGCAGCCGCGCGACGACTGATATGCCCTGTCGAAGAGCCAATCCAGGCCGAATCTGGATCGGCCGCCAGCGCACCCCACGTCTTGCGCCAGGAAGCTCGCACCGGCTCGCTCGATTGATTCGCGTTCGAAGGAAGATTGGGATGGTTGGGCGGCACGCAGCCCGGCGCGCCCTGCGGAATGCCTTGGGGGCAAGGCTGCGCGATCGCCGTTCCGGCGACGGCTGCGACCATCAGCATCAGAAAAACTCTGGGCAGGATCATATCGTTCACCTCACTTGGCTGGGCTGGGCGTCATGACACCATCGGCCGTGTCGCGCGGCCAGCTATCGCCGTCTGCGTGGCTATGCTCGCATCGGGTGCCTGCGGCACCACCACCGGCCGACCGCTGCCGTCTGTCGCGGCACGGTTGCCGCCGCTGTTGGCACCCGCCACGCCGAACTGCGTGTAGGCACTGAAGTGGCCCAGGGTGCCCTGGAAGAACGCGGCCGCCATTGGCGGAACCGTCACGAGGAACAGCGTCATCAGGACACCCAACCCACCTTGTTGCAGCGCCATGCTGCTGACGCCCTGAGGTGTGGCGCCCGCCGCTGTGGCGGCGACGTACTGGGCCACGAAGGATATTGCAACGGCACCCAGCAGCTTGGAGATCATCGAGACGGTGAAGCTGAGAACGGCCAAGGAGAACATCGTACCGATGCCATACCAGAGCCACTTCTGGAACATGTTCTTGGTCTGGTCGAATCCCAGGCAGAGAATGAAGAATGGGCCGAGACCCACGAACAGCGCCATCGCCATCTTGTACATCAGCAGGATCGCACCGCCGATCAGGGACGGTCCGGCAACGCCTACGCCGGTGAACCACATCGATCGGCTCTTAGCCTCCTGAAGGGTCTCGTCGAAGCTCGTGTAGAGTGCATCGATGGCCACCATGGCCAGTTCCATCTGCTGCAGGTTGTCATCGATGGAATCCTCCGGACCCTCGTCGTCCCCGGTCACCAACTGGTTGATGGTCCGCGGCATATCGTCGGTCAACAACCGATGGATGTTGCTGCTGCCCATCGCAAAGGTGGTCGCCACGGTGATGATCAATACCCACTTCAACGACTTCACCACGAGTTCCATCATGAACTGCCGCGACTGGCCGGTGACGATGCGATAGCCCTGGAGCAGTACCCAGAGCGTGAGGAGGACGAAGGCCATGCCGCCCACCCACTCGGCCATCTCGCCAAGCAAGTTGTCCCGGAAGATGTTGATCTCCTCATCGACCCAGTCGAAGACCAGCCGGAAGAACGCCCAACGCTCCACGGCCTCCAGTTGCGCGCCTATGCCGCGCAACAGGACCGCCAGACCGTTATCAAGTGAATCTGTACCCACCATGCTCGTTCCTTCGCGTCCTGATGACGCCCCCCTTCATCACGCCTTTTCCGCGCGGAATCAATTACGCCGGCGCGACTGGGCAGCATCCAGTGCGAGCTTCAGCGCGCCCGCGCCGGCGACGCCGCCTATGATGCTGCCCAGCCCGCCACCGATTCCGCCGGTCGAACTACGCGTCCCTTCAAGCGCCTGCTGCGCAATCGTCTTGCTGGCTTCCTGAAGGTAGGCAATACGTGCGACATAGGCATCCATGTAGGTCTGCTGCTGCTGGCGATCGATTTCCATCTGAGACATCAGCAAGAGAATACGATTCGTGTTGTCCTGCAGCTTGCCCACTTCATGACTACGTATGCCGGAACGCTGGCGCTTGAGCTCGTCCAGGTAGCGCTGGCGCTGGGTCGTCACCTCGTACATTTTCAGAGAGTAGTTGTACTTGGCCAGCTCCGTATTGACGATCTCCCGGCACAACTGCCACTGCTGCTGCGCGGCGCCACCCCCACTAGGCTGCGGGCATCGGGTGTCGGCATTCACGCTTGCACCGCTCAGTGTTGGCCGGGCGTGCTGGAGTTTCTCCTCGGGCTCCGGCGCCGCCTTGCTGTCCTCGTTGTTGCCATTGAACGACTCGAACACCTGCTGCTGGTAAAGCTCGCGCAGGTTGCCGTTCACCGTGCCGTTGCCGTTGCCCGTTGCACTGGTGGTTCCGATGCGACCGTTCATGTCCTGCAGCTTGGTATTGGCCGCATTGTCGATGACGCGCCATTGCGCCTGCGCGTTCTCCGCAGCGCCCAGCCCCACCGCAAGGAGGATCAGGGCGATATGGACGGCATAACCGTGTGATGTCGACTTGTTCATGATGGAGCCCTCTGCTTTTCGCTCAGCGTTGGAGGCTGGAGTGGGTGGGCCGCGTGGGGCGCGGGCTGTCGGGATGGCCTTCTCGGCCGGTAGAGGAAGCAGCGACCGGCGTTTCCCGGCGGCTTCGCGAGCCTTTCCGCTCCTGCTGGAACCGCGGCAACCACTGTTCCGGCAGTAAGTCGGCCTTGTCGATCTCCAGGCTCTGCGCTTCTTCGTCGACGATGCGGTGCATGATCTCGATGTTGTCGGTGCTGGCCGAGATCACTGCCAGTGCGTCATCCATTCCGCGCAGGTTGAGCTGGCAGACCGTTGATGCGTGCCCCTGCTTGACGAGGAAGCAGCGCGAGCGCTCGTCCAGGCTCTTGATCACCTGGAACTCGGCATCGGTCAGCTTCAGCCCCTCAATGTAGTCATCGCGGGAGGCATTCGGGTTCGGCAACAGGATCAGCGTGGCGGTCTGCTCGATCAGCGCGGCTGAAATGTCGCTCGCCAGCGCATCCTCCGGGCTCTGGGTGGCGAAGATGCCCAGGCCATTCTGCTTGCGGATCGTCTTCTGCTTGTTCTTGGCGAAGTCCTTGAGCGCGCCGCCGCCGTCGAGGATCTTCCAGAACTCATCCATCACGTAGATGAGCGGGCGCCCGTCGATCAGTTCCTCCAGGCGATGGAGCAGGTAGTTGATCACCGGTACGCGTATCTCGGCATTCTCGATGACATCGGTGTAATCGAAACCGATGATACTGGCCCGGCCAAGGTCGATGGTGTCCATGGGATTGTCGAAGACCCAGCCCAGCGCATTCCCGGCCGTCCATTTGCGCAGCCGCGCGTAGAGACCGTCGTCGCCCATGTTGGGCAGGCTCTTCTGGAAATTGGTCATCGAGCGCAGGTGGAACGGCATGTCGAGCATGGCCTCTACCGCGCGGAAGACATCCTCGTCCTCGCGGGCGGTGTAGTGCGTCTTGCCCGCCAGCACCTTGATCAATCCCGCCAGGAACTGCACGTTGGCATCCGTGCGTTCGCACTGGAACGGATTGAAGCCGGTCGGCTGGCCATTCTCCAGCGCCAGATAGTTGCCACCACAGGCGCGCACGAAGATCTCGGCGCCGCGGTCCTTGTCGAAGAAGAAGATGGTCGGCACCGGGTCGAACTTCTGCACCTGGCTGAGCAGGAAGTTGATCAGTGCCGTCTTGCCGGTACCCGACTTGCCGATGACCATGGTGTTGGCGATGGCCTTCTCGCCCAGCGAGTTCTCGGCGGGATGGGTGGCGTGGAAGTTGAAATAGTAGGGCTGGCCGTTGGTGGTCTGCAGTACGGTGACGCATTCGCCCCAGGGATTGTTGTCCCGCTTTCCGGTGGCGAAGTTGTGCAACGGCGACAGCCCCAGGAAGTTCAACGAACTGACGTTCGCCAACCGCGTCCGGTAGCGCCAGTTGCCAGGCAGCTGCGAGTAGAAGGACGAACACACCGCCAGGTCCTCTTTGGTGGAAACGAAACCGGCGTTGGACAGCTCCGCCCGGGCCACCGCGACGTTCTGCGAAAGGCGGGACTGGTCCTCCGCATACAAGGTCATGATGAAGTGGTATTCGCCCAACACGAAGTTGCCGGACGCGACCTGATCCATCGCGCCATCCAGTTCCGCGATCTGGCTGACCGCCTTGTCCCCGGACGAGATCATCATCCCCTTGGTGCGGTCCAAGACCTTCAATGCGTCCTGACGCCCCATGGGGCTGAACGAATGGGTGATGACGTACTCGAAGTCGAGATATTTCAGGCCGTTGAGGATGCCGGGCCAGGTGCCGTCGGTGTATTCCTTGATGTTCAGGATCGCGCCGAAATGGTTCTGTCCGTCCGGTGTGCTGACCACGAAGTCGCCGGTCTTGGACGAGAACATGTGCCGGCTGACGGCGAGGTAGTCGTAGAGTGGCGCCCGCAGCACCGGCACGGGCTCCGAGATGCGGTTGAGCAAGAAGCCGAAGAATTCCAGCGTCTCGGAGAACACGCCGCCCGCGTCGGACTCGTACATGCCCAGCCGCATTGGCGCGTAGTCCTTCAGGACAGCTTCCACGTTGCCGGCCAGCTCCATCAGCTTCGACACGGACTGCTCCTGCTCAGCCTGCAGGCGCGGGACGTTCGCGGACTTCTCGACGAATTTCTTGCCCATCACGATGGGCCGGTAGATCATCGTGAGGTACAGCTCGTTCTGCATGATCTTCTGCGAAGACAGCCCGTCGAAGTAGCCATCGGACAGCGCCTGGTTGAACGCCTGCCCAAAGCGCGCGCCCGAGCGGATCCGCCCGCGCCGTCGCAGGTCGTGCACCCAGAACGCAACATTGACGAAGTCCGGTGCGCGCAACGTCTGCAGCATTCGGTTGAACGTGTTGTGGCGATGCTCCAGTTCCCATTCCTCGCGCCCGACGAAGGGCAGCCCGTCCAGCCGCCAGGTCAGCAGGAAATCGCCCCCCGTGGTCTTGACCACGTGCGGCGACACGTGGGCGGACAGTGGGATGAACTCGGCGATGGACAGGTCGGGCGCGAGCATGAGTCAGTCCGGAATCGATTCGTCGAAACGCGTGCGGTACGCGTTGGGCGTGAACACCCACATGCCTTCGTGATGGCGTAGGTTCCGGACCTTGGTCCGGAACTGCCACCGCAGCCCCAGCAGCCGGAAGATCATCTCGTCGCGGCGCGCCATCTGCCGCATGATGAAGATGACCACCGGCAGCAGGGCCAGGAAGAACATGTTGAAGTAGAACGTGAGCAGCAGGCAGCCGCCCGCCCCGATCGTGAAGGGCACGTAGGGAACCCCCATGAACATGGGCGGGCGTGTGCAGCCCCTGAACAGCACGTTCTTATGCATACTGCGTCAGCATCTGACCGACGGCCATCGCCGTGGAGGTGACGTCGTCCGGCAGCAGCATTTTCGCGATCTGCGCAGCTGCACCGATCAGGAACCCGCCGATCAGCACCGGCGCCACATCACCGACGCGCTTGTGGTTGAACGCGATCTGATAGCCCGCGAAGATCACGGCGATGGTGACGATGGCGATGGACGCCACGTTCAACAGGGAGTTGATGTTGGTGAAGAAGCTGGTGACGCGCCCCTGCGCGCCCGTAACGTCCTGGGCAAGCGCGAGTTCGGGATATGCCAGCGCGATGGCCGCGACGATCATCACGATCAAGGCGGTGGATGCCTGCTTGGCTTGAGTGGCGTGCATGTTGTTCATAGTCGACCCCAAATGGTGGTTGCAATGGTGGGTGGCACTTTCGAGTGCCGTTAAGCCATCCTTGGCGGGTACTGCTAGAAGACGAAAGCGTCGTCCCTCCCGGATGTCTGCACGACCTGCGGCGCCGATGGCGTCGCGGCTGTGTTCTGGTGATAGGCCTGCACCAGCACGGGTGCGTCGGCCATCGGCTGCGCGACCGCGGGCGCAACGTGGGTGGTGGATGCGGGCGCGGCTGCGGGCAGTGGCATGGGCGCGCTCGCCACGGACATGGCGGGAGCGGGCATGGCGCTCCGATCGGATCGTGCCTCCTCGATGCGGCGCGCCACGCGGGACGACGGCACGCTCGCTGCGCGCGCACGCGGGGCAGTGCTGCGCTGCGCCGTGGTCCCGCGGTCTATCACCGGGATGGCGGGCGCGGCATCGTCGCCAGCCTGGCGTTGCCAGGACGCGAACACTTTCTGTACGTATCCGTGCCGATAGCCGGTGGTGAAGTTGCCGGAGTAGTAGCAGCTGAACGCCTTGCCCCAGTCCTTCCTGGAACGGGAGTAGCACTCCGCCAGGATGCGCGAGCCCGCCTGCAGGTTGGGACAGACGTCGAACGCTTTTTCGTAGCTGTCCAGGCCCTGCCGCGCCAGGTTGTAGCGGTTGACCTGTGCCAGCCCGAGGGAGAAGTTGTAGCCCCGGTCCTCCAGCATGCGGGCAGTCGACAACGCTTCCGGGAGATTGCGTGGCTGCCGCGCCAGCCGCCCGCCCACTACGCCGATGGCGTAGCGATTGAAGGAAGATTCGACCTTCACCACATGCTGCATGACCGTGGCGGGGACCGCCAGGTCGGTGCATCCCATCAGCTCCATGCCAGGCAACATCGCCTCACCCTCCATCCTGTATGCAGACATGGCCACCGCATCGCCGGACACAGCCCGCGCCTCCTTGCGACGACGCTTGCCATTTTCCTCGCATGGGCGGCTCCAATACGGACATCAGCGGGTTCAGGCACCTAGGCTTCATGCAGGGCTCCAGTCAGGACAGCGCGCGGGCGGGATCAAAATCGATGCCGGTGATGTAGCGGCGCCCGGCGTGGGCCTTGATGTGCACGACGATGTCGATCGTCATCTTCAGCAGGCGCTTGATCACGTCGAACTCCAGGCCGGCACCTTCGGAAGACGCTTTCACCATCAGCGCCAGCTGGTCCCACGTCTGCGCCGTGCTGCCCGCGTGGCAGCTGGTGATGGAACCGGGGTGGCCCGAGGCGCAATTGCGGATGAAGTAGAACGACTCGTCGCCGCGTAACTCCGCCAGGATGATGCGATCCGGCTTCATGCGCAGGCAGGCTTCCATGCAGTTCTTGGCGGTGACATTGCTGGCGCTCTGGCCGCCCTTGGAATAGAGGAGATGCACCACGTTCGGCTGGCGGATGAACAGCTCGCGCGCATCTTCGATCGTCACCAGCCGTTCCTGGTCGGGGATGTGGTTCACCAGCGACTTCATGAAGGTCGTCTTGCCGCTGCCGGTCGCGCCGGCCACCACGATGTTCTTGTGGTAGTGCACCGCTTTCCGGAAGAACTCCGCGTAGTTCCGGCTGCGGCGCAGTTCCAGCAGTTCCTGGTCATGGTCACCGAGCGCCTGCTGCTGCTCGAGGATCTCGTCGAAGAAACCATCCTGCTCGTACTGCTCCAGGGTCTTGCTGAACTTCGCCGGCAAGCGGATGGTGATCGACACCTTGCCGGCATCACAGGCGGGCGGAATCACGAACTGGGCGCGCTGGCCGGTCGGGAAGGTCAGCGACACCATCGGATCGATGTCCGTGATGCGCTGGCCCGTGTTGCTCTCGTTGACCACAGACGTACAGAACTGTCGCGCCCGCTCGAACGTCAACGTCGGCACGTCGGCCTTCAGCCAGCCCGCACGCGCCGTTTCGAGGTAGAGCTCCCCCGGGCGATTGATGCAGATCTCGGTGACATCCGAGGAATGCATGTGCTCGCCGATCCCGAGCACCTGGTACTGGTAGTCCAGGAACTCGTTCGAAACGCGGGCGAGAGGTTCGTTCTGCGTGTCCATCGTGCCGCCTGTCAGCGCATCACCGCAGAGAAGTCGACATCGCGGGCGACGTAGACATTGACGATGGTGCCCTGGTTGATCGTCACCGTCGGCGGGCGCGCCATGTTGCGGTCCAGCGCCATGTTGGCCAGTCGCTCCATGGTCCTGGCGGTATTGCTCTCGTAGGGATTCTGGACGACGGCGCCGTTGACGATCGAGGTTTCCTGGGGACCATGCTTGGCGCCGGCGTACTTGAAGGCATCGCTCAGCATGCTGATCAGCAGCGCGGAAGAGATGCGCTGCGCCCAGTGCGCGGAATAGTGGCCGGGATTTCCGGCCGCGCCCAGCATGTCGGTACCCGGGCTGCGCATGTTGACGTCCATGCCCGTGGGCGTGGTAATGCGGTCCCACACGATCGCCGCGCGCTCGCCGATGATGGCATCGGAGTTGTAACTGCCCATCACCTTCGAGCCACGCGGCAGCAGCAGGCGCTTGCCGTTGACGGAGTACACCGGCTCGGTCACCACGCAGGATGTGTAGCCCGGGACGTCGGTGATGACGCGCGATTCGAGCACGCAGCGGATGTACGTGCCGCGGATCAGCAGGGTGTTGGGGTTGTAGAGCGGCTTGGCGCTGGTCATGCCGTCGGGCGGCTCGCGCGGCGCGGCAGGCGCCTGACCCATCAGCGCCGCGTACTGCGCCATGCCAGCATCCTGCTCGCCGGCACCCGCGACAGCGTCGGGGTTGCCGCCGCCTCCGAACGTGCTGGCCATGTCGAGCATGCGGCGTTCGCGCAACGACGGCTCCTGGCTCCCGGGCATGCCGGACGGCATGGCCATCATCGGCCCCGTCGAAGACGTCGTATCCTCCACCACCGGCAGCGGTGGCAGGTCAGGCTCGACCGGCACCGGCGCAGCCTCGGGTGGCAACTCGGGCAGGTCGCGTGGCGCGGCGGGAATCACCACCTGCTCACCCTTGGGTTGCAGCGCTTCACTCTCCTTCGAGGACAGCCCGCCACTGAAAATCCAGAACACCACGAGCAGCAGCAGCACGATGATGCCGGCCAGGAACAGCAACGCCTTGCGGTTGAGCCGCTGCACGTCAGCGGAGCGCAGGTAGGGTGCGTTTGCATCCAGGTCGGGGTCTGCTGCAGGACGCGCGGTCTGATAGGGATTCTGCGGCGCCGCGCGTTCAGGGCCCGTGTCCGGATGGTCGTGCGGTGTCTGGTTCATCGTTCCGGGCTCCTGCGCAGGCCCACCACGTTGTCGCCGTGGCGGATGACCAAGTAGGGGTACGTGCCATGCACGACGATGGTGTCTTCCTGCACCGTGGAGTTGACGACGAACTCTTCGCCCTCCTCGCTGTCCCGCGCGAACACCACCGGGAAATTGCCGCTGGGGAAACGCGTCCGGTCCCCCATCCTGATGTAGGTGAAACGGCGATCGTCATAGACCGTCGTCGGCACGAGCCATGTGGGCCCGCGCTTGCGCTGGGCGTAGTCGTAGTTGAAGTGATAGGCGCGACCCGGCTCGACATCGGTGTTGAGCTCGGATGCGACGTCCTGAGGCTTGTTGACCGTACCGGCAAAGCTGGTGTCGCCGGGATAGGCGAACTTGATGCGGTACTGCACGCCCGCCGCCCGTGCCTGGTCCAGCACGCGCCAATCGGTGGCCACCACCCTGAGTTCGAAGATGTAGGCGTGGGCCGCCGTACGCACCAGCAGGTTGGTATCCACGTCGACATTCTTCGGCTTCAGGTAGAACACGTTGCCGCGCCGGCTGATGTCCCAGCCCCCGCTGAAACCGGTGCTGAAGTCCAGGATCTCCTCATGCGGAGAGAGTTCGATCTGGGTCGTGATGCCGAGACCCGTGCGCACCGGATACACCTTGTCCGGCGCGTAGATGTACTCCTCGATCACCTGCGCCATCGCCGGCCATGTCGTGAGCAGCAGGCCAATGACAGCCAAACGCAGCGCGTCCTTCCACCTCATCGTTGGGGCACTCCGGGTCCAGTCTGGGTTTCCGACTGCTCCGCGGGCTGCGGCGCCGTCGATACGTCGTTCTCGTTGGCGGGGGCAACGGCTCCGTCGAGCGCGGCGGCGGCAGGCTCCGCGGCCGGTGATGCCACTGGCTGCGCGGGTGGAACCGGCACGGCAGGCGGTGCTGGGAACTCCCGCTCCGGCACGTTGGCGGCAGCGAAATCGTCATCCACGCGATAGTTGGTGACGCGGAATCCCAGTGGATTCAGCAGGCGGTCCTCTTCGCTCAAACGGAGATCGGGGTTGTAGGTGAACTCCAGCGTCGCAATCCGGCTGTCCAGCGGCTGTACCTGGCCGCGCCCCTTGTCGTACAGGCTGCGCTGGAAGCGCACCGTCGCACCGGTGGGCCGAGTGCCTGCGCCGCCGCCGATCAGGACGATACTGAGGATCCGGGCGCGCACGGAACTGGACGCGCCATACAAGCGGAACGGCCGTTCGGGGTTGCTCTCCGAATGCAGCGCGATGTAGGCAGGCGAGACGGCAGGTCCCGCCATCGACAGGGTCGTGCGCCAGTTGCGCTGGCCGATCAGGCCGGAATCGTAGGATTCGCGGGCGAGGACGAACTGCGCCACGTTGCTCTTGTTGATCGCTTCCTCGGTGGTGACATCACGATCCTGGAAATTGCCCGACAGCCGCGCCACGCTGGCGGTACCGGTGTACGGGTCGGCCATCACCAGGTACGGCACCTTCTCCTTGAGCGGCAGGAACAGGAAGTAACCGCCCGCCAGGATCAGCGACATCACGATGGCCGACCACGCCACGAGCCATGCGCGACGCTCGCTCTTGCGTGCACGCTCCGCGAGGGTCAGCTCGAAACTGACGCCCTGCGCCACAGCGCGGTCGATGTCAGGGGACGATGTTTTCTTTCTTGAGAACATGCGCGGCCCGATACCCCTACTCGCCCATCGCCGCGGCGGGCGCGGAATCGGTGTCGGCCTGCGAGGCCTGGCTGACGATGATCCGCGGGCGCTCGACCACCACCCGGACGCCCTGCGACGCGTAGGCTGCCGATAACTGGGCCGCCGCATCCTCGAGACTGCCCGTGCTGATCTGCGCCACCGGCGCATGCAGGGTGTAGTCGTTCGGATGCAAGTACGCCAGCGACAGGCGTGCATCCTTCGCCCAGCGACCGAGCATGTTCTTCAGTGTGCCGTCGACAGGCGACGCCTGGTAAACGTAACCCTGCTGCAGTGGAATGGCCTGCGGCGCTTCTGCGAACCGATTGACGGGCCTCCACCGGCCACCGACATCTGCGGCCCTGGGCGCGGCGCATCCGGCCACCGCCAGCGGCACCATCACCATCAACGACAACATCACACCGCGAATAACGACGTTCCGGCTCACGCATCCACCATCCTGCAATCGTCGGCAACACACACCCGATGCGCGCTCCCACGGGAGTGCGTCACGGCACTGATGATTGTTTCCGGGTGGCAAAGCGCGCCACAACGCGCCCGGGGCCGCAGATATTCCGCGGTCGCCGCCGTGCACGGAACATGCGCCCGTGCATTACCCCCTGTAATGGCATCCATGCTTTCCCGCTCCTTTGGTCTTCATGCAAGCGTTAATACGCGTTGCACATCAGATCCGGTACTGCATCACGACAGTCGAGCCGAACATATCCACGCGGTTTTGTGTCGTCAACCCACATTGGAAGTAAATCTGTTTACAGCATTCGCCAAGTGCCGCCTGTCGAAATGCGGAAACCTCATAAAACAAGCTGTTTATTGCCGGAAAATGAAGCAGGAAAGATTTCTTCAATCATGAATGTGAAGATCAACGTTAAAGACGAAACCACGTCACATACTCACGTGAAATGGTTCTTCACCGCGATGAACGAATGCGACTTTCACATTTACAACCACGCCCTGCATGGACATCTACCGCAAGAAGGGAAGCACCAGCACCCCGCTTGAAACACGGGTGCGTATCGCGTAATTCTTGCGCAGCGCGATATACGACGCGGATGCAGGGAGCGATATGGAACCGTCGAAGATGGAAGAGTTCGTTGTTAACTCGGCACTGCTGGCCGCGCACCTCACGCAACAATGCGAAAAGGCCGCCGCCGCGCAGCAAGCCTCCGCGCAGGAGCTGCAGGGTTCCGCCATCGTCGTGAGGAAGACCATCGAGGAAGGCAAGCGCGAGATGTCGGAGCAGGCGCGCATCGCGGTCCGCGACGCCTTGGCGCAGGAGATTCCACGCGCCACGCAGGATATCGGCGACACCGCCACCCGCCTGAAACAGGTCGCCGACCATCTCCAGCGTGAGCAGATGGCATTGTCACAGCGCGCGCGATTCCTGGGATGGAAATCGTTGGGCGTCCTGTCGACTGGCTGCCTTCTTCTGGTAGCCGGTACCGGCTATGCCGCCTGGCACAACATCGAGCGGGCCAAGCGCGCACATGTGGATGCCGAGGTCCTTGAAGCGCTGCAGCAGGTGACCATCACGTCGTGCGGCGGCACGCCCTGTCTGAAGCTTCAGGAAGGGCTGCCACGCTGGGGGAAGAACGATCAGTACGTACTGATCGACACTGCGGCACGCCGCGAGGACGACAACCGTACAGGCGCCGGCCACTGAGGCTCGCCGAGAAAACATGTGATTGCGTCCGACTGTTCTGACGCGCTTCAAAAGGGGGATGTTTGGGCAACGTTCGCGTTCTGACCGCACTGGTCCTGGCGTTACTGGCCACCACGGCGGCGATCTATCTTTCCGGCTACCTGGCGCTGCTGTTCCTCGGCATGGACGGTGACCTGCTCCGCTTCGGCACCTATTTCGATTATCTGAAGCATCTCGAACACCCGCGCGTGCAGCCTTATGCATGGCGAATCAAGGCAGCGGGCGGCATCGCCGGTGGATTGATGCTGCTGGCATGGGCAGCGCTGGTGGTGATGCTGTTCAAGCTGCGCAGCCATCGCAACCTGCATGGCCGCGCACGCTTCGCCGGCATGGTCGACGTGGCGAGAAAAGGATTCCTGGGGAGCCGGGATGATGGCATCGTCGTCGGCCAGTTGAACGGCAAGCTGCTGAGGCTTCCGGGACAGCAGTTTGTGATCCTCGCGGCCCCCACGCGTTCGGGCAAGGGTGTCGGCGTGGTGATCCCCAACCTGCTGGACTACCGCGAATCGGCAGTGGTGCTGGACATCAAGCAGGAGAACTTCGACCTCACTTCCGGCTGGCGAAAGTCGATTGGTCATGAGGTGTATCTGTTCAATCCGTTCGCGGAGGACAGGCGCACGCATCGCTGGAATCCGATGACCTATGTCTCGCCGGATCCCGCGTTCCGGGTGTCGGACCTGCAGAGCATCGCGGCGATGCTCTATCCCGATGCCGACGACAAGGACAAGTTCTGGGTCAGCCAGGCGCGCAACGCATTCCTTGCCTTCTCGCTGTACCTGTTCGAGCGATACGAGCAGGATCGCAGCGCGGAGAAGCCGACGCTGGGCGCGGTGCTGCGCGTCGCGTCGGGTGACGGCGGCGAACTCAAGCCCTACCTGCAGAAACTGGTGCAGGCGCCCTTCCTCAGCAGTCACGCCCAGACCGCGTTCGCAGGCCTGCTGTCCCAGGCCGACGTCACCTTCGCGTCCATCATCGGCTCGTTCCGCGAGCCACTGAATCCTTGGCTGAACCCGGTGCTAGATGCCGCCACCAGCGCCGATGATTTCCGTCTCGACGACGTGCGCAGGCGCCGGATGACGATCTATGTCGGCATCCAGCCCAACAAGCTGGCGGAGAGCCGGCTCATCGTGAACCTGTTCTTCAGCCAGCTGATCAACGTCAACACGAAGGTGCTGCCGCAGAACGATGCATCGCTCAAGCATCAGTGTCTGCTGCTGATGGATGAGTTCACCGCGATCGGGCGGGTCGACATCATCGCCAAGGCCGTCGCGTACATGGCGGGCTACAACCTGCGCCTGCTGCCGATCATCCAGTCGATGGCGCAGCTGGATGCCGTCTACGGCAAAGAGGTCTCACGCACCATCATCACCAATCACGCGCTGCAGATCATCTATGCGCCGCGCGAACAGCAGGACGCGAACGACTACTCGGAGATGCTCGGCTATACCACCATCCGGCGGCGCGCTCGCACGCGCTCGCATGGCCAGGGGCGCAACGTATCCGACAACGAAGTGCTGGAGAAACGTGCGCTGATGCTGCCGCAGGAGCTCAAGGCGATGGGACCGGAGAAGGAGATCGTGCTCTACGAAGGCCTTGCCCACCCGATCCTGTGCCGCAAGGTCCGCTACTACCAGGACAGCTATTTCACCAAGCGGCTGATGCCGAAGGTCGACGTCGAGCCCCTACGGCTCTAGGGCCTCCCATCGCTGGCAACGGCGGGCGTCCGCGGTAGAATCCGGCGACCCGGCCCTCACGAGACCCCGCCATGCAATGCCCCAAATGCCAAGGCACGATGGAACTCATCGTCGAACCCGAAGCCAGCGCGCACCGCTGCACCCGCTGCAGGGGACTCTGGTTCGAAATGATGGCGCACGAGACGCTCAAGCACCGCGCCGAGGAGATCGACACAGGCGACCCCGTGCAGGGTGAGGAATGCAACAAGGTCGACCGCATCAAGTGCCCAGTCTGTATCGGCAACCGCGACCTGATCCGGATGGTGGATCCGCAGCAACCGCATATCTGGTTCGAGAGTTGCAAGAACTGCTACGGCCGCTTCTACGATGCGGGCGAATACCAGGATTTCGCCGAGATCGAGTTCGCTGACCTGATCAAGGACTGGAAGGCACCCGAACGGATCTGACCCGGCAAGTGCCGGTCAGGTCGCGCCGGCGCCGCCGCGGTCCTTGCAACCCCAGTTGAGGATGGGTGTCCCTGGCGGCAACACGCGGCGGAACATCTCCACGCGCGCAGGCTTCGGATTGACTACCACGGGTGCGCGCGCCGCCTTCAGCAAGGGCAGGTCGGCGCTGCTGTCCGAATACGCGACGGCAACTTCGCCATACCCGCGCTCGCGCAACATGCGCATCTTCTCTTCATTGTGGCAGTGGCGCGTGGCCACTACCGCCCCGAAGCGCGGACCAACGGCCGTGCCGATGACGGGCACGTCCTCGTGTGCGACGAAGCTCAGGATGGCGCGTGCTAGTTCGGGCGGCGCACCGGTGGCGACGACGACGCTGTCGCCACTGGCGCGGTGTTCGCGGAACACCTCGAGCGCAATCGGCAACAGGCGCTGCTGGACCTCCTGCTGATGGGTGGCGACGTATTTGTCTATCAATGCGTCGAAGCTGCGGCGACCGTGCAGACCGAACGTGCCGATCCAGATGTAGCCGGAAATCCCGCGCCGCCGCGTGGGCAGGAACGCCACCATCGGGCCCAGCACCACGGTGGCCGCCAATGCCACCAGCACGCGCAGCGGATTACGCTGGATCAGCCACCTGACCAGGTGTCCGCCAGAGTCGCCGTCGTACAGCGTGTGATCGAAATCGAAAACGACGACCGGAGCGTCCGGGCGTGGCGTCGGATAGGACGTGTCGCTCATGCGGCGAAGAATAGCTGACGCAGCGCCTCGCCCGGCTCCTCGGCGCGCATGAAGGTCTCGCCGACCAGGAACGCGTTAACGCCGGCGGCGCGCATGGTCGCCACATCGTCCGGCACCAGGATGCCGCTCTCGGTCACCAGCAGGCGGTCCCTGGGCACTGCGTCCTTCATCGCCAGCGTGGTCTCCAGCGACACGTCGAAGGTTCGCAGGTTGCGGTTGTTGATGCCGACCAGTGGCACCGGCACCTGCAGGGCGCGCTCGAGTTCGTCGATGTCGTGCACTTCCACCAGCACGTCCATGCCCAGCTGCATCGCCAGCCCGGACAGCTCGACCAGTTGTGCGTCGTCGAGCGCTGCGACGATCAGCAGGATGCAGTCAGCGCCCAGTACGCGCGCTTCGTACACCTGGTAGGGGTCGACAGTGAAGTCCTTGCGCAGCACGGGCAGCGTGCACGCCTCGCGCGCCTGCTTCAGGTAGTCGTCGGCGCCCTGGAAGAAATCCACGTCCGTCAACACCGACAGGCAGGCCGCACCGCCGAACTCGTAACTGACCGCAATGTCGGCCGGGCGGAAGTCCGGTCGGATCACGCCCTTGGACGGGCTGGCTTTCTTCACCTCGGCGATCACCGCCGGATCGCCCTGCGCGATCATCGCGTTCAGCGCGTCGGCGAAGCCGCGCGTCGGCGGTGCATCGCCCGCGCGCGCGCGCAGGTCCGCCAGCGGCACGCGGGCGCTGCGCTCGGCGATCTCGTCCGCCTTGCGGGCGAGGATGGTGGTGAGGATGTCGCTCATTGATTTTCTGGTCCGGTCCCGTGCCAGCGCACGGCAAGCTGCATTGTCGCATCCATGCCGCGTCCTGTAGGAGGGGCTTCAGCTCCTACCGGATTCACTACGACGACAGCCGCACGGCAGCCGACCGCTCCCCATACGGTCGCGCTGCGGCGCGTTCGGCATCTAGGGGGAGGAAAGGCTGTCGCGGCGCGGGCTGAAGCCCCTCCTACACCCCTTCTGCCCGATCCCACCCATACGCTCGCTCAACCTTGGCCACGCGCAGCTCGAAGTGGTCGTACCAGTCGCGCCGTCCCTGCTCGCGCGCTGCCGTGTGCTCGGCGTGCTGCC
The DNA here is from genome assembly GCF_014852005.1 of Pseudoxanthomonas sp. PXM03. GTDB lineage: Bacteria > Pseudomonadota > Gammaproteobacteria > Xanthomonadales > Xanthomonadaceae > Pseudoxanthomonas_A. Next base: position 645,539 of record NZ_JACVAU010000001.1, on the reverse strand, counting down.
GCCAGGCGCGGATGGCGGCTTCGCTTTCCCAGTAGGCCACCGTGATGCCGAAGCCATCGGCTCCGCGCGTGGACTCCATGCCGAGGAAGCCTGGCTGCTGCTGCGCCAACTCGACCATGCGCTCGGCCATGGCACCGTAGCCGGCATCATCCTGACCGTTGCGCAGCGAAGAAAAGATCACCGCGTAATACGGCGGTTTGGGCAGGCTGGCGAATCCGCTGGCGGCCATCTCATGCCTCCCTGTGGGGCAGGCCCAGGGCCTGCGTGGTCGCGACGAACTGCTGCAGGCGCTCCAGTGCCTTGCCGCTGGCGATCGCATCGCGTGAACGGGCGATGCCGTCCTCGATGCTCGCCGCTACACCAGCCACGTACAGGGCCGCACCGGCATTCAGCACCACGATCTCGCGGGCGGGACCAGGCTTGTTGTCCAGCACGCCCAGCAGCATCGCCTTCGATTCCGCGGCGTCGGCCACGCGCAGGTTGCGGCTGGCCGCCATCGCGATGCCGAAGTCTTCAGGGTGCAGTTCGTATTCGCGCACTTCGCCGTCGCGCAGCTCGCCGACCAGCGTGCCTGCGCCCAGCGAGAGTTCATCCATGCCGTCGCGACCCCAGACCACCAGTGCACGTTCGGCCCCCAGTTCCTGCAGCACGCGCGCCTGGATGCCAACCAGGTCGGGATGGAACACCCCCATCAGGATGCTGGGTGCACCGGCAGGATTGGTCAGCGGGCCGAGGATGTTGAAGATGGTGCGCACGCCCATTTCGCGGCGCACCGGCGCAACGACTTTCATCGCGGGATGATGGACAGGCGCGAACATGAAGCCGATGCCGGCCTGCGCGATGGACTGCGCTACCTGCTCCGGCTGCAGTTCAATGTTGACGCCCAGGGCTTCCAGTACGTCGGCACTGCCCGACTTCGACGACACGCTGCGGTTGCCGTGCTTGGCGATGCGCGCACCGGCCGCAGCCGCGACGAACATCGAGCAGGTTGAGATGTTGAAGGTGTGGGAACCGTCGCCGCCGGTACCGACGATGTCGACAAGATGCGTCCGGTCAGCGACATCCACGGTACGCGAGAACTCGCGCATCACGGTGGCCGCACCGGCGATCTCGCCGACGGTTTCCTTCTTCACGCGCAGGCCGGTCAGGATGGCAGCGGTCATGGTCGGCGAGACATCACCGCGCATGATCTGCCGCATCAGGTCGACCATCTCGTCATGGAATATCTCGCGATGCTCGATGGTGCGTTGAAGGGCTTCTTGAGGTGTCAGTGGCATGTCGGCTCCGTAGGGTGGGCCCTGGCCCACCGGCATGGCGATGGCGGGCCGAGGCCCGCCCTACGTCATCGTTCGAGGAAGTTCTTCAGCAGGGCGTGGCCGTGCTCGGTCAGGATCGACTCGGGGTGGAACTGCACACCCTCCACGGGGTACTCGCGGTGGCGCAGGCCCATGATCTCCTCGATGCTGCCATCCTCGTTCTCGGTCCAGGCGGTGACTTCCAGCGCAGCGGGCAGGCTGGAGCGCTCCACCACCAGCGAGTGATAGCGCGTGGCCTCGTAGGCATCCGGCAGGCCGGCGAACACGCCCTTGCCTTCGTGGCGGATGCGCGAGGTCTTGCCGTGCATGATGCGGCCCGCGCGGATGACGTTGCCGCCATAGGCTTGGCCGATGCTCTGGTGACCCAGGCAGACGCCGAGAATCGGCGTGGTCGCACCCAGCCGCTCGATGATCTCCAGCGAGACCCCGGCTTCGTTCGGCGTGCAGGGACCGGGCGAAATGACGATGCGCTCGGGCGCGAGTTTCGCGATCTCGCCCACCGTCATCGCATCGTTGCGCACCACCTTCACCTCGGCACCCAGCGACTGCAGGTACTGCACGAGGTTGTAGGTGAAGCTGTCGTAGTTGTCGATCATCAACAGCATGGGTCAGTCCGCCAGCAGGAACACGGTGTAGATCTTGTCGGTATAGGTGACGTAACCGGATTGCAACGAAGTGTCGACGCCGGCACGTTCGAGCCTGCTTCCGGTGACCTCGATGCGGTCCAGCCCACCACTCCTCCATTCATAGCGGACGGGCCACTCGCCCTCGCGGATGCCGTACTCGAACTGCGGCGCCACGTCCGACACGCTGTATACCGGACCGAGGCGTGCGCCATAGGCGCGCGCCATGTCGTCGGCCTTCGTTTTCGCCGACGCAATGGTCTTGTCCCGAAGCGCCCTGCGTAGTTCTGCCTCGCTGCTCAGCTCAGTGGTGACGTCGGAGATGCGCAAGCTCTGGGAGGTTTCCACAGTCGCCAGGAAACGCTCCAGGTCGGCCTGCCGGGAGAACCGGGCCGTCAATGAGCGCGACACCTGCGTACCCACGAACACCTGCTCCTGGAGCTTCTGGTCGTAGCGGTGCCGGGGTCCGATCTGCAAGGACGTCGCCACGATCTCGTCCGAAGGAACATGGGCGTCCTTGAGTTTTGCCAGCGTGCTGGTCACGTGGTGCTCCACCGCGCGCCGGGCCGTATCGGGGTTGATGTCCGTTGCTTCGAACTGGATGGCGATCTTGAAGCGGTCCGGAATCGCACGCGCCTGCGCATCGCCGTAGACCAGGATGTGTCGGGTCGGTGGGAGTGCGTTGACCTGCGCCTGCACATGGCCCGATGCCAATGCGACGACAGCAAGCAGCACGCGATGGATGGCTTTCATGGATGGCCTGCCTTCATGGGGTGGTAGTAGGGGTGTCGGGATGCGACGCTTCCTACAACGCGCTGAGGATGCGGATGGGGTTTCCGGCGTCACGGTCACAACCCCTTCGCCGCTTCCGCCACCGCGCGGAACAGCGCGCGACCCTTGTTCATCGTCTCGTCCCACTCTTTCTCGGGGTCGGAGTCGTAGACGATGCCGGCACCCGCCTGCACGTGCAGGCGGCCGTCCTTGATGACGGCGGTGCGGATGGCGATGGCGGTGTCGGCATCGCCGTGCCAGCCGATGTAACCGATGCTGCCCGCGTAGACGTTGCGCTTGATCGGCTCCAGCTCGCGGATCACTTCCAGCGCGCGGATCTTCGGCGCGCCGCTGACCGTGCCGGCCGGGAACGTCGCGCGCAGCACGTCGGCGTAGCTGAGGCCCGGCAACAACCTGCCGGTCACCTCGCTGACGATGTGCATGACGTGGCTGTAGCGTTCGATGACGAACTGCTCGCCTACCTGCACCGTTCCGGCTTCCGACACGCGACCGGTGTCGTTGCGGCCCAGGTCGATCAGCATCAGGTGCTCGGCGCGCTCCTTCGGATCGGCCAGCAGTTCGGCTTCCAGCGCGAGGTCCTCGTCGTGCGTTTTCCCGCGCGGGCGCGTGCCGGCGATGGGGCGCACGGTGACTTCGCCCTGTTCCAGCCGCACCAGTATTTCCGGCGAGGAACCCACCACCTGCACGTCGCCGACATCGAGGAAGTACATGTACGGCGACGGATTCAGCGCGCGCAAGGCGCGGTAGACATCCACCGGGCGTGCGTTGAACGGCACGCTGAGGCGCTGGCTCAGCACCACCTGGAAGATGTCGCCGGCGCGGATGTATTCCTTGGATTTCTCCACCGCGGCGATGAAGCCGTCATGGGTGAAGCCGGAAACGAAGTGGCTTTCATCCAGCACGTCGCGGGTGATCGGCGTGGGATACGAACCCGGCTGGCGCAGCTTGGCCACCAGTTCGTCGAGGCGCGCCTGCGCCTTGTCCCACGCACCCTCCACGCGTGGATCTGCATGCACGATCAGGTACAGGCGGCCCTTGAGGTTGTCGAAGACGGCGACTTCTTCGGACTGCATCAGCAGGATGTCGGGCGTGTCGAGTTCGTCGGGCTTCCCGCCGTTCGCCAGGCGCGGTTCGATGTAGCCGATGCACTCGAAACCGAACCAGCCGACCAGCCCCCCGGTGAAGCCCGGCAGACCTTCCAGTCGCGGTACGGAATAGGCCGCTCGCAGCGCTTCGACTTCAGCGAAAGGATCCTGCACGACACGCGTTTCGATCAGGCGGCCGTGGTCATGGATCTGCAGCGTATGGCCTCGGAACGTTGCCACGCGCCGCACCGGCAGGCCGATGATGGAATAGCGACCGAAACGTTCGCCGCCTTCCACCGACTCGAAGAGATAGGTGTGCGGCGCGTCTGCGAGTTTCAGGTAGACCGAAAGCGGCGTGTCCAAGTCGGACAGCACTTCACGGACAACGGGGATGTGGTTGAAACCTTCAGCAGCGAACTGCTGGAACTGGTCGTGCGAGATCAAGCGGGCTTTCCTTCCGGGACGCGGTGGCGATACGGGCGACGGCTACGGGCCACCATCGCCAGCCAGGGCGTGCGGAATCTTTGGAAAGCGGGAGCGCGGGATGGGACACCGCCCTACTTTACCCGACGCGCGGACCCGCGGGCCACTATGCGGGTGGTTGCATGCGCAACGGACAGTCCGCCGGCAGGTGCATGCGGACTCGGCCGGGTACGCATTCGATCCGGAACCGTCGCGAAAGGACGGGCTCGCCATCGAGATTGAGGGTCAGGGGCTGGTCGGCCTCCAGTTCGACCCATGGCAGCCGTGCGCGGGTCGCGACGCGGTCCAGCGCGGCGTGCTTCCCGTCCTTCAACAGGGCGCCGACGGTCGCGGCGACTTCGCCCGACAGCTCGGGGACGATGGTCAGGTCCAGTGCGCCGTCATCGATCAGCGCATCGGGGCAGAGCGCTTGCCCGCCGCCTGCCTGTCGCCCATTGCCGACACCAAGGGCGATGAAGTCGCCGCGCCAGTCGAAGTCCGGACCGCGCACGCGTGCGCGCACCGGCTCGATGCGACCCAGCCTGGCGATGCCGGTGATCAGGTAGGCCAGGCCGCCGAGCATTTTTTTGAGGCCTTCGTCGGTCTCCACGGTGACCTCGGTGCCGAAGCCACCGCTGGCGAGATTGGCGCACCAGTGGCCGCCGTCTTCCGCTTCGATGCGCAGCAGGTCCATGGAAACCGGCCTGGCGCCCTGCACGAGACGCAATGCTTCCAGGGGCGCATCGGGAATGCCGGCGGCGGTGGCGAAATCATTGGCCGTTCCCAGCGGCACCAGCCCCAGCGAGGGCAGCACTCCAGCCGTTTCATCGCGACAGGCCAGCGCGGTGGACACTTCGCTCAGCGTGCCATCGCCGCCCGCAGCGATGACCGTGTCCACGCCATCGGCGATGGCCTCGTCGACGTAGCGCTCGGCATCGCCGTCTTCCCAGGTCACCCGCACGTCGAGCGCGATGCCTTCTTCGCGCATCGAACGCACGGCCTCGCGCAGGTCGTCATCACCAGCGGATTTCCCGTTGAGGATCAGGCGCCAGCGGGGTGCGGTCATGGGGAGTTCCTTGGGGGAAGCGCCGAGCATAGCGCCTCACCCTGTAGGAGCGACGTGAGTCGCGACCGCATGCTGTGGCGGCCAGTGAACCTGTCGACCCGAGAGCCCTGGAACTGATGATCTGCGGTCGCGACTCACGTCGCTCCTACAACAGCCCAGCCATCGTCATCTGCCCGTCACAGATCATGCGTAGCGTGGAAGGCCATAGCAGGGACGACGGGCGGAGGCAGGATCAGCCTCCAATTCTTCCGGGGCGGTGGCGAAGGCCATCGCCCTTCTGCTTTTCAGGCGCCGCGCGCGTCGGCGACCGCGGCGCGCATGCGGCCGATCACGTCCTTGTAGTCCGGTGCATTGAAGATCGCCGAACCGGCCACGAAGGCATCCGCACCCGCCGCCGCGATCTGGCCGATGTTGTCGGCCTTCACGCCACCGTCGATCTCCAGGCGGATGTCCTTGCCGGTCTTGTCGATCATCGCGCGCACCGCGCGCAGCTTGTCCAGCGCCGACGGGATGAAAGCCTGGCCGCCGAAGCCCGGGTTCACCGACATCAGCAGCACCAGGTCCAGTTCCGGCAGCACCCAGTCCAGCACCTCTACCGGCGTGCCGGGGTTGAGCACGAGACCGGCCTTGCAGCCCAGCGACTTGATCAGCTGGATCGTGCGGTGCACGTGCTTCGAGGCTTCCGGATGGAAGCTGATGATGCTGGCGCCGGCCTCGGCGAAGTCGGGGATGATGCGATCCACCGGCTCCACCATCAGGTGCACGTCGATAGGCGCGGTGACGCCATGCTTGCGCAGCGCGCTGCACACCATCGGCCCGATGGTCAGGTTGGGTACGTAGTGGTTGTCCATCACGTCGAAGTGCACCCAGTCGGCGCCGGCCTTCAGCACGTTGTCGACTTCCTCGCCCAGGCGGGCGAAGTTCGCGGACAGGATGGACGGGGCGATGATGCAGTTCGACATGGAGGGGCTCACTTGCGCTTGCGCAGGGTCTTGATGCGGTCGTAGGCGGCGTTGATCTCGCCAGCCTTCTGTTCGGCCTGGCGGCGCAGGTCTTCCGCGGCGCCGGCCATCTTGTCGGGGTGGTACTGGGAGATGAGTCGCCGGTAGGCCTGGTCGATCTCTGCATCGTCCGCGTCGCTGGTCAGGCCGAGCACGCGGTACGGGTTGTCGCGGCTGAGCTTGAACCAGTCCTCGTCGAACGCATGGCCGATGATCAAGCCCACCAGGCCGCCCAACGGATGGCGCATCAGCAGCCAACCCGCCACGAATCCCAGCAGTTTTCCGTACCAGCGCTTCATTCGGCCCGCCTTCTCCGGCAATCGCGCCATTTTACGGCACACACGGCCCCCAAGCGCCGTACACTACGCGGCCCGGTCCGGTACCTGGCCCCGCAGCAGCGGGTGAAGGGCCACCCCGGGGCACGGGCGCACGGCCTGCCGCACGCCCCCACGACGCTGTACGCCTCGCTGGTTTCCGGAACTCCCCAAGGAGTGTTTGTGCCCACGACGTTGCTTCAATCCGATCTGCCCGGCCTCACCCTGCGCCATCGCGGCAAGGTCCGCGACGTGTTCGACCTGCCCCGCGACCGCCTGCCTGCCGATGCGCCCGCCGGCGACTGTCTGTTGATGGTCGCCACCGACCGCCTCTCCGCGTTCGACGTGGTGCTGCCCGACCCCATTCCCGGCAAGGGCGAGATGCTCTGCCAGATCTCCAACTTCTGGTTCGCCAAGACCGCGCACCTGATGCCGAACCACCTGACCGGCATCGATGTCGCCTCGGTGCTCCCGGCCGGCGTGGATGCGGCGCTGTACGCCAAACGCGCGGTGGTGACCAAGAAGCTCAAGCCGGTGCCGGTGGAAGCCATCGCGCGCGGCTACCTGATCGGCAGCGGCTGGAAGGATTACCAGCGCACCGGCAAGGTCAGCGGCATCGAACTGCCCGACGGCCTGCGCCAGGCCGAGAAGCTGGCCGAACCCATCTTCACCCCGTCGACCAAGGCTGCCGTCGGCGACCATGACGAGAACATCGACTTCGACGCCATGGTGAAGACCGTGGGCGCGGAGCTGGCCGAGCGCGTCCGCGATGCCACCCTGCGCATCTACCGCTTCGCGGCCGATTTCGCGGCCGAGCGCGGCATCCTGCTGGCCGATACCAAGTTCGAGTTCGGCACCGACGAAGATGGCCGCCTGTACATCATGGACGAGATGCTGACGCCGGACTCCTCGCGGTACTGGCCCGCCGACCAGTACTCGGTCGGCACCAGCCCGCCCAGCTACGACAAGCAGTTCGTGCGCGACTATCTGGAAACGCTGGACTGGAACAAGACCGCGCCCGGCCCGTCGCTGCCGGCGGAGGTCATCGAGCGCACGCGTGCCAAGTACGCCGAGGCGCTGCAGAAGCTGGCCGGCATCCTCGTCGACTGACCGGCTTCCCCGCCCTGCATCCAGGCGATGCAGGGCAAGCCGGGGTTCAGCGCCCCGTGCAGTAGGCTTGCCACCCGCCTCCCTGGGTGCACGCACATGAATGCCTACGTCTACCTCGCCCTCGCCATCGCCGCCGAGGTCATCGCCACCAGTGCACTGAAAGCCTCCGAAGGCTTTACCCGGCCCGGTCCCTCACTGCTGGTCGCCGCGGGTTACGGCATCGCGTTCTACTTCCTGTCGCTCACGCTGAAGACGGTGCCGGTAGGCGTGGCCTACGCGATCTGGTCCGGCGCGGGCATCGTGCTGATCGCGTTGATCGGATGGGTGGTGCTCAAGCAGCCGCTGGACCTGCCCGCCGTGCTGGGCATGGGCCTGATCGTGGCCGGCGTGGCGGTGATCCAGCTGTTTTCGAAGGCCGCCGCGCACTGACCGCCCGGGACCTGACCACCGGCCCGGCAACCCCGGCCGGGCTGGGGTATGCTCCATACCCTGCCGCATTGCCATCTTCGGGAGGGATGAATGAACGCGACCGCGCAACGTCCAGTGGACCGCTGGTTCGCCAGCTATTCCGGCGACCACGTCAACGAGACCAACCAGCTGATCCATGTGTTCGCCGTGCCGGCGATCCTGTGGACCGTGGTGGCGCTGCTGTGGTGCATCCCTGTATTCGGCACCTGGATCAAGTCCGGCGCGTGGGCCGCGTTGGCAATGTTCGGTGCGTGGATGTACTACTACAAACTCTCGCGCCCGCTGGGCTTCGGCATGCTGGCCATCTTCATCGCCATGGCCTGGCTGACGCGCTGGCTGGAAAGCCTGCTGGGCCTGCAGAACCTGTTCTTCCTCGCGCTCGGCGTGTTCGTGGTCGCGTGGATCGCGCAGTTCGTCGGCCACAAGATCGAAGGCAAGAAGCCCAGCTTCCTCACCGACCTCACCTACCTGCTGATCGGGCCGGTGTGGGTGCTCAGCAAGTTCTACCGGAAGATGGGCTGGAAATACTGAAGCGTCGCGCCGGGCTTGCCCGGCCGATGCCCAGGCGGGCACCTCAGCGACGTCTCCAGGAGCAGCGGAGCAAGCTCCGCGCTACGACCCAACAGCACGCGCGTCCACGATGAAAGCACGCGGCGCATAGCCGAAATCGCGCTGTGCCGGCGAGGCATCGAACACCAGGTCATCGCGCATGCGCGAGACCGCATCGTCGGTAAGTGCTCGCATCATTCCGGCCATGCGTGCCAGCGACAGCGCCACCTTGAACATCGGCACCGGCACTTCCCACAGTTTCGCCGGCGGACTCAGCGCCGCCAGCGTGCGCGCCATCATCTCGCGGTACGCCAGCGCCTCGCCCCCCGGCAAGGCATACGCCCGCCCATGCGTGGCAGAAGCATCCACGACCGCAAGCGCCGCAGCCGCGAGGTCGCCGACATGCACAGGCTGGCGCTTCCCGGTGGCGCCCCGCGGCAACACGAAGAACCGCATGCGCCGCGCCATCGCCGCGATCCGCGCGAGCGTCTGGTCGCGGCCTGCGCCGTAGACCAGGGTTGGACGCAGCAGGGTCGCCGCCGCGCCGGTCGCTTCGGCCGTATCGAAGACGAGCCGTTCCGCCGCCTGCAGACGCGCGACGATGTCCCGCTCGTAGGCATCGCCCGAGGCCTGCTTCGTATCCAGGCTGGTGGAGCCGAACGCGACCACGCGCGGGGCTGCGACGAGGCCGCGTGCATACCATTGCGCGAATCCGTCCAGCGGGCCGGTACTGAAGATCACGTCGACCGCCGCCGGCAATCCCTCGACGCCCGCGAATTCACCCGCCAACCAGCGGATGCTCGATGAAGCCACTCTTGGCGTCCGTGATACCGCGAACACCTGCCACGCTGCGCCATCGAGGCGCGCCAGCAGCGCTTCGCCGATCTGCCCGCTGGCGCCGAAGACCAGGGCGGTGCGCACGGGCATGTCAGGCATCCGCGCCGGCGTCTTCATTGATCGCGTCGGTGGTGGACGGCGGTTCACCGCCCGGCATCGGCGGACGTTCCGCCATGTGCAGCGACAGCGCCGCTTTCGCCATCAGGTGCGCGCTGATCGGCGCAGTGATGAACAGGAACGCGGTGATCAGCAGTTCGCGCGGCTGCGGATCGGTCCCACCCAGCGCGTGGTAGCCGACCGATGCGATCAGCACGCAGCCGACGCCCAGCGTGCTGGCCTTGGTCGGTCCGTGCAGGCGCTTGAAGAAGTCCGACAGCTTCACCAGGCTGAAGGAGCCGACGAGGATGAAGAAGCTCCCGACGGCCAGCAACAGCACCAGCAGGATGGCGAAGACCCAGCTCATTCGACGACATCCCGGCGCAGCACGTACTTGCTCAGCACCACGGTGCCGACGAAGCCGAGCATGGCGATGATCAGCGCGGCCTCGAAATAGACCGCGGTACCCAGGTGCATGCCGAACAGCATGAGCTGCGCGATCGCGCAGACATACAGGGTATCGAGCGCGAGTATGCGATCCGGCACGCTCGGGCCGCGCACCAGCCGATACAGCGCCAGCAGCATGGCGATACCGACGACATGCATCGAGCCGATCACCGCGTACATCACCAGTGCCTGCGGCGTCATGGGAATATCTCCATCAGCGGCGCCTCGTAGCGCGTCTTGATCTGCCGGATCACCTCGTCGGCATCTTCCAGATTCAGCACGTGCACCAGCAGGTGGCGGCGATCATCCGACAGCGCCGACGATACCGTGCCCGGCGTCAGCGTGATGATGCTCGTCAACGCCGCGATGCCGTGGATGTTGTCGATATCCAGCGGCACCCAGATGAAGCCGGGATGGATCTTCCGCTCCGGACCCAGCACCTGCAATGCCACGGTGATGTTGGCCTGCACGATATCCAGCAACAGCACACCGAGCATGCGCGGCACGCTGCGCAGCCGGCCGATGCGCGCGAACTCGCGGTCCAAACGTGCCGCGAACGGCGGGATCAGCAGCGCCAGCACCAACGCCAGCACCACTTGGCCCGCGCTGATTTCGTCGTTCATCAGCAGCCAGAAGCAGAATACCGTCACGCTCAGCGGCAACGACGGCAACCAGCGCTTGCGCCACGTCGCAACCATGCTCAGGGCTCCCTCAGGGTTGGCGTGGCGGCGCGCATGTGTTCGACGTAATCGGCCGGCGCCTGCAGTTGGGTCGCCGTGGCGCGTGTGTACTCCAGCACCGGTGCGGCTGACAGCATCAGGGCCACGCCGTAAGCCAGCAGCAGCACGACGGCGGCCGTTTCCAGGGGCCGCGAGGGGGCATGCACCACCTCCTGTTCGGGCGTGTATGCCTCCAGCGTGTGGTGTCCCGCATCGGGCCAGGGTTCGACGCGCCAGAACAACCGCGTGCCCGCCCGTGCCAGTCCGACCAGCATCATGAAGCTGGTGCCCAGCACCAGCAGCCAGATCCAGAACGTACGCGGCCCCGACGGTACGGCGTCCAGCAGCAGCAGCTTGCCGATGAAGCCCGACAACGGCGGCAGGCCGGCCAGCGACACTGCCGCCACCAGGAACAGCAGGCCCGGCACGGTCTTGTCCGGCAGCGCGGCGATCACGTCCTTGCGGTCGCTGGCGCGGCCGCGGCGGCGGCGGATCAGGTCTGCCAGCAGGAACAAGGCGGCGCCCGCGAAACTGCTGTGCACCAGGTAGTAGAGACCGGCCCCTGTCGTACCGGTGGTGCCCAGCGAGAAGGCGACGAACAATGTCGCCGCGGAGCCCAGCACCAGATACGCCGCCAACGCGCGAAGACGCTGCGCTGCCAGCACGCCCAGCGACGCCAGCACCAGCGTGGCCGCCCCCAGCGCCAGCAGCGCAGGCCATGCGAACCCGTCCAGCGGCCCCGCTGCGCCGAAGCTCAGCGTGCCCAGCCGCAGCACTGCGTAAAGCCCCACCTTGGTCATGATGGCGAACAGGCCGGCGACCGCGGCGGGTGCATGCGTGTAGGTATCGGGCAGCCAGAAGTACATCGGCAACAGTGCCGCCTTCGCGCAGAACACCACGAACAACAGGCCTGCCGCGGCCTGCACCAGCGCCAGGTCCCCTGGCGGCAACTGTGCGATGCGCACCGCTATCTCGGCCATGTTCAACGAACCCAGCATGCCGTACAGCAGGCCTAGCGCGATCAGGAACAGCGTCGAGGCCGCGATGTTGAAGGTGACGTAGTGCAGGCCCGCGCGCATCCGTTCGCCGCGTCCGCCGCTGAGCATCAGGCCATAGGACGAGATCAACAGCACTTCGAAGAAGACGAACAGGTTGAAGATGTCGCCGGTCAGGAACGCACCATTCAACCCCATCAACTGGAACTGGAAGAACGCATGGAAGTGGGGCGCGCGGCGGTCCCAGCCGGCACAGGCATGCAGGAGGCAGCCGGCGCCCAGCAGCAATCCGACCAGCAGCATCAATGCCGACAGCCGGTCCACCATCAACACGATGCCCAGTCGCGCCGGCCAGTCGCCGAGCAGATAGACCGAGACGTCGCCGGACGCCGCCGAACCCACCAGCAGACACGCCACGACCAGCATCGCGGCGACCGACATCCACGCGACGATGCGCTGCGGCACCATGCCGAAGCGACGGTGCTCGAAGAACAGCGCGATCGAGGCGGCGAACAGCGGGATCAGGATCGGCAGCACGGGCAGATGGTTCATGCCTTGCCCCCGGCGTCGTCCGCCTTCGCGGCGTCGCGCGCCTCTTCCAGACGGCGCAGTTCGCTGGACAGGAAATCACGCTCCGCACGGGGGCCATCCACGTGGTCGCTGTCGTTGTCGCCGCGACTGCGGATCGCCAGGACCACCGTGACCGCCGTCATCGCGAACGCGATCACGATGGCAGTGAGTACCAGCGCCTGCGGCAGCGGGTCGGTGTAGTTCGCCAGGGTCGGGGCCACGCCGTCGCGCAGCACCGCCGGCTTGCCGGGGACCAGCCGGCCACCGGCGAAGATCAGCAGGTTGGTCGCATACGACAGCAGCGTGAGTCCGAGGATCACGTCGAAGCTGCGCGCACGCAGCAGCAGGTACACGCCCGCGGCCGTGAGGATGCCGATCGCGCTTGCCAGGGCCAGCTCCATCAGAGTGCACCTCCCATCAGCGCAGCTCCCCGGTGCGGGTGGAGCGCTCACCCGGTTCCATCACGCCCAGGTGCGAGACGCGTGTGCGCGATGGGCGGATGGTGCCCATCATCGACAGGATCAGCATGGCGCCACCGAACACCACCAGGTACACCCCGGTATCGAAGCCGATGGCACTGGCCAACGGCACCGTGCCGACCAACGGCAGTTCCAGGTCGAGGTGCCCGCTGGTCAGGAAGGGCACGCCGAAGCCCATCGAAGCCACGCCGCTGAGACCGGCGATGATCAGGCCCACGCCGATGCACCGCACGTAGTCGAAGCCGAAGCGCGATTCCACCGAAGCCGCACCCTGGATCACGTACTGCACCAGCAGCGGCACCGCCAGCACCAGGCCGGCGATGAAGCCGCCACCCGGCGCGTTGTGCCCGCGCAGGAACAGGAACACGGACACGGTCAGGGTCAGCGGGAACATGATCTGCGCCAGGTCGGCAGGCACCGGCAACTTGATCGGCGGACCCGACATCACCTTCTCCGGTGCCATCCGCGCGCGGCGCAGCAGGGCATGCACGATCAGCGCGGCGATACCGAACACGGTGATCTCGCCGAAGGTATCGAAGCCGCGGAAGTCCACCAGGATCACGTTCACCACGTTGCTGCCATAAGCCTCCGGCAGCGAGCGCGCCAGCAGTTCACCACTGATCGTGTCGCCGGGCCGTGTCATCACCTGGTAGGCCAGCAGGCCGGTACCCGTGCCCGCCACCAGAGCGACCACGATATCGCGCAGGCGGCGGCGCGGCGTGCGCTCCGGCGGCGAGCGCGGCGGCAGGTAGTGCAGGCCCAGCAACAGCAGGACCAGGCTGACCATTTCCACCATCAGCTGGGTCAACGCCAGATCTGGCGCGGACAGGAACACGAACGCCAGGCTGACCATCAAGCCCGCGCCGCCCAGCACGACGACCGCCAGCAGCCGTTGCCGGTAAAGCCGGATCGTCCACACCGCGCAGGCCACCAGCACCAGCCACAACAGCCAGCCCAGCAGCGGCATGGGCTGTGAACCGCGCCATTGCAGGGGCGCCGCGTCGCCACCCACGAACGGCGCCGCGCCCGCCGCAATGGCGGCCAGCAGCAGAAACAACAGGCTGCGCTGCAGGCTGCCGTTGGCGATCCGGTCGGTGAAGCGACCGGCCAGGCCGTACAGGGCTTCCATGTTCCAGCGGAACACGCTGCGCCCCAGTGACCGCCGCACGATGGCGTGCAGGTCGAACAGGCGGCGCAGTCCGAAGTACAGGGCGACGCCGCCCGCGATGCCGGCCAGGCTCATCAGCAACGGCTTGTTGATGCCATGCCAGACCGCCAGGCTGTACTCGGGCATCGCATCGCCGAGGATGGCGCCGGCACCGGCATGCAGCACGGGCGCGATGGTCCAGGCCGGGACCACGCCCACCGCCACGCACAGCACCACCAGCACTTCCACCGGAATCTTCATCCAGCGTGGCGGCTCGTGCGGAGTGACATCGAGCGCGCGCGGACCTTCCCCGAAGAACGTCTCATAGACGAAGCGCAGGCTGTAGGCCACACCGAACACGCCATACAGCAGCGCCGCCACGGTGATGAAGTCGCGCATCGCGCGATGGCCGCCGATATCCAGCGCTTCGGCGAAGAACATCTCCTTGGACAGGAATCCGTTGAGCAACGGGATGCCCGCCATGGCCAGCGAGGCGATGATCGCCAAGGCACTGGTCCACGGCAGGTAGCGCCGCAGGTTGCCCAGCCGGCGCATGTCGCGCGTGCCGGTTTCGTGATCGATGATGCCCGCCGCCATGAACAGCGAGGCCTTGAACGTGGCGTGGTTGAGGATGTGGAACACGCCGGCCACCACGGCCATCGGCGTGGAGATGCCGAACAGCAGCGTGATCAGGCCGAGGTGCGAAATCGTGGAGTACGCCAGCAGGCCTTTCAGATCGTGCTGGAAGATGGCGTACCACGCGCCGATCAGCAGCGTCAGCGCGCCGACGCTGGTCACCACGTAGAAGAACAGGTCGGTGCCCGCAAGCGCGGGATGCAGGCGCGCCAGCAGGAACACGCCGGCCTTCACCATCGTCGCCGAATGCAGGTAGGCCGACACCGGCGTGGGCGCCGCCATCGCGTGCGGCAGCCAGAAATGCAGGGGGAACTGCGCGCTCTTGGTGAAAACGCCCGCCAGGACCAGCGCCAGCGCCCACGGATACAGCGCGCTGCCGCGGATCAGGTCGCCCGAGGCCAGCACCACGTCCAGATCGTAGCTGCCGACGATGCGCCCGATCAGCAGCACGCCGCCGAGCAGCGCGAGTCCGCCGGCACCGGTGATCGCCAGCGCCATGCGCGCGCCTTCCCGCGCATCCTGGCGATGCGACCAGAACCCGATCAGCAGGAACGAACTGATGCTGGTCAGCTCCCAGAACACCACCAGCAGCAGCAGATTGCCTGCCAGCACCACGCCCAGCATCGAGCCCATGAACAGCAGCAGGCACGCGAAGAAGCGCGGCGCGCTGTCCTTCGCGCCGAAGTAGTAGTGCGCGTACATCACCACCAGCGCACCGATCGCCAGCACCAGGCCCGCGAACATCCACGCCAGCCCATCCAGCCGCAAGGTGAAGGACAGGCCGATCTGCGGGATCCATGCGTAGTCGGCACGCACGTTCCAACCCTGCAGCACGCTCGGCGTCATCCACGCCAGCACTACCAGGCCCAACAGCGGCGCCAGCCCGGCCAGCCATGCCGTCGCGCCGCGCGGAAGGTCGCGCGCCAGCGCCACCACCAGCGCCAGCAGGAACGGCAGCGCCAGCAGGATTTCGAGGAAAGGGATCATCAACCGCCTTGCGTTGCAGGGAATGCGTCATTCGCGAGCAATCGCCCGAGTTTAACAAACCCGTTCACGTCTGCCTGAGCCTGCGTTCAGATCAGGCGAGCAGCGCAACCTCCAGCACGACCCAGCCCACGAATGCGGCGAGCAGCAGCCCGCCCTCCACGCGGCTGATGCGCAGGTCCCCGCGCAACATCGGGTACAGCACCAGCACGAACGCGATGGCCGCCGGCAGTTCGAGCCGCACGAACGACGCCGGCAGCGCCATCGGACGGAACGCCGCCATGCCGCCGACGACGACCAGAAGATTGAACAGGCTGGAGCCGATGACGTGGCCGGCCACCATGTCACCCTGCCCGCGCCTGGCGGCCATCACGGCGGCGGCGATTTCCGGCAGCGCCGTGCCGATCGCCACGGGCAACAGACCCGTCAGCAACGGCGAAAGACCCCACTGCGCACCGATCATCGGTGCTCCCTGCAGCACGAAGCGGGCCCCGTAATACAGCAGCGCGGCGGCCACCGCGAAACGCAGCAGATTCATCCACAGCACGGTGTGCGTGACGGAGAACGTCTCTACATCGATACGCACTCGCGCATCCTCGCGCGATGCACGCGCCAGCAGGAACGCCAGTACGGCGACGAAGCCCAGCAGCAGCACCAAGCCCTCCACCCGGCTGACCACGCCATCCAGGCCGAACACGATCAGCGCCAGCGAGGCCAGCCCCAGCAGCACCAGCAGCGACGAGAGCACGCGCATCCGGATCACGACCGGCGCCACCAGTGCTGCCATGCCCAGCGTCAGGCCCAGGTTGACGATGTTGCTGCCCACCGCGTTGCCGAGCGCGAGTTCCTGCGCACCCACCCACACGGCACGCGCATTGACGGCCAGCTCCGGCAGCGACGTACCGAACGCTATCAGCAGCAGGCCGGCGACGAAGGGGGACGCGCCGAAGCGCTGCGCCAGGCCCGAAGCGCCCTTGACGATCGAGTCGCCGCCGAGCGCCAGCAACACCAGGCCCAGCGCGAAGTATCCCCAGGCTTCCATCATCGCCGTCCCCTTCCCGTGTGGTGTCCGGCGATTCTAAGCCTGCGCGCGACGGCAGGGCCAGCGACGGCCTGCCGCCGTTGGACGCGCTGACTCAGGAGCAGCCTTCCACGTAATCGACCTGCGGCGACAGGCCCACGCGCCAGGCGGTGACCTTGCCTGCGGCATCCGCCTCGAACACCAGCCGGGTCGGCGCCACGTCACCGGCGTCCATCGCCAGGTACTGGCCGCCCTGCGTGTACTTGTGCGGCGACGCCTTCAGCGCACCGCCGTACAGCTTCTGCAGCTCGTCGACGCCCATGCCGACCTTGCCACCACCAGGCGCAGTTTCCTTGTCGGTGCCAACGTCGTATCGCACGAATTTGCCTTCTTCCATCATGAAGGCGAAGTCGGCGGGCCGCGTGATCCACTTCGGCCACAAGTAGTGGCAGGTCGTGCCCTCCATCGGTGCGCCGTTGAGCTCGCCGCCCCACGCGGTGCGTGCTTCATCGACCGTGCTGCCGAGCTTCATGTCGCCGTAGCCGAGAAAGCTGGCCTGGCTGACGGGACCGGCGGGGGCTGCCGTGTCGTCCACGGCGGGAGCGGGTGCCGGCGCATCGGCCATCGGCGTGCTGGTCGCCGTCGTGGTCGGCTCCGCCTCCGCCGTCGGCGCCTCCTGGCGCTGGCACGCGGACAACAAGGTGACCACCATCACGATCGGCAACATCGACTTCATCGGCTCTCTCCAGTGCGCAAACCTGCAGACTAGCGTCATCGCGTTAAGTCGCCGCGAACACGCAGCTGTCATCGGCACTTCATCGCACGCGGCTAGCCTGCGCGCGGCTTCCCCCTCCGCTCGCCATGCGCCCGTCCAAGACCGACCTCGCCCGCCAGACGTTGCAGGCCCACACGGGTACGCTCGGCATGCGCGAGCGGCGTGCGCTGATCCTCTGCGATGGACAGCGCGACCTGGGCGAACTCGTGCGCCTGCTGGGCCAGGATGCGCCGCTGCTGGTACAGCGCCTCGTGCAGGCGGGCTACCTCACAGCCGGGGACATGCCAACGACGCCATTGCCCGCGGCCAGTACGAACCGCGTGCCAACCACCAACGCGCCGGCAGGGCCGCGACGATCGCTGGTCGCGGCCAAGGTCTACCTGTCCGGCATGCTGGAGCTGCAGCGCGACGACGATGCACGCCGTCATCGCGAACGCCTGCAGTCGCGCCTGGACGACGACGCCATGCTGGAGGCACTTGCCAGTGCACTGGGGTTCCTCGAGGGCCGGGTGGCCACCACGCTGTCCCAGCGCATCCGCGAACGACTGGTCGAAGCACTGCCCAGCGAAGACCTGCCCCGCCTGCAGGCGCTGCTCACTGCCCAGGACGAAGCCGCGCTGTCCTGAGCGCGCGGTCCCTCCCTACGGGACGAAATGCCTGCGCAGGCCGGCCCAGCACGCCTGGTAGTCGCGCTGTCGATGGGGCGCCTCGATCGCCTGCCGCGTCGGCCGGATCACGGCACGCGTCTCGAACATGAAGGCCATCGTGCCGGTGATGACATCCGGCTTCGACAGGTCCGCGTTCGACGCTTTCTCGAACGTGGCCGCATCCGGCCCGTGGCCCGTCATGCAGTTGTGCAGCGACGCACCCCCCGGCGCGAAGCCTTCGGCCTTGGCGTCGTAGACGCCATGGATCAACCCCATGAACTCGCTGGCAATGTTGCGGTGGAACCACGGCGGACGGAACGTGTCCTGCGCCACCAGCCAGCGCGGCGGGAAGATCACGAAATCCATGTTGCCCACGCCCGGCGTGTCGCTGGGCGAGGTCAGCACCAGGAAGATGGACGGATCGGGATGGTCGAAACTGATCGAGCCGATGGTGTTGAAGCGGCGCAGGTCGTAGCGGTACGGCGCGTAGTTGCCATGCCAGCCCACCACGTCGAGCGGCGAGTGGCCGATGCCGGCGCGCCACAGGTGGCCCTGGAATTTGGCGATCAGTTCGAACTCGCCCTCGACATCTTCGTACGCCGCCACCGGCGTCTCGAAATCGCGCGGATTGGCCAGCCCGTTGGAGCCGATCGGGCCCAGGTCGGGCAAGCGCAGGGCCGCACCGAAGTTCTCGCAGACATAGCCGCGCGCTTCGCCATCGGGCAATTCAACGAGAAAGCGCACGCCGCGCGGGATCACCGCGATCTGCTGCGGTTCGACCTCGATCACGCCGAACTCGGTGGCGATGCGCAGGCTGCCCTGCTGCGGGACGATCAGCAACTCCCCGTCCGCATCGTAGAAATAGCGGCCCTGCATCGACCGGTTGGCCGCATACAGGTGGATGCCCACGCCATGCATGGCCTCCGGCGACCCATTGCCGGCCATCGTGTACAGGCCATCGACGAAATCCGTGGGCGTCTCCGGCATCGGCAGCGGCGACCAGCGCATCTGGTCGGGCGACACCGGGCCGGCACTGAAGTCGCTGTGCAAACGGTGCTGCGCATACGGTGCGAACGGACCGTGCATCGCCGCCGGGCGGATGCGATACAGCCAGCTGCGCCGGTTCTCCGCGCGCGGCGCGGTGAACGCCGTACCGCTCAACTGTTCCGCATACAGACCGTGCGCCACCTGCTGCGGCGAGTTGCGGCCTTCCGGCAGCGTGCCGGGCATCGCCTCGGTGGCGAAGTGGTTGCCGAAGCCGGTCATGTAGTCGCAGTCAGTGCACGTCTTCATTTTCGATGCCTTCAAAGCCCCTCTCCCGACGGGAGAGGGGTTGGGGTGAGGGGCGATGGTGAGACGGTACGGCAGATCGCCTCGACCACCGCGTCAATCTGCATCAGTACGTCGTTGTCCCAGAAACGCAGGACCGTGAAACCCTTCGACTCCAGAAACCTAGTCCGCGCGCGGTCGGATTCCTCCGAGTGCTGCGATCCATCAACTTCAACCACCAGATCGGCCGACAAGCAGCAGAAGTCGACCGTGTAGGGCGGGATGGGATGCTGTCGGCGGAATTTCAGCCCGTCGATGTTGCCTCCACGCAGGACAGACCACAGTTTGCGCTCCGCATCCGTCGAACCGCCACGCAGTTCCTGCGCACGCTCGAGGGATCGGGTCGCCATGGGAGGTCTGCGGTGGTTCGTCATCCTCGTCCTCCTGCCCCTCACCCCAACCCCTCTCCCGCAGGGAGAGGGGCTTCAGGCACGAGCCTACAGCACCCCGCGCTTCATCTGGTCGCGCTCGATGCTCTCGAACAGCGCCTGGAAGTTGCCTTCGCCGAAACCCTCGTTGCCCTTGCGCTGGATGATCTCGAAGAAGATCGGGCCCAGCGCGTTCTGGGTGAAGATCTGCAGCAGCTTGCGCTGCTTGGTCTCCACGTCGGCGTCGATCAGGATGCCGTTCTTCGCCAACCGCGCGACGTCCTCGCCATGGTCCGGGATGCGCTGGTCGATCACCTCGAAGTAAGTCTCGGGCGTATCCAGGAACGCAACGCCGGCTTCGCGCATCTTTTCCACGGTCGTGTAGATATCGTCGGTGAAGCAGGCGATGTGCTGGATGCCCTCGCCCTTGTAGGCGTCAAGGTACTCGTTGATCTGCGACTTCGGGTCGCTGGACTCGTTCAACGGGATGCGCACCATGCCGTCCGGCGCTGTCATCGCCTTCGACAGCAGGCCGGTCTTCGCGCCCTTGATGTCGAAGTAGCGGATCTCGCGGAAGTTGAACAAACGCTCGTAGTAGTCCGCCCACTTGGCCATGTTGCCGTGGTACAGGTTGTGGGTCAGGTGATCGATGAAGGTCAGGCCGAAACCCTCGGGCAGCAGGTCCACCCCGGGCAGGTATTCGTAGTCCGGATCGTGGATGGTGCCCTTGTCGTCGTAGCGGTCGACGATGTAAAGCATGCAGTCGCCGATGCCCTTGATGACCGGCGCGGCGACCGCCTTGGTGAGTTCGTCGGCCGCATCGAACGATTCGGCCCCGTTCTTCAGCGCCTGCACGCGCGCCCACTCGGCCAGCTTCCTGACCCGGATCGCGAAGCCGCAGGCGCTGGGCCCGTGCTCGGCGGCGAAGCGCGCGGCGAAGGAATCCGGGTCTTCGTTGATCAGGAAGGTGCAGTCGCCCTGGCGATACGTGCTGATGGCGCGGGTCTTGTGGCGCGCGACCTGGACGAAGCCGAGCTTGCGGAAGTAGTCGTGCAGGTGGTGGGCCTGGCCCTGCGGTGCGGCGAACTCGACGAACTCGAAGCCATCGATGCCCATCGGGTTGTCGAACGTCGTGGGCTGGATGCCCAGATTGGGTTGTGCGTTCATGGGGCGCCTCGCTAGGCTTGCCGGGTCAGACCCCATTTTATAGTTTCAGCTGAAACCAACCACAAGTAGCAGCGCAACATGAGCCAGCCAGCCAGCCCCGTCGTCCACGCCGATTTCGACCTCGACCGCCTGTTTTCCTACCGGTTGAGCGTGCTGTCCAACCGGATCAGCAGCGCGATTTCCCGGGAATACCACCGTCGCTTCGGCCTGGCGATCACCGAATGGCGGGTGATGGCGGTGCTGGGGCGCTTCCCCGGCCTGTCAGCGGGTGAGGTAGCCACGCGCACCGCGATGGACAAGGTCGCGGTCAGCCGGGCGGTGGCCCGCCTGCTGGAACGGGCCCTGATCCAGCGCGAGATCCACGGCGACGACCGCCGCCGCTCGGTGCTGGCGCTGACCGACGAGGGTTTCCGGGTCTACGACGAAGTCGCACCGATGGTCATCGAGTACCACCAGCGCATGCTGGAGCCGTTGAGCGACGAGGAGCGCGCGATGCTGGACCAGTTGATCGACAAGCTGGCCGGGGAAGGCGTCCGACGCATCGAAGGCTGAGGCCTTTCCTTGCTGGAAGAAAAAACGGCGGCCAATGGCCGCCGTTTTTCGTTGGCGCCCGGCGAGCGCCGGGGTGCCGGGGAGTTACTTCACGCCGTGCATCAGCTTCTGGATCAGCGGCGCGATCAGGAACAGCAGCACGCCGGCACCCATCAGGATCCAGAACCCCATCGTATATCCGGCATGGGCCGACTCGACGGTCATGCCGGTCTCGCCACTGACATGGCTGGCGAAGATGCCCGACAGGTTGTTGCCGATTGCAGTGGACAGGAACCAGCCGCCCATGCCGAAACCGACCAGTCGTACCGGCGCCAGCTTGGTCACCATCGACAGGCCGATCGGCGACAGGCAGAGCTCGCCGACGGACTGGATCACATACACCATGA
Source organism: Pseudoxanthomonas sp. PXM03 (assembly GCF_014852005.1). Lineage (GTDB taxonomy): Bacteria > Pseudomonadota > Gammaproteobacteria > Xanthomonadales > Xanthomonadaceae > Pseudoxanthomonas_A. Next base: position 623,598 of record NZ_JACVAU010000001.1, on the reverse strand, counting down.
ACAGCGTCCAGAACGGGATCTTCAGCGTCTGCGGGTCCACCAGACTGGACAGCGCGACCATCAGCAGCAGGAAGGCCAGGCCATTGAAGATCAGGCCCAAGCCGAACTTGCGGGGGATCGACGGGTTCTTGCTGCCCATCTTCACCCACAACCAGGCCAGGACAGGCGCCAAGGTAATGATCGCCAGCGAATTGACCGACTGGAACCAGCCCACCGGGAACACCCAGCCGCCGAAGTCGCGATTGACGATGTTCTGCGCGAGGAAGTTGAACGAACTGCCCGCCTGCTCGAAGAAGCACCAGAACAGCACGTTGAACACGAAGATGATCAGCATCGCGATGGCCATGTCGCGTCGCACGGCGCCATCCTTGAAACCTTCCTTCAGGATCAGCGCGCACAGACCGATGAACAGCGCGGTCAGGATCCACTGCAGTGCGCCTGCCCCGATCGACAGCAGGAAGTAGATCACCGGAATGGCGATGATGGCGCAGATCGCCGTGACCAGTACGCGGCCAGTGCCCTCCGCACCTTCATGGGGCCGTCCGATGCCTTGCAGCTGCGCGCGGCCGAACCAGAACCACACCAGGCTGATCAACATGCCGATGCCCGAGACCAGGAACACCACCTTGTAAGCCGGCATTTCAGGCGTGCCGCCCATGACCCGTTCGGCCAGCAGTCCGGTCAGCCACGGCGCGATCATCGCGCCCAGGTTGATGCCCATGTAGAACAGTGTGAAACCCGAATCGCGGCGCCCGTCGCCGGTCGTATACAGCTTGCCGACCATGGTCGAAATGTTCGGTTTGAACAGGCCGTTGCCGGCGATCACCGTGGCCAGGCCCAGCCGGAACAACTGCTCATTGGGCAGCATGATCAGGAACAGGCCGGCGGCCATGATGACGGCACCCAGCAGGATCGAACGCTGGTAACCGATCACCCGGTCCGCCACATAGCCACCGAACAGCGCCGCCGCGTAAACCAGCGCCAGGTACGCACCGTAGAGCCGACTGGCCGGCGCCTCACCCGCGCTGTCGCCAGCGTAGAACTGCGCGACGATGTACAGGGCCAGCGCCCAGCGCATGCCGTAGAACGCGAAACGTTCCCAGAACTCGGTCATGAACAGCATCCACAAGGGGCGCGGATGCCCCAGCAGTTGCTTGAATTCCGGTATCCGTTCCGGCGTTGAAGTGTCGACGGCTCCGCTCATGCGGGCTCCCCCTAGAAAAAAGTGGTTCAGGATTTCGGTTTCCCGTGCAACAGACACGGGACGGGCGAGGATTACCGACGTGGCCGGGCGCCGTCAAATCGCTGAAACACAGCCCTTGCAACGGCCGTTTAGCCTGTTCAGCCTTTCAATTCGCTGATTTCCAAGGGATTTCGGAGGAAATCGCGCCGATCCCGGCCTCAGCGGCCGGGGCCGATCGAGGTCCGCACGTCGAACAGTTCCGGGAAGAACGTCAGCTCCAGCGCCTGCCGCAGAAAGCCCACGCCGCTGGAGCCGCCCGTGCCGCGCTTGAAGCCGATGATGCGCATCACCGTACGCATGTGGCGGAAGCGCCATAGCTGGAACTGGCTTTCCAGGTCCACCAGGTCCTCGCACAGCGAGTACTCGCGCCAGTAGCGGTCGGTGTCCTCGTAGATCGCTTCGAACACCGGCAGCAGCGCGGCGTCGGCGGCATGCGACTGGCGCCAGTCGCGTTGCAGGTGCTGCGCGGGGATCGCATGGCCCCAGCGCGCGAGGTACATCAGGAATTCGTCGTACAGGCTGGGCGCGTCCAGCACGGCCTCAAGCCCGGCGTGACCCTCAGGATCATGCGCGAATACCTTCAGCATCGCCGCATTCTTGTTGCCCAGCAGGAATTCGATGGTGCGGTACTGCAGCGACTGGAAGCCCGACGACGGGCCCAGCAAGTCGCGGAAGCCCATGTACTCGGACGGCGTCAGCGTCTCCAGCACCGACCATTGCTCGGTCAGCTGCCGCAGTACCTGTTTGGCGCGCGCCATCACCTTGCGGGCCTGCCAGACCTGGTCGCGCTGGAGGAAACCGATCGCCGCGCGCAGCTCGTGGATCATCAACTTCATCCACAGCTCGGAGACCTGGTGCTGCACGATGAAGAGCATTTCGTCGTGGTGCGGCGGGTCCGACACCGGGTGCTGCGCGGACAACAGGCGGTCCAGCTGCAGGTAACCGCCGTAGCTCATGCGGCCCGACAGGTCGGTGTGGATGCCCGCTTCCAGCGGGCGCTCGTTCTTTTCTACGGCCATCCGTCGATCAACCGGGGCGCCACCCGGGCGGCGGCAGGGGCGCCAGCGTAACCGATGACGGCAGGCAGCCCGGGCAAGGTGATGGAAAACCGGCACTTATGTCATGCCCATGCAATGCGCGTACCACAGGCTTCGGCTACATTGCGTCGGCCGGGGGCCGATCCGCCTCCGACGGGGGCGGCGTCCAATCCACTGAGGGAGATTCCGTAACATGGAAATGCCACGGGGCCGCCTTGCGGCCGTGTTCGCGTCTTTCGCCTTGCTGTTCGCCGCGTCGTCGGTGCAGGCACAGGTGGTCATCAGCCAGGTCTACGGCGGCGGCGGCAACAGCGGCGCCACGCTGAAGAACGACTTCATCGAGCTGCGCAACAACGGCCCCACCGCGGTCGACCTGACCGGCTGGAGCGTGCAGTACACCTCCTCCGCCGGCACCACCTGGAGCGGTCGCACCAACCTGACGGGCACGATCCCGGCCGGCGGCTTCTACCTGGTCCAGCAGGCGCAGGGCGCCGGCGGCACAGTGGACCTGCCCACGCCCGACGCGACCGGCACCATCGCGATGAGCGGCACCGCCGGCAAGGTGGCGCTGAGCCGCAGCATCACGGCGCTGACAGGCGCCTGCCCGACCGCTGATGCGAACGTGGCCGACTTCGTCGGCTTCGGCAGCGCCGCCAACTGTTTCGAAGGCAGCGCGCCGACCGCCACGCTCAGCAACACCACCGCTGCGCTGCGTGGCGGCGACGGCAGCATCGACACCAACAACAACGGCGCCGACTTCGCGGTCGGTGCGCCGAATCCGCGCAACAGCGGCGCCGCGCCGCCGGACCCGCCCGATCCGCCGGTCGCGCTGACCATCGCGCAGATCCAGGGCAACGGCCTGCTGTCCCCGCACAACGGCAAGCGCGTGGTGACCGAAGGCATCGTCACCGCGGTCAAGTTCAACAACGGCTTCTTCCTGCAGGCCGCCAACGACGATGGCGACCCGGCCACCTCGGATGCCGTGTTCGTCTTCACCAGCAGCGCGCCGCCCGCCACCGCCGCGGTCGGCACCCGCGTGCGCGTGACTGGTACGGTGGAGGAATTCACGCCGTCGTCCAACCCGCATCAATTGGCGATCACCGAGATCGTCACCCCGACGGTCGAAGTGCTGGAAACCGGCGTCGCGCTACCCGCGGCGATCGAACTGACCGCCGCCGAACTGGGCCCCGACGCCCTTCCCGGCACGCTGGAGCGGTTCGAAGGCATGCGCGTCAGCGTGGCGCAGGCGGTGGTGATCGCCCCGTCCGGCGGCAGCCTGGACGAGAACGACGCGCTGTCCTTCAGCGACGGCGTGTTCCACGTCGCCCTGCCCGGCGTGGCGCGTCCGTTCCGTGAACCCGGCATCGCCGTGATGGATGCCATCACCCTGCCCGCCGGCAAGAACCCGCCGCGCTTCGACACCAACCAGGAACGCCTGATGGTGCGCAGCCGCGGCCAGGTCGGCGCGCTGCCGCTCTCGGCCGACACCGGTGCGGACGTCACCGGCCTGCTGGGCGTGCTCGACTACTTCGCCGGCACCTGGGCGCTGCTGCCCGACGTGGCTACGCCGCCGACGGTCACGGGCGGCATGTCGCCGGAAGCCGTCAACGACGCGAGCTACGATGAAGTCACCGTCGGCAGCTTCAACCTGCTGCGCCTGTTCGACGAGGTCAACGACAGCAACGGCGCGGTGACACTGACGCCGGAAGCGCTGGACAAGCGACTGGCCAAAGCCGCGCTGGCGATCTGCGACTACCTGAAGACCCCGGACATCCTGGGCACGGTGGAGGTGGAAAACCTGCGCGTGCTGCAGTTGCTGTCCGAGCGTATCGACGCGACCTGCGCGGCGCGCCCGGGTTACGTGCCCTACCTGCAGCCGGGCAACGACGTGGGCGGCATCAACGTCGGCTTCCTGGTCAGTTCGCGCCTGACCGCTGGCGGCATCGCCCGCGTCGAGGTGCTCGACGTGGCGCAGTTCGGCAAGGAGACCACGATCGCCAACCCGAACGGCACCACCAGCCTGCTCAACGACCGCCCGCCGCTGCGCCTGCGCGCCCGCGTGCACCAGGACGGCGCGTCGAGCTACCCGCTGACGGTCGTCGTCAACCATCTGCGCTCGCTCAACGACATCAACGACACCCTGCCCGGCAGCAGCGGCTGGGCCACCGGCGGTGAACGCGTGCGGGTGAAGCGCGGCGCGCAGGCGGTCTACCTGGCCCAGCTGGTGCAGGAGATGCAGCAGGCGAACCCGGACGAGAAGATCGTGCTGGTCGGCGATTTCAACGCGTTCGAGTTCAACGACGGCTACGTCGACGTGATGGGCATCATCAAGGGCGAGGCGGCGGCGGAAGACCAGGTGCTGACGTACATGCCCAGCCCGCTGGCCACGCCGCTGGTGGACGGTTCGCAGCTGATCGCCGATCCCGCGCAGCGCTACTCGTACTCGTTCGAGGGCAATGCGCAGACGCTTGACCACGTGCTGGTCAACGAGTCGCTGGTGATGGACGCTGCGCTGCGCGTGGACCACGCGCGCATCAACGCGGACTTCGGCGTGGACAACTTCGGTGATGCGACACTGGCGGTGCGCTCCTCCGACCACGATCCGGTCCGTCTGAGCATCCGCGTGCCGTCCTTCGCCCGCGCCGACCTGTCGGCCACGGTGTCGGCCGACCGTGCCACCGCCAACGTGGGCGAGACCGTGCGTTACACCGCGACGGTACGCAACGCCGGCCCGGGTGCCGCATCGCCGGCAGCGTTCGCCTTCGTGTTCTCGGCCGAACTGTCGCCTTCGCTGGCCACGCTGCCCGCCGGTTGGAGCTGCGGCGCGGCGGAAGTGACCGCCGGCACCACCCGCGTGGCCTGCACCACGCCGTCGCTGGCCGTGGGCGGTGACGCGACGTTCGCGATCGACGCCATCGTCCCGGCCAGCGCCGCAGGCACCACGCTGGGCCTGGGCGTGTCGGCCAACTCGACCGTCCTCGACCCCGCCAACGGCGACAACACCGCCGCCGTCTCGGTGGCCGTGGCCGCGCTGCCGCAGACCCGCGCCGACCTGTCGGTGCAGCTGCTCGGTGCCGCCCTGCCGTTGCGTCGCGGCACCATCGCCACGCTGCTGGTGCCGGTGCGCAATGCCGGTCCCGATGTGGCCGAGCAGGTGACGGTACGGCTGACCAGCAACGTCGATGCCCGCTACGCCGCGGTCGCCGCACCGAGTGGTTGGAACTGCACGCGAGTGCAGGACACCACCGACGGCGCTGCCGCGGACTGCACCCGTCGTGGCGCCATGCCGCGCGGTGTGCAGACGCTGGCCTTCGCCCTGGTGGTCCCGGGCAAGCCGAAGCGCGGCACCGAACTGGAGTTCGAAGCCACCGTCAGCAGCACGACGACGGACCCGAACCCCGCCAACAACCACGACCGGCTGGTCCAGCGCATCCGCTGAACTTTCCGGCCATCGTGGGGTCGACAGGGGCGCGGGCAACCGCGCCCCTTGTCGTTTGCGCAGCACGCGACGCGCATCACGTCCGACCCACGCCGACCGCAGGCGGACTGACACCGAACGACAGTCGGGCAAGCCCCTGTTTCCGCACCGGTTTATTCGAAGAGGCGCGCGCCATTCACCCCCGTCTTGCTGCATTGCACGACAGCCGCCCGGCACACAGCTCCTAAAATTACATTTGAAACCAATTCCGCCGGCCGACGAGAACACCGTCCAGATGACCATCGCCGCAAGCTTCGAAATCGAATACCTCCAGTACCTGGGTCCCGACGGGACCCTGGTACGCAACGACCTGCCCGAGGCCGGCCGCGACATCGCCCGCCTGCGCGAGTTGTTCAAGCAGATGCTGTTCGTGCGTACCTTCGACACCAAGGCCATCGCCCTGCAGCGCACCGGCAAGCTGGGTACCTATGCCAGCTGCCTGGGCCACGAGGCCACCCACGTCGGCATCGGCGCGTCGATGCGCACCGGCGACGTCTATGCACCCAGCTACCGCGAGTACGGCGCCATGTTCATGCGCGGGGTGAAGCCGCGCGACGTGCTGATGTACTGGGGCGGCGACGAGCGCGGCAGCGACTACGACCGCGACAGCGACGCACGCAACGACTTCCCCTTCTGCGTGCCGATCTCCACGCAGTGCCTGCACGCAGCCGGCGCGGCGCTGTCGTTCAAGCTGCGCAAGCAGCCGCATATCGCGGTGAGCACGTGCGGTGATGGTGGTTCGTCGAAAACCGACTTCTACGCCGCACTGAACTCCGCGGGTGCCTACGAACTGCCGCTGGTACTGGGCGTGATCAACAACGGCTGGGCGATCTCGGTGCCGCGCAGCGCGCAGACCGGCGCGCAGACGCTGGCGCAGAAGGGCCTGGCCGGCGGCCTGCACTGCCTGCAGGTGGACGGCAATGACCTGATCGCCGTGCTGGAAGGCATGCGCCGCGCCAGCGAGCGCGCCCGCAAGGGCCAGGGCGGCACGGTGATCGAATTCGTCACCTACCGCCTGTCCGACCACACCACCGCCGACGACGCGCGCCGCTACCGCGACGACGCCGAAGTGAAGGCCGGCTGGGAGCGCGAGCCGATCACCCGCCTGCGCACGTGGCTGACCGCGCAGGGCGTCTGGAGCGAAGCGGACGAGGCCGCGTGGAAGGAGGAATGCGGCGTGCGCGTGGACGAAGAGGTCAACGCCTATCTCAACACGCCGGTGCAGCCGGTCGAGGCGATGTTCGACTACCTGTATGCCGATCCGCCGCCGGAACTGCTGCAGCAACGTGCCGCCGCGATTGCCGCGGAGAACCGCCCGTGAGCACCGTGATGAAACCTGAAAACAAGACTGTGGGAGCGACGTCAGTCGCGAAACCGGATGCCGTGGCGACCCCGACGGCGATCACGCTGATCGAAGCGATCACCCAGGCGCTGGCCTGGGAGATCGCGCACGACGAATCCGTGCTGGTGCTGGGCGAGGACGTGGGCGTGAACGGCGGCGTGTTCCGCGCCACCGCCGGCCTGCAGCAGAAGTTCGGCCCCGAGCGCGTGCTCGATACGCCGCTAGACGAAACCACCATCGCCGGCCTGACCGTCGGCCTGGCGGCGCAGGGCATGAAGCCCGTGGCCGAAGCGCAGTTCGACGGCTTCGTCTACCCGATGGTCGACCACATCATCTGCCACGCCGCCCGCCTGCGTACCCGCACGCGCGGCCGCCTGCACTGTCCGATGGTGCTGCGCGTGCCGTGGGGCGGCGGCATCCGTGCGCCGGAGCACCACAGCGAAGCCAACGAGGCCATCTTCACCAACGTGCCCGGCCTGCGCGTGGTGATGCCGTCCTCGCCGCAGCGCGCCTACGGCCTGCTGCTGGCCGCAATCCGCGATCCGGATCCGGTCATCTACATGGAACCCAAGCGCATCTACCGCCAGTACAAGGAAGTGGTCGCCGACGACGGCGAGGCGCTGCCGCTGGACGTGTGCTTCGTGCTGCGCGACGGCACCGACGTGACCTTGGTGACCTGGGGCGCGCAGGTGAAGGAAGCGCTGGAAGCGGCCGACAAACTGGCCGGCGAAGGCATCAGCGCCGAGGTCATCGACGTGGCGACGCTGCGTCCGCTCGACTTCGACACCATCGCCGAATCGGTTGCCAAGACCGGCCGCTGCGTGATCGTGCACGAAGCGCCGCGCACCGCCGGCTTCGGCGCGGAGATCGGCGCGCGCCTGGCCGAGCAGTCGATGTACGACCTGCTGGCCCCGGTCGAGCGCGTCACCGGCTACGACACCCACATCCCGCTGTTCCGCCTGGAAATGAAGTACCTGCCCAGCGTCGAGAAGATCGTCGCGGCGGCGAAGCGGGCGATGGCGAACGGCTGATGCACGCCCGCGCCGTCCGCGACTACCGCACGCAGTACGCGAACCCGATCCGGTTCGCGCGCGGCGACGTGGTCGCGCTCGGCGCACGCGACACCGAGTGGCCGGCCTTCGCCTGGACCACCACCGCCGACGGCAATGCCGGCTGGGCGCCAGTGGACTGGCTGCAGCCGCGCGACGACGGTCACGCCGTCGCATTGCACGACTATTCCGCGCAGGAACTCGACGTGCGGGCCGGCGACACCGTCGCCCTGCTGCACGAGCTGGGCGACTGGTGGTGGTGCACGCACACGGACGGCCGCAGCGGCTGGGTGCCGGCGCGCGATCTGCAATCGATCAACGAAACGACTTCCAACGAGATATCCGCATGAGCGAGAGCAAGACCTTCCACCTTCCCGACCTGGGCGAAGGCCTTCCGGACGCCACCATCGTCGAATGGTTCGTCAAGGAAGGCGACGTGATCCGGCTGGACGAACCGCTGGTGTCGATGGAGACCGCGAAAGCCGTGGTCGAGGTGCCTTCGCCCGTGTCCGGCAAGGTGATGAAGCTGGCCGGCGCGGCGGGCGATGTCGTCATCACGGGCAGCATGCTCGCCGTGTTCGAACCCGATGCCAGCCTGCCGCAGCGCGCGGAGGGCCAGGACACCGGCCATCACCATGGCCCGCCGACGTCCGCTGTCGTGGGAGCGACATCAGTCGCGAACGCTGCCACCGCCACATCGCCCGTCGCGACTGACGTCGCTCCCACGGAGACCGACGCCGGCACCGTGGTGGGTGCCATGCAATCGTCCAACACGATCCATACCGAACAGGCGATCGCCGTCGGCGGCGTCAAGGCCATGCCCGCCGTGCGCGCGATGGCGAAGAAGCTCGGCGTGGACCTGGCGCGCGTGCGCGCCACAGGTGGCGACGGCGCGGTGACGATGCAGGACGTGAAGCAGGCGGCCGCCGATAGCACCGCCGCTGTAGGAGGGGCTTCAGCCCCGACGCTTTCCCACCGTGCGGTCAGGGCTGAAGCCCCTCCTACAGCGGCGCCTACCGTGCAGCGCACCATGCTGTCCGCCAGCGGCAAGCCGATGCGCACGCAGCCGCCGGGCGTGTCCGTCAGCGGCCAGCCCGAACAGCTGAAGGGCGTGCGCCGCAACATGGCACGCGTGATGGCCGATGCCCATGCCAAAGTCGTGCCGACCACGCTGAGCGACGACGCCGACGTGCACGCCTGGACGCCCGGCAACGACATGACCGGCCGCCTCGTCCGCGCCATCGTGCGCGCCTGCAAAGCAGTGCCGGCGATGAATGCGTGGTTCGACGGCGAGAAACTCACCCGCACGCTGCATCCACACGTCGACATCGGCATTGCCGTGGACACCGATGACGGCCTGTTCGTGCCAGCGCTGCGCAACGCCGACCTGCTGGAAGCCGGCGGCGTGCGCGAGAGCATCAACCGCCTGCGCGCGCAGGTGGAAGACCGCAGCATCCCGCCGTCGGAACTGACTGGCTACACGATCTCGCTGAGCAACTTCGGCATGTTCGCCGGCCGCTACGCCACGCCCGTGGTGGTGCCGCCGTGCGTGGCCATCGTCGCCGCCGGCCGTGCCCGCCACCAGGTCACGCCGGTGATGGGCGGCTTCGAATCGCACAAGGTCATCCCCTTGTCGGTGACGTTCGACCACCGCGCCTGCACCGGCGGTGAGGCGGCACGCTTCCTCAAGGCATTGATCGACGACCTGGCCTTGCCGGCGTGACCTTCCGTCGGCTCACGCCGATGCTGCGCACGCCGGACCTGCCCGGCACGCTCGCGTTCTACCGCGACGTGCTGGGCTTCGGACTCGCGTCCGGCGCGCTGGAGCAGGGCTGGCTGGCATTGCGCCGCGACGGTGCCGAGCTGATGCTGTCCGGCATGAACGACCACGAGGGCGATACGGTCCCGGGATTCACCGGCTCGCTGTACCTGGAAGTCGCCGACGTCGACGCGCTGTGGGACGCCGTGCGCGACCATGCCCGCATCTGCCACACGCCCGAGACGTTCGCCTACGGCATGCGCGAATTCGCCGTCTACGACAACAACGGCTACCTGCTGCAGTTCGGTACCCCGGTCGCGGACGACACCTGACCGCGAACGGTGGCAGGATGTCGCGCACATCCACCCGGAAATCCGCCATGGCACACCGCAGCCGTCTCGCCGGTTTCATCATCGACAGCCAGGTCGACGACCTGCCCGCCGCATCCGCATTCTGGAGCTCGGCACTGGGACTCGAAGTCACCCATCCCGATGATGGCGACCTGGGCATCTACGACAAGTTCGAACCCGGTCCCGGTGGCCTGCACATCGAAGTGCAGAAGGTGAAGCACGAAGCCCGCGTGCACCTGGACATCGAGACCGACGACATCGACGCCGAAGTCGCGCGACTGGAAGCGCTTGGCGCCAAGCGCGTGCAGCACGTGCGCAACCGTTGGTGGGTGATGGAAGCGCCCACCGGCCACCGCTTCTGCGTGGTGCCGATGGACGAAGGCAGCACGCGCAGCGCGCCGAACCGCTGGCCCTGAGGGCAGCAGCTCAACGCATCGCGACAGCGTGGTCGTTCCAGAAGGACAACAGGTGTTTCAGACCGGGAGACGATGCAGTCTCGTCCTCCAGCCACGGCAGGTCGCGCTGCCATTGCGCCTGGCTGAGCTGCTGGACCAGGCTCTGCGGTGCTTCCGCGAATCCCATGTGCCAGCGCTGCAGGCGACGCGCATCAAGGCTGCCCTGCTCGAGGATCTCCAGTTCGCGATGCTGCCGCGCGCGGGCGATCCGTGCGTAGACATGCTCGACATCGGCGCGGGCGCCTTCCAGGTACTGCACGAAGCGTTGCCCGCCGTAGATCAGGGTGCCGGTGACGTTGGCCAACTGGTTGTTGACGCGCGCATCGAGCAGCAGGGCATCGAGGTCGGCGGTCTCCAGCGGGCGCGTGGCCTGGCTCTGGTAGACCAGCGCATGCAGTGAGGCCATCGGATACTCGGGGCGGCGCGGAAAGGACACGGAGCATACCGCGCCACCCGCCCCGCCCGACGTGCGCAGGCGCCGCTATTTGCGTTCAGTCTCCGAACGTTCGCGCGTGGCCTTGAACTCGGAACCCTCCCGCCAGTGGGGCCACGCGTCGCCGTCGGCGATCCCGCGCCCCATCGCGTACAGCAGTTCGACATCCTGCGCCTGCCCCACTGCATTCCAGTTCGACGTCCATGCATCGCAGGGCTGGTGGTAGCACTTCGCGAAATACGCATCGCGCAGCGCCTTGCCACGGGAAACACCACCATCCACGCGATCCAGTCCGGCGCCGATCGTGATCGCCGGCACGCCCGCGCGGGCGAACGCGAAGTGGTCAGCGCGGTAGAAGAAGCCCGCTTCGAGGTTCGGGTCCGGCGAGTAGGTACGCCCGTGCGATTCGGCCACGCGTTTCAGATAGTCTTCCAGCGAAACGCGCCCGTTGCCCCAGGAGGCGATGTCGCGATTCGGACCGTCCGGGCTGAGCATTTCGATGTTGAGCACAGCGGCGGTCTTCTCCAGCGGCGCCACCGGGTTGGCCGCATAGAACATCGCGCCTTGCAGGCCCTTTTCCTCCGCCGTCAACGCCATGAACAGCAGACTGCGCTGCGGACGTGGGCCGGCGGCGAACACGCGCGCCAGTTCGATCACGGCCGCCACCCCCGTGGCATTGTCGACGGCACCATGCCGGATCGCATCACCGTCGGCGTCGGGCTCACCGATGCCGTAGGCGTCCCAGTGCGCCGAATAGACCACGGTTTCGTCGGGGCGCTCGGCGCCCTCCAGCCGGCCGATGACGTTGCGCGTGGTCACCTGATCACGCGCCACCTTGAACTCGGCCGACAGCGTGGCCCCGCCCAGCGGCACCGGCATGAAGCCGGCCGTCTGCGCGCGCCGCTTCTCCACGGAGAAATCCAGGCCCGCACGCTGGAACAGCGACACCGCCAGGTCGCGCTGCATCCAGCCGCGGAACAGCGTGTGGTACCGCGCCGCATCCGCACGCGGAATGTCGAACACCGGCGAGAGGCCCGAAGCACGGACCGTGCTCCAGCCGTAGGCCGCCGGCGCGGTCTCATGGACGATCAGTACGCCCACGGCGCCCTGCCGCGCGAGCTCTTCGTACTTGTAGGTCCAGCGTCCGTAGTAGGTGACCGCCTTTCCGTCGAACGCGCCGGGCTGCGCCGTCTCGTAGTCCGGATCGTTGATCAGCACCACCGCGATCTTCCCGCGCAGGTCCGCGCCCTTGTAGTCATCCCAGTTCCGCTCGGGCGCGCTCACGCCGTAGCCGACGAACACCAGGGGCGCATCGACGACATGCACGCGTTCAACGGGACTCAGGCTCTGCACGACGACATCGTCGCCATTGACGAGGGCCTGCGTGACGCCACCGATCTTCAACCCCGCGTCCACCGCCCCGTCCACCCGTGCGCGTACCAGCGGCACGTCCTGGGTCCAGCCACCATGCTCACCTCCCGGCTGCACACCCGCCTTCCGGAGCTCATCGACGATGTAGGCAATCGTCTTCGTTTCGCCCTGCGTCGCAGGTGCACGACCTTCGAACTCGTCCGATGCGAGGACGCGGACATGGCGCGAGAGGTTGTCGGCGCTGATGCCGCCGCCGGGAACATCGGCGGCGAGCGCAGGCATCGTGCCAAGCGACAACAGCAGCACGGGGAGGAAGTGCTTCATGGGAACCGCCGGAAATGGACACATCGGCAGTCTAGTCCATCCATGTTTGCCGTAGGAGCGACGTCAGTCGCGACCGCATGCCATGCGGACCCGCGCATCCCCGGAGCATGTGCGACACGCCCGTCCATCGTCGGAGATCACGTGGACTTCAGGCTTGCGGTCTCGACTGACGTCGCTCCTACAGGAAACGGCGGCTCGTCATGGGCGTCCACGATCCAGCCAGACGCCCAGGCCCTGCGCATTCAACTCGATATCCATCGCAAGGACGCGTTCGACCTCCTCGTCGGCCAGCGGCACCCGCAATGCGTGCGCGCGCTCCAGATACCGCGCTGAAAGACCGGCCACGAGGCAACGATGACGGTCGGCGCGCCCATCGCAGGCGTTGGCGATGGCGACCATCGCGTCGACCTGCTCGTACAGCGCCTGCGCCAGGCGCGGCACATCATCGATGCGGCCGTAATGGGTCAGGTACATCGCATCCGGTGCATAGGCCACCATCCGCGCGATGCTCGCCTTCAACGCCGCGGGTTCGAACTGGACCGGTGTGGTCGTCGGCAGGATGAAGGCGCCGTGCGGGCCGTCCAGTTCGCGATACGACAGTCCGAACGTATCGCCGGTGAACCAACTGCGGCTGCGCGCGTCCCAGATGCAATGATGGTGGCGTGCATGGCCAGGCGTGTCGATGGACTGCAATGGGCGTCCCGACAGCGTCACCGTCTCGCCATCCTCCACCACGCGTACCCGCGCTTCGGGCACCGGCACGAGGGTGCCGTAGCTGCGCTGCATTTCTTCCTCTCCATAGACCGCCGTCGCACCCGCGATCAGCTTCGCCGGATCGATCAGATGCGGCGCTGCGCGGGGATGCGCGACAAGCGTGGCGTTCGGCAGTTGTTGCATCAGCAACCCCGCGCCGCCGGCGTGATCCAGGTGCACGTGGGTGACGATGAGGAAGTCCACTTCGTCGGGTTCCAGTCCGGCGGATTGCAGCGCGTACAGCAGGCGCGGCACGGAATGGTTGGTGCCGCAGTCGATGAAGGCCCCCCGGCCGGCCTCCACGATCAGGTAGGCGGCGTCGAAGTGGTCGCGCTGGAACGCGGTGTCGATGGTGTGGATGCCGTGGAGGCTCATCCGCGGACCTGTGTGGGAACGGATGACCGGATTCTAGTCCCCGCCGCGTGAGCGCACGACCCGCCTTTGGTGGAACAACCCGCTCCTGCGGGCGATCACCCGCGCGACAACCACCAGCCACGCACGGGCACCGCCACGGTCAGCACGAACAGGAAAGCGCCGTAGGCCACCAGGGTAGCCAGTACCTGTTTCCAGATCGCCCCCGTACCCACGTCGGCCGCGCCCAGCGCATAGCCCCACTGCATGCCGATGAAACTCAGCACGAAGGCGACGGCCAGCACCGCCAGATCGAAGCCCTTGCGACGCGCATTGCGTGGCTGGCGCGGGAACAGCCAGAACAGCGAACCCAGCAGCAGGAACCACGGAAGGAACAGGATCACCGCCAGATACGGCATGTCTCAGGCCTCCGCTTCGCGCAGTGCGGCCAGTGCGGCCAGCACGTCCGCCGCCGGCACCTGCAGCACGATTTCCGGCGTCTCCATCGCGTCCGCCTGCTCGGCCCGCTTCAGCACGCCGATCAGCTTGCCGGCATCCTTCGGCGAATCGAACCCGTTGCTCTGCACCAGCACGTTGCCTTCGGCATCGACCAGCTTGAAGTAGAAGCGGCTGTCGGTGTCACGGTACTGCTTGAATACCGGCAATGCGGCCTTCGCGGCGGCCCTGGTTTCCGCCACCGGCTGCTGCGACAGATCACGCAGGCCCACGGCATGGCGAAGCTCCGCCAGCAGCGGCGTGGCATAGCGTTCGCGCAGGCGCCGCGCGCCGTCGCGCAGGATCGCCTCGATATCGGCCGGACGCGCCATCAGCGCTTCGTACTTCTCGCGCAACGGGGCGATCTCGGCATCGATGCGCTCGAACAGTTGCTGCTTCGCATCGCCCCAGCCGATGCCATCGGCGAATTGCTGCGCGAAGGCCCGCGTCTCTTCCGCGCTGGCGAAGGCCTGGTACAGCTGGAAAAGCGCCGAGCCTTCGGTGTCCTTCGGCTCACCGGGGCCGCGCGAGTCGGTCAGGATGGAGAACACCAGCTTCTTCAGTTCATCGCGCGGCGCGAACAGCGGGATGGTGTTGTTGTAGCTCTTGCTCATCTTGCGGCCATCGAGCCCGGGCAGCGTGGCCACGTTGTCGTCGATCAACGCCTCCGGCAGGGTGAAGTACTCCCTGCCGTACACGTGGTTGAAGCGCTGGCCGAAATCGCGCGCCATCTCGATATGCTGGATCTGGTCGCGACCCACCGGCACCTGATGCGCGTTGAAAATCAGGATGTCGGCCGCCATCAGCACCGGATACATGAAGAGGCCCGCGCTGATGCCCGCATCCGGGTCTTCGCCGTCGGCATTGTTCTTGTCCACCGCGGCCTTGTAGGCGTGCGCGCGGTTGAGGATGCCCTTGCCCGCCACGCAGGTCAGGAACCAGGTCAGCTCGGTGATCTCCGGCACGTCGCTCTGGCGGTAGAACCACACCTTGTCCGGCTCCAGACCACAGGCCAGCCATGTCGCCGCGATCTCCAGCGTGGAGCGCTGGGTGCGGGCGGGATCCTGCGCCTTGATCAGGCTGTGCAGGTCGGCCAGGAAATAGAAACTCTCCGTATCTCCGGCACGGCTGGCGGCCACGGCAGGGCGCACGGCACCGACGTAGTTGCCCAGATGCGGGGTGCCGGAGGTGGTGATGCCGGTAAGGACGCGGGTGGTCATGTGCGAGGCGGGGGAATGCGGGAAAGCGGCCAGTTTACCGGCTGGGACCGGGTACTGCGGCCGGCCGGCCTGCGACACGGCGTCGCAGGCCAGACCCGCTGGCGGCTTAACCGGCAACGGCATCGCCTCGTCGGACAACCCCACTCCTTCCGGCGACCCGTTCCCAGCATCGTCCCCACCTGGAGAACGGACATGTTGCACCGCATCCTCGCGTTCCTCACCACGCTCGCGCTGTTCGCCGCGTGCGCTCCCGTCCACGCCCGCCCCCTGGTCGATGTCAGCCTCGTCGACCGCGATACCGGTGAATCGCTCGCGAGGTACCCGCATCGCGGCGATCTCTGGGTCGCCGGCACCCCCGGCCACCGTTACAGCGTGCGCCTGGCCAACACGACGAGCGAGCGCGTGCTGGTCGTGCTGTCGGTGGACGGCGTCAACGCCATCACCGGCCAGACAGCAGATCCGTCACAGGCAGGTTACGTGCTGGAACCGTGGCAGGCCACCGAGATCAGCGGCTGGCGCAAGTCGATGGACGACGTGGCGCAGTTCGTGTTCACCGACCTCGGCGACAGCTATGCCGCCCGTACCGGCCGGCCGCGCAACGTGGGCGTGATCGGCATCGCCGCCTTCCGCGAAGCGCGCGCCTACCGCTATCCGCAGTACACGCCGCCGCCGATCGCCCGTGGCGCGAGGGAGAAGCGCACGGAAGCGGAAGCATCCGCGCCCACCGCGTCGGCACGCGCCATCGTGGCCGACGAAGCAGTCCACGGGCAGAGCATCGGTACCGGCCACGGTGGACGCGAATGGGCGCCGACCTCGCGCACCGGCTTCGAGCGCGCGACCCGCCAGCCGGAACAGGTCAGCGAACTGCGTTACGACGAGCGTCGCCGACTGGTCGCCTTGGGCATCGTCCCCCGGCCGTCACGTCCGCTCTGGCGAGACGAGTCGCCGCGCGCGTTCCCCAACCGCTTCGTCGCGGATCCACCCTACCCGCGCTGAACCTCACACGAGAAACGGGCCGCATAGGCGGCCCGTTTCCTGCTCGACATTGGCGCGGATTTCAGAAGGTCAGTGCCGCATCGACTTGTCGTTGCGCAGGCTGCGGCTGAAGTCCTCGACTTCGGTATGGGCCCGATCCCGATCGTAGCCATAGCGCTCCTGCAGCCTGCCTTCGAGGTACTCCGCATTACCCTGCGCGACCTTGAAATCGTCATCGGTCAGATCGCCCCATTTCGCCTGGATCTTGCCTTTCAGCTGCTTCCAGTTGCCGGCGATGATGTCCTGATTCATGGTGTTTCCTCGCTTGATTGAGCGGCAGGGGGCGCCGCGGAAACAGCATCGCAGACCGCGTGTTCCCATCCGATCAACTGCGCGTCAACGCGCCATTAGGATTGACTGAACAGTTCAGTCGCATGAGGACGCATTCGCGCGGATGAACGCATGCAGCCACGCGCATTCCCGATCTTAGTGGCCCATCGTCGCGGCTGACTCACCGCAGATACCGGCAAAAAAAACGGGCCGCGATACGCGGCCCGCTTCCGAGTCTCCAGAATCCACGGGCTTATTTGCCCGAGGAATCCTCGACCTTCTCGCCCACCTTCTGCACGTCCTTGCCGAACCCCTTGACGGTGTTGCAGCCGGACAGCACGGCGATGGAGAACAGGGACAACAGCAACAACGCGACGATACGCTTCATAAGCGACTCCTGTGGACGGTATTCACGGCCTGGGGCGCGCATCGTCCGGCACACGCCGGCCATGCCGCCCCACCCGTGCAGTCTGATTTAAGCACGCTGGCTGGCGGCTGACCAAACCCTGGCCGGCAACGCGGAAGGGCCGGTTTCCCGGCCCTTCCTTCGGTTCGCATCCCGCGGATGCGGTCAGCCGACAGCGCGCATCAGCACTTGCCGTCCTTGCAGTCCTGGGCCTTGTCCTCGACCTTCTCGCCGACCTTCTGCACGTCCTTGCCGGCGCCGGCCATGGTGTTGCAGCCGGACAGTACCGCCATCGAGAACATGGCCATCATCAGCAGGGTCATCGCACGCTTCATGTGTCTTCTCCTGGGTGGATTGGGTGCTGCCGCAGGTGCGTCCCACGTTGCGGCGGCGTGTGCGGACACCTTCGAGGTCGCGACGTATAGGGCGCGTGAAACAGCACCCGTTCCGTTCAGTCCCAGTTTCCCCTCATCCCCCGCCAGCCTAGTCCCGCATCAAGGTCGACTTGCCGAACAGGCTCTCTACCAGGTCCACCGTGAGCTTTGCCGTGCGATTGCGACGGTCCAGCACGGGATTGAGCTCGACGATGTCCAGCGAACCCATCAGCCGGGTGTCAGCGATCATCTCCATCACCAGCTGCGCTTCGCGATAGTTGGGACCGCCGGGCACCGTGGTGCCCACACCGGGCGCGATGCTCGGGTCCAGGAAATCCACGTCGAAGCTGACATGCAGGTGGGTGTCGGCATCCAGGCCTTCCAGCGCAGCCTCCATCGTGCGCTTCATGCCCACCTCGTCGATGTAGCGCATGTCGTACACGTCGACCTTGTGGTCCTTGATCAGTTTCTTCTCTTCGGGATCGACCGAACGGATGCCTATCTGCCGGACCATCGACGGCGTGATCGCGGGTGCCTCGCCCCCGAGCCTGGTCAGCGCGTCCGGACCGATGCCGCACAGGCACGCCACCGGCATGCCGTGGATGTTGCCGGAAGGCGTGACCTCGCTGGTGTTGAAATCCGAGTGCGCGTCCAGCCACAGCACCCGGAGCTTCTTGCCGACCCGACGACAATGCTGCGCGACGGCGGTGATGGAACCCATGGCGAGGCAGTGGTCGCCGCCAAGCATGATGGGCAGCCGTTGCTGCGCCAGTTCGGCAGCGGTGGCGTCCATCACCGCGCGGTTCCATGCGACCACTTCATCGAGATGCCGGTAACCCTGGACGGGACCGGTCCAGGGATTGGCAGGACCCTGCACGTTGCCGGTGTCGATCACGTCCACGCCCCGTGCCGCGAGTGCTTCGGCAAGGCCGGCGATGCGCAGCGCATCAGGCCCCATGCGCGCGCCACGATGGCCTGCGCCGACATCGGTGGGCACGCCGATCAGGGAAACGGGAGGGAAAGTTCGACTCATGGGTACGTCCTGCGAAAAACAGACGCACAGTCTATGCCGTCGGCGATGACGGGCCTGTGGCATCGCAGCACGCGAGTGGGCAATGCGCCGACGGGAAATGGTGCCGCTTATCCGAATCGAACGGATGACCTACCGCTTACAAGGCGGTTGCTCTACCAGCTGAGCTAAAGCGGCGTGGGCGGCAATTCTAGCGCAGCGCCGTGCATTCGAGGGATTGCGGCGTACCGCTGGACGCGGCACGGGCAAGCACAACGGGGTCGACACCCTCCGCGACGCCGGCATCCAGCCACCACAGGCTTGGGCCCGCGCGGCCGACGGGCTGCATCTGTGCGGTGAACCCGGCAGCCTGCAACTGCGATACCCGGCGTTCGGCGGCCTCCCGGCTGCGATACCGGCCCAGTGCGATCCCGTTGGCTTGTTCGCCCTGGCGCACAACGAGGAAGTCGTTGAATCCCGCCGCCCCGATGCGGCCGGCGATCGCCTGCGCCTCTTCCAGCGACGGCGCGGGCGGCATGACCACCTGGTAACCACTGGCGCTGAGCCCGGGCACTTCCCGCAGATGTGCCCGCAGGAGCTGGCCCTTGACGGCATCCTGCGCCAGGGTCGCGGCAGCCTGACTGGTGAAGGGCCCTAGGCTGAAGCAGGCCGCCGGGATTTCCGGCGTCGCACGGGCGTCCGCGGCCGACGGACCTGTGGTGGCCGCAGGCAACTCGTCGACGAGTTGCAGGCGCGCCACGCCGGCTGGCAATGGAGGCGGTGGCGGCGGCTCGACGGCGGGACGGGTGAGCCACCACGCGGCAGCGCCCAGATTCAGGACGATCAACAGGACGATCAGGGCACGGATCAGCATGCAGGGATTCTAGCGGTGCTCAGGCGGCGGTACCGAGCCGCGCCCACACAGCCAGTCCTTCGAGCACCAGCGCTGGCGCCAGTTCGCCATCGCGAAGCGCGGGCGCCAGCTCGGCCGCACCCCCGCCATGCAGCAGCAAGGCGGGTCGCTCGCCCAGGAGATCATGGGCGTGTTGCAGGCTGCGCTCGATCAATCCCAGGGCGGCGCCGCCACAACCGGATGCCAGCGCATCGAGTGTGTCGGTGGCGAACTCGACGTACCCGCCGCCTTGCGACGGCAACTGCGCGGCCGCTTGCTGGAGTGCTTCACGCATCAGGCGGGGCGAGGGCGCTATGCGTCCGCCGCGATGCCGCCCGTCCGCATCCAGCAGATCGACGGTCACCGCCGTGCCTATGCCCACCAGCAGCCACGGCCGCGCGGCGCGCGCGCGGGCCGCCAGCAAGGCCAGGAAGCGATCCACGCCAAGCCGTCCGGGGTCGGCATAGGCAATGTGCACACCGGCCAACGCCGGCTGCGTACGCGCGATCGAGATGCACCCGAAACGGGTGGTCAACCAGTCCACCACCGCAGCGGTACGTGCAGGTGATGCAACGCTGGCGAGCACGGCGGACGATCCCTGCATGTCGATCGCCGGAACGGCAGCCTCCAGCGCGGCGATGAACTCACCGTCGTATCCGGTCGCCAGCACCTCGCCCAGTGTCCCGTCCGCCCTCAACGGTGCGCCTTTCACGCGCGAGTTCCCGAGATCGAATACCCACTGCGTCATGTCGCCCTCACGCTGACGTCCCCGGCATGCACCTGTCGCTGCACCTCGCCCACGCGTACCCGCAACGCACCGTCATCGCCGATGCCTTCGGCCACGCCATGCTCGTCACCCTGCGGACCATGCACGATGACCTCGCGACCCATCAGCACATCCAGCGCAGCGTATCTCGCAAGGAACGGCGACAAGCCTTCGCGATCGAACTGTTCGAGCGCGGGCAACAAGGTATCCAGCAGGTGGGACGCGATCGTGTTCCGCGAAGGTTGATCGCCGCCCAGCGTGGCCAGGTCCGTCCACGCCTGGCTGATCGCCGTCGCAGCAGTCGCCGGCATGTGCACGTTCACACCGATCCCGATCACCGCGCGCACCGGGCCGCCATGCTCGCCGCCGCCCTCCACCAGGATGCCGCCCAGCTTGCGCCCATGCGCCAGCAGATCGTTGGGCCACTTCACGCCGACCGGGGCATAACCGGCCTGCCGCAGCGCTTCCGCGGCGGCCACGCCGACCACCAGGCTTAGGCCGCCGAGGCGCGCTAGCCCGCCGGAGAACTGACGCGACAGCGACACATACAGATTCGCCGCAATCGGGGACGCCCACTGCCGTCCGCGCCGGCCACGCCCGCCGGTCTGCTGTTCCGCCAGCAACACCGCAGCCCCATGCTCGGGCGCCTTGCGGCGGAGCAACTCGCTGTTCGTCGAATCCAGCGACCATGCCACCTCCAGCGACGCCAGCTGCGCGGCGGCCGCGCCCCGCAACGGGGCGCGAATCAGGTCCACGTCCAGCAACTCGACCGGCGCTTCCAGCGAATACCCGCGGCCCGGCTGTGCATCGATCCGCAGGCCGCCCGCACGCAGTGCTTCGATCCGCTTCCACATGGCGGCGCGGGTGACCTTGGCGTCGCGGGCGAGCAGGTCGCCGGAAGCGGGGCCTTCGATCAGGCGCTGCAGCAGTTCGCGTTCGCCGGTCATGCGCGGCGGCGCCAGACGCGCACGCGTTCGAAGCGCGACTCGGTGCCGGCGCGCAATCGCTGCACGTTGGCGCGATGGGTGAAAAGCACCAACACCGCGGCGGCCGCGGCGAACATCTGCGCGGGACGGTCCGCGTGCATCCACCATGCCAGTGGCACGAGGCACGCGGTGGCGATGATCGACGCCAGCCCCACGTAACCGGTCGCGACCAGGACGCCCAGCCAGACCAGGAACAGCGGCAGCAACGCCAACGGCCAGAGCACCGTGACGCCGCCCAGCAGAGTGCCCACGCCCTTGCCGCCGCGGAACCCGTGCCAGATCGGCCACACGTGTCCCGCTGTCGCTGCCAGCGTCGCCAGGAAACCCAGCGCGCGTGGCGACAGCGGGCCCTCCATCGGCGCGAACCGCAGTGCCAGCCATGCGGCCAGCGCACCCTTGCCGATGTCCACCAGCACTACACCGAGTGCGAACTTCGCCCCCTGCGTGCGGAAGGCGTTGGTGCCGCCCGCGTTTCCGCTGCCCTGCGTGCGGATGTCCACGCCCCGCAACCGGCCCAGCGTGAGGCTGCCCGACACGGAACCGAGCAGGTAGGCCAGCAGCAACAAGGTGCAGACGATCAGCATGGCGCCATTATGGGCCACGCCCCTCCCCGCTCAGGCATCAGGTGCCGGCTGTACGGCCACGATCAGGGCGCCCTGGCCGGCATGCGCGCCGATGGCCGCCCCGGTTTCGACCAGCCGGTCCTCGCTGATCGTCAGCCGCGCGCGCAGCGCGGCGAGCAATCGCTCGCCCTGCGGACGCGCATCGCAGTGGCCCACGATCACCCGCCAGCGCGGCCCGGATTCCAGCTGACGTGCGACCCGCCGCGCGAAGGCTTCCGGCGCATGTGCGCGCGTCAGCAGGAGGCCGGCGACCGTCATGCGGCCATCCGCGCTCATCTTCGCCATCGGGGTCAACGCGCTCAGCCGCGCGATGGGCGCGGCCCAGCGCGGTATGCGACCGCCGCGCACGGCATGGGAGATGTCGGGCGCGATGGCCCACATCCGCGTCAGCGGGCGCAGGCGCTCCAGCTCGGCCACCACGTCCGCTTCACTGCGTCCTTCCGCCGCGAGTTCGGCGGCACGCCACACAAGCAGCGCCTGGCCGCAGGCGGCATTGACCGTATCGAACACCCTTACGCGTCCGGAGGGATCACGCGCGGCGGCATGCTCGCCCGACTGCAGCGTGCCCGACAGCGCGCGCGACAGGCCGACATAAAGCACCCGCGCATGGTGGGCCAGCGACAGCTCGAACTGCCGGCGGAAGTCGCCCGGCGGCGGCTGGCTGGTGCGCGGCAACTGGCGCGAGACCGCCATGCGCCGGTAGAACTCGCCCGTCGACAGGCCCACCTTGTCCAGGTAGTCGCGGCCATCCAGGTCCACCCGCGCGGGCACCACGCCGATGGCATGGCGCTCGGCAATGTCGTCCGGCAGGTCGGCGGCACTGTCGGTGACCACCACCAGCGATTGCGTGGCGGCAGCCACCGCCTGCTGGCGGACCATGTCGTCCGCCTTCATGCCTTCGACGTGGCCCTGCGTCGCGCACGCATCGAAAAGCGCCTGCGGCGATCCGGTGTGTGCGTGCACGCGCAGGCGGGACGCGCCACCGGCGATGACGATGGAATCCGCACCGCCGGCCTCCAGCGCGGCACGCAGGCGATCGCGGTCCAGCGCCTCGCCCAGCAGCAGGCATTCGGTGCACCAGCGGCGCGTCGGATCGATGGCATGGTCGTGGACCGTCGGACCGGCGGCATCGTTGGCCGCGCCCGGCGCGCTGGCACGCACGCGCACCGCACGTGGTCCGCCCTCGACGAACTCGGCGATGCCTTCCAGCAGGTCGACAAACCCCTGCGCGCCGGCATCGACCACGCCGGCACGCTGCAGCAAGGCCATCTGGCGCGGCGTGTCGGCGAGCGCGCGACGCGCACGGACGAGCGCGCGGACGAAGCCACTGCGTGCGTCGGCCTGGTTGCCCTCCCCCGCTGCGGCATCCAGTTCTTCGGCGAATGCGGCAATCACGCTCAGGATCGTCCCTTCCACCGGCTGCGCCAGGGCCTGGCGTGCGCTCTGCGCGCCCTGACGGACGGCGGCGGCCAGCGAACGGGCATCCAGTTCCGGCAGGTTGCGCACGCGCTCGGCCACGCCATGCAGGAACTGCGCGAGGATGGCGCCGGAATTGCCGCGCGCGCCATCGATCGCGTCGTTGCCTACGCGGCTCAGCAGATCGCCGACATGCTGGCTGGGCTGACTGAGCGCACCATGCAGCACGCTGCCGAGCGTCGATGCGAGATTGTTGCCGGTATCGCCGTCGGCAACCGGGAACACATTGATGCGGTTCAATCCATCCCGCGCGGCGATGACCCGGCGTGCTCCGGCAATCAGTGCCAGGCGCAGGGCGGGGGCGGTCAGCGGGCGGGCGTCGGACACGGGCATCGCGGCAGTCTGACGCAAGCCCCCCACTACCCCTGCTGCGACGCAACAGGCCGCGGCCGGTTTTCCTCGATCCATCGCCGCGCAGGGGCGTTTCGTCGCAAGGCCCGCCGCATTCATGCCGCGCCGGGCCATTCCCGCTATAGTCGGCGGCGTCATCTGGCCGCTGTACCCCGACCGACAGGAGTCTCTCCGATGTTACGCGCCAGCCTTGCCCTGCTGCTTCTCGGCGCCTCTGCGGCGGTACTCGCCCAGAACGGGCGCAGCATCGCCAATGGCAATGCCACCACCTGCCAGGACGTCGCGGACCGCGCCGTCGCCGACCGCCCGGGTGATGCCGTGCCGACCACTCCGGACGCACGCCGCGCGCGCGCCACCGCCGTGCGCAGCAAGTACGCTGCGCCCGCCGCGTTGACGCCCTCCACTTCGCGGGGTGGCGGCGACGACGACGACACCCCGTTGCCACGCAGCCGCGGCTCCAAGTGGCACAGTTTCCTGCCGGGCATGTTCCGCTGACGCGGACGGCATCACCCGGTGATTGGACTGTTGCGCCGCCTGCGGCGCCCCTCCCCGTCCATCCAGGACGAACTCTGGCGGACCGTAACCACGGACACCCCTTGGGTGTCGGCTCTGGATGACGTGCGTTCGGACAGGCTGCGCGGGTTGGCGGCTCGCTTCCTGCACCAGAAGACCATCACGCCGCTCGCCGGCCTGAGCCTGGACGATGCGCAACGCGTGCAACTGGCAGCGCTGTGCTGCCTGCCACTCCTGGAGTTCGGCGAAAGCGGCTTGCGCGGCTGGTCGCAGCTGATCGTCTACCCGGACGCGTTCCGCGTGCAACGCACGCATACCGATGCGGCCGGCGTATTGCACGAGTGGGAAGACGACCTGGCCGGCGAAGCCTGGGACCAGGGTCCGCTGATCCTGTCATGGGCCGACGTGCAAGCCGACCTGGCCGAGCCCGATGCCGGCTTCTGCGTCGCCGTGCACGAGATGGCGCACAAGCTGGATGCGCTGGATGGCGAACTGGACGGCACACCGCCTCTGCCGGGCGAGTGGCATGGCCGCTGGGCGCGCGACTTCCAGCGCGCGTACGACGACTTCTGCATGCAGGTCGACCTGGGCCGCGAGACCGTGATCGACCCGTATGCCGCCGAGGCACCGGAAGAGTTTTTCGCCGTCGTCACCGAATACCACTTCTCCGCGCCGGACGTGCTGGCCGACGCGATGCCGGAGGTGGGCGGGCACTTGCGGCGATTCTACGGTCCATCGCCGTTCGCGGCGACGTAACGGTTACAGGCCCGGCGGCAACCGCACCTCGAAGCGCGCGCCGCCCAGTTCCTCCGAGCGCAGCACCTGCAGTTCGCCGCGATAGTCGCGGATCAGGTCCTGCACGATCGACAGCCCGATACCGTGCCCCTGCACGCGCTCATCGCCGCGCACGCCCCGCTGCAGCACCTTGGACACGTCCTCCTCGGCAATGCCCGGGCCATCGTCATCCACGGCCAGGAACAGTCCGGGCCTGCGCTGCGGTGCGGTCGCTCCCACCTTCACCGTCAGCAGCACGCGCGAACGCGCCCACTTGAACGCGTTCTCCAGCAGGTTGCCCATCAATTCCTGCAGGTCGCCCGTCTCGCCATGAAAGCGCGCGCGCGGATCGATCTCGAATTCGCAGATGACGCCCTTCGATGCGTAGACCTTTTCCAGTCCCCGCACGATCTCTTCGGCGTTCGGCTCGATGGCGATGGCGGCCGAGAACAGCTTGTGGCCGCTCGAAGCCGCACGCGCAAGCTGGTAGGACACGAGGTTGTTCATGCGCTTGAGCTGCACGTCCAGTTCCTCGCGCAGCGACTGCGGATCGCCGTTGTCGTCCAGCTGCGTGCGCAATACCGCGATGGGCGTTTTCAGGCTGTGCGCCAGATCGGCCAGCGTGTTGCGCTGACGCTCCAGGTTCTCGCGCTCGCTCTCGATGAAGGCATTGATGCTGTCGGTCAGCGGCTCGAGTTCGCGCGGATGGCTCTCCGTCATGCCCGACAGCTCACCGCGCTGCACGCGGCTGAGTTCGAAGATCACCCGCCGCAACGGACGCAGGCTCCAGCGCAGCACCAGCATCTGCAGCAGCAGCAGGATCACGCCGGCACCGCCCAGATAGACCCACAGCGAGCCCCGGAACACGCGGATCTGCGTGCTCAGCGCCTGCGCGTCCTCCAGGATGTAGATGCTGTAGGGAATCTCCGCATGCTGGTGGGTTGCCGGCCAGGCATAGCCAACGCCGTAGCGATAAGCCTCGCCCTCACTGCCGTCCGCGCGGCGTATCGGCAGCGGACCCTCGAACGTCTCTTCCAGCGCGCCCAGTCGCCTGGGCACCGGCAGTTCCGGGCCCAGCGTCGAGTTGGAGCCCCAGGGCGGCACGTTCTGCAGCACCACCTGCGCATACATGCCGCTGTCGGGCATGTCGAAGCGGGGATCGGGCGTGTTGTAAGGCGGAATCAACGTGCCGTTGCGACCGAACTCGACCTTGTCGGTGTAGTACAGGGCATAACTCTTCAGCCGCTGGCGCAGGTTGTCCTCGGCGGTGTCGACGAACGCGCGGTCCAGCGCGTAACCGGCGAGCGCGAGGAAGGCGAGCAGCGCGAGACTGGCCGCGAGCAGCTGGCGCGCGCGCAACGAGCGCGGACGCCAGCCGTCGAACCGGTCGCGACCGACGTGGGCGGGCGGCACGGCGCCGGAAGGTGGCGCAGGCATCAAATGCTGGCGATGCCGGCGCGGTCCATCAGCCTTCGCCGGTGCGCGGGATGGCGAAGCGGTAGCCGCGGCCGCGCACGGTCTCGATCGGCTTCAGCTCGCCTTCGGGGTCCAGCTTCTTGCGCAGGCGACCGATGAAGACTTCCAGTACGTTGGAGTCGCGGTCGAAATCCTGCTGGTAGATGTGCTCGGTCAGGTCGGCCTTCGAGACCAGTTCGCCCGCGTGCATCATCAGGTACTCGAGCACCTTGTACTCGTAACTGGTGAGGTCGACGTTGCTGCCATTGACGCTGACCGTCTGCGCGGCCAGATCAAGTGCGACCGGACCACATTCCAGCGTGGGCTTGCTCCAGCCGGCAGCGCGGCGCAGCAGCGCATTGACGCGGGCCAGCAGCTCTTCCACGTGGAAAGGCTTGACCAGGTAGTCGTCGGCGCCCTGCTTCAGGCCTTCCACCTTGTCCTGCCAGCTGGAACGCGCGGTCAGGATCAGCACCGGGAATTTCTTGCCTTCGTCGCGCAGCGCCTTGATCAGTTCCATGCCGGACATCTTGGGCAGGCCGAGATCGATGATGCCCACGTCGAACGGCACCTCGCGACCCATGTACAGGCCTTCCTCGCCGTCCTGGGCCGCGTCCACCGCAAAGCCTTCGCGCTTCAGGCGCGCGGCGAGGGTTTCACGCAGGGGGGCTTCGTCTTCGACCAGCAGGATACGCATGGACTCTCCTTGGGAATGCGGCGCGGCTTCAGTGACCGCGCGGGCGTGCTCGTGATGAGCTTTGATTCTACGTAAGACTACGGGCGCGGGGGGTTATCGCCGCGTGGAGGCTGCGTCATCTCACGCCGGGGCCGCACCGGTGCGTCCATGCCGCGACGGGACGGGCCCGCATCATCCATCGTGCGCACCCGGCCGCGGTCGTCGACATACTTCACGCGATTGATCTCGCGTCCCTCGTACTGCATGCGCTCCACGCTCAGTACCTGTCCACCGGTTTCGTTGCGCACGCGGCGTACCGAATCGGACATCGACGAGCGATGCCCCATGTTTTCCGCCCGCAATGCGCCGCGCTCGCGCGCAGGCGGCGGATCGTCACGGCCGCGTTCGTCCTGCGCGCGCACCCCGTGGGTGCCCGTTAGGGCGACGAATACCGCCAGGGTGATGGCAGCCAGAGTGGGGGTACGAAAGCGCATAACGGAATCGTAACGGAACTGGGGTCGCGAAACTGAACGGAACCCGAAACCGCCTCTTTTGATTGGAAGCGAAGTCTTGGCCCGCAGCGGTGAATCCGTTCTGAATTTATCCACAGGGTCGTGCCCCGCATTCAGACAGCTGAAGGATCAGAAAACCTCGGCCACACAACACCTTAGCGAGCCGCCACCTGCCTCGATGGCATCCAGCTCCACGCTCCGGACCGCGAAACCCGCACCGGTTTCGAGCTGCCTGCGGCTGGCGCCGCTGAGCGACGCGCTCGCCCGCCGGCTCATCCAGACTGCGTTATCGGCCAGTGCGATCGCGTTGCCGGCGAACGCCGCCTGTTCGGCGGCGGACAGCACCACCACGTGCGGCCCGTAGATCGCCCTCAGCGCATCCACCAGGCCCGGCGCCAGCAACCGGTCGGGACAGACCACGGCGGCACGGCCGGCCAGTACCGCCAGCAGCACGTTGGTGTGGTACTCGCCAGCGGCGAGGTCGAACATCAACGTCGCGCGCAGGCCGAACGCCTCGTGCATGCGCGCCGCGCCGGTCTCGTCACAGCGCTCGGACAGCCCACAGAAGCCGATGCCGCGGGCGCGGTCGATGACCAGTGCCCCCGTGAGTTCGCAGGG
Organism: Pseudoxanthomonas sp. PXM03; assembly: GCF_014852005.1. Lineage (GTDB taxonomy): Bacteria > Pseudomonadota > Gammaproteobacteria > Xanthomonadales > Xanthomonadaceae > Pseudoxanthomonas_A. The sequence continues at coordinate 595,202 of NZ_JACVAU010000001.1, read as the reverse complement.
ATGCGGCTGGGTCGACAGATCGACTTCCGCATATCCCAGCGTGTCGCGGAAGAAACCCCGGATGTCGGGCCGTTCCGCTTCACGCTGCCGCACCGGGTGGCGCATGCGGCCGATGACCAGTCGCGGCTCCCTACCCACCCGCGCGGTGGCGAACACATTGTTGGGAAACACCGCATCCGGCGTCGCCTCGCGGCCGGGGAAGCAGAACACCGGCACGTCCTCCGACAGCGCACGATGCAGCGCATGGTGTTCGCGCAGTGCGGCGCCGGCATCGAACGCCTCGGCGCCGGCCATGTAGCGATTGTCCTGCGCGGACTGTTCCGCACGCATGAATCCGTCCGGCGACACCAGGAACGCCGCGCGTGCCGTGGCCGGCCCGACATCCGGCGCCAGCGTTCGCACGTGCGCGGCAAAGGCGGCGATGTCGCGCGTGATCATGCGCTCACGCCGCCGGACGCAATTCGCGCGTGGTCGCCGCCATCGCCTGCTCCACCAGCGACCAGTCCGCACCCGGCCGGTGCGCACCTTCGCTGAGGATCTGGCGGAACGCCCTTCCACCGGTCTGTGCATGGAACAGCCCCAGCACGTGGCGGGTCAGGTGCTTCAGGGCCACGCCCTTCGCCAGCTGCTGCTCCACATACGGCCGCCATGCGCGCAGCAGCTCGATGCGCGACATCGTCCCGCCGCCGGACAGCGCCGCCTGCATCTCGTGCAGCACGTAGGGCTCGTGGTACGCCGCGCGGCCGATCATCACGCCGTCGCTGTGCTGCAGATGCTCATGCACCTGCGCCGTGGTGGTGATGCCGCCGTTGATCGCTACCGTCAGTTCGGGGCGCTCGCGCTTGAGCCGGTATGCCCAGTCGTAGCGCAGCGGCGGGATCTCGCGGTTTTCCTTCGGCGAAAGCCCCTGCAGCCACGCCTTGCGCGCATGCACGAAGAACACCCGGCAACCGGTGTCCGCCACCGTGTCGATGAAGGCACGGAACAGGTCGTAGTCCTCCTGTTCGTCCACGCCCAGACGGCATTTCACCGTCACGGGAATGTCCACCGCCGCGATCATCGCCGCCACGCAATCGGCGACCAGGGTGGGCTCCTTCATCAGGCACGCACCGAAGCGGCCCGCCTGCACGCGGTCGGACGGGCAGCCGACGTTGAGGTTCACCTCGTCATAGCCCCAGTCCTGCGCGATGCGCGCGGCCTGGGCCAGGTGCGCCGGCTCGCTGCCGCCCAGCTGCACCGCCACCGGATGCTCGACGGCATCGAATCCCAGCAAGCGATCGCGGTCGCCATGGATCACCGCCTGCGCGTGCACCATTTCGGTATACAGGCGCGCGTCGGGCGCAAGCAGGCGATGGAACACGCGGCAATGCGTATCCGTCCAGTCCATCATCGGCGCGACGGACAGGCGCAGGGCGGCATGCGGAATGGGGGGCGACGTCATGCCGCCATTGTACCGTGCGGTCCCGGGTGGCTCAGCGCGCAGGAACGAATCGCAGGCCCACGCCGGGCTCGGTGGCGATGTAGCGCGGCGCGGTAGCGTCGTCGTGCAGCTTCTGGCGCAGCTTGCCCACCAGGATGCGCAAGTAATGGGTATCGTCCTGGTGATTGGGACCCCACAGTTCGCGCAGCAGCTGCGGTTGCGTGACGACGCGGCCTGGATGTTGCAGCAGCAGCGCAAGCAGGGCGAATTCCTTGCGGCTCAGCGCGACGGCTTCGCCGTCCAGCGTCACCTCGCGGCGACCGAGGTCCACGTGCAGGTGGCCGTCGTCGAACAGAGGCATTGCCGTATCGCTGGCGGCGGCACGGGTGCGCAGCAGGCTGCGGATGCGGGCCATCAGTTCCTGCACGCCGAACGGTTTGGTGACGTAGTCGTTCGCCCCCCCATCCAGCGCGGCGACCTTCTCACCCTCCCCGCTGCGCACGGTCAACATGATCACCGGCACCTGCGACCATTGCCGCAGTTCGCGCAATACCTCGTGGCCATCCAGGTCCGGCAAGCCGATGTCCAGCACCACCAGGTCCGCGCCATGCGCGGCCAGGGCGGCCAGTCCGGCATGCCCGCTCTCGGCCAGCGCCACCACGTAACCCTGCGCGCGCAGGCTGATGTCGAGGAACCGGCGGATCTGCGGCTCGTCATCGATGACCAGCACGCGTGCCGGCGGCGCGGAAACGGTCACGGGGGATTCGGTGGAGGTCACGGGTCGGCCTGCGGCGCGGGGGTCAGCAGGGGCAGGGTAATCCGCAGCGTGGTGCCGCGCCCATCCCGGCCCGGCAGCGCTTCCACGCTGCCACCATGCGCGCCGACCATGCCCTGGCAGATCGCCAGGCCCAGGCCGGTGCCCTGGCGACCGCGGTCGCCGCGCTCCACGCTGTAGAACATGTCGAAGATGCGCGCACGCTCGTCTTCGGGAATACCGGGGCCATGGTCGCGCACATCGATCCGCAGCGCAGCGTCGACCAGGCGTGCATCCACCTCCACGGCCTCGTGCGGTGGCGAGAACTTCGCCGCGTTTTCCAGCACGTTGAACAGGGCCTGTTCCACCAGCGCGGGATGCACCCAGATCGGCGGCACGTCGGCCGCCACCGTGGTGACGACACGGACTTCCGGTTGATAGCGCTGCAGCCGTCCCACCGCCGAACCGATCAGTTCGTCCACACCGATCCAGTCGCGGTTGAGGGTCAGTCCGGTGTGGCCCAGCCGGGTCATGTCCAGCAGGTTCTGGATGTAACGGTCCAGGCGCTCGCCTTCATGCTGGATGGTATCCAGCAGGCTGCGCCGATCCTCCTCGCCCATCGCACCCCAGTAGCTGGCCAGGCTGCTGGCGGAGCCGATCATCGATGCCAGCGGCGAGCGCAGGTCGTGCGACACCGAGGAAAGCAGTGCGGAGCGCAACCGCTCGGTCTCGCTGCCGACGCGCGCGCTTTCCAGGTCGGCGACCAGCCGCGTGCGCAACGCCGCCTGGCCGATGTCATCCACCATGGCTTCGGCCAGGCGCCGCTGCTCGACGTTCAAGCGCGGCGTGTCCTGCGGGACGCGCAGGCCCGCCACCCCCAACGTGCCGCGGTCGTTGCGCAGCGGCAGGAACCACCAGTGCGCACCGGCCAGCGTGTCGGTGAAGCGGCCGGTGGGCTGCCCATGCTTCTGCGCCCAGTCCGCCGCGCTGCGATCGATCTCCGCGTCCGGCGCGGCGCCTGCGTCGGTCACGGTGGTGTCAACGCGCAACCACGCCGCCACGCCCAGCGCGTCCTCCAGCGCCTTGCGCCCCGCCACCAGTACCTGCCCCAGGTCGGCAGCGCCCGCCAGGTGCCGTCCCAGTGCCTGCAGGGCAGTGGCGTGTGCATTGGCCGCGCGCAGTGCCAGCACCTGCATGCGCAGCCGCGATGCCAGCCTGCCGGCCACCAGCGCCGCGATCAGGAACAGGAACACCGTGGTCACGCCCTGGCGCGCGCCGATATGGAAGGTGAAACGGGGTTCGATGAAGAAGAAGTTGTACGCGAGGAAGCCCAGCAGCGCCGCCACCACCGCAGCGGCCATGCGCGTGCGCGAAGCCACCAGCACCACCGCCACGATGAACACCATCGACAGGTCGTCGATGCCGATCCAGCGCTCGGCCAGCCAACCCACCGCCACCGCGAGCATCGAGGCCACGACGGCGAACGCCAGGTCATGGCGTGCCAGCAGTCCGCCCGCCGGCCGGCCGCTGCGCCGTGCACGCGCGCGCGCCTCGGGCGTGTTGACGATGACGAGCTCGTAGTGGGCCGCACGTTGCAGCAGCTGTTGCGTCAGGGTGCGGTTGAACATGCGCGCCACCGGCCGCTCGCGCGTGCGTCCCAGTACCAGGGTGGAGACGCCGCTCTGCGAGGCGTGGTCCAGCAGCGTATCGGCGATGCTCGCACCGTGCAGCAGTACGGTGTCGGCTCCCAGCTTGCGGGCCAGCGCGAATGCGTGATCGATCTCCGATTGCCTGGCTTCATCCAGCGCTTGCCGCGCCTGTACCGTCACCACGGTCCACGGCGCATCACGCCGCTCGGCCAACCGTCGCGCCACCCGCACCAGGTAGTCGGACTGGCCCATGCCGTCGATGGCCACCAGCACGCGGCGCCGCACCGGCATGCCGGGCAGGCCGCGCGCGGTCTGTTCCTCGCGCAGGTCGCTGTCCACGCGGTCGGCCGCCGTCTGCATGGCCAGTTCGCGCAGGGCGATCAGGTTGGACGGCGAGAAGAACGCCTGCAGCGCCTGCGACGCCTGTTCCGGCAGGTACACCTTGCCCTGGTGCAGGCGTTCGATCAGCTCGCGCGGCGGCAGGTCCACCAGCACGATGTCGCGCAGGCGATCGAACACGGCATCCGGCACCGTCTCGCTGACGCGCACGCCGGTGATCCGGTGGACGACATCGTTGAGGCTTTCCAGGTGCTGGATGTTGATCGTGGTGTGCACGTCGATGCCTGCGTCCAGCAGTTCGATCACATCCTGCCAGCGCCGTTCGTGGCGACTGCCGGGCGCATTGCGGTGGGCCAGTTCGTCCACCAGCGCGATCTGCGGACGCCGTGCCAGCAGCGCATCCAGATCCATTTCCTCCAGCCACCGGCCCTGGTAGGCCACGCGCCTGCGCGGCAGGATCTCCAGCCCCTCGGTCAGCGCAGCGGTCTCCGCACGCCCGTGCGTCTCCACGATGCCCACCACCACGTCCCGGCCCTGGCGGCGCAGTTCGCTGGCGCGGGACAGCATGGTGTACGTCTTGCCCACACCGGGCGCCGCGCCCAGGAAGATCGTCAGCCGCCCGCCCCGCTCGCGCTGCAGGTGGTCGATCAGGGCGTCAGCCTGGCGGTGGCGGGGGTCGGTCATGGACATAGTGTGCTCTCAACTGTTGCGTGACGCCGGAATCGCAGGTGGAGGAGCGACGTCCGTCGCGGCGTACGAGCCGCCCTCGACATCAGGACCCTCGCGCCTTGGCCCCGGGAAATCGCCCTCAAGGAAATGTTCCTCGACATCAAGGCAATTTTCCTTGGCCGCAAGGCTTTTCTGTTCCATGTAGAACATGCGTGGTGTGTCGTCTCAGCTATCTGCCTCGGCGTCGCACCTTTCTGGTTCGGGTGCGGGATTCTTTTTTCCTCGTCAGCTCACCCGAAAGCGTTGCGCGGGCAGACATGTTCCTCGTCGTCTCACTTATCCGCCTCGATGCCGCACCTTTCTGGTTCGTGAGCGAGGAAATTTTCCTTGTCACCGACCCTTTGAGCGTTGGCGCCGAGGAAATCTGCTTCGTCACCTCACCTGTCTGGCTTGATGCCTCACTTTTCTGGTTCGCATGCGAGGGTTCTCCCTTTGTCGTCTCACCAGAGAAGCTCGCAAGCGGGGAGATTCTCCTCGTCGCATCACCCTTGCGCATGGCAAGCACACCCATGCCTTCTCCCCGTCTGCGGGGAGCCGCGTAGCCCAGGCAGGCGCAGCGCACCCGGGACCTCGGGACATGTCGGCACCCCGTGCTCCCGGATGCGACCGCTGGCCTTATCCGGGCTACGCCGGCTTCGAAGGCGTTGTGCAGCCGTGACACGCAGCGGCTTCGTCGCCCCTCACCCGCCTTCGGCACCCTCTCCCCGCAGGCGGGGAGAGGGGAACTGCTGTTCCACATCACCAGGAAATACCCTTCTCCCCGTTTACGGGGAGAAGGTGCCCAGCGGGCGGATGAGGGGCGAGCGGAGGCTGGGCACTGTCCGACCACGGAACATCTCCCCGTGCGTGCGCGTTGTTTCGCGACACTCGATCCGCCTTGCAATGCCAGCGACCGCGGCTCCGTCGGCCCCTCACCCGCCTTCGGCACCCTCTCCCCGCACGCGGGGAGAAGGGAACTGCCGATCCACATCGCTTGCCTACCTCCATCTCTGCGCGCGGGGCGAGGAGGAGTTACCTCTCCGCATCCAGCGCCAGGTTCAGCTCCAGCACGTTGATCCGCGGCGCGCCGAGGACGCCGAACTGCGGGGCCTCGGTATGCGCGGCGACGAGGCGTTCGACTTCCGCCGCCTCGATGCCGCGCGCACGCGCAACGCGGGCGATCTGGATGCGCACCGCAGCCGGCGACAGGTGCGGGTCGATGCCGCCGCCGGACTGGGTGACCAGGTCACTGGGCACGTCGGCTGGCGCCACGCCTTCGCGCGCGGCGACGGCGGCGCGCGCCTCGTCGATGCGCGTGCGCAGGTCCGGGTTGGTACGCGCCTGGTTGCTGCCGGCCAACGCCATCACGTCATATCCGGCCGCGGAAGGACGCGACTGGAAATAGCGGTCGTCGGCGAACGGTTGCGCGACAAGCGCCGAACCGATCACGCGACCGTCGCGTTCGACCAGGCTGCCGGTGGCCTGGTGCGGGAACAGCACGCGTCCCAGGCCGGTGCCCGCCAGCGAGTACAACAGGCCGAAGCCGAGCAGCGAAACGGCGGCCAGCATGAGCGACGGGCGCAGCGCGCTGCGGGCAGGGGCAGGAGTGGAAGCAGCATTCATGGCAATTCCTCAGGCGCCGGTGACGGCGGCCAGCAACAGGTCGATGAGCTTGATGGCGGCGAACGGCAGCAGCACGCCGCCCACGCCGTAGACCAGCATGTTCCGGCGCAGCAGTGCGGTGGCGCCGGCCGGACGGAAGCGCACGCCGCGCAGCGCCAGCGGGATCAGCAGCGGGATGATGATGGCGTTGAAGATCAGCGCAGCCAGCACGGCGTTGGTGGGGCTGGACAGATGCATCACGTCGAGTGCGGCCATCGAGGGGATGGCAGCGGCGAACAGCGCCGGCAGGATGGCGAAATACTTCGACACGTCGTTGGCCAGCGAGAACGTGGTCAGCGCGCCGCGCGTGATCAGCTGCTGCTTGCCGACTTCCACGACCTCCAGCAGCTTGGCCGGGTCGGAGTCCAGGTCGACCATGTTGCCCGCCTCCTTCGCCGCCTGCGTGCCGGAGTTCATCGCCAGGCCCACGTCGGCCTGTGCCAGCGCGGGCGCATCGTTGGTGCCGTCGCCGACCATCGCGACCAGTCGGCCGCCGGCCTGTTCCTGGCGGATGCGCGCCAGCTTGTCCTCCGGGCGCGCCTCGGCGATGTAGTCGTCCACGCCTGCTTCGGCGGCGATGGCGGCGGCGGTCAGGGGGTTGTCGCCGGTGATCATCACCGTGCGGATGCCCATCGCCCGCATGTGGGCGAACTTCTCCTTGATGCCGTGCTTGACCACGTCGGAGAGTTCCACCACGCCGAGCACGTGCTGGCCATCACTGACCACCAGCGGGGTGGCGCCATTGCGCGCGACCTGTTCGACGCGGGCGGTGAGTTCGGCCGGCGCACTGCCGCCCAATGCCTGCACGTGCTGCAGGATGGCGTCGGCGGCGCCCTTGCGGATACGGCGTGCGCGGCCGGGGCCGTCACCGGCCAGGTCCACGCCGGACATGCGTGTCTGCGCGGTGAACGCGATGAACTGCGCCTGCTCAGGTTCCACCAGCGTGGCGCCCTGCTCGCGCGCCAGGCGCACGATGGATTTGCCTTCCGGCGTCGGGTCGGCGAGCGAAGACAGCATGGCGGCATCGCGCAGCTGTTCGTGATCGATACCGGCCAGCGGATGGAACAGCGTGGCCTGGCGGTCGCCATGGGTGATCGTGCCGGTCTTGTCGAGCAACAGCACGTCGACGTCGCCCGCGACTTCCACCGCCTTGCCCGACTTGGCCAGCACGTTGGCGGCCAGCGCGCGGTTCATGCCAGCAATGCCGATGGCTGGCAGCAGGCCGCCGATCGTGGTGGGAATCAGGCAGACCAGCAGCGCGACGAGCAGCAGCGGGTCGAGCTTCGCGCCGACGAAGCCGGCGATGAAGGGCAGCGTGACCACGACGATGAGGAAGGTCAGCGTCATCGTCATGAGCAGCAGGCCGAGCGCGATCTCGTTCGGCGTCTTCTGCCGGTTGGCGCCTTCGACCAGCGCGATCATGCGGTCGAGGAAGCTGTGCCCGGGCTCGGCGGTGATCTTCACCACGATCTCGTCGGACAGCACCTTGGTGCCGCCGATGACGCCGCTGCGGTCGGTGCCGGCTTCGCGCAGCACGGGCGCGGATTCGCCGGTGACGGCGGACTCGTTGATCGTCGCCAGCCCTTTGACGATCTCGCCGTCGGCGGGGATCTGCTCGCCCGCGGATACGATGACGTAGTCGCCGGGCTTCAGGTCGGCCGCCGGCATGCGCCGCTCGGTGCCGCCCAATGGCGTGTCCACGCGCCGCGCGACGAGATCCTTGCGGGCACGCCGCAGCGAGGCAGCCTGGCCGCGACCGCGTGCTTCGGCGACGGCTTCGGCGAAGTTGGCGAACAGCACGGTGACGAACAGCAGCGCGGTCACCGCCCAGCCGATGCCGGGCGTGGTGGTGCCGGCCAGCGTCAGGCCGGCCGTCAGCAGCGTGCCCAGCCAGACCACGGCCATGACCGGGTTCTTGAAGGCGTGCTGCGGCGCGAGCTTGGTGAAGGCGCCGACCACGGCGGCACGGAACCCCGCGCGATCGAGCAGGACCGGCGCGCGGCCGGCGTTGCGGGTGGAAACAGGGGAGTGGGTCATGTCGGTGTTCTCAGAGCGCGCTCAAGGCCAGGTGGTCGGCGATCGGGCCGAGGACCAGCACGGGCATGAACTGCAGCAGGGTCAGGATGACGACCACGGCGATCAGGGTGAGCGCGAAGGTCGGGGTTTCCACCTGGAGGGTGCCGGGGCCCTCGGGCGCGGCACGCTTGCGGGCGAGCGAGGCGGCGATGGCCAGCGGAATGATCAGCGCCGGATAGCGGCCGAGCAGCAGCATCAGCGTGGTGCTGAGGTTCCACCAGTACGTCGCATCGCCCAGGCCCTCGAAACCGGAACCGTTGTTGGCGAAGGCCGAGGTGTACTCGTAGAACACCTGGCTGATGCCGTGGAACGACGGATTGGAGTTGCCGGTGATCGACGGCACGGCCAGCGTGATGGCGGTGAAGGCCAGCAACGCCAGCGGCTGCAGCAGCACCAGCACGGCGAGCAACCTCACCTCATGCGCCTCGATCTTGCGGCCGAACAGTTCCGGCGTGCGGCCTGTCATCAGCCCGGCCAGGAACACGCTGAGCAGCAGGTAGACGAGGAACTGCTGCAGCCCGCAGCCGACACCACCCCAGACCGCGTTGATCAGCATGTTGCCGGTAGCCACCAGGCCGGTCAGCGGCGCGGCGGAGTCGAGCATCATGTTGACCGAGCCGTTGTTGACGCCGGTGGTGGTGGCAGCCCACAACGCCGAGGCATCGGCACCGATGCGGACTTCCTTGCCTTCCATCAGCGCGATGTCCTGAGTGGTGGACGAATGCCCTTCAGACCAGATCGCCAGCGCTGATGTCGCCATCCACATCGTCATCATCGTGCCGACCACCAACGCGGTGAACTTGCGCCGTCCGGTGAACGCGCTGACCATGAAAGCCACGCCGACCGGGATCAGCAGGATGGCCAGCGTCTCCAGGAAGTTGGCGAACGGGGTCGGGTTCTCCAGCGGCACGGTGCTGTTCGGGCCATACCAGCCGCCGCCGTTGCTGCCCAACTGCTTGGCCGCAACCATCGGCGCGACCGGGCCGACCGCGATCTTCTGCTCGGCCATCTGCGCGGCCGCATCGACGGGCGTCGCCATCGGACCGCCCTGCAGCGTGGACGGCACGCCCTGCCAGGTCAGCAGTACCGACCACAGCAGGCACAGCGGCAGCATCACGCGCACGGCCGGGCGGATGACATCGGCCCAGTAGTTGCCGACATCGGCGTCACCATTGCCATGCGCCTCCGCGGTGTCGTTACCTCGCCCACCGAAGAGACCGCGCAGCGTCGCCACGACCAGCGCCAGGCCCATCATCGGCGTGACCACCTGCAACCCGACGATGCCGGTCATCTGCGCCAGGTGCGAGAGCTGTGCCTGGCCGGAGTAGTGCTGCTGGTTGGTGTTGGTGAGGAACGACACCATCGTGTGCAGCGCCAGGTCCCAGCGCATGTTCGGGGCGTCGTTGGGATTGAGCGGCAGCCAGGCCTGGGTCATGAAGACACCCCAGGTCAGCACGCCCAGCACCAGGTTGCTCAGCAGGAAGGCCTTCGCATACGCCTTCCAGTCCATGCCCTGCGCCGGATCGACGCCGAGCAGCCGGTACAACGGACGCTCGATCCAACCGAACAGCGCATCGCCGCGCATCGGCGCACCGCGCATCACCGCGGCCAGGTACCGGCCCAACGGCCAGCCCAGTGCGATGGCAAGTGCGAAGACAAGGAGGAATTCAGTCATGGGTATCGTCCATCGGCATGCGCGCACGCCGCGTGATCAGCAGGAACAGGAGGCCGGCGCCGGCGAGCACGCCCGCGAGCGCCAACAACAGGTGGAGGAAGTCGGTGACCATGGCGGTAGTCAGAATGAGGCTTGCAGCGCTGCTTCCACGCGCGAACCGGCCAGGCCCGGGAACAGGGTCTTGGCGCTGCTGTCGGTGGCGTGCGCCGTCACGCGCAGTTCGAACGGCGCCTTGAATGCCCACACCGCGCCGAGCTGCGCATGCGCGTAACTGTCGTCGTAGGCATCATCCAGCCAGTAGTAACCGGCGGCGCCTTCAAGGCGGACCTGCTCGTTCAACGGCAACTTCGCGCCGACTTGTGCATAGATGCCGGCTTCGTCGGTGGCCAGCGCCTCCGTGGAGTAACCCAGCTGCACCCAGTAGTTCTGCTTCCAGGTCAGCGTGCCGATGGCCTCGGTCCAGTTGAGGTCGACGGTGGTGGACGGATAGCGGTAGTGGGTCAGGTTGACGTCGAGCGCCCAATCGTCGGACAGCGCGCCGCCCCAGCCAACGGTGACATCGATTTCACTGCTGGCCTTGGTCTCCGGCGCGAACTCGACGTTCGAGCCCCACACGGCGCCGTAGAGGCCGTTGTCGGCCGACGCCTTGAAGCCGGCCTGCACCGCAGGATCGCCTTGTGTCTGGGTGGTGCCGCGCCACACGTAGTCGGTAGTCAGCGCTGCCGAGCCGCCGACGGTGGCCGCGTATGCCGGCGCGGTGATGACGAGTGCGAGGGAGAGCGCTGCGGCAGCGCGCAAGGCAGGCGAGCGCCTGCCGGTACGGGGAAGTGCGGGTGACATGTTCGGGTTCCAGGCGGAGGGTGGTCCGCCGACCCGGAAAGTCTGTTCTCCGCGTGCGTAAAGGCGCTATTTACGCTGTTCGCTGCGCCGTAAAGTCTGCGTAAACCCTTCCGGCCAACCGTGGTCAGCCCGACGCGCGCGTCCTGCCGCTGCGGCCGAGCACATGATCCGCATCCTGGTCGAAGGTGGGCGCTGCGAACGGATCGGGCCCCACGGTGCGGCCGAACGCGATCGGGCGGGTGACGCCGCGATAGCTGCCGATCACCGGATGCGCGATCTCCGCCACCATGTCCTCGGCCAGCACCTGCGGATGCTCGAACATGTCCTCCACCCGCCGCGCCGCCGCACAGGGCACTTCGTCGCCGAAGTGTGCTTCCCATTCCAGCGCATCGCGGTTGCGCAGGGCCTCGTGCAGGCGCGGCACGATGTCGGCGGCGTGCTGGGCCCGCTTGCGCACGGTGTCGTAGCGCGGATCGTCCGCCAGCGCATCCAGCCCGGTCAGCCGGCACAGCGCCTTCCAGAAACGCTGCGTGTTCGCGGACAGGTACAGGTAGCCCTCGCGCGCGGGATGGATGCCGGTGACGCCGCCCGACCGCATGTCGCGGCCGATGTCCAGCGCCTCGCCTTCGGCCCAGATCATGCGCGCGGATTGCATGGTCAACGCACTGCGCAGCAGCGACACGCCGACGAACTGGCCAAGCCCGCTGCGTTCACGCTCATACAGCGCCGATGAGACGCCGGCCGCGAGCAGCGCCGCCGCGTAGTAGTCCACCACCGAGCCGTAGATGATCTCGGGTGCACCGCCGCGCTTGCCCTGCAGCGTGCACATGCCGGTCATGGTCTGCAGCACCTGGTCGTAGCCGGCCTTGTCCTTCATCGGCCCATGCTCGCCATAGCCGGTGACGGCGCAGTAGATCAAGCGCGGATTGATCACCGACAGGCTGTCGAAGTCGATGCCGAGACGCTTCGGCACGCTGGGGCGGAAGTTGTGCACCAGCACGTCGGCCTCGCGCACCAGCCGCAGCAGCGAGGCGTGGTCGGCCGGCTGCTTCAGGTCCAGCACCACGCCCTGCTTGCTGCGGTTCACTCCGAGGAACGCGCGGCTCTCCTTTTCCAGCGTGGACGGATACTGGCGAAGGTTGTCGCCGTCCGGCGGCTCGACCTTGATGACGTCCGCGCCCTGGTCGGCCAGCAGCGTGCAGCCGTAGGGGCCGGCGATATAGGCGCTCAGGTCGAGCACCTTCACGCCGCTGAGCGGGCCCGCAGCGCCTTGGCGCAGGCGCGAACGGAAGGGAGACGCGTTGTCCATGGGAGAAGCCTCCTTCAGCCGCCGCCACGACGGCGATGGCAAGTCTGTGCCACGCGGCGGACCGGATACAGCCAGCCGCCGTACTTTCTTCTGCCACAAATTCTTGCGAGCGCCGATGCCTTCATGCCGGCGGCAACGACAGCCAGGTGAGGCGCCAGGCGCCATCCACGCGGCCACCCGCGCGGTAGTACGGCCAGAACAGCAGGGGCGCGCGATAGCCCAGTTGCATGGCGATGCCCGCGCCTTCTTCGCCGTCGCTGACGGGCAGCACCTGCAGCCAATCGTCCTGCGGGCCCTCCGGCAGCCGGATGGTCTCTTCGGTCTTGAAGCCATCGATCAGTTCGGTGGCGTAGACCAAGGGGCCGCGGGTCAGGCCGACGTAGCGCAGGTCCAGCACCTGTTGCCTGACGTCGCCGCCGTCGGGCGCGCGCGACTCCTGCACATTGCGCAGCGCGTGGTGGTGCAGGACGGGCCGTAGCGGGAACACGATGGTCAGCAGGTCGCCCGCGCTCCAGCGTCGCGTCACGCGGGCGAAGGTGCCGGGCACCACGTCCGCGTCCACCGCCTCGCCATTCACGCTGACGGTGGCACCGTGCGCCCATGAGGGCACACGCAGGCGTACTTCGAAGCTGGCATCGTGCTCCGGCTCGACCTGCAGCGACACGGTACCGTCGAACGGATACGTGGTGTGCTGGCGCAACCGCAATGCGCCCGCGCGGGGATGCACCAGGCGTGCTTCACCGGGTCCGTACACATTGATGGCCACGGCGTTGCCGGCCTGCGCGTACGCAATGGAGGGCAGTTCCTCCAGCGCCATCGCGCCGCTGGACTTGCAGCAACGCCAATACGTGGTGTGCACGCGACGGCCGTTTGGGAACGAGTAGTAGCACCAGTCCTCGCCATTGGGCGCGTGGGCACCGAGCAGATCGTTGTAGGCCGTGCGCTCTATTTCCTCTGCGTAGCGCGCTTCGCCGGTCAGGCGCAGCAGTTCGCGGTTGAGCTGGATCCAGGCCAGCAGCGAACAGGTTTCCACGTACGCGTTGGGGCTGAAGCTGCCGGGCGCATTGAACACTTCGCGCGAGCGATGCGCCACGCCCCCCCACGGGCCACCGCCGAGGGTGAGATGGCGCTCGCGGATGCTCTGCCACACGCGATCCACGGCCTCGTGATAGCGCGCCTCGCCCGTGGCGCGCGCCAGCTTGGCCAGTCCCACCAGGTTCCAGGCCAGCTGATAGGCCTTGCCGGTGGCGATCTCCGCCGCATCCGCACCGGCCAGCGCGCGCGTCAGCAGCGCCAGCGGTGCGTGGGCGTCGGCCTGCGCCAGCACGTGTTCGGCCAGCTGCAGGTAGCGCGCTTCGCCCGTGGCGAAGTACAGCTCCATCGCCGGATCCATCAACACGGTCGCCGACATGCCGTGATGGTTGCCCAGCGTGGTGATGTCGATGCCGCCTTCCGTCAGCACCCGCCAGCACAGGTCGCCGATCCGGCGTGCGGCCTCCAGGTAGGCCGCGTCCGGGAAGTGGCGATGCACTTCCAGCAGGCCGAGGATCAGGTAGCTGTGCGTCCAGATGTCCCAGGTGCGCAGCGCGGGCGCGCCATCCCACGTCAGCGGCTTCGGGGGCTGCGGGTGCATGAAACGGCGCGCAGGCGCGTAGTTGCCCAGGTAGCCGTCGGGCTGCTGCCGCGAGACCAGGTAATCGGCGACACGGCGCACGTTCGCCTGCAGGCCGGCATCACCGTCACGCGCGGCGGCACGCGCGGCGGCGACCAGCCATTTGCCGGCGTGTTCGCCGTACCAGTCGCCCTCTTCGTTGTGGTCGACATGCTGCGGCGCGAACAGGGCGATCGCGGGACTGTGCTCATCCACGATGAAATGGTGGAGGCGCCCGGCGCGGTTCGCGTCCAGCGCCGCGCCAAGCACGCCACCCAGCGTGACCTGCGCAGGTGACGGCAGCTGCAGCCCCTCGTCGGGCGTTGTCGCGGTCATCCTGCGTCCACCACGCAACGGAAGCCGATGCGGCCGGAGCGGTCCTTGCCCGGTGCCATCAGCAGGAGTTTTCCGTGCTGGTCCAGCCGTCTGGCTTGCGGGAAGTACCAGTGCGAGGTGCGCGGCTCGTAGTCGCTGCCACCGCGCACGATGGCGCCGCGCGTGTGCTCGTCGTGGAACTCGTCGGTCCACTGCCAGACATGACCCACCAGATCCATCACGCCGTACGGACTGGCGCCAGCAGGATACGCACCGACATCGGCCGGCGGCGGCAACGTGCGGCCGCGGAACACCGGCGGTGCGGCATCGTCACGCCAGGCATCGCCCCACGGATACAGGCGGCCGTCCGTGCCCTGCGCGGCGTACTGCCACTCCCATCCGTGCGGCAGACGCTTGCCCGCCCAGGCGGCATAGGCGCGCGCATCCTCCAGCGACACCCAGGTGACAGGCTTGTTCTCCCACCCGGGCTGCGGCGCACCCTCGCGCCAGTCGCGCAGGAAGTGCTGCGCGTCCTGCGGCGCGTAGCCGGTCGCGTCCATGAAGGCTTTGTACTGCGCGTTGGTCACCGGGTGGCGGTCGATGTGGAAAGCCTTCATCTGCATGCGGCGGCGGTGGTGCCTGCGCGCGGTCGGCTCCCACGGAAACTGCACGTCCACGCCTTCCCACACCTGCCCTTCGATCTCGATACCCTGCACGGCGAACAGGAACTCGCTTGCCGGGATGGTCACCATGCCGTCCGGCGCCGCGGCGTGCGGTGCGGTCGGCGCGATCGGCTGCAGCACCTGCGGCAACGCGGTCCACTGCGCGGACAGCGATGCCAGCGGCGTAGCGGCGCGTTCGGCCATCCGGGCCAGGAACGTGTCGAGGCCTTCCTCCTGCACGCCGTCGCGCAGCGCCAGCAGCGCGCCGAAACCCCGGCCTTCCAGCGTCGTCTCCAGGATCGCCTGGCCGTCGATGATGCGCGGCGACAGCGCGGTACCGTTCCACAGGTCGAAATAACGCGTGCCGTCCACATGCGGCACGGCAAGCTGTTCGCCTTCAATCGGATATTCGTGGCGGTTGACCAGGGTCCACAACGTGCGGCCCTCGCCCGGGAAGCGGCTGGCGAAGATGCCGGCCTGCAGCGTGCGCTCGTACGGGCGCCAGTCCAGGCTGACCAGCAGCGGCGCGAAACGGCGGTAGAGGCTGGCGATGCGGCGCAGCGATTCGGCATCGCGCGGGGTCAGCTGGTTCCACAGGCCCCATACGTTTTCCCACGCGTTGTAGCCCACGCCGTTGAAGAAGATGTACTGCAGGTCGTGGTTGCGGTCGCGGCCCCAGCGGTTCTCGTAGTTGATCATGTGGCGCGGTTCCAGCCACTTGAACTTCGCCACCGGCGGCACGACTTCGTTCGGCGCCTTCTTGCCCCAGCTCTGCACGTTCCAGATCAGGTGCTCCTCGGCGCTGATCGTGGATTCCGGCTGCACCACCACCGGATGGCCCAGCGCATCGCAGGCGTCGAAGAACGCACGCGGCACGCCGTTGTAGGTGTCGCCGTTGATGCCGTCCGCACCCACCGCCTTGACGATCTTCGCGATGGCCTGCCAGTCCGGCTCGCCTTCGTCGCGGGTGCCGTTGTCCCACGGCATGGTGGTGAGGAACACGCGCACGCCACGGCGGTGGAAATCGTCGACCGCGCCGCGCAACGCCTCAAGACCGCCCGGCAGGCTGCGCGCGAAATCGAACTGGTTGCGGTCGTCCACGCCGATGTTGGGGTACACGCACCACAGCAGCACGCTGTCCAGGCCGCCGTAGCGCGCGTCCAGGTCATCGAGGTAGCGATCGACGGTGTAGCGGCCGGCGACGGGGTCGTAGAGGTAGCGGTCCTCGACCATCACCTGCGCATGCACGAAGTTGCGCTGCGCCCACTGCAGTTCGGGCCGGCGGTAGTTGGCATCGTCGTAGCCGATGCGGGTGAGGTGTTCGCGTCGCCAGTCCTTCAGCTCGGCGACCCAGTCGTCGGCCGACGCGTTGGCGTCGATCTTCCATTGGCCGATGTCGGCGAACGGCCAGCCCGGCGCCTTGCCCGGCGTGGGCAGGTAGCGCTGGGTGGTGACGTGGGAGAACTTGTATTCGGTCTTCACCGGCGATGGCAGCGCGTCGGTGGCGTCCGGTGTGTCGGAAGGATCGGGGAGCGTGGGGGAATTCATGGGATGGGTCTTTCAATCGGAACCGGGAATACCGCAGTACGCGGCGAGGGCAGCCTTGTGATCGGGCGCATCGACCTGCGCGGCCAGCCATGCATCGACCTCGTCGCGCGCCGGGATGCTGGCCTGCGCACCCAGGCGCGTGCATGCCAGGGCCGATGCCGCACTGGCGAAGCGTAACGCGTCCGCCAGCGGTGCATGCTGCGCCAGCCGGGCGGCGAGCGCACCGCAGAATGTATCGCCCGCAGCCGTGGTATCCACGGCATCGATGCGGAACGCCGGCTGCAGGAACAGTTCGCCCCCGCGCCTGGCGACACAGCCGCGGGCGCCCAGCGTGGCGACCACGCACGGCACCGGCAGGCGCGACATTTGCGCGACCAGCGTGCCAGGACCGGCGAGCGCGGCAAGTTCGCCTTCGTTGACCACCAGCAGGTCGACATCCTCCAGCAACAAGGGCGGAAGCGCGGCGGCGGGCGCGGCGTTCAGCAGCACGTGCACGCCGGCGGCGTGCGCCACGTGTGCGAAGCTCGCCACGGCATCCAGTGGCGTTTCAAGTTGTAGCAGCAAGTGGGTGACGCCGAAGAGGGAAGGCAGGTGGTGCGGGCGCAGGGCAGCATTTGCGCCCGGCGCCACGGTGATCGCATTTTCCGCGTCGTCGGACAGGCAGATGAAGGCGGTACCGCTGGCGACATCGGGCGCGCGGACGATGTGCGTCGCCACGCCGGCATCCGCCAGTGCGGCTTCCAGCACCGTGGCGTAGGGGTCATCGCCCAGGGCCAGCAGCATGCGCGTCGCCACGCCACCCGCGCGCGCACAGGCCACGGCCTGGTTTGCGCCCTTGCCGCCGGGAAAGGTGGCGAAGTCGCGGCCGAGCACGGTTTCGCCCGGCGCGGGCACATGCGGCGCGCGGACAACGAAATCCAGGTTGGCCGAACCGGCCACCAGTACCGGCGCCTTCATGGCGACACCGTTGAATAGACCTGCCGGTAGAACGGCGCCGCGATCTTCGGCAGCGCGGGGGCGCCGTCCGTCGGCAGGTGCTGCGACATGAGCACGATCACCAGCCTGCGGCTACGGTCGATGGTGAACCACGTGGACGCTGCGCCGGACCAACCGAACTGCCCCTGCGAGCCAGGTCGCGTGGTCTTCGCGGTATCGGTGACCACGTAGCCACCCAGGCCAAAACCTTCGCCCGCCTCCGGGTAGGCGACCGGCGGATCGAAACGCACGAGCTGGTCCTGCATCATCTGGTCGACGGTCGATGGCTGGAGCAGGCGGATACCATCCAGTTCCCCGCCGTTGGCAAGCATGCGCGCAAAACGCAGGTAATCGGCGGCAGTCGAGTACAGGCCGCCCGCGCCGCTGCGGTAGGCACGCAGCGGAATGCCCGGTTCGCGCGCGGAAGGCGTGTCCGCCAGCACGCGATGGCCCCCGGCGTTGCGCGTGGTCAGCGCCATGATCCGCCCGCGCTGCGATGCCGGCACCTGGAAGCCGGTGTCGCGCATGCCGAGGGGCGCGAAGATCCGCGACTGCAGGAACACATCGAACGGCGTTCCACTGGCGACCTCGATGACCCGCGCCAGTACCTCGCTGTTGACGCCGTCGTACCGGAACCGGGTACCGGGTTCATCGGCCAACGGCGCGCGTGCGACACGGCGTGCGTAGTCCGCCAGATCTTCCGCGTCTTCCGGCGCCTGTTGCTGAAGCAATGCCGACGCCACCCGGATATCGTCGCCGCCAGTGGCGAAGCCCGCCGTGTGGGTCAACAGATGGCGCACGGTGAGGGGACGATGCACCGCCATGAGCTGCGGCTCCGCCTTGTCGCCGCCCGCCACGCGCTGCAACCCGGCGAACCCGGGCAGATAACGCGCGACCGGATCATCCAGCCGCAACCTGCCCTCCTCCACCAACATCAACGCCGCCACCGAGGTGATGGGCTTGGTCATGGAATAGATGCGGAAGATCGCGTCTTCGCGCAGCGGCGCGCCTTCCAGGTCGGCTTCGCCCATGGCCTGGTGATAGACCCGCGCGTCCTTCTGCCAGACGTCGGCGACCACGCCCAGGTATCCCGCTTCGCCCGTCGCCCGCTGGAGGTATTCGTCCAGGCGATCGAGGGACGCCGCCGGCTGCGCCGCGGCGAACCACGGCAGCGTGAGCAGCACAAGACCCCACCACGGTCGCCGACGGCCACCTGCGTGTGCAGGTGGCGCGGAGGCGACACGGTTGGCCAGCATCTGCCGTGGGGACAGCGAAGGGTCCAAGATCAGAACGTGATGGTGTGGGTGATGGACACCATCCTGCCACGGCCCGCCCAGTAGTTCTGGAAGCCTTCCAACTGCGACCAGCTGAGGATGTACTGCTTGTCGGTCAGGTTCTCGATGCCAAGCGAGAACTTGCCGAAACGTTCGGTCTCGTAGTTCACGCCGAGGTCGAACAGGGTGTAGCCGTAGGTGTTCTCTTCATACTCGAATTCCCGCCCGTCGAAATCCCGAACGTCGCTTCCCGAAAGATGACGGTCCGCCAGTCGCGTCGCGCCCAGCGTCACGTTGCCGTTGGGCAGGAAATTCCATGTCACCGACGCCGAGATCTTGTCCGGATTGATGTCCAGCACGCCCATCGGCTTGTTCAGCCCGCCGGCACCGTAGTCGCCGTTTGGCGCTGCAGCCCAGAACGCGGTCTTGCCGCGGATCCGCGAGTACAGCGCACTGACCTTCCATTGCTCGTTGAAACGCCAGTCGCCACTTACCTCGATGCCTTTGATGCGGGTGGGGGCACGGGTGAGGATGAAATCGTTGTTGTTGGGATCGATGGCGAGCGATGTGCCGAACGGCGTCTCCGAGTCATAGTGCGACGCGCTGAACGAGCCGTGCTGCCCGCGCCAGTTGACGCCGAACTCCGTGTTTTCCACCACGATGGCCGCGATGTCCGCGATACGGTCAACCGACTGTCCCGGCACGCTGATGTTGCGCAGCGGAATGCCGATGTTCGGCAGGCCGAACCCCTCGCCATACGAGCCGAACACCGACCACTCGTCGGTGATGCGCCAGATCGCGCCGTAGTTGACCAGGTTCTCCTTGTACTGCACGCCGCCGCCCTGCACGTCCACACTGTTGCGGTAGGCGGTGGTGGTGTAGCTGTCCACGTGCAGGTCGCCATCTTCGCGACGGTAGCCGCCACTCAACGTCACCGGCCCGATGTCCCAGGTCAACTGTGCGTACGGCGCCTTGCTTTCGTATTCCATCGGCGGCACCCACAGGCGGTTGGTCAGCGCAAGGCGCTGCTCCGCGGTGTCCTTCACCAGGTCGATGCCGGTCCGCAGTTCCAGCCCGGATACGTTGAACAGTTCCGGACGCGTCCAGCCGATGCGGAAGCCCTTCTTCTCGGTGACGATCTCGGACTGGTCGAAGATGCGGTCGGCTTCGTCGAAGTCGTCGTCCACCTTCACGAGCTGCTTGTCGTCGCCGTTCTCGGGAAGGTAGCGCATCGCCTGATCGGCGTAGTAGGCATCCACGCCCAGCGTGCCGCCGAGGAAGTTGCCATGCGTGTACTTCAATGCGTACTGCTTGAAGTCGTTGAACTCGGCCTTCTGGCCGAAGATCTGCCCGCGTTCGGACGTATTGGTGACCGGCACCGGGCAGTCTTCGTCGACATAGCGGCAACCCTCAACCTGGATGTAGTTGCCCTTGCCCTCGATCTTGAAGTGGCTCAGGGTCGCCTGCAGGCGCTGCTCGCCGCTTTCGCCGAAGTTGATGCCTCCCTTCAGGAACAGGTTCTTGGCCTCGGAATCGGACACCGAACCGCTGGTGTTCATGCCGATGCGGCGACCGTTTCCGTCGTACGAAATACCGCGGTCGATGACCGACGCGCCGCCCAGGAAATCCACGTTGTCCTGCTTGTAGGCGTGATTGACGCCCAGCTTCCAGCCGGCGCTGTCGTCGCCGAACTGGCTGGAGTATCGCGACGCCACCGTGGTCTCGTGGCCTTCCTTCTCCGGCACCTTGGAGAGGTAGTTGATGATGCCGCCAGCGGCGCCGATGCCTTCGGACGCCGACGGCCCGTTGATGACCTCGATGCGGCCGACCATGCCCATGTCGGTGAACGTCGCGTTGCGTCCACCCTCGCGCAGCGGCGAACCCTGCGGCACGCCATCGAACAGGCGCAGCGCGATGCGGCCACGCAACGTCTCGCCGGTATTGCTCATCGCCTGCGACGATTCCGCGTATCCGGGTACCGTGCGCGCGAGCACGGCGGTGGCGTCCTCGGTGACCAGCAGGGTGTGCTGGATCTCTTCGCGCGACACGAGGGTGATGGCACCCGGAATCTTGTCCACGGCCTTCGGGGTACGCACACCCGTCACGATCACCTGGTCCAGGTCGACGGCATCCTTCGCCCGCTCTTCTTCGGCTGCCGCGTCCTGCGGCAGCGGGGTGTTCTGTTGGGCCTGGACGCTGGCGCTGACGGCGGCAGCCAGCAGGAAAACGCCGAACGCGGCGGGTACCTGTTTCATGGTCAGTTCTCGGAATGCTTCGGTGGACGGCACGGCGGCACAGCAGGCGACCGTTCCGTGACAGGGATGTGCGTGCAAGAAAGGCCGCAAGGGACGGCCGGCGTGCCCAGCGTTCCTCCCAGACGCTTGAACCCGACGATGCTCAAAGCCTAGGTGGACGGCCGTCACGGAAGAATCGTCCGCGGATATGTTCACAGGCTAGTTTTTGTAGCGTGCACTGCAACATCGCACGGCGATCAGGCCTGCCCGGTGGCGACACGGCTCTCCTGCAGCAGCACGGTGACCAGGCGGATACGCACCGTGGAACGCGACCACACCATGCCGATCCGCCTGGGTTCGCTGGCCAGCGGCAGGGGGATGCGAAGCAGGTCCAGGCCCTCCGGCCACGGACGTGCCCAGTCTGGCACCAGCGATACGCCCAGGCCGCGGTCCACCATCACGGCGATGGCATTCAGGCCGTTCAGTTCGAAGCGCTCGCGCGGCACGATGCCTGCGCGGCGCAGGTAGTCGTCGGCAACCCGCCCACCCCACTGGTTGCGGTCGTAGCGGATCAACGGTTCTTCGCGCAGCAGGTCGTGCGGATCCCGGCCGGCCATGCGCGCAGGCGCGATCATCACCAGCGGCTCTTCGCGCAACAGCTGCCAGTCGCAGGTCTTGGGCAGGTTGTACGGCGCCTGCAGCACCAGCGCCGCATCGAGCTCGCCGGTTTCCACCGCGCGGTACAGCTCGGCCGAATAGCCCGGGCGGATGTAGACGTTGATCTGCGGGAACTTGTCGACCATCCGCGCCAGGATGTCCGGCAGCATGCCCGCGAGCGCGGTGGGGCATGCGCCCAGGCGCAATTCGCCGGAGACTTCGCTGTCGTTGGCGACGCTGCGCATGTCGGCCACGTCACGCAGCAGGTCGCGCGCCCGCTGCAGGATGCGCGAACCCTCTTCGGTCAGGCTGACGGTACGGCCGGCACGCGCGATGAGCGGCGCGCCGAGTTCGCGTTCGAGGGTGCGGATCTGCTGCGCCACGGCCGCCGGCGTGATGTTGAGCACGCGTGCTGCCGCGGCCATCGAGCCGCGGTCGGCCACCACCACGAACGTATTCAGGAACTGGGTGTCCACGCGCCTCCCCTTGTCGCCCTCAGGCTACACGAGGGCAGACCGCACAACGATGGGACATATGGCCCATGCGCTCAGCCCGTCGCTTCCGGGGCGTCCTGGCGGTGGATGGTCAGGCCATGCAGCGAGCGGGTCGGCGCGGGAAAGAACAGGCTGGCCAGGTAGCCGACCACGACACAGACCAGGATCGAGATGGCCAGATAGAAGTACGGATGCACCAGGTCGTACCACCACGCGACGAACGTCAGCACGATGGCCGAGACGATGCCGATCGCCACACCCTGCGAATTCGCGCGCCGTGTGAACATCCCCAGCGTGTAGGCGCCGGCGAAACCGCCGCCCAGCAGGCCGGCCAGTTCGATCGACACGTCGAACAACGAGCCGATGTCGAAGCGCGACAGCACCAGTGCCGCGCCGATGCCGACCAGGCCCACGACCACGGTCATGATCTCGGCGAAGAACACGCCCTTCTTCTGCGACTTGTCCTTGGCGAAACGCTCGTAGAAGTCCACGGTGATCAGCGTGGCCACCGAGTTCATGATGCCGGACAGGGTCGCCATCGCAGCCGCGAAGATGCCGGCGATGATCAGGCCGGTGACGCCCATCGGCAGTTCCGCCGCGATGAAGAGCGGGAACGTGGCGTCGACGGGGAGCAGCGGATTCATCCGTTCCGGGTTGTTCTTGTAGTAGACGAACAGCGCGGTACCGATGCCGTAGAACACGAAGCCGCCGGGGATCATGATCGCGGCGAAAGCCCAGATCGACCGCCCGGCCTCCTTGTCCGACTTGGTCGACAGCACGCGCTGCATCAGCACCTGGTCCTTCGGGAACGTCAGCACCACTTCGAACAGGACCAGGAAGATGAAGCCCCATACGGTGGCCTTGGTCAGGTCGAAGCTGAAGTCGAACAACTTGGTCTTCTCTTCGGCCATCGCGATCTGGGTGAACTCGCCGAAGCCTCCGCGCAGCGTCCAGATGATGAAGAGGATCGCGAAGATCGCGCCCCCCATCTTCACGATCACCTGCACCACGTCGGTCCAGATGACCGCTTTCATGCCGCCCATCGCGGTGTAGATGATGGTGAAGCCGCCCATCAGCAATACGCTCCAGATCACGTCGATGCCGGTGATGGTGGAGATGGCGAGCGCGGGCAGGAACAGGATCACGCTCATGCGGCTGCCGATCTGCATGAAGATGGCGAGCGCGCTGGCGAGCATGCGGATGGAGGGATGGAAACGCGTCTCCAGGTAGGAGAACGTGGACATCAGGTCCAGCCGGCGCAGCAGCGGCACGATCCATACGGCCACGAACATGAGACCCAGGACCGCAATCAGGTTGTTGGTCAGATACTGCCAGTTGGTCTCGAATGCCTTGGCCGGGATCGCGATGAAGCTGATCGAGCTGGTGTTGACCGCGTACAGGCTGAGGCCCGCCGCCCAGAACGGGATGGTGCGACTGCCGACGAAGAAGTTCTCGGTCGAGTTGCGCTTCTCGCGCAGGTAGAAGTACAGGCCTATGCCGATCATCGCCGCCAGGTACACGACGATCACCAACCAGTCGAGCCACGTCAGCAGGTGCTTGCCGGATTGCAGCTGCACGCTGTGGAGCGTACCTGCGGTGTTGCGCCATGCCAGCCCGTCTGCCCAGCCGGTGACATCGCCGATGTCCGCCGGAAGATCGGCGGGCAGCGTTGCCCACGCCTTGGTGATGGTGTGGAAGGTGAGCATGCGGGGTGTCGCCTTGCCTGCGCGCTCGGCGGCGGACACCAGATACAGCAGGTGCGCCTGCCCGAGTGCGCGCGCGCCATCTCCCACCAGCGACCCGGGTGCCGGAGGCATGCTCGACCAGCCGGTTTCGCGGTGCCACCGCCACAGCATGGTTCCGTCGGACGATGGCACGGTGGCGTACAGATCGCCCCGCTGCGCCAGCAGGCTGGATGCTGCGCCCTTGCCCGGCCATGCCGGCATTGCGGTCCAGCGCGCCGACGCGGTATCCAGCGCCAGCCTGAAAAGGCGGGGTACCCCTTCGGCATCCAGGCCCGTGGCATGCAGGGCACCACCACCCTCGGCCAGCTTCACCTCGCGCAGCGGCACCGGCCATGTCGGCAAGGCGCGCAGCGCCATCCGGTCCCGCTCAAGTGCGACTGCGGACAGTCCAACGGGCGAAGCAGCGTCGTGCGCCGGCCGCACGAGGTAGAGCGTGCCCTTCGCAGCGGTGATCCAGGCTGCATCGGCCGGGATACCGGAGGGCAGGGCCAGTGACGTCCATGCCTTGGCGCCGGCCGGGAGCTGCCATGCCTTGCCCGCCTGCAACGCCACCAGCGACGTACCCACGGCATGCAGGCTGTCCACCTTGTCGCCGGGGACAGCGGGCAGCGCCTCCTGGCGGATCGTCGTGAGGCTCTCGGCCCGCGCCATCGACGGCCATGACACGCCAAACACGACGATGGCAACCAGGACACAGCGGACAACGCGTCGGACCCGGGCCGCCGTGGATGGCGTCGCCTGCTGCGTCATGGTGTTCCCTCTTCCCGGCCTGCCAGTGCCAATACGTTTCTTGCCCTTTCCAGGAACGGCGCATCCACCATCCGGCCATCGATCGCGAAAGCGCCATCGCCTGCCCGTGCTGCGGCATCGACGGTGCGACGTGCCGCTTCGATCTCGTCCATCGACGGCGTGAATACCCGATTGGCCCACGCCACCTGGCGTGGATGCACGCAACTCTTGCCCAGATAACCAAGCGCCCGCGCCGACTCCGCCTCGGCACGGAAGCCCGCCTCGTCGTCCAATCCCGGGAAAGCGGCGTCGTAGGCGAACACGCCCGCCTCTGCGGCGGCGAGGCGCAGCGCGTACTGGGTGGCGTGCACGTTGCGCAAATCATCACGGCGGACGCCGTGGGGCTCGAACAGGTCGCCCAGCCCCAGTTGCAGGCCGCGCACGCGAGGATGCGCCTTCGCGATGGCGACCGCATGCCGGAGCGCGCGCGGCGTCTCGATATTGACCAGCAGCCCGATCGCCCTGCGCGAAGGCAGGCGCACCTCGATCGCTTCGATCTCGGCGACCGCTTGCCTGAGCTGCTCCGCCGACTCGATTTTCGGAAGATTGAGCAGATCGATGTCCAGCGGCAGGATCGCGCGCAGGTCGGCTTCCCACGCCGCCGTGCTCCACGCATTCACGCGGACCACCATCTGCTTGCCCGCCGCACGATGCGGTGCACCGCTGAGCAGCGTTACAACCTGCGCACGCGCTGTCTGCTTGTCGGCCTCGGCCACCGCATCTTCGAGGTCGAGCGACAGCATGTCGGCATCGCTCGCCAACGCCTTGGCGAACAGGGCGGGACGGCTTCCTGGGACGAACAGTTTGCTACGCATGGATGGCGCTCATCATGGCGCGCAGTCTGCGGGAAACAGGCGAGAGGCAAAGCCCGCACCGGCATCTTCAAACGATAGATTTTCCTGCGTCCGGAAATGTCGCAACGCAACATTCCCTGTCGCTGTCAGATGCTCAACGCTTTACGTCGAGACTGTTCTCGCCAAGGAACGCCTGTACATCGGCGGCGCCCACAAGATTGAAGTCGCCCGGCAACGAGTGTTTCAGACAGGCCGCCGCCACGCCGAAATGCAACGCATCGCCGCTCGACATGCCGGCCAGACTGCCATGGAGCACCCCGGCAGCGAATGCATCGCCGGTCCCGATGCGATCCACGATCGGCGAGACCTCGTAGGCCGGCGTGGTATGCAACGCGCCATCGCGCAACGCGGTGATGGCCGACAGCGCGTGGTTGTCGACACTGCGCTGCAC
The DNA here is from genome assembly GCF_014852005.1 of Pseudoxanthomonas sp. PXM03. GTDB lineage: Bacteria > Pseudomonadota > Gammaproteobacteria > Xanthomonadales > Xanthomonadaceae > Pseudoxanthomonas_A. Next base: position 569,181 of record NZ_JACVAU010000001.1, on the reverse strand, counting down.
GCGGACCGTCGCGGCCATCTGGCCCAGATGGGGGAACGCCTTGAATGCGGCGGCGGCGCCGGCCGCGAAGCGTTCCTGCGGTGTCGCCTGCGGGAAATCCAGGCCCAGCACGACCTGCAGGTCGCGGTGGCTGGCGAACAGGATGTCCGCTTCGGCCATCAGTCCACGCAGGATCGTCGGCGCATCACCGCCCCACGCTTCCCACAGCTTCGGCCTGAAGTTGCCGTCGAACGAGACCTTCACGCCCGCCGCGCGTGCTGCCTTCACTGCCTCGAGGACGCCATCGGCGGCCTGCTGGCCGAGGGCCGGTGTCACGCCCGACACATGCAGCCAGTCCGCTCCATCGAGCAGTGTCGTCCAGTCGTGCCGGCCACCGCCGACGCGCGCGAACGCCGAGTCGGCCCTGTCATAGAGCACCTCGCTCGGCCGATGGATGGCGCCGGAGGTTAGGAAGTACAGGCCCATCCGGCCCGGTGCCCGCTGCACGGCGGAGGTATCGACGCGATGCCTGCGCAGTTCGCCCAGTGCGGCTTCGCCGAGCGCATTGTCGGCAACCAGCCCCACCATCGCCGCCTCATGGCCGAACCTCGACAGCGACACGGCCACGTTCGCCTCCGCGCCACCGACATGCACGTCGAGCACAGGCGATTGCAGCAATACCTGGCGACCCGGTGCGCCCAGCCGCAACAGCAATTCTCCGAAACAGACGATCTTCCCCATCACCCTTTCTCCCGTTGCGACGACATGCGCCACCTCATCGACAACCTGTTCCGGCTTGTCCTCGGGACAAGATAATCCGGGTCGGTCGCCAGTTGTTGTTGCAGCGCACACTCTGTTAGCGTTCGTTTTGACCAGCGGTGTCATTTTATCAGCTGGCAGGATCTGTAAGGGAATAAACCGCTTTATTTTCGATCAAAACAGTCGCTACACGCGGCCATGGTCCCTTGAGGAGGGGAGAACATGCCAGTCAGTCACAACAGCCGGAAGACACCGGTTACCTTGCTTGCTGTCTCGATCGGCCTGGCGCTGCAGATGAGTGCAGCCGCACACGCCCAGGAAGCAGCGCAATCCACCGAATCGAGTGAGGCCGCGCCGGCGCAGGCTGATGTCTCCACCCTGGATACCGTCAGTGTCACCGGCTACCGCGCCAGCGTGGAAAAGGCGCTCGACATCAAGCGCGGCGAAGCCGGCGTGGTCGATGCCATCGTGGCCGAGGACATCGGCAAGTTCCCGGACCTCAACCTGGCCGAATCCCTGCAACGCATCCCGGGCGTGGTGATCACGCGCGATGCCGGCGAAGGCCGCAACATCTCGGTGCGCGGCCTGGGCCCGGATTTCACCCGCGTGCGCATCAACGGCATGGAGGCACTGACCACGGTGGGCGCCACCGACCAGTCCGGCGGCTCCAACCGTGGCCGTGGCTTCGACTTCAACGTGTTCGCGTCGGATCTGTTCTCGCAGCTGATCGTGCGCAAGACCGCGCAGGCTGACGTGGAAGAAGGCTCGCTGGGCGCGACCGTCGATCTGCGCACGGCACGCCCGTTCGATTACGACGGCTTTACCTTCGTCGCCAGCGGCCAGCTCAGCCACAACGACATGGCCAGCGAAACCGATCCACGCGTGGCCGCGTTGATCGCCAACACCTGGGCCGATGGCACGTTCGGCGCCCTGCTGTCCGTCGCCTACTCCGAGCGCCAGTTGCTCGAGGAAGGTAGCGGCAGCGGACGTTGGGCGAACGGCCCCAGCAATGGCGGATTCAGCGCAACGTCGCCGTTCGCGGCAGCGCGCGCCGCCGACGTCTACCATCCGCGCTTCCCGCGCTACACACTGATGGAGCACGACCAGAAGCGCACCGGCGTGACCGCGTCGTTCCAGTTCAAGCCCAGCGACCGCACCCAGTTCGCGCTGGACGCGCTGTATTCGAAGATCGATGCGGTCCGCGACGAGAAGTACATCGAGGCGATTTCGTTCAGTCGAAACGTCGCCAATCCGAATCCGACGACCAATCCCCTGTCGGGCAAACCGCATACGATCGTGCGCGATGGCGTGATCCAGGACGGCGCCCTTGTCTATGGCCTGTTCGACGATGTGGATATCCGCTCGGAGAGCCGTCACGACGAATGGAACACGGTCTACACCCAGCTGAACTTCGAGGGTGAGCACGAGTTCACCGACAACTTCAAGATCAGCGGCAAGATCGGCACGTCCAAGTCGGAGCATGAGAATCCGATCCAGACGACGATCATCATGGACAAGTACAACGTCGACAACTACAGCTACGACTATCGTGGCGACTGGTACAAGCCGGTGCTGAACTACGGCATCGACCCGACGGACCCCAATGGCTGGACGCTGGCCGAGATCCGCATCCGCCCGCAGTACGTGACCAACAAGTTCGACAACGCACAGCTTGATTTCAACTGGAACATCAGCCCGGGCTTCCGCCTGAAGGGCGGCGTGCAGGCGAAGGACTACTCGTTCGATACGCGTGAACTGCGTCGCGGCAACGAGCTTTCGGTACCGACCTTCACGGGTGGAACACGCATCGTGCCGGCCGACCTGACCGAACTGGCCCGTCTGAGTGGCGTGAGCGGGTCGCCGGGCACCTGGGTCATCCCCGACTACCAGGCCGTGGCCGACCTGTTCGACATCTACAGCAACAGCGGCACCTTCGCGGTGACCGAGCGTGCGGTCAACACGCGCAGCGTGGAAGAGGAAGACCGTGGCGTCTACCTGATGGGCGAGTTCTCCACGGACCTCGGCCCGATCCCGCTGTCGGGCAACGTCGGCGTGCGCTATGTACGGACCAAGCAGACGTCGACCGGCATTGCCACCACCAGTGGCACGCCGGTCGCGGCGACCGTAACGCGCGAGTACAGCGACACCCTGCCGTCGATGAACCTGGTGGCGGAACTCAGCCCCGACCTGCTGCTGCGCCTCGGCGCCGCCAAGGTGATGTCGCGCCCGGGCCTGGGTTCACTGACGCCCGGCGTTACCGTCGCCGTCGCTGGTGGCGCGCGCACGGTGTCGGGGGGTAACCCCAACCTCGACCCCATTCGCGCCAAGACCGTCGACCTGGGCCTGGAGTGGTACTTCAACGAAGGCGCGATGCTCGGCGTTGGCCTGTTCTACAAGGACATCGACAGCTTCGTGCAGACCACGCGCGAGATCCGCAGCTACGAGTCAAGCGGACTCCCGGCCAGCCTGCTGGAAGGCACGGGCGCTTCGGTCACCGATGACTTCACCTTCACCATTCCGCTCAATACGCCGGGTGGTGAGCTGACGGGCTTCGAGGCGAACTACGTCCAGCCGTTCACCTTCCTGCCGGGCAAGTGGGCCAACCTCGGCGTGCAGTTGAACTACACGTATGTCGATTCGAAGATCCAGTACGTCAACAGCGGCGGCACCAATGTGCTGAAGACCGACCTGCTTGGCCTGTCCAAGACCGCCTGGAACGCCACGCTGTTCTATGAAGGCGAGCGCTTCTCCGGCCGCGTCTCGGCCACCAACCGCGACGACTACCTCATCCAGGCACCGGGTGCGGAACAAGGGTTCAACCTGGACGGCGTGCATGGCCAGACCGGCACCACGACGGTCGATGCCTCGGTGCGCTGGAAGATCAACGACAAGCTTGAGCTGAGCCTGGAAGGTATCAACCTCACCGACGAACCGCAGGAATCCTGGGTGTCGAACCCCAGCGTCACCCTGCCGCTGGACTACAGCGAGACTGGCCGTCAGTACCTGCTGGGCCTGCGCTACAAGTTCTGATGCGTTGACCGTCCCGCACCTCCCTGGTGGAGGTGCACCCGAAGCCCGGCCGCCTCTCTCGGCCGGGCTTTTTTATCGTCCGGGACCAACGTCCCGGCCGGGAAAGCGATTACATCGCCCCTCGCTGTCCACGGGACATTTTCTGTTTCGAATCAATCAGTTGTTGTTGCACCGCACACTCTGATAGCGTCTTTGACCAGCGGTGTCATCACAACTGCATCGCAATCGATCCACTGGGGAAATCACGTCGTCGTCGGCGCTCGCTGACACACAAAAACGGTTGGCCGCCCTTGGGAGGGGGATGTCATGAAGCGCACTCTGAAGCATCGGAAGACACCGGTTACCGCACTCGCATTCTCGATCGCCGTTGCACTGCACGTGCCAGCTTTCGCGCAATCGCAGGAGACTTCACCAACGCCGCCCGTCGCCACGGATCTTGATCGCGTCGAGGTGGTCGGCACGTTCCGTGCAAGCCTCGAGAAAGCGCTGGAAGAGAAACGCTACAGCGCCGAACAGATCGACGCTGTCGTTGCCGAGGACATCGGCAAGTTCCCTGATCTCAATCTTGCCGAAGCGCTCCAGCGCATTCCTGGCGTGGCGATCGATCGCGATGCCGGCGAAGGCCGCTCGATCACCGTCCGCGGCCTGGGGCAGGACTTCACTCGCGTACGCATCAACGGACTGGAGGCGCTGGCCACGACGGGCGGCACGGACAGCTCGGGCGGTGCGAACCGGGGACGTGGCTTCGACTTCAACGTCTTCGCCGCAGAGCTCTTCAGCAAGCTGACGGTGCGCAAGACGCAATCGGCCCAGATCGACGAAGGCTCGCTCGGTGCCACCGTCGATCTGCGCGCAGCGCGTCCTTTCGACTACGACGGCTTCACCAGCACGGTGACCAGCCAGATGGGCTACAACGACCTGTCGAAGCAATGGGATCCGCGCTTTTCCGCGCTGATCAGCAATACCTGGGCGGACGGCAAGTTCGGGGCATTGCTGTCGGCGGCCTACAGTGAGCGGAACCTGCTGGAGGAAGGCTACAGCGCGGTGCGCTGGGACAACGGCCCCTCCTCCAACGGCTTCTGCAGTCCGGTCGGCTACACACCGCAGAACAACGCCAACAACGGCGGGCGCGGTACGACGGCCTTGAACTGCTCCACCGGCAATCCGCGCCCGGCCAACACGCAGGCCAACAACGATGCGTACCGCCTGGCATCGGCTACGACCACCTTCCATCCGCGCCTGCCGCGCTACGGCCGCCTGACCCACGAACAGGAACGGCTGGGCGTGACTGCCGCGCTGCAGTTCAAGCCCAGCGACCGCACGCTGCTGAGCTTCGATGCGATGTACTCGAAGCTGGATGCGACCCGCCAGGAGGATTTCCTGGAGACGATCTCCTTCAGCCGCTCGAACACGCAGGGTGGCAAGTACGAGACGCATGTGCTCCAGGCTGAAGTGGATGATCGCGGCAACCTGGTCTACGGCGTGTTCGACAATGTCGACGTGCGTTCGGAATCCCGTTTCGACGAGCTGTCCACGGAGTTCAGCCAGTACAGCCTGAGCCTGGAGCAGGACATCACCGATCGCCTGAAGCTCAACGCGATGGTCGGCACGTCCACGTCGGAGTTCAAAAATCCCGTGCAGACCACGGTGACGTTCGACATCCAGAACCTCGACGGCTACAGCTGGGACTATCGCGGCAACAGCCGCCTGCCGGTGATCACCTACGGCAGCCTCGATGTGAACAGCCCGTCGTCCTGGCGCTGGATCAGCAGCCCGGCGGCGAACACCACCGGCTCCGAGATTCGCATCCGCCCGCAGGGCGTCGACAACACCTTCGACACCGGCAAGCTGGACCTGGATTTCGTCATCAACGAGACATTCACGCTGCGCGGGGGGATGTCGTACAAGAAGTTCGGCATGGACACGTGGGAGTTCCGCCGCAGCAGCGAAACGTCGGTCCCCGCCCTGCCCACCGGCACGACGCTCGGCGACCTGTCCTCGCTGGTCACCGGCTTCGGCCGCGGCCTGGACGGGCGGGCGCCCGGCTCATGGCTGATCCCGGACCTCGATGCGATCGCCAGCCTCTTCAACATCTACTGCAATTGCAACACCGGCGTGCCAGGAGGCGACTTCACCTTGAGCAGCATCACCAACGGCAATGCGCGCGGCAACAACCGCAGCATCAGCGAAGAGGATTGGGGAGGCTACCTGCAACTGGATTTCAACGCGGATCTGGCGGGCCGCCCGATGCGCGGCAACGTGGGCGTCCGCTACGCGACCACCGATGTCGATGCCAGCGGCTATACGTCGGTCGGTGGCGGCAGCCCGGTCACGGTCAGCAACGACTACAAGGACTGGCTGCCGTCGTTGAACCTCGCATGGGACGTCACCGACGACCTGGTGCTGCGCTTCGGTGCCGCCAAGGTCATGGCAAGGCCGCAACTGGGCAACCTGTCGCCCGGTGCCGGCATCACCACCACCGGGTCGCCCAACATCCGCGTGGGCAACCCGTATCTCGATCCGTTCCGTGCCAAGACCTATGATTTCAGTGCGGAATGGTACTTCGCCGAAGACTCGGTGCTGTCGCTGGCGCTGTTCTACAAGGACATCGAGACCTACATCCAGGAACTGCGCGAGAACATCGCCTACCGCGACACCGGCCTTCCGCTGGAATGGGTGCCGTCCACGTTCTGGGACGTGCCGTTCGATGTCCGCACGCCCATCAACACTCCTGGCGGTCCGCTGAAGGGTTTCGAGCTGAACTACCAGCAGCCGTTCTCGTTCCTGCCGGGTGGTTTCCGTCATTTCGGCGTGCTGCTCAACTACACGCACGTGAAATCGGATATCGACTATGCGGTGCCGGGCAGCTTCCCCGTGACCTACATCGCCGATGAGCTGGTCAATCTGTCGCCGAAGTCGTACAACGCCACGCTCTACTACGACAACAACAAGTTCAGCGCACGCATCTCCACGTCGTTCCGCGACGACTACCTGCAGCGCGTCCCGGGACAGAACAACAACGACGTGGAAGGAAAGCGCAGTGCACGCAGCGTGGACTTCTCCATGTCGTACAAGTGGGACAAGCACTTCACCCTCACCTTCGAGGGGATCAACCTGACAGACGAGTTCAACGACCAGTACGTGGATTCGGTCGGCGATCGCGCCTCCGTGTACCACCATACGGGACGCCAGTACTACGTCGGCGCGCGGTTCAACTTCTGAGCGCTGCGGGCGGGCGCGCCTGCACGGGCGCCCGCCTTCCCCTCCGCTGCTGCAACGTCACGGGCGCCGGCATGATCCGCACGGCATTGATGCCCCGTGACCGACGGGTGTTCGGTTGATGCTTGAAGGCACAGGAAATCCACGTCTTGAAATCCCGGCGCGCATGATCCGGATCGCACGCACGCGTCGTAAGCTGGGCACATGGAAGACCCGCCTTTCGGCGGGTCGTCTTCGTCACCTTGCGCGCGCGGTACGGCAGCGGCGTTGCTCTTCAGCGCAACGGTTCGCCCTTCGGGTAACCACTGATGGGCTCCATCACGTCGAGATTCCATTCGCTTTCGATGAACGGCTTGCGGGCTTCCTTGTACTGCGGGTAGCCACCCACCTGCTCCTGGCTGTCGATGATTTCGCCACGGCCTTCGATGACGTCGGCGACGATGCGGCGGTCGACCAGATCGCGGTTCCAGGGCGTTGCGCCCGCAGTTTCTATGACGGCATCCTGGACTTCACCGGAGCCCCGGAGGGTGACGCCGAAGGGCAACGCGGGCGCCTGCTTGACGCGGTTGAGCTTCACCGGCGCGGTCGTGTAGCTGCCGGTCTCCTGGATGCTCTTGTTGCCCACGCGATCGACGATGAGGTTGTCCTGCGCGTACAGGTCGAGATCCCCGGAGCCACCGATCATCAGGAACGCCAGCGGCTCGGTGGACCGGCCCGCACGCATGACGTTGCCACGCACGATCATCTCGCCACGCGAGTACGGATGGCCCATCCACTCTTCTGCGATCAGGTTGTAGTGGATGGCGCGCTGGCCGGGGTTGTAGATCAGGTTATTGATCACCTGCCCGCGCGCGCCGCCCTTGAACAGCGGGCTGCGCTCGTAGTTGTGCGCGTACAGGTTGCCGATGATCAGGACCTCGTTGACGTGGTCGTGGATCAGCGAGCCCTTGGAGTGTTCGCCCTTGGCATGGATCGAATTCGCCAGTCCCTCACCGACGATGTTGTTGCTGTAGGTGATGCGGCGCGACGCGTTGGCCATCCACTCGGCTTCATTTTCGCCATGGAAGCGCGTGCTGGATGCGCTGAGGTTCTCATCCGTGGCCCACGTGAGCGAGCAGTGGTCGACGATGACGTCATGCGCGCCGCGCACGGTGGTGATGGCATCGATGTCGCCCGAACGCTTGGGCAACCCGCCATCGCCGGGCCGGATGCGGATGTGGCGGATGACCACATCGTGGGTGGCGATGGTCAGGCCGCCCTTGATGATGGTCACGCCAGGGTGCGGTGCAGTCTGGCCGGCGATGGTCAGGAACGGCTCGGTGATGCGCAGCTCCTTCATGCCGAGGTCGATCACGCCACCGACTTCGAACACCACGATGCGCGGGCCCTTGCCCGTCACCGCTTCCTTGAACGAGCCGGGACCGTCAGCGGCCAGGCTGGTGACGCGGATGATCTTGCCGCCACGCCCGCCGGGCGTGTGCGCGGCCGCGCCCTGCGCGCCGGGGAATGCAAGCACGGGCGCCTCGGCGGCGAGGACCGGCGTCATCGCCAGCGCCATCAGCAGGGCGGCCAGGCCGCAGGTCAGTCCGCGGGCCCGCGCGGGAAAACGGATATGAAACATTGGCTCCCTCCCAGGAGTGGATCGACGCATCGTGGCATCGGGATGGGTTTTGCGGCAGTGCACATTGTCAATGACACCGGTTTACCATATACAGGCCATCAACCTGCACTGTCACTCGGCAGTGCAACAAAACGCAGCGGGGAGAACCCTCTTGAGTACTGACCACAGCGCGCCGTCCAACGGTCGCACGGAAGCCCCAGAACTGGCCGCCATCGCGGACAGCTTCGTCAGCGCACGGCGTCAGGGACGCGCATTGCCCGGCTTCCCCGGGAATATCCCGGATGATCTGGTCACGGCATACCGCGTGCAGGATCTTGCGATCGCGCAGTGGCCGGATCGGGTCGTCGGGTGGAAGGTCGGCTTCATCGCGCCCGAGCGGCGCGACGTGTCCGGCGATGAGCGCCTGCTGGGACCGATCTTCACCCGTCAGCTCAAGTTGACCACCGGTGGCCAAGAGAGCTTCGAAGTGTTCGCTGGCGGCTTCGGCGCGGTGGAAGCGGAGTACGTGTTGCGCCTGGACGCGGATGCCCCGGCCGACAAGACCCACTGGACACCGGAAGAGGTCGCTACCGTCGCCTCCACGCTGTTCATCGGCATGGAAGTGGCCAGCAGCCCGTTGGCCACGATCAACCAGTTGGGTCCCCGCGTCGTCGTATCCGACTTCGGCAACAACAACGGACTCGTGATGGGTGCCGAGATTCCCGGCTGGGCCGACCGCAGCGATGCGTCGCTGACGTGCACGACCTGGATCGAGGGTCAGCAGGTTGGTCAGGGGGGCGCGACAACGCTGCCTGGTGGCCTGCGCGCGGCCTTCGCCTTCGCGCTCGCACGCTCGGCCCGGCGTGGCCGGCCGCTCAAGGCCGGCGACCTGATCGCCACGGGTAACGCCACCGGCATCCACGACATCCTGCCGGGCCAGCGGGCACGCATCGACTTCGATGGCCATGGCAGCATCGCGTGTGTCGCGACTGCCGCAACACCGAAGGACGAAGGGGATTGGCGCGCATGATGAACCGTCGTCGTTTCCTGGGTGTCGGCCTCGGCGCCGCCGTCGTCGCGCCGCTCGCCGGCAGCCGCGCGCTCGCCGATGAAGGCCGGCGCGTGCTGACCGCGAGCGATGTGCACGTGAAGGACTATCCCACCGTCGAAGCCGTGCGCTGGATAGGCGACGCGATGGCGCGCGAGACGGGCGGGCGCCTCACCCTGCGCCAGTACCACTCCGGTCAATTGGGTCGCGAGGCGGAAGCCATCGACATGGCACGCTTCGGTGTGATCGACATCACCCGTGTGTTCTCCGGTGCGCTCAACAATGCACTGCCGCTGACGCAGGCGCTGTGCCTGCCGTACGTGTTCGACTCGGTGGCGCACCTGCGCCGCGTGATCGACGGCGGGGTTGGCCAAGCTGTCCTGGACAGCTTCGGGGCCCGTGATCTTGTGGGGCTGGCGATCTACGACTCCGGCGCTCGCTGTTTCTACAACAACAAGCATCCGATCACCTCGCCTGCGGATCTGCACGGCATGAAGATGCGCGTGGCGGCGTCGGACATCTTCATCCGGCTGATCCGCCTGCTGGGCGCGAATCCCACCCCGATGTCGCTGGGCGAGACCTTCTCGGCGATGGAGACGCACATGATCGACGGCGCAGAGAACAACATGCGCAGCTTCCACTCCAGCCGCCACTTCGAGGCAGCCAAGTACTGGTCCGAGACGCGCCATTCTTATGCCCCCGATGTGCTGGTGATGTCACGCGCCAGCTTCGAGTCCCTGCAGGCCAAGGACCGTGAATTGCTGGTCAAGCTGGCGCGCGAATCGGTGCCGGTGATGCGCGCCAAGTGGGACGCCTCCGAGGACGCAGCGCGCAAGGCGGTGCTGGAGCACGGCATCAGGAGCAATGAGGTTGACCTCGACGCCTTCCGCGCGGCCGCGCAGCCGCTGCTGGACGCCTACCACCGCCAGCCCGAGATCGAAGCCCTGTACCGTCGCATCCGCGACCTGGCCTGACGAGAACAACCCGATGACCGAGACCGCTTCTCCCGTTCCCGCCGGCTCGTTCCAGCGCGCACTTGACCGTCTTTCCGATGTCGCCATCGCGATCGCCGCAACCGCCCTGATCGGCCTGGTGGTGGTGCAGGGCTGGCAGGTGTTCACGCGCTACGTGCTCAACGACTCGCCCAGCTGGACCGAGCCGGTGACCCTGCTGCTGCTGAGCACCGCCATGAGCCTGGGCGCCGCCGCAGGCGTGCACACGAACCGTCATTTCAGCTTCCACCTGCTGGCCGAGAATCTCCCGCCCGCTGCGCGCCTCGTGCTGTCGATCGTGCGACCGCTGCTGATCGCCGCCGTGGGCGCGATGATCGCCGGCTGGGGCGGCGTACTCCTGATGGATGGCCTGGACATCAAGCTCGCGGGTGCCTCGATGCCGCAGAGCATCAACTACCTGCCCCTGTCGGTCAGCGGCGCGCTGATCTGCGTGTTCGGGCTGAACAAGGCGTGGCAGGCCGTACGCCCCGCTCGCGAAGAAGGAGTCTGACCCGTGGCCATCGCAATCCTGTTGGGCGCGTTCGTCGTGCTGCTGTTGCTGGGTGTCCCGGTGGCGTTCGCGCTGGCGGTCGCCGCGCTCGCCACCCTGCTCTACCTCGATGTGCCGTCGATCGTGCTGGTGCAGCAGATCTCGGCGGGCTCCGGCTCGGTCTCGCTGATCGCCATCCCTCTCTTCATCTTCGCCGGCGAACTGATGCTGCGCGGCGGCATCTCCGAACGATTGATTGCCTTGGCGTCGTCGCTGGTCGGCCGCATGCGCGGCGGCCTGGGCCAGGTCAGCGTGCTGTCGTCGCTGTTCTTCGGCGGCGTATCAGGCTCGGCGCTGGCCGATGTGTCCGCCGTCGGCGGCACGATGATCCCGCAGATGGTCAAGCGCGGTTATGACGTCGACTACGCGGTGAACGTCTGCATGACGGCGGCGCTGGTCGCCTTGCTGGTGCCGCCCTCGCACAACCTGATCCTGTTCTCAGCGGCGGCCGGCGGCGGCATCTCGATCGCCGACCTGTTCGCCGCGGGCATCGTGCCGGCCCTGCTGATGACAGCCGCCATGATGATCACCGGCTACGTGGTGGCGCGTCACCGCGGCTATGGCACCGAGCCGTTCCCGGGCTGGCGCGCGGTGGCGATGCGCCTCGTCGGGGCGCTGCCCGGGCTGGGTCTGGTCACGCTGATCTTCGTCGGCATCCGCGCCGGCATCTTCACGGCGGTGGAATCGGCCGCCATCGCCGTGGTCTACGCACTGCTGGTCACCGCACTGCTGTACCGCCAGTTGCACTGGGCCGAATTCCGCGGCGCCGTGGTGCATGCGGCGCGCACGACCGGCGTGATCCTGTTCGTGATCGCCACCGCCGCCGTGTTCGGTTGGCTGCTGGCCTACCTGCAGGTTCCTGCGGCCGCCGTGGAGTTCCTGCAATCGATCGCCGACAGCCAGCGCACCGTGCTGCTGATGATCGTGGTGATCCTGCTGGTGCTGGGCATGTTCATGGACCTCGCACCGAAGATCCTGATCTGCACGCCGATCTTCCTGCCGGTCGTGAAGGCCTACGGCATCGACCCGATCCACTTCGGCCTGGTGATGGTGCTGGCCGGCGGCATCGGCCTGGTCACGCCACCGGTGGGCTCGGTGCTGTTCATCGGAACCTCGATCGGCAAGATCACCGTGGCACAGAGCATGCGCACGATCTGGCCGTTCTGGCTGGCGGCGCTGGCGGTGTTGTTGATCGTGGCGTTCTTCCCCGAGCTGTCGCTGTGGCTGCCGCGGGCGCTGAGGGGATGATGTCCGCGCGCGCCCTGGCCATCGCGCTACTGCTTGCGCCGCCATCGGTGGCCGCCGCGCCATCGACACCACTACCCTCGCTGGCCGGCTTCGAGGACGCGATCCACCACTGGCGCAACGTGCACGGGGACAAGTACCCGCGCCATGCACCGGACGAAGTCGCGAAGATCGCCGACAACATCCTGCGCTACCAGCGCATGGACGGCGGCTGGGTGGAGAACCAGGACCCTGCGCGGATCCTGGACGACGCGGAGAAGGTGCGCTTCGACCAGGAGGCACGCACGTCCGGCGGCAGCTTCGACAATCGCAACATCTACACACAGCTGGACTACCTGGCCACGGCCTACGCCATCACGGGCGATGCGCGCTACCGCGACGGCAGCCTGAAGGGCCTCGCATTCACGCTAGAACAACAGATTCCCGGATGCGGCGGCTGGCCGCACACGGTGCCGGCCACGCAGCCCTACCATCCGCACATCACCATCGCCGACGATGTCACCGCAGGCGTGCTGGGCACGTTGCGCAAGGTCGTCTCGGACACGCGCCGTTATGCCTTCGTCGATGCCGCGTTGCGCGCACGCGTGCAGTCCGCCATCGACAAGGGCGACGCCTGCCTGCTGACGTTGCAGGTACGGCAGGGCGGTACGCTGGCCGGCTGGGCAGGCCAGTACGACGCGCGGACGTTGCTGCCCGCACAGGGGCGCAAGTTCGAACTGCCGTCCATCGCGGGACAGGAAACCGTCGGCGTGGTCCGCTACCTGATGTCGATCCCCGACCCGTCGCCCGCCGTCGTGGCGGCCGTGGACGGTGCGGTGGACTGGCTACGCAAGGTGGAGATCACCGGTTGGCGCATCGAGACCTTCGAGGCGCCGGCCGAGCAGTTCCAGTACCACAGCAGTGCCAAGGATCGCCGCCTGGTCGCCGATCCATCGGCCACCGGGCTGTGGGCGCGCTTCTACGACGTGAAGGACAGCAGCGTGGTGCTCGCGACACGCGACAGCCAGCGGGTCGCGCGCTACGAAGACATTCCGCGCGAGCGCCGCACGGGCTACGAGTGGTACGGCAGCTGGCCGAAGCGGCTGCTGTCGAAGGAATACCCGCAGTGGAAATCGCAGCACACGTCGTCGAAGTAGAGGACTCCTGATGGCAATGAAGTCGTGGATGATCGCCCTGTGCCTGTTCGCACCGCTGGCAGCGCTGGCGGGTGATGGCCACCGCGAACCAGCGTGGAAGCGCGGCATCGAACACCAGCGCCAGGCGGACCTGGGCGACGGCACGTTTCTCAATCCCGTGCTCGCAGGCGACCGCCCCGACCCGTCGGTACTGAAGGATGGCGAGGACTACTACCTCACCCTGTCATCCTTCACCGCCTATCCCGGTCTGCCACTGTGGCATTCGCGCGACCTGATCAACTGGCAGCCGGTCGGCCATGCGATCACGAAGAACGTCGGCTCGATCTGGGCACCGGACCTGATCAAGCACAAGGGCCGCTATTACATCTATTTCCCCGCACGCGTCGGCGGTACCGAGTCGCCGCGACGGAGCAACTTCGTCGTGTGGGCCGACGACATCCGCGGCCCCTGGAGCGAGCCCATCGACATCGGGCTGCCGGGCCACATCGACCCCGGCCATGCCGTGGGCGAAGACGGCAAGCGCTACCTGTTCCTCAGTGCGGGCGACTACGTTCAGCTCGCCGACGACGGCCTGAGCACCGTGGGCGAGGTGAAGCACGTCTACGACGGCTGGCGCTATCCGGAATCGTGGGACGTGGAGGGCTACGCGCAGGAAGGCCCGAAGATCACCTTCCGCAATGACTGGTACTACATGATCACCGCCGTCGGCGGCACCGCCGGCCCGCCGACCGGGCACATGGTGATCGTCGCGCGCTCGCGCTCCATTCATGGACCGTGGCAGAACGCGCCCAACAATCCGGTGGTACGCACCACCTCGCGCGAGCAGTACTGGTGGTCGCGCGGCCACGCCACGCTGGTGGAGGATGCCGGCGGGCAGTGGTGGATGATCTACCACGGTTACGAGCGCGACTTCTGGACGCTGGGGCGGCAGGCGCTGCTGGACCCGATCGAATGGACCGATGACGGCTGGTTCGTCGCCAAGGGCGGCGACTTGAGCACGCCGTTGCGCAAGCCGGCGGGCACGGCGCTGGCATCACATGGGATGGCGCTGTCGGATGATTTCCGCAGCGGGAAGCTGGGGCCGCAATGGGCGTTCTACGACCCCGCGCCTGGCGAATTCGCCCGCCTCGGTTTCGGCGACGGGGTGATGACGCTGCAGGGCAAGGGCACTTCGCCGCGGGACAGCTCGCCCCTGGGCATCATCGCCGGCGACCTGGCCTACCAGTTCGAGGTCGAAATGGAGGTGGAACCCGGCGCCCAGGGCGGTGCGGTACTGTTCTACAACGACCGCCTGTATGCCGGCGTGGGCAGCAACGGCGAGCAGTTCGTCATGCACCGCTACGGTCTGGAGCGCCCAGGCAGGCTGGCGCCCAGCGCCAAAGGGGGAAAGCTCTGGCTGCGGGTCACGCACAACCGCCACATCGTCACGATCCATACCAGCACCGACGGCAAGACCTGGATCAAGTATCCGGTGCAGATGGAAGTCTCGGGCTACCACCACAACGTGGCGGGCGGCTTCCTGGCGCTGAAGCCCTCGCTGTACGCCGCGGGCCAGGGCAAGGTGCACTTCCGTAATTTCCGCTACCGCGCGCTGGACTGACCCCCAACCGCTAGAATCCCTCAGACAGACGAACGGACCCGTACCCACTCCATGCCCGCGCGCAAGAAGCCCGAAAGCCCCGCCTCCCTGCCCATCGGCGGCAAGGCCGCGACCATCAACGACATCGCGCGGCTTTCCGGCGTCTCGAAGAAGACCGTCTCGCGCATCATCAACCACTCTCCCCTGGTCCGTAAGGACACCCGCGAGAAAGTGGAGACCTTGATGCGGGAAGTCGGTTACGTGCCCGATCCGATGGCGCGCGGCCTGGCGTTCCGCCGGTCGTTCCTGATCGGCATGGTCTACGACAACCCGACCGCGCAGTACATCGTGAACATGCAATACGGCGCGCTGGACGCGTTGCGCGATTCGGGCTTCGAACTGGTGGTGCATCCGTGCGACAGCCGCAGCCCGGGCTACATCGACGGCGTGCGCCGCTTCGTTCAGCAGCAGAAACTGCACGGCGTGATGCTGGTACCGCGCGCCTCGGAAGACCAGGCCCTGGCCGACATGCTGGCCGAAATCGGCTGTCGCTACTCGCGCATCGCGTCGGTATCGATGGATGAGCCTTCGCGCATGGTGGTCACGCACGACCGCGACGGTGCCGCCGAAGCCGCCGAATACCTGCTTTCGCTCGGCCACACCGATATCGCGTTGATCACCGGCCCTGCGGCGTACCGGTCGTCGATCGAGCGCACCGACGGTTTCCTGCAGGCGTTGGCCAAACGCGGGCTGGAACTCCCGAAGTCGCGCATCATCGAAGCCGGCTACACCTTCGAGTCCGGCGTGGTCGCGGCCGAGAAGCTGCTGTCCGGCAAGAACCGGCCCACCGCCATCTTCACCGGCAACGACGAAATGGCGGCGGGCGTCTACAAGGTCGCCATGCGCGCCGGCATCAACATCCCGCGCCAACTGTCGGTAGTCGGGTTCGACGACAGTCCGCTTGCCTCGCGCCTGTGGCCCTCGCTGACCTCCGTTCGCCGCAACACCCGCGACACCGGACGCACGGCGGCCGCCATGCTGATCCAGCCGGAAGGCACGCCGGTGCTGGCCGCGGCCAGCATCCGCCCGCACCTGATCATCCGCGACTCCTCGCAGCCCCCCGAGTAACACGTGACGACACCAGGCGCAGCACGTCCGTCCGGTGCCGCACCGCAAAATGACACCGGTTACCAAAGCCCGTAGAATCGCCCCACGACCTAACCCGACGCCCCGCTCCACGGGCGTCCGCATCCACGGAGCCCCGCCCATGTTCTGCAAGACCTACCACGCCACCCATCCGGACATGATGGACGGGGCCAGCAACGACCAGCTGCGCGACCGTTACCTGATCGGCACCCTGTTCGCTGCGGACACGGTGCAACTGAACTACTCGCACAACGAGCGCTTCGTGATCGGCGGTGCCGCCCCGGTGTCGAAGAAGGTCGACCTGCCCCGCCAGACCGAACCCGCCTCGGCCGCCGGCAAGCCGTTCCTGGAGCGCCGCGAACTGGGCGTCATCAACGTGGGCGGTGGCGCCGGCAAGGTCACGGTGGATGGCACGACGTATGCGCTTGGCCCGAAGGACGGCCTGTACGTGGCGATGGGCAGCGCCGACGTGGCGTTCGAATCCGATGACGCGTCGAACCCCGCCAAGTTCTACCTCACCTCCACGCCGGCGCACGCGCGCTTCGAAACCAAGCAGCTCTCGATCAAGGATGCCGTCGCGCTGGAGCGCGGCGCGCTGGAAACCAGCAACGAGCGCACGATCTACCAGTTCATCGTGCCGGCGACCTGCCAGTCCTCGCAGCTGCTGCTGGGCCTGACGGTGCTGAAGACCGGCAGCGTGTGGAACACCATGCCGCCGCACCTGCACGACCGCCGCAGCGAGGTGTACTTCTACTTCGACCTGGCCGAGAACGATCGCGTCTACCACTTCATGGGCGAACCGGAAGCGCAGCGCCATATCGTCGTGCAGAACGACGAAGCCGTGGTGTCGCCGCCGTGGTCGATCCACATGGGCTCCGGCACCAGCAACTACGCCTTCATCTGGGCGATGGGCGGCGAAAACCTGGACTACACCGACATGCACGTGCTGGACATCTGCCAGCTGAAATGACCCTTCGCACGTAGCACCGGGCTTGCTCGGCTGCACGACGGACCGAAGCACGCGATCAAGAACGCAGCGGAGCAAGCTCCGCTCCATCCAACCTGCAGCAACACATACCGAGGGGCATCCCGATGGCAAGCAATCCATTCAGTCTCGAAGGCAAGGTCGCGCTGGTGACCGGCGCCAACACCGGCCTGGGCCAGGGCGTCGCGCTGGCGCTCGCCGAAGCCGGTGCCGACATCGCAGCCGCCGGCATCGTCGAAGCCACCGAAACAGGAGAGAAGGTGCGCGCCCTGGGCCGCCGCTTTCTCAACCTGGACGCGAACCTGATCAGCATCGAGCCGGTCGAGCGCCTGGTGAAAGAGACCGTCGAGGGTCTCGGCGGGCTGGACATCCTGGTCAACAACGCCGGCCTGATCCGTCGCGCCGACGCGGTGGATTTCAGCGAGAAGGACTGGGACGATGTGATGAACGTCAACATCAAGTCGGCGTTCTTCATGTCGCAGGCGGCTGGACGCCATTTCATCGCGCAGGGCAGCGGCAAGATCATCAACATCGCGTCGATGCTGTCGTTCCAGGGCGGCATCCGCGTGCCGTCGTATACCGCCAGCAAGTCCGGCATCGCCGGCATCACCCGCCTGCTGGCCAACGAGTGGGGCAACAAGGGCGTCAACATCAACGCCATCGCGCCCGGTTACATGGCCACCGACAACACCGCGCAACTGCGCGCCGATGAAGACCGCAACAAGGCCATCCTGGACCGCATCCCGGCCGGTCGCTGGGGCGAGCCGTCGGACTTGGGCGGAGCCGCCGTGTTCCTGTCCTCGCGCGCGTCGGACTACATCAACGGCGCCATCATCCCCGTCGACGGCGGCTGGCTGGCGCGCTGACGCGTGCAGTTGCTGTGCCTCTCTGTAGGAGCGACGTAAGTCGCGACCACAGAACCAGGAAAGCAGTGGACACGGATCTATACGGAAAAAGTGGATGGCGCCTTCGCCTGGAGCGGCTTCGATCCTTGCCGGAACGTCTTCTGGCTTGGCGGTCGCGACTTACGTCGCTCCTACAGGGGCTTCTGCACGCGTGCTGGCGAATACCGGAGACTGGCAATGCTTCGCTCTTTTCTGATGATCGCGCTCTGTGCCTGCGCTGCACAGGCCAGCGCGCAGGTGCAGCCCCCCCGCCAGGTCTTCATCGCCGGCGACTCCACCGCCAGCCACTACGGGCCGGAACGCGCACCGCGCGAAGGATGGGGGCAGCAGCTGCAGGGGTTCCTCGATGACACCTACGTGGTCCGCAACCACGCGCAGAGCGGGCGGAGTTCGCGCAGCTTCATCGCCGAAGGCTGGTTCGATGGCATGGCGAAGGAGATGCGTGCCGGCGACGTGCTGCTGATCCAGTTCGGCCACAACGACGAGAAGATCGAAGACCCCACGCGCTACAACGAACCCCGGCAGGCATTCCCCGAATGGCTGGGGCGCTACCTGGCGTTGGCGCGACAGAAGGGTGCCACGCCGATCCTGGTGACGCCGGTCGCGCGCCGCAAGTTCGACCATGGGCAACTGCTCGACACGCACGGACTGTACGCGCAGGCGGTGCGCGATCTTGCGTCGCGGGAGAACGTGGCCCTGATCGACCTGTCCGCTGCCAGCATGGACTGGTTGCGCGCAGCCGGCGACGAGGCCAGCAAGGCCTACTACATGCACGTGCCGGAACAGGACCAGCGGGACGACACCCATTTCCAGCAGCGTGGCGCGGTGATGGTGGCCTGCCTGGTGGTGGCGGGCTGGAAACAGCTCGACCCCTCGTTTGCGGCCCACGTGAAACGCGACACGGACTGCGGCGCACCCGCGACTGCACTCGCGGATCGGAAGGCCCAGGCGAATCCGTCCCTGATCGTGCACGAACGCGACATCGCAGTGGAGCAGCCGGGGCCGCACGGTGGCGCCGGCGTCACCGTTGCCCATCCGTTCTTCCGCGACGCACCCGCGCTCGGCTTCGAGTTCCGCAAGCGCGTGTTGCGCCGGGGCGCCGGCATCGGCCTGCACCAGCACCACAAGGACGAGGTCTACTACGTGCTGGGTGGAAGCGGCATCTACGAACTGGACGGCGTTGCGCGCGAGGTCCACGCCGGCGACGCGATGCTGACACGCCCCGGCAGCACGCATGCGATCCGCCAGCACGGCGACGCGGACCTGGTGCTGCTGATCATGTACGGGAAGAAACAGGAGTGAGCGGAGAGAAGTGAGGAGTGAGTGAAAGCATCCTTTGCTCACTCCCCACTTCTCTTCCCTCACTTCTCGCCAGCAGGCGGCGGCCGGTCCCAGCGACGGTAGGTCGCCTGGAGCGCACTGCGCAGACGCCGGTACTGCGCGGTGCCGGGTTCGGCCTGCAGGCGACCGGCGACCGCCTTCCACCCGCCTTCATGGTCGCGCGACCACTCGCGCACGACGGCGCGGCACGGCTGTCCCACGATCTGCGCCAGCGCACACGCCATGAAGATGTCACCCGCGGTCCAGTCCGGTTGCTGCTGCATCGCTTCCACGTAGGCACGTGGCACGGTGTAGTAGCGCGCCATCTCGTCGGCAAAGGACGCGGGGTAGCGGCTTGCGTAGTCGTTGATGTCCGCCAGGTGGCGATCCACCGAAGCGTCGCCGGTGGCGGGCGCATACGCCGCCGTCGCGTCCTGCGCGGCGACGGGCGCGCACAGCGCGACCGACAGGCAGGCCAGCAAGGCAAAGGTGGGCAGCGCGCGCTTCACGGCGCCATTGTGCCCCACGGCCATCGCCTTCGCTGGGTGCATTCAGGCATCCGGTACGGATTCGATCGTCGCAAGCGCATCCGACAGCTGCCCTGCGTTCTCCACCACCCGCAGGCGCGGCGCATCGTGGGCCACGCCATGCTCGGCCTCGAGCGCCCACGTCACGTGGTATGGCATGTGGATGCCCCAGCCGCCGAGACCCAGGACGGGTTCGATGTCCGACCGCAGCGAGTTGCCGACCATCGCGAACCGTGACGGCTCGACCTCGAGTTCGCGCAGCACACGCGCATAGGTGGGCTCGTCCTTCTCGGACACCACCTCGATGCGGTGGAAGAGATCCGCCAGGCCCGATTGCGCGATCTTGGCCTCCTGGTGGAACAGGTCGCCCTTGGTGATCAGCACGATCTCGTGGTCGGCGGCGATGCGCTCGACGGCCTCGCGGATGCCCGGCAGCAGATCCACCGGATGCAGCAGCGTGTTGCGCCCGATCTCGATCACGCGGTGCAGGTCGCGCGCGCTGATGCGTTCGTCGGTCAGCTGGATGGCGGTCTCCAGCATCGACAGCGTCATGCCCTTCACGCCGTAGCCGAAGATCTTCAGGTTGCGGCGCTCGACGTCCAGCAGGTGCTGGTGCGTGCGTGCGTCGGCGAGGTCCACGTAGGTGCCGAGGATGGCCTCGAAGTCGGCCTCGGCCTGGCGGTAGTAATCCTCGCTCTTCCAGAGCGTGTCGTCACCGTCGAAGCCGACCCATCGGATGCGCGCCATCTGATCCCTGCCCTGCATTCTTCACGAAGGCCGCGAAGGATAGCAGCCAGCCTCGCCATCAATGAATACGGCCGCCATGCAACATGGCGGCCGTGGTGACATTGCGGGATGCCTCTGCGTCGTGCGCTAGCCCCCGCTGCTGGGCGGCGGTGTGCTGCCGTCGGTGGCCGGCGGCGTGGTTTCCGGCGCGTTGGGATTGGCCGGCGGCGGGAGGTTCGGATCGGTCGGCGGTACGGCCGGATCGGTCGGGGTGGGTGATGGCGGCACCACGTTGTCGGTGGGCGGCGTGGTTTCCACCGGCTCCGGCGCACTCGGCGGCGGGGTGTCTTCCGGCTTGGGACCGCACGCCGTCATCAAGCCCGCGCTGAGCAGCGCAAGGCCGAGGCCCAGCGTCAAGGTACGGGTGGGATTCTTCATCGGTTCCTCCATGCAGCATGGTTCATTGGGAATGGATGTGCAGTGACTTCAGGGGTTGTCCTGCCGCGCATGCACCGCGTACTCCTCCGGTGTCAGGCGACCGTCGGCGTCCTTGTCGAGCGTGCCGAATACCTGCGCCAGCGGCGGGTCAACAGCCGCTTCGTCCTTGCTGATCGCGCCATCTGCATTCTGGTCCAGGTCCTGGAACGGGCGCGGTACGGGGGTCGTGGGAGGTGTCGGGCTCGCCTGCGGCGACGCTCGTTCCTCACCGCGCTGCGGCACCTGCTGCGCATGTGCCAGCGGCGCAGTGGTGAGAGCGATGACAGTGGCCAGCGCACTCAGGCAGGACAGCATCCTCGTGTTCATGGATCCCTCCTCGTCATCGAGTTCTCTCCGGAAGAGAAAGGGCGGCACGACAGGCCGCCCTTTCCGGCGGGTCACGCGCTGGCGTCATGGCGCCGCGATCGACCCGGTGCGACGGGCCGGATTACTTCTGCTGGTCACCGTAGTTCTTGCTCACGAAGGCCTTGTATTCGTCGGCGGTGAGCTTGCCATCGGTGTCGGCGTCGGCCTGGTCGAAGACCTGGCTGAGGCCGGCGTTGGCGGAGGCTTCCTGCTTGCTGATGGCGCCATCGCCATCGGTATCCACGTCAGCCCACCCCTGCTTGGCCTGCGTCGCGGACTGTGTGCTCTGGGTGGGATCCTGAGTCGCCGCGCCGGTCGCCTGTTCGGCCGTCGGCTCGGTCTGGCTCTGCTGCGTCGCCGCGTCTTCTGTCTTTTCCTGTGCGAACGCCAGCGGCATGGCCAGCGCGGCGCTCAGGGCGACCAGGGCGATCAGCGGCTTGCGGTTGTTCTTCGTCATGTTAGTGCTCCGTTCTGTGGGAGTGCGTCCGATTGCGCACGGCCCCACCTTGCAACGTCGCTTCTGAACGAAACTGGCGCGCTGAAATGAACGTGCACGCACGCTTAACCACAAGCGGATTCGCATCGGCTAGCCCCGTGTTAGGGCGTCGTGAGCGTGTCGTCAGGTGCGCGTGGAATGCGTGATGCCGCGCATCGTTTGCCGTTAGGTATTCGTTTCTTGCGCGCTTTTCGACGGCATTCAATCCGGCGTTTTCTTGCTGAACCATTGCCAACCAAGGGCGACACCGCTCAACGCGCCGGCGATTTCCAGCACCACGCGCGAGCCGAGCGAATCGGGATCGTGGATACCCTGCAATGCCAGCCGCGCATACAACGGAGACTCCAGTTTCGAAATGCCCAGGTAGAACATGTTCCAGGTGTCCACCCCGGCACCGATGATCACGGCCGAGACACAGGCCCAACCGACGGCATGCCCCATCGACCAGCGCATCCTGGCGCTCACCCAGTTCCAGAACAGGAAGCAGAGCACGCCCAGCACGAAAGCGATCAGGCCCGCTTCGATGGCACCGAGCACGCCGTAGTGCAGGGGCAGGTTCATCGCGCGCACCCTTCCAAGACGCACGCTGCGCTGTGTGGATTCGTGTAGCCGTGCATGGACAGGCATTCCCCGGCGCGGGACCGCGCGTGATGCCACAGGTTAACCGATGCGCTCCCGCCCCCGTGCAGGGCTGGCATGATGGCGCCATTGCCGCAAGGGGAGCATCGCATGAGTCGTCTTTTGCTGGCCGGTGCGACCGGCCTGGTAGGACAGGCGACGCTGCGGCGCGCACTGGCATCCGCACGGGTGCGCCAGGTGGTCGCGCCCACGCGCAAACCCCTCGCCCCCCATCCCAAACTGCTGAACCCGGTCGTGAATTTCGAGGCGCTGCCCCCCGATGCGGAGTGGTGGCGAGTGGATGCCGTGGCCTGCGCACTGGGCACGACAATCCGCGATGCAGGTTCGCAGGACGCATTCCGGCGCGTGGACCACGACTATCCGCTTGCGATCGCACGCCACGCCCATGCACACGGCACGCAGGCCTTCGCGCTGGTGTCGGCGATGGGCGCCGATGCAGGTTCGCGGATCTTCTATTCGCGCACGAAGGGCGAGGTCGAAGACGCACTCGCCGCGATCGGCTTCACATCGCTCACCTTGCTGCGCCCGGGCCTGCTGGGCGGCGAACGCGTGCAGCACCGGGGCGGCGAACGTTGGGCGCTGCGCGTGCTGGGTGCGCTGGATCCGGTCCTGCCGAAGCGCTACAGGATCGTGCCCGCGGAACGCGTGGCGCAGGCGTTGCTGGATGCGGCCATGGATGCGGTGCCGGGGCGGCACGTCATTCCATCGGAGTATTTGCTGGGCTGATGCCCTTGGGTCATGCGTCGGGCTCGTCCACGCGTACCTGTACGCCGTCGGCGACGATGCGGTACTCGACCTCGGCTACCGCAGCTCCCGTACTGGTTTCTTCAGCGGTGTGGTCGCGCGCCGCCGGCGACAATGTCACCCGCGACAGCACACCGTGCACCTGCGCATCGCCCCGCACGTCCTTGGGCACGTAGAAATCATGATCGCCCAGCAGCACGCGCGCGCCCTGCCCGTCGTCCTCGAGCATCACCCAGCAGCCCTTCTTCTGGCAGACGTCGACGACGCGTCCGCTGAAGACGCGCGCTTGGCCTTCATGCGCTGACGGCTGCGCGAGCGCCTGTGCCAACGGCACCACCGCCCCGACGGGAATGTCGGCACCGTACTTGTCCCAGGCAGTGTCGGACGCCATCACGGGCGCTGCGACCACCACAGAACAGATCATCGCCAACCAACGTTGCATGGCCTTGCCTCCGGGGGAATGGAGGCATCTTACCTGCGCCCCGGTCCACAGTTCAGTGCAGGAGGCCGTGGTGCACGAGCTGCAGGCGTTGTGTACCCGTCGCGGTGATGGCCTGGCTGGCGCGTTCGAGCAGGCGTTCGTCCTCCTCATCGATCACCACCAGCACCTTGCCTGCGGCGATCTCGGTGCGATAGTCGCGGCGCACTTCGCTGGGCACGGAGGAACCTGCCAGCGCCGCCGCCCAGCCGCCGACCGTCGCGCCAACCACCGTGCAAAGCAGCACCGCCGCCCACGGGATGCCCACCGCAGGGATGGCCATCGCGAGCAAGCCGATGACCAGGCCCACGACACCGCCGCCCACCAACCCGCGCGCCGCCGCCGGCATGAAGTCGGTGGGGGAGCCTTCCTTGTCGGCATCGGGCATCTGCGTCATCTCGATGTCCGGACGCCCGACCAGGGACGCATGATCGGGACGGATGCCCAGATGCAGGGCCACATGCAGGGCCGCCTCGGCGGTGTCGATGTCGGGGGCGCTGAACACGCGTCGCGTCTTCATGGCGATCTCCTGGCCGGCGCGGGAGGGTCGGCCGTGAGGACCACGCTAGACCGCGATGGGGAAGCGGCGAGTGAAAAAATCCAACCGTGGCTGACGCGCCGACACACGGCGGGCACGCGGCGGATTCAGAGCGCGGGACGCTCCGGTGCCTGCTTGCGTCCCAGCGCGCGCAGATAAAGCTCGTACAACGCGGTGACCTTAGATACGTATTCCTGCGTTTCCGCGTAGGGTGGCACGCCGCCGTAGCGCGACACGGTACCGATGCCGGCGTTGTAGGCGGCCGCGACCAGCGTCAGGTCGCCTTTGTAACGGCGCATCAGCCCACGCAGGTGGCGCGCTCCTGCGTTGATCGATTCGGTGGAGGAATACGGGTCGGCGACGCCGTACTCCTTCGCCACGTCCGGCATCAGCTGCATCACGCCCATCGCGCCCTTCGGCGACAGCGCCTTCGCGTCGAAGTCGCTCTCGGCATGCGCGACGGCACGCAGCCAGGCGTCGTCGACGCCGGTCTGGCGCGCCGCCGCCTTGAACTCGGCGGGATAGCGGTCCAGTCGAGGTTTACCCACCCTGCCCAAGCCCGGGTGGGCGGGCTCACCCGGCGGGGTCTGCACGGTGAACTTCAGGTAGGGCGTGGAGCCCGGCAGGTTGCGGGTGGAATACACCTTCTGCCCGTCCTGCTCGCGCTCGTACAGCGTGCCGCTGAATACGCCCATGGAGCCCCACAGGTTCGGCGTGCTGACGGCGTTGTCGTCGATCTCCCTGGCCGCGCACTTGGATCCGGGTTCCGGCGCCGTGGCCAGGCTGACGGTGCCGGCCTGCACGCACCGGTACACCGTACGCGCGCCCGCTTCGGTGCTGGCCAGGGCCAGCACCGTCAGCAGGAAGCCGGCGGCGCGTCGGAGAGGGTGCATGGGCGGCGGATTCTAGGCCCGGCAAGCTGAAGGGCACCCTGAATCACGCTTCCCGCGCCGACGGCCGGCCAGTCTGGCCCGGTCCCTGCTGCGCCGCAGCAGCCAAGCGCGTAAAATGCCGGCCTCTTTCACCGCACCCCCTCGGAGCACGCAATGGGCCTGGATCTGGTCAGCGCCGGCAAGAACCCGCCGGACGAAATCAACGTCATCATCGAGATCCCCAAGGACGCCGAGCCGGTGAAGTACGAGGTGGACAAGGCCAGCGGCGCGATCTTCGTCGACCGCATCCTCTCCACGCCCATGCGCTACCCCTGCAACTACGGCTACGTGCCGCACACCCTGTGCGGCGACGGCGACCCGGCCGACGTGCTGGTGGTCCTGCCGCTGCCGCTGATCCCCGGCTCGGTGATCCGTTGCCGCCCGGTCGGCGTGCTGCGCATGAGCGACGAAGCCGGCAGCGACGAGAAGCTGCTGGCCGTGCCGGTGGACAAGGTGTTCGCCGGTTACAGCCACATCAACGACATCGACCAGGTCAGCCCGCACTGGCTGGAGCGCATCGGCCACTTCTTCGAGCACTACAAGGATCTGGAGAAGGGCAAGTGGGTCAAGCTGGATGGCTGGGGCAATGCCGCCGAAGCCAAGGCCGTGCTGGTGGACGCCATCGCCCGCCAGGCCGCGCAGCCGGAAGACGAGAAACACAAGTTCTGATTGCGCCCGCGCGCATCAACAAGAAAGGCCGCCCCCAGGGCGGCCTTTTTTCTTCCTGCGATCAGAGACCAGCGGCGCGTGCCGCGCGTTCGATCGTGGCCTTCCACTGCACGAGACGCGGCTCGATGTCGGCCGCATGCCGCCGCCACTTGTCGGGATCGGGCTTCGACAGCGTGTAGCGCGACAGGGGAAGCTGCCCACTGAGTTCGCGGTCCCAGGACCACCCTGCCCATTCGCTCAGGCGCCGTGCCTCCCCTTGAGGGTCCTGCACGAAGCGTCCGTAGTCGACCGACGCTCGGTCAGCAGGCGACAACGCATCCAGATCGTCCAGCATGAGGCGCGTGGCGGTTTCCCACTGGCTCGCCACGATCTCCCCGAGGTCCTTCCCGTTCAAAGCCTGCCAACCCGGTGTCAGCAGGAACGACCACGCCGGTCCCTGCCAGCCAGGCAGGTTGTACATGCGGAACCGGCCGGACTGCCACCCGTCGATCATGCTGCCCCAGACCTGACGGGGATCGCGATGCAGGTAGATGAACTTCGCGTCGGGGAACACCGCCTTCAGGAACGGAATGCGCAACGCGTTCTTTGGCGTCTTCTCCAGCATCCGGAGCGTCGCATCCGCGTCGGGCATATTGCCCTCGCGATCACGCAGCGCATCGAAGAACCGGGAGCGCAGCGCCTGCACGACAGCCGGCGTGGCATCGGCAAGCCCCAACTGATTGGAGTGGAACGCGCGCTGGGCCGGAGCAAGGCCCTCGACGCCCTCGATCAGCTGATGGCTTTCATCGCCGATCGTGTGCACGCCAGGCGCACCGGACAGCGTCTCGAACAACAGCGTGGAGCCCGAACGCGGCGGACTGACGATGAAGACGGGTTGCCTCCAAACGGGGACTTTCGCTGGGGCACTCTTGCGCGCCTGCCCCCCGGCGATGGCCGGCCTGGCGCCATGCGGATCGCGACGCGCGGACTCATCCACGTCGGCGGCCAGGGCCATGCTGAAGATATGCGCCTTCAATGCTGCCAGCAGGCCGAGCCCGTTCTGCAGACGGACTTGCGCGACACCCGCCTGCGCGAGTTTTTCCTGGGTGTCCTTCAGCAGCGTCCTGAAATGCGGCAGTCCCGATGCCTGGTTGCCATGGCAGGCCCACACGCCGTGCCAGTGGCGCGCAAAACGCGTCAGCAACGCATGGATCGCGGGCAGCTGCGGGGTCCGTTCGGCGTCGTTGACCAGGAAGCCGATGCACTCGCGCAGCTCCCACGGTGTCATCACGTCGGACGCGTTGAACGATTCGTAGTCCAGCGTCGCCCGGTGGCCCTGCATCGGTGCGATCCGTCGTGGCGCCCAACCCGGCTCGCGCCGCTCCGGGGTCCTGCCCTGCTCCAGCAGGTCCCAGAACGCGACGCCGCCCACCGTATCGGCCACCAGGTGGATGCGCGTTTCGCTGCCTTCGTTCAGGACCCGGTGGTGGCGCCAGGTGTCGAAGATCCAGCACTCGCCCGCCGCCATGTTCACTTCGCTGTCGCCGCACTGGAAGCGCACCGAGGGCGTGGTGATGATCGGGACGTGAACCCGCATGTGGTCACGCCAGTAGTAATTGATGTCGACGTGCCCGGTGACCTCGGACTGTCCCGAAAGACGCATCAGGCGGGAACGCCCCCACGTGGCGCCAAGGGATTCCAGCACCTGCATGAGGTATGGCAGCCGCTCCAGCGAAGGCGTAGGCCGCATCCGTCCCGTGACCTGGTCGCTGTCGGGATCGCCTTCCGTGGTGATCAGCGCGAGCGCGCTGTTGCCGGGGATCCCGCCCGGATGGGACCGCCAGCATGCCTCGTCGATCGTCCGCACTTCGCGCGCCAACGCCTCGGCGTCGAAGGCAACGGGCAGCTGGATGAAGGGGGCGGGCAGCTTCATGGGGTCGTGCGGATCTCGGCAAGGCCCCGGGGACGGGACGGTACATCGGCCGGATGATACCAACCGCCGCAATGCCGCCGTGCCCACAAAGAACGACGGCCCCTTGCGGGGCCGTCGTGGTGCAGCAGACGCGTCGATCCGGAGATCAGAAGCGCTGGGTGTACTTGACGTACAGGTAACGATCGAAGTCGAAGCCACCGTAGTACGCGAAGTCGCTGTGGCGGTACTCGGAGTTCGAGAACATCAGCGGACCCTTGTGGTCGAACACGTTGTTGGCGCCAATGGCGATCGTGGCATCCCACGGCGCCTTGTAGCTGACCTGCAGGTCATGGAACGTGTTGGAACCGACGCGGCGGATCGCATCCTCTTCACCATTGGCGATGTGGTCCGGCTCGGTGCAGGGACGGTTCGGCACGCAGCTTTCCTTCATGCCCGAGTAGTAACGGGCCGTCCAGTTGACCGCGAACGCACCCAGCGACCAGTCCACGCCCAGGTTCGAGCGCACGCGGAAGATGCCGGAGTTGCCCACGTTGCCCACGATGATCTTCTCGCCGGCCGAGTTCTCGGCTTCTTCGTCGTAGACGCTGGTGTAGGACGAGGTCCAGTCGAACGCTATCTTGCCGAACGACTGCTCCGGCAGGGCGTACTTCACACCCAGGTCGAAGCCCTCGGTCTCCATTGCGCCGAGGTTGGCCAGGCCGTAGAACAGATCGGTGATGTGGCCGTCGCTGGCACGCACGATACCTTCGCAGCGGGCACTGTTGCCGAGCACATAGCAGTCACGCAGGATGCGGTCCACGCTATCCTCGATGATCATGTTCTTCAGCTCGTAGCGGTACCAGTCCAGCGAGATGTCCAGACCTTCCACCCAGCGCGGCGACCACACCAGGCCCATGGTCTTGCTCTTGGACGTTTCCGGGACCAGCGTGGGGTTGGAGCCGGTGATGAACTGGTCCGGGGTGGCGCACGGATAGGTCGTGCAGGGCACCAGGCCCTGGCCCAGCTGCACGTAGCCGAGCGGAACGCCCGCGCCGGTGCAGGCCGCGTTGCCGTTGACGCTGTTCACAGCGCCGACGCCGCAGGGGTCGGTGTAGTTCTCGAAGCTGGTGCCGATGCCGCCGTACAGGTTGTCGATCGTCGGGGCGCGGAAGCCCTCGGCGTAGGTGCCGCGGACCAGCAGCTCGTCGATCGGACGCCAGGTGAAGCCGAACTTGCTGTTGATCGTGTCGCCGAAGTTGCTGTAGTCGGAGTAGCGGCTGGCGACGTTGAAGGTCAGTTCCTTCGCGAACGCCATGTCGGCCAACACCGGGATGTTCAGCTCGACGTAGAACTCGTCGACCGAATAGTCACCCTCGGTGGTGGTTGCGCCCAGGCCGGTGCTCTGGCCCGACTGCGCGAACGCGTCCGGCACGAAGCGACCCTGCTCCTTGCGGTGCTCCACGCCCACCGCGATGCCCAGATCGCCGGCCGGCAATTCAAACAGCGTGCCCGCCAGGTTGGCGGTGTAGCTGGTGGTACGGGTCAGGCCGGTATCGGTGAACCACGGGAACAGGAACTTCTGCAGCTCAGGATCGGACAGCGAGCCCGGGCCGGCGACGCCGTAAGGCAGCAGCGGGTTCCACGGACGGCAATCGGACAGCGGGGTCGGATCGGCCGCGCTGCCGCACTGGGCGACACCGTCGGCGTTGATGAACGACGGACCCAGCGCCTGGCGCGAGGCGATCAGGCTCATGTCGCCGCGCGCACGCTTGGTCGACTGGTTGCGGTTGATCAGCGCACCGACATCCCAGTCCCAGGTCTTGCCGCCCAGGTCGAAGAAGCCGGCGAAGCCGCCCGCGAAGCGGTAGGTTTCCAGCTCGCTGTCGGTGGTGCGCGGCATTTCCCACAGGCGACGACGGAACGTGGTGTCGCCCGGCATCGGGTTGAACGCACTGTCGGCGGACAGCGGCGTGCCGAACGCGGCCGACTGGTACGGATAGCCGGCGATCTGCGACTGGGTGGAGCGATGGTTGTACAGCACGTCGGCGTTGAACGTGACGTTGTCGGTCAGGTCGTAGTTCGCATTGACGAACACCGAACGGCGCTCGATGCCCGTGGACAGGAACATCTGCTGGTTGGCATTGGCATTGTCTGCTGCCGTGTGCAGCACATAGTCGCCACGCACTCCAGGAGTACCGCCGTCACGCAGCGTATACCAGAGCTCGTCCGCCGGAGCGACGTAGCCGGGCTGACCCGGTCGCAGGCCGGGCGTCTGGCACGGATCGCAGAACGAGCCGTTCTGGCTGATCGGGCTCCAGCCCGAACCCGGATAGTTCGGACCGGCGTTGCCGTCCTTGGAGAACCAGCGGTCGGCGGCGGAGATCGGGTCTTCCTTCGAGTACTCGACCGACAGGGTGACGCCGCCACGGTCGCTGGCCGAGCCCACGGTGAAGGAGTACTGCTTGGTGTCGCCGTCGCCTTCACCGGTCTGGCCGATGTACGCCGAAGCCTCGGCGCCTTCGAAGCGCTTGCGCGTGATGACGTTGACCACGCCGGCGATCGCGTCGGAACCGTAGATGGCGGACGCGCCGTCCTTCAGTACTTCGATGCGGTCGATGGCCGACATCGGGATCTGGCTCAGATCCTGGTAACCACCGGTGGTGGCGCCCAGGCGACGGCCGTTGACCAGCACCAGGGTACGGGTCGCGCCCAGGTTGCGGATGTCGACGTAGTAACCACCCACGTTCTCGCCCGAGGCCAGCGCTTCGGAACGCGCGATCGCGGGGGAACCGGCGGAGGTCAGGTTCTGCAGCACGTCGGCCACCGAGGTGAAGCCCTGCTTCTCGATGTCCTCACGCGCGATGGTGATGATCGGCTGCTGCGTTTCCATGTCGGCGCCGCGGATGCGGGAGCCGGTGACTTCGAGGCGATCGAGCGTGGTGGTGCTCGAGGGCGCATCGGTGGTTTCCTGCGCCATGGCGAACGCCGGGACCAGTGCGATGGCAATGCCGGCCGGCAGCAAGCCGACCCGCATCGCGCGACGCGGACTACGATGGTTCATTGAATCTCTCCTCAGGGGAACGTGTTGCGTTATGGGCGTGTTAAAACGCCTTGCAAACTTACGTTCCAGTCTTCACGGCCGCTTTGCGCACGAGGGCCGATGACTTTGCCGAGTCTGTCCTCGACGCGGTCGATGCCATGCGATAGCGACTGGCCGAGGTTCCGAAGCGCGCACGGAAAGCACGCGCGAAGCTGCAGCAATTGTCGAAACCCGATGCCGCGGCGACTTCGCCCACCATCATCGAGGTGTTGCGCAGCAGTTCGGCCGCATGCTCCAGCCGCATCCGTGCCGCGGCCGCCTGCGGACTTTCGTCATACAGACTGTAGAAGGTGCGCGAGAAGTACCAGCTGGAGAAACTGGTCAGTTCGGCCAGTTCACTGATCCGCACCACGCGGTCGCAATTGCCCTCCAGATAGAGGCGCGCGCGCTGCAGGCGGCCGAACACCTGGCGCTTGCGGCTGCGTGAACGCCCCGGGCAACGCTGGATGTAGTCGGAGAACTCCTGCTGGACGGCCACCATATGCAGCAGCAAGGGGCGCAGTGCGAGGAAATCCGGGCCTTGCGGGGCGTGCCGGGAGACCGCGCGCCACAGGCGCAGCAGCGTCAGCGCATCGCGTCGGGACAAACGCCCACGACCGGCATACAGGGGGCTGTCGGCGAATCGCGCCATCGCGCGCAGGGCATCCGCGCTCAGCGCCACCCCCAGGCACAGGCCGTAGCGGTCGCTCTGCACCAGCGGCTTGGAGTCGCGCTCCAGTGCGATCCAGTGCCCCCGGCGCAGCCGGAAGCGTCCTTCCTTGGCCTCCACCCACGAGGTACCGCGCAGTTGCACCCACACGGTGAACACGTCGGCACCCGCCTGCACGGCACCCAACCGCGAGACCGCGATGCAACCGTTCGGATCCTGGCCGTCGGCCGCATCGGCGCGGACCACTTGTCCGCGGTCCCCCCACAAGGTTTGCTCCATCGGTCATTCCACTTTGCGCAACAGGAGCAGTGGATGTGCCGGAACATGGCGGGCGGCGCAGGAAATTGCGCGGAAAACCCGCCGAAATCTCCACGAATCCACTTCCGAAGAACTTGCGAAAGTGTTTTCTTTTTCTGGATCAGTGACTTACCAGAATCGCACCGGCGGCGTCGCCGCCGTTCGCCGCAACGACAGCAGGCCGATGTCGGACCCGTCGTTGATCGCCATTGAGACGTACGCCACACGCGTGCGCGCATGTGCGCTGAAGCCATTGATCGTGGAGAGATGGTTCGGCTCAAGGCATCGGGGAGGCGGATGCGAGCGTCCCGCCCCGATGTGGCGCAGGCTGACATAGCACCCGGCCCGCTGTTCGAGGTACTCGACCTGGCCGTCCTCGGTGACCGTCCAGGTGCGGTATCGCTGGCTCACAGGGTGATTGCCGTCGATCTGGCGAATGCTGCCGGGAGACAGGGACAGGTCTGCCTGCCACAGCCCGTCGTGGCCCAGCCGGGTGAACAACACCCGTCCCTGTGCGCCGTCAGGGCGCGCGAACGACACACCCTCGATGGTGGCGACCTGCCGCCACGGCGTGCTGTTCCGGTCGAACAGCACCAGTTGCTGGCTGTCCCCGCGCCCCGCAACCACGAAGATCCGCGCCGGGTCCGGCGAATAGGCCGCGAACAGCAGGTCCTCCAGCGCCACCGGCACCGCCAGCGACTGCAACTGGCCGCTGGCGGGGACCAGTTCGTGCAGGCCATAGCGCCCGGTGCCGTCCGTCCCGACGACGAGCACCCGCTTGCCGTCCGGCGACCACACAGGCAGGTGGCGGGACTCGGGATGGATGCCCTCGATCAGGCGCAACGACGCGGGGCGTTCCATGTCGGCCCACCACAGGGCGTAGTCGCCGGAGCGGTCGGAGGTGAACACGATCTGGCGGCCATCCGGCGCCACCGACGGCAGCGTGTCACGCCCGGTGGAAGGGAACAGCCGTTCCGGTACGGGCAACTTTCCGTCCATCGCCGGCGCACTGCTGATGCGGTACACGCCGAACTGCGGCTTGCGCTGCACGAACGCCAGCTGGTCGGCACGCGCTGCAATGGCCGGCGTCTGTGCATCCTCGATGCCGAGATCCTCGATGCGCCCATCCTGCAAGGTCAGGCGATACAGACGCGTGTGACTGTCGACGCGGCGCCCGAACACGATGGCCTTGCCGTCCGGGGTCCAGTCCCAGCCGCGCAGTTCCGCACGCTGATGGGTGAGGCGTTCCGCACGCCCCCCTTCTGCGGGAATGCGCCATAGATCGCCCAGCGGCGTGTTGCGGACAAAGGCGATCCATTTGCCGTCCGGCGAATAGCGCGGCGCGGTATCGACATCTTCGTCGCTCGCGCCGTAGTCCAGCGCACGCCAGCGCCCCGTGGCGAGATCCAGCAGGCGCAGGCCCGGTTCGCCCGCACCCGTCAGCGGACTGCTGAACACCAGTCCATCGCCGCCGGGCATCCAGTCGAAACTGGGCCGGTTGTTCGGATCGCAGATCCCGAGCGTGCGCGGTTCCCCGCCACTGGCCTGGACCGCCATGATCCGGCAGTCCTTGCCCGGGAAGCGGCGCAGGAACGCGATTTCACGGCCACTGGGCGACCACTCCGGATTGCTGTCCCATGCGCCCTCCGGGGGCACGGTCAGGGTGCGCGGCTGGGCCGGCTCGGTGGTCTGCACCATGACCGCGGTACCCGCCAGTTCTTCCGTCAGGCTGGACAGATAGGCGACCTGCGAACCGTCCGGCGACAGCGTCGGTGACAGCTCGAATCCGGGTGCCGAGGTGATCAGGCGATACGGACGCGGTGCAGGTACCAGCGTCTGCACGCCGGACCCGGCTGGAACGGGACCGCTGCGCGCGCCCATCATCCAAAGTCCCCACGCTGCGATACCCAACGCCAGTACGCCCAGGCCGATGCCCCAGGCCCAGCGACGGAACAAGCGGGGGTCTGGCGCCTGCCCTGCGCCGACCATCACCGGAACCGGCGCCGCCGGGTGTCGGGATGCATCGTCGACCGGCACGACGACGGGGGCGGCAGCTGGCGTGGACGAAGCAGAAACAGGTTCATCGGCGGCAAGCGGCGAAGCATCGTCGCCTGCCGCCGGCAACCACTCCACCGACGCCAGCAGGCGATACCCGCTCTTGGCGATGGTCTCGATATAGCGCGGACCATCGCCACGCTCACCGAATGCCTTGCGCAACTGGGTGATGGCCTGGGTGACCACATCGTTGGTCGGTAGCGTGTCGGGCCAGACCACGGCCAGCAGCGTGTCGCGTGTGACGACCCTTCCAGGCGCGTCG
This sequence comes from Pseudoxanthomonas sp. PXM03, assembly GCF_014852005.1. Lineage (GTDB taxonomy): Bacteria > Pseudomonadota > Gammaproteobacteria > Xanthomonadales > Xanthomonadaceae > Pseudoxanthomonas_A. Next base: position 534,842 of record NZ_JACVAU010000001.1, on the reverse strand, counting down.
GCCAGCGCCAGCAGCACGCCCATCGACTTGGGCGTGATGCGCGCAGGCTTGCGGGCACCCGGCGCGCGGATCTCGCGCAGGGAGATGTCGACGAAGCACTCGCCCACCTTCAGGTGTTCGGCAGGGGGCACGATGGGGGGCTCGGCAGGTCGGGGCATGTGGGGGCGGATGCTGCGCCGGTGCCCTTGTCCCGTCATGTGCCTGAATACCTGTCACCGGCCGGATCGTTCAATCCGGCAGATTCGGCAAAGTGCAGGAACAGCATGGGGAAAGCGCACCGTCGCGGTGCATTTTACAGTGACCGCCGTGTTCCCCCTGAACGGGAACATCACAGGCAACCTCTCTCTCGCCGACGTCCTATTACAACCTGCTCCAGTATTCGCGCCCCCGGGCGCGAATTTTTTGCCTGCCTGAAACGCTCAGCCTTCCTTGCGCACCGGGTGCTTGAGGATCGTCAGGCCGATCAGCCGCGATACGACCACGGCGATGTACATCACGCCCGCGAACTGCTCCAGCATCACCAGCGCGCGTGCCTGGGGCTGGATGGGGACGACATCGCTCAGGCCCACGCCCGACAGCAGGCTGAAGCTCAGGAACAGCAGTTCCATCCAGCTGCGCGGCGACTGCGGATCCACCGCAGCGGTGAAGCTGCCCGGATACCACTGCTGGCAGACCGAGAACGAAAAGGCGAAGGCCCATGCGAGCAGCGTGAACGTGGCGCCTGCGGCGAACAGTTCGTCGCTGGTGACCGAGTGGTCCTGCAGCATGTAGGCGATCAGGCTGCCCGCCGTGTAGAAGTACAGTCCGCTCTCCAGCAGGTGGGCGTAGATGCCCAGCGCAGGCTGGTCGAAGATGGCCGACGACACCGACAGCAGCACGGCGGGCACCGCGAGCGACCATGCGATCCAGTTCACCGCCGCGCTGCGGTTGACCACCCACAGCGCAAGCGCGAGCACCAGGATGCCGAACGCGCCGAACAGGGCCCGGCCTGCCTGGGTGTCTTCCATCACCGGATACAGCAGGATGCCCGCCAGTTGGACGATCAGCAGGAAGGCGCAGGGATGCCGTCGCGCCGTCACCAGCCAGCGCAACCAGAGCAAGGGCTTCGTCACGCGGCGAGACTCATTTGAAGTGGTACACCAGGGCGTAATACACCACGTAGATCCATGACAGCACGCCATGGATCACGGCCCACAACAGCGATTTGTTGGCGCTCCACGAGATGGTGATGGCCAGCGCGGTGCCGAAACCTATGCCCGCCCTTGCGATGCCCGCACCATTCCCCTTCACGGCGACACCGCAGGCGTGCCGCTGCCCGCGCGGTAGGGGTAGCGCAGGAAGATGTCGGCCACGGCGGCATCGATCTTCGCGGCCCGCTCTTCCGGCGTGGCACGGCCCACGCGGCCGACCGCCACGCCCGTCCACACCAGCCGGTTCTGCGCCGCGTCCACCAGATCCACGTTCATCGTGCCCTCGGTGTACTGGTAGACCTCGGTGCGGTCGCGCCAATAGGGCACCGATACATAACGACGGGCGCGGTAGCTGTAGTAGTAGTCGTAGTCGACTTCCGGCATCGACACGACATCGGTCTTTTCCTGCATGTAGGCATTGAGGTTCACCCGCAGGTCGGGCGAAGTCTCATCGTAGACGTAGCCGCGCGCTTCCATCTGTGCCCGCGCCGCATTCTTGATACGCCCGCTGGTCAGGGTCGCGTAGCCTTGCGCCTCGATCGCCAGCGGCGAATAGAAGGCGAAGCTGCGGTACTGCGCGAAGTTCGCGGACGGGTCCACGTCACTGGTGACGCGCGGGCCGGTGGCGCAGGCCGCAAGCAGCAGGACGCACGCTGCCATCATCCAGCGGCCGGCATTACGGGCGAAACGGGCCATGATCGTTCTCCTGTCGGGACGCCGCCAGGATGGCGGACGCCCGGTGAACATTACGCATGAGTACGCCGGATGGATGCCTGGCACCCGGACCGGTCAGCCCTGACGATACACCTGCGCGCCCTGCGCCAGGAACTCCGCCGACTTCTCCGCCATGCCGGCCTCCAGCGCCGCTCGCTCCTCGACGCCATGCTCGGCCGCGTAGTCGCGTACGTCCTGGGTGATCTTCATCGAACAGAAGTGCGGGCCGCACATGGAACAGAAGTGCGCCAGTTTGTGCGCGTCCTTGGGCAGCGTCTCGTCATGGAACTCCTTGGCCTTCTCCGGATCCAGGCCCAGGTGGAACTGGTCTTCCCAGCGGAATTCGAAGCGCGCCTTGCTAAGCGCGTTGTCGCGCACCTGCGCACCCGGATGGCCCTTGGCCAGGTCCGCAGCATGGGCAGCGATCTTGTACGCCATGATGCCGTCGCGCACGTCCTGCCGGTTCGGTAAGCCCAGGTGCTCCTTCGGCGTGACGTAGCAGAGCATCGCCGTGCCGAACCAGCCGATCATCGCCGCACCGATGGCGGAGGTGATGTGGTCGTAGCCGGGCGCGATATCCGTGGTCAGCGGGCCGAGCGTGTAGAACGGCGCTTCGCCGCACTCGCGCAGCTGCTTGTCCATGTTCTCCTTGATCAGCTGCATCGGCACGTGGCCCGGGCCTTCGATCATGCATTGCACGTCGTGCTTCCACGCGATCTTGGTCAGCTCGCCCAGCGCTTCCAGCTCACCGAACTGCGCGGCGTCGTTGGCATCGGCGATGCAGCCCGGACGCAGGCCGTCGCCCAGCGAAAAGGCCACGTCGTAGGCCTTCATGATCTCGCAGATGTCCTCGAAGTGCGTGTAGAGAAAGTTCTCCTTGTGGTGCGCCAGGCACCACTTGGCCATGATCGAGCCACCACGCGAGACGATGCCGGTCACACGCTTCGCCGTCAGCGGCACATGGCGCAACAGCACGCCGGCATGGATGGTGAAGTAGTCCACGCCCTGCTCGGCCTGTTCGATCAACGTGTCGCGGAAGATTTCCCACGTCAGCGCCTCGGCGCGGCCATCGACCTTCTCCAGCGCCTGGTAGATCGGCACGGTGCCGATCGGCACCGGCGAGTTGCGGATGATCCACTCGCGCGTCTCGTGGATGTGCTTGCCGGTGGACAGGTCCATCACCGTGTCGCCACCCCAGCGGATCGACCACACCAGCTTCTCCACTTCCTCGGCGATACCGGACGAGACGGCGCTGTTGCCGATGTTGGCGTTGATCTTGGTCAGGAAGTTGCGGCCGATGATCATCGGCTCGCTTTCGGGGTGGTTGATGTTGTTGGGCAGGATGGCACGGCCGCGCGCGATCTCGTCGCGCACGAACTCCGGGGTGATGAACGTCTGGATGCTGGCCCCGAAGGATTCACCGGGGTGCTGCTTCAGCAGCATCGCATCGCGCACCGCATCCAGCCGCTGGTTCTCGCGGATGGCGACGTATTCCATCTCCGGCGTGATGATGCCGCGCCTGGCGTAATGCATCTGGCTGACGTTGGCGCCCGCCTTCGCACGGCGCGGCAGGATGCGGCCGGGGAAGCGCACGCTGTCCAGCTTCGCATTGGTTTCGCGCGAACGACCGAACTCCGAGCTGAGGGCCGGCAACTGTTCCGTGTCCCCGCGTTCCTCGATCCACTTTGCGCGCAGCGCAGGCAGGCCAGCGGCCAGGTCGATGGTCGCATCGGGGTCGGTGTAGGGACCGGAAGTGTCGTAGACGGTAACCGGCGGATTGTCTTCGCCGCCGAAGATGGTCGGCGTCTGCGTCAGCCCGATCTCGCGCATCGGCACCTGGATGTCCGGGCGGGAGCCTTCGATGAAGATCTTCCGCGAACCGGGGATCGGGCGCGTCACGGACTCGGAGAGCTGTCCGGTCTGTTGCAGCAGATCGGCGGCGGGCTTGGGAATGGCATTCATCGGCATCGTCCTTTTGAATCCCCGCACATGGATGTGCGGGCTCTTGCGAGGGATTCGCATAATGCGACGCGAGGGAATCGCATCACGGACGAAGCGGCGGCGCGGCGGCGGACGGATTGCGGGCCCGCGAGGGGCGACACGGCAACACGGCGCATCCTGCGAAGCTTCCCTACGCCGGTCTCAACCGGATCAGGTTCGAAGGGTCTGTCTCAATCACCGGCCAGGCCGGCGATACCCCCGCTTCGGGGCGAATTAGAACACATCGGCCAGGTGGCCGTGTTCAGCCCAGCGTGTAGCCGATGCGGAAGCCTCCCCAGTGACGGCCATGGACGTGGATCGGCACCGACAGGTCGAACATGATCTGTCCGGTGTCGCGGCGATACACCTGCAACCGGTATGGATCGGTATGCGCGCCGACACTGCGGCCGACGCGATCGGTGAACAGGCGCTTGGTCCGGTTGCCGACCAGGTCTTTCTCGCGATCGCCGGTGAGCGGCTGGCTGAAACGCAGGTTGTGGGTGGGCACGTAGCCGTCGGGATTGGCGCTGATGGCGAACACGATCCATGGATGCCGGGTGGCGAGGGGCTCCTGGAGCGGTGGCAGTAGCTCATCGCACAGGGTGTCGAAGGCCGTGGTGAACTTGGCCGGCTCGATGCCGGGTATCGGTGTGTAGTCGCGCGCGAACAGGTCGTCTTCCCCCAACCGTCCGGTGGACAGCGCGTGCTCGAACGCCGCTCCGATCCTCGCCGCGCCCGCGCAGGCGAGGTCGTGCACGCGTGCGTGCCGTCGCACGCGCAGCGGATCGGGTGGCAGCCGGAACAGACCCACGCAGTCGTGCAGCGTGTCCGCGCCCTGTGCCAGTGCCGCGCCCCGCGCCGCGACCTGGCCGGCATGCTCCAGGTTGCTGCGACTCAGGTCGACCACCTGTTCCACGGCACGGTCGATCGCAGCGATCTCGTCACCCTGGGCGGCCACCCGGCCGCCTGCGGACTCCATCGCCCGGCTCGCACGGCCCAGCAGATCGCCGATGCTGCCCAATACCTGCTCGGTGGCCTGCGCGGAGAGCGCGCTTTCCGCCAACGCCTGGCCGCTCTCTTCCAGCATGGTGCGCACGTCGCGCGCGGCAGCGGAGGCCTGTCCGGCGAGTCGCCGTATTTCGCTGGCGACCACGCCGAAGCCGCGCCCGGCTTCGCCCGCGCGCGCGGCTTCGATGCCGGCGTTGATCGACAGGATGTTGGTCTGGAACGCGACCGCGTCGATCACCGCGATGACATCGCCCGCCCGGGCCGAACGCCGTTCCACTTCACGCATTGCTTCGCCCAGCTGGCGCGCGGCAGATACACCCTCGCGTGCGCTGGCATCGGCCTGTGCCGCGATGCTGACCACTGCCCGCAGTTCCTCGCCGGCACCCTGCAGCCCCTGCAACAGGCGGCGCGTCGCGACCAGCACCTCCTCCAGTGCGGACACCTGGGACTGGGATTGCCGCAGCAGGTCTTCGTTCTCGTGCACGAGGTGCGGCACGTCGCCGGCCACCTGATGCGACAGCGCCACTGCCTGCCGGATCGCTTCGGCCAGGTTGCCGAAACCCGCTGCGATCTGCCGGAACAGGGGATCGGCGGCCTGTCCCTCGGCGGGAACCAGGTCCAGGTCGCAGGCACCGAGCAGCAGGCCGATGCGTTCGAGCAGAGCACGATCCGCCTGCGCTTCACACAGGCGCTGCGCCAGCGGCTGCAAGGCCGGCGATGCCGCCACCGCGGCAGATTCTGCTGACAGACCCGCCGCTTCGCGCAGCAGCGTGGCCGTTTCGGGGTGCGGCAGGGAGAGCATCCAGCCATCACCGTCGCGGTCGCGCTGGTACCGGACGCGCCGCGCCGGGTCGCCGCCCGGTGCCTGCCAGACGCCCTCCTCGCCGGTCAGTGCGTCCGGTGACAGGCCCCACACATGCGCACCGTCCTGCCCCAGCAGGTGTTCGGCCGACACATCCAGCAGGTCCAGCGCCGCGCGGTTGGCGTCCAGCACGCGCGCATCGGCCGCCAGCCTCAGCAGGCCGACGGGGGCGTCCGGCAAACGATGGCGGGTATCGACGCCGGCTGTTGCCGCGTCCGCTGTGACTGACATGGACACACCTCCCCTGATCATTCCTTCTAGCGGCAGGGGAGGCGCCGAATTAAGGGTGCCGTCCGGCGGCAGGCACGGTCCGCGCCGCGCGCCGGTCAATCAATGCGCGTCGCCTGCGACGACAGTCGGGCGATATCGGCAGGCACCAGGCGCTCCGCATCGCCGAATTCCGGCCAGCCTGCGCGAAGGGCCGCCATCACGGCCGGGTCCCTCAGGTGCACTTCCAGCAGCCACGCCGTGATCGCCTGGCAAGGCACGCCGGGGCCGGGGCGGCACAGCAGCGGTCCCGGCGGGATGGGATCGGAGCGCCACAGTTCCATGATGGCCGGCTGCTTCGGCGATGCGTCATAGACGTCGGCCGCAAGCGCGGCAACGTCCGCCTCGCCTTCAACCACGGCCTGCAGCGCAGCCGCATGCGAACCCGCGTAGCGCAAGGATGCGAACGCCGCCTCCGCCTCCAGTCCCAGCGCGCGAAGATGGTGTACCGGCACGAATCCGCCGGAGGCCGAATCGCGCCCGACCAGGACCAGCCGCAGACGGGCCGCATCGCGCTCCAGCGCATCGAGTGAGGACACGCCGCGCGCAACCAGCACCGCGCGGTAACGATCCGCCTGCGCCAGGGGCACTTGCGGCACCGGCAGGGTGGTCACGTGCTGATGCCAGCGGCGCGTCTGCAGATAGGCGTGCAGGTTGGGCACCGCGACATCCACCTGACCGTCGCGCAGGGCTTCGACCAATGCCGTCGGCGACGGGAACAGTCTCACCTGTACCGGATGGCCGCCACGCTTGGCGAGGTAGTCGGCCAAGGGCTGGATCGCGGCGATGCGGTCGCGCTGGGGATACGCATAGGTGGCGACGACCCAGGGTTTCCTCTCTTCGTCATGCGCCATAGCGGGCAGGACAAAGAAGGCGAGCAAGAGGACAAGAAGGCAGCGCAGGACCATCGGTGTATCAGAACGCATCCAGCAGCGCCTTGTCGCGCACCGCACCCTTGTCGGCACTGGTCGCCAGCAAGGCATAGGCCTTCAGCGCGGTGGTCACCTTGCGCGTGCGCGGCAACGCGGGCTTCCATCCGCGCGCATCCTGCGCCGCGCGCCGCAACGCCAATTCGTCGTCCGCGACGAGCAGCGCGATCGAGCGCTGCGGAATGTCGATGCGGATGCGGTCGCCGTCGCGCACCAGACCGATGGTCCCGCCGGCCGCCGCTTCCGGCGACGCATGGCCGATCGACAGGCCGGAGGTGCCGCCGGAGAAACGCCCGTCGGTCAGCAGCGCGCACTGCTTCCCGAGTCCTTTCGATTTCAGGTAGCTGGTCGGGTACAGCATTTCCTGCATGCCAGGCCCGCCCTTGGGGCCTTCATAGCGGATCACGACGACGTCGCCGGACTTCACCTCATCGCCGAGGATGCCGGCCACCGCCGCATCCTGGCTCTCGAACACCCGCGCCGTCCCTTCGAACACGTGGATCGATTCGTCCACGCCCGCTGTCTTCACCACGCAGCCATCCACCGCGATGTTGCCGTACAGCACCGCCAATCCACCTTCTTGCGAGAACGCGTGCTCAACGCTGCGGATGCAGCCTTCCGCGCGATCGGTGTCCAGCGACGGCCAACGGGTGTCCTGGCTGAAGGCGACCTGCGTCGGGATGCCCGCCGGCCCGGCCTTGTAGAAGGTGGTCACGGCGTCGTCATCATTGGTCGCGACATCCCACTTCGCGATCGCCTCGCCCAGTGTCTTCGCATGCACGGTGGCGACCTCCGTGTGCAGCAGGCCGCCGCGCGCCAGCTCGCCGAGGATCGCCATGATGCCGCCGGCGCGGTGCACGTCCTCGATGTGGTACTTCTGCGTGTTCGGCGCCACCTTGCACAACTGCGGCACGCGTCGCGACAGGCGGTCGATGTCGCGCATGTCGAACGGCACCTCCCCTTCCTGCGCCGCCGCGAGCAGGTGCAGGATGGTGTTGGTGGAACCGCCCATCGCGATGTCCAACGTCATCGCGTTCTCGAAGGCCTTGAACGTCGCGATGCCGCGCGGGAGCGCCGTTTCGTCTTCACCGCCGTACCAGCGGTGGCACAGTTCCACCGCCACCACGCCGGCACGCTTGAACAGCTTTTCGCGATCGGCATGGGTCGCGACCACGGTGCCGTTGCCCGGCAGCGACAGGCCCAGCGCTTCGGTCAGGCAGTTCATCGAGTTCGCGGTGAACATGCCGCTGCACGAGCCGCAGGTCGGGCAGGCGCTGCGCTCCACGGCCGCGACTTCTTCGTCGGACACGTTGGGGTCCGCCGCCATCACCATCGCGTCGACCAGGTCCAGCTTGTGATCGGCCAGCTTGGTCTTGCCGGCTTCCATCGGCCCACCCGACACGAATACGGTGGGGATGTTGAGCCGCAACGCCGCCATCAGCATGCCCGGCGTGATCTTGTCGCAGTTGGAGATGCACACCAGCGCATCGGCGCAATGCGCGTTGACCATGTACTCGACCGAGTCGGCAATGACTTCGCGGCTGGGCAATGAATACAGCATGCCGTCGTGGCCCATCGCGATGCCGTCGTCGACGGCGATGGTGTCGAACTCCTTCGCCACGCCGCCGACCCGCTCGATCTCGCGCGCCACCAGCTGGCCGAGGTCCTTGAGGTGCACGTGACCCGGGACGAACTGGGTGAAGGAATTGGCGACCGCGATGATGGGCTTGTGGAAGTCGGCGTCCTTCATGCCGGTGGCGCGCCACAGCGCACGGGCACCGGCCATGTTGCGGCCGTGGGTGGAGGTCTTGGAGCGGTACTCGGGCATGAAAACCAGCAGTGCGGCGATGACGTGGGAAGCCCTGATTCTGCTGCGTTTCCACGGTTTCAGTTGCAACCATATCGAGTGAAATCATCCGATCGTCGCAAAGGCGGGAAAACTGCTTGACACGCTTCGGAGCGGCATGTTTCCCTTGCCGCATGTTGCAACGCCACACGCCCACGATGACCGACCCGACCGCACCCGCTGCGGCCTCCGTCCTCGTACTCGTCCTTATTACCTCGCCCACAACTGCGGGACGGACCGGCGCGTAAGCAACAAGCAACGCCAGATTCGCAAAACCCCGCACTGAGAAGTGCGGGGTTTTTTGTTTAAGAGCCTTTCCCTTCACCTCAACCTCCAGGAATCCAGCTCCATGACCACCGCCAACGCTCTCCCGCATCCCAAGATCGCCGTCGTCGGCTACGGCAGCCAGGGCCGCGCACATGCGCTGAACCTTCGCGATTCCGGCTTCGACGTCGTCGTCGGCCTGCGCCCGGGCGGCCCGACCGAAGCGAAGGCGGAGGCCGATGGCTTCGTGGTGAAGGCGCCGGCCGACGCGGTGAAGGACGCCGACCTGGTCGCCGTGCTGACCCCGGACATGGTGCAGAAGAAGCTTTACGCCGACGTGCTGGCGCCGAACATGAAGCAAGGCGCCGTGCTGCTGTTCGCGCACGGCCTGAATGTCCACTTCGGCATGATCGAACCGCGCGCCGACCTGGACGTGGTACTGGTCGCGCCGAAGGGCCCGGGTGCGCTGGTGCGCCGCGAGTACGAGATCGGCCGTGGCGTGCCGTGCATCTACGCCGTGCACCAGGACAAGAGCGGCAAGGCCGAGCAGTTCGCGCTGGCCTACGCAGGCGGCCTGGGCGGTGCGCGCGCCAACATCATCAAGACCACCTTCAAGGAAGAGACCGAGACCGACCTGTTCGGCGAGCAGGCCGTGCTGTGCGGCGGCGCCTCGTCGCTGGTGCAGGCCGGCTTCGAGACGCTGGTGGAAGCCGGCTACCAGCCGGAGATCGCCTATTACGAAGTACTGCACGAGCTGAAGCTGATCGTCGACCTCTTCTACGAAGGCGGCATCACCCGCATGCTGGAGTTCATCTCCGAGACCGCGCAGTACGGCGATTTCGTCAGCGGCCCGCGCGTCATCGACGCCTCGGTCAAGGCGCGCATGAAGGACGTGCTGACCGACATCCAGAACGGCACCTTCACCCGCAACTGGCAGGCCGAGTACGACGCGGGCCTGCCGAACTACAAGAAGTTCCAGCAGGCGGACAAGGACCACCCGATCGAGAAGGTCGGCAAGGAACTGCGCGCGAAGATGGTGTGGCTGCAGGCCAACGCCTCGCAACCCGATACAGACGAGCAGGCCGCCGCATGAACGCCGCCGCGGCCACTGCCCCACGCAATGGCGCCCGCTGGCTGGCCCACGCCCTGGAAGCCGAGGGCGTGGATACGCTGTTCGGCTATCCCGGCGGCACCATCATGCCGTTCTACGACGCGCTGGTGGATTCCAACCTCAAGCACATCCTGGTGCGCCACGAGCAGGGCGCGGCGCTGGCCGCGAACGGGTACGCCCGCGCCAGCGGCAAGGTGGGCGTGTGCGTGGCCACCTCCGGCCCCGGTGCATCCAACCTGGTCACCGGCATCGCCGATGCGATGCTGGATTCGGTGCCGATGGTGTGCCTGACCGGCCAGGTCGCCACCACGCTGATGGGCACCGATGCGTTCCAGGAACTGGACGTGTTCGGACTGACGCTGCCGATCGTGAAGCACAGCTTCATCGCCCGGCGCGTGGACGACCTGCCGGAGATGGTGCGCGAAGCCTTCCGCATCGCGCGCGAAGGGCGTCCGGGCCCGGTCCTGATCGACCTGCCCAAGGACGTGCAGATGTCCGATGCATCGCACCTGCCCGACCATGTGCCGGCCAGCGTCGATCCACTGCCGGCTCCCGAGGACGCGAAGCTGGCCGAAGCCCTGGCCGCGATCGCCAGCGCTGAAAAGCCGGTCATCTACGGCGGCGGCGGCATCGGCATTGCCGATGCGGTGGACGTATTCCGCCAGTTCGTCGATGCGACGAAGATCCCCACCGTGCTGACCCTGCGCGGCCTGGGCGCCCTGCCCGCCGGCCATCCGCATTACCTGGGCATGCTGGGCATGCACGGCACGCGCGCCGCCAACATGGCGGTGCAGGAGTGCGACCTGCTGATCGTGGTCGGCGCGCGCTTCGACGACCGCGCCACTGGCAAGCTGGCCGAGTTCGCTCCGTTCGCCCGCGTGCTGCACGTGGACGCCGACGCTTACGAGATCGGCAAGCTGCGCACGGCCGACATCGCCGTTCCCGGCGACGTGGCTACCAGTCTGAAGACGCTGACGGCGGCACGCAGCACGTGCGACGAATGGCGCAAACGCTGCGCGGGCAACCGCGAGCGTTTCGGCTTCCGCTACGACGCGCCGGGCACCGACATCTATGCGCCCGGCCTGTTGAAGCGGCTGAGCGAAGTGGCGCCGGCGGACGCGATCATCGCGTGCGACGTGGGGCAGCACCAGATGTGGGTGGCGCAGCATTGCGGGTTCACCCATCCGCGCAACCATCTGACCAGCGGCGCACTGGGCACGATGGGCTTCGGCCTGCCGGCGGCGATGGGCGCGCAGTTCGCCTGTCCCGACCGCACCGTGATCCTGGTCAATGGCGACGGCGGCTTCATGATGAACGTGCAGGAGCTGGCGACCATCGCCCGCTGCAAGCTGCCGGTGAAGATCGTGCTGATCGACAACAGTGCATTGGGCATGGTGCGGCAATGGCAGGAGCTGTTCTTCGCCGAGCGCTACAGCGAGATCGACCTGTCCGACAACCCGGATTTCGCCGCCTTGGCGCGCGTGTTCGGCATCCCGGCACGCCACATCAGCCTGCGCGACGAAGTCGAGGACGGCCTGACCGACCTGCTGGCCCAGCCCGGACCCGCGTTGCTGCACGTCACCATCGACATCAAGGCCAACGTCTGGCCGCTGGTGCCGCCGAACCACGCCAACAGCTCGATGCTGGATGCCAATCCCGCCAAACAATCCGCCGAGCCTGCCGTCACGGCCGACGGCCCGGAGAAGAAGAATGCGTTACCGGCTTGAACTCAAGCTCAAACCTGCCGAGGGCGCCTTGCTGCGCGTCCTGGGCATGATCGAGCGCCGTGGCTTTCCGCCGCATGCGGTGCATGCCACCCACGACGGCGAAGGCTATTGGGCACTGGCGCTGGTGATCGACAGTACCCGCGCGCCGGAGACCCTGCGCCAGCAACTGCTGAAGATCTACGATGTCGAGGAATTGTCCTTCAGTGCCGTGCAGGAACTGAGCAGGGATCGTCGCCACCAGGATCGCGCCGCATGAACGCCACACCCGCCAACGCGGAAGTAGTGGTCCGGAGGCGTCTTCTTCAACATCAGCCGCACACGTGCCGCGATGCCTGATGCCGGCCGCGCCTCCGCCAGCAACGAACCGGACGTAGGCGACGTCGTCGTCACCGTGGCCGACGTGCTGGCGGCGCAGGCGCGACTGCGGCGGTACCTGCCGCCCACGCCGCTGCACCACGCCGAGCGCTTCGGCGTGATGCTGAAGCTGGAGAACCTGCAACGCACCGGTTCCTACAAAGTACGCGGCGCCTTGAATGCCCTGTTGGCGGCGCGCGAGCGGGGCGACCACCGCCCGGTGATCGCCGCCTCCGCCGGCAATCACGCGCAAGGCTTGGCGTGGGCGGCCTACCGCCTGGGCGTGCAGGCCATCACAGTGATGCCGCACGGGGCACCGGCGACCAAGATCGCCGGCGTCGCCCACTGGGGCGCCACCGTGCGCCAGCACGGCAACAGCTACGACGAGGCCTTCGCCTTCGCCCGTGACCTGGCCGAGCAGAACGGCTACCGCTTCCTGTCCGCGTTCGACGATCCCGACGTGATCGCGGGCCAGGGCACGGTGGGCATCGAGATCGCACCGTACGCACCGGACGTGGTGATCGTGCCGATCGGCGGCGGTGGCCTGGCCTCCGGCGTCGCGCTCGCGCTGAAGTCGCAGGGCGTCCGCGTGGTCGGCGCCCAGGTCGAAGGCGTGGATTCGATGATCCGCGCCATGAAGGGCGATGTGTCGCCCGTCGATCCCGTCGCGTCGCTGGCCGACGGCGTGCGCGTGAAGGTGCCAGGCTTCATCACCCGCCGCCTGTGCACGCAGCTGCTGGATGACGTGGTCATCGTGCGCGAAGCCGAGCTGCGCGAAACGCTGGTGCGGTTGGCGCTGGAAGAGAACCTGATCGCCGAGGGCGCCGGCGCGCTGGCGCTGGCCGCGGGCCGACGCGTAGCGGGCAGGCGCAAGTGCGCTGTCGTGTCCGGCGGCAATATCGACGCCACCGTGCTGGCCCAGTTACTGTCCGACGTGCGCCCACGGCCGCCGCGCAAGCCGCGCCGCCGCACCGTGGAGGGCGAGCCTGCGCTTGCCGAAGGCCGCGCCACCGCGCGCGCGGCCACCCCGAAATCTCCCGCCAAAACCGGCGTGCGCCGCATTCCGGCCGCCGCCCTGGAAACAGAAGTACACGAGGAAACCATCTGGTGAATACGCCAACCACGTCCCCCTCCGCGCAGATCCGCATTTTCGACACCACGCTGCGTGACGGCGAACAGTCGCCCGGATGCAGCATGACGCCGCAGCAGAAGGTGGTGATGGCCCGCGGCCTCGCCGATCTGGGCGTGGATGCCATCGAAACCGGCTTCCCCGCCAGTTCCCAGTCCGACCGCGAGGCGCATGCGCTGATCGCGCGCGAACTGCGCGAGACCACGCTGGCGGTGCTGTCGCGCTGCCTGCCCGCCGACATCGAAACCTCGCTGCGCACGCTCTCGGCCTCGGCGAAACCACGCCTGCACCTGTTCCTGTCCACCAGCCCCCTGCATCGCGAACACAAGCTGCGCATGACCCGCGAACAGGTGCTGGAATCGATCCGCAAGCACGTCAGCCTCGCCCGCGGCCACGTCGACGAGATCGAATTCTCGGCCGAAGACGCCACCCGCACCGAGCAGGATTTCCTGCACGAGGCCATCGCCGCCGCCATCGCCGCTGGTGCCACCACCATCAATCTGCCCGACACGGTGGGCTTCACCACGCCGGAAGAGATCCGCGGCATGTTCGAGCGCGCGATCGCCAACGTACCCGGCGCCGACAGGGTGATCTTCAGTACCCACTGCCACAACGACCTCGGCCTGGCCGTAGCCAACTCGCTGGCCGCCATCGAGGGCGGCGCGCGTCAGGTGGAAGGCTCGATCAACGGCATCGGCGAACGCGCGGGCAACTGTGCGATCGAGGAACTTGTGATGGCGCTGAAGGTGCGCAATGCCTTCTACAACCTGGACACGCGCATCGACACGCGGCGCATCGTGCCGACGTCGCAGCTGCTGTCGCGCCTGGTCGGCATGCCGGTCCAGCGCAACAAGGCCATCGTCGGCGCCAACGCGTTCGCGCACGAATCCGGCATCCACCAGCACGGCATGCTGCGCCATCGCGGCACCTACGAGATCATGCAGCCGCAGGACGTGGGCTGGCCGTCGTCGCAGATGGTGCTGGGCCGTCACAGCGGCCGCGCTGCCGTCGAGCAGCGCCTGCGCGCACTGGGCTACTGGCTGGAGGAAGACGAACTGAAGCTGGTATTCGAACAGTTCAAGGCGCTGTGCGAGAAGCAGCGCGTGGTCGGCGATGTCGACCTGCAGGCGCTGATGCAGGATGCCGCCGTCAGCGACGGCTACCGGTTGGCCTCGATGACGATCAGCGATGTCGGAAGCCGCGCCAACGCGCTGGTCGAACTGTCGGATCCGGATGGCAACCGCGTATCCGAAACCGCGCAGGGCAACGGACCGGTCGATGCGCTGTTCAGCGCGCTGGCCGCCGCTACCGGCGTGCAGCTGCAGTTGGAGAGCTACCAGGTGCACAGCGTCGGCATCGGTGCCGATGCGCGGGGTGAGGCCAGCCTGTCGGTGCGTTGCAATGGCGAAGAGTACGAGGGTACCGGCACCAGCAAGGACATCATCGAAGCCAGCGCGCTGGCTTGGCTGGACGTGGCCAACCGGTTGCTGCGCCAGCGCCGCATCGAGAAGCAGGAAGCAGCGGCCGCCTAGGAACCTCCCACCGTCATTCCGGCGAATGCCGGAATCCAGTGCGCTGTTGGTTCTTGCTCGGCGAGTCGGACAACAGCAACGGCAACATGGATCCCGGCTTCCGCCGGGATGACGACGGGAAACGGGTTGGATCGCCTTGTTCGACACACCATGAAAAGCATGACGGGAACCTCTGCATGACCGCGCCACGCACCCTGTTCGACAAACTGTGGGACGCCCACGTCGTCGTCCCCGAGACCGACGCGGCGCCCGCCGTGCTGTACATCGACCTGCACCTGATTCACGAAGTCACCTCGCCGCAGGCTTTCACCGAGCTCGCGGCGCGTGGCCTGTCGCCGCGCCGCCCGGACCGCACCAAGGCGACGATGGACCACTCCACGCCGACCCTGCCGGCCGGCCCGGACGGGAAGCTGCCTTACTACACGCAGGCCGCCGAAACGCAGGTGGACACACTGGCACGCAACTGCGCGCAGCACGGTATCGAGCTGTTCGACATGGCGTCGCCGAACCGTGGCATCGTCCACGTCATCGCGCCCGAACAGGGCTTCACCCTGCCCGGCATGACCATCGTCTGCGGCGACAGCCACACCAGCACGCATGGCGCGTTCGGCGCGCTGGCCTTCGGCATCGGCACCAGTGAAGTGGGCCATGTGCTGGCCACGCAGTGCCTGCTGCAGCGCAAGCCGAAGACCATGGCGATCACCGTGGACGGTGCGCTGGCACCGGGCGTGGGCGCCAAGGACATCGTGCTGCACGTGATCGGCGTGATCGGCGTCAATGGCGGCACCGGCCATGTGATCGAGTTCCGCGGCAGCGCGATCGAGGCACTGGACATGGAGCAGCGCATGACCCTGTGCAACATGTCGATCGAAGCCGGCGCGCGCGCGGGCATGGTGGCTCCCGACCAGACCACGTTCGACTGGGTGGCGCGCACGCCGCGCGGGCCGAAGGGCGAAGCCTTCGATGCGGCGGTCACCTATTGGAAGACGTTGCGCAGCGAGGACGGCGCCGCGTTCGATGCCGAGGTACGCATCGAGGCCGCCGATATCCGCCCGACCCTGACCTGGGGCACGCACCCCGGCACCGCGATTGCGGTGGACGCACCGATTCCCGCGCCCGCCGATGCGGCCGCGCAGAAGGGGCTGGACTACATGCACCTGAGCGCCGGCCAGCGTCTGGAAGGCACGCCGGTGGACGTGGTGTTCGTCGGTTCGTGCACGAACGGCCGCCTGCGCGACATGCGCGAAGTGGCGCAGGTACTGCGCGGCCGCCAGGTCGCCGCGGGCGTGCGCATGCTGGTCGTGCCGGGCTCGGAGATCGTCAAGCGCGAGGCCGAGGCCGAGGGCATCGATGTCATCGTGCGTGCTGCCGGTGCCGAATGGCGGGAGCCCGGCTGTTCGATGTGCATCGCGATGAACGGCGACCTCGTGGCGCCGGGCCAATTGGCCGTCAGCACCAGCAACCGCAATTTTGAGGGCCGCCAGGGGCCCGGCGCGCGCACGCTGTTGGCGTCGCCGCTGACGGCCGCATGGGCGGCAGTGAACGGACACGTCAGCGATCCACGCGACCTGTTCGCCGCACACAAGGAGGTGGCGTGATGCCCGGCTTCCGCGAACTGCGCTCCAAGAGCGTGGTGTTGGCGCAGACCAACATCGATACCGACCAGATCATCCCGGCACGCTTCCTGTCCACGACGGAACGTGCAGGCCTGGGCAAGAACGCCTTCAACGACTGGCGCTGGCAGGCCGATGGTTCGCCGAACCCGGCGTTCCCGTTCAACCAGGCGGAGAACGCCGGCAGGCAGATCCTGCTGGCCGGGCGGAACTTCGGCTGCGGCTCCTCGCGCGAGCATGCGCCGTGGGCCCTCACCGATCTCGGCCTGCGCGCCATCGTCAGCAGCGAGATCGCCGACATCTTCCGCAACAACAGCCTGAAGAACGGGCTGGTGCCGGTGGTGCTGCCGGAGGAGATCGTGCAGTCGCTGATGCAGCGGCCGGACGATGAGCTGGTCGTCGACATCGCGAGCCGGGAACTGCGCACGCCCGACGGCTCCGTCTTCGCGTTCCCGCTGGATGCCTTCGCGCAGACCTGCCTGCTGGAAGGCGTGGACGAACTGGGCTACCTGCTGGCCCGCCACAACGACATCGAACATTACGAGGCCACCCGCCATGCACGCTGATATTGCCCTCCTGCCCGGTGACGGGATCGGTCCCGAGGTCACCGCTGCCGCCGTCACCGTGCTGCGCTCACTGGCGCGGCGCCATGGCCATACCTTCGACTTCCACGAATACGACATCGGCGGCGTCGCCATCGACCGCCATGGCGAGCCGCTGCCGCAAGCCACGCTGCAGGGCTGCCAGCAGGCCGACGCCGTCCTGCTTGGCGCGGTCGGCGGCCCGAAGTGGTCGGACCCCAATGCGAAGGTCCGTCCCGAGCAGGGCCTGCTGGCGTTGCGCAAGGGCCTGGGCCTGTTCGCCAACCTGCGCCCGGTGCGTCCGCATCCGGCTGCATTGAATGCATCGCCGATCAAGCCGCACCTGCTGACCGGCGTGGACATCGTGGTGGTGCGCGAGCTGACCGGCGGCATCTACTTCGGCGAGAAGACCCGCGATGCACGCGGCGCCAGCGACCTGTGCAGCTACAGCGTTACCGAGATCGAGCGCGTGGTACGCAGCGCCTTCAGGCTGGCGCGCCAGCGCCGCAGCTACCTGGTGTCGGTGGACAAGGCGAACGTGCTGGAAACCTCGCGCCTGTGGCGCGACGTGGCCACGCGGATCGGTCGGGAGGAATTCCCGGACGTGAGGCTGGAGCACCAGCTGGTCGACTCGATGGCGATGCACCTGCTGGCCAAACCGCGCGAGTACGACGTGATCGTCACCGAGAACATGTTCGGCGACATCCTCACCGACGAGGCCTCGATGCTGGCCGGTTCACTGGGCCTGCTGCCGTCCGCCTCGCTGGGCGACGGCAAGATCGGCCTGTACGAACCGATCCACGGCTCCGCGCCCGACATCGCAGGCAAGGGCATCGCCAATCCCTACGCGACCATCCTGAGCTGTGCGCTGCTGTTGCGTCACTCGCTGGGCCTGCACGAAGAGGCCGACTGCATCGAGCGCGCCGTGGATGGCGCGCTCAACGCTCAGGTCTTCACCAACGACCTGGCCACCGGCGGTCGCGGCGTGTCCACGCAGGTCGCGGCGCAGGCAGTCATCGAACAGATGCAAGCGCATTGCTACGTGGCGGAACTGCGCGACTGAGCAATCCGATGCGCCGCGCCTGTCAGTTCGATACCAGCCGGTCGCGCCCCCGCTCCTTGGCACGATAGAGGCGTTCGTCGGCCTCGCGCAGCAGATCGCGCAGGTCCTGGCCCGGCTGCAGTTCGGCCATGCCGATGCTGACCGTGCAGCGCAGCGCGCTGCCGTCCGGCGCCTCGATGCTGGCCTGCGCGATGCCCTCGCGCAGCGTCTCCAGCCGCGCGCGCGCAACGGTCCACGGCAGTTGCTGGCACACCAGGAATTCCTCGCCACCGTAGCGCGCGATCAGCACGTCTTCCTGATCGCCTGCCAGCTGCCCGGCCAGCGCCGCCACCTGCGACAGCACCTCGTCACCGAATGCATGTCCATAGCGGTCGTTGACCGACTTGAAGTGGTCGATGTCCATCAAGGCGACGCAGAGCGGACGGCCTTCGCGACGGCTGGCTTCCAGCGCTTCGGCCAGGAACGCATCCCCCGCGCGCCGGTTGGCCAGGCGGGTCAGGGGATCATGCCCGGCCTGGTAGGCCAGTTGTTCCAGCAGGTGGGCATGGGCCTGGCTGGCCCGCTCGAGCTGCGCGTTCTTGTCGCTCAGCTCCGAGGTGCGTGCGTCCACCAGCGCTTCAAGCCTGCGCTGCCGGCGCCGCTGGCGCCGCATCGCTATCAGCAGGATGGCCCAGCCGGCCAGCGCCAGCAGCAGCGCGTAGGCCACTATCGCCCATGCGCGCTGCCACCACGGCGCCGCCTTGTCGAACGCCACTGCCTGCGTCACCACGGCGTCCTGCTTGCTCCAATCCGCGGGCGCATTCATCACCTGGACCTCGAAGCGCAGCTGTCCGGAGGGCAGGTTGGTATACACGGCGGCGTGGGCGATGCCGTCGTCGGTCTCGATCCAGTCGCGATCGAAGCCCACCATGCGGTAGCGATAACGCAGGCGCTCCGGTGCGCGCTGGTTGATGCCGGTGAAACGGATCACCACCCGTCGCGTGTCTGCGGCCAGATCATGGCGCGCCTGCATGGGCAACACGCTACCGTCGGCTTCCACGGCTTCCATCACCAGCGTGATGCCCTGGGCGCGCTGGCGCCTTGCGTCGTCGGGATCGATCACGCCAATGCCGTTTGCCGTCGCGAACCACAGCTTGCCGTCGCGCATGCGCCATCCCGCCGGAGCGCTCGCGCCGTTGGCCTGGCTGCTGGGCAGGCCGTCGGCGTGGGTGAATGCCTCCACCGGCAAGCGGGCCAGGTGATGGTTTTCCACCGCCGTCAGCGCCGGTCGGGAGATACGGAACACGCCCCGGTTGCTCGATGCCCAGAAATCGCCGTTGTCGTCCTCCAGCAACCGGAAGAGACGGTTGTTGGGCAGGCCCTGGCGATGATCGAACTGCACGAACCGCCCGTCCCGCCAGTGCAGCAGGCCGCGGTCGGTCGCGATCCACAGGCTGCCATCGGGATCGGCCAGGAAGTCGAACGCGGCCACGGCGGGGAAACCGGAACCCGGCGTCCATGTCCGCAGCGACCCATCACGGCGCATCATCGCCATGCCGTTGCTGGTGCCAATCCACATCCCGCCCTCGCCGGTTTCGTACAGGACGTAGACATTTCCTTCTGGCAGGCCGTCGGCGGCACTGTAGTGCCGCACGATGCGCCCCTCCCGGTACACGCTCAGGCCCTCGTTGCTGCCGATCCACAATGAGCCGTCCGCGCGCTCCAGCAGGGCGCGCACATGGTTGGACGGCAGGCCCCGTGCTTCGTCGATGCGCCAGGGCAGCGTCTGTTGGGTGTCAGCGGTGGCAGGCAGGTGGATCACGCCCTGGTCGTAGGTTCCCACCCAGAGCCCGCCGTCGCGCGCGTTGGCCATCGACAGCACGGAGGGGTCGGGCTTGCCATCGAATGCCAGCGACACCGCGCGGCTGCGCCCGTTCTCCCACGCGTCCACGCCCATCGGATGACCGATCCAGACGCCCTGGCCCGGCCGTTCGATGATCGCGCGCACGTAGATGTCGCGCAGGCCGTTGCTGCGTCCAAGTCCGAAGACGGGCCCGTCGGAGATGCGGAACAACCCGTTCGTGGTGCCCACCCACAGCAGGCCGTCGCGATCCTCGAACAGGGCCGGGGCCAGGCGGCCCATCAGGCCGTTGCGCTCTCCCAGCGTCTCATGGCGCCCATGCACATACCGGCGCAGGCCATCCAGGGTGGAGATCCACAGATTGCCGTTGCGGTCCTCCAGCATGGCCTCGGCGCGCGCACCGGTGATCTGTTGCGCGCGACCCCGTTCGATCCGCCATGCGCCCCCGCTTCCTCCCACCAGCATGCCGCCCCAGCGCGAAGGCTGGATGGCGAGCACAGAGGTCTCGGGCAGGCCCATCCTGCGCCCCCAGTCGCTGGCCTGGCCCTGGGCGATCCGGAACAGCCCGTGCCGGTTGCCCACCAGCGCCTGCCCGTCGGACAACGGCAGGATCGCCAGCACGCGCTCGTTGGCCAGGCGCGCGTGTGCGCTGCCGACGTCGTGCAGGCGACCATCGCCGTCGAGGCGGAACAGGGAATGATCGGTGCCGATCCACAGCACCCCGTCCGGGCCGAACCGCAGCACCGACACGTCCGGCAAGGTGCCTGCCCGTCCGGGCAGGCGCTGCCAGCGGCCCTGGTGGAACCGCAGCAAGCCGGGGCCGACACGCCCCAGGCTGAGCACCATGCCGCCCTCGGGATGGGGCGTGATGGCACGCACGCCCTCGATTTCCAGGCCCTGCACGGTGCCCGCGTCGTACTGGGTGAAGCGGCGACCATCGAACCGCGCGGCGCCTTCCCATGTCCCGGTCCACAGGTAGCCCTCGGCATCCTGGCTGAGGGCGTGCACCAGGTTGTGCGACAACCCGTCCTCCATGGTCCAGCGCGCAAGCGTGTACTCCTCTACCTTGCGTGCAGGGTCGAGCGCCCACGCGGGCGCGCCGACGAACAGGGCCAACAGGCAGAGGCCGGGGATCAGCAGGCAGCGCACGGCACCGGGTCCGGAGGTCTTCGACCTGTGCAGTATCGGCTGCGGCGGGGGTTTCTTTGAACCCCGCCGCGTGCGCGGCGTTACGGACCGGCGCCCTGCTCCGGCTTGACCTTGAACCATGCCGCATACAGCGCCGGCAGGAAGAACAGCGTCAGCACCGTGGCCACGGTAAGGCCGCCCATGATCGCCACCGCCATCGGGCCGAAGAAGGCACTGCGCGACAGCGGGATCATCGCGAGCACCGCCGCCAGCGCGGTCAGCACGATGGGACGGAAGCGGCGCACGGTGGCGTCGATGATCGCGTGCCAGCGGTCATGCCCTGCCTGGATGTCCTGGTCGATCTGGTCCACAAGGATCACCGAGTTGCGCATGATCATGCCGGCCAGCGCGATGGTGCCCAGCATGGCGACGAAACCGAACGGCACCCGGAACACCAGCAATGCCAGGGTCACGCCGATCAGGCCCAGCGGCGCGGTCAGCAGCACCAGCGCCACCCGCGAGAAGCTGCGCAGCTGCAGCATCAACAACGTGGTGACCGCCAGCAGGAACAACGGCATGCCGGCGGCAATGGACTTCTGCCCGCGCCCGGAATCCTCCACCGTACCGCCGGTCTCCAGCAGATAGCCCTGCGGCAACTGCGCGCGTATCCCGTCCAGCGTCGGCAGGATCTGCTGCACCACCGTGGGCGGCGTCACGTCGTCATTGCGGATGTCGGCCCGCACGGTGACCGTCGGCAGACGGTCGCGGTGCCAGATGATGCCGTCCTCGAACGCGTATTCAAGGTTGGCGATCTGCGACAGCGGCACACTGCCGCCGTTGCTGGTCGGCACGGCCAGGCTGCCCAGCAGATCCAGGCGGGCGCGCTCTTCGTCCGGTCCCCGCAACAGGATCTCGACCAGTTCGTTGCCTTCACGATAGGTGCTCACGCTCAGGCCCGACAGCGAACCCGACAGGAAGTGCGAGACCTGCGCCGTGCTGACACCCAGCGCGCGTGCGCGATCCTGGTCGATCTCCAGCCGCACGACCTTGCTGGGCTCGCTCCAGTCCAGGTTGACGTTGGTGACGTGCGGGTTCGCACGCACTTTTTCCGCCACCTGCCGCGCGATCGCCTGCGCGCGGTCGACGTGCTCGCCGGAGATGCGGAACTGCACCGGATAACCCACCGGCGGCCCGTTCTCCAGCCGCGTCACGCGGAACTGCAGCTCGGGGAACTGCGGGCCGACCTCGTCGATCAGCCAGCGGCGCACGTCCTCGCGGGCCCGAGCGTCATCCGTCAACACGACGAACTGCGAGAAATTCGCCTGCGGCAACTGTTGGTCCAGCGGCAGGTAGAAACGCGGCGAACCGGTGCCGATGTAGGCCACGTAGTTCTGGATGCCCTTGCGCGTGGCCAGCAGTTTCTCCAGCTTGCGCGCCTGCGCATCGGTGGACTTCAGCGAACTGCCCTCGGCCAGTTCCAGGTCCACCATCAGTTCCGGGCGTACCGAATCAGGGAAGAACTGCTGCGGTACGAAGCGGAACAGCGCGATCGACGCGACGAACGCAGCGACGGTGATACCGATCACCAGCCAGCGGCGACGCAGACAGAACGCCAGCCAGCCACGGAACCGCTGATAGAAGGGCGTGTGGTACGGATTGTGGTCGTGCGCGTCATGCGACTTCGGCGCCAGCATCGCGCCGTACTGCGGCCAGCGATCGGCCAGCTGTGCACGGAACCCGTGCCAGCGCGCCGCGAACGAACCCGGTTTCGGCGGCTGCGGATTGCCCAGGTCGGGCAGCATCTTGTCGCCCAGGTAAGGGATGAACAGCACCGCGGCGACCCACGACACCACCAACGCGATGGTCACCACCTGGAACAGCGAACGCGTGTATTCCCCCGTGCTGGACGCCGCCGTGGCGATCGGGAGGAAGCCGGCCGCCGTCACCAGCGTGCCCGTCAGCATCGGGAACGCCGTGGACTCGTAGGCGAAGCTGGCCGCCTTCAGGCGATCGAAGCCCTGCTCCATCTTGATGGCCATCATCTCCACCGCGATGATCGCGTCGTCGACGAGCAGCCCGAGCGCCAGTACCAGTGCGCCCAGCGAGATCTTGTGCAGGCCGATACCGAAGTAATGCATCACGGCGAACGTCATCGCCAGCACCAGCGGGATGGACACCGCCACCACCAGGCCGGTGCGCAGGCCCAGCGAGAAGAAGCTGACCAGCAGCACGATGATCACCGCTTCGGCGAGCACGCGCACGAATTCGCCCACGGATTCCTCCACGGCGGCCGGCTGGTCCGACACCTTGCGCAGTTCCATGCCCAGCGGCAGGGTCTTCTGCAGGCGCTGGAACTCGGTCTCCAGCGTCTCGCCGAGCTTGAGGATGTCGCCACCGTCCTTCATCGCCACCGCAATGCCGATGCCGGGCTGGCCCATGAAACGCATGCGCGGCGCGGCGGGATCGGCGAAGCCGCGCTTGATCTCGGCGATGTCGCCCAGCTTCACCGTGCGGCCACCGGCGCGGATCGGGAATTCCCGTATCTCGTCCACCGAACTGAATTCGCCGCTCACGCGCAACTGCACGCGATCGCTCGCCGTTTCGAAGAAGCCCGCCGGCGTCATCGCATTCTGTTCTTCCAGCGCCTGCTGGACCGCGCTCAATGGAATGCCGAGCGTGGCCAGCTTGGTGTTGGACAGTTCGATCCAGATCTTCTCGTCCTGCAGCCCGACGAGTTCGACCTTGCCGACGTCGTCCACCCGCTGCAGTTCCAGCTGGATCCGGTCGGCATAGTCCTTCATCACCGCGTAATCGAAGCCATCGCCGGTGAGCGCATAGATGTTGCCGAACGTGTCGCCGAATTCGTCGTTGAAGAACGGACCGATCACGCCGCTCGGCAGCGTGGCACGGACGTCGCCGACCTTCTTGCGCACCTGGTACCAGAGGTCCGGGATTTCCTTCGACTTCATGGAGTCGCGCGCCATGAAGATCACCTGCGATTCACCAGGACGCGAGTACGAGCGGATGAACTCGTAGTTGCCGGTGGTCATCAGCGCCTTCTCGATGCGCTCGGTCACCTGCTGCGAGACTTCCTCGGCGGTCGCGCCCGGCCATACCGTTCGCACGACCATCGCCTTGAAGGTGAACGGCGGATCCTCGGACTGGCCAAGGTGCTTGTACGACCACGCACCGATGATGCCCAGCAGGATCATCAGGAACAGCACCAGGCTGCGGTTGGTCAGTGCCCACTCGGAAAGATTGAAGCGGCGCATGCCGTTACTCCGGGCGCGATGCGATGTTGGCCGCATCGCCACCCGCGGCGACCCGGAGCGGACGGTTGTTGCGGTCCACCGGCACCACGGTCTGCCCTTCGCGCAGGAGATGTCCGCCGGCCGCGACAACCCAGTCGCTGGCCTTCACCCCACCCAGTACCGGCACCGAGGCTTCGCCATACCTCCCCAGCTGCACCGCCTGCGCCCGCACCTTGCCGGTCGCGGGATCGACGATCCACACCGTGGTCCTGCCCTCACCTCCACGCTGTATGGCCGACAGCGGCAGCTTCAATGCGGCCTTGCTGCCGTTTTCCTGCACATAGACGCGCGCGCTCTGGCCCAGTTCGACCTGCTGCTGCGCGTCGCCCACCAGGCTGACGCGCGCGGCATAGGTACGCGTCTGGGCGTCTGCAGCGGGCGCGATCTCACGAATGGTGCCGGGCAGGCGCTGGCCGGGCGCATTCCACAGCTCGACCATCACCGGCTGGCCCACGCTGAAATCACGGATGCGGTTTTCCGGCAGGCCGATGGCCACTTCGCGTCCGCCATCGGCGGCCAGGGTGAAGACGGTCTGCCCGGCCGCGACCACCTGGCCGGCTTCGGCCTGGCGACTGGCAATCACGCCGTCGCGCGGCGCACGCAGTTGCGAATAGCCTTCCTGGTTGCGCATCACGTCCATCTGCGCACGTGCGGCACGCGCCTGGCCTTCGGCCGCCTTGTACGCGGCAACCTGCGCGTCGTACGCCGACTGGCTGATCAACTTGTCGCCGACCAGCTTCGCGTAGCGGTCCCGGTCGCCACGCGCACGGACAAGGTCGGCGTCGGCCGCAGCAAGTTGCGCCTGCGCGGCCTGTGCCTGCAGTGCGAAGTCGCCCGGGTCCAGCAGCGCGAGCACCTCGCCCTTCTGCACGCGTGCACCGGCATCGACATTGCGACGCACCAGGTTGCCGCCGACACGGAACGACAGCGGACTCTCCTCGCGTGCGCGCACCTCGCCGGCGTACGCCGAAAGTGCGGCCTCGGCGCCACCGCCAGGGTGGGCCACCAGCGCCGGGCGCGGCGATTCCACAGGCTGCTCCGCACCACACGCGGCCAGGCCGAGCAGCACGATTCCGAACACTCCGTTCCAGCGCATATGGCGCATACACCGCTCCATGACGACTTCAATTAGTAGACTTGGCGGTATAGTATAAATATCGAACCGAGTAGTCTAGTATTAAGACATGGTCAGCCCGCCCACTTCCGCCAGCCGTCGCAAGCCCCCCGCCAAACCCGCCACCAGCGGTCCCGGCCGCCCGAAGGATCTCGGCAAGCGTGCCGCGATCCTGGAGGCCGCCAAGCAATTGTTCGCGCGCGAGGGTTTCAACGGCGTCAGCATGGACCAGATTGCCGCCGAGGCGGGCGTCTCCAAGCTGACGGTCTACAGCCACTTCGGCGACAAGGACGCCCTGTTCGCCGCCGCCGTGCAGGCCAAGTGCGAAGAAATGCTCCCCGACACGCTGTTCCAGATCGAGCTGAAGGGCTCGCTGCGCGAACAGCTGAAAGCCATCGCACAGGCTTTCTTCGCGCTGATCACCAGCGAGGAGGCCATCAGCACGCACCGCATGATGATGGTCCCGGGCAACATCGACGACAAACTCAAGCGAACCTTCTGGGAAGCCGGCCCGCAGCGCACCCATGAAGCGTTCGCGGCGCTGTTGCAGGCGCAGGTTGCCAAAGGAGAGCTGGACATCCCCGACGTGGCGACGGCTTCGATCCAGTTCTTCACCCTCATCAAGGGCGAATTGCATGCCCGCATGACATGCGGCCTGTGCAGCCAGCCCGGCCAGCTCGACACCCGGCGGCATATCGACGCCACCGTGGACATGTTCCTGAGGGCCTATGGCCGGCGCTGAAGCTGAAGGCCAGCCCCGCACGCCGGAGGTGGCGATGACTTCCGGCACTGCGCCCGCCATGGGGGCTGCCCCGATCCTTGCCCAGCGCGGACGGGGCCAGCCCGGTAAAATGCCCGGCCCAGCCCCCCGCGTCGGATGACCACCCCCATGACGATCAACTACACCCAGGCCCGCGAAAACATGGTCGAGCAGCAGGTACGTCCCTGGGACGTGCTGGATGCGCGCGTGCTGGAAGCGCTGGCCACGCTGCCGCGCGAGATCTTCGTGGCGGACGCGCACCGCGCGCTGGCGTACGCGGACCTGGAATTGCCGCTGGGCCACGGCCAGTCGATGATGAAGCCCGTCGTCGAGGGGCGCACCCTGCAGGCGTTGAAGCCGCAGGCCGATGAGGACGTGCTGGAGATCGGCACCGGCAGCGGCTACCTGACCGCCTGCCTGGGCCACCTGGCGCGCGAGGTGGTCAGCCTGGAAATCCACCCCGAATTCGCCGAGGCTGCGCGTGCGCGCCTCGATGCCGCTGGCCTGGGCAGCAACGTCCGCATCGACACCCTCGACGCGCTGACGTGGGACACCGACCGCCGCTTCGACGTGATCTGCGTGACCGGCGCCATGGCCAGCGTGCCTGCCCGCTTCCTGCAATGGCTGCGCCCGGGTGGTCGCCTGTTCGTGGTGCGTGGCACGTCGCCGGTGATGGAAGCCGTGCTGCACGTCAACGATGTCAACGGCCCACGCATCGAATCGTTGTTCGAAACCGACCTCCCCTACCTGGTCGGCGCCGCGCCGGCGCCCCAGTTCGTCTTCTGAAGATTAAAAAAAGGAACCCGCATGAGCCGTCGCCCCCTCGCACTAGCGCTCGCCCTGGCCCTGCCGTCCGCGGCCGGCGCCACCGACCTGATGCAGACCTATGAGCTGGCGCGCACAGGCGACCCTCAGCTGTCCATCGCCGAATCCACTCGCTTGTTCGACAAGGAAGGCGCGGTGCAGGCGCGTGCAGCGCTGCTGCCGCAGATCAGTGGCAGCGCGGGCTATACGCTGACGCACGACAGCCGGCCGGGCGATCCGCTGGGTGACGGCAAGAGCCGCAGCTACGGTGCCTCGGTCAGCCAGACGATCTTCGACTGGAGCCGCATCGCCAACCTGCGTGGCCAGCGCGCCATCAGCCAGGCCGCCGACTACGACCTGGCCTCGGCGAACAACGAGCTGATCACCCGCACCTCGGCCGCATATTTCAACGTGCTGATCGGCATCGAGTCGCTGGCGGCCGCCGAAACCAACGAGGCCGCGTCGAAGAAACAGTTCGACTATGCGCAGAAGCGCCTGGACGTTGGCTTGGCTCCGATCACCGACGTACACGAAGCCCGCGCCCAGTACGACAGCGCGCGCGCCAACACCATCCTGGCCCGCAATTCCCTGGACGACAGCTACCGCGCACTGGCCGAGATCACCGGCCAGCCGATCAGCGGATTGAAAGGTCTGCCGGACGACTTTCGCCCGGAACTGCCGGCGGAACAGAACGCCCAGTCCTGGGTCGATCGCGCGCTGGAACAGAATCCCGACCTCAAGTCGGCGGAATATTCACTGGAATCCGCACAGCATGGCGTCTCCAGCGCACGTGCCGGCCATTACCCCACCCTCAACTTCAGTGGCCGCTACACCAACGGCACCGCCTGGGACAGCGTGCCGGGCACGTTGTCGCAGGACGGCGAAGGCTACAACTGGGGCGTGACCCTGACCGTGCCGATCTTCTCCGGTGGTGCCACCCAGTCCGGCGTGCGCCAGGCGCTGGCCCAGCGTGACCGCGCGTCGGACGGCCTGGAGCAGACCCGCCGCGCGCTGATCCGCAACACCAGCAATGCCTATCAGGCACTGGTCGCGGGCGTCAGCGAAGTGGAAGCCCGCCGCCTGGCGGTGGTCTCCGCGCAGAGCGCGCTGGATGCCTCGCAGGTCGGCCTGGAAGTCGGCACCCGCACCGTGCTGGACGTGCTGCAGAACCAGCGCACGCTGTTCCAGGCGCAGGTGGAGTATGCGCAGGCACGCTATCGTTTCCTGCAGAACCGCCTGCTGCTGGAGCAGGCCGCCGGCACGCTGGACGGCGCCGACGTGCAGGACGTCAACCGCCTCCTGACCGCGGATGCCGAAGCACGCCTGTCGTCGCAGCCCGTTTCGCAGTAATCCCTCGCGCCCCTGGCGTTAAGACAACGGCGGGCTTCGGCCCGCCGTTGTCGTTTCAGGCTTCGGGTTTCCTGTAGGAGCGACGTAAGTCGCGACCGGGAAACCTTCCGTCTCCAGCCAAGTATCCGATGTCGTTCGGGCGTGTGGTCGCGACTTGCGTCGCTCCTGCAGTCAGGACTCAGATCGCGCCGCGCGTCCGCAGCGCCGCGACCTCATCGTCGCTGTAGCCCGCCTCACGCAACACGTTGTCGGTATGCTGCCCCAGCAGTGGCGGTGCACGCGGCGACTCGACCGGCGTTGCCGACAGCGTGATCGGACTGCCCACCAGCGGCAATGTGCCGGCATGCGGATGCGGCACCTCGACGACCATGCCACGCGCCCGAACCTGCGGATCGGCGAACACATCGGCAAGGTCGTTGACCGGGCCGCAGGGAATGCCCGCGGCTTCGAGCAACGACAGCCATGCGCGCCGGTCGCGTTGCAGGAAGTGCGCCTGGAGCATCGGCACGAGTACGTCGCGGCATCGCACGCGCTCCGCGTTCGTGGTGAACCGCGCGTCGGCGGCGAGTGTCTGCTCATCCAGCAGGTCGCACAGGCGCGCGAACTGCCGGTCGTTGCCGACCGCCACGATGATGTGGCCGTCGGCCACCGCGAACACCTGGTACGGCACGATGTTGGCGTGTGCATTGCCCTGCCGTGGCGGCACCTCGCCACCGACCAGATAGTGGCTGCCCAGATTGGCCAGCATCGCGACCTGTGCATCCAGCAAGGCCATGTCGATCACCTGCCCTTCGCCCGTGGCATCGCGATGGCGAAGCGCGGCGAGGATGGCGACGGTGGCGTACAGGCCGGTGAACAGGTCCGCCACCGCCACGCCGACCTTCTGGGGCTCGCCCTCCGCGGCGCCGGTGACACTCATCAGGCCACCGAGCCCCTGCACGGCAAAGTCGTAACCCGCGCGCTGCGCATAGGGCCCGTCCTGGCCGAAGCCGGTGATCGAGCAGTACACCAGGCGCGGATTGGCGGCGCGCAGCGTCGCGGCGTCCAGCCCGTGGCGCGCCATGTCGCCGACCTTGAAGTTCTCCACCAGCACATCGCTTTGCATCGCAAGCCGCCGGATGATGGCTTGGCCATCGTCGGTGGAGATGTCCACTGTCAGCGAGCGCTTGTTGCGGTTCGCGCACAGGAAATACGCGGACTCTGCGGTTTCGTTTCCCGCTGCGTCGCGCAGGAAGGGCGGCCCCCATCCACGCGTATCGTCACCACTGCCTGGCCGTTCAACCTTGATGACATCGGCACCGAGGTCCGCGAGCACCTGCGTGCTCCATGGCCCGGCAAGCACGCGCGTCAGATCCAGTACGCGCACGCCGGCCAGCGCGCGCGGCGCAGCGCCGTTCATGCCACCGGGGCCGGCAGATGTGGCGCGATCATCGCCAGCGTGCGTGCCAGCGCGCCGCGACCGTGCTCGACCAGGGCGCGACCACGTCCCGCCATGTCGTGGCGCCGTGCGTCATCGGCGAGCAGGTCTTCGATGGCGACGGCTACCCCTGTCGCGTCCGGCGCGATCACCAGGGCTTCGGCTTCCTTCAGGCGGCGGGAGATCTCGCTGAAGTTGTGCAGGTGCGGGCCGGTGACGGCAGGCGTGCCGACGGCAGCCGGCTCCAGCATGTTGTGTCCCCCGATGGCTTGCAGGCTGCCGCCGACGAAGGCCACGTCGGCGCAGGCGTAGAACGCCATCAGCTCGCCCAGCGTGTCGAGCACGAAGACATCGTCGCCGGCGGACGGCCAGCGGTCTCCGCGCCGCGTTCCCACCTTCCAGCCGGCGTCGCGCGCAGCCTCCACCACGCGCGGGAAGCGCTCCGGGTGGCGCGGTGCCCACAGCAGCAGCAGGTCGGGCCAGCGCTTGCGCAACCGCGCATGGATGGCGAGTACCGGCGCCTCTTCATCCTCGTGCGTGCTCGCGGCAATCCAGACGCGACGCTGCGCGGACAGGTGTCCGCGGAAACCGGCGACGATGTCGGCCACCGTGTCCGGCACGGGGATGTCGAACTTCAGATTGCCGACATCGCGTACCTGTTCGGGCGCGGCGCCCAGCTGCACGAAGCGTGCGGCATCGTCACCGGACTGCGCGGCCACGCGACGCACCGTGCGCAGCATGCGTGCGATCAGCGGACGCAGGACGCTGTAGCCGCGCAGGGAACGCGCTGAAAGACGCGCATTGAGGATGTACACCGGCACCTTCCGGTCATGGCAGCCGAACAACAGGCTGGGCCACAGCTCGGTCTCCATGACCAGCGCCAGCCGCGGCGGGAAATGGCGCAGGAACCGCGCGACCGCGCCGGGAAGATCGTAGGGCGAGTACACATGCAGCACGCGATCACCCCACAGCGCCTGCACGCGCTCCGAGCCGGTGGGCGTGATGGTGGTGATCAGCAGACGCAGGCCGCGATGGCGCCTGAGCAGTGCATTCACCACGGGTGCGGCGGCGTTCACTTCACCCACCGATACCGCATGCAGCCACACATCCACCGGACTGCCCGCCGTGTCGTAGCTGCCGTAGCGTTCGTTCCAGCGCTGGAAGTACTCGGGGTAGCGGAAGCCGCGCCAGATCAGGTGGTACAGGGTGACCGGCGTCAACACGTACAGCACCGCCGAATAGAGGGCGCGCAGCAGGCGTTCGGCGGTTCGGTTCGGCATCGCCGACAAGGATACCCGGGGCCGCCGTTACAATGGGCCATGGCCGAAACCGAGAAGCGATCCGCAGACGCCCGCGAGCGTCCACCCATGGGACCCGCACAGTGGCCGGCATGGCTCGGCATCGGGCTCGCATGGCTGGTGGCGCGCCTGCCGTGGGCGTTGCAGCGCGTGCTGGGCCGCCTCATCGGCACGCTGCTCTTTGCCGCGATGCGCGAGCGCAGGAACGTCGCCCGCCGCAACATCGCCCTGTGCTTCCCGGAGCTGGACGCGGGTGCCCGGGACGCGCTGGCGCGCGCCAGTTTCGGCGAGCTCGGCATCGGGCTGTTCGAGTTCGCGCGCGCCTGGTGGGGCAGCGTGGCACCGATGCGGCGCGGATTGCGGGTCGAGGGCCTGGAGCACCTGGCGGCGGCGCGTGCCGGCGGCCGCGGAGTGATCGTGGTGTCCGGACACTTCACCACGCTGGAGATCTCGGCACGACTGATGTGCGACCACGCACCGCTGGCCGGCATGTATCGCCCGCACAACCAGGGCGCGATGGAGTGGGCAGTCAAGCGCGGCCGCCTGCGTTATGCCACCGCAATGTTCACCCGCGAAGAGTTGCGCCCTGCACTGAAGCACCTCAAGCAGGGCGGGCTGCTCTGGTTCGCGCCCGACCAGGACACGCGGCGCGGCGAGAGCGTGTTCGTTCCGTTCTTCGGCCACCCCGCCTACAGCCTCACCTCCACCCATCAGTTGGCGCGGCTGTCGGGCGCGGCGGTGATCGCGTTCTCGCACGTCCGCCGCGAAGACGGTGGGTACACGCTGACGTTGTCGCCCTCGCTGGAGGATTTCCCGTCATCGGACGCCACGGCGGACACTGCGCGCGTGATCGCCGCGATCGAGTCCATGGTGCGCGAAGCCCCCACGCAATACCTGTGGATCCATCGCCGCTTCAAGCGTCAGCCCGAAGGCCGCGGGGAACTCTACCGGTAGAGACCGGGTTCGCCCTCGGGCCGCGTCTTGAAACGCCGGTGCACCCACAGGTACTGCTCGGGATGCCGGCGCACGACGGCTTCCAGTTCCGCCATGTAGCGTGCCGCATCCTGCACCGGGTCGCCGGTCGGCCATCCTTCCCACGTCGGCTCGACGCGCAGCTGGTAGCGTCCCGTCGCGTCACGATGGAACCAGAACGGCAGCACGACGGCATTGCTCCGGCGTGCGAGATCGGGCGTGGCGGTCAGGGTCGCGGCCTGCACGCCGAAGAACGGCACGAAGGCATTCTGGTAGTTGAAATCCTGGTCTGCGGAATAAGCGACGATGCCGCCGCGCGACAGCGTGCGCAGCAGGCCGCGCACGTCCTTCTTGCCGATGACATCGGCGAAGACACGGCGACGGGCAGTGTCGAGCAGATGCTCGATGCACGGGTCGTTGTTGCGCCGCGCGACGATGCTCACCCGTTCGCCCAGCGCGTCGCCCAGCAGGCGCGCGCACAGTTCAGAATGCGGAATGTGGCCGCCGAACAGCAGGATGCCGCGCCCCTGCGCGCGCGCGGCGTGCATGTGTTCCAGCCCCTGCACGTCGGCCAGCCCGCGTAGCGCCTGCGCAGGTGCGTACCAGCCGCGCACGAGTTCGAACATGCCGGTCACCGTGGCGCGCAGGGTGTCGCGCAGCAGGCGGGCGCGGGCACGGTCATCCAGTGCGGGGAAACACAGCGCGATGTTGGTCGCCGCGTGACGGCGCCGCTTGCCGAGCAGCGGCCACAGCAACCACGTCGTGAGGTTCCCGAGCCGCAGCAGCACCCGCTGCGGCAATCGCGCGACCACCGATGCGATCAGGTTGGCGGGCGCCACGAACCAGCAGCGCGCGCCCGCCGCGTGCTCAATCGTCATCGCGCGCCAGCAGGCTGCCGGCGTACAAGGCTGCCAGCATCAGCGTCAGGCCGCCCCAGAACGTGGAATAGAACGCAAGGTGCGTGTTGAACGGGAAGACCGTCACCGCCAGCGCCAGCATCGCCGGCCGCGCGCGGTCCTTCGCCTGCGGTGGGGCATAACGCCAGGCACGCCATGCCAGCGCTGCGCCCGCCAGCCACAGCAACAGGCCGATGACGCCGGTTTCGCTGAGTACTTCCAGCACGATCTGGTGGGCGTGGAACGCCGGACCCTGGCCCCATGCAGGCCGCTCGCCGGACCTTGTATCGCACCCAGGGAACGCTTCGCGGAAGCCCCGCGCACCCACGCCGTTGATGGGGTGCTCGACGAGCATGCAGCCGGCGGCGGACCAGATCTGCCCACGGCCCGACAACGCCGTATCCACGCCGGATTCGTTGGCGGTCAATGCATGCGTGGTGAGCCGGATGCGTTCCCGAAACTGCGTGGAAGACATGGCAAGCAGCGTCAGTATCAGCAGTCCCGCCGCCAGCACACCGAACAGCCTGCGCAGGCCAAGCAACCGCCACCCGGATGCCACCAGGACCAATGCGTAGGTAATCCATGACGCGCGGGCGCCCGCAAGCAGGATGACCAGACCGATGGCCCCGGCAGCCAAGATCCATCCGAGCGAATCCATGCGCCGCGCCGCTGCGAACAGCAGGAACGGCGACAGGCTCGCCATCACCACGCCCAGCTTCCGGTTGCAGGGGCCGAGGAAGCCGCTGAGCCTGTCGATGCCGGCCATCTGTTCCGCAGTGCACATCGGGCGTCCGCTGACCAGTTGCTTGAGCTGGTCCAGGCCCCAGAACAACGGACTGGTGCCGAACACGACCTGCGCCAGCGCGTCCAGCGTCCACACCGCGACGATGATGGCGAGACCGTTGAAGGTGGTGCGCCGCGCTTCCCTGTTCGCCACGGCGGCGGCCACCAGCCACAGGAACGGCAGGTAGCGAAGGTCCACCGCGGCCTCGCGAAATGCCCGCGGCGCGTCGACGGCATCCACCGCCGAGATGACTTCGGGCAGCCAATAGGCCGCGAACAGGGCGCTGGTCAGCGCCCATGCCGCGCCGCTCAGCAGGCGCGTGCCGCCACGGAACCTGTCGAGCAGCAACCGGATGACGGCCGCCAGTGCGCCCAGCACCATCACGGCCTCGGCATAGCCCGGTGCCGGCCAGAGGGCGACGAACGTCAGCACCCACGCAGGTGCCCAGCGCCAGCCGTGGGTACGGCCACGGACAGGCATGTCAGGGATCGATGGCGAGTCGGCGGTCATCGGCAAGGTCGTGGTAAAGGGCAAGCGTGGCGTCCTGCATCGCGCGCAGGGTGTAGGCGTCCATCGTAGCCAATGGCGGCGGCGGATGGGCGAGCATCGAACGCGCCGCGTCGAACAGGCGGTCTCCATCGAATGCCGGCACCGCGCCCGCGGGCTGCAGTTCGCGCAGCAACTCGCCGACACCGCCATGCACCCAGCCGGCGACGGGACGTCCCACGGACAGCGCTTCGACCACCGTCCGGCCGAACGCTTCGGGCTTGCGCGACAGCTGCAACACCAGGTCGCTGGCGGCGTAGGCGCGTGCGATGGCGGTTGTCGGTGGCGTGATCGCGAGCGCATCGGCGCATCCGCCACGTCGCGCTTCTGCTTCCAGGTCGAGGACGTAGTGCTTGCGCCCCGCCTCGCGCGTGCCCGGCATCCAGAGGCGCGCATCCATGCCGCTCCCACGCAGGCGGGCCAGCAGCGCGATGGCATCCTGGTGGCCCTTGAGGCGAGTGCCGCGCCCCGGCAGCAGCAGCAGCGGGCCTTCGCCGACCAGCGCAGGATGCTGGGCGGCAGCCCACGCACGCGCGTCAGGATCGCGCGAGGGGGCGCGCGGGAACTGCGCCGGATCGATGCCGCGCGGAATCACGACCAGCCTGCCGGGGTCGGTCTGCGGATAGTGCTGGCGCAGATACGCGCGCACCGTGTCGGACACGCAGATCACGCGCTCGCCGTACGTCATCACCGCGCTGTAGCGCCCGGGCGAATTGAGACCGTGCATGGTGGTGACGAATCTCGGCCGCGCGGCCGCGGGCATCGCACGGATCGCCCACAGGCCAAGCCACGCAGGGAGCCGCGAGCGCGCGTGCACGATGTCGGCCCCGACATCGGCGAACAACCGGCGCAGCGCGATCACATGGCGCAACGTCGGCAGTGATTTGCGACCGATGTCGAGCGTGACGTGCTCCGCGCCCATCGCCCGCAACGCCGGCTCCAGCCGCCCGCCCGCCGACACCACCACGGCACGGTGGCCTGCGCGCACCAGTGCATCCGCGATCTCGAGGGTGGAACGTTCGACGCCGCCGGATTCCAGCGCCGGCAGCAGCTGGACGACGGTCAGGCGGCGCATGGGCGATGGGCCGCGCGCTTCGGCCGCATCAGGCGATCAGTCGGCCAGGACGAAATGCGAACCGCAGTACGGGCACTGCACATCCCCGCCCGGCGCGTCTTCGATGGGCAGGTAGACGCGCGGGTGCGAATTCCACAGCGCCATCGACGGCAGCGGGCAGCTCAGCGGCAGGTCGGCGCGCGAGACGGTGTAGCGCTTCTCGGCGTTGGCGGGCGCGGTGGCGGTCTGGGTCATGGCGATGCGGGACGTGCTGGAACGAGGCGGCCAGTCTACCAGCCGGTGCCGTGACGGCCCAAGGAAGGAATTCCCATGACGGAAAACGCCGCCCGGCGCGAGCGGGGCGGCGTTTCCGGCAGCATCCGGCCGGCGCGCGAAGGCCGGGGAAGGCGTGCTTACTTCTTGGCGTCGGCCGTGGCTTCGGTGGTGATCTTCAGCGTCACTTCGTCGCTGACCATCGGGGCGTACGCGCCCACGCCGAAGTCGCTGCGCTTCACGGTGGCGGTGGCATCGAAGCCGATCGCCGGCACCTTCTTCATCGGGTGCTCGCCGGCCTTGTTGAGGGTCACGTCCAGCACCACCGGCTTGGTGATGCCCTTGATGGTCAGGTCACCGGTGACCTTCAGCTTGCCTTCGCCGGCCGCTTCCACCTGGGTGCTCTTGAAGGTGGCGGACGGGTACTTGGCGGCGTCGAACCACTTGTCGCTGGTCAGGTGCTCGTAGAACTGGTCGGCCAGCGCGCTCAGGCCGCTCAGCGGCAGGGTGACCTGGACGCTGGACGCGGAGACCTTGTCGGCGTCGTACACCAGGGTGCCGTCGGCCTGGCCGAAGTTGGCGCTCGGGTTGGAGAAGCCGAAATGGTTCCAGGTCGCCAGCACGTTGGTGTGGCCGGGGTCGATCTTGTAGGTGACCGGCGCGGCGAAGGCGGAGCCGGCGAAGGCGAACAGGGCGGCAACGAGCAGGGTCTTGCGCATGGGATATCTCCGGGGTGGTGGGGTGTCAGAGGATGCGCGCGGCTTCGTCGAAGCCCAGGCGCGGGGAACGCGGGAAAATGCTGGCCGGGTCGCCATGGCCCAGGTTGACCAGGATGTCGGACTTGATCGCGGTGCCGGCGAAGAAGGCCTCGTCGACCTTCGCGGCGTTGAAGCCGGTCATCGGACCGGCATCCAGGCCGAGCGCGCGCGCGGCGACGATCAGGTAGCCCGCCTGCAGGCTGGCGTTGCGCAGCGCGGGCTTGAAGCGGTTCTCGCGCGGGCCGTCGAACCAGGCCTTGGCATCGGTATGCGGGAACAGGAACGGCAGCTTCTCGTGGAAGTCTTCGTCGCGGCCGATGATGACGGTCACCGGGGCGGCCATGGTCTTGGCGTAATTGCCCTCGTCCAGCGCCGGGCCCAGCTTGGCCTTGGCTTCGGCCGACTTCACGAACACGAAGCGTGCCGGCGTGGTGTTGGCCTGGGTGGGACCGAACTTCAGCAGGTCGTACAGCTGGCGCAGCGTGTCGTCGCTGACGTCACCGCCGAACGCATTGTAGGTGCGGGCGGTGCGGAACAACTGGTCAAGCGAAGCGGCGTCGAGAACGTGGGGCATGGCATACCTGTCGCGAAGAGGGAAACAGCATCCGCAGCGGCCGGCCTGGGCCGGCGGATCGGACGGGCAGTGTAGGGTGTCCTGACTATGGCAACATCCAACCGACCCGGAACGGATTGTTTTAACCAGTGGAACGAACGAGCCCTCCCACGACCGATTCGGCGCGCCCCTGGACCCTGACCGATGGCCACGCCGGCAATGTGCGGCAGGCCCGGGCGTTGATGAAGGAGCTGGATGCCGGTGAAGCGCGCGAGTGGATGCTGCAACCGCGTGCGCCGTGGCGCTGGGCGGCCCCTCGCCTCTGGCCCGGATCCGCGCAGGCCTTCGGAAGCGCTTTCGCCACTGCCCTGCGCACGCCCCCTCCGCTGGCCGTCGGCTGTGGCCGGCAGGCTGCGCTTGCGACGCGGCTGCTGCGCGGGCGCGGCAGCAAGGCGGTGCAGATCCTGGCCCCTCGCATCGACCCCATGCACTGGGACGTGGTCATCGCGCCGGCGCATGACGGCCTGCATGGCCGCAACGTCATCACCCTGACAGGCAGCCTGAACCCGGTCGACGATGCCTGGCTGGCGGACGCGCGCCTGCAGTTCGCGACCTTCGCCCACCTGCCCTCGCCACGCACCGCCGTATTGCTGGGCGGCGACAGCGCGCATGCGCGCTTCGACCCTGCAGCCTTCCTGGCGTTGGCCGCGGACCTGGACGCGGTGCTGGCGCGCGAGGGCGGCAGCGTGCTGGTGACCACCTCGCGGCGCACGCCGCGCCAGGTGATCGACGCGGTGCGCCAACGCTATGCAGCCACGCCCGGCATTGTCTGGTGCGGCGAACACGATGGCCCGAACCCCTACCCCGGCCTGCTGGCCTGGGCCGACCGCATCGTCTGCACGCCGGACTCGGTCAACATGCTGTCCGAAGCCTGTGCGACCAGGGTGCCCGTGCATGTCTTCGATCCCCACCGCGTCAGTGGCCGGCCGCGCCGGTTCCTGGACGCCCTGCTGCAACGCGGGCGCATCCGCGTGATGGATGGCGCACTGCAGGCCTTCGATGTCGAACCGCTGCGGGAAACAGCGCGCGTGGCCGCGGCACTCCGCGACCGCCTCGCGCCCTGACTTCAACGGCGCGCTTCCGTCGCCATCCGCACCGCCAGCGCCGCCAGCACCGTGCCCATCAGCCAGCGCTGGGCCGTGGCCCAGAAGGGCCGCTGCGCCAGAAAGGCGGCAACACTGCCCGCGAATACCGCAATCAGCGCATTGACGACCAGGCTGACGAGGATCTGCACCGACCCCAGCGCGAGCGACTGCGCCAGCACGTCACCGCGCGCAGGGTCGATGAACTGCGGCAGCAGCGACAGGTAGAGCACGGCGATCTTGGGATTCAGCAGATTGGTCAGCAGTCCCATCAGGAACAGCTTGCGTGGGCCATCGGCGGGCAGTTCGCGCACCTGCAGTAGCGAACGGCCACCGGGTCGCACTGCCTGCCAGGCCAGGTAGAGCAGGTAGGCTGCGCCGGTGATGCGCAGCGCGTCGTACGCATAGGGCACCGTCATCAGCAGCGCCGTGATGCCGAAGGCGGCGCACAGCATGTAGACCACGAATCCGGCGGCAACACCGCCCAGCGATATCAGTCCGGCACGCGTGCCCTGGCTGATCGAGCGCGACACCAGGTAGATCATGTTCGGCCCTGGCGTGAGGACCATGCCGAGCGCGATCAGTGCGAAGGCGAGTAGCGGGGAAGCGTCGGGCACGGAGCATCTCCTGGTGGAGGAAAGGATGCCCAGGCGCGCGGCGGCGATGCCCGCGCTTCCCGAGGGTGCTCCCTCCAGGCGCCAGTCACGCGGGGGTGCAGGTTATCGACGGACGCGCGCGACTGGCAAGCGCCCCTCACGGGGCGAACACCAGTCCATGCGCCTCCGCCGTGCGGACGACCAGCGCGCGAGCAGTCGCCAGCGCGGCATTCTCGACCACCAGTCGCGGCCGCCGGTCCAGCGTGCAGGCCAGCCCTTCGGCCACGAAGGTGGCATGCACCTGGCAGAGTGCCTCGGCTTCCTCGCGCGGCAGCACGCCGGCCTCCGCCATCGCGATGATCAATCCGCTGCTGTCGCGCGGTGCGAGCAACGCCGGGTGCGTGGCGGAGTCGCGCAGCACCAGGTACTGCAGCAGGAATTCCAGATCCACCAGCCCGCCCGCGCCCTGCTTCAAGTCGAAGCGCGCGGCATCGCTGCGGTCCAGTTCGCCGCGCATGCGTGCGCGCATGTGGATCACGTCGTCCCGGAGTTTCGCGGCATCGCGCCGAGAGGACAGCGTTTGCGCACGGATACGTTCGAACGCCGCCAGCAGGCCGGCATCACCGGCGATGCCCCGGGCACGCACCAGGGCCTGGTGCTCCCAGGTCCAGGCGCGCTCGCGCTGGTAATCGCCGAAGCTGGCCAGCGACGAGACCAGCAGGCCCTTGGCGCCGTCGGGGCGGAGGCGGACGTCCACATCGTAGAGGCGGCCCGCCGCCGTCACCGCGCCCAGCAGGGCGACGATCTTCTGCGCCAGGCGCGCATACCAGCGTCCCGCTTCCAATGGGCGCGCGCCATCGGATTCGGCATCGGCTGGCGCATCGAACAGGAACACCAGGTCCAGGTCCGAACCGAAACCGAGTTCCTCGCCGCCCAGGCTGCCGTAACCGATCACCGCGAACCGGCCGCCTGCGACAACGCCATGTGCCGACGCGACATCGCGCGCAGCGACCTGCACGACGACCCGGACGACCTCGTCGGCCAGCCACGCCAACTGGCGCACACTGTCGCGCGCCGCCTGGCGACCATCGAGCGCGGCCAGCGCCACGCGGAAGCTCAGCGCGAGTCGCCGCTCGTTCACGACACGCAGACAGGTTTCCGGATCGTCCTCCACCAGCGCCGCTTCGCACTCCATGCGCAGTTCGTCGCGGTCGGGCATCGGGCCGGAGACGCGGGTGTCGAGCAGTTCGTCGAGCAGCAAGGGGTACTGCGCCAGCCGCTCGGACAGCAGCGCACTGCGCGCCAGCACGTTGACCAGCCGCGCCAGTGCGCTGGGCTGTTCGTCGAGCAGTGCGAGATAGCTGGCACGGCGCAGGATCGCCTGCAGCAGCGACAACACGCGCCGCAATGCCGCATCCGGTTGCGACGACCGTGCGCAGGCGTCGAGCAAGGCCGGCAGCACGCGATCGAGCCGCACACGCGAACCATCGGACAGCGCGCGCACGCCACTGAACTGGGCGAACTCCCGCAGCGCACCGTCGGCGCTGGCCGCATCGGCGAACCCGGATGCGGCCAGCGTCTGGACATCGCCCCCATCGGGCAGCGCTCGCCAGTACAGCGCCAGCGCATCCGGCGCGGCGTCGCGCTGGCGCGGTGCGAGCAGCTCGGCGAACTCGGCCGACACCCGCGCACGCTGCAGGTCCAGTGCGACGCGCAACGCATTCCAGTCCGGATAGTCCAGGCCACGCGCGATGCGGTGGCGGTCCATCGCGTCCTCCGGCAGCGCATGTGTCTGCGCATCGCGCAGCATCTGCAGGCGATTCTCCAGCCGGCGCAGGAAACGGTAGGCCTGCGCCAGCGCATCGCCCTCCTCTTCGGACATCTGCCGCGTGGCGACCAGCGCGGGCAAGGCCATGCGCAGCCTCCGCTCGCGCAGCGCGGCTTCGCGCCCACCGCGGATCAGCTGCAACGCCTGCACCAGGAACTCGATCTCGCGGATGCCGCCGGGCCCGCGCTTGATGTCATCGGCCAACTCGCGGCGCGCGACTTCGGCGGCGATCGCCGCCTTCATCTCGCGCAGCCCGTCGAGCGCCGTGTAGTCCAGGTAGCGCCGATAGACGAACGGGCGCAGCGACTCCAGCCAGCGCTCGCCCGCCTCGATGTCACCGGCCACAGCGCGCGCCTTCAGCCACGCGTAGCGCTCCCAGTCGCGGCCTTCGCGCTGGAAATACTGATCCATGCCGGCGAACGAGAGCGCCACCCGCCCGGCGTTGCCGAACGGCCGCAAGCGCAGGTCGACGCGATGGCAGAAGCCGTCGACGGTGGGCTCGTCCAGCAGCTTCGCCAACCGCTGGCCCAGCCGCATGAAGTAGTCCTCGGCCGCGAGCGATCGCGCACCGTCCGACTCGCCGCCCTGCGGATACGCGTAGACCAGGTCGATGTCCGACGAGAAGTTCAGTTCGCCGCCGCCCAGCTTGCCCAGCCCGAACACGACCAGCCGCTGCACGCCGCCGTCGGGTGCGCGCACGATGCCATGGCGTTGTGCGAACTCGGCTTCCAATGCCTCCAGCGCGGTCTGCAGGCAGACTTCGGCCAATCGCGTGGTGCCCGCAAGCGTATCGTCCACCGTATCGAGGCCATGCACATCGCGCCACACCAGACGCGTGGATTCGGCGGTGCGGTAGCGACGCAGCAACTCGGGCCATTGCACGGCGTTGTCCGCCACCAGCGCAGGCACTGGCCACGGTGCGGCGCCATCGTCGTGCAGCAGTGCCACCAGCAGGTCGGGCTGCCGGCGCAGTGTTTCGAATGCGAAGTCGCTGGTCGCGATCACGCGCGACACACGATCGACATTGCGCGCGTCGCCGAGCAGGGCATCCAGGTCCGGCGACGCGGTGCGCAGGCGCGCCAATCCGCGTTCGGTCAGTGCTTCAAGCTCGGCATCGAGGGAGAGAGTCGCGTCGTTCATCGCGGCCGATTGTGGCATGGGCCAACGGCTGTTGTAGGAGCGACGTCAGTCGCGACCGCGGACCACGACTCGGCATTGCACCCTGGCCAGGACGCTTCATGTCAGGGGGCATGCTTTGCACTCCTTACACGCTCGCTGGCGGGCCGGCCGTGCGGTCGCGACTGACGTCGCTCCTACAACAAGCGGATCACGCCGCCTGCGACAGATCCGGCAACGCAGCTTCGTGCTGCAGCGACAGGCCGAACTGGTCCGCCATGTGCGTCAGCAATACCGGCTTCACCTGGTCCATGCCGGTGGGGCCGCCGAGGTCGGCGAGCGAGACCACCTGCAGGCCCTGGTAACCGCAGGGATTGATGCGGTGGAACGGTTCCAGGTCCATCGCGATGTTGAACGCGAGGCCATGGAACGTGCAGCCGCGCCGCACGCGGATGCCGAGCGCACCGATCTTGGCACCGGCCACGTACACGCCGGGGGCGCCGTCCTTGCGCTCGGCATGGATATTCCACTCGGCCAGCGTGTCGATCATCGCCTGCTCGATCTTGCAGACGTAGTCGCGCACGCCGACTTTCAACCGCTTCAGGTCGAACAGCGGATACGCGACGATCTGCCCGGGACCGTGGTAGGTCACCTGCCCGCCACGATCGACATGGACTACCGGGATGTTGCCCGGCGCCAGCACGTGTTCGTCCTTGCCGGCCTGGCCGAGGGTGAACACCGGATCATGTTCGACCAGCCAAAGTTCGTCGCCAGTGGCCTCGGTGCGCGCGTCGGTGAACCGCTGCATGGCACGCCACACCGGCTCATACGGTTGCCGTCCCAGTTCGCGGACGACGCAGGGCGACGTCACAGCGTCCACTTCACTTCCGGATGGTCGCGCAACGCAACGTGGGCGGCGTCGTATTGGGCGCGGTCGTTGGCCTGGAAGCGGATGCGCACGGACACGTACTTGCCGTTGGCCGAGTGCTTCCACGTGATGTCTTCGTGCACCACCGCGATGCCGGAGGCTTCCAGCAGGCGGGGAAGTTCAGTTTCCAGCCCGGTGCCGGCCGTGCCCATCGCGCTGAGCTCGAAGGTACCGGGGAACTGGAAGCCGTGGTCGGGGTTGTCGGATTTGATTTCCATGCGGGAATTATTGGGATGGCGGGCGGGAAAGCCAAGCCGTGGCCCCCCGGAACGAAGAAGGGCCGCTTTCGCGGCCCTTCGTATGCATGCGGCAGCTGGTTCAGCGCGCCAGCTGCACCAGGCTGGACGACACCCACCCCTTGTTGCCCAGCTCGTCCTCCACTTCCCACATCATCCCGTCCTTGTTGCCGGTGGGATACAGCAGCATGCCGGGGTCGAGGTCGCGCACGGCCTTGCCGGTGCCCTTGGGATTGGCGAACAGGCGGCCCGGCTTGGTCATCTCCACTGCCTGCTGGGCGTTGGACGCGGACGCGTTGCCGGACAGGCCGCCCAGCTCGGTCACCAGGTTGGTGTACGCCTGCAGGTAGGCCAGCGTGATGACCTGGCCGATTTCGGTGTTGGCATAGCCGCTGGCGCCGCCGCCGCCCCAGTGGCTGCCCGTGAACAGGCTGCCACCGGCACCCCAGCCGATGTCGGTCTTCTTGGCGCTGCCTTCGGCCATGGCGACCTGCTCGGACGAACGCACGTCGGTGACCGTCAGCACCACATCGGCGGTCTTCTTCTTGAAGTCCAGCCCACCGACGGCGCGGCCGAG
Organism: Pseudoxanthomonas sp. PXM03; assembly: GCF_014852005.1. Lineage (GTDB taxonomy): Bacteria > Pseudomonadota > Gammaproteobacteria > Xanthomonadales > Xanthomonadaceae > Pseudoxanthomonas_A. The sequence continues at coordinate 491,391 of NZ_JACVAU010000001.1, read as the reverse complement.
GTTGCCCCCCACCAGACCCCCGAGCAGGCCGCTGATCGCATTGCCGCCGGCATTGCTGTTCTGCGAGATCAGGTCGGGCACCAGCACGTAGTCGGCGGCGCGGATCTGGCCCTTGCCGATGTTGGAGCGGTTGCGCAGCTCGCCGCTGGCCGCCAGCTCGCGCTCGGCCATCGCCGCGCCCATGCCCACGCCGCGATCGACAAGGGTGAAGCAGCGCGACTTGTTGACGAAGACCTTGATCAGCTTCGATGGCGCCGGCAGCTGCTGGCCGCTCCACCAGTTCACACCGTCCTCCGGTTCGATCACCGAGATCGAACCCAGCGGCTTGCTGCAGGTCGGGATCTCGGCCATCTGCTGCTTGCGCTGGTCCTGCGCGCTCTGGCGCTGCGCGAAGGCAGGCAGCGTGGCGGCGATGGCCAGCATGCCCACTGCGATGCGGAGCGTGTTGTTCGTTCCCCTGTTCACTCGTCTATCTCCTTGAAAGGTTGTCGCCCCATGCGAGGGCATTCCGTCGATGCGGGGGCGCCACGGCACGTGTGCCGTTGTCCCCGCCTCGATGATAGGCCATGGCGGCCATGTTCCCCGGTAGGCACGAGAAATGTGACTGGCTGCGGCCAGCCGCGCAGCATGATGGCCGATGCGCGCCTTGCGCCATAATCCGCTCCCCTCCCGCGAGTCCGGCCGTGTCCTACCTGCTCATCAGCATCGTCTGCAGCGTCCTGGTCTCGGTCCTGCTCAAGCTGATGCTGCGGCGCGGCATCGATATCGCCCAGGGCATCACCTGGAACTACCTGGCCGCGTCGTTGTTGTGCTTCGCGCTGCTGGACCCGCCGCTGGCAGCCCTGTCGCGTGCCGGCGCGCCGCACGTGGAACTGGCCCTGCTGGCCCTGTTGCTGCCCGGCATCTTCCTGGCGCTGTCGGCGTCCGTGCGCGCCGCGGGCATCGTGCGCACCGACGTGGCGCAACGGATGTCGCTGGTGCTGTCGCTGCTGGCGGCGTTCCTGTGGTTCGGCGAACGCGTGGACAGCCTGAGGATCATCGGCCTCGTCCTCGGCGTGGTGGCCATCGCCATGCTGGTGCTGCGCCCGCGACACGGGCCGGCCAACGATGCAGACGCGGGCTGGACCGGCTGGGCGTTGCCGCTGCTCGTACTGATGGGCTATGCGAGCGTCGACGTGCTGTTGAAGCGTCTTTCCGCCGCGGGCACGCCCTTTGCCGCCTCGCTGCAGGTGGCTTTCGTCGCGGCTTTCGTGGTGATGCTGGCCGTGCAGATGCTGCGTGCCTGGCGTGGGCGGATCGCGCTGACCGGTGCTGCGCTTGCCAGCGGCCTGCTGCTGGGCACACTGAACTTCGCCAACATCCTGTTCTACGTGAAGGCCCACCGCGCATTGCCGGAGAACCCGGCGGTGGTGTTCTCGATGATGAACATCGGCGTGGTGCTGCTGGGCACGCTGGTGGGCATGCTCGGTTTCGGCGAACGTCTGAGCCGCCTTAATCTGCTGGCCATCCCGCTGGCCATCCTGGCGATAGGCTTGATCGCCGCGGGCATGCGCTGAGCGGGAAATGAAGAAGCCGGCTTCCGCCGGCTTCTTCGTCGTCATGGCGCGTGGCGGATCACTCCGACTCCCACCACATCCAGAAGGCGTCCCACAGGCGCTTGAAGAAGCCGGCTTCCTCGATGGCGGTGATCGCCACCAGCGGCGACTGCGCGACCACCTTGCCGTCCAGCGTGACCTTCACCGTGCCGATGGCCTGGCCTGCGGTGATCGGTGCCACCAGTGTCTTCGGCACGTCCATGGTCGGCTTCAGGTCGTCGTAGCGGCCGCGCGGGACGCTGACCAGCATCGGCTGCGCCACGCCCAGCTGCACGTCCTTGGTCTTGCCCTTCCACACGCGCTGGGTGGCGATGGCCTTGCCGGGCTCGTACAGGCGGTGCGTCTCGTAGAAGCGGAAGCCCCAGTTCAACAGCGCCAGGCTGTCGTCGGCGCGCTGCTTCTCGGACGTGGAACCCATCACCACCGCGATCAGGCGCTGGTCGCCGCGCTTGGCCGAGCTCATCAGGCAGTAGCCGGCAGCGGAATGGTGGCCGGTCTTGATGCCGTCGACGCTGGGGTCGCGCCACAGCAGCAGATTGCGGTTCGGCTGGGTGATGGCGCCGACCGTGAACTCCTTGATCTTGTTGAAGGCGTACTGCTCGGGGTATTCGCGGATCAGCGCGCGCCCCAGCAGGGCCAGATCGTACGCAGTGGAGTAGTGCTCCGGTGCCGACAGGCCATGCGCGTTGGCGAAATGCGAACCCTTCATGCCGATCTGCGCGGCGTAGTTGTTCATCAGCGCCGCGAAGGCTTCCTGGCTGCCGGCGGCATGTTCGGCCAGCGCAATGGCGGCGTCGTTGCCGGACTGGACAGCCATGCCGGTCTCCATGTCCAGCAGCGATGCGGTCTTGTTGACGGCGAACCCGCTGTAGCTGCCATCGGTGCCGGCGCCGCCCTCGCGCCAGGCGCGCTCGCTCATCATCACCTGGTCGGTGGGCTTGATCTTGCCGTTCTTCTGTTCGGCCGCCAGCACGTACGAGGTCATGACCTTGGTGATGCTGGCCGGTTCGACGCGCTCGTTGTAGTTCTCGCCCGCCAATACCTGGCCGGTGATGTAGTCCATCAGCACCCAGGCAGTAGCGGTGGGCGTGGGCGCGGGCGGGATGGCCACGGCAGCGGACGCCGGTGCGGCGGCGGGTTGCGGAGTCGGCGCCGGGGTCTGGGCGATGGCCAGGCCCATGGCGGTGGTCGCGAGCGCGGCAAGGACGAAACGGAACTTCATCGGCGGAAAACTCCTGGCGAGGCCGTGGGCCTGACGATTCAAGGCGATCATTGTAGGGAGGCCGGCCGCGGGTTGGGTTGGAAAGACGTAAAAACCGGCGAACAGGCGGCTTGCAGGGTTACTCGCGGACCACCTGCGGGCGGCCGAAACCCAGGCTCGCGATCCTGCCGGCGAGGACTTCCGCCGTGGCGACATCGGGTGCACCCACGCGCAGGCGCCACAGCGTGCGGCCCTGGCCGGGGACGTCGCTGAGCCGCGCATCGACGATGCCGGCCGCCGCGAGGCGTGCCAGTGCCCGGTCCGCGTTGTCGCGGCTTGAGAAGCTGGCGACCTGCAGTTGCAGAGCGGAGGGCGGTGATGCCGATTCCGCGGCGGCACCAGCCGGCGCTGTCGCGGCCTGTACCGGCTGCGGCGGCGACGCGACGCTGGAAACCGGGGATGCCACCGATGCCCCGGGCTTGCCGGACGCCACGCGCACGCCGTTGGCCTTCATCCACGCTTCGAAGCCGGCCGCACTCGGCGCATCACCCGGCTTGGCAGGCACGTGGTAGCGCGCGGTGTCCTGCGGCAAACGTCCGACCAGATGATCCATCGCGGAAGGCGCGGGCGCGGTGGCCAGCGTGCTGTCGTCCGGCGTCAGTGCGCGCACCTCGACACGTCCGGTGCCGCGCTGGGTGATGCCCAGGCGCACGGCCGCTGCATAGCTGAGGTCGATCACGCGGCCTTCGTGAAACGGCCCGCGATCGTTCACCCGCACCACCACCGACTTGCCGTTGTCCAGGTTGGTGACGCGGGCGAAGCTGGGTAGCGGCAGCGACTTGTGCGCCGCGCTGTAGGCGTACATGTCGTACACCTCCTGGTTGGAGGTGCGGCGGCCGTGGAACTTGTTGCCGTAGTACGACGCCGTGCCCTGCTCCACGTAGCCATCGACGCGGTCGAGCACCCGGTACTGCTTGCCGAGCACCGAGTAGGGCGACTTGTTGCCCACGCGCGAGCGCGCCTCGGCGGTGACGACGGGTTCGCGGATGCAGTCCAGGTCCGGCACATGGTCCGGCGTGGTATCCGACACGCCCGGCTTGTAGAGACCGCCTGCGGTGTAGTCGCCGCGCGTGGCCAGGTTTTCCCGGGCCGGGGCGTAACGCGAGCAGTCCTTGCCGGCGACGGTGGGCGAAGGCGCCGTCGGCGACGGCCGGACCGCACCGCCGGTTGCGGAAGGCGACGGGGACTTCTTCGGCGCCGTGCCGCACGCGGCCAGGGCCACTGCCAGCACGGGCAATGCCAGCCACTTCATGCCGACGGGATCTCGCGGCCCGCGATGGCCTGCGACAGCTGGTGCACGGCCATCGCGTACATCTTCGAATTGTTGTAGCGCGTGATCGCGTAGTAGTTCTGGAAGCCCAGCCAGTACTGCTTGCCGTCGGCGCCATCCAGCTGTACCAGCGTGGCGGTGGCGTCGGGGGCGACGGGATCGAGCGGGCGATAGCCCTTCTCCGCCAGCTGCGCCAGCGTGTAGTCGGGCGTCCACGTTTCCGGATTGAACTCGGCGAAGCCCGGCTGCAACTGCGCACGTGCGACCACCGCACCGCCCGGCACCCAGCCGCCGCGTTCGCCGCCCTTCTTGCGGAAGTAGTTGGCGATGGACGCGAAAATGTCCGGATACGTGGTGAACAAGTCGCGGCGACCGTCGCCGTTGCCATCCACCGCGAACTCGCGGTAGCTGGATGGCATGAACTGGCCCAGCCCCATCGCGCCGGCATAGCTGCCGGTCAGCGAGGCGATGTCGAGCTTCTCCTCGCGACCCAGCGCGAACAGCTGCGCCAGTTCGTCGCGGAAGAACTGCTCGCGACGGTGTTCGTAGGCCGCGCGCTCGGGATTGCCGCTGCGCGGATAACGGAATGCCAGTGTGTACAGCGCATCCAGCACCTTGTGGCGACCGGTGAAGCCGCCGTAGTTGGTCTCCACGCCGATGATCGACACGATCACTTCGGCGGGCACGCCGTATTGCTGTTCGACGCGGGCCAGTTCATCGCGGTGCTCGGCGATGAACGTGCGGCCACCATCGATGCGCGCCTGCGTAAGGAAGCCGACGCGGTACTCGCTCCACGGCTTCACCCGCTCGGCGGGACGCGACATCGCGGCCACCACGCTGTCCAGGAACTGCGCCTTGGCCAGCGTGGCCTCGATCTCGGCGGGTGCGATGCCGTACTTCGCCGCGGTATCGCGCACGAACTGCGCGCGCGCGGTGGGAAAGTCGACCGGCTTCAGCACCTCGGCGGGCACCTCGGCGACGCGCTCGATCGAGGTTTCGGCGGGCGTCGTCGGAGCAGGAGCGGAGGGAGTCGCCGAAGAAGCCGGCGGCGGTTGCGGTGTGGCGCAGGACGCAAGGCCCAGCACCAGCAGAGAGGAAAGTGCGTGTCGCATCATCGGCGCGAGGGTAGCACGCGATTTTGCGGGCAGGGTGAACAGAGCACGTCGTGATGCGGCATCAATACCCGTGCACGGGCCGGTGCGCGCGCACCGCCATCACCAGTCCCAGGCCCGCGAGCAGCGATACCGCAGACGTGCCACCGTAACTCAGCAGCGGCATCGGCACGCCGACCACAGGCAACAGGCCGGACACCATGCCGCCGTTGACGATGACGTAGACGAACAGCGCCATCCCCAGCGTGCCGGCGAGCAGGCGCGAATACGTGTCGCGCGCGTCCATCGCAATCCACAGGCAGCGCCCCACCACGAACAGATAGAGCGCCAGCACCGTGGCCACGCCGGCCCAGCCGAACTCTTCGGACAGCACCGAAAAGATGAAGTCGGTGGTGTGCTCCGGCAGGTAATCCAGGTGCGACTGCGAGCCCTGCCCCCAGCCCTTGCCGGTCCAGCCGCCGCCGCCGATCGCGATCTTCGACTGCAGGATGTTCCAGCCCGCGCCGAGCGGATCGTTCTCGGGGTCGCGGAAGGTCAGGATGCGGTTCTGCTGGTACTCGCGCAGGAACGAGAACCACGAGATCGGCGCGAACATCACCAGGCCCACCGCCGTGCCGCCCAGTACGCCCGCCGTGATGAACCACCACCACGACAGCCCCGCGAGGTACAGGCCGAATACACCGCTCGCAGCGACCAGCATCGCCGTGCCGAAGTCCGGCTGCATCAGGATCAGGCCGGTCGGCAACCCGATCAGCAGCGCCGACACGAAGGTCGTTCGCCAGCCCGGTGGCAGCGGCTCGCGATGCAGGTACCACGCCAGCATCATCGGCAACGCGATCTTCAACAGTTCGGAGGGCTGCAGGTAGAAGACCTTCAGGTCGATCCAGTGCGCACCGTGCTTGCCCGTGCCGATGAACAGCACCAGCACCAGCGGCACCAGCGCCACCGCGAACACGCCGGGTGTCCACGCGCGCAACCGCACCGGCGTGACGCGCGACAGTGCCCACATGGCGGCCAGGCCGACGCCGAAGCGCACGCCCTGCGCCAGCATCAGGCGCGCACCCAGCGCTTCGCCGCCGGCGCTGTACAGCACCGCCAGGCCGATCGCCATCAAGGCGACCAGCGCTCCCAGCAACGGCCAATCGAGCGTGCGCAGCAGATGGCGCAGCAGGTCGAAGCCCCAGCGCAGCAGGTCGGTCATGCTGGACGCCTTTCCGTCGACGCCGCCTCAAGCCCCTCTCCCCTCGGGAGAGGGGTTGGGGTGAGGGTCGGGACAGGCGCTGCGGCGTGCATGCGCGAAAGAACGGGTGCGAGCGCGGCCACCCCATGAGGGTCTCCATCCATCCGGTCTTCGCCAACCCTCACCCCAACCCCTCCCCCACGGGGAGAGGGGCTTTGAGCGGGCGCTCCCGTCGGCGGCGACACCGGTGAAGTGGGCACCGCGGGCGTGGCCTGCGGCACGGGTGGGCTCGGTGAAGCATTGCCGTTCCCCGTTCCCGGTTCCCCGCCCTCCACCGCTTCCTTCTCCGGCATCTTCCCCAGCAGGTACGCATCGAAGATCTTGCGCGCCATCGGTCCCGCCGTGCTGCCGCCGTAACCGCCACCTTCCACCGCGATGGCGATGGCGATCGTGGGGTTGTCGGCCGGTGCGAAGCCGACGAACAGCGAGCGATGGCGCAGGTGCATCGGCAGGCTGCGCGGATCGACGGCGGCGGTACCGCGACGGCTGATCACCTGCGCGGTACCGGTCTTGCCGGCCATGAGGTACGACGCGCCCTGTGCCACGCGCCAGCCCGTGCCGCCCGGCTGCATGGTGTCCTGCATGCCGAGCCGCACCACTTCCACGTTCGCCGGGTTGGGACTGATGGCGATGGGCGCAGGCTGCGGCGTCGGTTCCCATGGCCGATCGAAGCCCACGCGCGTCTGTCTGACCAGGTGCGGGCGCCGCATCTGCCCGCTGGCGATGCCGGCCGTGGCCCGCACCAGTTGCAACGGCGTGACCTTCCAGTCGCCCTGCCCGATGGCGACGTTCACCGTGTCGCCCGGATACCAGCGCTCCTTGCGCGCCTTGAGCTTGGCCTGCGGCGACGGCAGGATCCCGCCGATCTCGCCACGCAGGTCGATGCCCGTGGGTTCGCCGAACCCGTAATGCTCCATGTACTGGTCGAACTGTTCGATGCCCAGATCCAGCGCGAGACGGTAGTAGTACGTATTGACGGATTGCGAGATCGACTTGCGCAGATCGGTCACCCCGTGGCCGCGCCGGCTCGCGTCGCCCCAGCCGCGACTCGTACCCGGCAGGTAGAACATGCCCGTGGAGACCACGGTGTCCTCCGGCTTGCGCTTGCCGCTGTCCAGGCCGGCCAGCGCGATCAGCGGCTTCAGCGTGGAACCCGGCGCCACGCCGCCCAGCACCAGCCGGTTGAACTGCGGCCGCGACGGATTCTCGTTGAGCGCCCTGAAGTCCTTGCTGGAGATGCCGTTGACGAACAGGTTGGGGTCGTAGCTGGGCAGGCTGACCATCGCCAGCACCTCGCCCGTGCGCGGATCGACCGCGATGGCCGACCCTTCCAGCTCGCCGAACGAATCGACGATGGCCTGCTGCAGCGTCGCGTCCACGCTCAGCCGCAGGTCGGTGCCCGCCTGCGCCGGCACGCGGCCGACCACGCGCAGCGCGCGCCCTTCCACGTTGGTCTCGACCTTCTCGTAGCCGATCTTCCCGCGCAACTGCTCGTCGTAGTAGCGCTCCAGGCCGGTCTTGCCGATGTGGGTCAGCGCGGAATTGATCTCGCCGAGTTGCTCGAGGTCCTTCTCGTCCACGCGACCGACATAGCCGACGATGTGCGCGAACAGGTCGCCGTAGGGATAGCGCCGGGTCAGGTACGGCACCAGTTCGACGCCCGGATAACGCCAGCGGTCCACCGCAAAGCGCGCCATTTCCTCCTCGCCCACACGCAGCTTGAGCGTGATCGGGCGGAACCCGCGCGTGGTCTTGCGGGTGGCCTCGAAGCGTTCGATGTCTTCGGGCGAGAGTTCGATGATCCTGCCGAGCTCGGCCACCAGCTTCGCCGGTTCCTTCACCTTGTCCGGGGTGACGTCGAGCCGGAACGCCGGCACGTTTTCCGCCAGCAGCAGTCCGTTGCGGTCGTAGATGGCGCCGCGGCCGGGCACGACGGGGCGCGGACGGATGCGGTTGGCTTCCGAGCGCGTGGCGTAGTCGTCATGGTCGACCACCTGCAGCTTGAAGTACCAGGCGCCCAGGCCGATCAGGCACAGCGCCACCACCACGAAGCCCGTCACCGCACGCCGACGGAACTGGTCGGCTTCGGCATGCGGGTTCTTGCTGCGCCGGCGCGGCCCGATCATCGCTCAGCCCCGCTTGCGGCGACCCAGCCGCAGCGCGTCCATCAGCACGAACAGCGGCGGCCACAGCAACATGCCCAGCAGCGGCGCCCACCAGTATTCCCACGGAAGCGTCGGTTCGCCCAGCGCCAGATGCACCACCGTGGTCACGATGCGATCGTTGAGCAGCAGGCCACCGATGGCCAGCGCCTGCTGCGACATCGGGAAGAAACGCAACCGCGCGCGGAAGCGCTGCAGGATGAACGCCATGATGAGCAGGCGCAGCGCCTGTTCGCCCAGCAGGGTCCCGAACATCAGGTCGGCGACCAGGCCGATGGCGACGGCGAAACCGAGGCCGGCGCTGTCCGGTGCCTCGATCACCCAGTAGGCCACGATCAGCGCCAGCCAGTAGGGACGCAGCGGCTGCAGCAGGTCGGGCAACGGCAGCAGGCCCAGCAGCAGGGCGATGACAATGCTCACCGGCATCAGCCAGCCCGCGCGCGAGCGACTCATCGTTGCGGCTCCTGCGGCGGAGGTTCAGTGCGTCGGGCGCGTGCGTTGAGCCCCTCTCCCCCCGGGAGAGGGGTTGGGGTGAGGGTCGGGACGTTCGCAGCGTTCGTAGCCTGCGAGGAAACCGTCGCGGGCGCGGTGGCCGCTTGTTCAGCGGCGCCCACACTGCCTTCGTTGCCCCTCACCCCAACCCCGCTCCCGGCGGGAGAGGGGCTTTGGGTCGCGGGTGCGGACGCGGGCGCGTCTTCCGGCTGTGTCGCGCCTTCCACGGGCAACGACGCTTCAGGCAGGAACCGCGCCGGATCGGCCGGCGGCAACGGCTGTGGCGGTGCGGACTTCAGCAGCAGCACGTCGCGGCCGCGGTCCAGGCGTGCGGCCGGCGTGACGTCGCCGATCAGGAACGCGTGGCTGTCATCCGGTCGCAGGGCCGAAATCGTGCCGACCGGGAACCCGGCCGGAAAGCGGCCACCTAGGCCGGAGGTCACCAGCAGATCACCCACCTGCGCGCCACTGTTCAGCGGCACATCGGCCAGTTCCAGCAGATCGCTGCGGCCGCGCCCATAGACGATCAGCCGCACGCCGTTGCGCGCGATCACCACCGGCACCGCGTGGTCGGGGTCGGTCAACAGCAGCACGGTGGCATGGGCAGGCGTGGTCTCGATGATCTGGCCCATCAGGCCGCCCGCGTCGATCACCGACTGGCCGACGGTAGCTCCCGCGCGGCTGCCCGCATCCAGCACCAGGCGCTGGCGGCCGGGTGCCAGGTCGATGTCCAGGATGGGGGCCAGTTGCACGTCCAGTCCGCGGGATGTCTTCACGCCCAGCAGCGCGCGCAACTGCGCGTTGTCGGCCGCCGCCGTTTGCAGGCGGGCGAGCCGGGCGTTGGCGACCAGCGCATCGTTGCGCAGGCGCGCGTTCTCTTCCTGCAGCCCGCTGCGCGTCGCGGCATCGTCCTGTACGCGGGTGGTCACGCGGCCGGGCAGGCCAGCCAGCCACCACAACGGCTGCGTGACCACGTTGGCCTGCGCACGCACCTGCGACAGCCAGCCACCACGATGGTCCAGGATCACCAGCGCAATGGTCAGCGCCAGATAGCCCAGCAACCGGAGCGTACTGGCGACTTCACCGGGGCGGGAGGCAACGGGGGGACCGGCGTAGGAAGGCATCAGGGCCGGGCGTCGGGAAGGGGGACTCGGGAATGGGAAAACGCGCGTGGACGGCGTCTCGAATCGTGCGCCTCCGGCAACGGCTGCGGAAGCGGACGCGGGTCGGGAAAACCAGGAACACGGACGGGCGACATGCCCATCCCCGACTCCCGGTTCCCCTTTCCGTTCTTCATTCCGGCGCGAAGAACTCGTTGCCGTGCATGTCCACCAGCTCCAGCGCACGACCGCCACCGCGGGCCACGCAGGTCAACGGATCGTCGGCCACCTGCACGTGCAGGCCGGTCTCCTCGCTGATCAGGCGGTCGAGGTCGCGCAGCAGGGCACCGCCGCCGGTCAGCACGATGCCGCGCTCGGCGACGTCGGCGCACAGTTCCGGCGGGGTCTGCTCCAGCGCCAGCTTGACCGCGCTGACGATGCCGGACAGCGGCTCGTGCAGGGCTTCCAGCACTTCGTTGGAGTTGATCTTGATCATCTTCGGCACGCCCTCGGCGAGGTTGCGGCCGGAGATCTCCATCTCCTGCACCTCGGCCTGCGGGTAGGCGCAGCCGATCTCCAGCTTGATGCGCTCGGCGGTGGCCTCACCGATCAGCATGCCGTGGTTGCGGCGCACGTAGTTGGTGATGAACTCGTCGAAGCGGTCGCCGCCGATGCGGACCGACTGCGAATAGACGATGCCGTTCAGCGAGATCACCGCTACCTCGGTGGTGCCGCCGCCGATGTCGATGACCATCGAACCGCGCGCCTCGGTCACCGGCATGCCGGCACCGATCGCCGCCGCCATGGGCTCCTCGATCAGGTAGACGTCACGCGCGCCGGCCTCTTCGGCCGATTCCTTGATGGCGCGGCGCTCCACCTGGGTGGAGCCTGCCGGCACGCACACCAGCACGCGCGGGCTGGGGCGCAGGAAGCGCGACTTGTGCACCTTCTTGATGAAGTACTTCAGCATCGCCTCGGTGTAGGTGAAGTCGGCGATCACGCCATCCTTCATCGGGCGGATGGTGGTGATGTGGCCCGGGGTACGGCCGAGCATCTGCTTGGCCTCCGCGCCGACCGCCGCGACCGAGCGCGAACCGCCGATGGCACGGTCCTGGCGCACCGCCACGACCGAGGGTTCGTTCAGCACGATGCCCTGCCCGCGCACGTAGATCAGGGTATTGGCCGTGCCCAGGTCGATGGACAGGTCGTTGGAGAACATGCCGCGGAGCTTCTTGAACATCGGGGGACGGGTTCCTGCTGGGGGCGGATCGCCTTGAAATGGCGATTTTTTGGGCAAAAAACGAAGTCAGCTAGCCTAACAATCCGGCATGGTGCGGGCAAGGAAAAATCTCGTGAATACACGGGGAAAACCGCTGTTCGCTGCGTCCGCCCGCACGCATGGTCCTGGCGACCGCGCGGCCGGCAGCGCCGGATCAAGGCTGGTCGGCACCGGCCCCAGCCGGTAACCTTCGCACCGGCGCACCGGGAATGGGGCGCACGTCCCGATTTTCCTGCGGCCCGGGACGGCCGCATCCGCCTCCAACCGAGTCTGCCGATGTCCGCACTGATCTGTGGTTCCCTTGCCTACGACACCATCATGGTGTTCCCGGACCAGTTCAAGAACCACATCCTGCCGGACAAGGTGCACATCCTGAACGTGTCGTTCCTGGTGCCGCGCATGCGCCGCGAGTTCGGTGGCTGTGCGGGCAACATCGCCTACAACCTGAAGCTGCTGGGCGGGGATCCGATCCCGATGGCCACGGTGGGGCAGGATTTCGGCCCGTATCGCGAGCACTTCACCGAGCAGGGCATCCGGCTGGAGAAGGTGAAGGTGATCGACGAGCTGTTCACCCCGCAGGCGTTCATCACCACCGATCACGACAACAACCAGATCACCGCCTTCCATCCGGGCGCGATGATGCGCAGCTACGAGAACCACGTGAAGGACGTGGCCGGGGTGACGTTCGGTATCGTCAGCCCGGACGGACGCGAGGGCATGATCCAGAACGCGGCCGAGTTCGCGGAAGGCGGGATTCCCTTCATTTTCGACCCGGGTCAGGCCATGCCGCTGTTCAACGGTGAGGAACTGCGCAACTTCATCGAACTGGCGGACTATGTGACCGTCAACGATTACGAGTCCAACCTGCTGCAGGAACGCACCGGCTGGAACGAGGCCGACATCGTCAAGCGCGTGAAGGCCTACATCACCACCCGCGGCCCGCACGGCTCGCAGATCCATACGCCGGACAAGACCTACGACATCCCGCCGGCGCACGAGCGCCGCGTGACCGACCCCACCGGCTGTGGCGACGCCTTCCGCGCCGGCCTGATCTTCGGCATCGAGAAGGGCTACGACTGGCTGACCATCGGCCGCATGGGCAACCTGATGGGGGCCTTGAAAGTCGAGCACCCGGGCACCCAGAACCAGCGCTTCGACTACGACGAGTTCAACGAACAGTTCAAGCAGCAGTTCGGCTATTCGCTGTAACCGCAACCAGCGCAGCCCCGCTTCCCGCCGGGGCCTTGGCTGCGGCTGACACGCCTCCGGCCCATCGGCACACTCGCGCTGCCGATGCGCAATGCGTAAGGTAAGACCGGGGGATGGCGCTGGCGCCGGTCTCCGCGCCGTCAGCAATCAGGCAGGGGCAGCATGGTCGGGCAGCAACGCCAACCCATTCCACGGGATCCAAGCGATCCCGTGCCCGCCATCGCCCTGTTCCGTCGGTTGTCATGCCAGGCCCTGCTGGTCGCCGTGGTGGTCTTCCTTGCCAGCGGCCTCGGCATCCTGACCCGTCCCGAGAAGCAGCTGGCCGCGTTCTGGCTGACCAATGCATTGCTGTTGGGGCTGTTCGCGCGCCGTCCGGCGCTTGCATCACCCGCCGGCTGGGCTGCGGCAGCGCTGGGCTATGTCGCGGCGGACCTGCTCACCGGCACTTCGCTGCCCACCACCCTGCGCCTGACGGCGGCAAACCTGGCGGGCGTACTGGCCGGGTATCTCGTGTTCCGGCACATCCGCGAGGAAGACCTCCGCCTGCAGCATCCGCTGTCCATGCTGTGGGTGCTGGCGGTCTCGGCAACGGCGGCGGTGGGCGCGAGCCTGGTGGGCAGCCTGACCTCGCACGCGATGATGCGGATGGGCTTCCTGACCGCCAGCGGCTTCTGGTTTTCCGCCGAACTGGTCAGCTACGTCACCGTCCTGCCGGTCGTCCTGCTGGCTCCCGCGCCCGGGCAAGGGCTTCGCGAACTCCGCGACGGACTGGACCGCGCACGCCAGCGGCCCCTGCTGCTGATGCCGCTGGTCGCGCTGGCGCTGACGATCCTGCTGGGCGTGGCCATCGGCGGCCCCGGCGCCATCGCGTTTCCCGTACCGGCATTGCTGTGGTGCGCGTTGGCGTATCGGCTGTTCACCACGGCGGTGATCACGGCATTGCTGTGCATGTGGACATTGATCGCGATCGCGACGGGCCTGATCGATCTGCAACTGCAGGAGACCAGCGTGCAGCCGGTCATTTCATTGCGCATGGGCATGGCCCTGCTGGCCGTGGCACCCCTCACGGTCGCCAGCGTCAACGCGATGCGCAACCGCCTGCTCGCCACCCTCAACCACACCGCCGACCACGACGCGCTGACCAGCGCATTGAACCGCCGCGCCTTCCTGCGCCGCGGCGGCGACCTGATCGCGCACGCCCACCGGCACGGCCAACCCGTTGCCGCGATGATGCTGGACATCGACCACTTCAAGTCGGTCAACGATCGCCACGGACACGCCGCGGGCGACACCGTGCTGGTGACGTTCGCGCAACGGATGCGCTCGCACCTGCGAGAAGACGGCCTGTTCGGCCGTCTGGGGGGCGAGGAATTCGCCGTCCTGCTGCCGGGCGTCGACGCGGTGTCGGCCATCGCCGTGGCCGAGCGCCTGCGCGAACTCGCAGGCGAACCCATGCCGCTGGACGACGGGCGCATCCTCGACATCACGGTAAGCGTCGGCGTGTCCGCTCCCTCCCGTCCTGAGAGCGCCGACGCGCTGGAACGGCTACTCAGCCAGGCCGACGTGGCGCTCTATCGCGCCAAGGCGACGGGGCGCAACCGGGTGGTGGCGTAGCGCCGTCGGCCTCAATCCCATCCCGGCATCTGGCTGCCGTCCAGGCCGCCCGTTTCGAACACGGCCTTGTGCGTGCTGCCATCCTTCACCGTGAACTCGATCTCCAGCACCTTCGTCTTGCGCGCGAGCCGCCACAGGGCCTTCTCGTCGTCGATGAACATCGCGGTGGCTTCATCGGTATCCGGACGGTTGGCCGACATGCGTCGGGGTACCGCGCCATCGGCGACCACGGACACCTGGCAGCGGCTGTAGCAGGCCCGGGCGAAGTCGCTCGCCTGCAGCACCAGGTAGCTGCTGCGCTTCCAGGTGGGATGATCGCGGAACACCAGTTGCACCGGCTTGGCCCCGTTGCCGTCCACATCCACCGGCTCCTTGCTCAGCAGCGCGGCCGAACGCTGCGTGCCGCCGTCGGTGCCTACCTGCGAGTAGTCCCACAGGGCTTCCATCCGGCGCTGCTCGCGCGCGGCTTCAGCCTTTCCCTTCACGTCATCCAGGCCCGGGCCGATGCGGGCAGCCGCCTCGCTCTGCGGATACTGGTCGAGCAGCGCCACGCCGTGGATGCGCGCCATGTCCCAGTCGCTGGAGGCCACGGCGCTGTCGTATTTCTTCGCCAGTTCGGCCGCCTGCTGCTCGACGGCGGCGGCCTGCGCGGCAGCAGCGGCAGCGCGTTCGGCTTCGCGATCGCCGCAGGCCGAGACGGCCAGGCAGGCGATCGCCAGCAGGAAGGACTTCATTGCGTGCTTCTTCATCGGGGTACGCCTCGCTGGATCAACAGGGCGACTGCGGCCGCCACCTCGTCGGGTTTTTCCATGATGGACATGTGGCCGCAACCATCGAGTGAAACCTGCATGGCCTGCGGCATCTTCGCGGCATACAGCGCCATCGCGCTGGGATCGATCACGCGGTCCTGCCGGCACCACAGCAGCAGCGCCGGCTGGCGGATCGCCGCAGCCGCTTCGCCGGGCAGGAAACGTTCGTTGCTGCGGCCGATGCGGTCCAGCACCTGCTGCTCGAATGGCGCCTGCGCGATACGCCAGTCGATCACCGCCCGCGATGCCGGCCACGGGATGGACGGCTGCACGCCGCGATCGTGGAAGACGGTATCGAGGTAGCGCTGCAGCGACGCGGCATCGTGGACGGCAAACGGATTCTGCCCGGCCAGCACCTCGATGCCGAAGCGGTTGTCGGCGAACCGCACGCCTGCCGCATCGATGAGGCCCACGCGTGCGACGAGTTCCGGATGCCGGGCCGACGTGATCGCCACGATGCCGCCGCCCATCGAATGGCCGAGCAGCACGATCGGGCTGCCATCGCGCCGGACCTGCGCAAGGAACGCCGCCAGCCTCCCGGCCTGCGCGGAGAATCCGTAGTCGGCCCCGGCGACACGCTGGCTCTCGCCCCAGCCCGGCAGGTCGGGGATGACGAGCCGGTACCGGCCGCGCAGCCGCGCCGCGAGTGGATACCAGTTCTCCTTGCTGCCGGTGAAGCCATGCACCATGACCACCGTCGGGGCATCGTCCGACGCCGCTTCGCGCTCGTCGTAGGCCCAGCGGTGGTCGCCGATGACGATGCGTTTCTCGGACAGCCCGACCCACGCTCCCTGCACGGCCATGACGGCACGCAGCGGCGCCATCGGGTCCCGCCATGCCCACGCCACCAGTGCACAGACAAAAACGGCCGCCCCCAGGGCGACCGTCCGTGCGCGGGTCAGGCGGAGCGGCATGCCTTACGGGCCCGCCGGTGCCTTCGCCAGCGTCGCCTCGACCGAACCCGTCGTGATCGGGTGGTAGCCCGGCCTGGCGCGCGCGAAGCTCTCGCGTGCGAAGGCCAGGCCATCCGGCGTCTTCGCCAGTTCTTCGTAGATCGGCATGATCAGCTTGCGGCGGCCGACGCGCTCGATGAACCTGGCGATCTCCGGACGCGCATCCACGTAGCCGCTGCGGATCGTCAGCGGATACCAGCGCATCGCGATCTCGCCATTGGCGGTGCCCGTGAAGTGATACGCGTCGTCGAGCTGCTTGAGCTGCTCCACGGTCAGCTTGTCACCCATGCCCTCGATGAAGTGCACCCACTGCTGGGTGATCCAGGTGCCGGTGACCTGCGGGTTCGGCAACTGGCCGCTTCCCTGCCAAGCGATGCGTGCGGTGTCGGTGCTGGAGAAGCCGCGAGACTGCACCTGCGGAGCGCGCGCCGGAATGCCCGGCGCATAGATCCATTCCTGGATCTCGGCATCGCTGACCAGGTTCGGATGCTTGTCGAACAGGTTCTTCTTCGCATAGTCCAGGAACTGTTCAGTGGTGATGCTCTGGAAAGCGAAGTGGTCGAAGTAGCCGCGCAGGAAGGCGTCGAATTCCTGCCGGCCGAAACGCTCCTCCAGCATCTGCAGGAACCAGGCGCCCTTGTCGTAGGACACGGCGCTGAGCGCGTCGTCGGCATCCAGCTTCGTGCCCGGCTTCACCGCCAGCGCCTGGGTGGCCTCCGGCATCGTGCCGATTTCCTTCTTCAGGCTGTTGCGCGCGATCGCGTATTCCATGCTGGCCTGTTCCTTGCCATACAGGGATTCGACGATGCGGTTCTCCACGTAACTGGTGAAGCCCTCATTCAACCAGCCGTGCTTGGCGCTGGAGAACGTCACCAGGTTGCCCGACCAGCTGTGCGCCAGCTCATGCGCGATCAGCGAGACCAGCGTCTTGTCGCCGACGATCACGGTGGGCGTGATGAAGCTCAGGCGCGGGTTTTCCATGCCGCCGTACGGGAACGACGGCGGCAGCACCAGCATGTCGTAGCGGTCCCAACGGTAGGGGCCGTACAGCTGCTCGGTGGTGGCGATCATCTTTTCGGTGTCTTCGAACTCCTTCGTGGCCTTGTCGACCATCGCCGGCTCGGCCCATACGCCGCTGCGGGCGGAGATCGGCTTGAAGACCAGGTCGCCTGCGGCGATCGCCATCAGGTACGACGGGATCTTCTGCGGCATCTTGAAGGTGTAGTCGCCGTCGCGCACGGCGGCCGGATCGTTGTCGGCGCTCATCAGCACCATCACGTCCGGACGCGAGGTCACGTGCGCGCTGTAGGTGTAGCGCACCTGCGGCGTGTCCTGCAGCGGCACCCAGCTGCGCGCGTGGATCTGCTGCGACTGGCTGAACATGAAGGGCAGCCGCTTGCCTTCGGTCATTTCCGGTGTCAGCCACTGCAGGCCGGAGGCCTCCGGCGAGCTCGTGTAGGTGACCTTGACCTTGGCGTTGCGCGCCGGCGTCTCGATGGTCAGCTTGCTGCCCAGCACCGGATCCTTGGCGGCCAGCGCGTACTGCAGCGGCGCCCATTCTTCCGACCGATCGGCCTGAGCCTGTCGAAGGCCCTCGACCTTCTCGATGGTCAGGTCGCGCGTATCCAGCACCAGCTGGGTGGCGGCCTTGTCCTTCCAGTCCAGGGTGTAGGTGGCGATACCACCGATGGTCTTGGCATCGAAGTCGACGGCGATGTCCAGCGCCAGGTCGGCGATGGCGACCTTCTGCGGTTCGGCATAGGAATGCTCGTCGCGGTCGACGGCCTTCTCGATGGCGGGCTTGGGCATGGCGGCCACGGGGGCGGATTCAGGTTCCTTGGAGCAACCGGCCACCAGCACGGCGGCGCAGGACAACAGCAAAGCCAGTGAACGCATCAGGGGACTTCCAGCGATCGGGGGAAGTCCCAAGTTTACCGCGCCGCGCGGCGGACCGGCCCGTCCTGCCGGGATGCGGCGCGCCTGCTCAGACCTTGTAACCGGTATGGATGGCCACGATGCCGGCGGAGAGGTTCTTGTAGCTCGTCCTCGCGAAGCCCGCAGCATCCATCATGCCCTGCAGTTCGGCCTGCGGCGGATGTTTGCGGATGCTCTCGGCCAGGTACTGGTAGCTGTCCGCGTCCTGCGCGAACAGTTTCCCCAGTTTCGGCAACACCTTGAACGAGTGGAAGTCGTACACGGGCTTGAACCAGTCCACCGTGACTTCGGAAAACTCAAGCACGCGCGCCTGGCCACCGACCTTCAGCACGCGGTGCATGTCGCGCAGCGCGGCGTCCTTGTCGGTGACGTTGCGCAGGCCGAACGCAATGGTCACCAGGTCGAAGCTGGCGTCGGGAAACGGCAATGCCTCGGCGTTGCACTGCACGTACTCCAGGCCCTGGACCAGGCCGCGGTCGGTCATGCGGTCACGGCCCACCGACAACATGCCGGCATTGATGTCGCCCAGCACGATCTGTCCGGTCTCGCCGACGCGGTCCTTCAGCAATGCGGCGATGTCGCCCGTGCCACCCGCGAGGTCCAGCACGCGGTCGCCGCGCTTCACCTGGCAGGTGCCCACGAAGTAGCGCTTCCACACCCGATGGATGCCGAGGCTCATCAGGTCGTTCATCAGGTCGTAGTTGCCGGCGACCGACGTGAAGACCTCGCCCACCAGCTTCTGCTTGTCCTTGGCGGCGACATCGCGGAAGCCGAAATGGGTGGTGCCGCGTTCGTAGGGAGATTCGCTCATCACCGGATTATCGCACTACCGGCCGGGCCAGCCCACGCCCAGGGCATCCACCCCGTATCCAAGCAGGCCGGGCGACCCCGGACCTGCGTGCTCAGCGCTCCATCAGCGCACACACGGCCTGGAGGCGCAGGGCCCTGGGCAGGACGTCGCAGCCGCGCCTGCGGGCCCTGTCGGCCGCGGCGGCCACCGGCGTCACGCGTGGTGGCTGGCTGACCGGCGGCGACGAAGAAGCCGCGACCATGGCCGGCCTCACGAGCACGGGCGCCGGCGAGCTCATCGAGCGCGGTCGTGGCCCGACGCGCACCACAAAGCCATTCGCCGTCGCCGACACCACCTCGACCCAATGCAGATCGTCGGGCGTGTTCCAGCGACCGCCCGCCTTCAGCATCGAGCCTTCATTGCTCGACAGGGTGGCGGCGGGAACATCACGGTCGACGCTGTGGGCGATGCCGTAATCCTCCAGCTTGTGGATGATCACCGCGTCACCGGCCAGCTTGGCCTCGTAGGTCCCGGTGCGCCGCCGCGCTTCCAGCGTGTAGATCACGGTCTTGTACGGATCCGGTTGCGACGGCATGGCCAGCACGACCATTTGCGCATGGGTCGTCTGCACCAGACTGGCGGCATCCAGCACGAACTCCTGCGTCTCGCGGTTGTCGGCGGCGATGGTGCGCTTGCGCGACGCCGGCAACCAGCCCAGCCGCTCGCGCTGGTACATGTTGATGTGCTTGGGCAGCAGGCCGTAGGTCGTATCACTGGTGGCGTTGCGCCAGGCATCGCTCATCAGGTCCCACGGATTGTCGTAGGTGTCGCTGTCACCGTCGGAATTGTCGGAATGCGGCAACCCGTAGCCATGCCCCATCTCGTGGGCAAGCGGCGCCAGGTTGGCGAACGACCAGGGTGGGCTCCACGTTACCCGCGTGCAGGTGTACACACCGTCGAGCGTCGCACAGGCGCCGCCGCCCCACGCGTTGCCATCCAGTTCACCGTTGAACATCAGGTTGACGCCCTGGATGTTCCTGAAGTCCACCTCGGCATCCGCAGCCGCCGCGCAATCCGCGAAAAGCGTGGACAGCTGCGCCTTCTGCTTGCCGTTGGTGGTGGTCAGGTAAGCGGCTCGTGGTTGCGGCAAGGTGTACCAGCCGTGCGCCGTGCTTCCCGCAAGGTTGACCTGGCCGTAGGACACCTCCGACCAGTAGTGGCCCAGCTGGCCCGGCGCGTTGCCGTACTGCTCCTGGAAATAGGCGCGCGGCTTCTGCTCGCTTTCGATGTCGGCGAACTTGCACATCAGCGTCACCCAGCGCGTCGCGCCGAGCACGGGCGCCGCGGCCATCACGCGGCCATCCGCACCCACCGATGTCGCCCGTTGCGGAACCCGTCCGGTGGGCACGATGGTGTCGATCACGGCGCGTGCAGACGAGGACGACATCACCTTCGTGGCCGGTGCCCGGTACGACACCGCGACATGGCGGTTCGCCAGCGCATACAGGTCGCCGGCCGCGCGCCGGGATTGCGCGACATCCAGCGGCATGCGCTGGCCAGGACCGGTTTCCAGCCATACGTCCAGCTGCGGCGCTGCCAGCGCCCGGCCATGCAGCGCGCGCGGAGGGTCCGCCCACTGCAGTTGCAGGATGCCTTGCACGACGGTTTCCGCCCGCAGCGGAATGGCCGGAAGAATGCCTGCCAATGCCAATACACATCCGGTGATGAGCGCCCGAACGCTCATCTGCCGTGCATCGGCCGATCGGTGTTTGAACACGCGCGACCCCGCTCACGATCGGCGGGCCGACATGACACCGCCATGGGGGGTGTCGGCTGGCTTGCGCGGGTCTTGAGCCGGTTTCGCGGCCAATGCGCCCATTCGCGACACGGATGTTCCGAACTGAGATGCAGTACAGGAATCGAACGCGAACCTCATCGTGTTCGCGGACAACGCCGCGCACTGGCGCCGCGTCAGGGAATACCGGAGCGTGTCGGGAGATCCCCTACGGCTCAGCGCTCGCGCAGTGTGCACACCGCCGCGCGCGAGTTGCCCGTACGCGCGGAACTGCAACGGGCAGGTGGCATCGCGCGCACGCCACTGCCGCTCTCCGGCGCGACGACCGGGGATGACGCGGATGAGGACGTCACGGGCGTCGTCCTCACCAGTGCGGGCAGCGGACTGCTCATGACGCGCGGCGGACCGATCGTCAACACGAAGCCGGTCGCCGTCTGCGCCTTGACGGTGACCACATGCGACCCTTCAGGCGTAACCCAGCGCTCGCCCACCTTGAACATGGAGCCTTCGTTGTTCGCGCGATTGGCCGCCGGCACGTCGGCATCGACGCTGTACGCGGTACCCGAGCGCTCGACCCTGTGGATGATCACGGCGTCGCCGGCGAGTGCATTCTCGTAGGCACCCTGACGCCTGCGCGCCTCCAGCGTGTAGACGATGGTCGCGTACGGATCCGCCTGCGGCGACAGTGACAGCACCAGCATCTGCACATCGCCGGACGTTGGCAGGTGGGCATAGTCCAGCGCGATGTCGCGCGTGGCCAGGTCACCCAGCGCGATCACCCGCTGGCGCGCCGTGTCCACCCAGTTCAACCGGTGCCGCTGGAACATGTTGATGTGCTTGGGGCGCGTGCCGTACGTGGCGTCGCCCACTGCATTGGCCCAGCCATCGCTCATCACGTCCCACGGATTGTCGTAGGTGTCGTCGTCGCCGTCGGAGTTGTCCGAATGCGGCAAGCCGTAACCGTGGCCCATCTCGTGCGCGAGTGGCGCGAGGTTGCTGAAGGACCAGGGCGGATTCCACGTCACGCGCGTGCAGAAGTTGGTCCTGCCTTCCAGCGGCGCGCAGCTCCCGCCTCCCCAGGCATAGCCATCCAGATTGCCGTTGAACATCATGTTCACGCCCTGCACGCTGTTGAAATCCACCGTCGCGTCCGCCGCCGCACCGCAATCGGCGAACAGCTTCTTGAGATCGGCCTTGTCCTTTCCGTTCTCCTGCGTGACGTAATGGCTGCGCGGCTGCGGCAGCGTGAACCAGCCGTACGCACTGCTGCCCGTCAGGTCGATCTTGTTGTAGGACACCTCGCGCCAGTAGTGGCCGAGCTGCCCGACCGCCTCGCCGTACTGGGAATCGAAGAACGCCTTGTTCTTCTGCTCGGCATCGATGTCGCTGAACTTGCACATCAGGGTGACCCAGCGCGTGTTGCCACCCACGGGCGCCGCAGCCATCACGCGCGCGTTGGCGGGATGCACGGGCGCCGATTGCGTGACCCGATCCGCCGGCACGATGGCCTGGATGGCCGGCGCCGACGACATCACGCGCCCCTGTGCCGCGAACGCCACCGCCACGCGGCGATTGGCCAGCACATACAGATCGCCTGCTGCCAGGCGTGCCTGCGCCGCGTCAAGCACGATGCGGCTGCCATCGTCCTTCACCAGATGCGCGTTGAAGCGGGGTTGCAGGCGTGCCTGTCCGGGAGCCGGCCGCGCGGGATCGCCCCACTCCAGTTGCAGTAGCCCCTGTTCGATGGTCTGCGCGCGGACGTTACCCATCCCGGCAAGACCCAGCATCGCCACCACGATGATCGCCCACCTGCGACCCTTCGCCGCTCGCGTCTCCATGTCCACTCCCCCACTCCATCGTCATGCGGATGCGCGCCGCGCGCGCGTGAGGCGTTGTAGTGCGCACGCATCATGCGCGCCGTGAGTGGCATCACATTCGGGGATGTGTGATGCTGGATTCTTGAGCAGCGTCACGCTGCATGCCGACGACGACCCCTTCATGAGCCACGTGCCCGACTACCGCGCCCTCCTCGAAACCGCCATCGCCGAAGCGCGCCTAGGCCTGGCCGAAGGTGGCATTCCGATCGGGGCCGCGCTGTACCGCGACGATGGGCGATTGCTGGGCTGCGGCCACAACCGCCGCGTGCAGGAAGGCGATCCTTCCGTGCACGGCGAGACCGATGCCTTCCGCAAGGCAGGCCGCCAGCGGCGCTACCAGGACACCATCATGGTCACCACGCTCGCACCCTGCTGGTACTGCAGCGGACTGGTGCGCCAGTTCAACATCGGCACCGTGGTGGTGGGCGAATCGGTGAATTTCCAGGGCGGCATCGACTGGCTCCGCGAAGCCGGCGTCAATGTCATCGATCTGCAGAACCGGGAATGCATCGATCTGCTGGGCGACTACATCCGCGCCAATCCCGAGGTGTGGAACGAGGATATCGGCGAGGACTGAAGCCTGCGGCCCTCAGGCCGGTTTCATCACCATCAGCCAGAAGATCGCGATCACGCTGATGAAGGCAGGCCAGCCGAGCCAGAACCACCAGCGCATCGCGTGGTAGTAAGCCGGCGGCAGCGGCTGCGATGCTGCCACCGCCTGCAGGGCCAGATCACGTGCACGGATCTGCAGCCACAGCACCGGCAGCCAGCACACGCCGATCACGAAAAACAGCATCAGTGCCGCCTTAACCCAGAAGACATCCAGTGGCAGGCCCAACAATCGGGTCAGCCACCAGCCCGTGGCCAGCTGCACGATGACGGCCGGCGCAGTGAAACAGGTGTCGGCGATGACCACCGTGCGCGCGGTGGATGCGATCACGCGCGGATCGCCGCGCAGGTGCGCCAGCCACATGAAGAACGCGATACCCAGCCCCGTGCCGAATAGCAGCGTGGAGGCCAGGATGTGGATCCACTTCACCCACAGGTAGGTCATCTCAGCGTCGCTCCGTCAGGACCCACAGCACTGCCAATGCGGGCAGCAACACCAGGTTCTTGGCCATTCCGCCCAGCGGATCCCACCACAGCGCCGGGACCATGCCGCCGAGCATCAGCGTGTAGGCCACCAGCAGAAGCAGCATCGCGCCGATGGCGGCACGGGGGCGCCAGCCGCTGGCCAGCCAGAGGCCCAGCAGGAGATCGGCCACGCCCCCCGCGCGCGCCAGCATGATGGGATCCCACGCGGCCAACGGCGTGCCCGACGACAGTCGCAGGATGTCGGCGGCCGGTGTGACGCAGCCGGCCAATGCCGACAGCAGCCACAACGCCACCACGGCCCAGCGCAGGGCGGGCGCGAGGAAGTACAGCTGCGCCTGCCAGCGGTCCTGCACCTGGCTGGGCGCCTGCGCCAGGGCCTCCGCAAGCGTACGAGGCCGCAGCCGGAACGAAGCCTCCAGTCGATCGGCCGCCTCCGGTGCCGTCGTGTTGCCCCGTCGCAACATGCGCCACATCGTTCGCCCGACAGGCCCCCGCCCCACGGCTTCCATCACCGATACCGCGAGCGAGACGCAGGCTTCCGGCACGGCCACAACGCGTTCGCCGGGAACGCGCAACCAGCGTCGCCATTGCCGCTGATAGTCGTGCAACGACATCGGCGCGGGGCCGCCCACTTCGTAGGTGCCGGAGACCGTGCCATCGACCGCGCGCGCGACAAGTTCGCCCACGTCTTCGGCCGCGACGGGTTGCACCTGCCAACGGCCATCGCCCGGCAGCCACTGCGCACCCGGAAATCCCGCCAGGGCGCGCAGCAGCGACGTGCCGCCGTAGGAACCACTGACCGAATAGACCACCGACGGACGCAGCACGACGGACGAGACGGCGAGCGCAGTGAGCTGTTCGTCGAAACGATGCTTGGACGCGATGAAGGGCCCGTCTTCCGGCAGGCCGAGCGCGGAGACCTGCACGAACCGCTTCACGCCACGGTCCACGCAGGCGTGTGCGAGCGCCAGCGGCGCAGCCACGTGCACGGCCTCGAAGGTCTGTCCGCCCTCCTCACGGAGGATGCCTGCGGCATTGACCACCGCATCCACGCCGTCCAGCAGTGGCCTCCAATCCTCGGGACGCTGCATCGCCATCAGGTCGCAGGCGCGCTCGTCATCCGCGAGCGCGTGTTCCTTCGGACGCACCGCGCGCAGCACGCGCCAGCCGTGGCGATGGAGCGCTGCCACCAGATAGCCTCCGATGAATCCCGCACCTCCGACCACCAGCACGGTGCGCCCATTTCCCTCGGGAGATCGCTGCGCCATGCCTGCCATGCGGTCGTTCCGTGTCCGTGGAAATGAAGGGCAGCGCAGGATCAGGCCTTGCGCACGAACTCCGATTTGAGCTTCATCGCGCCGATGCCGTCGATCTTGCAGTCGATGTCGTGGTCGCCATCGACCAGGCGGATGTTCTTGACCTTGGTGCCCACCTTCACCACCAGCGAAGAACCCTTGACCTTCAGGTCCTTGATGACGGTGACGGTGTCGCCATCCTGCAACAGGTTGCCGTTGGCATCCTTGATGACGCGCGCGTCATCGTCTGCGAGGGCTGAGCCGGCGGACCATTCATGGCCGCATTCCGGACAGGCCAGCTGCACGCCATCCTCGTAGGTGTACTCGGATCGGCATTGCGGGCAGGGCGGCAGCGTGCTCATGGGAAGGACGACATCGTTCGGACGGAGCAGGATTGTAACCGACGACCCAGACTCCCCTCCCGCAAAGGAAGAACCCGCCTTGCGGCGGGTTCGTGGCATCACAGGATGTAGCGGCTCAGGTCGGGATCCTGCACCAGCTCGCCGAGGTGCGCATCGACATACGCGCGGTCGATGGTGACGCTCTGGCCATCGCGGTCAGGCGCTTCGTAGCTCAACGTGTCCAGCAGGCGCTCCAGCACGGTATGCAGGCGCCGCGCGCCGATGTTCTCCTGGCGTTCGTTGACCAGCGCGGCGATCTCGGCAAGACGATCGATGGCATCGTCGCTGAAGCGCAGCGCCACGCCTTCGGTCTTCATCAGCTCGACATACTGCTTGCTCAACGCGGCCTTGGGCTCGGTGAGGATGCGGATGAAATCTTCCTTGCTCAGGGCCGAGAGCTCGACGCGGATCGGGAAGCGACCCTGCAGTTCCGGGATCAGGTCGCTGGGCTTGGCCAGATGGAACGCGCCCGAGGCGATGAACAGGATGTGGTCGGTCTTCACCGTGCCGTATTTGGTCGACACGTTGCTGCCTTCCACCAGCGGCAGCAGGTCGCGCTGGACACCCTCGCGGCTGACGTCGCCGCCGCTCATGTTGCCGCCCCGCTTGGCGACCTTGTCGATCTCGTCGATGAAGACGATGCCATGCTGCTCGCAGGCCTCGATGGCGGCGGCGCGGATGTCGTCCTCGTTGACCAGTTTGGCGGCCTCTTCCTCGACCAGCTGCGGGCGCGCGGCCTTGATCGTCACCGTGCGCTTGTGGGTCTTGTTGCCGCCCAGGTTGGAGAACATCTGCCGGAGCTGCTGGCCCATCTCCTCCATGCCAGGGGGCGTCATGATGTCGACACCGACATTGGCGGCGAGCTCCAGCTCGATCTCGCGTTCGTCAAGGTCGCCGTTGCGCAACTGCCGGCGCAGCTTCTGCCGGGTCTCGGATTCCTTCGACGATGGCTCCGCGCCGATGTCGACCGTGGTGGTGTTCGCACCGAAGCCGAACCCGCCGCCGGCGCCTTCGCGTCGCGGCAGCAGCGCATCCAGGATGCGGTCCTCGGCGCGGTCCTCGGCCTGGGTACGCATGCGCGCCTTGGCCTGTTCGCGATACATCTTCACCGCCGTGTCGGCCAGGTCGCGGACGATCTGCTCGACATCCTTGCCCACGTAACCGACCTCGGTGAAGCGCGTGGCCTCGACCTTCACGAACGGCGCGTTGGCCAGCGTGGCCAGGCGGCGCGCGATCTCGGTCTTGCCTACGCCGGTCGGGCCGATCAGCAGGATGTTCTTCGGCATCACCTCGTTGCGCAGGCCGGCATCCAGCTGCATGCGGCGCCAGCGGTTGCGCAGCGCGATGGCGACCGCGCGCTTGGCGGCGTGCTGGC
The DNA here is from genome assembly GCF_014852005.1 of Pseudoxanthomonas sp. PXM03. GTDB lineage: Bacteria > Pseudomonadota > Gammaproteobacteria > Xanthomonadales > Xanthomonadaceae > Pseudoxanthomonas_A. The sequence continues at coordinate 464,732 of NZ_JACVAU010000001.1, read as the reverse complement.
CGACGATGTGGCGGTCGAGTTCCTGCACGATCTCGCGCGGGGTCATGGTGGAGGACGTGTTTTCGGTCATGGCGATGGTTCTGTAGGAGGGGCTTCAGCCCCGACCGCACGGGTCGGGGCACATGGACGGCCGGAGCATCAAAGCTCTTCGACCACCACGTTGCGATTGGTGTAGATGCAGATGTCGCCAGCGATGTTCAGCGATTCGACGGCGATGGACTTCGCGTCCAGTTCGGTGTGCGCGAGCAACGCGCGGGCGGCGGACAGTGCGTACGACCCGCCGGACCCGATGGCGATGATGCCGTCCTCCGGCTCGATCACGTCGCCGGTGCCGCTGATGATCAGCGACGTCTCCTTGTCGGCGACGGCGAGCAACGCTTCGAGCTTGCCCAGGCGGCGCTCGGTGCGCCAGTCCTTCGCCAGCTCCACGGCAGCACGCGTCAGTTGCCCGTGCTTTTCCAGCTTGGCCTCGAACAGCTCGAACAGCGTGAAGGCATCGGCGGCGGCGCCCGCAAAACCGGCCAGCACCTGGCCGTCGCGGCCGAGCCGGCGCACCTTGCGTGCATTGCCTTTCATCACGGTGTGGCCCAGCGTCACCTGCCCGTCGCCGGCGACGGCGACGTGGCCATTGCGACGTACGCAAAGGATGGTGGTGGCGTGGAAGACGTTCGGGTTCTGGCTGGGGTCCATGGAGGCCTCCGGGGTGTTCCCCCAGAGGTGGGGACGCCGCTCCTTGGTTCAAGCATGACTTTTGGGTTGGTTGGTCTTCTGTAGGAGCGACGTGAGTCGCGACCGCACGTCTGCACAAGCAGGACAGTCGCATCAGGCGTGACCTCGTGGACGGTGCGCGGCCGCCTGGGGATCGTGGTCGCGACTCACGTCGCTCCTGCAGGGCGGGTCAGCGTTTCCGCTTCGCCCGCGGATGCGCCGCGTCGTACACCTTGGCCAGGTGCTGGAAGTCCAGGTGCGTGTAGATCTGCGTGGTGGCGATGTCGGCATGCCCCAGCAGTTCCTGCACGCCACGCAGGTCGCCGGAGGATTCCAGGATGTGGCTGGCGAAGCTGTGCCGCAGCATGTGCGGGTGCACGTGCTTGAACAGGCCCTGCCGCTGCGCCAGCTGCTTGATGCGGATCTGCACGGCGCGTTGCGAAATCGGCCCCTCCCCTCGCCCCGGGAACACGAACGCCTCGTTGCCCACCGTCCGCTCCTGCCGCCACTCGGCGAGCGCGTTGCGTGCATGCGATCCCACGGGCACCTTGCGTTCCTTGTTGCCCTTGCCCAGCACCGTGACCATGCCGCCCACCATGTCGAGGTCGCGCCAGCGCAGCGCGCACAACTCGCTGAGGCGAAGCCCGGAGGAGTAGAACAGTTCGAGCAGTGCGCGGTCGCGCTTGCCCAGTGGCGCATCCACCGGCACTTCCACCAGCCTGACGGCCTCGTCGGCATCCAGCACCTGGGGCAGCTTGCGCGGCGCCTTGGGTGCGCGCAGTGCTGCCGCGGGACTGGCCACGATGCGGCCATGCTTGAGTTGCCACTGGTAGAAACTGCGGCAGGCAGACAGGCGACGCTGCAGGCTCTTCGGCGACAGGCCGCGCCTGTGCTCGCTGGCGACGAAGCCGCGCAGCTGCTCCGCATTTACCTCCACCAGATTGGCGACGCCCTGGGCCTGCGCCCATTCGGTCAGCGCGGCGAGATCGCGGCGATACGCGTCGAGCGTGTGCGCGGAGACGCGGCGCTCCACTTCAAGATGGGCGAGGAAGTCGGCGACCGAGTACATCCCTTCGCCCCGTCATTCCGGCCAACGCCGGAATCCGCCTTGTTTCTGCTGTCGTGCCTGCATGCAACGCGCAAGGGCCACGTGGATGCCGGCCTTGGCCGGAACGACGGCGTGAGGCGCGGGCCCTCCGTCAGGCATCGAACCGTTTCAACGCCGTCACCAGCGTCTCGCCCATCATGCGCAGGAACAGGGTGCCCATGCCGGGATAGAAGCGGTTGCCGTCACGGCTGCCCACGGCCACCAGGCCGATGCCGGGCAGCGGCAGCAACGCCGACGAAGCGACTTCCTCGGCGCGCGCGCCGTACAGCAGCACGTGTTTCTCGGGCTGCAGGCGGCCGCAGATCGGCTCGCCATCGCGCAGGCAGTCGCGGAACGGGGCCATGTGCGGATTGTCGGCCGGCACGATCTGCAACCAGTCGTTCTCCACCAGGCCGTCGACGGGCTGCAGCAGCACGATGCTGACGCGGTCGCCGTTGAAATCCTCGGCCAGCGAGGCCGCCATCGCCCGCAGCGTGTCAGCGGCCGTGCCCTGCTTCATGAGGGTGAGGGCGAGCTGGTGGGTACGCACGGCCAGGCGCTCGTTTTCCTGCGCGTTGGCGAACAGGTCACCGAGGCGCTTGGACAATTCGCGGTTCTTGTCGCGCAGCACGTCCAGCTGGTAGCTGGCCAGCGACGCGGTGGGGCCTTCATCGCGCGGCACCACCAGGCTCAGCGCCAGGTCGGGGAACTGTTTCAGGAAAGTGGGGTGCCGTCGCAGCCATGCTGCGATCTCGTGGGCGCCCAGCTTCTCTTGCGTGTCGCTCATGCTTTCCATTCCCCTTCGAATACGAATGCCGCCGGCCCGGACATGATGACCGGCGCGTCGTCGGACGGCCAGCGGATGCGCAGCTCGCCACCGGGCAATGCGATGGCCACGTCACGATCCACGCGCCCGCGCCGGATCAGCACGGCCGCTGCCGCGCAGGCGCCGCTGCCGCAGGCCAGGGTTTCGCCGACGCCGCGCTCGTACACGCGCAGGCGCACGCGGTCGCGTGCGACCACTTCGGCGAAACCGACGTTGACCGACTCCGGGAAGTGGCGCGAGCGCTGTAGCAACGGGCCGTAATGCTTCACGGGCGCGGCATCGACGGATGGGACTTCGATGACCGCGTGCGGATTGCCCATCGACACTGCGCCGAACCGCAGGCGGAGTCCTTCGTCCACATCGGCGTCGTACTCCGGCTGGACATGGTCGAAGCCGTGCAGCGGAATGCGCGCCGGCACGAATTCCGGCACGCCCATCGCGATCGCATAGCGGTCGTCGCCGATGCGCTCCACCGCGTGCGTGGCCAGCGGACTGTCCACGTTGAAGGTGTCGCCACGCGCCGCGCCGTCGCGGACCAGCCAGGCGGCGACGCAACGCGCGCCGTTCCCGCATTGCTGCGAGGGTGAACCGTCGGAGTTCCAGATGCGATACGCGGCCACGGCGCCCGCGCTGCGCGGCCGTTCGACGGTCAGGATCTGGTCGCATCCCACGCCGATATGGCGATCCGCCAGCTGCGCCGCCAGCCGGGCATCCGGTGGCGGCGCGCCATCACGCAGGTCCAGCACGACGAAGTCGTTGCCGGCGCCGTGCATCTTGGTGAAGCGCATCGGCGTGGACCGTGCGTGGAGGGTCTCAGCCATTCCCGTCGGTGGCCGGCACCGTGGCCGGATCGATGGGCGGCTCGGCAGGCAGGGTGTCCGTGGCCGGCGTTTCAGGCGACGCGGCGGGGGCCACGGGGGCTTCCTCGACGGGCTTCTCCGGCAGGAACAGCGGGCCCTTGGCTCCGCAGGCGGACAGGGCCGCCATCAGGGCGGCAGCGGCGAAAAGACGGGCGTTCCGGTTCATGTCGCGAGTATAGCCACAGGCCGATGAATGCGCCGCGCCTTCACCGCGTACGCGGGGGTTCCGGTCGCATCCACAGCCACACCGCGACCGTCGCCATGCAGGCGACCGGCAGGGCGACCATCCACCATCGATGCGAGCCGGTCCACAGCATCAGTGCCAGCAGGATCGCCGCACTGGCCAGCATGGTCCAGGTGGCCATCCACTTCGCGCGTCGCGATACGGCACGGTGCAGGTGCCAGTCATGGATCATCGGGCCGAAGCGCGGGTGCGTCATCAGGCGGCGATGCAGCCGCTCCGAGCCGCGCGACGCAGCGTACGCGGCGATCAGCACGAACACCGTGGTCGGCAGCCCCGGCACGAACACACCGAGGATGCCCAGGCCCAGGCTGGCATACGCCAGCAGCCACCACGCCCAGCGGAAGCGCGCGGGACGCCGGGCAGCGGGCTCGTGCAGCGAAGGAGACTTGTCTTCCACGGCGCCCTTGTACCCCAAATCCACCACCGGGCGCGAACACGCCCGGCGCGGAGGGAAACGCGGCGCGCCATCGACGGCTTTCCAGTGCTGGAACATGGGCATCGCCTGGGGATGCGCCGTGGCCCGCAACGAAAAGAGCCGGGTCTCCCCGGCTCTTTTCCAGCGCGTACTGTCGCTTACTTCGAGGCGACGCCGAGCTGGTCCAGCATGAAGGCGAACATCTCGGCGCGTTCGCGGTACTGGCGGAAGCGGCCCGACTTGCCGCCATGGCCGGCTTCCATGTTGGTGCGGAACACCACCGGGTCCGTGCCGGTGTTCAGGTCACGCAGGCGGGCCACGTACTTGGCCGGCTCCCAGTACTGCACCTGCGAGTCCCACAGGCCGGTGCCGACGAACATCGCGGGATAGGCCTTCGCCTGCAGGTTGTCGTAGGGCGAGTACGTGAGGATGTAGTCGTAATAGCCCTTCTCTTCCGGGTTGCCCCACTCGTCGTATTCGTTGGTGGTCAGCGGGATGCTGGGGTCCAGCATCGTGGTCGCCACGTCGACGAACGGCACCAGCGTCAGGATGACCTTGTACTTCTCCGGCGCCATGTTCGACACCGCGCCCATCAGCAGGCCACCGGCACTGCCGCCCATCGCCGCCACACGGTCCTTGGCCGCATAGCCTTCCTTGACCAGGTAGTCGGTGACGTCGATGAAATCGGTGAAGGTGTTGACCTTGTTGTACAGCTTGCCGTCGTCGTACCAACGGCGGCCCATTTCCTGTCCGCCGCGGATATGCGCAAGCGCATAGACCACGCCACGGTCCAGCAGGCTGACATTGGTGATGCTGAAGTTCGGGTCCATCGACGCGCCGTAGCTGCCGTAGGCGTACTGCAGCATCGGCGCCTTGCCATCGCGGGCAAAGTCCTTGCGGTACACCAGCGTCACCGGGATCTTCGTCTTGCCGTCACGCGCCGGCGCCCACACGCGCTCGGTGACGTACTTCGAGGCGTCGTAGCCAGGCACGGGCTGCTGCTTCAGCTGCCGGCGTTCGCCGGTCCTGGTGTTGATCTCGTAGGTCGTGGCCGGCGTGGTCATTGAGGTGTAGCTGTAGCGCAGCCAGTCAGTGCCGGTCTCCGGATTGGCGGACAGGCCCATCGAGTACGCCGGCTCGTCGGCCTTGACGTAGTCGCTGCTGCCATCGGCCTTGATCACGCGCAGGCTTTCCAGTGCGTTGGCACGCTCGGCCACCACGCTGAAGCCGTCGAACAGTTCGAAGCCCTCGATGAAGACGTCATCGCGGTGTGCGATCCAGTCCTTCCAGTCCTTGCGGGAGACCGAATCGGTCGGCGCGGTGACCAGCTTGAAGTTGGTGGCGCCATTGGCATTCGTGCGGATCACCCAACGGTCGCCGAGGTGGTCGGCCTGGTACTCGACATCGCGCTCGCGCGGCGCCAGCACGGTGAACACGCCTGGGCTGGCAGCCGGCGTGCAGCGCATCTCCGAGGAGACCGTGCTCTCCACACTGATGCAGATGAACTTGTCGTCGCGGCTGCGGCCGATGCCCATGTAGAAGCTGTCGTCCTCTTCCTCGTAGACGAGCTTGTCCTGCGCGGCCGGCGTGCCCAGTACGTGCGACTTCACGCGCTTGCTGAGCAGGGTCTCCGGATCCTTGTCGACGTAGAACAGGGTGCGGCCATCGTCGGACCAGACCAGGTTGGGCTCGGCGTTGGTGATCGTGTCAGGCAGGATCTCGCCGGTTTCGAGGTTCTTGAAGCGGATGGTGTACTGGCGGCGGCCATTGGTGTCGTCGGCATAGGCCAGCAGGCGGTTGTCCTGGCTGACCTCGTAGTCGCCGACGTTGTAGTAGTCCTTGCCTTCGCCCAGCGCATTCACGTCCAGCAGCACCTGCTCGCCGGCGAAGTCCCCTGCGGCGTTGGCCGCCTGGATGGATACCGCATCCAGACCCGGACCGTCCTTGCGGCGCGCATGCACCGGGTAGTCCTTGCCGGTCACGAAGCGGGCGTAATACCACCAGCCACGCTCGCGATACGGCACGCTGGCGTCATCCTGCTTGATGCGGGCGACGACCTCGTCGTAGAGCTTGTCTTCCAGCGGCTTCAACGGCGCCATCACCGAGTCGGTGTAGGCGTTCTCGGCGTTGAGGTACGCCAGCATTTCCTTGTTCTCGCGCTTGTCGTCGCGCAGCCAGTAGTACTCGTCGTTGCGTTCGGCGCCATGCGGCGCCTTCACCACGTGCGGCTTCTTCGCCACGTCGGGCGGAGTGGCGGTGGCGGCGAGGGCGGAGGTGATCGGGGTACTCATCAGGACGGTGGCGGCCAGCAACAGGGAAGTCGGTTTCATGGATGGGGTCCGGGGATGCGGGATGCAATGGGAAGCGGTCTGCCCCCTCCTCCGCTTGCGGGGGAGGGTTGGGGTGGGGGCAAGCCCGTTGACTTACCGCGCCAAGAGCACCCCCATCCCCGTCTTCCCCCGCAAGCGGGGGAAGGAGCTGTGTACCGTTACTTGGCCAGCTGCTGCCAGAGGAAGGTATAGGCCAGCGCGCTCATGTGCGCGGCCTGGGCGTTGTTCGCCGCACCGCCGTGGCCACCCTCGATGTTCTCGTAGTAGCGCACGTCCTTGCCCGCTTCCAGCATCCTGGCGGCCATCTTGCGGGCGTGGCCCGGGTGGACGCGGTCGTCGCGGGTGGAGGTCATGAACAGGGTCGGCGGATAGTCCTTCTTCGCGTCGAACAGGTGGTACGGCGAGAAGGTCTGGATGAATTCCCAGTCGGCGGTGTCGGGGTTGCCGTACTCGGCCATCCACGAGGCGCCGGCCAGCAGGTGGCTGTAGCGCTTCATGTCCAGCAGCGGCACCTGCACCACGACCGCGCCGAACAGTTCGGGATACTGCGTCAGCATGTTGCCGGTCAGCAGGCCACCGTTGCTGCCGCCCTGGATGCCCAGGTGCTTCGGCGAGGTGATCTTGCGGGCGATCAGGTCCTGCGCGACCGCAGCGAAGTCCTCGTACGCCTTGTGGCGGTTGGCTTTCAACGCGGCCTGGTGCCAGCGCGGACCGTACTCGCCGCCGCCGCGGATGTTGGCGACGGCATAGACGCCGCCCTTCTCCAGCCAGCCCTTGCCGACGCCGCCGGAATAGCCCGGGGTCAGCGAGATCTCGAAGCCGCCGTAGCCGTACAGCAGGGTCGGCGTGCTGCCGTCGTACTTCAGGCCTTCCGGGCGAACCAGGAAGTACGGCACCTTGGTGCCATCCTTCGACGTGGCGAAGTGCTGCTCGATCTTCTTGCCCGAGGCATCGAAGAAGGCCGGCATCGACTTCAGTTGCTCAGGCTGCTTGCCGATCTCGGCCAACGACAGCGTGGTCGGGGTCAGATAATCGGTGGCCGTCAGCCACACCGCGTCGCTGTCGTCGCTGTCCACATCGTTGACGCCGATGGTGCCGAAGGACGGCGCGCCGACGAAGGCGCTGGTCTTCCAGCCCGAAGCCGACGGCGTGAGCACGCTCAGGCGGTTCTTCACGTCCTCCAGCACGTTGAGCACCAGGTGGTTCTTCGTCCACGTGAAGCCGGCCAGCGAGGTCTTGTCGGTCGGCGCGAACAGCACGTCGAAGTCGCGCTTGCCGGCCATGAAGTCCTCGAACTTCGCGGCCAGCAGGCTGCCGGCGGCATGGGTCTTGCCGCCGACGGTCCACGGCTCGCGCAGTTCCAGCGTCAGCCATTCCTTGTGCACGCCCTTGTTGGCGGAATTGGGTGCGTCGATCTTGGCCAGCGTGCCGCCGGCACCGCGCAGGTACAGCTCGTCGTTGTAGAAGGCGATGGTGCGGCTGACGAAATCGCGCTGGAAGCCCGGCGTGTCGTCATGGTAGGCCGCGATGTACATGTCTTCCGCGGTGCCTTCGTACACGACGGCGGCCGATGCGAGCGGCGTGCCCCGCTTCCATTCCTTCACGATGCGCGGGTAACCCGAGCTGGTCAGGCTGCCGGCGCCGAAGTCGCTGTAGACGTAGACGGTGTCGGCGTCCTTCCAGCCCAGCGCACCCTTGGCCTCGGGGCGGTAGAAGCCGTCGGCCAGGAACTTCTTGTTGACCAGGTCGAACTCGCGGGTCTCGTCGGCATCGGCACCGCCGCGCGACAACGCGACCAGGCAGCGCGCGTAGTCCGGCTTGCGGCAGTCGGCACCGTGCCAAACCCAGTTCTTGCCTTCGGCCTTGTTCAACGCATCCAGGTCCAGCACGGTTTCCCACTGTGGCTGGGCCTTGCGGTACTCGGCCAGCGTGGTGCGGCGCCAGACGCCGCGCTCGTGCTGCTTGTCCTTCCAGAAGTTGTAGTAGTACTCGCCGACCTTCTGCACGCCCGGAATCTTGGCATCGGAATCGAGGATGGCGCGGATATCCGATTCCAGCTGCTTGAAGGCCGGGGTCGAGGCGATCTCGGCCTCGGCCCTGGCGTTCACGCCCTTCACCCAGTCCAGCTGCTTCTGCCCTTCGACGTCCTCCAGCCAGGCATACGGATCGTTCGTCACGTCAACCTCCTTGGCATGGGCAGGGGCTGACAGCGCGCCAGCGACGGCGAGGCCTGCGGCCAGGCAGGCATGGATGAGTCTGGGCATCGGGTGCGGCTCCGGAGGTGCGTTTCATGAACATGGCACGCTAGCACAAGGCCCGGAGGGCACCCCCTGCCGAAGGTCAGGCAGCCCGGGACAGGGCGCCGCCCCCGTCGCGGATGCGGCGCGCCTGCGGGCTGCGACGACGGCGCGCCGTCCGATGCGACCTGGCCCCACGGGCCGGAAGCCGGAAACGGTGCAGGGCCCACCAGGCCACGGCAGGCATCCCGACCAGCCACAGGGGCAGCCAGCCCAACCAGTCGGTGCTGGCGCGGGCCAGCGGCAGCAGCAACACCAGCGCAACGCCTGACAGCACCACGCGGCGCAGGACACGATCCAGATGGACATCGGGGCGGTCCTGGCGGACCGCATGCGAAACCTGAAACGAGGACATGGACATGGCGGAGGATTCCCTTGTGTGATGTCAGTACGACGTCACATTCACGCAGTGGCATCTCACGGGTTGCGACATCACCGGTTAACATCTCCGTCGCATCCTGATGACTAGCGTGTCCGTATGACAGGGAGAAGGGAGTCCCACATGCCCATGGCGTTGCCAATCCGCGTGGTCCGCATTGCACTGCTCGCGCTGCTGCTGGCACTGGCGGGCGGCTGTGCCAGCCGCGGCCCGGCGCGCGCGGCACCCGACGCGGTGGACCTGCCCCGCTTCATGGGCACCTGGCATGTCGTCGCGCACATCCCCTACTTCGCCGAGCGCGGGCACGTGGCGGCGCGCTACGAGTACACGCTGCGCGACACCGACAAGGTCGGCGTGGCGTACCACTACCGCGAAGGCTTCAGCGAGCCCGAACAACTGCGCGAGGCACGCGCGTCGGTCAAGGGGGAGTCCGGCAACCGCGAATGGACGCTGTGGTTCGTCGGCGTGGTGCCCGCCAAGTGGCGCATCGTCGAAGTGGCGCCCGACTACTCATGGGCACTGGCGGATTACCCCGGCCGCGACATGGGCTGGATCATGGCCCGCGATCCGCTCATGGACGACGTGCGCTACGAGGAACTGGTGAAGAAGGCGCGCGACCACGGCATCAACGCCCGCCAGCTGGTCCGCGTGCCCCAGGTGCCGGCGCAGGTGGGGAAGCCGGGCTTCGGCGAGCCGAAGGAGCCGTAGAGAGGTCCGCTGCAGGAATCCCTGCGCGCGCGCCGTCAGTCGCGACGGAAATCAGAGGGGCGGGGCGTGTCGCCTCGTGCGAGCAATCGAGGCTCCCTTACTCCATCCCCTGCTTGTCCGGGATCCGGGACCCGTTCCTCCGCAGTCGCGACTCACGTCGCTCCCATAACCCTGCGCCCTGCCGCGAAACTATTTCTTCCCGTAGTTCGACAGCGCCAGTTCCAGCAGCGCCTTGGCCTGCTCGCGCAGCACGGCGGGCTCGACGATCTCCGCATCCGCGCCGTAATGCAGGATGTCCATCAACAGTTCGCGCGAGACGCTGTAGGGAATCTTCAGTTCGTAACGGCCGTCCGGCAGGTGGCGGCCCTGCTGCTTGGAATGCCACTGTTCGTCGGCGACCCAGCGCGCGGCCTTGGCGCTGAAGAGGATGGTGGCCCAGCCCTTGGGTTCGCCCGAGAAGATGCCGTAGCTCGACGCCAGATGCTGGTTCAGCTCCTCGTTCGGCAGGTCGCGTGCCGGCTCGTCGCCCAGTCGCGCGTTGCCGATGCGATCCACCGCGAAGCTGCGCAGCGCGTTGCGCTCGTGGTCCCACGCATCGAGATACCAGTTGTCGCGGTAGTGGGTGATGCGCTGCGGCGATACCGCGCGCCGCGTGCGCTCGTCGGTGGAACGCGCGCGATATTCGAACTGCAGTTGCTTGCGCTCGAGTACGGCCGACGCCACGGTGCGGAAGCTGGCTTCATCCAGCGTGCGACCGCGGTGCGGGATCACCCGCACGCGATCCACGGGCCAGTGGTCCACGCCCGCGTGGTCGGCCAGCAGGCCTTCGATGCGCTTCTGCAGCGGCGCCAGTGCCCCGGAGAGCACGCCACCGCCTGTGCGGACCAGCAACTGCTGCGCGGCGAGCAACGCATACAGTTCTTCCGAACTCAGCCACAACCCCGGCAGTTCGAAACGATCGCTCTCGGCCGCGTGGTAGCGGAAGCCCGCTTCACCATCGCCTTCGATCGGCGCCATCAGCGCATCGCGCAGGTAGGCGAGGTCGCGGTAGACGGTGGCGCGCGAACAACCCAACTCCTCCTGCAGCCGCTTCACCGTGACCGGATAGCGCGCCGCCTTCAGGATGCGGTGCAGGGCGGTGATGCGTTCGATCTTGTCCATGGGCAGCGTGGCAGCGGGGGGCGTGGCCGGATTATCGCCGACGGTTGGCCGTTTTCGTCGCCTGCCTGCCGTTGGAAGAGACACAGGGGACAAGCGCCGACGGCGCCTTGGGCCCGTGCGGTGCCTGGTGCCGTGGCGTGTCTTCGCCGCCGCGACGCCCTCAACGCACGGACCCAAGGCGCCGCCTCTTCCCGGGAGCATGCCGACCATGTCGCCGCGCGCCGTCCTGCCCCTGCTGTTCGCACTGGCCGCCTGCCAACCCTCCCCGAACGGCGACACCGGAGCGCCCGCCGCCCCGCCAACACCGCCCGTCGTCCCTGCGCGCGACGCCGTGCGGGATGTGAAGGCGTCGATGCAGCGCTTCCTGGCCGCCCGCCGCTTCCATGCACGGATGCAGGTGGAGGGCGCCCGGCCGATGACCGGCGAGATGGACTACGTGGCGCCGGACCGCTACAGGATCGTGTTGCCCGGCGGCACGCAGACAGTGATCGGGAATGTGCTGTACATGCAGGTGGACGGCCGACGCACGCAGGTTCCCCTGCCTCCGGAGACGCTCGCCCCGTGGCGCGACCCGCTCGCACTTCAGCAGGCCGGGCAGGGTCTGTCCGCCGAACACGTCGGCGACGACACCATCGCCGGCCACCCTGCCCGGCGTTACCGCGTACGCCACGACGACCCGGAAGCGGTGGCGTTCGACTACTGGATCGGTCCCGGCGGTCTGCCGCTGCAACTGCGCCACAGCGGTCGCGACGACGAGGGGCGCGCCTACACGGTGCTGTTGACGTATTCGCGCTACGACGACCCGGCGATCAGCATCGACGCGCCGCCTTGAGTGGAGCCAGACGGCCACGACGGGAAGACGACGCGTCCCGGCGCAGGAATGCTGGCGACCGTGACACGCATCCTGAATCGAGCGCGTCTCCGTGGCAGAATGCATGTCGCAAACCTGAATCGGAACAAGCACTTGGGTTGTGGCGCCGTCGGCTCACATCTACCATGTAACCGCTTACATTTCCTCTCCATTTCCTCGAGACCCGCCATGTCACGCCCGACGCCCCCCTCCTTGCTGGCACTCGTCCTGATCGCCGGCAACGTTGCGCCTGCCCTGGCTGGCGAGGTGGTGCTGCCGCGTAACGAGAAGGGGGAAGCCATCCGTGCAGGCAAGGGTTTCGGCAAGCAGGGCAGTGCGGCGCTGCCGGTCATCGCCATGGCGGTGCGCCCCATTCCCGAAGCGCCCCCCGAGCCGGCACCGCCGACGCCCACGCTCACCGGTGGCGGTGAACTGGGCATCGCCGCCACCAGCGGCAACAGCAACACCGAGAGTTTCAACGGACGGTTGGACCTGACCTATACCGACGGCGGCGCATGGCGCCACAGCGCCAGCCTGTTCGGCCTGCATTCGCGCTCCGAATACACCCGGACCCAGGACGACGGCAGCGTCATCCGCGACAGCCGCACTACGGCTAACCGCTACACGGTCAACGCCAACAGCGCCTATCTGATGGACGAACGCGGCACGCTCAACACCGCCGTGCGCCACGAAGAAGACGACTTCGGCACCTACAGCCGGCAGCAGTCCGTCAGTCTCAGCTACGGCAACCGCGTCCTCGAGGGTCAACGCGGCCACCTCGACCTGCAGGTCGGTCCCGGTTATCGCCGCGCGTACGACACGCTCGATGACCGCACCGAAGCCGGCTTCATCGGCCGTGGCCTGATCGACCTGCGCTACGCGCTGAGCGAGAACACCGAGATCGTCAACAAGCTGCTGGTGGAATCCGGCGAATACAACACCTTCGCGCAGAACGACCTGGGCGTCTCGGTCACGATGAACTCGCACCTCGCGCTGAAGGCGGGTTGGCAGGCGCGACACAACAGCGATGTCGCACCCGACATCAAGAAGACGGACACCCTGACCACGATGAACGTGGTCTACCGCTTCAAGTAAACGCGCGCGCCGCTCAGGCGAGGAACGCGCCCGCGCCCTGCGCCAGCAGCTGGGCAGCGACGCGTTGCCCCAGCGCCTCGGGATCGCCGGCCGGGCCGGTATCTTCCGCGCGGATCACCTGCCCCTCCGCTGAACCCACCAGTCCCGACAGCGACAGCGCATCGTCCATGCGCTGCGCAAACGCAGCCACCGGAACATGGCAGCTGCCGTGCAGTGCCCGGTTCATGGCGCGCTCCGCCTCCACGCAGACGCGCGTCGCGGCATCGTCCAACGCCGCGAACAGCGCATGCGTGGCGGGATCTTCCGCCCGGCACTCCACCGCGATGGCCCCCTGCGCGGGTGCCGGCAACCAGTCCGGCGCATCCAGCCGCACACGGATGCGCGAAGCGAACCCCAGGCGTTGCAACCCGGCGCACGCCAGCACGATCGCGTCGTAGTCGCCGGCATCCAGCTTGGCCAGGCGCGTATTGACGTTGCCGCGCAGGTCCAGCAGCTGCAGGTCCGGGCGCAATGCGCGCAGCTGCGCCTGCCGGCGCAGCGATGACGTTCCCACGCGGGCGCCATGGGGCAGCGCTGCGATGCCGTCATAGTGGTGGGAGATGAAGGCGTCGGCCGGATCCGCGCGCGGCAGGATGGCGGGCAGCGCGAAGGGACCTTCGAGCTCCATCGGCACGTCCTTCAGCGAATGCACGGCGCAGTCGGCCTCGCCGCGCAGCATGGCCAGCTCCAGTTCCTTCAGGAACAAGCCCTTGCCCCCGATGGCGGCCAGCGAGCGGTCCAGCACCTCGTCGCCACGCGTGCTCATCGGCACCAGCTCGACCGCCAGCCCGGGATGGGCGGCGCGCAGCCGGTCGGCGACGTGTTCGCTCTGCCAGAGGGCGAGCGGGCTCTTGCGGGTGGCGATGCGCAGCAGGGTCATGCGGGCATTATCCCGCATGGCGCCACGTCCGCGCGCGCTCAGAGCGCCTTGACGGTCTCGCGCAGGCCCGCCACGCAGCGGCGGCTCACTTCCAGCGGCTCCTTGCCATGGCGCAGGATGGCCTGGACATGGCCATCGCCGATGCGCTTGATCTCGACCAGTTCGTGGCGCGCGACCAGGCAGTTGCGATGGATCCGCACGAAGCGGCCACCGAATTCCTCTTCCAGCGATTTCAGCGATTCCTCGATCAGGTCCTCGCCGCGCGCGTGGTGCACGACCACGTACTTCTCCTCCGCCTGCAGGTAATGCACTTCATCCACCGGAATCAGCCGCAGGCTGCCCCGCAAGCGTGCACACAGGTGGGTCCGTGGCTGGCTGCTCGATGACGCCGGCGCCTGGGTCTCGCGCCCGGCGATGAAGGTGCGCGCGCGTTCGAGCGCGGCGGCCAATCGCTCGGCGCGGATCGGCTTCATCAGGTAATCGATGGCGGCGGCCTCGAAAGCCGACAGCGCGTGTTCGTCATAGGCCGTGCAGAACACCACGGCGGGACGCGGGTCGAAGGCGGCCAGATGGCGGGCAGCCTCGAGTCCGTCCACGCCCGGCATGGCGATGTCCAGCAGGACCATGTCGGGGCGATGCTGCGAACAGGCCTGCAACGCGTCCAGGCCGTTCTCGGCCTCGGCGACCACCTCTATGCCGGGATGCTCGGCCAGCAACGCGCGCAGGCGCTCGCGGGCAAGGGGTTCGTCGTCGGCAATAACCACTTTCACGGCAAAGGCGTCCTCGGTGAACGTTGGCGTGATCCCCCGCGTCCTAGGTTACCCATGGCGGCGCCATGCGTCATCCTTCGGGGGGCGCGTGGGGATTACAACGCAAACCGCCGGCTCATCCAGTCACCCAGGTCACGGATTTCCTCCGCGCACACCTGGTGTGCCATCGGATAGCGGTGCCATTGCACGTCGAAACCCAGGTCCCCGAGTGCGCGAGCGCTCTGTTCGGCATGGATGAGCGGGATCACCGGATCCCCCGTGCCGTGCGCCATGAACACCGGTTGCGCGGTGGCCGCAGCCGCCAGGTGCGTGGCAGCCTGCGCCGCGCCCGGCAGGTAGGTGGAGAGCGCGATCAACCCCGCCAACGGCACCTGCCTGCGCAGGCCGGCCGCCAGGGTGATGGCACCGCCCTGGGAGAATCCCGCCAGCAGCAACCGCTCCGGCGCGATGCCCCGCGCCTGCTCGCGCGCGATCAGTGCCTCCACCTGCACCAGCGACTCCTCGATGCCGGCGCTGTCCGCCCGAGTGGGGAAGTCCATGCCCACGATGTCGTACCACGCACGCATGCGGACGCCGTTGTTGATCGTCACCGCGCGCACGGGCGCATGCGGGAAGACGAAACGCAGCGCCGGCCATTCCGGACGCACCAGTTCGGGCACGATCGGGGCGAAGTCGTGGCCATCGGCACCCAGGCCGTGCAGCCACAGCACGGACCACTGGGGTGCCGGGCCGGTTTCCTGTTCGACGGTATCTAGGATCGGAGAAGTGGAGGAGGTCGTCATGCCGCCATTCTCGCCGCAGATGCGGGCGGACACCAATCAGCCGTCGCCGGCCCCTGCGGCAGGCAACCGGAAGCGCACTGTACGACGTGATGCATGCGCCTGGCCGGTCGCCTCAAAACGCCAGCGTTGCGCGACCGCGAGCGCGGGCGCATCGAACATGCCCTCGGGCGTCGATGACACCAGGCGCACGTCGCGCACGCTGCCGTCGGGCTGGATGGTGAAAGCGACTTCCGCCTGCCCTTCCACGCGCGCGCGCAGCGCAGGCAATGGATATCGCGGCTGTGCATCCTGCAGCAGGCGCGGCGCCCGGTTCTCCTGTACGACACGCGACGGCACCACGGAAGGGCTGGTGGCCGGCACTTCTTCCTGTCGCGCAGGGAGCGGCGCAGGCGAAGGCGCGACGTCGGGTGCGCGGACAACCGGTGCGGCGGCGACTACGGGCGCAGGCGCAGATGCACGCGCTGTCTGTGCCGGCGATGCCTCCAGGGTCGAGGACGTGGGGGATACGGCCGGCTGTGCTGCCGCCGCGTCAGCTGCGGCAGCCTGCAACGCCTGCTCGCGCAGCAATGCCGCCACCCCGGCGCCCAGTCGAGGCAGCGCAGGCGCCCGCCCATCGATGCGTTCGATCAGACCCAGCAGGCGCTGCGCCTCCCCTGCATCGCCACGCGCGATCGCCTGTTCGGCAGCGATCAGCACATAAGGCTGCAGTTCCGTCAGCGCCGCCTGCGCACGTACGCGCTCCGCCGCTTCGGCGCGCGCCGCCAGATAGTGTTCCACCGCGTTGTCTCCCGCCGGGACAAGCATCCGGTTTTCCGCCAGTGCCTGTGTCGCCCGCGCGTAGTGCGTCGCGGGCGCCGCTGCGTCCGGCCGAATGTCCGCCGCGACAGGCAGCGCTGCTCCGCCTTGTTCCGCGTCGGGCGCGGATGCGCCTTGGCACCCTGCCAGGCACAGCAGCAACCCGCCCCCCATCCACGTCCGTTTCGCTTTCATGTCCACCCCTGTCATGCGGGCGGCAAGCCTAGGCGGCGATCATGACGACGGTGCGTCAGGCCATGCCCGCCCTCGACACCGCTCGCGCCCGGCACTTCCGCTCGGGAGTTGTCCCGCGAAGGCGCGCGATGGCGGCATCGAAGGCGGGGTGCGGCCTGGCGGCCGGGCTGTAAGCGTTTGCAGGTGCGTCGAGCCCCGCGCCACGTGAAACTTCAGGTAAAGTGCGGCGATCAGGGGCCGATACCGCATCGTATCTCCCCGTTTCGGGGATGGCTGAGCAGGGAGTGCCGTGGCGAACCCGGTCCATCAGGCGGAAACCGTTCTTGGGGAAGAACTGACCGTGAGGCCCACTGCCATCGCCATGCCGCCGCACTTCGCCAATGGCGCGCCCGACGTGTCCTGGGTCATCGACCACAGCGACAACGCGGTCGTCGTCTGCGACGACGCAGCGCACATCACCTGGATCAACCAGGGCTTCACGCGCATGCTCGGCTACACGCTGGAGGAAGCCGCCGGCCGCCGCCCCAGCGATTTCCTGGCCGGCCCGCACACCGATCCGGAAACGGTCGAATGGGTGCGCGGCCAGTTGAACGTCCAACAGGGTTACCGCACCGAACTACTGGTCTACGCCAAGAGTGGCGTGCCGCTGTGGATCTCTGCGGTCGTCAATCCCGTCTTCGACCCCGAGCGCAACGTCCGCTATTTGCTCGGCGTCTATACCGACATCACCCACAGCAAATTGCACGAGGAGCTGCACCGCAAGGTGCTGGGCGCCATCGTCCGGGAGCAGCCGCTGCAGGAGGTGCTGACGCTGGTCTGCCGCGAAGTCGAAAAGGTCATGCCGGAAGCCGTGGCGTCGGTGATCGCGCTGGACGACTACGGCCGCCTTCGCCCGCTCGCGGCTCCCAGCCTGCCCGACGCCATCGGCGCGCTGATCGACGGCGAGCTCGCGGGTCCGATGGTCGGCGCCTGCGGCTCGGCCGCCTGGAGCGGGCAGCCCGTCGAATGCAGCGATATCGAACGCGACCCGCGCTGGCAGGCGTACAACGCCCCGTTCCTCGCGCTGGGCATCCGTGCATGCTGGTCGAGTCCGATCAAGGCCCATGATGGCCGCGTGCTGGGCACGTTCGCGCTGTACTACTGGGAAAACAGGGCGCCCGACGATTTCCACCAGCGCGTGGTCGATGTCTGCCTGCACCTGTGCGCGTTGGCGATGGAGCGCGAGCGCGCTCGTGCGCGCATGCACCAGCTCTCGTTCTTCGACACCCTGACCGGGCTGCCGAACCGTGCGCTGTTCAACAGCAAGGTCGAGCAGATGCTGCTGGGCGCCGCGCGACGCGACAGCGCCGTGGCGTTGCTGTTCATCGACATCGACCGCTTCAAGATCGTGAACGACACCCAGGGCCACACGGCCGGCGATGCGCTGCTGCGCGAGCTGGCCAAACGCCTGGGCAGCGAACTGCGCGAAGGCGACGTGGTGGCGCGACTGGCCGGCGATGAATTCGTGCTGGCCGTTCCCGACCGCAGTGCGGAGGAAGCCGCCAACCTGGCCGATCGCCTGATGGCCCGGCTGTCCGAACCGGTAAGTGCAGGCCGGATGATGCTGACGCCGCAGGCCAGCGTGGGCGTGGCGATGTTCCCCGCCGATGGCTGGGATGTGGATTCGCTGGTACGCCATGCCGATATCGCGATGTACCGCGCCAAGTCAGAGGGCGGCGCGCGCATCGTGTTCTACAGCCTCGAGATGAACCAGGCGATGCAGGAGCGGCTCGCACTGGAGAATGCGCTGCGCGAGGCGGTGCGCAGCGGCCAGTTGCGCCTGCACTACCAGCCTCAGGTCGCGCTGGATGACGATGCCCGCCTGCATGGCGTGGAAGCGCTGCTGCGCTGGCGCCATCCGGAGATCGGCGAGATCTCGCCCGCCACCTTCGTGCCGATGGCCGAGGAGTGCGGCCTGATCGACGAGCTGGGCCGGTGGACGCTGGAAGAAGCCTGCACCCAGATGGCGGACTGGCGGCGGCGCGGCGTGCCGGTGCCGCGCGTCTCGGTCAACCTGTCGGCGATCAACTTCGAACAGCAGGACCTGCCGACCTTCATCGGCAATGTACTGGGCAAATGCGGGCTTTCCCCCTCCGAGCTGATGGTGGAAGTGACCGAGAGCGTCATGCTGGCGCAGAAACCCGAGGTACTGGCCAACATCGATGCGATCCACCGCATGGGCGTGAGCCTGTCGATCGACGATTTCGGCACCGGCTACTCCAGCCTGAGCCATCTCCACCGCCTGCCCATCAGCGAACTGAAGCTCGACATGAGCTTCGTGCGCGACCTGGAGCACAGCGAGTCCGCCCGTGCACTTACCACGTCCATCCTGCGCATCGGCGAAAGCCTGGCGTTGAAGGTGGTCGCCGAGGGTGTCGAGAATGCGGCGCAACGCGCCGTGCTGGCCTCGCTCAACTGCGATCTGTTGCAGGGCTACTACGTCTCGCGCCCCCTGTCCCCGCACTCGCTGGAACGCTGGATCAGCCTGCAACCACCGGTGGAGTGAGCGAAAGGCGCGCCTGGTCTTCCAGCAGGAAGCCCAATGCCTCAGCACAAGGGGCCGCCACGCGGAACCGCAGCAGCTCATCGGCGCGCGTCCGCCCCAGGTTGACGGCGACCACCGGAATATCCGCGCGCACGGCGGCATGCACGAAGCGCAACCCGGAGTAGACCATCAAGGACGAGCCGACCACCAGCATGGCGTCCGCGCGCCGGAGATGCGCCATGGCATGGTCGACGCGCGCGCGCGGCACGTTCTCGCCGAAGAACACCACATCGGGCTTCAACAGTCCCCCGCAAGCCTCGCAGGCCGGCACCTGGAACGTGCCGAAATCGCGCCCTTCCAGATCGGCGTCGCCGTCCGGTGCCGCGCCTGCGTCCAGATCAGCCCATCCCGGATTGGCCTGCGCCAGGCGGATCTGCAGGTCGGCGCGCGATGACGCCGTTGCGCACGCAAGGCAGACGACGCCATCCAGCCGGCCGTGCAGATCGATCACCGACTGACTGCCTGCGGCCTGATGCAGGCCATCCACGTTCTGGGTCAGCAGCAGTTCGCAGTGGCCCCGCGCCTCCAAGGCCGCCAATGCACGATGCGCCGCGTTCGGCCGTGCGGCCTCGATGCGCGGCCAGCCGATCATGCTGCGCGCCCAATAGCGTCCGCGCGTGATCGCATTGCCGACGAACGCCTGGTAGGTGACCGGCGGCGTGCGCTTCCACGCGCCCTGCTCGTCCCGGTAGTCGGGAATGCCGGACGCCGTGCTGCAGCCGGCACCGGTCAGCACGAACAGGCGCCGATGGGACGCTACGAAGTCCTCGAGTTCGGTGTTGCTCATGCCCAAAGCATAGGGCATGCGCACGGACGCATGAATCAGGGCCGGGGCGCGGGACAGTAGCTGCGCAGGTAGTCCATGTGCGCCGGCATCCGCTGTACGTTGCCCAGCACGCTGGTGCGGATGCCGTCGAGGAAACGCTGCAAGTCGGCCGGCGACAGTACGTCCGCCGTCGGGTGATAGCGTTTCGGCACGATGCCCTGCCCCATCATCACCTGGATCCAGGAGTTCTCGCCGAACAATTCGCCGGGCACGTGGAACACCGTACCGGTCTCGCGGAACAGCTCGATGCGATGGCGCAGGGTGGACGGGATCTCCATCTCCGCGATCTCGCGCCAGTAGGGCGAGTCGCGGCGATCGCTGAGGTGGTAGTGCATCACCACGAAGTCGCGCACGTGCTGCAACTCTTCGTCCAGCCTCGCGTTGTACTCGTCGATCGCCGGCTGGGTGACCACCTGCGGGAAGTTCTGCAGCAAGTGCACGATGCCGCGCTGGATCAGGTGGATGGTGGTCGACTCCAGCGGCTCGATGAAGCTGCCGGCCAGGCCCAGCGCCACGCAGTTCTTCGCCCAGCACTGCTGGCGCTGGCCAGGCTTGAACCGGATCGGCCACGGCTGCTTGATGACTTCGCCTTCGACGCTGCCGAGAAACTCCTCGCGCGCCTCGTCGTCGCTCATGTGGCGGCTGGAATACACGATGCCGTTGCCGACCCGGTGCTGCAACGGGATGCGCCATTGCCAGCCCGACTTGCCGGCGATGGCGCGGGTATAGGGCACCGCGTCGCGCACCGCGGTGGTCTGGGTGGCCAGTGCGCTGTCGTTGAACAGCCAGTGCGACCAATCGGTGAAGCCCACGCCCAGCGTCTTGCCGATCAGCAGCGCGCGGAATCCGGTGCAGTCGATGAAGAAGTCGCCCTCGATGGCGTCTCCGTTCTCCATCTTCAGCGCGGTGACAAAGCCCGACTCCGCATCCGTCAGCACCTCGGCGATCTTGCCCTCCACGCGCTTGGCGCCGTGGCGTTCGCTGAACTGCCGAAGGAACTTCGCGTAGAGGCTGGCATCCATGTGGTAGGCGTAGTGGATGCCGCCATTGGGCAGATGCGCGAAGCGGTCCCCCATCGCCGCCTTCAGTTCGAGGCAGTAATCCTCGTAGCCGCTGGCCATCCCTTCCTTGCGCCCGCGCAGCCAGAAGTGCTGGAACCCTGTGGATGCCCGATCCTTTCCGCTGAATCCGAAGGAATGGATGTAGCGATGCCCGACCTCCAGCCAATGCTCGAACGAAATACCCAGCTTGACGGTGCCCTGCACCGCGGCCATGTACTCCTGCTCATTGATGTCGATCATGCGGTGGAAGCTCAGCAGCGTGGGGATGGTGGCTTCGCCAACGCCCACCGTGCCGATTTCCTCCGATTCCACCAGCGTGATGTCCAACGTCCCACCGAGGACGCGGGAAATCGCTGCGGCCGCCATCCAGCCGGCCGTGCCGCCGCCGGCGATGACCACGCGCTTCACGGGCCGGCTGCGGATGTCGCTGGTAGGGTTGCTCACGGACAGGTTCCTTGGTGTCTTGTTCAGCGGTTGATGCGCTTGAGCAGGCGCGCACGAAGGTCGCGGGCCCGCCCTTCATCCAGCGGCGAGAGCAGGCGACGGGCGGGCTCCGGGACATGGGCGGACGTCTCCGCGTCTGCCTCGAATACGTAGTGGCGGAATACGTCCTTCCAGGCATCGCGCTCATGCGGCGGCAGGTCGCGCACCGTCATCAGCGCATACATCAGTACGTTCATCGGCGTGTCCATCCAGTCCGGCGCATCACGCCACCAGTAGTTGACCAGCACGTTGAACGGCTCGAGCCCCTCCATGTGGTGCCACCACATGCTGGGGATCAGGACCGCATCGCCTGGCCCGAGTTCGGCCACCTGTGCATGCCGCATCGCCTCGGCGAAGCGCGGGAAACGCGCCAGGTCCGGCGCTGCGAAATCGACCAGGCTGACGGCCTGCCCGGCAGGCGTGAAATCCAGCGGGCCGATGTAAAGGTTGCGCAACTGGTCCGGCGGGAACAGGGTGACGCGACGACGCCCCGCCACCACGCACGCGATGTTGTCGGGTACGTCCTGGTGCGCGGCGATGCGGGTGCGGTTGCCGATCCATATGCTGGCCAGAGGATCCCGTCCTGCGAGGAACAGGTCGTTGTGGTCACGGAAGCCCGGCAACCACGTGTCGAGCGTGGTCGATGCGACATAGATCATCGGCGGCGACGCGTGCCCCGCGTACTTGAGCAGCGTATCGAGCACCGTGCGCAACGGAATCTGCTCCTGCCGGAAATTGAATCCGCTCAGGTCATCGTTGTAGAAGACGCGGCCCGCGGCCTCGGGCGCCGCCACCGTGGCGACGACCGGCGGCGCATCGGCGCGCTCGAAGCCATGCAGGTACGCCACCGCCGCCTGCATCGACTCCCGCGCGGCCGCGACCACCGGCCAATGCGCGACGAGGCCCCGCAGCACGATCGGTCCGGACGATGCCGGCAATGCGCCGGACAGCGCATCGCCCACATCGCCGCGACACTCCCGGATGGGGTTAGCGTCCGCCAGCACGGCTCCGATTCATCCTGTCGATCAGGGCACGGAAGTTCGAGATCGATGCCACCGCCATGAAGATCGGCTCCAGGTGGCCATCGGCATGCAGCTTGCCCAGCGCCGCGGGGTCGAGGCCACGGAGCCGGTCCTCGTTGATGGTGTAGTAGCCCGCCAGCCGGTTGAGCGAGCCATCGTCCAGTTCCACGTCGAGCGCGAAGGATTCCAGCAGGTCGAGCGCAAGCAGTGCGTTGACGAAAGCCGGCACGCGCTCCAGGCCGTTGTGCAGGGTGAGGAGCACCGACGCGACCCGGTCCAGGTAATCGGTGTTGCCGCCGTGCTCGCGGAACAGCGGCTCGCCCGTGTCACCCGCTACCCTGGGATGGTCGAGGTCGATGTGCACCGTCATCTCGTCCCCAGCTCGCCCGATCAGGAACGGATGCCGCTCGATGGCCAACGGCAGGTAGTGCGCATCCCAGCGATCGCCATCGAGGAACAGGTTCCGTCCTTCCTCGAACCCAAGCAGGGCAACCGGCGACAACGCGCCTACTGCATCCTTGCGGAAGACGATGGGATAGTACGCCTGCAGGTTGCGGAACTCGGCGGGAAACGTGGCCGCAAAACCGACATCGTCGCCCAGCCGGGCGCCGCGACGCGTATCGATTCGCAAGTCCTTGTGGTCGATGTTGTTGACCTGGGCGTGTCGGGGCATCGTGGGTCGTCCTAGATGCGCGGCATTCCGCGCGTCATCACATGATCGAGCATCTCGCGATGCCCAGGCAATGCCGACAGCATCTTCCTCGCGATATCCGCGGACTCGTGGAAATACGCTTCGGCGCGACGGACATCATCCATCCGTCGCGTGGTCGGCCGCACATCGGGCATGAATCCCATGCCGTAGAGGATGAACTGGTAGCTCGCCGAGGGAAACACTTCCTCGACCCGGCTGAGGTCGTACCGGGAAGGCGGCTGGTGACGCCAAAACTCAAGCAGGTCGAGCAGGCGGTCCGGAATGGTTTCAGGCCGGCGGTTGTCGTGCCAGTACGCGCTGTCTTCCCGCCTGCTCAGCACGTAGTGCAACTTGAGGAAGTCGACGATGCGATCCCAGCGGTAGCCGAAGGTGTCGTTGTAACGCTTGGCGACAATATCCACGGCGGTGCGCGTCGCGGGCATCTGGTCTGCGAGCATGCCCGCGGCAAGCTCCACCATGACCAGCGAAGAAGCCTCGAGCGGCTCCATGAAGCCACTCGACAATCCGATGGCCACGCAGTTCCGGTGCCAGGCGCCCCGCCTGAAACCAGGGCGGATCACGATCTTCGGCAACGTGTCGATGTCCTGCTCACGCCCCCCAGTTGCCACGATGTAGCGGCGCAGTGCCGCCTCGGCGGCATCGTCGGTGGTATGCGTGCTGGAGTACACGTGGCCGATGCCGCGACGGCTCTGCAACCCGATGTCCCAGATCCAGCCCGCTTCCTGCGCCGTCGAGATGGTCTGGCAGGCGATCTCGATACCGGGGTCCGCATAGGGCACCCGCGTGGCGATCGCGCGGTCGTTGAACAACACATTCTTCTGCGATTCGATCTCGACGCCGTAGTGCTGGCCGATCAGCAGCGCGCGCATGCCGCTGCAGTCCACGAACAGGTCGCCTTCTATCACGCCGTGTTCGCGCGTCCGCAGCGCGGCGATGTCGCCGTTCTCGTGCGCCACCACCTCGACCATGTGGTCTGCCACGTGGCGCACGCCGAGCTTCTCGACGCAATGCCGGCGCATGAACACGCCGAGCTTCGCAGCATCCAGGTGATAGGCATAGTTGGCCACGGACGCCCATTCCGGGGTGGCGAACTGCTTGGGCGATTTGCCCGCCTCGCACAGGTGCGCCTGGAAGCACGTCAACATGCTGAAGGGCACGTCGCGGTGCGCCATCCAGCCGGCGGCCAGGTGGGTCTCCAGGAAACCCGGGGGCAACACGAAGGGATGGTGGTAGTAGTCGCCGTCGACCTCTTCGCGCCAACGGACGAACTTCGAGCCCTGCTTGAATGCCGCATCGCACTCGCGGATGAAATCGGTCTCGCTGACGCCGGTCCTGCGCAAGGTGTCGCGCATCGTCGGCCATGTGCCTTCGCCCACGCCTACCGTCGCCACGTCCGGCGATTCGATCAAGGTCACCCGCAATCCGGTTTGCAACGCGGTCTGGTGCTCGGCCGCCAGCACGGCGGCCGTAAGCCAGCCGGCTGAGCCGCCTCCGAGAATGACTACATGTCTGACAGGAGAATTCACGCCGCTACCTCGTCTTGGCAGTCGCCTGGCGGGACTTGCGGGTCCGCCCCGAAAACCAAAGCCGCTGGAAACCAGCGGCTTGGGCGATGCTGCACGGGTCCGTGCCGGACCCGGGCATGTCGTCGAACGTCAGCGGAAGTTGTAACGGAAGCCGAGCATGTAGCGCGGGCCGGTCTGCGTGCCGTAGAACAGGGTGTTCTTGTTGCGCTCGCTGAGCCGCGCGGTCTCATCCGTGAGGTTGACACCCTCGAACTGGACCGTGAAGCGGTCGCTGAACTTGTAACCCACGCTCAGGTCCCACTGGCCGTATTCTTCCACGTACACCGGGTTGTTCTTCGCAGGGTCGGCCGCATCGCCGTCGTACTGGCCGTTGAGGAACTTGTCGCGCCAGTTGTACGCCAGTCGCACCTGCCACGGGCCCTTGTCGTAGAAGCCCACCAGGTTGGCCGAGTCGCTCAGGCCGATCAGCACCTGCTGCGGGCCCTTGGCGTTGTTGTCGTAGGACAGGCTGTCGCTGTCGACGATGGTGTAGTTGGCCGCCACACCGAAGCCGCTGTCCCCGAACATGTGCTGCACGGCAAGCTCGAAGCCGTTGAGCTTGTGCGAACCCGCATTGCCCGGAATGGTGACGTTGTACACCGTCAACGGATCCCCGGCGATGCCGGTGATCTCGCCGTTGGATCCTGCGGTGCTGTCCACGCCCGGCTGGCCATCGAAGTTGTCGAAGATGAACTGGCGGATGCACCCCACGTCGGCGCTGCCGCAACCGCCGGCGATGGCCGCATTCCAGTACGCACCCCCCACCGGCGTGGGCAGGCTGAACAGCGTGTCCTGGAACGAACCGGCGCCACTGTCGATGTAGTTGGAGATGTTCTTGCGGTAGTAGCCGACCGAGAAATAGCTGGCGTCGGCGTAGTACCACTCGTACGACAGGTCGATGTTCTTGGACAACAGCGGCTTCAGGTTCGGGTTGCCCGAATTGCCACTGCCTCCATTGACGCGCAGCAGCGGGCTGACCGTCTGCCCGCCCTGGATGTCCTGCCAGCCGGGGCGACCGAGCGAGTGGCCATAGCTGGCGCGCAACACCATGTTCTCGGTGATCTCGAAGCTGGTATCGATGCTCGGCAGGAAGTAGTCGTACTCACCGGTCATGGTGGTGAACGTCTTGTCGCCCATGTCGGTGAAGAACTCGTTGTCCGCCACCCAACGCACGAGCACCGGGGTATCGACCTGGGCCGCGGATTCGATCTCGGTCTTTTCGTAACGCACGCCTACGGCCAGGTTGACCGGGATCCGCGTTTCCCAGCTGGTGCTGTACTGCAGGTAGGCGCTGCGGGTCTTCTCGGTGGTCCGAAGGTCGGCGCGGTTGTAGTTATCCGGGCGGCGGGCCAGGTCCGGCCGGCCGGTGAAGTTACCCACGGCCTGGCGCATGCGCTCGTAGTCGAACACCAGGAACTGGCTGCTGAAGCGCGGATCGTTGTGGCCCGGGAACGCGTCGAAATACCGCGCCATGTCGTCGATCTGCCACAGGCTGTCGTCGAAGTCGGACGCGAGCCCGATGCCACCCCAGTCGGCGGCTTCGTTGATGCCCCATGCAGTGCGGTTCTTGACCTCCGTGTTGGCCACGCCGAATTTGAGGTCGGAGTAGTCGCCGAACTTGAAGGTACCGCTCAACTGGCCCTGATCGACTTCACCGCGCGAATAGCCATTGACGAACTGCCGCCCGGTCGCACGCGCCTGTGACGGGTCGACACCCGTGACGCCCGGCGCCAGCGTGTAGTTGAGGATCGGCAGCTCGCCATCGAAATACACCGTGGTGTCGCCACGGATCCACGCGGCGGTACCGATGTTGCCCTGCGAACCCCACTCGCTGTCCGGCGACAGCTCGGCGGTCGAGCGGTGGTAGTCGAACGCCAGGTCCAATGCGTCCGAGACTTCCCATTCGACATTGAAGCCGACCGACTCGTTCTCGGCTTTCGTCGCGCTGATGCCACCGGCCATCGCCAGGTCGCTGCAGCCCTCGTAAGTGCCGTTCGGGTTCTGCGTGCCGGTGCACGGGATGAGTTCGCGGTAGAAGATGGGCCCGGCGGCGGGACCATCGGTCCACGCACTTTCCACGCCGACGAAGTTGAACCACACCGACATTTCGTTGCGGCGCTGCTGGATCTTGTTCTCGGAGTACGTGTAGTCCAGCGTCGTGGTGACGCGATCGGAGGGCGCCCACTGCAGCGTCACCTGGCCATTGGTCCGTTGGCGCTGGATGCCGTTGACGCTGTAGTTGAGGTTCTGCGGCACCGAGTACAGATCGGTCGGGCCCGGCAGGTTGTCGTTGCCCGGCGTGCCGGGTGCGATCGCACCCCAGCCGCCTTCGCCACCGAAATGGGTACGCCAGCCGGCGGTCACGCCGACCTGGCTGAAACCGCTGTCGCGTTCCTGGTAGCTGCCGTTGACGGCGATACCGAACTTTCCATCGGCGAAGGTCTGGCTGAAGATGCCCGACATCTCACCGGTCCAGTCATCGCCCTGCATGATCTTGGGCAGGTTGCCGTTGGACGTGTCGTGGACGGTCTTGACGCCCAGGTTGAGGAGTGGCGCGCTTTCCAGCGGCCGTGCCGTCTTGATGTTGATCGTCGCGCCGATGCCGCCGGTCGGGTTGGACGCCAAGCCGGTCTTGTAGACCTCGATGGCCGACACGGCTTCCGACGCTAGGTTGGCGAAATCGAACGCACGCGAGTTGGAAGCGGAGAAACCATTCAACAGCGCGCCGGGCATCTGGCGACCGTTGAGGAGCACCAGGTTGTGATCGGGGCCGATGCCGCGCACCGTGACCTTCGAGCCTTCACCACTCGGTGTGCGATCGATCGACACACCGCTGATGCGCTGGAGCGATTCGGCCAGGTTGGTATCGGGGAACTTGCCGATGTCCTCGGCGACGATGCCATCGACGACGCCCTGCGCATCGCGCTTGAGGTTCATCGACGATTCCAGGCTCGCGCGGATGCCCTTGACCACGACAGTGTCCAGCGTGGCGGGATCCACCTCACCGGTGGTTGAGGGCGCCGGATCGGCATTGCCCTGGGGCTCGACCTGCTGGGCCCATGCGGGTCCTGCGAGTGCGAGCAACAATGCGGATGTAAGCACCCGCTTCCTTGGAACGGATTGCACTTGCTTCATGGACTTTCCCCTCTCCGGAAATTCACGAATGGCGTTGGTGTGTGTGCTCGAGGCCCCTGTCCCCTTTCACGCTGGGCCGAATTGGACGCGCGATTGACAGCGTTGTCAACTTTCTGTGATTCCACGATTGATTTGAAGAAAAAGGCTTGTTTCAAGCACTATTCTTCATGCTGCGTCGCAGCTGAAACCGTTTTCTTTCCTGCGGGTCGCCGCAAGGAAACTGAAAAAAATTCCTGCGCAACCACACGGAAGGTTTTCTATTGGTATGGAATGCGCGCGCGGCATCCATCCTTCCGGACGCGCGTAGCGCCACTGGAATCCAGGGCCGATGCAAATGAGGAACTCGCCCGCTTCAGCGGCGCGCGGGTGGCTGTGTCGATTCGCGGAACAGCACTTCATGTTCGACGTGCACCATGCTCCCCGCGTCCGCCGTGCGGATGCGCGCCAACAGCTGCAGCGTGGCCAGCCTGCCCATTTCCGACGTGGGCTGACGCACCGTCGTCAGCGCAGGATAGATGTGGCGCGCGATGGGCGTGTCATCGAAGCCGCACACCGAGATGTCGCGCGGTACCGCCAGCCCGCGCTCGCAGGCCGCACGGATGACGCCGGCGGCCATGTCGTCGTTGGCCGCGAAGATGGCGGTCGGTGGCCGGCGCAGGTCGAGCAGCCGATTGCCGGCCTCGATGCCGGACTCGAACGAGAAGGCACCCTGCACCACCAGATCCGCGTCGTACTCCAGGCCCGACGCACGCAACGCGTCCTTGTAACCCTTGTAACGCCACTGGCAGGCGCCATGCGCAGGCGGGCCTTTGATATGGCCGATGCGGCGATGGCCCTGTGCCACCAGCCCTGCGATGAGTTCGCGCACGGCGGCGGTCTCGTCCATCATCACGCCGATGCGATCGTCCGGGTGCTTGGGCGCGATGCACGCGAACGGCACCTCGTGCTGTTCGAGGAATTCCAGCACCACGGGGTCGTCCGTCAGCGGAGGAATCAGCACCACGCCGTCCGGCGCAAAGTGCTCGAACACCACCTTCAGGTCGTCGGCCTTGCGCTGCTTCGGTGCACCGACGGGCGCCAGCACCAGGTTGTAGTGATTGTCGCGACAGGCATCCAGCATGCCGCTCTGGATCTCCATCAGGTAGTTCCGCGACGGGTTGTTGTAGACCAGCGCGATGACATACGAACGCTGCCCGGCCAGGCTGCGCGCCGACAGGTTGGGGCGGTACTGCAGCTGGTCGACCGCCTTCATGACCCGCTGGCGCATTTCTTCGCGGACGTTCGGCTCGTTGTTGAGCACGCGCGACACGGTCTTCATGGACACGCCTGCCACCGCGGCCACGTCTTCGATCCGACTACGCATTGGGATGCTCCTGATCCACTCCGCCCACCCTCCCGGCACGACGCCGGATTCTGACAGCGATGCCCGCCGCTTGGATACCGCACGGTGCGACCCGCTGCAGGTACGACATGCCACAAACCTCACGGGTAGACACCAGCGGCTGCCGACGATCACGCGCAAACCGTTGCTGCATGGCAACACACATCCGATGCCCACGCACAAGGAACGCGCTATGCATCCCGTCTTTCCGGCAACCGACGCACAATCGGTTGACAGCAAGATGTAGCAACGCTATGACAGCGCTGTCAACTACCGTGCATCCGATGCCGTCCAGCGGGGCGCCCGGCTGCACTCTTCTCCAAGAGGCACCGACATGCATTCCATCCGATTGTTCTC
This sequence comes from Pseudoxanthomonas sp. PXM03, assembly GCF_014852005.1. Classification (GTDB taxonomy): domain Bacteria; phylum Pseudomonadota; class Gammaproteobacteria; order Xanthomonadales; family Xanthomonadaceae; genus Pseudoxanthomonas_A. The sequence goes on along the minus strand of NZ_JACVAU010000001.1, from coordinate 435,185 downwards.
CGCCGCCACGCTCGGCGTTGCCATGGCTGCCGGAATGGCGGGCGCAGGTGCCGCCGGACCCCGGGAGACCTCCATGCAACCCGCCTCCAAGGTGACCATCTACACGACCGCCCAGGACTCCCGCCAGCGCCTCAGCGAGACGGGCACCGCCGTGCTCAAGCCGGGGCACACGCTGACGGAAGTGGAGACATCGGTCTTCGTGGATCCCGCCGTGCGGTTCCAGTCATTGCTGGGCATCGGCGGCGCCATCACCGACTCCACCGCCGAGGTCTACGCCACGCTCCCGCCCGCGAAACAGGCCGAGTTCATGCGTGCCTACTACGACACGCGGGAAGGCATCGGCTATTCGTTGGCGCGCACCACCATCCACAGCTCCGACTTCAGCTCGGCCAGCTACACGTACATCAAGGAAGGCGACAAGGCGCTGGAGACGTTCTCGATCGATCATGACCGCCAGGCTCGCCTGCCGATGATCAAGCAGGCCATCGCGGCCTCCGGCGGCAAGCTGCCCTTGTTCGCCAGCCCGTGGAGCGCGCCCGCCTTCATGAAGACGAACAACCACATGCTGCGCGGCGGCGCGCTGCTGCCCGAGTACCGGCAGGCATGGGCGAACTATTTCGTCAGGTTCATCCAGGCCTACGAGAAGGAAGGGGTGCCGATCTGGGGCATCACTGTGCAGAACGAGCCGATGGCCACGCAGACCTGGGAATCGATGCTGTACACGGCCGAGGAAGAGCGGGATTTCCTCAAGCAGCACCTCGGCCCGACCATGCACGCGGCCGGCTATGCCGACAAGAAGATCATCGTGTGGGACCACAACCGCGACATGATGCTGTACCGCGCCCAGGTGATCCTCGGCGACCCGGAGGCGGCGAAGTACGCCTGGGGCCTCGGTTTCCACTGGTACGAGACGTGGGCGGGCTTCGACCCGATGTACCGCAACGTGGCGGCGGTGACGCAGGCGTTTCCCGACAAGCCGGTGCTGCTGACCGAGGCGGCGGTCGAGAAGTTCGACCCCGCGCGCTACCAGCACTGGCCGAATGCCGAACGCTACGGGACCTCCATGATCCACGATCTCAACAACGGCGCCGTCGGCTGGACCGACTGGAACATGCTGCTGGACGAGAAGGGTGGCCCCAACCACGTGGGCAACTACTGCTTCGCCCCGCTGCATGCGGACACTCGCACCGGGGAGCTCATCTATACGCCCAGCTACTACTACATCGGCCATTTCTCGAAGTTCATCCGGCCGCAGGCGCGCCGCGTCAGCGTCGCCACCAGCCGCAGCACGCTGCTCGCGACCGCCTTCGTCAATCCGGACGGGCGATTGGCCACGGTGGTGATGAATCCCACCGACAAGGAGATCACGTACAACTTCTACGTGGGCCAGGCATCGGCGATGGTCACCATCCCGGCACGCGCGATCCAGACACTGGTGAACTGACCACACGGCTGCGGGGAGTCCGACATGCGTCCGTTGCTTGTCCTGTTGTTGCTGCTGCCGGGCGCACCCGCCTCCGCCGCAGATGCTTTCGCGTGGCCCGACGGACGTCGTGCCGCCGTGAGCCTGGCTTACGACGATGCGGCTCCGTCGCAGTTGGACAATGCGATCCCCGCACTCAACCGCCACGGCCTGAAGGGCACGTTCTACCTGACGCTGTCTTCCGACACGGTGCGTACGCGGCAGCAGGAGTGGGTGTCCGCCGCACGCAACGGCCATGAGCTCGGGAACCACAGCCTGTTCCACCAATGCTCGGGCGCCCGCCCTGATCGCGGCTGGGTGGAGGCACACCGCGATCTTGACAGCGTCACCGTGGCGCAGATGCGCGACCAGGTGCTGCTGGCGAATGTCATGCTGACCGCACTGGATGGCCGGCACGAACGGACCATGACCGTGCCCTGCGGTGATACGCAGGCGCGCGACGGAAACTATGTCGACGCCGTCGCATCGGCATTCGTGGCGATCAAGCTGGGACAGGGCGGCGTGGTCGCGGACATGGCGACACTCGATCCGATGGCGGTGCCGGTCGACGTCCCGGTCGAGGTGACCGGCGAAGCGCTGATCGCACGCGTCGAAGAGGCGGCGCGACGGGGCACGATGGTCAACTTCACCTTCCATGGCATCGGCGGCGACCACCTGGCCGTCTCCAACGACGCACACGAAGCGTTGCTGCGGCACCTGGCTGCCCATCCTGACGTGTACTGGGTGGCGCCCTTCATCGACATCATGCGTCACGTCGCATCGGAACGCCCATCGCCTGCGCATGCGTCGCGATCCGGCAGCACGCGGGCTGCCACGCCATGAACTTCCGCCTGCAATAAACGCTCGACGAGGCATCCCGTTCAGCGCGGGCATGACGACAACATCACGCGCGCATGCCAAGCGGCGCGGCGCGCCAGGTTGTAGGCCATGTCGGCCTCCCGTGGCAGCAGGTGTTCCGCGCGTGTCGGATCGGCTCCGTTCGCGAACGCATGCTCGACGCGCTCCAACTGCGACAGGTGCTCCTGGATGGGCCGCAGCAGTTCTGCATACAGCGACTGCCGGCAATGCGGAAAATCCGCACCGAGCGCCGCCAATTGCGTCCTGATCGCGCGGCTCGCGGCCCCCTCCAGGCCAGGAGCCGGTTCGGACGCGATGGGCGCCGCCTTGTAGGCGTCCCCTGTTGCTTCGCTGCCGAGATCCGCCACTCGCTCATGGTATGCGGGATTGAAGCGGACCTCCGGCGGTGGGCGCGCGCGTGCGGGCTGGTCGCGCGTCCCCAACGGAATGACCACCGTGCCGGTGACGGTTCCGTGCGCGTTCTCCAGCAGGCTGTCTCCGGCGGTGCCTTTCCCGAGCCAGGCCTTGTCGAACCGGGTCTCCCGGTAATCAACGGGATTACGACGGTCGAAGGGACCCGGCGCGTTGTTGCGCGCCGCACCTTCGGCCGTGCCGGGTGGCGGCCGCACCGGCACGGCGCGCCCTGCCGCATCTTCCGGCAGAAGCAAGCGTCCATCGCGGCCGTACAGCACGAGTGGGGCGCGCTGGTCCGCATGGACCCGCACGGAGGACGTGACCGGTGACGCAGTCCCTTGCAGTGCAGACGGCAGGTCCTGCTCGTCCTGGTCCGGGCGGAACGGACGCGCTGACACGTGCGGGGTCCGTGTCACGGTCGCGCGTGCAATGAAGCGTATCTGCAGCGTGGATTCGGATGCCTCCGCACGCACAACAGGACGGTGCAGCATCAGCACGCGTGCGGTCAGCGCCAGGACGATGACGCTCACCAGGCAGGCAATCAGGCGGTCCTTGGCATCTTCCGGCGCCTGCCACACGCGACCCGCGGCGCGCGGGCGCGGACCTGTCGCGGTTGCGCCAGTCAATGCACGAGCTCACGCGGTGGTGTCCGGGGCATGCCGGACAGCCTATGCGGCGGCAGGATCAAACCGGGTCGTCCCCGTGACTCTTTGCCGGCGGGAGTGGTGGATACCCTTGGTCTTCCAGGCATGCGTCCAGCAGGTCGTGCTGCTCCGGATCAAGCAGGGGCGGTTCATGCGAGGCATCTGCGGCGGGTAACGGCAGGTCGAGCTCGTCGGCGCAGCGCGCGATCGCGTCCCTGAGCTCCGGATCCGGCATCGGCGGCATGCCATATCCATCCGCATGCGGATGTGGCGGTCCGTCGTGACCGAAAGGTGCGGGCGGCGGTGGACGATGCAGATGCGGCGGCGAGCAGCAGGCGGCGAGGCCGAAGGCCAGCAAGCCCAACAGGGCGGCACGAGAGGGCGTGGCGTGCAACAAGGAACCTCCTTGAGAAGGGTGGTTGGCGGGCATGGTGCCTGCAGGCTCCACAGCGGATGAATCCGTCGCATGAATGGAACAGCGGCCGCCGCCACAAGGCCCTGCAAGGCGCAAAGATGGCATGGGCGAACACCGGCGGCGGGGAGTGGTGAGGATGGACGCGCCGTGTCGCTTGCCTATGTCGTCGTGTGTCGCCCCGTGCCGGGGGCAGTGCCACGTCGCGACACACGACGACATACCGGCGCGAAGAACGCGCTGCACCCTGCGGTGGCGTTGGCGACAGACCAACCTTGTACTCTCCCCTGGAAATCCCCTGCCGCCATCCCTCATGGCGGCTCTTTTCCCCTGTGTCGGGAAGAACCGGGGAATGACGCATACTTCTCACGGACGCTGCACGCCCCCCGCGCCATGGACCTGAGCTCCCACATCCTGGTGGTCGACGACGACCCCGAACTGCGCACGCTGATCGGCGGCTTCCTGCGCGAGCACGGTTATCGCGTGGACGAGGTGGGCGATGCGGCCGCGATGCGGGATGCCATTGCGCGGCGGCGACCCGACCTGATCGTGCTGGACGTGATGATGCCGGGCGAGGATGGCTTGGCCGCCGCACGCCGGTTGGCCAGCGAGTCCGGCCCTCCGGTGATCATGCTCAGCGCGCTCGGCACGGATACCGACCGCATCATCGGCCTGGAAGTCGGCGCCGACGATTACCTCGCCAAACCGTGCAATCCGCGCGAGCTGCTGGCCCGCGTGCGCGCCCTTCTGCGCCGTCGGTCGCCCGCCGGCGATGGCGGTACCGGCACCAACGGCGCTACCGTTTTCGGTTTCGATGGCTGGAGCCTGGATGTGGCCCGCCGTGAACTGCGCGATCCTGCGGGCACCTACATCAATCTTTCCGATGGCGAGTTCGCGCTGCTGCGCACCTTCATCGAACATCCGCAGCGCGTGCTCAGCCGTGACCAGTTGCTGGACTACGCGCGCGGCCACAACGTGGACGTCTACGACCGGGCCATCGACAGCCAGGTCAGTCGGCTGCGCCGGAAGCTCAACGAGCGTGGCGGCACGGAAATGATCCGCACCGTGCGCAACGAGGGCTACATGCTGCTGCCTTCCGTCGTGCGCCGATGACGAACCGTCGGCGCCTGCCGCTTTTCGCACGGACATTCCTCCTCCTGCTTGTCGCGCTGGTGGTCGCGTATACCGTCGGCATGGCGGTACTGCTGTACCGGCCGCCCGCGGATGGCATCGCCTTGAGCGAGCTGACGGCGTTGCTGTCTTCGCGCATGCCCGCAACCAGCCCCGACCTGCAGGTTTCCTACGCCGACCAGGCGCCGTTACCCGACGCTGCGCGCTACCGTGCCTCGCCGCTGTTCTCCGCACTGCTCGCCCAATGGCTGGGCAGCGAAGTGGAACGGGTGCGCTTCTTCCACCTGCAAGGCCCCCGGCCACCCTTCTCGCTCGCGCCGTTTCCCGCGCCGCCTGCGGCAGAACTTCCCGTTCCTCCGCCCGGAGGCATGCCAGGGGAAGGACGAGCGCAGGGAGCCGTCGACGTGAAAGGCGGACCGCCGCCGTTCCCGCCCAACTGGCGCCCCGACGCTCCCCTTCGCGGCGATTTCGTGGCGGCCTACCGTCAGGCTGACGGGCGCTGGCGGGTCGTCGAGAACACGCGCAATCGTGCTTCCTTCATCGCAAGGCTGGGCACCTTGTTCCTCGCGGGCGTGCTGGCGCTGACGCCGCTGGCATGGTGGTTCTCGCGTGCACTGGCGTCACCGATCCACCAGTTCACGCGGGCTGCCAACCGGATGGGCCGTGACGCCGATGCCCCGCCCCTCCCCCTCACGGGTCCCAGCGAGATCGCCAGCGCCGCCACCGCCTTCAACGCCATGCAGGCGCGACTGAACCGCCTGCTGAAGGAACGCAGCGAGATGGCGGGCGCCATCGCCCATGACCTGCGCACACCACTCGCACGGCTGGCGTTCCGGCTGGATTCGCTGCCTTCCGATGCGCGCGTCAAGGCATCCGCCGACATCAACGAGATGTCGCAGATGATCGATGCCACGCTGGAGTTCATCCACGACCAGAATCGCCTGCGCACGCACGAATCACTCGATCTTCGCCTGCTGGTGGAAAGCGTGGTCGACAACCTGCGCGATACCGGGCACGACGTGCAGCTTGCGGACGGATCGCACGCGCCGATGAAAGGCGACCCGTTGTCGCTGCGGCGCATGGTCGCCAACCTGGTCGACAACGCGCTCAAGTACGGACAACGCGCGCAGCTCACGCTGACGGCGGAGCCCGAAGGTTATCGCCTGCAGGTGGACGACGAGGGGCCCGGCATCGATCCCACGCAGGAAGAGCAGTTGTTCATGCCCTTCGTGCGCGGGGATGCCTCACGCAACCGGAGCACGGGCGGCATCGGGCTGGGCCTGGCATCCGTGAAATCCACCGTGCTCGCTCACGGTGGCGATGTGACGCTGTCGAACCGCAGCAACGGAGGCCTGCGCGCCAGTGTCCATCTTCCCCATCGATCGGCGTAGGCGCGCCAGGAGACCGATGCGCCGTCAGCGGTCCGCCCAATGCCAGCGCAGCCCCACGGTGAACGTGCGCCCGGCACCGGGCTCGTAGAAGCGGCCGTTGCCTTCGTTGACGATGACGGAACCGATATGGAAACGGTCCAGCGCGTTGTCGATGCGGGCGAAGCCCTGCAGGCGCCCGCCGCCCGCCGGCCAATCGCGCGCGAGTTCGAGGTTCAGCAGGCCATGGCCGGGGGCGCGTTCGCTGCCGGTATCGTTCACCGTGACGGAGCCGACGCCCAGCACCTGGACGGCCGCGCTCCACTGCTCGCCCTGCCAGCCCAGGCGCACCGATGCCTGCTGCCGGGCGACCCCGGGGATGCGCGTGCCGGCCGCAACCTGCACTCCCGGCGTGGTGCAACCGCTCGAGGTGCAGATGGGGAAGCCGTCGCGGAACGTCGCGTCCAGCCACGTGTAGGCCAGCTGCAGCTGCCATGCGGCGTGCAGCTGCAGGCCTGCCTGCAGTTCCACGCCCTGGCGCCGTGCAGCGCCGGCGTTGCGGTAGCTGCTCCGGCCGCCCACGTTGCGTGCGACCGCCAGCTCGTCGTCCGTATCGGCGCGGAACAGCGCAGCGTCGATGCGCGCGCCTTGCCCGCCCCGCCACTTCATCCCCAGCTCCATGTTGCGGCTGATCGCCGGCCGCAGATCGAACGCCAGCCCGGCCCCGCCATCGGCGCGATAGCCGATCTCGTTGAACGTCGGCGTCTCGAAGCCGCGCCCGGTCGATGCGTACAACCGCAGCGCATCGACTGGCGCGTACACCAGCCCCGCCACCGGCGTGGTGCGCTCGTACGTCACCTGGCCACTATCGTCGGGATTGGTAGCCGTGATGTAGGCATCCCGCGAGCGGAATGCGATGCGGCTGTGGCGCGCGCCGGCCAGCACGGACCAGCGGGATGCGAACTGCCACCAGGCTTGCGCGTACTGGTCGACATTCCACACCTGGTTGCGCTCTTCGCGACGCAACGCGCCCCGCACGCCCAGCGCCGGGCCGACGAAATTCTCGTAGCCGCGACGACGCTGGCGCTGCCGATCGGCATTCGCGCCTGCGCTGACCTCGAACGCACGCCCGGCAAGCTCGCCGGTCCATGACCAGCGCAGGTCGGCTCCGCCGTAGTCGTTGTCGAGATCGATCACGCCGCCGGCGTTGAGGGGATTGGCCTGCGCCGCGCCCGGCAACGCGAGATACTGCTCGACGTCGCGGCGTCCACCATAGGCCATCGCCCGCAGCAGGTGTCCGCTGGCGAAAGGCCATTCGTACACTGTACCCAGCTGGTCCTGCCGGACGGATTTGCGCGTGTCGAACTGCGTCGCCACCGATGTTGCCTGGCGCGGATCCTGCCAAGCCTGCGCGCGTGTGAGGCCGAGCGGGTCCTTGGCGTTGGGCGCGTCGAAATGATTGAGGACCAGGTCCAGCGTGGCACGGCCGGGCTTCCACCGGACTTTCGCATTCAGCGATTCGCGGCGCGCGGCGCTATGCGCGCGGTAGCCGTCCGTCTCCAGCATCGACGCCGCCACGCTGTAACCCGCGACATCGCCGGCACCGCGCACCCGCGCACCCAGCACGCGGTTGCCGTGGCTGCCCGCGCTTGCCTGCACCCGGGCCTCATGGCCCTCCCCGGGAATGTCGCTCCACAGTTGGATCACGCCGCCTGAAGAGTTGCCATGCAAGGCGGAGAACGGACCACGCAGCACTTCCACGCGATCCGCGCCCTGCATGTTGAAATGGGATACCTGGCCCTGCCCGTCGGGCATGGTCGCGGGCACACCATCGGCGTACAGGCGCAGTCCACGCACGCCGAAGGTGGAGCGCGCGCCGAAGCCGCGGATCGAAAGCTGCGTGTCCTGCGCCAGATTCTGCCGTTCGCGCGCACGCAATCCGGGGATGCCGTCCAGCGCTTCCGACAATGCGGAAAGAGGTCGCGCACCACCATCGCCCAACACCACGGTATCGACGGAGGCCGGCACGTCGAAGGCATCCACCGATTCGAGGCGCGTGGCGGTGACCACGATGCGGTCAAGCGTCTCCGCAGCCATCCGCTGCTCATCCGCCGCCACGGCGGCGGCCCACGGCATGAGCAGCAGGGTGCCGGTTTTCCAACGGATTCGCGACATCGCTTGCATGCATGGACCGGAAGGCGGGGCGATGGCGCGGGGCACAGGCCAGCGAAAAGTCCGCTCCGCCAGCGCCAGGCGCGGAATACGCACGTTCAGCCCATCCTGTCGCTGCTGACCATCCACCAGGGATTGGTAGGCCTGCAACCGGATGAATCTGGCAGGCCGTTGCGTGTTCCGACATTCATCCGCGCATGAGACGTCAGTGACTCGCTTGCGGACGCACTTTCTGCTTGAGAAGGATCACGCGGAACATCTTCGTACAGCCCCACGCCTTCCTGCAACAAGGCGGTCTCATCCATCCATTCAATCCGCACACAAGGGCAGACACCGGCGTGTACCTGCCATGCCGCGCATGGGCATCAACGCGTGATGCCCGGTCTGCTGTTCCGGAGAGCATGCGAAGCATCGGGGCCATCGCCAGCGTGCTGGTCATGAATCCCGGGCCTGCGCTGCCCTCCGGATGGCGGCGCCGTGCGGGAATTCAGTCTTCCGCGACATCGGGTTTCCGCATCGCCGTCGCGACCTGTGCCGGCACCGTCCGTGGCGCACCACTCCGCGCCATCGCGTCGAATACGCCATCACGACGTACCCAGGCGTGATACAGGGCGGCGCCCAGGTGCGCCATCACCAGTGCGAACAGCGCGTAGCCGAGCACGCCATGCGCGCCGCGCAACCAGGCGTAGAGCGTCGGGTCGTGCGGGATGAGCGCAGGCAGTGCCAGCGCGCCGACCATCTGCACCGGATAACCGCCTGCCGACACCGTCGCCCAGCCCAGCAGCGGCATGGCCAGCATCAATGCGTACAGCAACCCGTGCGAGGCCTTCGCGGCGATCGCCTGCGGACGTGGCAGGTCCGCAGGCAGCGGGGGCGGCGGACTGCGCCAGCGGTGGTACAGCCGCACCAGCGCCAGCAGCAGGATGGCGATGCCGAGCGGCCGGTGCAGATCGATCAGCACGGGGCGCAGCGCCAACGAGGCGACCATGCCCACACCGATGAACAGCATCGAGAGGATCAGGACGGCCATGCCCCAATGCAGCAGGCGGGCAAGCGCATCGAAATGTCCGTGGCGATTCATCGCGCGGCCTCCCCGGCATCGCCCCGGGCGGTCTCGCGCTCTCGACGGTCGAACGACACCGCATAGGCCGCCGCGCGCGCCGCGAGGATCGGATCGCCGGAAAGCGCGATGCCTTCCGGCACCACCGTCGGATCGTAGTTCACGTCGCGGCACGGGCCGGTGGCCTGCGGCTGGCTGCGCTCCAGCACCAGGACGCCGGCGACGTGCTGCGGGCGGTCTTCGGGCCAGGCCTGCGATGGATCGTCGACCGGATCGCCGGCTGCCGCCTCGGTGACGACCAGGTTCCAGCGCAGCGGACCTTGCTGCAGGCGCGCCTGGAGATCCTCATGCAGATAGTCCGCATCGGCGTGCTCGCGTTCTGCATCGCCCAGGCGCTCGAAGGGCGCCTGTGGCTGCATCGACCAGCGCACGAAGCGTTCGCGTCCGGCCGCATCGATGAAGCGGAACGCGTTGACCCCGTTGTAGGCCGTGTTCGCCCAACTGCTCGACCAGGCGGCGGATTTCGCCCACGCCTGGAACCGCTTCGCCTCCGGATACTCGGCAAGGAACGCCGCCATCCTGGCCGGATCCGGCTTGCCCGTTGCAGGATCCGGACGCGATGCCAGCAACTGCGCGTGGAATCCGGCCGGCGTGGCCACGGCGAAGAACGGGAAGCTGTTCATCGCCATGCGCCACTCCTGTCCATCGTCGGTCTTCAGCAACAGCGCCAGGCTGCGTACCCGCGCCTGCGCGTCGAGCGCATGCGGATCGGCGCCCCCGATCGACAGCCGGCCCTGCACCGCCGTGCGTGGCTGATGGAACACCCGTGCACGCGACAGCCGCGCGGCTTGCGCTGAAGGTTCGAAATAGCCGGCCACGCAGACGCCTTTGCTGTGCGCGCGACGGAAGCCGGGGTATGGCTTGCCGCCCTCGATGGCGTCCACCAGGCGCGGCGCTGTCAGGCGATCCCTCCCGATCCAGCCTCCCACCCATGCGAACGCCGTGGCCAGTATCAGGAGGAGCGTGGCGATGGCGACCAGGGCCGGCCACGGCGCGGTGGAGGTTGTCGGCGGGAGCGGATCGGGGGGAGGGCTCGACATGGGCAGTTCCTGCAGCGTGGGATGGCGGTAGGACGCCGCGTGGCGCGATTTATTCCCGCTGCCGCTGATGACGCACACCCCTGTCACGGGCCATGCGGAATAATCCGGCCTGCCCATGCGTCCCACCCCGGACCCCGCACCCCGTGCTTCCCCATGCCTGCTTCGCCACCACTGGATGATGACACCCTGCGCGTGCTGATCCCGCGCCTGCGCCGGTTCGCACGCTCGCTGGCGACCGACCCCGCGGCGGCCGACGACCTGGTGCAGGCCACGCTGGAACGCGCGTTGACCCGCGGCGATACCCGGCGCGACGAAGCCGCCTTGCAGCCCTGGCTGTTCTCGGTGCTGTACCGCCAGTTCGTCGACGACCATCGGCGCGCGGCGCGCTGGAAGCGCATCGCATCCCTGTTCGCGACCGAAGACGCGCATCGCCCGCCAACGCCGGATCAGGTCTTCGACGCTCGCACGTCGCTGTCCGCGTTCACCCGCCTGCCAGCGGACCAGCGCGCCCTGTTGATGCTGGTGAGCGTGGAGGGCCTGGGATATCGCGAAGCGGCCGAAGTGCTCGGCATCCCCATCGGCACGGTGATGTCGCGCCTGTCGCGAGCGCGGCAGGCATTGCGTGCGATGGACGACGAACACGAAGCTGCCGCTCCCGTGCTGAGGGCCCTGCGATGAACATCGATGCACTGCACCCCTCCCCCGACGACAGCGAGCTGCACGCCTACGTGGATGGCAGGCTCCCCCCTGCACGCCGGGCCCAGGTCGAAGCCTGGCTCACCGCCCACCCGGCGCATGCCGTCCAGGTGGAAGGCTGGAAGCAGGATGCCGAGCGGCTGCGCACCCTGCATGCACACCCGGAGCACTGGAGCTCGAACGCGGCGCTGGAACCGGCCCAGGTGCGCCGCCGTCTCGGCGCGCGCAGGCGTGCCCGCCTGGGCATCGCGGCGGCGATGCTGCTGGCCTTCGGCCTGGGCGGCGGCGCGGGCTGGCAGGCGCGCGACATGCGGCCGGGGCAGGCCGCGTTGCCGATGGCGGATGCCGTCGCCGCATATCGCCAATACGTGGATGCCGATGCGCCGCCGATGGAGTTCGACGCCAGCCGCGCCGACGATCTGCAGCGCTGGCTGCACCGCCATTTCGGCGAAGCGGGACGGGTGCCCGACCTGAGCGCGGCCGGCTACCGGTTGATGGGCGGGCGATTGCTCTCCACCGAACAGGGCGCCGCCGCGATGCTGGTCTATCAGGATGGATCGGGCGCACGCGTGGGCTTCTACCTGCGTCCGCGCGGCCAGTTGCGTGGCCAAGGCCAGCGCCGCGATGGCGACCTGCTGGCGCGGTACTGGTCGGTGCGCGACACCAGCTTCGCACTGGTCAGCAATGCAGCCGACGCCGCGGCCTCCGGATTGCCCCGCCTGCTGGACAACGGATGAAGACGTTCCGCAGCGTCTAGGGGCGACGTCCGGCCCGGATTCCACTGGCCGGGGCCAGCACCTGCCGGGATCGCCCCGGCAGGCGTTTCATCGTGCCGCTGCGGGGAGTACGACCCTGAACGTGGTCCCGACGCCCACCTGGCTTTGTGCCGTGATCGCACCGCCTGCCCGTGTCACCAGGTCGCGGATGACGGAAAGGCCAAGGCCGGTGCCCTCGCCTGCCGGCTTGGTGGTGAAGAAGGGGTCGAAGACACGCGCCAGCACCTCTTCCCCCATGCCGGCGCCGGTATCGGCGAACTCCAGCACGCTGCCACCGTCGTCACCTTGCGCGACGCCGATGGAGAAGACGCCGCCATGGGGCATCGCATGATCCGCGTTGGCCGCGATGTTGAGGACCATGAGCTCGAACCGGTCCCTGTCCATCCGGATCGGCGATGGGGCATCGCCCAGGGCGAACCGCAGTTCCACCTCGGGCTTGAGCAACTGGCGCAGCATGGACTGGACGTCCGCCAGGGCGCTGGCGGCATCGAAGGTCTCTTCCGCGTAGTCATCCTGCCGCGCGAACGTCATCAGTTTGTGGGTCAGCAGCGTCGCCCGGCGCGCCGCCGCCTCGATGCCTTCGAATGATGTCCTGCCGTCTTCGACCTGGCCCGCCCTGAGGCCCTTGCGCGCATAACCGCTGATCACGGCCATGATGTTGCCGAAATCGTGCGCCACACCTCCCGCCAGTCGACCCACCGCCTCGACCTTGCGCGCGTGGATGAGTTGCTCCTGTGCGAGCTCGCGATCGTTGATCTCCTGCAGCAGGCGCTGGTTTGCCGCCGCGAGCTGGTTCCCGCGCTCCGTGGCTTCGCCCAGGCTCTGGCGCAACGTGGCCGAACTGCGATCGAGCACGATGGCGATCATCAGGAACATGGCGGCACTGAACGCGGCGTCGCCGTACAGCGCGGCGGCGTCGCCCTGGCGGGACACATCCACCGAGATGCCCAGGAAGAACGCGGCCACGATGCAGGCGAACATCAACCAGAGCGCCGCCCTGCCCACCACGAGCCCCGCGATCGCCATCCAGATGACCAGCACGGGCTGTTCGAAGCGTTGGGCACCGAACCCGGTGGCCAGGTAGGCGGGCACCACGGAGGCGGCGAACACCACCAGCAACAGCCGCGAAGCCCACGCGAAACGTCCATGCCGGATCAGCGCGAAGCTGATGGCGGCGGCGGCGCACACCGACAGGCTCAGCGCCATGCTGGTCAATTCGCCCGGCCGCCACGGGATATCGACCGCAACGGCGCGATACGCCCACGCCAGCGCAGGAAGCACCGCCAGCAGCGACGAGATCAGTTGCAGCATCGGCGCATTGCGCCTGTCGACCGGGTCGGCGATGGGTACATCGCGCCACCAGCCCATGGGCGCGCGCCACAGGCGGGCCAGACGCGACGCCGGAACACCCTGGCGCTCGCGGGCGACGAGGATGTCGCCCTCACTCATGAATCCGCTCTCCGGACGACCGGACGACGCGCAGGTTTCCCATCACTCCACTCCATCCACGAAGACGGGTGAAGTATAGGCGTTACTGTGAGTCGACCCGAGCGGACTGGACGAGCAACCGCACCTCGACGCGGCGATTGGGGATCAGGCATTCGCGCAGGGCCGCCTGGGGCTTCACACCGTCGCACTGCTGGACCTGCTCCACGTCACCCTTGAAGGTGTACGCGATCATGGACGGATCAATGCCCCGCTCCATGAGCAAGGCCTGCACGGTCTGGGCACGCCGTTCGGAGAGCGCCTGGTTGTAGTCGAATCCGCGCCCCTGCAGACGGTCGGCGTGGCCAACCAGTTCCACGCCCGTCAGCGTCAGTCCTTCCTTGGGCAGGCGGGCCAGTTCGCGATCGAGGCTCCACAGCGAGTAGACCCGGATGTCGTCGCGACCGGAGCGGTCGAACTCGAACAGCACGTTGACGGTCAGCGCGGTGCCGGCGGGCACTGCGGCGGGTGCGTCGGGAGCGGCGCCGCATTGGCGCGCCATGGCTTCGGCGTCGCTGATCCAGTCCTCGGCGATCTGGATGTAGGGCTTGGCGTGGCGCCACTGCTGCTGGTTGAACTCGTTGCCCGCGTGCACCAGTTCCACTTCGCCACAGGCCACGGCCTGTTGCGCGCAGCTGAAGCCCGGCGTGCCGTGGATGGCACGCAGGCGTTGCCACAGGTCCTCGCGCACGCGTGCGGCACCGTTCACCAGCGGGGTGTCGGTCGGCAGCGGTGACACGCCCTGTTCCATGCCGACGATGAGCTTCTCCGATTCGGTCAGCGCTTCCTGCGGGAAGTCGCTGCGGTCGTTGCGGCTGTATTCGTGGAAGGACACGTCCAGCCAGCACTGCGCCTTGGACAGGTGGTAGTCGCGCACGGGGCGGCCGGCATCGTTGAGCGCCTTGATGCGCCCCTGCGTGTGCTCGTAGCCGGACAGATCGGCGTGGATGGCCTCGTCGGTGATCCGGTCGCGTTGCGGGGTGAGCACGGTCTGTTGCGCGCTGGCGCCGATGGCCAGGGTGGCGAGGACGGCGGCGGCGAGAAGGGTGGGCTTGGTGATGGTCATGTCGTGTTTCCTCAGCGCACCGGGTCGCGGTAGCGGACGTCGTCTCTACGGAAAAGGTCTTCGTCGAACTTGAAGCGCAGGCGGATGAACGCGCCCTGCTGCGTGTACTCGTAACCGGTCAGGTCCTCGTCGCCGCGGAAGCCGGTGGCGTTGTAGCCCGCCGACAGCCAGAGGTTCTGCCGCAGCAGCCGCCCCACTTCCACGCCGAACGCATACTGGTTGGCGCCGTCCTGGCCGCGGAACGCGGAACCCAGCACGCCGATGTCCCAGTTCTCGGTGATGTCGTAGACCACGCGGCCGGAGACCAGCACCGCGTTGAAGTCGTCATCGACGCGGCCGGTGTCGGCGTAGAAGAAGCTGTCCTGCTGCCACTTCGCGGCCACACGGCCGGTCAGCCACCACGGCCGCGACGGATGCCAGTCGGCATGCGCCGAGACGATGTGCGCACTGGTGCGGATGTCCTGGCCCGTATCCGAACCGAAGCCCGAACCGTCCATGCCGCTCTCGTCCTTCTCCAGCTTGTACTCGTAGCGGGCCAGCGCATTGACGCGGTTGGTGTCCGTGTCGCGGTACGCCGCGCCGATCTGGAAACGGTCCTGCAACACGTCGCCGCGCGCGTCGTACTCGGTGCGCAGCAGGTAGTTGCGTGCCAGCAGCGTCCAGTCGCGGCTCAGCTTGCGGGCCGCCAGGAACTGCAGCAGCGTGGTGCTGTAGCCCTCGTTGGTCGGCGTGCCGGCCACGTCGTCGGAGATACGATGCTCCACGCGCACGCTGCCCCGCCACATCGGATTGGCGGTGTAGTCCAGCGCGACGCCGATGCCGGTCGAATCGCCGACATTGCCGGAGATCACGTTGGTATGTTCCAACGACGTATCCAGGCGCAGGCCCTCGCGCAGGTCCCAGCGGTTGCGGATGCCCGACGCGGCCTGGATGTCGCGGCCCGCGATGGCGTCACGCAGCCGGTACTCCGAGAACAGCTGCGTATCCTTGATGAAGCTGGTATCCACGCCCAGCGCGAGCGTATCCGCCTCGCGGCCATCCTGGGTCAGGCCGTTGACGCCGCTGATGCCGGTCTGCTTTTCGTAGCGGCCATACACGCGACTGCGTTCGCGCAGCTGGTAGTCCATGCCGAGCGCCACGCGGTTGCGGTCCTCGCCATGGATGTCCTGCTCCACTTCGCCGCCCAGGCTGAAGCGGTCGCTGGCGCGATAGCCCACGCCGATGCGCAGCATGTCCGAGGACAGTTCGGTGCCCACCGGCAGGCCGCTGGCCACGTCGTTCGGATTGCCGCTGCTGATGATCGGCAGGCCGGTCAACGGATCGAGCGGTTGCTGGCCATAGCCCAGCGCACCGCCGCCGGCGCCGGTGGCATAGCCGCCGGACAATCCGCCGATGTTGCCGTAGCCGCTGTTGGTGGCCCAGGTGTAGTAGGCGCCCACAGTCTCGCGGATGGCGCGGTAGCCGACATCCAGCGTCAGCTTGTCGGTGAGCTTCACCCGCGTGCCGGCGCTGGCGGCGTTGCGTTCGCCACCATCGGGATTGCGGTCTTCGCTGCGCAACCCTTCGGCATACAGCTCGAACCGGTCGTTGAGACGCCAGCGCGTGGTCAGGCTGTACTCGCCGCGGCCGCCGTACAGCGGCGAAGCGGGATTGTTGAACTCCGGATCGGACTGGCCGGCGAACAGCTTCAGGTCCACGTCCTCGCTGGCGTGTCCCAGTTCCACCCGCCACGCGTTGCCTTCCACCAGCCCGCTGAGGCCCTGCAGCGCGGGCGTGCCGTACTGGTTGACCGCGTTGGTGTTCACTTCGCTGCGCGTGCGCGCGGCTTCGGCCACCAGCCACGTGTTCGCGCCCAGGCGGTAGCCGATGTTCGCGCTGCCCATCTCGAAGGCGGCGAACGGATTGCGGTCGTCCACGTACGAGCCGCCGATCTCGCCGTGCTCGCCCACGCGCAACTGCGCATCCGCGCCCAGTACCAGGAACTTCTCGGTGCCCTGGTCCAGTTCGTAGGTGATGCGCAGCGAAACGGGATTGAGGTCGCTGTCGAACGACGGCAGGAAGCTGTTGAGCAGGATGCGGCCGGAGAACGGCTCGAAGCTGTAGTCCACCAACCGCCCCAGCGGACGCACCGAGACGATGCGCGAAGGCTGGTTGCGGTCGCGCACGACCACTTCCACGCGCTCGCTGCCTTCCAGCACCGCGTTGTTGCGCAGGCCGTAAGGACCGCTGCCGGAAGCGGGAAGCTCCTCGATCACCTGGCGCAGCGAATCCTCGATGGCGAAGACGTTGCCGCGCACGCGTGCATTCTCGAAGTGCCAGCCCAGGCCGGTGGCGGTGCGGTTGTAGGTGCCCAGCACGCGCGGCGCGCTGCGGGTGCCGGCATCCACGCCGGTCTGCGTCGCGAGGTTGTCGCCGGTCTGGAAATCGCCGTACAGCAGGTAGCTGCGGCCCTTGTCCACGCGCACGTACAGGCGTTCGGCCGAACGCGCATCGAAGCCTCGCAGCGAGGCGTCGCCGTATACGGGGTAGAACTCTTCCGGCTGGATGTCGCGCAACAGGCGGGCACGCACCTCCTTGTCGGAATCGTAAGCTGCGGTGAGAAGGTATTCACCCTTGATGGTGCCCTTGGCGAAGAACGCCGCACGCGCCGCACCGTTGGCCTTGCCGCTGTTGAACTGCTTCTCCCAGCGACGGATCTCGCGCTCGAAGCCATCGCCGCGCTGGGTGCCGTTGATCAGCCCGTCGCCGTTGCGGCGGAAATTGATCACGCCTTCGATCAGGCCGGTGGCGATCATGTCGCGCATTTCCGGCACGAAGCCGACCACGCCTTCGGCACTGTGCGCGCCCGACGTCACCCGCAGCAGCACGTCCTGCGGATCATGCGGCGCAAGCAGTTCGAATTCGGCCCTGCCATCGCGCACGGGAAGCTGCACACCGGGCGTGACCTTGTCGGCATCGAGCCGGCCGGGACCGAGTTCGTCGGTGCGTCCGTCCGGCAGCTTGATGCGCCCACCGGTGTGCTCGATGGTGGCGAACGCGTCACCCGCCATCGGCTTGCCGTCGGCATCGAACAGCTGCACCACCACGCGCACCGGCGACTGGCCGTCGGCCGGGACGCCGTCGCGGTCGACATCGACCACCACGCGGTCGACGCCCGCATTGACGCGGTAGTCCACGTTGCCCGGCTGCGCGTACAGCGGTTGCGATGCGGTGTCCTGCAGCTGCGGGGATTGCGGGAACAGTGGCGCGCCCTGCCCCAGCACGGGCGTGAAGCGCTGGTCGCCGGACACGGTCTGCGCCGTCGCCAGCGTGGGCACGAGGGCCAGCGCGAGGGCGAACGCCAGCGGATGATGGGAGTGACGCGTGACACGCATGGGCTTGGCTTCCGACAGGGATGAGGGGCGGGAGGGAATGCGGCTCATGGCTGCACCTCCTTGCCTTCATCCCCATCCGTGGCGGTCGGCCTCGGCGCGACGATCGGCTGCTGGTTGGCCGAATCGGTGGCCTGCTGCGGTGCGCGCGCCGGCTTGCTGTCGAAGCGCAACGGTTGCTGGTTGCGTTCGGTCTCCGGCGCGCGGATCTCGCCCTGCGTGCGGCGCGCCTTCACCTGTTCCATCACCGGGTTGGAGCAGCTGCCCTCGATGAAGTCCGCGCGGTGCAGCTCGCCGTTCTTCAGGTCGATGAAGAGGCTGTCCGCATCGCCCAGGTTGCGGTTGCTGCTGGTGGTCAGGCGCGAGCCGACCGGCAGCGTGGACGCATCGACCTTCAGCGTGTGGCTCTTCGGCGGCAGGCCGCAGTAGCTGTACTTGCCTTCCGAGTCGCTGACCATCCAGGTGCCGTCCTCGAAGTACATGCGTACGCCGGGGATGCCGATCTCTTCGCGGTCCTGCACGTGGTTGACGTTGCAGTCCACGAAGATCTTGCCCAGCACGCAACCTTCGTCGGTGAACACGCCACCGCTGACGATCACGCGGTACTCCGCCGGATTGGACGGCACCACGCCGCCGTTCGGGTACGGCGCCAGCGTGGTCGGATCCACGCAACCGCCGTCGATCGAGCAGCCGTAGGCACGCGCCCGGTTGATGCCATCGCCCTGCATGCTGCCAACGCCAACGCGGACGCGATAGCTGAGCGTCTTCTGCGCGCCGACGGCGAGCGGACCGACATCGAACACCAGCGTCGGGCCGGGCTTGCCCAGCGGATTGGCGATGCCCGCACCATCGACACGCGCGGTGCCGTCGATGAAGGTGAACCCGTGCGGCAGGCGATCGACCACGTTGACCGTGCCCATCGACGCACCTGCCGTCTGGCGGATGGTGATGGTGTAGACCAGGCTGTCGCCCACTTCCACCGTCTTGCGGTCGCCGGTCTTGGTGATGACCAGGCCCGGTGCGACCTGCGGGTCGAGCGGGATGTGGTTGTGCACCGGCACCGCCACGCCCGAACCCAGCGTCAGCTCCAGGTAGTAGCGGGTTTCCGTGCCCACCGGCGCCGTCGGCGCGGTGGCATTGGTCTGCACCGGATGCCCCACGCCCGGCGTGGACGGCGGCGACAGCGGCGCGGTTTCCGCCGGGATCATGCCGGACTCGAACGTGTAGCCGGCCGGCGGCGTCACTTCCAGCTGGAAGCGGCACGAGGCAGGCGCATCCGGACCGAGCAGGAACTGGTAGAAGCCTTCCGCACCGACCGTCATCGACACCGACGTGCCCTGCACGGTGTAACCGCCCAGCGCGGCGTTCAACACGTGCTGCTCGGGCGCATAGCCCGCGCACGTACCCACCGGCGTGAGCGTGACGCGTGAGCCGGGCACCGGCGTGCGCGTAGTCGCGTCGTACACCACGCCACCGGGATTCAGCGGCAGGCTCTGCTGCGGCAGGTTGGCGCCCGGCGCCAGTACCACCGCCAGATGCGTGAAGCCGCTGTCGCTGCTGCGGCACGAACTGGCCGTGCCGTTGGCGACGGCACTGCCCGCATCGCACGGCACCGGCGGACCGGTGACGGTTTCGCCACTGACCGGCAGGCCCCAGACCACGCCCGTCGCCGGGTCGCGGAAACGGATGGCCAGCGGGATGCCCGGCACCTGGTCGGCGATCGAGTACGTACCGTCCGCGCCCGTGGTCGCCGTGCCGACGACCTGGCCGCTGCCGTTCACTACTTCCACCACCCAGCCGGACAGGCGACGGTCGCCGCCATCGATCAGGCCGAACTCGCTGCCCTGGTCGAACCACACCGTGCCCGACACCGACGCAGACAACTGCACGGCGGTGGGCAGGCGGCATGCGTTCTGCGTGATCGCCGGATCGCACACCGGCAGATCGGCCGGATTGCCTTCGAAGTCGGCGCGCTCGTCGGTGGTCGGCGTGCGGAACTCGTTCTCGCCGCCGCCTTCCACCAGCACGGCGTTGTTGACCGGCGAACCGGTCGCCGCCGACGCATCCACGCGGACCTGCGCGACGATGGCATCGGCCAGCGTGGCACCCGCCGCGATCACCGCGCTGCTGCTGCAGCGGAAGCGGTTGTCGCCGGAAGCGCCGGTGCAGGTCCAGCCGTTGCCGGTCGGCGTGGCCGCCAGCGTGAGGCCGGCAGGCAGGCGGTCTTCCACCACGTATTCACCCGCACTCGGCTGCTGGCCGATGTTGCGCACACGGATGGTGTAGCTGCCCGGGTTGTTGACGGTGAACGTGGTGGGCGTGGCGGTCTTGCTGACCACCAGGTCCGGCGAATCGCCGATCTCGCCGAAGTTGTTGTCGATGGAATCGCCGCCCGGCGGCAACACGATGCCGCTGATGGCGGACGGCGTGGTGCTCACCGGCGTGGCGACGCCCACCGACGTGCCATCGAGGGTACCCGGCGTGGTGATGCCGTTGAGGGTCTCCGCCGGCTGGGTGGGCTCGGTCACGGTGTAGGTGCCCGGGCGCAGGTCGTCGAAGCGGTAGCGGCCTTCGCTGTCGGTGGTGACGGTGACGTCGACCGTTTCGCCCAGCTCATTGGTGCCGGTCAGCACGACCTGCACGTTGGGGAAGCCGCCTTCGCCGGCATCGATCACGCCGTTGTTGTTGCCGTCGTTGTAGACGCGGCCGGCGATGCTGCCGGAAGGCACTTCACCGAAGTTGTTGCCGCTGGCCTCCTCGCCCACGCCCAGCACGACAGTGCTGATCACCGACGGTGTGCTGGTCGGCGGCGTGGCGGTGCCGCCACCCGTGCCGGGCACGGTGGTGCCGTTGAGCGTGCCGGCCGGCTGGTCGGGTTCGGTGAGGGTGTACGTGCCCGGCGGCAGCTCGGTGAAGGCATAGCTGCCATCCGGCTGCGTGGTCACCTCGCGGGTGATGGTGTTGCCGGCCAGGTCGGTGCCGGTCAGGCGCACGACCACGTTGCCGATGCCCTGCTCGGACGGGTCGATGACGCCGTCGTTGTCGGTGTCTTCCCACACGCGGCCGCTGATTGCGCTGTTCAGCGGAATCTCGCCGAACAGGTTGTCGACCGATGCGCTGCCCGGCGTGGTCAGGTCGATGGTGCTGATCGCGCTGGGTACGGTGGTGATCGGCGTGGCGGTGCCGGTCGACGTGCCGCCGACGGTGCCCGCGACGGTCTGGCCGTTGCTGGTGCCGGTGGGCTGCTGCGGCTCGGTCACCGTGTAGGTGCCGGGACGCAGGCCGTCGAAGGCGTAGTCGCCGTTCGCATCTGTGGTCGTGGTTACCGACACCGACGCGCCGGTGTCATCGGTGCCGGTCAGGGTGAGGGTCACGCCTTCGATGCCGGTTTCGGCCGCGCCCGACTGCACGCCGTCGTTGTTGGCGTCGAAGAACACGCGTCCGGACAGCGACACGCCCAGCGTTTCACCGAAGTTGTTCTGTACCGAATCGCCGCCTGCGGGCAGGACGATGCCTGCGATGGCGCTGGGCACGGTCGTCACGGGCGTGGCGGTGCCGCTGCTGCTGCCACCGACAGTGCCGGCCACCGTGATGCCATTGAGCGTGGTGACGCCCCCCACGACGGGCTGCGCAGCCTGCTCGGTCACCGCATAGGTGCCGGCCAACAGATCGCCGAAGCGGTACTCGCCATTGGCGTCGGTCACGGCGGCAGCGACGGCATTGCCCAGCGCATCCAGCGTGCCGGCAGGCAGGCTGACGCTGACTCCGGCGATGCCGTTCTCACCCGCTTCGCGCACGCCGTTGTTGTTGGCATCCAGCCACACACTGCCGGACAGCGATGCCGCCAGTTCGCCGAAGTCGTTGCCGCTGGAACCGGCGGCCGGCAGGTTGGTCAGCGTGATGCGGTTGGAGGTGTTCTCCTGCCCATCGGCCAGGCCGGTAGGCTGTGTCTCGACGATGCGGTAGTTCTGGCCCGTGATCGCGCCGCCGTAGCTGTAGCCGCCATTCGCATCGGTGGTCAGCGTGACCGGCGGCAGATCGTCGCCGGTGCCGAACACGCCATCCGGGCCGGCGCCTTCGATGACCACGGTGACGCCGGGGATGCCGGGTTCGCCACCGTCCTGGTCGCCGTTGTCGTTGCGGTCCAGATAGACCGTGCCGCTGATGACGGCATTGGCGAGTTCGCCGAACAGGTAGCCCGTGGCCGCCTGGCCCGCATTGATCGCGATGCCGTCGATGACGTTCGACGTGGTGGCGCTGCCCGGTGTGGCGGCATTGCCCGGCGTGTGCCGGCCATCGATGTAGCCGGTGGGCTGGGTCTCGGTGATCGTGTACGTGGTGCCGGCCTGTGGCGGCAGCAGGTCGCGGAATATGTACGCACCGGCCGCATCGGTCTGCGCGGTGACATTGACCGCATTGCCCAGCACATCGGTACCGGTCAGCGTCACGGTCACGTTGGCGATCGGATTCTCGCCACCGTCGAAGGTGCCGTTGTTGTTGTTGGCGGCAGTGGCCGAGAAATCCTCGAACACCAGGCCCGCCAGCGAACCCAGCGTTTCACCGAAGTCGTTGCCGGCGGAACCGGCCGGCGGCAGGTTGGCGATGTCGATGGCGTTGGTGGGATTTTCGGTGCCATCGGCATAGCCCGCGGGCTGCGTTTCGCTGACGCGGTAGTCCTGCCCGACCACCAGATCGGCGAACTGGTAGGCGCCATTGGCATCGGTCTGCACCGTCACCGGCGCCGGATCATCGCCATTGCCGAAAATGCCGTCGGCGCCCGCACCGGTCAGCGTGACGCTGACGCCCTGCAATCCGCCGTTGGGACGCGAATTGACCGTGCCGGCGTCACCGCCGTCGAAGTTGCCGTTGCCATTGCGGTCCACGTAGACGCTGCCGGAAATACCGGCCACGGCGTCTTCGCCGAAGTTGAACACGGTACCGTCGGTACCCGCACCCAGATCGATGCCGCTGATGCGGTCGGTGGTGGCGGCATCACCCGCCACACCGGTGCCCGGCGTACAGCCCGTGGCGCACGGCGCGCCGCCGACCTGGCCGGGATTCACCGCCGTCGGACGGTTCTGGTAGCTGCCGGTCGGCAGCACTTCGCGCAGCGTGTAGACGATCAGCGGATCCAGATTGCTGAAACCGTAGGCACCGCTGCCATCCGTCGTCGTCGTCGCGATGACGGCACCAGTGCCAGCGTCGAGCAGTTCGACCGTGGCGCCGCTGATGGGCGCATCGCCCGCGTCGCGGATGTCGTTGAAGTTGCCGTCGATGTAGACGAAGCCCGACAGCGCCGGGCGGCGCACTTCAGGGAAGTCGTAGCGCACGCCGGCCTGGTCGGCGCCGACCGGGATGGCGGCGATGACCGAGTTGGGCGAACCGGCGGTGTAGGTGCCACCCAGCGAAGGCTCCGCGCCGCCGCTGGTGGGCAGGGCCACGGGACTGTTGACGAAACCGGCAGGCTGCGTCTGCGTCAGTGTGTAGCCGGCGGCATCGGCCGGCGACAGATCGGTGAAGCTGTAACTGCCGTCGGCAGCGGTGACGGCGCTGCGATTGACGGCGTTGCCGTACGCATCGATGCCGGTCAGGGTGATGGTCACGCCCGCAATGGCCGGCTCGGTGGCTGCACCCTGGTGGGTGCCGCCGTTGGCGCCGGTGCGGTCACGATCTTCGAACACCACGCCCGCCAGGCTGGAGCGCGTGATGCCCAGCGGCACGGTGGTCGTGTTGTTGCCCGGGACCGGATCGACCTGTTCGGTCGCGATGGTCGCGGTGTTGTTGCTGGTACCGCCCGCGGGATACGCATCCCAGCGCGCGGGCACGATGATGCGTGCGCGACCGGTGACCGTCATGTCGCCCAGGTTGCAGGTGACGGTATTGCCCGCCTGGCTGCAGGTGCCGGTCCCGACGGGCTGTTCGTCGCCGCCCGGATCGGGGCCGTCCTTCCGCCAGGTGATCGGACCGGTGACGATGAGGTTCGCCGGCAATGTGTCGGTCACCACCGTGCCGGTGCCATTGAGCGGACTGGTACCCGTACGGTCGCGCGAGAGACTCGCACCCGGACCGTTGTTGACCCCGCCGATCACGTAATAGAACGGCTGTCGCAGCGACACCGAGCCGATGGTGGGCGGCAGCGCCACGGCGGGATCCGGGTCGGGTGCCAGCGCGACCATGGTCTTGGTGACGGCCAGGTCGGCGCGCGACCGGATCGTCGTGTCCTGGTCCGCGGTGTTGTTGGCGAGGTTGGTGTCGGTCTCCGCCGAGCTGGCGGTGGCCGAGTTCAGCAGCGTATCGCCGGAGGCGCCGGGCGGCGTCTCGTAGGCATAACGCAGGTAGAGCGTGCTGGTCTGGCCGGACGCCACCACACCTGGGAGGTTGGTGGAGAAGCCGATGCCGGGCATCACGCAATCCAGCACCAGCGGCGCCCCCGTCGTGGGGTTGCTGCCCGCAGTCACGCTACAATCCGTGTCGACGAACGGCCCCGTCGTCGACGCGGACACGCCCAGGAAGCGCACGGTACGGCCCGCGAGCGGCGTCAACGTATCGCTGATGCGGACGTTCGTCGCCACCGACGGTCCGTTGTTGCGCACGGTGACGCGATACGTGATGGCGTTGTTGGCCGGGGTGACAGCGTCGTAGCCCAACGGATCCACGCCGCCGGTGAAGCCGGTATCTACCTTGTTGGTGATCAGGTCCACGCTGCCGCTGTTGAACGGCAGGCTGGCGCTGCGCTGGTCGTCGCCGGCGCTGTCGTCGGTATTGAAATCGAAGCTGCCATTGGCGTCCGAACCGCTGGCGGGATCGGGCGTACCGTCGTTGTTGCGGTCGAAGAAGAAGTCCGCCACGTTGGTGAACACGCGTCCGGTGTTGCCGACGTTGACGTTCGGACGAATCACCACGGTCAGGCTTTCGGTCTGGCCATTGGCCAGCGACAGCGGCACGCAGGTCAGCGTGACCTGTGCGGTGCCCGCCGTCGGATTGGCATACGACACGCCACCTGCGGCAGGCGCCGTGGTGATGCCGGGACCGGGCGTAGCCGTGCAAGCGGCGGTGCCGCCACCGGTCCGGGTGGCCGACATCAGCACGAAGCCGGCATCGTCGGCGGGCAGCGTGAACACATCGCGGAACACCACGCCCGGTACCGTCGACGGCCCCTGGTTGCGGAACGACATCACGTAGGTCGTGTTGACGCCGGCCTGGCCGGTCGCGCCCGAGGTGATGCTCTTCGCGGTGGTCTGCACGTTGGCGACACGATCGATCTGCAGCCAGTCCGATGCGTTGTTGTTGGCCGCGTTGATCTCGCCGACCGACCCCGCCACGGCGGCATCGATGCCGACCCCGGCGGTATTGCAGAACGCATTGGTCGTGGGCACGCCACCACAGGTTCCTGCCCCAAGGCCGGCACTGTCGAAGAGCGCGCGCTGCACGGTCAGCACGATGCTGGCGCTGGCGCCATTCGCCAGGGCCGTGGTGCCGGAACGGCACACGACCGACGCGCCGGTCGTGCAGTTCCAGCCCGCGGGTGCATTCGCACTGACGGTGGTGCGGCCGGCCACGAAACCCGGGATCGCATCATTCACCACGATGCCGGTGGTGCTGTCCGGGCCGTCGTTGGTGATGGTGAGCGTGTAGGTCACCGTGTCCTGCGCGGCAGTCAGCACGTTGTCCGCATCGCCCGGGCCATTGGTCTGCTTGGCGATGCGCAGGTCGGCGCGCTCGTCGGTGGTGCGGGTGCCGGCGCCACTGCAGTCGTTGCCGGTTTCCGGATCCTGGTTGATGCCGCCGGCCGTCAGCGGTTCGACCGAACCGTTGGAGCCGCCGGTGCACGCGGTATTGGTCAGCGCGCCCGCGGCACGCGCGCGGCTGATGATCTGCAGCTGCGGCGAGTTGGTGTTCACCGCCAGCGGAAGCGAACCGGCATTCAGGTCGCAGGTCACGCGTTGCCGCGCGGGCGGCACGGCGTACGGATTGTCGACCGCGCAGGTCCACGGACCGGACGCGGACACGAACTCTTCACCCGCTGCGAGTTCGTCGACCACCTGCACCTGTCCGCTGGCGGCGCGCGGCCCCAGGTTGCGCACGCGGATCAGCGAGGTCATTCGACTGTCGGTGTCGGCGCCGATGCCATCCCACACCGCGACCAGCGCCGGCGACTTGCTCTTGGTCATCGACAGGTCGGCACCGTCGGCCAGCACGGTGAAGGTGACGCTGCCATCGTTGTTGTTCACGCCCAGGACGGGACCGTTCGGATCCGGCGTGGTGGAGGTGATCGTCGCCGTGTTGGTGACGTCGCCGCTGCTGTTGGCGCCCGTGGAGGGCACGGTGGCGACGATGGTGAGTGTTTCCACCGCGCCGACCGGCATGCCCGCCGCGCGCGTGCATGTCCGCGTGCCGTTGGCGCCATCGTTGCTGCAGTTCCAGCCACCCGGCTGGGTGCCGCCGGTGATCACGAAGCCCGCCGGCAGCGCGTCGGTGAGGCTGACGTTCTGCGCCACGCTCGGGCCGAGGTTGCGCGCGGTCAGGGTGAAGGTGACGGACTGGCCCGCGATCGCGGGCGCGGGTGCCGCGGACTTGCTCAGTGCCAGGTCGGCACCCGGCGTGATGCTGGTGGTGACGTCGGCATCGTTGTTGCTCGGGTCAGCATCCGGCGTGCCGATGGCTTCCACCGTCGCCGCGTTGATGATGTTGCCGCTGCCGGCATTCACGCGGGCACGGAAGGTGAAGCTGCTGCTCGACCCCACCGCCAGCGTGCCGGCGTGGGTCGCGGTCATGGTGCCGCTGTTGAACGTCCAGCCAGGGCCATTGAAGCTGCTGGCCACGTACGTCGTCGCCGCCGGCAGCGTGTCCACGACACGGAAGTTGGTGGATGCGCTCGGGCCGTCGTTGAAGACCGTCAGCGTGTAGGTGACTTCGGCACCGCCCACAACGGGATCCGGCGTGGCGCTCTTGGTCAGGCGCAGGTCGCCGGCAGTCGTCAGCGTGGTGGCTTCGTTGCGCTGGTTGTTGGCGGTGTTGGTATCGCTGGCGAAGAACGCATCGCCCGGCGTGAGCGCCGTGATCGGTGTGCCGGCCGGCGGTACCGCGGAACCGAATCCGATGGCGCCCCGCATCGTCACCGTGCCCGGCGCCTGGCCGCCCGTATCGACGCCGAGCTGGAAACTGACCGGCGCGCCCTGCGCCGTCTGCGTACCCACCAGTTCGCCCACCGCGCACACCACGCGCGCGGGCACGCCGGCGTCGGCGCTGCAGAACGCCGGCAGCGTGCCGGCCACGGTGCCGGCAGGCAGGTCGAAGATGACCACGGCGTTGGGCACCGTGTCGGCGGCACCGTTCTCGACCGTGACGTTGTAGACCACCTCGCCGCCAGCCGGCGTCGGATCGTAGCCCGTGTCGGACAGGTCCGTGATCTGCAGATCGGCGGCCAGTGCGGCAGGTGCCAGCAGCCATGTCGCCAGGGTCATCCAGCGCCACGCCCGGCTGCGATTCCGCAGCGACCACCCTGTCGAACCCGCGCGCGCGCGCGCGCATCCGCCGATCAACGTCGGCTCACCCTGCTTGTTCACTGACTTTCCCCTGTTCCGGCCGGATCGAATCCGGCAAGCCATCAGGACGGCCTTGCCCGCGTCACGGCGTAAACCGTGGCGGGGGGGCGACCCTCGGGATGGCGAGACGACATCACCGCTCGCGCGGTGCGGTTCCGGTACCGATGTCGGCACCGGATGTGAGAAAAGTCTCTATTGCGCCGGGACGCGCATCAATGACGGCGGCTCACCCAAACTCACCGTTTCTCACCGAAAGGGCATCAGGGTGCGAATACGTAGCCGATTCCACGCACGGCGCGCAGCGGCAGCGGCTGCGAAAAACGGCTGTTGACCTTGCCGCGGAGACGATGGACCAGAACGTCCAGCCGATGGGGATCGAAATCCCAGGGCTGATCGGTCAGCACGTCGATCAGGGCCGTTCTCGATACGGGTGTGCCAGGCTGCTCCAGAAGCCGTGCCAGGATCGTGCGCTCGGCCTCGCTGAGCGGCAGCGTCCTGGCATCGGGTCCACGCAACGTCCAGCCCGCATCGGACAACGACCAAGCCAGCGCGCGCGGGCCATGCGATGGCCCGCCATTCATGGCAGGCGCGAGCCGGCGATGGAGATTGGCCACGGCCACAGCCAGCACGTCGTAATCGACGGGCTTGGTCAGGAACAGATCGGCACCTACCGCAAAGCTCTGCGCCATGAGCTTTTTGCCGCCGCGACCAGTCAGCAGGATGATGCCCACCGACGCAAGCTGCCGCAGGTGCGATGCGACCCCCAGCCCACTCTCGCCAGGCAGGCCGATGTCCAGGACCACGATGTCGAGCGCCTGGACACTCATGTGGCGATACAGGGCTTCCGCACTCGCCAGCCCTACGACGTCATAGCCGCGCTCGCTCAGCTCCTCAACGATCAGGCCTCGCAGTTCGTCTTCATCTTCGACAACGGCAACGCGTGGAGACGGCAAGTCGTGTTGGCTCATGGAGGGGGAAGTCGACGGCTCAAATGTAGCGTAACTCACATTTCACGGGCGATGTCGACCCCCACGGGAGGAAATCGCGCCCGGTAGCCTCCCCGCGCAACGCGGACCAGGCTGACGCCTGTCCCGAGTCCAAGCGCGCCAACGGCGCGCGCTCCTACTGCAACGACCACACGCTATGGGGATCGCCTTCACGGCCCCGTCGCAGCGTCGCCGCCGCCATGCGCTGGAACGCCAGCGCCATGGCCAGCGCCGTTGCATCGGTCAGGGCGCGGTGCCAGTGGCCGTTCCACAGGGCGCCGAACAGGTGTTCACCCGACCCGATCCAACCGGCGACCGGGATGGCGGCGGTCAACAACGCGCACAACCACAGCAGTTCGTGCGCTGCGCGTGCCGGCGGCCTCAGGAATGCCCATGCGATGGCCGCCACGAAGACAACGGCATAGCTGCCCGCGATGGATACGCCTGGCAGCAGCGCGGCGACCAGGAACACCGCCGATATGCCGGCGACGCAACCCAGGCACACGCCGATGGTGAGGCCGGCCACGAAGCGCGTTCGCCCGGGTTGCTCCACCTGCCGCCGCTTGCGCCGTGCCTCGATCCACAGCAGGTTGCCGCTGTAGAACAGGAACGCACCGGCGAGACCGAGCAGGAAGTACAGCCACTTCACCGCGAACCCGCCGAAGTTGCCGTAATGCAGCGTCTGCAGGCCACGCAACATCGACATGCCGGGCGGAAAATCCTTCGGCCCGACGGCCGCGATGACCTCGCCGGTCACCGCGTTGACGGCCACGCCGCCGAATCCGTTGAGTCGACGTTGCGGCGCTTCGCCGTACGCCGTCACCTGGGCATTGGCATCGCCTGCGTCATGGTAGAAGAGACTTTCGGCGGTCATGCCGGGCAGTGCCGTCTCGACCCGCCGCACCAAGTCCGCGACAGGCAGGAAGGGTCTGGCGACCCCGGCCGGCTCGACATGCGGGGCGATCTCGAAATCCTGCTCCAGCACCGTCATCAATCTGTTGTCGAACACCAGGAACTGGAACGGCGCCAGCATCAGGAAGCCGATGGTCAGCACCGCCCCGCTCCAGGCGAAAATCACGTGGAAAGGCAGCGAGAGCACGCCGACCACGTTGTGCGCGTCCTGCCACAGCCGCTTGATGTTGCGGCCCACGCGCAGCGCGAACAGATCCTTCAGGAACACCGGCGCATAGATCACCACGCCGCTGACCAGGGCCAGCCCGTACAGGATGGACACCACGCCGAAGAGATACGTCCCCCAGGTGCGAGGCAGGCCGGCGGTGAAGTGCAGATCGTAGATGAACTGGACGAACCCGCTGCGCCCGGGCATCTGTTCGAGCTCGCCATCGTCCCTGAACACGAACTTGTGCTGCGTGTCCGTCGCCGTTTCGTACCAGTACGCCGAGGGTCGTGGGCCGTGGTCGTCGGGGAGCACGAGCGTCAGTCCCTCCGCCGCCTTCGGTTGCTCGCGCAGCACGCGTTCGACCAGCGCCTGCGACACGTCCATGGCCTCGGCATGCGAAAGCGTCGTCTGCGGCGCGCGTTCCCACCCCTGCAGCTCGTGCACGAAGACGGTGATGGCGCCGGCATAGAACGCGATGAACAGCAGCATGCCCGAGGCAAGCCCGACCCAGGTATGCACCGAGAGGAAGATCCTCAGCGTCGTCGCCTTCATGCCGGCAACTCCGCCGCCCAGCCCACGGACTTCGCCACATGGATCAGCGCGAAGCACAGAAACGTCGCGCCTCCCATCCACATCCAGGCGCGCCAACCGGACCTGGCCAGGAACGCCAGCGACATCACCCCTACCCAGAGCGGGAATGCCAGCAACAGCCACGGCAGGGTGATGCGTTGCAGTTCCCCCGGCCATACCAGCACCAGCAGACCGATGACGCCAACGGTCAGGGGCAACCCCAGCAATGCTGCGGCGAACGACTTACCCCACATGGGCCACCCCCTTGCGCGTGCGGCGCCAGGCATCCAGATAAGGCAGCGCCACGACGCCGGACATCCAGGCGGTCAGCGCGGAAAACACGCCAGCCCAGACCCCCAGCGCCGCGATGCCCATGGCAAGCGCCAACACGGCGGACAGCCAGGCCGTTGCGCGCGCCAGCGTGCGGTGCGCCGACATGCGCGCCCACAGCTGCTGGTGCGGGCTCGCCAGATAGAAGGCGCTCGCGGAGAACAGCGAAAGCAACAGGTAGAGCAGGGTCATCGCAAATGCCTCGTCGTCATGTCCGGATACCGCGCGCTACCAGCGCGCCTCGAATCCGATCCCCAGCACACGCGGTGCGCCGAGGATGCCGTGGGTCAGGTCCAGGCTCTGGTCGGTGTACCGGTACTGGATGTACTCCTCTCCGAACAGGTTCTCGACGAACAGCCAGGCGCTCCAGTCCAGCGCTTCGTAGCCGAAACGGCCGTTGACCAGCGTGCGTGATCCAAGCTGGTCCTGCACGGTGCCGGTGGTGCCATAGATCGCGCTGCGGTGATTGGCATTGAGGTTGGCCACCCAGTTTTCCGCGAAGCGCCAGTTGGCGCCGACGGCCAGCGTCCAGTGCGGTGCATACGCGAACTCGCTGCCGGAGTAGTCGTAGATGTTGCCGCCCAGGACCGGTTCGAAGTCATCGAACTGCGTGCGCGAATGACCGAGCGAGGCGTACCAGTCGAAACCGTCGGTGGGACGGTGCGTCGCTTCCAGTTCGAAGCCGTACAGGTGCGCGCGCCCGGCGTTGACGGTGTGGTAGTCGAAACTGCCCTGGCCGAAGTTGACGCTGACCTGCTTGTCCTTCCAGTCGATGTAGTACGCATTGGCATTGGCCGTCAGCCGGCCATCGAGCCATTGCGAACGCAGCGAGACTTCGTAGTTGTCGGTGTATTCCGGGTCGTAGGCGACCACCATGCTGCGTGCCAGATTGAAGCTGGAACCGCCCGACCGGTAACCCCGCTGCGCCACGAAAGCCAGCGAAACATCCTCGCTGATGTCATGGCGCAGGCCCAGCTTGGGCAGGAACGTGTCGAACGTGCGCGTGGAGTACGGTGAGGTGCCGTTGGCCGCGCCGACGAAGCCGAGCACGGCCTGGTTGATGCCCGCGATCACCGGCGCAAGCTGCGAGCCGAACGTCGCCGGATCGGGCAGCGTGCCGGTGAAGACAGCCGAGGTCCGGCTGCCGAAACCATAGCTCTGGCGGTCGTAGCGGAAGCCACCCAGCAGCGTAAAGTGCGGAGCCAGGTCGAACTCGACATCGGTGAACAGCGCCTTGTTCTCCGAATGCGAGGGGGACGCACTTCGGTAGTCCACCGGGATCACGGGCAGCGCGGCGACATACTGCTGCGCGATGGCGCCGGCCGTTGCCGGATCCAGCCCGATCGATTGCAGAAGGCCGGCGATGGTTTCGCCGGGCGTGTCGACGTTGGTCAGGCTGGCCGTGGCGTTGCGGGTGTCGCGCTCGGAGTAGTAGAGCCCTGCCAGGGCGCGCAGGCGCGCGCCTTCGTAGCGCACCCGCAACTCCTGCGACAAGGCTTGGGAATCGAGTTCCGCGCCACCGGCCGCACCGGGCGTGGCGGTGTAGTCGTTGTCATAGCGCCGATGGCTGTCGGCATCGCTCCAGGCGGTGACGGAATTGAGCGACCACCGGTCACCGAGACCGTAGTCGACTTCCAGCGTGGCGCTGTTGGTGCGGGTGTCGTCGATGTTGGGTGCGTCGGAAAGGTTCACCCGGTTATCGAAGTAGTCCGGCACATCCAGGCTGCTGTAGGTGAACGAATACGGGCCCGTGCGATCGAAGTGGTTGAGACTCAGCCGTGCCGTCAGGCCCGGGATTCCCGCGGGCGTCCACAATACCTTGGCGCGCACCAGCACCGACTCCAGCGCATCCTCGCCGACACCGCGGGTCGGGTTGTCGACGAAGCCGTCGAAATCGCGCCGCTCCACGGCCAGGCGCACACCGAGCTCATCCTCGACGAGAGGTCCGCCGACCGCGAAAGCGAGCCGCTGGTCGGAGGGGTCCGACAACAGCAGGCGGGCCCGCCCACCCCACGCGTCGAGGTCCGGGTCCTGCGTGCGGAGCACGACCGCACCGGCCAGCGCATTCTCGCCCTGGATGGTCGATTGCGGGCCGCGGAAGATCTCGACCTGGGACAGGTCCCACAGCGTGCTCGGACCGGTGGCCGTCATGAAGTGCGACATCGCCGCCCCATCCAGGTAGATGGTGGACAGCGGCGATCCTTCGCCGTCGTTGTTGTTGATGCCGCGCAGGGTGAAGCCCGAATCGCCATAGGTCTTGCTGACATTGGCGGTGCGGTCGAACACCTGGTAGAGGCTCACCAGGTTTTCCTGCTCCATGCGTACGTCCGTAGTGACCGCCACGCTGGTGGTGGTGTCCTGCAGGTCGCGATCGGACTTCTCGCCCTTGACCACGATGGTGTCGAGCGTGGCAGGGCCGGTACCGCCGCTGTCGGGAGCGGACGTCTGGGCGTGGGCGAATGAAGCAGGCAACAGGGCCGCGCACAAGGCGGCGGCCAGGCGTGTGACGCGCATGCGAATCTCCGGCAAGCAGGTGGGAGGATTGGCATGGCGGCAGCTGTGCCGGCCGCGGAGCGGCCACGACCGATGGGATCGTGGCGGGGATTCTAGACGTGTTCAACGTCGTGATGAAACCCCGGTGCACGCCAGCGGTGTGATTCGCCGGGTGTGCACGGGTCTTCCTATGGTCCGGGCGACTGTCCCTGACGGGCCGGCCGCCGACATGGATCTACGTACCGCCGCAGGGAATCACGACGCTGCTTTCCTGGAGGCGCGTCAGCCTTCTTCTCTCAGAGCGAGGGCGGCGGGTTCGTGGTGCTGCTCCTGGAGAAGCTGGTTCACTTCGGCCAACGACGGCATGGCGGCGAATGCGCCCTTCCGTGTCACCGCCAGCGCGCCCACGGCGGCGCCGAAGCGGATGGCGTCTTCGAGACCTTCCTGATGCTGGCAGAAGGCATGGAAACCCCGGCCATCGCCACCGAGTTCTCCCAGCCGGAACAGCAGCCCGCCCACGAAGGCATCACCGGCCGCCGTGGTGTCGCGCGCTTCGACGCGGAAGCTAGGCGCGTGTCCGGACGCCTGCCGCGTGAACCACCGGATCTGCGCGGCGCCATCGGTGACGATCAGCCAGTGCGCCTTGCCTTCGAAGATGCGCGCCCGCACGGCCGCCTCGCCGTCGGCGCCGCCACCCAGCGGCTGCGCCAGGTAATCCAGTTCCTCCTGCGAGAGCTTGACCAGGTCGGCAGCCGACAAGGCCTGCCACAGGCGCGGACCCGGATCCACGCCTTCGGGCCACAGCGCCGGACGCAGGTTGAGATCCAGGCTCACCATCGCCCCCGCATCCCGTGCGCGTGCCATGCCATCAAGGGTCGCTTCGGCGACACCGGCTTCGGTCAGGCTATTGGAGCAGACATGGAAACTGCCGGTGCCACCAAAGCAGGCAGGCAGGAAATGCGCGCTGCGGAACAGCAGGTCGGCGGCGGGCGGCCGGTAGAAACTGAAGCTACGTTCGCCGTGTTCGTCCAGCGCAACGAAGGCCAGCGCGGTCTTGGCGGCGTTGGTACGCACGATGCAATCCGTCGCCACGCCGGCAGCGATGAAACTCTGCAGCAGGAAGTCGCCGAACATGTCGTGACCCAGCATGCCGGCGAAGTGCGCATCGGCGCCCAGCCGTGCTGCGGCCACGGCCACGTTGGCGGGCGCGCCGCCGGCATACTGCAGGAACGCGCGCGGTGTATCGGCGGTGGCGGGGGGCTGGGCCAGCAGATCAATGAGGGCCTCGCCGAAACAGACGATCTTCGACATCGCTTACGCTCCCTGCGCCTGCGTGGCCGGTGCCGGGTGCGAACCCGACAGGCCGTAGAACACGATGTAGCCATAGCACAGCAACGGCAGCAGGAAGGAAGCCTGCACGCCCACGCCATCCGCGAGCACGCCCTGCAAATAGGGCACCACGGCGCCACCGACGATGGCCATGATCAGCAGGCTGGAGGCCTTGTTGGTCAACGGTCCCAGGCGTTCGATGCTGAGCGCGAAGATGGTGGGGAACATGATGGAATTGAACAGGCCCACGGCGACCACGCTGTACAGCGATACCTTGCCGCTGCCCAGCAGGGTGGTCGCCAGCAGCACCACATTGATCACGGCGAACAGCGCCAGCAGTTTGCGCGGCGAGAAACGGACCATGATCGCCGATCCCGCAAAGCGGCCCACCATCGCCAGCGTCCAGTACGCGGCGACGTAACGCGATGCCTCCTGCTCGCTGAAGCCGCCGATGGCCGGCATCGACAGGTAGTTGATCAGGAAGCTGCCGATGGCCACTTCCGCGCCGACGTAGAAGAAGATGGCGAGCACGCCGAAGCGCACATGGCGGTGGCGCAAGGCTTCGCCCAGCGTATGTCGCACCGGACTGGCCTGCTCGGTGGTCTCGCTCAGCGTGGGCAGGCGGAACAGGAACACGAACAGCGCCAGCAGGAACAGCACAACCGCGAGCCCCACATACGGCCCCTGCACCGCCTGCGCCTCCTGCGCGCGATACGCGACCTGCTCGACCGCCGGCAGCGCCGCGATCTGATCGGCGCTCTTCACCGTATTGCCCAGGATCAGCAGGCCGCCAACCAGCGGCGCGATGGCGGTGCCCAACGAGTTGAGCGCCTGTGCCAGCGTGAGGCGGCTGGAACTGGTCTGTTCGGGCCCCAGCAACGCCACGTACGGATTGGCCGCCACCTGCAGCACGGTGATGCCGGTGGCCAGCACGAACAGCGCGCCCAGGAAGGCTTCGTACACGCGCAGTTCCGCCGCCGGCCAGAAGCCCAGGGCGCCCACGCCGGCGATGGCCAGACCCGCCACGATGCCTTTCCTGTAGCCCAGGTGCGCGACCAGCCGGCCGGCCGGCAGCGACATGAGGAAGTACGCACCGAAGAAGGTGAATTGCACCAGCATCGCGCGTGCGAAATTCAGTTCGAACACGGCCTTCAGGTGCGGGATCAGGATGTCGTTGAGGCAGGTCAGGAAGCCCCACATGAAGAAGATCGTGGTCACCACGGCCAGCGCCGCGCGCGGCGTGACGGCCGAGGCGGACCCGCGGGAGGTCACTGTGGGTGGGGATGATGCGATCGGCATGCGGTCGTAGACCTCAACGGGCGTATGGGAAAGAAGAATGGGGAAGCGTCATGGGCGCGGTACGCCGCTGCTTTCGCGGATGCACAGACGCACGGGCGCGATCGTGCGCATCGGGGCAGCATCGGGATCGGCCACGCGCTGCAGCAGCATGCGCGCCGCCTGCCGGCCGCGCTCGCGCGGATCGACCGACAGCGTGGTCAGCGGCGGCGTGGTCATCGCCGCTTCGGGAATGTCATCGAAGCCGGTGACGGCGAAGCCCCGGCCCGGCTGGATGCCGCGCGAGGCCAGGCCCAGCATCAGGCCCAGCGCCACCGTATCGTTGTAGCAGACCGCGGCGGTCGGACTGGCGCGCTCACCGAACAGCGCACCGGTGCGCGTGGCCGCTTCCAGCCGGTTGGGCGCCGATTCGATCAACCATTGCGGCTCCACCGGCAAGCCCGCCGCGGCCATCGCCTGCGCGAAACCCGCGCGCCGTTGCCGGCACGAACTGGAATCGGCATGGCCGCCGAAGAACGCGATGCGGCGGTGGCCCAGGCCGATGAGGTGTTCGGCCGCCATGCGTGCGCCGCGTTCGTTGTCCAGCGCCAGGAAGTCCCATGCGTCCGCGCCGGCCAGTTCCCGGTTGAACAACAGCACGTGGCTGCGCGCATCCAGCACGGTGCGCAGTTCGGCGGCATCACTGCCTTCGGCGGGGGACAGGATCACGCCGGCAGGCGTGTGCTCCATCAGCGACGCAAGTACCGCCTGCTGGCGCTGCGGCGATTCGCCCGTGCTGCCGAGCAGGGTGACGTAGCCCTGCCCGCCCAGGGCTTCATCCACGCCAGCGGCGAACTCCGCGAAGAACGGGTTGGACAGGTCATTGATCACCAGCGCGACGCTGGATGACGTGCGCCTGCGCAGGTTGGCCGCGCTGCGGTTGTAGACGTAGCGCTGGCGCTTCAGTTCGGCCTCCACCCGGGCGCGCGTGTCGGCATGCACCAGCGGACTGCCACGCAATACCAGCGACACGGTCGCGCGCGACACTCCGATGGCATTGGCGATATCGGTGACGGTGACCACGCGCTGGTTTTCACGCTTGCGCTCGGGTGCGGCCGGCCTGGCTTCACCTACCTTCTTCGCCGTCTTTTTCACCGGCTTGCCCGCCTTGGGCGACGAAGACCCGGCCTTGCCGGTGGCACCCGTGCGCGAGGGACGCTTCTGGCTCATATGGATCGATTCATTCCAGAGAAAGTCCGCAGCGTAAACCATTGCACCGGCACGCTCGCCAGGGCGGCAGGAAGACTCATCGACCCGCCCCGGGCAGCGTGGCCGGATCCGCGGCGCAGGGCGATGCGGGCAGGTCGTCCGGCCGCGTACCCCAGCCCTGCTGCGGCGGCGTGCCGGTCAATTCCACGTGCAGGCGACCGCCCTGCTGCAGGCTTTCCCAATCCATCCACACGGACGGATGCGCGCGTCCCCGCAACGACACGTTGCCGATGTACTGCAGCTTGTCGCCGTCCGCCTGCGGCGCGTCGATGCGCAGCGTGCGGCCCTGCCCCAGATCGATGTCGATGCGCGCGAAACGCGGAGGATGCAGCACGAACTGGCCCGTGCCCGGCACCACCGGATACAGGCCCATGGCACTGAAGAGGTACCACGCCGACATCGTGCCCAGGTCATCGTTGCCGGTGACGCCGTTGGGCGCATTGGTGAACAGCCGCTGCGCCGCATGCAGCACCGTGGCGGTCTTCCACGGCTGGCCGATCAGCGTGTACATCCACGGCGCGTGCAGGTCGGGTTCGTTGTTGGGGTTGTAGCGGAACTGGTTGTAGTAGCTGTAAGGCCCCACCACCCATTCCTTGCGTGCAGCACCGGCGGGATCGGCCAGCAGCGCATCGTAGGCAAAGAACGTATCCAGGCGGCGGGCCGCCTGGTCGCGCCCGTGCATCGCCTCGACCAGGCCGGGGACGTCCTGCTGTGCCAACCACTGGTACTGCCAGGCCGTGCCCTCGTGGAAGCCATGGTGCGAGCGCGGGCCATAGCGGCCGTCCGCCGGCGTGTACCACTGGCCGTCCTCGGTGCGCGGGCGCGGAAAGCCGCTGAACCCGGCTTCCTCGTCGCGGATGTCGGCATCCCAGAGCGTGCGCCAGTTGCGGCCCCGCCGCTTGAGCACGGCAGCGTCATCGCCATGCCCCAACGCATCGGCCATCAACGACAGGGAGCAATCGGCCAGCGCGTATTCCAGTGTCGCCGAGCCGCCATGGTGCGGATCCACGTCCATGCCCTTGGACGGGAAAGCGCGGTCGTACTGCACGAAGCCGTGCTCGAGATAGTGGGGATTGCCGGAACGGCCGGCATGCCGCGAGTTCAACGGCGGCACGCCGAATGCGTTCTCGCGCAGCGCCGCATATGCATCCGCTTCGCGGCCCTTCATCGCACCGAAACGCCACAGGTCGACGAGGAACGGCGTCACCGGATCGCCGGTCATGATGTTGGTCTCGAAACTGGCGTAACCCCAGCGCGGCAGCCAGCCGCCCTGCTCGCGTATGGCCAGCAACGATCGGCCGATGTCGGCGGCGCGCTGCGGTCGCAGCAATGCCACCAGTTGGTTCTGCGAACGGTAGGTGTCCCACAGCGAGAAGTATTCGTAGTAGGTCCAGCCATCGGCACGGTGGATGCGGTCGTCGTAGCCGCGGTAGCGGCCGTCGGCATCGCTGCCGGTCAACGGCTGCAGCAGCGCGTGGTACAGCGCGGTGTAGAACACGGCACGGTCGTCGGTACTGCCGCCATGCACACGCACGCTGGCCAGCTCCTTGTCCCACACCGACTGCGCGCGCTTGCGCATGGCGTCGAAGCCGAGCAGCCGTCCGCCCTGCATGCCTTCGCTGCGCAGGTTGTTGCGCGCACCGTCCGCATCGACATGGGAAATGGCCGAGACGGCCGTGACGGAAGGATTGCCTTCCAGGTCGAAGGTCAGCCATGCCCCGTTGGGCTTGCCCTCGCCTTCCATGCTGTGGCGCGCATTCAC
Source organism: Pseudoxanthomonas sp. PXM03 (assembly GCF_014852005.1). Lineage (GTDB taxonomy): Bacteria > Pseudomonadota > Gammaproteobacteria > Xanthomonadales > Xanthomonadaceae > Pseudoxanthomonas_A. The sequence continues at coordinate 396,492 of NZ_JACVAU010000001.1, read as the reverse complement.
TACGCCTCCGGCTTCGCCCCAGGTACCGAACGCCTTGAACGGGCGATCGAACTCCAGGCGGAACCAGGTGGTGTACTGGTGGCCACCGCAGAAACTCTTGGTGACCAGCTTGCCTTCCACCACGCGGTCGCCGACCACGTTGATGGCACTGCCGGTCACCGCATGGCGTTCATTGGCCTGCCCCACGTTGACCAGCACGTGGCCCTCGCCGCGGTTGGAAAAGGTGTAGCGTTCGGCGGCGGCGCGGGTCAGCGCGGTCGCCTCGGCATCGATGCCGCCGTAGTCGGTCAGCCGTACCTTGTAGTAGCCCGCCTGGCCGTTCTCGCCGTCATGCCGGTAGCGCGAACCGTAGCGCTTGTGGTCGAACGTCTTGGCACCGGCCGTGTCGAATTCGCCGCCCGGACCGATGCGTCCGGTGACCGGGAGCACCGATACCTGGCCCCCTTGCTCCCAGCAGCCCGCGCCGGAAACGAAGGAGTGGCCGAAGCCGCGGATCTGCGGGTCGTCGTAGCGCCAACCCGAGTAGTGCGAACCGATCGGGCTGACCTGGATCTGGCCGAAAGGCGCGGACGCCCCCGGAAACGTGTTGCCGTCGTCCTTGCTGCCGATGAAGGTGTTGACCTCTTCGGCCAGGCTTCGCGGCGCCGCTTCGGCCGCCCATGTGGTCGTTGCCAGGAGCAGGAACAGCGAGCGGAATATCGCGTTGATCGTCATGTCTTTCATGCGTTCACTGGTCGTCGTGGGTCAGCAAGGGTGGCACAGGCGAGAAACAGCATCTGCACGACGTCGACGGGAGCTGACATCGTGCAGGTCTCACCGGATGTGGCGGCGTCCATGCCCGCCACGATGAATGGAAAAGTGGCCCGGCCGTAGCCGGGCCGTCGGCCCCAAGCCGCCTGTCGCCAGGCGGGAGAGAAGGCAAGGGGCGAACAGGGGACACGTCCTCAGAACTTGTAGGTCAGGCCCAGGTAGGCGACGCGGCCAGCATAACCATTGGTGTAGAAGCGATCCTTGGTGTCGTTGCCCAAGTGCGAGCGCGTCTCTTCCTCGGTCAGGTTCAGCACCGATGCGCTGATGCTGAGGGCGGGCGTGATGTTGTAGGCCGCATTCAGGTCGATCTGATAGTACGGCTCTTCGTAGACGTTCAGACCATTGACCAGACCCTGCACCACTTCGCCACGCCGGTTGTACGAGGCACGCAACAACAGCTTCTGCGCTTCGTAGAATACGGTGAAGTTGGTCTGGTTCTTGGCACTGCCTGGCATCGAAGTCTTGCCGAGTTCGGTGCCGTCTTCGAGGGTCACGGCCGCCTCGCTGGCGTCGTTGTAGGTGTAGTTGAACTGGAAGCCGAGGCCGAAATCCAGCGTATGCTGCGCATACAGTTCAACGCCCTGCGAAACCGCATCGCGACCGCCGGCCTGGGTGCTGTAGTTCTGCACCGTGACGGTCTGGCCGTCGACGATCATGTCCACGTCGTTGATCACGCCCACCGCGAAGTTCTTGACGTTCTTGCGGAACAGGCCCACGCCGGCGACCGAACCCGGCTGGAAGTACCATTCCAGGCCCAGGTCGAACTGGGTCGCCTTGTAGGGTTCCAGATTCTTGTTGCTGCCAGAACCGTACCAACCCTGCTCGCCCGCGCCACCCGTCAAGCGCCGATCGGCCACATACTCGGGGCTGAAGTACTCAAGACTGCCGGGAGCGGCGATGTCGCTGTAGCTCGGGCGCGAGATGACCTTGGACGCTGCTGCACGCAACACCAGGTTTTCGGTCAGGTCGTAGGCGAGGTTGAAGCTCGGCAGCACATCGGTGTAGTTGCGGTCCAGAGCGCTGACGACGAACGATTCGGCTCGTTGCTGGCTGTCCGAAAGCCTCCAGTACCCTTCGGTGCCGCAGTACGTGTCGGCTGGCGCACCAGTGGGTGCCGCAGCGCCTTGTTGGCATGCCAGAGGATTGCCATCGGCACCATCGAAGAAGTAATCGTTGTACGAAGTGACCTTGTCCGTGGAATCGGCATGCTGCTTGGTGCGCGCGATGCGTACGCCGACATTGCCGCGCAGGCGATCGGTGCGGAAGTTGGCCTGCAGATAGGTCGAGTAGATCTTCTCGTCGACGTTGTAGACGAAGTTGTCTTCCTCGCGGGTCAGCATCGGACCGTATGTGCTGTTCAGATAGGCGATGTATGCCGGATAGTTGATCGCCGGGTAAGCGCTGGCGTCGATGCCGCCGGCCAGGTTGCCCAGAGAACGCAGGAAACTCGGCGAGAACTGGGTGGCGACATCGTTGCAGCGGCCGTTCCAGTAGCGATTGTTGTAGTCGCTCGGGTCGGTGCCCGGGCACACCCAGTAGCTGTTGCCGGTGCTGCGATGGATGCCGCCGTCGCGGCCCTTGACGCCGAACTGGAGCGATTCGAAGAAGTCGCCGTCGAAGTGCCACGTGCCGTCGGCCTGCGCATACTTCTGCTCGGTGTCGTTCCTGGTCCAGGATGAGCCGGTCGAGCCGAGGTCGACCTGCAGGATGCCGTTCTGAAGGTTCTGCATCAGTTCCGGCGAGAACGTCATCGTCGGCGTGCCGGTCAGATTCCACGAACTGGCGAAGTTGCCGTTCGTCCAGCTGCCGTCCGCGTTCTGGCGGCGCGGCTTGAGCGGCACCGCGAACTGCAGTTCCGGACCACCCTCGGCCCACGTGCGGCCGCCCTTGAAGCTGATGTCCAGCTTCTCACCGCGCCACTCGCCGCCGAAATCGACGGTCTGTGACAGCGACTTCTCGATGTTGTAGCTGCCGGTGATCTGCGGTGTCGGCACGGTGCAGTCGTCCGAACCCCAGCCGCCCGGCGCCATGCCGGCGGCGGCCGCCTCGTCCTCGCTGCAGTAATACGTCTTGCCCGGATGCAGGCTGTAATCCGCACCGGTAACGATGGTGCCGCTCGGATCGAAGCTCAGCCCGTCGAGCAGACGGCCACCCCGCCAGTTGCCGTCACCGAAGTAACGCGCGATGTTCCATTCCGGAACCTTGAGCGTATTGGTCTGCGAATTCTGCGACAGGTCGAAGCGGAAGTAGTTCGCCGTCAGGGTCAGGTTGTCGGTGGGTTTGAACTGCAAGGTCAGCTGGCCGCCCTTGCGCTCGCGCTCCTCCTCCTTGACGTTGAGGTTGACCGAGGTCGGCATCATGAAGCCGGTGTAATAGTTGCCGTTCTGGTCCCAGAAACCCGTGCCGCCCCACCAGTTCGAGTTGAAGTCGGAGGGCTGTCCATTGACGTCGACGGCGGTGCCGCCTTCGTCGCGGCCGTACCACTGCCAGCCCTCGGTGCTGGCGCCCATCGTGCGCGTGGTGCGCTTCTGCTGTGTGTAACCGACAAAGACGCCGAACCGGTCATCCTTGTCGTGCCAGGAATACGAACCGGAGAACTGTCCGTCGGTCTTCTTGGTGGTGTCGGCCCAGGTGCCTTCGATGGAAGCGAAGCCGGAATTCGGCTCCAGTTCCAGCGGACGGCGGGTGTGCAGGATCACGGTGCCGCCGATGCCGCCTTCGTCGATGCGCGCTTCCGGCGTCTTGAACAGCTCGGCACTGCCCAGCATGTTCGACGGCAGCAGGGTGTAGTTGAACGAACGGGTGGGGTCGCCATTGGATTCGGCGCTGGCGATGTAGTTGCCGTTCAATTGGGTCAGGACCAGCTCCGAAGACAGGCCACGGACGCTGACGTTCTTGCCCTCGCCGCCGTCGCGGCTGACGATGACGCCCGGCACGCGCTGCAGCGCGTCGGCCACGTTCTTGTCGGGGAACTTGCCGACATCCTCGGCAGTGATCACCTCGACGATGGCGTTCGCGTTGCGCTTCTGGTCCAGGCTCTGCTCGATCGAGTAGCGGTAGCCGGTGACGGTGACCTTGTCCAGGTCCGTGGCGGCGGAACCACCCTGCTCCGCCGTCGCCTGTTGCGCGAGCGCGATGCCCGGCAGTACGGCGGTGGCCAGCGCGACGGCGATGGCGGTGGATAGAGAATTGCGGATGCGTACGTGTGGCGTGCCTTTCATTTCAATCACCCTCTCCCAAGATTGATTAGCTGCTGACGCGAGATTGTTTGGATCGATCCAAATTTCTGCTGCGATGAATCTGTTTTCAATGGAAGGCAGTACGTCCACACAAACCGGCAAGCGCACCCTTCCGCTGCGCCACCCCTTCCCACCTGCCAGTAATCCCAAAATTAGATCGTTCTAATTCCGCCGCGCGAATAATTACCATAATGTTTCAGCGCATGCATGCTGCCGCGCAGCATCCTGTTCCGCCTCGTGGATAGCGCATGCAGGGCGCCCATGCACAACGCTCGCACTGCGCCCTTTCCGTCCCTCATCGGTGCACGACAAGGGACGGTGACCACCCTATCGCGCGGATACGCTCAGGACCGTGGTCGGCGTCAGCAGTTCCAGCTCCGCAACGTCGATCGCCGCACCGTTCGTGAACTGCAGCCGGTACTCCCGGTAGTCCCCGGGCTTGCCGATGCGGAATGGCCGAAGCTGCCGCACCCACTTGAAGTCCTCGGCATCACGTTCGTCCAGCGTCGTCCATGAACCGGCTCCGTTGCGGCCCTGCAGCGCCCAGGCCAACCCCGCCAACGGCGCGCCGCCACTGGTGATGGTGTAGTGACTCACGCGGGTCGCCGCACGGAACCGGACATCGACCGCCGCCTGCGCGGGCAATGGCAGCGAAGTGGCGGCATCGTCGTCGAACAATCGCGGCGATGCTTTCCCGGCCAGCGCGATGACCTCCGCGTTGCGCGACGCATCCGTCAGGCCCGCAGGCGCCGTACCAGCCGCAGTCATCGAGGGAGGAAGCGCGTCGGCCTCGCTTCCCCACGTGGACGGCGTGCTGCCCATGACGAATTCCAGGACGCCGCCGTTGGCGATGTCCTCATGTCGGAGCCAGGCGCGGTCCCACGGGCGACCATTGAGCTTCAGCGACTGCACATAGACGTTGCGGTCGTCGTTGCCATGCGCGATGACGGTGAGCGTTCGCCCGTTCTCGAGCTGCACGTCGACGCGCTTGAACGCCGGCGACCCGATGACGTACTCCGGTGCTCCCATCCGCAACGGGTACAGGCCCAGCATGCCGAACAGGTACCACGCCGACATCTCGCCGTTGTCTTCATCGCCGGGATAACCCTGACCGATCTCGCTTCCCAGATACAGCCGGCGCAGCACGTCGCGGGTGATGCGCTGCGTCTTCCAGGGCTGGCCGGCGGCGGCATACATCCAGGGAATGTGGTGCGAGGGCTGGTTGCTGTGCGCGTACATGCCCATCCGCACGTCACGCGCTTCGGTCATCTCGTGGATGACATTGCCGTAGGTGCCTGCGAACTCGCGGCCTGCGGTTTCCGGCGTGGCGAAGAATTCGTCCAGCCGATCCGCCAGCGCCTTCTCTCCGCCGAGCAGCGTTGCCAGCCCCGCAGCGTCGTGCGGCACGGTGTACGCGAAGGTCCATGCATTGGCCTCGGTATAGTCGCCCCCCCACACGCGTGGATCGAAGTCCGCCGCCGACTGCCCCCACGCGCCCTTCGCATCGCGCCCGCGGAAGAACCGGGTCGCAGGGTCGAACAGATGGGCATAGTCCGTGGCGCGGGCCTGGAAGTACTCGGCCTCCTCGCGATAGCGCTGCGCGCGCACCGGGTCGTCTTCCCGGGAGGCCAGTGCCTGGCCGAACTGGGCCAGGCCGAAGTCGTTGATCGCGCCTTCGAGGGTCCAGGACAGTCCCTCGTGCACGGTGTTGTCCGCGTAGCCGCGATACATCGAGTGCACCAGACCCTTGCGCCCGACATTGGACACGGGCGCAACGACGGTGGCGTTGCGCAGTGCGGCCTCGTAGGCTTCATCGGCGTCGAAGCCACGCACGCCCTTGAGCCAGGCGTCGGTGAACGCGACATCGGAACTCGTGCCGACCATCAGGTCCGCATAGCCGGGCGACGACCAACGGGCGATCCAGCCGCCGTCGCGGTACTGTTGCAGGAAGCCGTCGATCATCTCGCCCGCGCGCCCCGGCGCGAACAGTGCGTACGCGGGCCAGCTGGTCCGGAACGTGTCCCAGAAGCCATTGTTGACGTAGATCCTGCCGGCCTTGATGGATGCGGAGGTGCGCACCGCGTCGCCGCCGGCTTTGTCCTTTGACCAGCTGTTCTGGTCGGCGTGCCGCCAGTCGGGGCGCTCGACGCTGCCCACGTTCTCGTGCGCGATGTTCGGATACAGGAACAGGCGGTAGAGATTGGAGTAGACCGTCGTCAATTGGTCTTCGCTCGCGCCCTCCACCTTCACCCGACCGAGCAGCGCATCCCATGCCGTCTGCGCACGCTCACGCACGGTGTCGAAACCCTCGGCCCCGATCTCCTGTTCCAGGTTGCGCCGCGCCTGTTCCACCGAGATCAGCGACGTGGCAATGCGCATGTTCACTTCATCGCCGCCGCCACGCGCGAACTTGATGTAGTGCGTGGGGCGTCCGGTCTCGATCGCACCGCTGCCGGCCCACGGCCGGTCGAACGTCGCGTAGACGAACATCCGGGTGGCGCCATTCGACAGGCCGCTGCGGGTCTCGGTGTAGCCGTGGAGTGTCTGCGTGCGGGAATCCAGCGTCAGGCCGGCGCGCGCATCGACGTTGTCGAACAGGAGATTCGCGTCCCCGCCTTGCGGGAACCGGAATCGGAAGATCGCCGCGCGCTCGGTCGGCGCGATCTCGGCCCGGATGCCGTTGTCGAAGTCGACGCGGTAGGTGTGCGCCCTGGCGAGCTCGTTCTCGTGCGAGAACGGCAGCGCCCGGCGCTCCCGGTCGGCTTCGGGCACGCCGCGCGTGGAGGACGGCATCACCTGGAAGGTCTGGCGGTCGCCCATCCACGGGCTGGGTTGGTGGCTGATGGACAGCGCCTGCAGGCGCGGCCGGTTGTCGGCACCGTTGTGCTCGCTCCAGCGATAGAGCCATGCCAGCGTGCCCGCATCGGTGACGGGCACCCAGAAATTGAAGCCATGCGGCATCGCGGTCGCGGGGATGTTGTTGCCGCGCGAGAACGTACTGTTGGACTGCGTGCCGCGGTTGGTCAGCACCAGGTCGCTGGGGCGCCGCGCCGACGTGCGTGGTGCATCTTCGATGGCGATGTCGTCGATCCAGCCGCTCGCGCCAGCGCGCGGGCCGGGCTGCAGCTCCAGCTCGATGGCCTTGATGCGTCGCCCGTGCAGGGCAGGCAGGTCGCCCAGGCGGACCTGCTTCCGCGCCCACTGCTGGGGATACAGCGTCATGGAAGCTGCCTGGCCGGTCGCACCAATGGCGGCTCCGTGCTGATCACGCGCGCCGGCATCGGTCAGCCGCGTGCCGTCGTCGAGCACGAGGTCTAGCGAAACGCCCGTGGACGTGGAGACATCGCCTTCGACGATCTCGGGCAACACCATCCACGACAGGGTCGTGTCCGTGCCGATTCCGATATCGACGGTGTAGAGATGCGCACGACCTGCCACGTCGCTGCTGTATTTCAACGCATGCATCCCGCTGTAACCCATGCCGCGCTTTGCCGCGTACGGTTGGTCGGGTCCGTTGCCCACGGCCGTGCGGACGCCGCCTGCTTCCGTCAGCACGGGGGCGGGCTGGCCAGGTTCGAACGATGTCGAAAACTGCGCCTCGCGCGCGCCCGCGGCGCCGGAAGCCAGGAGCAGCAGGGTGGCGAGCACGCCGGAGGATCCTCTCCGGTGGCGGGCAGCGTCAGACATCGCGGCGCAGCACTGACAGGACGTCATGGCAAGCCCCCATGGTGTGGTAGTCGGTTTTTCCGGCGGGACTCTTGTCGTCGTCGTACTTGCGGTTCTCCCGATCGAGGATGCGGAACCACGCACCATGCTGATGGTCGATCATGTGCCGCCAGGCGTAGTCCCACAGCCGGTCGTACCACCCCCAGTAGCGCGCCTCGCCGGTGGCGCTGGCCAATCGCGCCGCACAGGCGAGCGATTCGGCCTGTACCCAGAAGTACTTGTCGTCGTCGCAGATGAAATGGCGGCCATCGGGCAGCGACGGGCCCGCGATGTCCTTGCGCAGCGACTCCGGTGCGAAGCCATAGACCAGTCCGCCGAACTCAGGATCCCACGATGCTTCCATCGAGCGGTCGAACAGCTCTGCGGCACGCGGCACCAGCCAGTCGGCGGCCGTCGCGCCTGCGTCGCGCAGGTGGCTATCGAGGATCAGCAGCAGCTTGGCCCATTCGGTCTGGTGCCCGGGCTGGAAACCCCACGGGCGGAACAGGTGCCTGGGATCGTCGCGATGGTAGTCGGTGTCGACCTGCCAGTTGGTGTCGTAGTGCTCCCAGACCAGGCCTTCGCTCTGGGCGGCCTGGCGCCGGGTCATGTGGTCGGCCAGCTGCCGTGCGCGCTCCAGGTAGCGACGCTCGCGGCTGGCCTCGTACGCGGCCAGCATGGCCTCGCACATGTGCATGTTGGCGTTCTGTCCGCGGTAGGGGCTGAACTGCCAGTCGCGCGTGGCTTCGTCGCGGTACAGGCCGTGCTCCGGTTCCCAGTAGCGCGTTTCCAGCAGGTCCCAGTGGGCGTCCATCCAGGTCCGGCACTCTTCCACGCCTGCGCGCAGCGCAATGGAGTACGCCAGCAGGACGAAGGCGGCGCCGTAGCAGTGCTGCGTGGTGTCTTCCGGCACGCCGTCCCGCAGCGTCCAGAAGTAACCGCCACTCTGCGGATCGAGGTGCCGTTCGCGCAGGAAGGCAAGCCCGTGACGCACGGCCTTCATGTACGCATCGCGCAGCGCAGGATCTTCCTCGCCGAACTCGCGTGCCGCGGTGGCGTAGTTGAAGACGAACCGGGTGCTGCTGACCAGGTGGCGATGAGAAGCGTCGTAGACGCGCCCGTCGTCCTTGAAGTAGTGAAAAAAGCCGCCTGCCGGATCGATGCAGCGGGGATTGTAGAACGCCATCGTCCTGCGGATGTGGTCGCGCAGGAAGGTTTCGCTGCGGAAGTCGTCGTGCACGGGAACGGACTGCGTCATGGCGTCGGCATGCTCCGGGGAATGGGGGAATCGGAGGGAAGCGCATCGGCCAGCGAACGTATCCGCAGGGCGCTGCGCAGGGTATCGGGATCCGCATCGGAGGCCACTTGCAGCGAGATGCGTTCGCCGGGAAGCAGGATCAGCGCGTTGTCGGACACGTCGGCGTCGACCTGGCCGAAGTCGACCCACACCGCGCGGGCCAGCGCCGCGGCGGTGATATCGAGCACGTGATGGTCGCCTTCCTGGCGCATGTGGGTTTGCAGGCGGGGATCGGGCCACCGCATGTCCTTGGCCGCCGCGGGATAGACGACCTCGCGCGCGGCGGGTTCGCCGTCGGCGGCCAGATCGAACACCGCGACAGCTGCCGATGCCGCCGCGCCACCGAACAGCTCTGCATCATCGTAGGTTGCGATGCGCGACGCCGACAGCGGCGCGATCTCGACACGCCGCGTCTCATCCCACAGCACGCGCCCGTCCAAGGTCATGACGCGCAGGCGCAGGGTGCCGCCACGCGGCGTGGTCCGGTCGGAGACGATGCTGACGGTGGTCTTTCCTTCCTTGCGCAGGGCAGCAACGGTGACCGGCGCGAAGAACCGGCGCGCATGGAACTGCAGCGCCTTCCAGCGCCCGAACCAGTCGATGCCCGACCACGAAGCGCCGGGCCACACATCGTTGAGCTGCCAGTACAGCGAACCCATCGTGTACGGCCGGCTGGCGCGATGATGCCGCGCCGCCAACCCGATGCCTTCCGCCTGCATCACCTGGCTCAGGTAGACGAAGTCCGCGAAGTCGCGCGGCTCGCCGAATTCCATCCGTACATAGTGCAGCAGGCGCTCGTTGCCCTTACCCGCCATGAACTTCTGGTGGGCCTCGATCACCGGTGCATCGACACGCTGTTCGTCGCGCGCCGCGAAGTGATCGATCGTGCGCTGCACCGGCCACGCCTGCAGGCCGTACTCGGACACGAAGCGCGGCGTCACGTCCAGGTAGGCCGAGGGCGGGCGCGCAGGATTGCCCCAGACCTCCCAGTAGTGCATGTCGCCGCTGGCCGGCGTGTTGGCCGCCTCGGCCATGTCGTCGCTGGGCGAACTTGGCCAGTAGGCGATGCCGCCGGCCTCTTCCTCCACGACCTTGCGCAGGTCATGGCCGAAAAGTTGCGCGTAGCCGTCCCAGACGCGTTGCGCGAACAACGGATCGGCTTCCTTCAGCGTCTTGCCGTGGCCCCAGTATTTCCAGGCGATCTCTTCCTCGTTGTTGCCGCACCACAACACGATGCTGGGATGATTGCGCAGCCGCTGCACCTGATCGCGCGCCTCCGCCACCACGTTGGCGCGGAATGCGGGGTCATAGGCGGGCTGCATGCCGCCGCCGAACATGAAGTCCTGCCAGACCAGCAGGCCGAGTTCGTCCGCGATGTCGAAGAACGCATCGCTTTCGTAGTAGCCGCCGCCCCAACTGCGGATCATGTTCATGTTCGCATCGACTGCCGACTGCAGCACGCGCCGCAGCTGCACGGTGGTCACCCTGGGCTGGAACATGTCGAACGGGATCGCGTTGGCGCCCTTGGCGAAGATTGCGATGCCATTGACGTTAAAGGCGAACCCCCTGCCCAGCGCATCCGGGTCGCGGCGCAACGTCACGCTGCGCAGACCGGTCCGTTCGCCCCGCGCGTCGATGACCTGCGTGCCGTCGAGCAGTTCCAGATCGAAGCGGTACAGCGGCTGCGATCCATAACCGACCGGAAACCAGCGCTGCGGCTTTTCGATGTGGATCTCCTGCGAAATGCGATTGACGCCGGCCGCCAGCGACACGCGCTGCGTCGCCGCGAGCACGCGTTCACCTTCGGGCGCGGTCCGCCACAGGCGCGCGAGATAGTGGCCGGCGCGCACGGCGTCGACGGTCGCCACCGCGGTCACGTCCGCGCGCGCTTCCGTCACATGGTCCTGCCGTAGCTGCAGATCGTCGATCCGCGCGCGGTCCCAGCTTTGCAGGCGCACCGGCTTCGAGATGCCCGCGGTGACATAGCGCGGCCCCCAGTCCCAGCCGTAGTGATAGCCCGGCTTGCGCACGAAGTTCGCGGTCATCGCGTCCTTCGGTTCGTCGCCGTAGGGCGAGGGATAGTTGCCCGCGATCCGGTGCGGCATCGCCTGCACCTGGGGCAGCAGCTTCGCGATCGCCGAGCGCAGGATCACGCGCAGTTCGTTCCTGCCCGTGCGCAGCCGACCATGGACGGGCACGCGCCATGTCCGGAACGCGTTGTCGGCATCGAGCACCTTCTCGCCATTGAGGAAGACCTCGGCGAAGGTATCCAGTCCTTCGAACACCAGGTCGCTGCGCGTGGCATCCCGTGTGTCACGGGAGACGTCGAAGTTCGTCCGGTATTCCCAGTCGGCGAGGCCGATCCATTGCAGGCCGGCCTCCGGTGCACCCTTGTAGGGGTCTGCAATGAGGCCGTTAGCGAGCAGGTCGGTGTGCACGGTGCCGGGCGTCGTGGCGCGATGCCATTGTCGTGCCTGTGCGGGACCGCTGCCGGGCGTGACCGTGCCATCGGTCAGTTGGCGGAATTCCCAGCCGCCCTCCAGCGTGCGTTCGCTTGCCGCCTGCGCCATGGCGGGGACGGCTCCGGCGACCAGCGCAAGCACGAAGAGCACATGCACCTGCCATCCGCGGCACAGGATGCGGCCCGTGTGGTGCGTGATGAAGTGCGGCATATGGACTCCCCGGTTGATGATCGATGCGTGCATTGTTCGACCCCTGCGCGGCCAGCCGCACACGCGGGGCCTTCCCTGGAACGATGTTCCGGAATTCCGACGGCTGACCATGGCGCGCGTGCGGCGCCGATGGCGTTCCGTGCGAATAAGCCCTACTTGGATCGATCCAATTGCGCAGCTAAGATGTAGCATGCCGGGCGCGACGACGCATGCTGCTGCGCAGCAGGAAGCGATCGGCACCCATGTCCGGCGCGCGGCGCGTTCACGCCGCCAGCCACGGGGAGCCCGGGTGACCGGTCTCGCGGGCGTGTGCTAGCTTCGCCGAATTCGACCGATCCAAAAGGGTGCAGGATGAACACGCGGTACGCGACGAAGGTCTTGATGCTGGCCGGTTTCGCAGCGTGCGCGATGACGGTGGCGGGAAGCGCGCGGGCGGCATCGGCAGACGTCGGCGAGGCCGCGTACAAGGCGGTGGATCCCTTCATCGGGACGGGGGGTGAAGGCCATACCTACCCCGGCGCCACTGTTCCGTACGGCATGGTGCAGCTGTCGCCCGACACCCGTATCCAGCCACGCAAGGACGGTTATGGCTGGGCCGCCGGCTACCGCTACGACGACACGACCATCGTCGGCTTTTCGCACACGCACTTTTCCGGCACCGGTCATTCCGACCTGGGCGACCTGCTGCTGATGCCCACCACCGGCGAGCTGAAGCTCGAACGCGGCGACCCCGACAAGCCCGGCAGCGGCTATACCTCGCGCTTCCGCCACGCCACCGAAACCGCCCAGCCCGGCTACTACGCCGTCACCCTGGACGACTACGACGTGCGCGCCGAACTCACCGCCAGCGCGCGCGTGGGCATGCACCGCTACCACTTCCCCGCCGGCAAGCCCGCGCATGTGGTGCTGGACCTGCGCACCAGCATGTACGACTACCCCGGCAAGGTGTCGTGGTCGCGCGTGCGCGTGCGCGCCGACGGCACGGTCAGCGGCTTCCGCGAAACGCGCGGCTGGGCGCCGGGCCGCCAGTTGTATTTCGCCCTGCGCTTCTCGCAGCCGGTCACCGGTCACGCGCTGCACAACACCGAGCAGGACATCCCGTACAAGGGCTTTCCGCCACCCGGCGAAAAAGACCCGCGCCAACGCGCGCAGATCGAAGGCAGGCAGCTGGTTGCGGCATTCGACCTCGCCCCGGGCGCCGGCAAACCCGTGCTGGTGAAAGTGGCCATTTCGCCGGTCAGCGAAGACAACGCCATCGCCAACCTCGATGCCGAATCGCCCGGCTGGGATTTCGACGGCATGCGCGCGTCCGCCAAACAGCAATGGAGCGAAGCACTGGGCGCAGTGGATGCCCAGGGCGACCCGGCGCAGCGCACCCGCTTCTACACCGCGCTGTACCACACGCTGCTCGGCCCGACGCTGTTCATGGACAGCGACGGCCGTTACCGCGGCCCGGACAATGCCGTGCACCAGGCGAAAGGCTGGACAAACTACTCGACCTTCTCGCTATGGGACACCTATCGCGCGCTGCATCCGCTGGCCACACTGGTGCAACCGCCGCAGCGTACGAACGACTTCGTCAATTCGCTGCTGGCCGCGCGTCGCGAGAGCCCGTACGGCGTGCTGCCGGTATGGTCGTTCCATGGGCAGGAAACGTGGTGCATGATCGGTTACCACGCGGTGCCGGTGATCGCCGATGCGTACATGAAGGGTATCCGCGGCTACGACGCCGAGGAAGCGTTGCAGGCGATGGTGGCCAGCGCCAATTACGGGCCGTATGATGGCATCGCGCAGTATCGCGAGCTCGGCTACGTGCCCATCGACGAGGAAGGCGAGGCAGCCAGCAAGACGCTGGAATACGCCTTCGATGACTGGACCGTGGCGCAGATGGCGCGTGCGATGGGCAAGGCCGATGTCGCCGCAACGTTCGACAAGCGCGCCGCCAACTGGAAGCATGCGTTCGACGCCGACACCGGCTTCATGCGCGCGCGCAAGCGCGATGGCGGCTTCCGCACGCCGTTCGACCCCAGCGCCAGTGGCTACGGCACCGACTACACCGAAGGCAATGCGTGGCAGTACTCATGGTACGTGCCGCAGGACGTCGCCGGCCTGGCGGTGGCGCATGGCGGCGACGAAGCGCTGCTGGCGCGACTGGATGCGGTGTTCGATGCGAAGGTGGATGCGTCGGTGTTCGCGCACATGGAGGACATCACCGGCCTGATCGGCTGGTACGCGCACGGCAACGAACCCAGCCACCACGTGGCCTACCTGTATGCCTACGCGGGCCAGCCGTGGCGCACGCAGGCACGGTTGCAGCAGATCATGTCCAGCCAGTACGCGGCGCGTCCGGATGGCCTGGCCGGCAACGATGACCTGGGGCAGATGTCGGCGTGGTACGTGTTCACCACACTCGGGTTCTATCCGGTCACGCCCGGCAGCAACCAGTACATCATCGGCCGGCCGTTCCTGCCGCGCGCGACGCTGCACCTGCCCAACGGCAAGCGCTTCACCATCGTTGCCGACGGCCTGGACGATGCGCATGCCTACGTGGGCAGCGCCAGCCTCAACGGCAAACCGCTGACACGCGCGTACCTGACCCATGACGAGATTCTCGCCGGTGGCGAACTGCGCTTCGTGATGCAGGCGAAACCGGACACCACCTGGGCCACCGATCCGGCCCAGCGGCCGTACTCGATGTCCCGCTAGCGCCGGCTCACGGCATCCAGCGCTGCACGAAGTGCGCGGACGCGCGCCGGATCGGTTTCCGACCAGTCCGGCGCCAGCCCTTGCAACGCCGGATTGCGGAACCCCATCGAGGAAGCGCGGGACCCTTTCGCCGAGGCATGGAACTCGCGTGCACCGGTCTGCATCGCCAGCGCGGTGACGTTGCCGGCATCGATGCCGGCGCCCGGCATCACCGTCACGCGGCCCGCGGCCTGCCTTGCCAGCGCCGCGATGCGGTCAGCGCCCTCAACCGCCGTGGCCTGCGCGCCCGACGTCAGCACGCGTTGGCACCCCAGGGCGATCACCTGTTCCAGCGCCTGCGCCTGGTCACGCGCCGCGTCGAAGGCGCGGTGGAACGTCACCTGCAACGGCCCCGCCGCGGCGACGAGTCGTTCGCATAACGGCAAGTCGATGCCGCCATCGGCCTGCAGCGCGCCGATCACCACCCCGTCGCAGCCCAGGCGCACGCACATCTCGATGTCACGCAGCATCACATCGACTTCGCGTGAGTCGTAAAGGAAATCGCCCGCGCGTGGCCGCACCAGTACGAACAGCGGAATCCGCACGCGTTCGCGCGCGAGCGCCAGCGCGCCGTAGGACGGCGTGGTGCCGCCGGACGACAGGCCTTCGCACAGTTCCACCCGGTCGGCGCCGGCCGCCTGCGCCGCCAGCGCGGAGCCCAGCGAGCCGGCAGCGATCTCCAGTGCCAGCGGCGGGGATGCACTCACGCGCCTTCACCGTAGACGGCGTCGGAGGCGAGCAATGCGTCCTGCCGCTGCGCATCGCAGACCGCGTAGACGAAGCCCTGGTGCAGCGCGAACGCCCCCACTTCGCCGTGCTTGTTCAACGCCAGGAAACAGACCTGCAACGACTTGCTGGCTTCCGGCCGCTTGCTCACCACCCGCGCGATGGCTTCGCGGCACGCCTCCATGGGCGAACGGCCCTGCCGCATCAGTTCCACCACCAGGAAGCTCGCCGCGTTGCGGATCATCTCCTCGCCCACGCCCGAGGCCGTGGCCGCGCCAACATCGTTGTCCACGTACAGGCCTGCGCCGATGATGGGACTGTCGCCCACGCGACCGTGCAGCTTCCACGCCATTCCGCTGGTGGTGCAGGCGCCCGCCAGGCGCCCGTGGCGGTCGATCGCCAGCATGCCGAGCGTGTCGTGGTTGTCGCGGTCGCCCGGTCGCTGCCTGCGTTCGGCATTGATCTCCGGCTTGTATTCGGCGCGCGCGCGCCATTCGCGCCACGCCTGTTCCGCCTGCGGCGTCAGCAGGCGTTGTTTCGTGAAGCCCTGTTCCATCGCGAACTGCTGCGCGCCGTCGCCGACCAGCATCACGTGCGGCGTTTTCTCCATCACGCGCCGCGCCACACTGATGGGGTGGTCGATCTCCTCCAGCGCCGCCACCGCGCCACAGCGGCCATCGCCATCCATGATGCTGGCATCCAGGGTCAGGATGCCGTCGCGATCGGGGTTGCCGCAGCGCCCGACCGTGGAGTTGCACAGATCCGTCTCGGCCCAGCGCGCGCCCTGCTCCACCGCGTCCAGTGCGCCACCGCCCGCCGCGAGGATCTTCCACGCCGGCTGATTGGCCTGTACGCCGAAATCCCAAGTGGACACCACGCGCGCGCCCATCGGCGTGCTGCCCGTCGGCTGGCTCGCCAACCGGCCGGACAAGGCCAGCGCACCGGCCGACAACGCCGCCTGGCCCAGGAATCTTCTTCTGCCGTTCATGCCTGCTCCTCATGTGCTGGTTCGGCGCGCGCGGGTCGATGCGTGCGCGCATGCATCGCGGCGCCCACCAGGCCCAGTTGCCCGTGGTCGATGCGCCACAGCGGTGGTGGCGTACGTGCGCCGGTGAATCTTTCCGCATACCGCCGCACAAAGTCGCCCTGGTGCAGGAACGGCGCGATGTGGCGGGTCACGCCGCCGGCCAGGTAGACCTGGCGTGCGCCGACGGTGAGCACCAGATCGCCGACCAGGCTGCCGAGCCAACCGCAGAATACCTCCAGCGTTTCCCGCGCCAGCGCATCCTCGCCGCGGGCGGCCTCCACCAGCGGTGCGACCTGCTTCCACTGCGGCACGGCGCCGCGCACATCGGCCAGCGCGTCGTACAGATGCATCAATCCGTTGCCGGACAGCACGCGTTCGTTGTCCACGTGTGGCCAGCGTCGCGACAGGCGCTGCAGCACATCCAGTTCGACGGCAGTGTGCGCGGCCAGCGCCGCGTGGCCGGCTTCGCTCAGCAGCACTTCACGGCCCAGTGCATCCAGGCACAGCGCCGCGCCCAGCCCGGTGCCCGGACCCAGCACGAGAGCCGGCGACTGCATGCCGGGGTCGTCCTGCGCAAGCAGTGCCACCAACGCGCTGCGCTGCACGCCGGGGATGGCACGTGCGACGGCTTCGAAATCGTTGATCACCTCCAGCGACGCCAGCCCGGCTTCCTGCGCCGTGCGCCGCACGGACACCTTCCACGGCAGGTTGGCGTTGACCAGGCGGTCGCCATCGAGAAAACCGGCGATGGCGACAACACCGGACGCCACCCGCAGGCCCGGCCGGGTCGAGTGGAGGCGCAGCAGGTAGTCTTCCAGGATGACGGCAAGCGACGCGTGCTCCGCGCAGCGGTACATCGCCATGTCCCGCACATCGATCGGATCGTCCTCGGTACACCAGCCCAACCGGGCATGGGTGCCCCCAACGTCGGCCACGAGGCAAGCGATCCGGTGCTGCGAAGAATCCATGGGAAAACTCGGCCGATGCCGGGACCACGTTTGGAGACGCAGCACTATACGTTCGATTTGGATCGTTTCAAAAGGGAAGGAAGGCCGCGCCCGGACTCGCCCGGACTCGCCCGGAAACATGCTTGCGCGCAACGGCCGGCTCGTGGATCGCCGCCTCATCGGAGGGCGAATGCCGCCGTGTCCGGCGAGGAGGTCCCGAACGGAGTTGGGGTGCCGATCAAACAGGGACGCGATCCGATGCAGGGACCTGCCCAGTTGCCAGCGATCCCGCCTCCGCGCCTTCCGGCCGTCGGTGCCATGGGTCCTCTTCCCGAGCCTCATCTGCAACATGCCTGCTGCCTGCGCAGCCTTCAGTGTGTTGCATCGACCATTTGAATCCGCGGCCGTAGACGGGCATGGCGGGGCAGCATTTCCCTGGACCTGTCAGCTGGCACTTCCTGATGCTGGTTGACCCTCGCTGCCGAGATCGCGATCCAGCAGGCAATCGATGAAGGCGCGGAGTGCCGGCAGCATGTACCGTCGACTGGAGTAGTACAGATACAGGCCTGGCACGGTCGGCGACCAGTCGGAAAGGACCCGCTTGAGTCGTCCGTCCTGCAGGGCATCGGCAATGCCCTCGTCGTTGTAGGCGTAGAAGATTCCAAGCCCCTGGAGCGCCGCGGGCACGACGATGTCCTGGTGATTGCCGATCACGGTGCCTTCGCCCAGGAACTCGACCGCTTTTCCCTTCTTCCGGAACTCCCACCCGGCCACTTTCCCGCTGCCCGGGAATCGCCAGTTGATGCAGGCGTGATGGCCCAGGTCGGCAGGTGTCCTGGGCTCGCCGTGCCGGGCGAGGTAGTCGGGCGACGCTACCGCCAGCAGTTCGATGTCGGGCGTGAGCCGCACTGCGACCATGTCCTTCTGCAGGCGACCGCCCACGCGGATGCCCGCATCGAAGCCTTCTCCCGCAATGTCGCTCAGGCCATCGTCGACCACGATGTCGAGCACCACATCCGGATGCGCGTTCGCGAATCGGCCAAGCCGGGGTGCGATCACCTTCTTCGCCGCCATGCTCAGTGTGTTGATCCGCAGCGTTCCCGCAGCGCGCGCATTCACGCCTACCGCCTGCGCAACGGCCTCATCCATGTCGCGCAGCATCGGGGCGATCCGCCCATGGAGACGCCGCCCCGGTTCCGTCGGCGAGACGCTGCGCGTGGTCCGGTTCAACAGGCGAACGCCCAGCCGTGATTCGAGTTGTCGAATGATCTGGCTGAGAGCCGACCGGGACAGCCCCAGGTGATCGGCCGCCCGGGCGAAGCTGGCCCGGTCTACGACGGCCACGAAGGCCTTGAGTTCGGCAAATTCGGTGCCGCGCATTGTGTGCTGATCTCTACATAGCCTGATCGGATAATAGGCGATTCTCTTATCTGCCAGGACGGATCAACCTAGCTCCACAGACCCCACCGGAGCATTGCGATGAAAGACCTGAACCTGCCCGAGCCCATCGCGGCCTACTTCGATGCCGACCGCCAGGACGCCCAGGCCGTTGCCCGCTGCTTCACCAGGGACGGACGGGTGCTGGACGAAGGGAAGACCCACGCCGGGCTGGCGGCGATCGAGGCGTGGAAGGCGGACGCATCCGCCAGGTACACCTACACCGCCACGCCTCATGCGTGGGAGAAGCAGGGGCGCAGCTGCACCGTGACCTGCCACGTGTCGGGCAACTTCCCCGGCAGCCCCGTGGACCTGCGTTACACCTTCACCCTGGAGCGCGGAAAGATCGCCACGCTGGAGATCGTCCCATGAGCTTCGACCTGCAGTTGGCCGGCAAGCGTGTCCTGGTCACGGGCGGCACGCGTGGCGTGGGTGCGGCGGTGGTCGGGCTGTTGGCCCGACTCGGTACACGGATCGTGGCGACGGCGCTCTCGCGCCCGGAGCACGCCATCGATGATGTCCGCTATGTCACGGCAGACCTTGCCACCGCCGAAGGCGCTCGCCTGGCGGCAGCCGCAGCGCTGCACCACCTCGGCGGCATCGATGTCCTGATCAACGTGGTGGGCGGATCGTCGGCACCCGCAGGTGGGTTTGCCGCACTGGATGACGCGCAATGGGCGAGGGAACTCGACCTGAACCTGATGTCGGCGGTGCGGCTGGATCGTGCCCTGCTCCCGACGATGATCGCGCAGGGATCCGGGGTGATCCTGCACGTCACTTCGATCCAGCACACGTTGCCACTGCCCGATGCCACGACCGCCTATGCCGCCGCCAAGGCGGCGCTGTCGACCTACAGCAAGGCGCTGTCGAAGGAAGTCACTCCGAAAGGCGTGCGTGTGGTCCGTGTATCGCCCGGCTGGATCGAGACCGAGGCATCGGTGGCGCTGGTCGAGCGCGTCGCCGCACAGGCCGGCACCGACTATGAGGGAGGCAAGAAGCTGGTCATGAACGAACTGGGCGGGATCCCGCTGGGACGCCCGGCCAGGCCGGGCGAGGTGGCGGACCTCATCGCGTTCCTGGTGTCGCCCCGCGCGGCCTCCATCTCCGGTACGGAGTACACGATCGACGGCGGGACCGTACCGACCGCGTGATGGCGCCCCTCAGGCTGCCCGGCGAGTCAATAGCACGATTGATCAAGTTTTCAGGACTTTAGGCAACCGATAGTCCTGCCGTGCGTCGCACAGTAGCCCTGCCGGCCGACACGCCGCACACCTACCAACGCCCGAGGATACGACCATGTTCAAGCTGATCCCTGCAGTGCTCGCGGCCGCTCTCGCGGCCACCATCTCCCCCTCCGCACAGGCCCACGACGCTACGCCCGGCCACCACGGCGCGCAGGTGAAGAATGTCGTGCTGGTGCACGGCGCCTTCGCCGACGGTGCCGGCTGGCGCCCGGTCTACGACGACCTCACCGCGCGTGGCTATCGCGTCTCGATCGTGCAGAACCCGTTGACCTCGCTCGCCGATGACGTGAAGGCGACCCAGCGCGTGCTCGACCGCCAGGACGGTCCCGCCATCCTGGTCGGACATTCCTGGGGCGGTACGGTCATCACCGAAGCCGGCGTCCACGACAAGGTGGCCGGCCTGGTCTACGTGTCCGCCCTGGCGCCGGACGCCGGTGAAACCACCGCCCAGCAGTACACGGGCTTCGCACCCACGCCCGAGTTCGTGATCGAGACAGGCAGCGACGGCTACGGCTTCATCAGTCCCGCCAAGTTCAAGGCCGGCTTCGCCCACGACACCACCGATGCCGACGCGGCATTCCTGCGCGACTCTCAGGTGCCGATCAACATGTCGGTGTTCGGCACCACGCTGACCCACGCCGCCTGGCGCACGAAGCCCAGCTGGGCCGTGATTGCCACCGAAGACAAGGCATTCGATCAGGCCATGCTCATCCATATGGCCGAGCGCATCAACGCGCGCATCACCAAGGTGTCCGCCAGCCACGCGGTCTTCATGACGCAGCCCAAGGTGGTCGCCGACACGATCGATCGCGCCGCCAGGGAGGCCGGCCAACCGGCCAGGTAAGCGTCGCTCACGGGCGCGCCGGACGGCGCGTCCGCAGCTTCCCCATCGCACCTCCTCCCCACGACGGGCGGCCGCACCCGGCTGCCTGGACGCCCCACTTCGTCCTGAGTATCCGCTGCCATGTCCCGCTCTCACCGTCCTTTCCATGCTTCTCACGCGACCGACGCACGACATCCGGGTCGTTATGACTTCATCGTCTGCGGCGCCGGTCCTGCCGGCTGCGCCCTGGCCGGCAGGCTCGCGGAAAATCCCGCCGTGCGCGTGCTGTTGATCGAGGCGGGCGGATCCGATGAGCTGCCTGAGGTGCTGGAGCCCACGCAGTGGCCACTGAACCTCGGCTCAGATCGCGACTGGGCCTTCGTGGCGCAGCCCAATCCGCACCTCAATCACCGGGCCATTCCGCTGAACATGGGCAAGGTGCTGGGAGGCGGATCCAGCATCAACGTGATGGTGTGGGCGCGGGGGCACCAGAGTGACTGGGAGCACTTCGCCGAAGAAGCCGGCGACGAGGCGTGGGGCTATCGTGCAGTCCTCGACATCTATCGACGCGTCGAGGACTGGCGCGGTGTGCCCGATGCCGTCCGGCGCGGCACCGGTGGTCCAGTCCACGTGGAAACGCCACCGCACCCCCAACCGGTGGCGATTGCCATGATCGAGGCCGCGAAAACCCTCGGACTGCCGACGTTCGACAGTCCCAATGGCGTCATGATGGAAGAGCGCGGCGGCGTCGCACTCAACGACCTGATCGTGAAGGCGGGCCGAAGATCATCGCTCTTCCGCTCCTACATCTTCCCGAAGCTGGGGCAGCCCAACCTGACGGTGATGATCAACGCCCAGGTCAGCAGAATTGTCCTGGATGGCACCACGGCCGTCGGCGTCGAGGTCATGCAGGGCGCGCGCAGCATGCGCATCATTGCCGACCGAGAGGTGATCCTGTCGATGGGCGCGATCAATACGCCCAAGGTCCTGATGCAGTCCGGCATTGGTCCGGAAGAGGAACTGACGCCTCATGGCATCAAGGTGATCCAGCACCTGCCCGGCGTCGGACGGAACCACCAGGACCACGTGTCCTTCGGCTGCATCTTCGAGTCGGGCGTGCCGGTGGGCGTGGGCAACGGCGGGTCGGAGGCCACGCTGTACTGGAAGACCGATCCTGCGCTGGCTGCTCCGGATGTATTCCATTGCCAGCTGGAATTCCCGGTGCCGACACCGGAGACCGCGCATCGCGGCGTGCCGGCACATGGCTGGATGACCTTCGCCGGGCTTTCCCATCCCAAGAGTCGGGGTTCGGTACACCTGACCGGCGCGGACGCGGGCGCACCCTGCCGGATCGAAGCCAATACGCTGTCGCATCCCGACGATGTGCGCAGCGCCGTAGCGACCATCGCGTTGGCACGCGAAATGGCGCACGCCTCGCCGTTCAAGAAGCTGTTGAAGCGCGAGGCCATGCCGGGAAGCCTGGATGCGTCCGGGATGGAAACCTACATCCGCGACTCGGCAGTGACCTTCTGGCATCAGGCCTGCACGGCGAAGATGGGGCGCGACGCGATGTCGGTGGTCAACGGCAACCTGCAGGTCTACGGCATCGACCGGTTGCGGCTCGCGGATGCATCCATCATGCCCAACGTCCCGAGCGGGAACACGATGGCACCCTGTGTAGTGATTGGCGAGCGGGCCGCAGAGATCATCAAGAAAGCGCATGGACTTTGAGCAATGATGCGATCCCTGCTTGAGTCCAGGGCCGCAAGCGGACCGGCGAGTTGTCGTTGGCCGGCGAGTATGGAGCGTTCCATGGCGGACAATCCTGCCGGACATCCGTCATGGTTTGGCCATCCCGGAAACCTGTGCTCAATCGCACACCGAGACACCGACCATGTGGCCACCCACAACCGGATTGAACCGCTACGCCACTGTCCTTGCTGAAACACAAGCATCAAGAAAGCAGCGACGACTCACTTCCTGGCTCACTTTCCGGCTGACTGTCCCTGGACTGCCCAGGGCATCCCAACGTGTCGAGCATTTCCGTCGGCTCCCTGCCAGAAGCGGACATCATTGAACCCGTGGATGCGTTCCGATGAACGCTGTACTCCATGCGGGAAGCTCAGTTGCCAGTCCGCTGCCCGATCCACAGCCGATTGCCGTCGGGGTCTTCAATGCGGAACTCGCTCATGCCGTAGAAGGGATGACTGATCGAAGGCACGTCCAAGCCGCGCCTCCGCACGTCACGGTGGTAGGCGAAGATGTCGTCGGGGTACAGGTAGATCACCGAAGTACGTGGTGCATCCGGCGGCTGGTTGATCGATTCGTCCACCATCAGCCGGCACTCGTCCAGCACCAGCGTCGCCCAACGCCATTCGTCGTTGCGCTTTTCCACCGTAAAACCCAGCTTTGCGTAGAACTCCACGCTCGTCGGCATATGGCGGACGGGCAGCATCGGGATTGCGCGCTGCATCTTCACCCTCTTCTCCTCGGCTAGTCGTCGGCGGGAACGCCGGTCTGCAGTGCGCGCGCGGCCGCCGCCGTGGACAGCTGCAGGGCAACGGCGAGTTCCTGCGCACTGCACTTGGCGTCCCCCAGCAACCACGCCACTACCGGCGAGAACAGACCATCGGCGAGCCCATGTGCGGCAAGGCGCACGGGAATGCGCAGGCGGCTGCGCTGCGCCGGAGACAGCGTGTTCTCCACGTGCATGACCAGCGTGTACCGGACAATACGTAGCGCAGCGCCCTGGAAGAGGCTGCGTGCGAGTGCGCGGTTCTGCCAGAAGTGGTCGAGGATCGCGCGCACTTTGTTGACGTCCGCCTGCCCTCCCACCAGATTGGCCAGTGTCTGGAACGGCCCCTCCAGGCTGGCGGCAAGCAACTCGTCCTTGTTGCGGAAGTGCTCGTAGAACGTCGAGCGACTGACGCCCGATCGCGCCAGCACATCGCCGACGCGGATCTCGTGGTAGCGTTGACTGAGTACCAGCGAGAAGAACGCCGCCATCAGGTCCTGGCGCGTGCGCCGCCTGCGGGGATCCTCGTTGGGCTGAAGCTGCGTCATGAGCGGGATCATCCCACGAACCCTGCCGGACATTGGGTCGCGATTGTCCGGAAACCGGCGGCGATCGCCTCGCTAGCCTGTACGCTCTTCTTCGCAAGGGCATCGCATGACCACGACTTCCTCCCGCGCGCCGAGCGCTGTGCTGCCCGGCGTGCTGCTGATCGCGAGCGGTGTGCTGGCGCCGCTCATCATGATCTTCCATCCCACCGCGCAGGGCGCCGACATGGCGGCGCGGCTCACCCGCCTCACGGAGATCTCGGCACTCAGCCGGCACGTGCACCTGGCGATGATCGTATGCATCATCGCCCTCTGGCTGTCGCTGGCCCACCTCGCTCGGCGCTGGCCAGGCAACGGCTGGGTGTGGGTCGCGATCCGCCTCTACGCCCTCGGCGCCGTCGCCATGCTGGGTGCGGCATTGACCAGCGGGTTCCTCATCGGCGATTACCTGCAGCGCGTCCTGCCGCTGATCCCGCACGCCGAGGACGCGTTGCCTTCGGTGCTGCTTGCCTTCTCCGCCAATCAGGTGCTGGCAGGATTCGGCACACTGGGCATGTCGGCGGGAATCGTGCTGTGGTCTGCCGCGATGCTGCGCCAACCCGGGCGGCTTGCCATCCCATGCGGCACCTACGGCGTGATCGCGGGCCCGCTGTGCCTGATCGGCTATGCCACGGGATTGATCTCGCTCGACGTCCCCGGCATGACCTTCGTGGTCGTCGCGCAGAGCCTCTGGTACTGCCTGCTGGGCCTGTGGGTCGTGCGGACTTCGCCGGACGTCACGACAACGACATCCCCCGATGACGGCCAGCGCATTTGACGCCTGGTCCATCTTCCCCCGCTCCACGGACCCGCATCATGCTCGTACCCTACTCCCCCACATGGCCGCTGGCCTTCCAGTATCTCCGGCAGGAACTGCTGCCGGTTTTCGCCGGTGTACCCATCGAGATCCTGCACATCGGCAGTACCTCGGTACCCGGCCTGGCGGCCAAGCCGGTCATCGACCTCCTGCTGGGCGCGCCAACACTCGCCGAGATCGAGGCCCGCGTCGCGGACATCGTGAGGCTGGACTACACCTACCGGCCGCACTACGAAGCCGCGATCCCGCAGCGTCGCTACTTCGTCAAAGACATCGCGGGCGACCTGCGCATCCACCTGCATGGCGTCGAACAAGGCGGTCGACTCTGGCGGGAGCATCTCCGCTTCCGCGACCTGCTGCGCGTCGACGACGCACGCCGATCCGAGTACGAGGCCCTGAAGCGACGGCTCGCCATCGTGCATGCCGGCGACAAGGCTGCGTATACGCTGGAGAAGGGTGCCTACATTCGATCCCTGTTGTCTTCCATGGACGACTAGATCCTCCGACAATGCAACGCCGCATGGACGCCTGCCAAGACGAACCAACCCGGTTCACCCTTGCAGAACGACTCTTGCGATGTCCGCTCCGGCTCGGAAGCAGATCTTTCGAGGCTGAATTCTGGTATCCACATGACAGGGCCAGTGCATCGCTCGAGCGCCAGCGCTGGTGCATCCATCAATCGGCTCCGAACACTCATCGTGGCCGGAAACGTCGGAATTCCGGTAGATTTGACCATGGCAGGCCGCTGGATTGCCTCTGGAGTTCCGTCGTTCCCACCTTTTCGCCTGGTGGCGCATGTCGATGATCGGATCCACCTCGCTTGAGCGACGACGCTTGCTGACGGGTCTGCTGGCGACCGTCCTGGCATGTCTTTCAGCCTCGCTGATGGCCAACCCGCTACCACAGGGACCCATCACCACCGTGTGGCGACCCATGACAATCGTCGAGGGCGATGACATCGCTTTTGGCCGCGTGGAGAACGCGCAGGAATTCCTTCCCGCACGCGTGGGCCAGATCAGGCAGGATGACAGGGGCTTCATGTGGTTCGGGACCCAGTACGGCCTGTACCGCTTCGATGGCTATGGCCACATCGCCTTTTCCGCGGATCCAGACGATGCGAATCAGCCGGGCGGTGTCTTCGTCTACGCCATCCACAAAGACCGCGCTGGACGACTCTGGATTTCCACCGATCAGGGTCTGGACGTTTTCGAGCCTCGCACAGGCACCTTCAGCCGTACCCGTTACGCCAACGCATCCACGATGCCGCTGGTCCAATCACTCTATGAAGACCCACAAGGACTGATGTGGCTCGCCACGACGGGCGGCCTGTACGCGCTCGATGCAACAGGCACCTTGCGGGCGCATTTCCAGGCCAACCCCGCCGATCCCGGCTCGCTCGCGAGCACCGACGTGAGATTCGCCACCCAGGACCGTGCGGGCACGTTCTGGATCGCCGGCTCCGCGGGGCTTGAAGCCATCGATCCAACCTCGGGCCACGTGCTCGTGCGCATCGCCTTGCCGGAGCCGCGTGAGATCAGCTTCGTGGAAGACCGCGCCGGCATCCTGTGGATCGCGCATGCCGGCGGCAACGGCCTTTCCTCGTTCGATCGCGCGACCCATACGCTGACGCACTATCGGTTTGTCGACAGCAAAGGCGCACCCGTTTCCCGCTTCGGCATCTTTTCCGCGCTCGAGGATCGCGACGGCAGATTGTGGTTGGGCACGGGTGGTGCCGGCCTGCTGCGGCTGGATGTCGAGCGGCGACGTGTTGTCCGCTATCGCAACAACCCGGGCGATCCGCAGAGTCTCAGCGGTGACGACGTGGTCGCGCTGTTCCAAGACCGGGACGGCGATATCTGGGTGGCCCTGCATGGCGAGCGGCTCAACCTGTTCTCGCCACGCACGGCGCCTTTCCGGAAGCTGCCACCTAGGCCCGTGGCTGTCCCCTCGCGCAGCGAGAGGATGGTCAACGCGATCCTGGAGGTGGACGAGCGATCGCTGTGGATCAGTTACCTGGGCATGCTCCTGGGCGTCGATCAGGAAACCGGACAACGCGAGGACCTGCACCGGAAACTGGGACTGCAGTCTGACGTGATCGCGATGGCGAAGGATGCGCGCGGACGTATCTGGCTGGGCACCGTGGGCACCGGTATCGTCATGCGGGAGCCCTCCGGTCGACTGGCGCGTTACCGGCACGACCCGGGCGACCCGCGAAGCCTGGCGAACGACGTCGTAAACGACGTCCTGGTGGACCGTTCGCAGAACCTGTGGTTCGCCACATGGGGAGGCCTTGTCCGATTCGACGAGCGCACCGGCACCTTTGAAACCTACAAGCCCTCGGGAATGGACCCGAAGTATCTGACGCTGACCGAAGACGACGACGGGAAGATCTGGCTGGGCACCCACCGTTACGGTCTGCAGCGGTTCGATCCGGCGACCAGATCATTCACTACCTATCCACCGACGGGTGCGCCGCGCGGTGTGAGCAACGGTCGGGTGAATGCGGTGCACGTGGACCGTCGAGGCGCGGTGTGGGTGGGAACGCAGAACGGCCTGGACAGGCTGGACGCTGCCACGGGCCGCATCCGTAGC
This sequence comes from Pseudoxanthomonas sp. PXM03, assembly GCF_014852005.1. Classification (GTDB taxonomy): domain Bacteria; phylum Pseudomonadota; class Gammaproteobacteria; order Xanthomonadales; family Xanthomonadaceae; genus Pseudoxanthomonas_A. The sequence goes on along the minus strand of NZ_JACVAU010000001.1, from coordinate 369,312 downwards.
CATCACGCGCAGGATGGGCTGCCGGGGAACGCCGTGAGCTGCCTGCTTGAAGATGCGCGGGGCGGTATCTGGCTGGGCACGGACAATGGCATTGCACGCCTCGATACCTCGACGGGGAACATGCAGAGCTACTCGCGCAGCGATGGGCTGCCGGGCCTGGATTTCACGGGTTGGGGTTCCTGCCACCAAGGCCCGAGCCACACGATGTACTTCGGCGGATTCTCGGGAGGAACCGTATTTCATCCGGACGAGGTACGCGTGAAGGGGCAGGTGTCTTCTGTGGAGCTGACGGACCTGATGATCGCCGGCCGTCGATTCCCGGCCGGAACGACGCCGTCGCAACCACCAGTGCAACCGGTGCCGGAAAAGCTGACGTTGTCCTACTCGCAGAACTCGTTGACCGCCGGGTTCGCCGCCTTGCGCTATGCCAATCCCACCGCAGTCGACTATCGCTTCCGCCTCGCGGGTCTGGAGGAGACTTGGCACGTGGTGGGTAGCGACCGGCGGGTGGCCGCCTACAACTCGCTGCCGCCTGGGGACTATCGGCTGGAAGTCCAGGCCTCCGTCGGAGGTGGCGACTGGTCCGCCAGCAAGAGTTTGGCGCTGACGATCCAGCGACCCTGGTGGCAAGCCATGTGGTTCCACGTGCTCATCGGGCTGCTCCTGCTGGGTGCGGTGCTGCTTGCCTACCGGCTGCGCGTGCGCCAGGTGATGCAGCGCTTCGAGATCCGCCTGGACGAGCGCGTCGCCGAGCGCACGCGCATCGCGCGCGAACTACATGACTCCCTGCTGCAGGGCTTCCATGGTCTGATGTTCCGGTTGCAAGCCGTGCGGAACCTGCTTCCGGCACGGCCCGATGAGGCAGCGGTGGTGCTGGACGAGGCGCTGCGGCGGGGGGACGAAACCGTGGAGATGGCTCGCGAAGCCGTCACCGATCTACGCACCTTCGGCGCCAGCGGTCTGGACCTGGAAGCGGCACTGCAGACAATGATCGAGGACGTGGCAGCACCGTACCGGGACGATCCTACCGAGTGCCACATCACGGTGGAAGGGATACCCCGCCCCATGATTCCACTCGTGCGGGACGACGTCCTGCAGATAGCACGCGAAGCGGTCCGCAACGCGCTGCAGCATGCACGCGCGAAACGGGTGCGGGTGGAGGTGCAGTGGGGCACGCAGCGGTTCGTGCTGCGCGTGTATGACGACGGCATCGGCCTGAACCCCGGATTCGCCGAACACGGTCGCGAGGGCCACTGGGGCCTGCACGGCATGCGCGAACGGACGCGCGAAGTGGGCGGCAGCCTGGAGATCCGCAGCGAAGGCGACGGCACGAGGGTGGAGCTAGGGATTCCCGCGGGCCGAGCCTACGCCCGCCCCGGCTGATACGTGCCGGCTTCACTCGCTCATCGACGGCAGGATTCCCCGTGCCAGCGCCAGTGTCACGGCGTGGGTACGATCGCTCGCACCCAGCTTGGCCATGATGTGTTTCATGTGGGCCTTCGCGGTTTCCCTGCTCACCGACAGCAGCTGGCCGATCTCCTCGTTGCTGTTGCCCGCCGCAGCAAGCCGCAGCACGTCAATCTCGCGTGGCGACAGGCGCTCCTCGCCCCGGTGTGCGGCAAGCGCCTTCGCCACGCCGGCGGTGACATGCCGGCGCCCGGCGTGGACCGAACGTATTGCGTCCAGCAGATCCACGCGTACGTCCCCCTTGAGCACATACGCCTGCGCGCCCGCGTTGAGTGCGCGCTGCGCAAGCGCATCGCCGCCATAGGTCGTCAGCACGATGACGCGCGCACCGGGAAACTCGGCGCGGATGGCCTCCAGCGTCTCGATGCCGTCCATGAGCGGCATCTGGATGTCGAGCAGGGTAATGTCCGGCCTGAAGACACGAAAGCGCTCCATGGCCTCCAGGCCCGTGGAGGCCTCCGCAACCAGCTCAATGTCGGACTGGCCCGCGATGAGCGCGGCAATGCCGCCCCGGAGCAGGGGATGATCGTCCACGGCGAGGACTCGGATGGCACACATGGTCACTCGTTGATGTACTCGATGCCGATACGGCGGCGGGCGCCGGCCCCAAGTTGTCCTTCGATCCACTGACACACTTTCTCGCGAACGAGCGCATAGCAGCGACCATTGATCAGGTCGTGATCGCAGTCTTCGAACATCTGCAGCGTCTTGTCCCCGGAGCCAGCGTACCGGTGAAGGTACTCGCTGCCCGAGGGTGGCGCCATCACGTCTTCCGATCCATGCAACAGCAGCAACGGCAAAGACAGTGCGCCGACGGCCATGCGCAACCGTCTGTCGGCACGGACAAGCGCCATGCGGGGTACCCGGAACACAGGTCCGAGCCGGCGGCACTGCCGGAAGATCGCAGCTCTCCACGGTGGGTCCAGCAAGATGGCTTCGCCGATGATGCCGTCCAGTTCGGTCGGGTGCAGCAGCGCGTGGCAGCAGACTGCAAGTGCACCGGTTCCATGGCCGAACCCGTACAGCGGCCGCGTCGGATGGCGCTGGCGCACGCACGCCGTCATCGTACGGATGTCGGCCAGGTAGCGCGCCAGCGTCGGCTCCCTCACGCGCGACACCGGCGACCCGCTCCATCCATCCAGATCGACGGCATAGCTGGCGATGTCCTGCATGGCCAAGGTTCGGGCGATGCCCTCGTAACGCGCGCCGTCCGATCCCGGCTCATGCACGAACGCCACGACGGCACGCATACCGTCGGGCCGCCAGGAACGCAGGAACAAGCGCCTCCGTCCCTGCGACTCCACGTACTCCTTCGAAACCGTGGGCTCCGCTCGCGACGTCATGCGGCCCTCCTGGCGGCAGAGACTGCGTAGATACCAGACGGACGCAGCGCACCGGTTCCCCGTTCGGGGAATTCGGCTCGCAAGAACCGGGTGCATGCTCCGGCCGTTTGCAGGCGCGCAGACGCAAGCCCATTCGCGAGGAGAGAACGCCATGACGCACAAGACCCATCCCGACCATACCGATCTGCAGAGACGCGGGGTACTGCAGGCAGCGGGCGCCGCCATTGGCGGTGGCATCGCCGCATCGGCACTGCCATCCGCCTTCGCGGCACAGGGGGCGCAGACATCGGGCGTCGCAGGAAAGCCGCTGGGTTCGATCGGAGGGCGCCTGCGTGGGGTCCAGCACTTCGGGCTGACCGTCCAGAACATGGATCGGGCATTCGCGTTCTATACCGAAGTCCTTGGCGGTACCGAGGTGATGCGCGATGGCGACTTTCACGGCGAGCGCATCCACAACACACTGCTGACTGACCAGGTGATCGAATCGAATGTGCGCAGGGTCAATCCCGTCACGATGGGGATCCCGGATCTGAGAAGTGGCGCGCAACGCCTCGATGTCCGCTTCATCCAGTTCGACAACGTCGTGATCGAACTTCTGCAGTACCGCGATTCGCAGCAACCTGCGGGCAGCGGCGCCGCTTTCGCCGAGCCACTGGACCACATGAGTCCTGCCTTTCCCAGGATGATGCACATCTGCTTCCATATCCGCGACGACGTCGACTTCAACCAGTTCATCGCGGACCTGGAAGCAGAGTCGGCGCGCCGCGGAATGATCCACGTCCGCGCCAACCGGGTCCTGACAGTCACCTCCGAGGCAGAACGCAGGGCGGCGCCACTCGATGCCAACAGCAATGGCATCACCGAAGGGAAGTCGAACGGCTGGCGGCTCATCTACTGCAAGGGCTCAGAGGGTGAACAGCTGGAGTTCGTGCAGGCGCTTGGGCCGGTTAAACATGTCTTCGACACCGCACTCGAGGAACGCAGGCGCCTCGTGTCCGGCGCCTGACGCAGAAAAGTCGCGCGTGCTACCACCTACGAAGGAGAGAATCCAATGAAGTCTTCATTGCCGTTCCGCTTTCCCACCCTCTTTGCCGCCCTTGCGCTCTGGAGTACGCCAGCGATCGCCGGTAATGCCTCACCCATGCAGTACGACACCCTCCCGGCGGGTGCGTACGCCGTCGTCGCGGAAGTCCGTGCCAAGGCCGGCAAGGAGGACGCACTACGCGAGGTTACGCTGCCGCTCGTTGGGCAGGTTCGCGCGGAGCCCAACAACCTGCTCTATTTCCTCCATGAGGACCGACAAGCGCCGGGCCACTTCGTTTTCTACGAAATCTTCAAGACGCAAGCCGACTTCGAGGCGCACAATGCGACGCCGCATGTGCAAGCCTGGTTCGCCCGATTGCCGGAACTCGCCGAAGGAGGCGTCAAGGTGATCCAGATGGAAGTGCTCGGCAACCAAGGTGGGCGGGAGCCCTGAGTCCAGCATCGCAGAGGCGAGCGTCCCACCTCGGTAGTTCGCCGGCTTGGAAGCAACAGGGACATCCGTTACGAGAGCCCGTTCCTGCATCAGCGTGTACGAGGTCGGCCTTGTACCCGATCCATCCTGGGCGCTGCTCCCACTCGGCATCCGCCCTCGTCCATGTCGGCTACCAGCAAATGCGGACATGGACGAACGCCAGCATCAAGCTGGCCCGCGAAGCCGCTCCGGCTTGAATGATTGTCAGACCTGCTCACTGGGCAAACAGGACGGAGCAATGGCGAGGAAACGAATGTCTGGGTTAAGGGCGTATGCGTCTGGACCTTGATGGGTCAAGGACACGCCAACGCGCCCTTCACCGGCGGGCGGGTCGTGCGCGTCTTCTGTCGTGGCGTTCCGTGGTCTCGCGACTTTGCGCGAACTCCGGGAAGGTCTCCGCCAGCGGCGCCTTGTCCGGGAGGATGTAGAACACCCCGCCCTTCTCGAACGTAGGCTGCATGATCCGCTCGTAGAACTCCGGCGAGACGTTGATGCAGCCATGCGTGATGCGATTGTCATCGGGCGTCGGCGATGCCAGGCGCTCTTCACGTTTCTCGGCGGGGACACCGGTAGCGGTCGGGTGGATGGAGACTGCGGAATCGTAGTCCACCCACAGTACGCGTCCAGCGTCGATGGACGGGCCGAAACCGCCCACGAAGCGACCCGCAGGCGTCGTGCGATCGCGGCCCGGAATCTCGCGGAGCGCGACACCGGCGACACCGGGGGCCGTGTGGTCGCCGACCGCCGATCCGAAGAGTCCGGGTGCCGCCCCGCGAGGCCGGCCGTCACCGCCGAACACCAGGATCTGGGCAGAGGCCTTGTCGATGATTGCGAAGGGATAGCCTTGGCTGTCCTTGGTCGCGACGATCCAGCCTGCGAGCTCGATCACCGTGTCGGACACCTCTTGCCCTTCCGGAAGCTGGTCGGCAACGGTCACCGCTTGTTTGTCGACATTCTCGGCACGGGACGCCCCGAAGCTCGCGAACGCCAGCGCCAACAGCAGCGCGCCAGAGGCTGCGCGGATCGCAGGGTGTATGGACGTACGAATGGTGCAGATCCTCGGAACAAGGTGGGGTCAAGAAAGGATCCCGGTGGCCAGCAATGGCCACCGGGTCCCGGGTTCACACTGTGCGTAACGAATCGTGCAAGCGCGATCAGCCGCGCGGCACGCGGCGCGGCGCAGCTTCGAGCTGCCGCACGCGGCCTTCGATCTGATCCAGGCGCTGGTTGGCCTGCTGCGCGGACTGATTCGCAGCGTCGGCGCTCTGGGCCGCGCCCTGCACCTTCGTATCGAGCTGATCGAGACGCGAGTTGATCCCGGCAAACTCGTCGTCGTAGCTGGCGCAGCCGCCAAGAGCCACGGCCGACACCATCGCCACGCCGAGCACGCGCGCCGTCTTCAGATATCGCTTGTTCTGGAACATTCCAATTCTCCTTCGTCTGGGGGACTCGGAATATAGCGGCCTTTCTTGCCGGCGCCGCAACATATCTTCAGCTAACGTTGGAGTACGTAGATGGAGCGTGAAAATGCGGAAATTCGTGAGCATCCCGGCTCGAATCTGCCAGTCGCCGGGACGAATCGCAGTTTGTGATCCAGGATCACACCCTATCTGCGGCACCGATCCCACCTGAGGTAGACCGCAGGCCGCAACATGCGGGCGGTCTTTGCACCGACTGATCTTCAAAGACGCCCCCGACGCCTGCCATTCATCGGCAAGGAAGCCACGCCGTCACTCACATGCCTCCGGATGATCGAGGTAGTGTCGCCCTGCATCACTGCCTCACTGCGCGCGATGTCCACTTCGATCGATAGTGGATATCGGGGCACGTCCTACGGCAAGCCAGTCTTCACCGTCTGCGTCGTGACGTCCTCACCCGTGAGATAGGCCGTCAACTCTTCTGGTTGTCCCTGAGGGAATGCCTCCTTCAGGAACTCCAGGAACGCGGATACGCGTGCGCTCAGCAGACGCCGGGATGGGTACAGCGCCCAGATCTCGATGGGTCGTCCCTTCACATCGCCCCACTGCACGAGCGCGCCTGAATGCAGATCGCCGGCCACCAGCGACAAGGGCAGCACGGCGGCGCCTATTCCCGTACGAACCGCATCGCGGATCATGATCAGCGACGCCAGGCGCAGGACCGGTTCGATGGACACGCGCACATCACCGCCCTGTGTCGCCAGATCCCACGCGGATTGATTGCTGGATGCACGCACCACCGCACGCGCAGCAACCCCTGACTCCGGCCTCCCAAGGTCAGGGACGGCCACCGCAACCAGGCGATCACGGAGCAGGACGCGCCCGATCAGGCGTTCGTCGGGATCGGGATTGACCCGGATCACCAGGTCATAGCCCTCCTCCACCATGTCGACGGCGCGGTCCTCGGTCGTGATCTCCAGGCGCACCTCGGGATAACGCAATGCGAAGCGGGCGGCCAACTTGCCGAGTGCCATCTGCGAGAACAGCAGCGGCGCGCTGATGCGCAGCCTGCCACGTGGCGTTTCGCCACCCGAGGCAACCGCCGTGGCGGCTTCGCCGATCTCGGCCAGCAGGGTTTCAGTGCGCTCGAAGAGCGCACGCCCTTCCTGCGTCAGCTTCAGGGTATGGGACCCGCGCTCGAACAGGCGCACGCCCAGGCTCGCCTCCAGGTCCGCTACCCGCCGCGACAACGTGGCCTTGGGGCGTTCGGCCGCCCGGGCCGCCCGCCCGAAGCCGCCATGACGTGCCACCAGGTTGAAGTCGGCCAGGGCCAGGAGGTCCATGTGTTCCACCAACGAGACGGGCGGTCCAAGTATATGGCCTATCGGCCCGTGTCCGGATCAACAACCATGGAGCTTCCTCACCCACCCGGAGCACTCCCATGACCATCCTCGTAACCGGCGCCACCGGAACTGTCGGCCGCCACGTCGTGAAGCACCTTTCCCAGCGTGGCGCCAAGGTGCGCGCCCTCGTCCGCAACCCGGCCGGCGCCACCTTCCCCGCCGGGGTGGAGGTCGTCCAGGGTGACCTGCTCGATGTCGATGCCCTGCGCCAGGCCTTCCAGGGCGTATCCACGCTTTTCCTGCTCAACGCGGTGGTGGCCGATGAATTCACCCAGGCGCTGATCACGCTCAATGTCGCCCGCGAAGCAGGTGTGAAGCGGGTCGTCTACCTCTCGGTGATCCACAGCGACCGCTACGTGAACGTGCCCCACTTCGCCGGCAAGTTCGGCGTGGAACGCATGCTCGAACAGATGGGCTTCAACGCAACGATCCTGCGCCCGGGCTACTTCATGGACAACGACCTGACGATCAAGGACGTGGTGCTCGGCCATGGCGTGTACCCGATGCCGATCGGGAGCAAGGGCTTGGCGATGATCGATGCGCGCGACATCGGCGAGATCGCGGCGATCGAGCTGCTGTCCCGCAATCAGGCACCCGATGGCAGCGCGCTGACCCGCATCAACCTGGTCGGCCCGGACACGCTGACGGGCGCGGATGTCGCGGGCATCTGGTCCACGACGCTGGGCCGCGACATCGCGTACGGCGGTGACGACACGGCGGGCTTCGAGCAGAACCTGCGCCAGTTCATGCCGGCATGGATGGCCTATGACATGCGCCAGATGGCCGAACGCTTCCTCACCGACGGCATGGCGCCCGAACCCGGTGACGTCGCGCGACTGACCCAGCGGCTGGGCCGCCCACTGCGCTCGTATCGCGACTTCGCTGCTGAAACCGCCGCGGCCGGCTGACCTCTTCCAACCTCGTCCATCACGGAGTCCACCATGATCTACTCGACCGCCACCCTGCCGGTGAACGCGCCCGGCCAGACACCACTCACCCGTTCCCAGGCATGGGAGGGGCTGGTGCAGAAGGCACGCGACGCCAGGTTCTTCTTCCCGCCAGACGAATGCACCCGCAGCGAGATCGTCGAGGAGAGCCCATCGCACCTGGTGCGCGAAGCAACCATCCTTGGCAGTGATCTCACCGAGATCATCACCTTCGAGGCAAACACGAAGATCACCTTCTTCCAGGCCATCAGCCCACGCGAAGGCGCGATCATCAACGAGTTGTTCGAAGACGAACGGGGCGAGCTCCAGCTTCGCTTCTATGGCTACCTGGGACTGCGCGGCAAAGTGCCCAACGGCCCGGAAGAACAGGCAGCCCAGGCTTGGATGGATAGCGATAAAGGATTCAAGGCCGCGATCCGGTCGACGCTGAAACGCACTCGCGAACTGGTCGCGGAAGGACGCATCTGAGCAACCTTGTGCGAAGGTGTCGCCTGGTATTCGCTTCCGACCCATAGCGGACACCCCACGACTTCAGGCACTGATACAATTCCTGCTGGACGATACGGATGGGTTCTTTTCTAGTTCATGGAGGACAAATGAATCGCAAGATAACTGCAGTGCTGACGCTCGCAGCTGTTGTTTCCGTGCCTCTGATTGCAATTGCGCAAGTGGCGAAACCCACCGGGACCTTCGCCTTTCTCAGTAGAGCGGACAGCTGTGCAGATGGAAGTAGTAGCTGCTTTTTGACGAGCCCGCAGGACGCCACCCAAGCAGTGAATTCGCTTCGCCAGATAGGCGTCACTGATTTCTTGTTACCGTCATCTACTTTGGCCGAAATGCAGACGATCGGTGCAGCGGTGCAAGCCCAGAATCTCAGGTTCTACACCTACGAGCGTTGGGAGTGGGAGGCCGCCAAAGGGTCGTGCGAAGCCTACAAGAAGGACAGGGTCGACGCTGAGTTGATCCCCCTCAGGAACCAGTTCGGCGGGGCCTTCGCGGGCGTACAGTTCAAGGACGAGCCTGGAACGACCGAGATCGACAGTTACAGAGACTTGCGCAACTGCCTGGCTCAGGTGCCGCAGCTTTCAGATTTGAAGGTGTTCGTCAATCTGGTGCCGCTTAACGCAAATGCTGCTTCGCTAAGCGGCTCAGCACCGAAGGATGCCGATTCGCTGGACCCGAGCGCATACGGCGTGGACTGCAGCAGCAACCGACTCATTTCGCGGCCACTGGCTCAAGCGATGGTGGATAACTACTCCAACTACGCGCGACGCGTGGCCGAAGAGATTGTTCCAGATTACCTGGCCTTCAATTTCTATCCCGTCACAAACCAGATGGCAAATTGCTCGGCAGCACGCGAACTGGTGATGAGCGAGAACATGGCCATCATCTCACTGCTGACGCGTATAGGTGGTACGACGTCGGTCGCGTACCTCCAGAACGTCAAAGTCGGCGTGTCGGCGCCGCGGAATCCAGAAAAGGCATTGCGCTACGCAAACTTCCATAGTTTGCGCTGGTACGCGGCATGGTTCTTCGCCTTCGGTGGTGATCGCTTTAGTAACTTCCTGAGCCATGACAACACGAAGGATATAGGTAACGAGTTCCACTACGGCTTGCTCAACGCGGGCAACGCCCCCGGCCTGCTCGCGTCCGATCAACAGAGTACTTACGGGTTCACCTCGCAGGTGGCAAGCAAGCTCGACGGATTCACGTATCAAGGTTATGTCGCCCCTTGGCTGGGCGTTCCAACCGGCGGCGTCGTCGGCTGGCTGCCCTCGCAAGAAGTCACTATTGGAGAGTACGGCGTCAACACAGACCACCAGGCGCTGTTGTTCGTCGCCCGACGCCCCATGGTTGGCACAGTGGACACAGTAGTGGGCCTGTCCCACTGGTGGGACAAGGTCGAGATGCTTAACTTCAACACCGGTCTATGGGAACTACAGGCCACCAGTACCAACGAGATCAACGTCAGCCTGGGTGCTTTTCCGGGTGCGCTCTATCGCTTGACGGTGAACTGAAGTTTGGCCACAGGGCCACTTGATAGGCCCCGGCCCTGATAGGAGGTTTTTTGGCCTCCAAGCAATACGCCGGGTGACCGCTTCTGGCCGGAAGCTGACATCGAGTCTTGGACACCCGCTGCATACTAGACGCGAAATCCGTGATATGTCCGTAGGTCTCAGGCTGATGCACCGCTTCAGGATCCACACCCGAAAGCACTAACCCTCGGCGTGCCGACACTCTAGGCCGAGAGGAGGAGTCGAAATTTCCGAGGGCAGTGCTCCATCGCGCAATCATCAGAAGCGGTAGCGAACTGTCTCTGCGTATTCTCGGCTGCTGTGGAGAGTTGTCCTCATCGAGGACTGTCTCGGCTCAACTTCCTACATTGCAACGACATCGACACGTCACGCTGGGACAACGCAGATTCGGTCCCACAGCCGGGAGCGTACTAGGTGACTGTCCATGCACGCTGTCAATATCGGCCTCCTGCTCGTCGCCATGCTCGCAGCCGGCGGCTGTGCGAGTCACTCCGCGCAGGTACGTCCATCGCCTGACGACACGCAGTTATTTGCGGCGAGTGGAGTACAGGCGTCGGACGCCGTCGCGCTAGCGGAAGATAAGCCGCTCGGTGACGCGTATGCTTTGCCGCGGCCAGACGAGGACGCAGTGATCGTTGAGGAAGACCTCGCGCTCATCTATGGCAGCGCTGCGGCGTGGGATCCGTGGGAGAAGCAGAACCGTCGAGTCCACCGCTTCAATCTGGTGATCGATGCGCACGTCCTGCGTCCGCTGGCACGCGCATATGTCCGCGTGGTGCTGACGCCGGTCCGCACAGGCATTACCCGAATATTCCGCAATCTCGGCGAGCCCGCCAACGCATTCAACCACGTTGTGCAGGGCCATCCGGGGCATTCGCTCGCGTCCCTTTGCCGCTTCGTGCTCAACACCACGCTCGGCATCGGCGGCATATTCGATCCCGCGACCCGAATGGGTCTGCGCCGGCGTGAGGAAGACGTCGGCCAGACCCTCGGCACGTGGGGATGGCGGCGCTCGCGCTATCTCGTCCTGCCGCTGCTGGGGCCGCGCACCGTGCGCGACACGCTCTCCCTCGTGGTCGACCAGCGCCTGTCACCCCTGCACTACGTCAAAGACGGTGCCACCGTGATTGCGCTGCAGTCGCTCGAGGTGGTGGACGGCCGTGCGCAGCTTGCGGCCTTTGACGACGCCCGCGAGGACGTCTACGACGACTACGCCTTCGTGCGCGATGCCTGGTCGCAGCGACGCGTGCACCAGATCGATGGCGACGCGCCGTCCGAGTGAGCGGTCGCCCGACATTTGGACGACACCGCGATTCCATCCTTCCCGCGCCGGGCGCAAGCCCTTCCCGATCATGCCCCTCCGGATGCCCATGCCTTTCCTCAATCGCCGTCGCCCCCTCGTCGTCGTGGCTATCGTCGCTGGCCTCGCCGCCGTCGCGATGGCCCTCGCATCCTGGCGCGCCGACGAAGCGCCGGCGTCCCGCGCGCTGACGCCGGTGATGTCGGTCACCCTGACTGCTCCGCGCGCCGCGCCGTTGGCGCTGCAGGTGCCGGCGACAGGTCACGTGATGGCGTGGCAGGAGGCGAGCATCGGCGCCGAAACTGAAGGCCTGCGCCTGACCGAGGTGAATGTCAACGTCGGCGACCAGGTGACGCGCGGCCAGGTGCTGGCCGCGTTCAACGCCGCGCTCGTGCGGGCCGATGTGGCGGAAGCGCATGCGGCGGTCGCAGTGGCCGAGGCCGAGGCACAGGAGGCGGACGGCAACGCGCGCCGCGCGAACCTGCTCGAAGGGTCGGGTGCCATGTCCGCGCAGCAGATCAGCCAGTACCTGGCCGTCGCCGCCGTAGCACGCGCGCGCTTGGACGCCGCCCGAGCCGCGGCCCAACGCCAGCATGTGAGGCTGTCGCATGCGCACGTACTCGCGCCTGCCGATGGCATCATCACCGCGCGCACCGCGACTGTCGGCGCAGTGGTGCCGGCGGGCCAGGAGCTTTTCCGCATGATCAAGGACGGGCGCCTGGAATGGCGTGCACGCGTGGCGCTGTCCGACCTCGACGCGCTGGCCCCGGGCCAGGTCGGGCTGTTGCGTGTGCCCGGCCAGGCGCTGATCCGTGGCAAGCTGCGCATAGTCTCGCCGGATATCGACACGCAGACCCACAGCGGCCAGGTGTATGTCGATCTACCGCGCGACAGCGGCGTGCGCGCGGGAACCTTCGTTACCGGACACATCGAGTTGGGTGAAGTCCCCGCGCTCACCCTGCCGCAAACGGCGGTGCTGCTACGCGACGGGTTCCATTACGTGATGCGTGTTGGCACCGCATCGAACGTGGTGGCGGTGAAGGTCGAGGTGGGTCGTCGGATCGGCGACCGCATCGTGATCACCCGCGGCTTGGCGGAAGCCGATCGCGTGATCGCCTCCGGTCTGAGCTTCCTCAGCGAGGGCGACACGGTGCGCGTGGTGGAGGCGTCGCCTCAGGCCGCCCCCGTGGTGCGTAGCGCCAACCCCGCGCGCACTAACGCGGAAGCGCTCGCCCGGAGCGGGTCGTGAACCTCAACGTCTCCACTTGGTCGATCCACAACCCGATCGCCACCACGCTGCTGTTCATCCTGCTGACGCTGGCCGGCATCGGCGGCTTCATGGCGATGAAGGTGCAGAACTTCCCCGACATCGACTTCCCCGTCATCACGGTGACGGCGGCCTTGCCCAGCGCCTCGCCCGCGCAGCTGGAGAACGATGTCGCGCGCCGGATTGAGGATTCGCTGGCCAACGTGCAGGGCCTCAAGCACATCATCACCACGCTGACCGACGGCACCGCCACGATCACCGCCGAGTTCCAGGTCGGCAAGCCGGTGCAGGAGGCGATGGACGACGTGCGCGATGCCGTCTCCGCCACCCGCGCCAACCTGCCCGCGGACCTGGAAGACCCGATCATCAGGAAGCGCGAACTGGCCTCCGCGCCGGTGCTGACCTACACCGTGTCCTCGTCGACGCGCGACGACGAAGCGCTGTCGTGGTTCGTCAACAGCCAGGTCAGCAAGAAGCTGCTGGCGGTGCCCGGCGTCGGCGCGGTGTCTCGCGTCGGCGGCGTCGACCGCGAGGTGCGGGTCGATCTCGATCCGGTCCGCCTGCTGGCGTTCAACGCCACCGCCGCCGACCTCTCGCGGCAGTTGCGAGAACTGCAACAGGAAGCCTCCGGCGGCCGTGTCGATGTCGGCGGCACCGAACAATCCGTGCGCACCATCGCCACGGTCGAAGCGGCGCAGGACATCGCGCGCCTGGACGTGTCCCTGAGCGACGGTCGGCGGTTGCGCGTGGACCAGGTGGCCGACGTGTCCGACACCTTCGCCGAGCCGCGCTCGCTCGCGCTGATGAACGGGCGGCCGGTCGTGGCCTTCGACGTGCTGCGCTCGCGCGGCGCCGGCGAGCTCGACGTGGCCGAGGCCTCGCGCGCGGTGATCGACGAGTTGCGCCAGGCGCATCCGGAAATCGTCTTCGCCGAGGCAGTGGACCACGTGATGCCCATCGCCGAGAACTACCACGGCTCGATGATGCTGCTGTACGAAGGCGCAGCGCTGGCCGTGCTGGTGGTGTTCTGCTTCCTGCGCGACGGCCGCGCCACGCTGATCGCCGCGGTGGCGCTGCCGCTGTCGGCCATCCCGACCTTCGCGGTGATGCACCTGATGGGATTCAGCCTCAACACGGTGTCGTTGCTGTCGCTGTCGCTGGTGGTCGGCGTGCTGGTCGACGATGCCATCGTCGAGATCGAGAACATCGAGCGCCACCTGCTGATGGGCAAGACGCCGATGCGCGCGGCGACAGAGGCCGCCGACGAGATCGGGCTGGCGGTGGTGGCCACCACGTTCACCCTGATAGCGGTGTTCCTGCCCACCTCGCTGATGGGCGGCGAAGTCGGCATGTACTTCGTGCAGTTCGGCTGGACCGCGGCGGTGGCGGTGTTCTTCTCGCTGGTGGTCGCGCGCATGCTGACGCCGACCATGGCGGCCTACCTGCTGAAGGCGCCGAAGAAGGCGCACGCGCCGCCGCGCTGGCTGGCGCGGTATCTGCAGCTCGTCGAGACCTGCCTGCGGCATCGCGCCGCGACCGCCGCCGCGGCCGCGCTGCTGGTGATGCTCGGGCTCGGCGTCGCCGCGCTGCTGCCGGGCGAATTCATTCCCGCCGACGACGGCAACCAGGCGCAGGTGATGCTGACCCTGCCGCCGGGCAGCACGCTGCAGGACACGAGCGCGCTGGCAGAACGCGCTCGTGCGTTGATCGCCGCGCAGCCGCAGGTGGTGTCGGTCTATACCGCCATCGGCGCGAGCAGCGGTGGCGGCGAGCCCGGCGAAGATGCGCAGCCCGGCACCGTCACCCGCGCCACGCTCACCGCCAACCTGGCGCCGCGTGGCGAGCGCGAGCTGACGCGGCAGCAGATCGAAGCCCGCCTGCGCGAGGACCTGCTCGACCTGCCTGGTGCGCGCATCCGCGTCGGCGCTGGCGACGACGAGGGCTACGAACTGGTGCTGACCTCCGAGGACGGCGCCGCGCTCGCGCGCCATGCCGCGGTGGTCGAACGCGAGCTGCGCGGCATTCCCGGCGTCGGCGCGGTGACCTCGTCGGCCAGCCTGGTGCGGCCGGAGCTGGTGGTGCGGCCCGACTTCGCGCGCGCCGCCGACCTCGGCGTGACCTCGGCCGCCATCGCCGAAACGCTGCGCATCGCCACGGCCGGCGATTACCGCCAGGACCTGGCCAAGTTGAACCTCAGCGAGCGGCAGGTGCCGGTGGTGGTGCGGCTGGCCGACCGCGGCCGCGACGACCTCGACACGCTGCGGCGCCTGCCGGTGCCCGGCGCACGCGGACCGGTGCCGCTGGAAAGCGTCGCCGACCTGCAACTGCTGACCGGCCCGTCGGAACTGACGCGCTACGACCGCATGCGCAACGTCGAGTTCGCCGTCGAGCTCAACGGCCAGCCGCTGGGCGATGTCGAGGCCGCTGCCGACGCGCTGCCCAGCCTGCGCAACCTGCCGCGCGGCGTGGCCCACGCGGCCACCGGCGAGGCCGAGGTGATGGGTGAACTGGTGGTCGGTTTCGCCGTCGCGATGCTGGCCGGCATCTTCTGCGTCTACGCCGTGCTGGTGCTGCTGCTAAAGGATTTCGCCCAGCCGCTGACCGTGCTGGTGGCGCTGGTGCTGGCGATTCCGGGTGCGTTCCTGGCGCTGTTCCTCACCGGCGCCTCGCTGTCGATGCCGTCGATGATCGGGCTGATCATGCTGATGGGCATCACCACCAAGAATTCCATCCTGCTGGTGGACTACATCGTCATCGCGCGCCGCGACCACGGCATGGACCTGCGCGACGCCACCGTCGACGCCTGCCGCAAGCGCGCGCGTCCCATCGTGATGACCACGCTGGCGATGGGCGCCGGCATGCTGCCGGTCGCGCTCGGCATCGGCGCGGACCCGAGCTTCCGCGCGCCGATGGCGATCGTCGTCATCGGCGGGCTGATCACCTCCACCGTGCTGTGCCTGCTGGTGGTGCCGGTGGTCTACAGCCTGGTCGACGACGTGCTCGGGCGCGTGCGCATGGCGATCGCCGCGCGCCGGCGGCCGGAAGCATTGCCGGCCGCCGGGGCAGGGGTATGAGAACGATGGGCGGGACGCGCATCGGTGCAGGTCCTTTTTTGCGCGGCGGGGGTCAGGCAAGCGCCCCCGTCCGCGCCTTTTTCTTCCGCGGATCTCCCATGAACTTCAGCACGCTCGCGCTGGCGGCGGTCGGTCTTTACGCGGCCGCGTCCATCGCCTATGTCTACCGCTGGCGCGGCCGGCGGCGCTATGCCGGCTTTGGCGACTACCTGCGCAAGAGCTGGCCGATCTTCGCACCGCTCAACTGCCTGCTGTACCTGGCCACGCACCGCGTCGCGCGCCGGCCGGTGATCGACAGCCGCTACCTCGACGGCATCTCCATCCTGCGCGCGCACTGGCCGCGCATCCGCAGCGAGGCGCTGGCGCTGTACGCCAGCGGCGCGCTGGAAGCGACCAGCCAGCCCGGCTCGGCCGGCTACCACGACCTCGGCTTCCGCACGTTCTACAAGCGCGGCTGGCAGAAGTTCTACCTCAGCTGGTACGGCACGCCGCATCCCTCGGCGCAGCGCCTGTGCCCGGAAACGCTGTGGCTGCTGGCGCAGGTGCCGGGCATCCGCGCGGCGATGTTCTCGGTGCTGCCGCCGGGCGCGGAGCTGACGCTGCATTCGGATCCGATGGCGTGTTCGTTGCGCTACCATCTGGGCCTGGTCACGCCGAACGACGATGCCTGCTTCATCGACGTCGACGGACAGGCGCTGTCGTGGCGCGACGGCCAGGACTTCGTGTTCGACGAGACCTATCCGCACTCCGCGCGCAATGACACCGACACGCCGCGGCTGATCCTGATGTGCGATGTCGAGCGGCCGATGAATCCGTTCGGCCGCGCATTCAACCGGCTGTACTCGCAGCTGGCGCGCGCGCTGGCCGTGCCCAATACCGACGAGGACCGGCGCGGCGCCCTGACTGCGCTGTTCGCCGCCGTCGCGCCGTTGCGCACCCGCGCCGTCGTGCTGAAATCGCAGCGCCGCGGCATGTACGTGCTGCTGAAATATTCGTTGAACACGATGCTCCTGCTGCTCGCCTTCCTGCCCGTTTACGCCGTGCTACAGTGGATTGAGCGCGCGGGCCTGGCGGCGCTGTACTGATCCCGTGCGCACGTCCGCTCCCTGTGTTCCCGCCTGTCCGCGCGTTCCGAGGCGCACGTCCCATGAGTCGCGATTCCCTGTCGATCCTGATCATCGAGGACAACGCGCAGCTCGCGGCCAACCTCTACGATTACCTGGAGAACTGCGGGCATACGCTCGATGCCGCGCCCGACGGACTGTCCGGCCTTCACCTGGCCTCGTCGAAGGATTACGACGCCATCGTGCTGGACTGGAACCTGCCGCGCCTGGACGGCCTGACCGTGCTGCGCCGCCTGCGTGGCGAGGCGAAGAAGAAGGTGCCGGTGATCATGCTGACCGCGCGCGACCAGCTGGACGACAAGATCGACGGCTTCGAATCCGGCCTGGACGACTACCTGGTCAAGCCGGTGGCATTGCCCGAGATCGAGGTGCGGCTGCGCGCGCTGGTCGCGCGCCTGCGCCAGTCGGCGACGCTTGACGACGTGCTGAGCGTCGGCGACCTGCAGTTCCACATGGGCACGATGGAGATCCAGCGCGGCGGGCGCCGCATCGTGCTGACGCGCACCGGCCGGCGCCTGCTGGAGCTGCTGATGCGCAAGAGCCCGCAGGTCGTCTCGCGGGCGAAGCTGGAGCGTGCGGCGTGGGGCGACGAGGTGCCCGGCACCGACCTGCTGCGCTCGCACATGTACGTGCTGCGGCGCGCGCTGGAACAGGCGCCGGAGACCACGCTGCTGCACACCGTGCCGGGCGTGGGCTACCGGTTGTGCGTCGTTGAATAGGGTTTTCGCCCGCATCCTTAAACCGCGCGGCGTGCACGGCGGCATTACCGTCGCGCTGGTGGTGTTCGGCCTGATCATGGCGGCTTCGCTGGCGTTCCAGAACTTCAGCAGCCAGGGCCTGATCGAACATCCCTACTGGGGCGACCTGCTGCGCTCGATCTCGGCCGACCACGCGGCGCGCGTGCGGGCGGGCGAGGCGGACACGCTGCCGCAGACCGGACTCGTGCGCTCGTGGTACATCGGGCCGGGGCAGGCCGCGACCGCGGCGCCGTCGTACCTGGCCGAGCTGCCGCCCGGTTTTTATTCCACCGAGAACGGGTTCCGCAATTTCGCCGAGCTGGAGAACGTCCAAGGCCGCGGCAGTTTCCACGCCGCCGTGGTCGACTTGCCGCCGGGGCGGCTGATCACCCGGGTGGACATCGACGCGATCGAGGACCAGCAGAACCGCACCTCCTGGTGGAGCGTGCTGTGGGCCTTGTCGTACGCGCTGATGATCTGGGCGGTCGTCGCGTGGCTGCACGCCAACCTGGTCCGCCCGGTGCGCGACCTGGCCGACCGCATGCAGGCCATCGACCCGCGCGACAGTGCCGCGCGCCTGCCGACGACCTACCTGCGCGAGGAGATCCAGGTCATCGCGCAGGCCAGCAACGTGCACCTGGACCGTGTCGGCCAGTTCATCGAACGCGAACGCAGTCTGCTCGACCAGGCCAGCCACGAGTTCCGCACGCCCATCGCGGTGATTGCCGGCGCGGTCGACGTACTCAGACAGATGCCATTGCCCGATACGTCGCAGCCGGCCCTGGCACGTATCGAGAGCGCTGTGGAAGGGCTGTCCGAAACCATGGTGGCTCTGCTCTACCTGGCGCGCGAGCCGGAAGACGGCAGCGAACCGGCCGAGGTCACTGCGTTGCACGAGTGTCTGCCGCGGCTGGTGCAGGACCATGAGTACCTGCTGCAGGGGCGTGCGGCGCAGTTGCGTCTCAGTGATTTGCCGCCGACCTATCTGGCCGCGCCCGAAGCGATGGTGCGCATCGCCGTGAGCAACCTGATCCGCAACGCCATCGAGCACACCGAGGCGGGGCATATCGACGTCACGCTGGCGAACGGGGTGGTGTCGGTGATCGATTCCGGCAGCGGCTTCAATCCGGTGGAAGCCGCGCGGCGGTACCGCGACAGCCTGCGCCAGGCGTCGCCTCCGCGCGGGCAGGGGCTGGGGCTGTTCCTGATCGGCCGCATCTGCGAGCGCTTCGGCTGGTCGCTGGCCATCGATGCCGGCGACTTCAGCGGCACGCGTGCGCGCCTGGACGTGTCCGCCAGCGTCATCCCGCTGTAAACAGCGCCGACAGCCGGCATTCAGCGCGTCGCCGCCGCGTACGACATTGCGGCGACATCGCCCCTCCATCCTGCCGTGGCCGTTCGCCGCCACGCATGACCGCATGCGCTGACCACGCCGCGAACCCGGCATCCCACCCAGACGAGGTCGCGCACCCCATGAAGAAGCTCTTGTTGTCATTGTTGTTGTCCAGCCTGCCCTTGGCGGCGTCCGCGCAGGAAGACGGAGATGGTCCACCGGAAGGCGGCCCGCCGCGCTGGAGCGTCGGCCTGGGCGCAATGATCAAGGACAGTCCCTACGCCGGCGAGGGAACCGATGTGCAGCCGATTCCATTGGTGTCCTACGAGGGCGAGCGATTCTACTTCCGCGGCATCACCGCCGGCTGGCGATTCATCGATACCGATGCATTTGAACTGAGTGCGCTGGGCAAGTTCCGCTTCGATGGCTTCAAGATCGACGATCTCGGCCGCGTCGAACTGGCTCGGAACGGCCTCGACTACCGCCTGCTGGAAGATCGCGACATGGGGTTCGACTTGGGGCTGGGCATGAGTTGGAAAGGCCGCGGCGGCGAGCTGGAGCTCGAGCTGCTCGCCGATGCCACGGGCACCAGCGAAGGCCAGGAGTTGTCGCTGCAGTACGGCTATCCCATCGAGATCGGTCGTGGCCAGCTGACCCCCAGCATCGGCGCTACTTGGCAGTCCAAGGATATGGCGAACTACTACTACGGCACGCTCGACGAAGAAGTGGCGCGCGGCGTAGTGGATTACAACCCGGGCTCGGCCACCGTTCCGCACGTCGGCGTGCAGTACTTCCGCCCGATCGGAGAGAAGTGGTCGATGATGGCGTTTGCGCGCTACAGCAGCTTGCCGGACGAGATATCTGACAGCCCACTGCTGGAGCCGGATACCGACGACGCGACGTCGCTCTTCATCGGCTTCTCGCGCGGATTCTGACTAGCGCCAACCATGTAGCTGACGGTGGGGAGGCGCGTCATTCCCCACCCATTCCGTACCTGAGACGCTGTATCAAAAAGGAAATCGGCCCTGAGTCTGACGTAGCCCCAACATGCCAAGCTTTGGCCTCATAAGAGGGGCGTGCGCATGCGTAAAGCCTCTCCTCCCATCTCACGATAGGGGAAAGCTGTGAAGCGAAGCCCAAACCGCTGTGTGGTACGTCCTGCCTGGAACTTGGGCAAAATGGTGGGGCAGAAATCGCCACTCAAACTGAAGGAGATCTGGTCGATTCGGGTCCGACTTCAACTCAGTGGCGACAAACGCCAGTTGGCGCTCTTCGATCTCGCAATCGATAGCAAGCTACGTGCATGTGATCTGGTCGGACTCCGCGTCCGAGACATTGCACATGGCGTGCGGATTGGTTCGAGAGGATGCCTTATACAGCGGAAGACAAAGCGTGCTGTCCAGTTTGAAATCATGCCACACACCAGGGAGGCTTTGACTTCGTGGATCGGCAGCCGGCAGCCGGCAGCCGGCAGCTAGGGCTAGATGATCATCTCTTCCCAGGTGGTTCGCAGGGCTATTCTCATCTATCTACACGTCAGTACGCCCGTCTAGTGAAGGCTTGGGTCTGCAGTATCGGCCTGGATCCCGTGAGCTACGGAACACACTCCATGCGCCGGACGAAGGCATCACTTATTTATCAGCGCACCAAGAATCTGCGCGCCATACAGCTGCTGCTCGGGCATAGCAAGATTGAGAGTACCGTCCGCTACCTTGGGGTAGAGGTGGACGACGCCCTGCTACTAGCCGAGCAAACCGAAGCGTAGCTCTTAACCTAAAGCAGCCTTGGCATGACTGCTTCCGACCCAAAGCGGACATCCTCTGGAGTGCTTCCCCGCGCTCGTTTGTCGGAGGCGGGAGAGCAGACAAGTGGTTGAACTGCTTCTGTGACAAGGTAGGAGACCACAAATGCGGAGTCCTAGAGATCAGAAAGCTGGATCTAAGAGAACTCAGTCCTTCTTAAATACTCTGAAGGCGTCAATCCCACAACGTCACGAAAGCAACGACTGAAATGACTTTGGTCGAAGTAACCGAGCTCGGCTGTCAGCTGTAGAAGAGATGACTCTCCTTCGCTTAGACGCCTCTCGGCCTCCTTCACTCGACGCCATCTCACATACTCAAGCGGGCTCATTCCGACTTCTTCGCGGAACACTCTCGCGAAGTGAAATCTACTGATGCAGGCGATCTTCGCAATCTGGCCCAGACTGAGCTGTGAGCAGAAGTTGCTTTCTATGTAGGCTAGCGAGCGATTGACGCCTCTCGTCCTGGCGGCATGTCTTGGATCTTGCTCACGCCTGATCGTGAGGCCAAGCGTCGCCTTTAAGTCAGTCTGGAGAGAGAGAATTTCCATAAGAATGAGGTCGCTAAGCCCTTGACATGTCTTCGGCTATTGCTTCAGATCGTATGGCCGAACTGCACTTCAAACCCAAGTAATCGTTTGCTTTCGTACGAGCAGCTCCAAGGGCGAGTGATCGCCCCTGGAGCAGTTGGATCAGCTGAGCTTCTCTGGGGCGAGCTGCTCCAGCAGGCCATAGAAATCGAAGTACGAATCTGCGCGAACGATCTTTTCGTCCTTGAGGCGGTACACATCGCAGAAATTGACCTGCATTGCTCGGCCAGTCGGCTGCAGCACACCTGCGGGGGAGTTGAATACGCCCTGGTGCGTGCCGCGTCCGATGCCTTGGGCAATGACGTAATCGTCAATCGCGACCAGGCTACGGACTTCGCAGGTCGCATCGGGGAAGATATTGAACCAGCTCGCCCAAGGGTCGATGATGGCGTTCACTCCATAGGTCGTGAAGTCAAACGGCACATCCAGCCACTCGCTCTCGGTCGCGCCGAATCCAGCGATGGTCTGCAGATCCTTCTCGTTGACAGCCTTGTACAGGCTGCGAATCAGGGCTTCATTCGTTTCGTTCTTCATGTCATGTACTCCATGGTGGCGGGTAATAGGTCGTGCTCCGACCGTGAGTTCATGCTAGGTCGACAGCGCGAAGCTGCTAATGCCGCTTCCTTTCGAACCCTTGCCAAATCCTCTAAATTCACCGTCTTTCCGGGGGCAACTGCTATCGGTCAGAAGCAATCAGCGGTGGGTGACCTCGCAGACGCCTCAGGGGGCCCGAACGCGTTCGTACCGGCATGGACATCTCGATCGCTGCGTTCAGGAACCGCTCTTCTTCCAACAGTCAGCGTTTTCCGTCGCCGTACCAAAAAGCTGTGGATCGCTTGGTGACGGACTTGGGATGACGCCCAGCTGGCGAAGACCCGTCATCCAATCCTCCGAATGCCATGTATGGACTATCTTTCCGTCTTTGAACTCGTGGATGTCGATTGCCTGGATGGAAAGCTTTCCATGGCGAGGCTCGAATCCGAGAAATGATCCACAGTGAGTACCGGTGATGTGGGAACGAACAACGACCTTGTTCCCTTCCTGAATCATGTCTTTGACTTCAATATCGAAGTCTGGGAAAACGGTCGTAAGGTAGACGAGCAAGTTCATCCCAGTCTGCTTACCACCTCGTTCCTCGGAAGGGGTCTCATACCAGTCATCCGCCAGGACCGTGCCGAGCAACTCCGGGTCATGAAGGCTGAAGGCCTGGTACCAGATGGCAGCACCCGGTCTGTTATCAACTTCTTGAGCATTCCCGGAAAAGGCTGCAAGAAGCGTAGCTAGTGCGAGCGCGAACCTACCCAACGGTTGCCATGTCCTCTTGTTGTTCACGGTAACAACACCATGGGTCCAATCTTTCGACGGGAGGCAATCTCGGAGTGCGCCAATGCGGCGGCCTCCAACGGATATGTCGAAGGCGTGTATTCCCCGAACGTGCCCTCTCTGAAGGCTTGGAACACGTCGGCAACTGCAGCTCCAAGACGGCCTTGTAGGTGTTGCGCCATGGGACCCCCAACGAGGTGTACGTTGCGTTTGGCAAGCTCGGCCTGATCGACCTCTGGAGAACCAGAGGCTGCGCCGACAGTTACGATCGTGCCACCGTCTTTCACCGAGGCGGCTGACGTAGCGAAGGTGACCCTTCCGACAAACTCATACACCACATCGGCCCCGGTCGGAAGGAGCTCACTCAGTTGCCTTTGAAACCCGGAATCGTTCGATAGCAGAGCATGATCCACCGAGCCGCTTATAAGCTCGAGCTTGTCCGGCGAGCCGGTGGTGCCAATCACAAAGGCCCCCTTTGCTCGCGCCCACCGCGCGACGAGTAGCCCCACGTTGCTCGAGGCGCCTTGGATAAGGACCCTATCTCCGGACTGAAGGTTGTAGAACCCATTCAAAGCGGCCCAAGCGGTCAGACCCTTGGTGAGAATCGTCGCCACTTGCAAGGCAGTCAGATCGTCGGGAACGGCAATGAGGTCTGCGGCATTGATCAGGCGCACGCCAGCGTAACTGCCAGGCGACAGGAAGTAGGCCACGCGGTCGCCCACTTGCACGGACTCGACGCCAGGACCAAGCTCTTCAACGACTCCCGCCCCCTCTACACCCGTTACGCCCGGCAGAGACATGGGAAACACGCCCTTCCGGAAGATCGTGTCGATGAAGTTCACCCCGACGGCCTCTTGGCGCAGCCGTACTTGTCCTGCTTGTGGAGCTCCTACGCGCTCCTCTTCAACAACTAGAACTTCCGGGCCGCCATACTGGTGAAAGCGAATTGTGGTGCTCATCTTGTTGTCCGGTTTGCTTGGCAAAGGATCGAGCGCAAAGACTAGGCGTCACCAAGACGGCTTTGAAGCCTATGTCTATCGATGCGATCCATCTTATGACTCGATAGGTGAGCTCTGGCTAGGTGGCCCCGCGCGTCTGCGCTAGCTTCGCATCTACGCTCAGGAAGCCCGGACCGTAAGCAAGGATCTGTAGGAATCCTCCGGCCATGGTGAGGTTTTTGAAGAAGTGGATGAACTGGTTCTGATCGATGAAGTTCCGATGGAAGCTCACGGCAGTGACAAGACAGAATATGGCGAGAGCACCCGCGACCAGACGGGTTCGATAGCCCAAGACGAGCGCTATACCACCCGCGATCTCAATCACGATGGCAATGAGCAGCGCTACTTGCGGCAGCGGCAGACCAGCCGCAGCTATGAAGGCCGCGGTTGCACCAGGATTCGTGACCTTTCCCACGCCCGAAATAATGAAGATCGTGGCCATGAGGAGGCGCCCGGATAGTGCGAGCGCCGAGCCGTAGAAGCTGGCATCGACAAGCTTATTGCTAGTGATGGGGGTGATCATTGTGCAATCTCTGATAGTTGACGCACGCTGTGCTGGCGCGCTTACAGCACTGACAGCAAGCCGCCGTCGACGAGTAGGGGAACGCCAGTCACGTAGCTCGACATGTCGGAACCGAGCCACACCACTGCATCAGCAATCTCCGAAGGTTTTCCAAGGCGGCGTAGAGGTGTTCTCTGCCTAAAGCCTTCCGATGCTTCGGCCACCCCTGGGGTATTCCGCAGCAGGGCTGTGTCGATAGTGCCAGGGCAGACCGAGTTGACCCGAATGCCAGACGGGCCGAGTGCATCAGCCAACGCCTTTGCCATCAGTACAACGCCACCCTTGCTGGTCGAGTAGGCTACGGTCATCCCCGCGCCTGAAACCCCGCCCATGCTGGCCATCAACACAATACTTCCTGGCTTGGAAAGCGCCTGCATCTGGCGTGCCGCCGCTTGAGCGCTGAACAGGACGCCATCAAGGTTGACGGACATCAGTCGACGGTAGTCGTCCTCAGCAACATCAGCGCCATCCGAGCGTAGCGTTATCCCGGCATTGCACACCATGAGATCAACCCCGCCAAACTGCTCGGATTCGGCGAGAAGCGCATCGACTTCGGCGCGCTGGCTTACATTGGTGCGCACAAAAATTGCAGGAACACCCAACGACTGGATCTCACTTGTTGTGGTTGGCCCGCCTTCACGCGGAGCCTCCACCAGGTCTGAGACAACGACAGCCTTCGCGCCGTGCTGTGCCACACCGACTGCGATCGCGCGTCCTATGCCGCTTGCCGCGCCCGTTACGACGACCACTTTACCTGCAAGCAAGGCCGTCATTTCTCACTCTCCTTGGCTGGCGCCAGTTCTCGCTGAAACGACTGAAAGGCGGACTCTTTTGTCTTTGCCTCCAACTGCGCCTGGAAAGTTGCGAAATCAGCGACCTCCCAGTGCTCGGCGAGCTTTCCCCGCTCAATGCGATAGATCTGGAAGGCGCGAAAGTCCACCTTGTTACCCGTCGCCTTCAGGCCACCGAAGTCAGCCCTGTGGGTGCCTGATACCCGGTTCATGACCGCGACGCGATCACCCTCGGCAACGATCTGCTCAATCGTCCAGGTGAAGTCGGGGAAGCTGGCCTTCAATCCTTCGAGATAGCTCTTGATCACGTGGATGCCAGGAGCCTGCCCCTCGAGCCGGTCACCGTAGTCTGCAGTGACTATCTGATCGAGCTGACTGAAGTCGGCTCGATTAAAGGCGTCAAAGTATCTGAGCACTACCGCCTTGTTGGCCTCGATGTCAGTATCTGGCTGTCTGGCTTCTGCATGCTGAAGAGAGCCAATGACGATAAGGAAGATGGAGCCTATTGCTGCAATGGACGATTTCATCTGGCTCTCGGGTTTAATGTGCACAAGGATTTGATCAGGGAATCAGAGGAAGTCCGCCGAGTTGCTGCATTAGCGAGAAGAGGTTTGCCACGCCCCAGTGGTCTGTGATCTTCCCGTCGCGTACACGCATGGCATCAACCGTTTCGAACTGGATCTTCCGTCCTGTGGGCGCGATTCCGAAGAGTGGGCCCCGATGAGTTCCGTGGTACGTTTTGAACGTGGTCACGATGTCGCCATCCACGGCCTGCCAATGAATGACGGGGTTGAAGTCGGGGAATGCCTCGCGAAGGCGGTGATACAGAATCCGGACGCCATCCTTGTCGGGTGTGGTGCCAGGCTGCGGGGTATGGTCGACAAAGTCATCGGCGAAAAGCTCTTCGAATAATGCGAAGTCGCCTTGCCCTTGCACCCGCTCAGTGTTGGTCCGGACAATGACCTTGATGGCCTCGGCGGTGATCATGTTGGTCATACGATGACTCCAATAGTTGTCGACAAGACGCTCGCTTGCGAGCGCCCCGCACTGCGCGGTTGTCAGTCAAAAAGCTTGGCCGCCGTTCGTGCAACCAGTTCGCCCTGATGGCGCGCACCTGCCAGATCGATTTCAGTCGGCTGCCGCGATCCGTCTCCGCCGGCAACCGTCGTCGCCCCATAGGGTGCACCTCCGACGATTTCATCCACGGTCATCTGTCCCTGATGGCTGTAGGGCAAACCGACGATCGTCATGCCGAAATGAAGGAGATTCGTGATGATCGAGAACAGCGTAGCTTCCTGGCCCCCGTGCTGGGTGGCCGTAGACGTGAACGCCGCGCCGACTTTGCCATTGAGTGCACCGCGGGCCCACAGGCCGCCGGTTTGATCCAGAAACGCCGCCATCTGGGAAGTGATCCGTCCGTAGCGCGTGCCCGTGCCGATCACAATGGCGTCGTAGTCTTCAAGCTCGGCAACCGTGGCGATCGGTGCCTGCTGATCAAGCTTGTAGTGGCTCTTGCGCGCGATATCTTCAGGAACCGTTTCCGGAACCCTCCGGATATCGACGGTAGCGCCAGCACTTTGTGCGCCTTCCGCCACGGCCTGGGCCATCTTTTCGATATGGCCATAAGAGGAGTAGTAAAGAACGAGAACTTTTGCCACGTGAATCTCCACTGTTGTACCGCGACACGTTGACGGCCACTGTCTGCGGCCGATGGGGCGTCAAACTGGAGTCAGACGCCTGGACCGGACATGCCTGCGAGGAGCTGGAACTCCCATGCCAGGTTGGTAGCGGTAGCGCCCCCGTGCTCCAGAAGTGCGGGGATCAGCTTGGCTGCGGACTCTTCGCGCGCCCAGTCCCGCTGTAGCTCCGACGCGAACACGATCCAGGTCATGGGCACTGCACCAGCCTGAATCATGCGAGCGATGCCCATCTCGTGAGCTTCAACGCTCGTTCCGCCTGACGCGTCAGTGACGAAATAGACTTCATAGCCATCGCCAAGCGCGTGGATGACCGGGAACGCAAGACATACCTCAGTCCACAGAGCGGCGATCACTACTTTCTTTCGACCGGTCTTCCTAACCCATTCGACACAAGCAGGGTCTTCCCACGTATTGATCGTGGTGCGGTTGATTGGCTTCTGCTCTGGAAATACGTCCAGAAGCGGCTTCACGATGTACCCGCCACGATCCTCTACTACGCTGGTCAACAGGGTGGGAACATCGAAGACCTTTGCGGTCTTCGCCAAGGCAACCACGTTGTTCATGAGCAGTGCGGCGTCAATGTTCTTTACGCCACTGAACTGAAACGGCTGATGATCGATCAACAGCAGGACGCAGTTGTCCGGAGTGATAAGGGCTTCTTTACCGACCTTGCCCTGGGTTGAGCTGCTCATATGCGCCTCGTGCGTGGGTGTGAAGCCCACGTTACGGCGCTATCTCGACAACGGTAATCCGTCATAGGCGTAGATTGTGGTTACGCCTTTTGGCTAATGGCTACCCATACTCGTGCAGCAGGGAGAGGGAACCACTGCTCGACCATCAATCGAGATGGATGATGCCCCGCTTGAGTGCGATCACAACCGCTTCCGTTCGATCTTGTGCTCGGAGTTTACTTAGCAAATGGAGGACATGGACCTTGACCGTCGCCTCTGTCCTGTGGATATGAGATGCGATTTCCTTGTTCCGAAGTCCTTTTGCCATCAGTTGAAGAACTTCAAGCTCTCGGTCGGTCAGTTCAACCCGAGGAACGTACTGAGCGAGCCTCCGCGCCACCGCATCCGGGAGAATCCAGCCTTGGGTCCAAACCGCCCGTACAGCGTCCGCAACCTCGTTCCTTAGGACATCTTTGAGGAGGTAGCCTCGTGCACCCGCCTCCAGGGCCCGATGTATGTCTGTGTCGCCCTGGTACGTGGTCAAGGCGATGATCTTCGCTGCCGGAGACTCTTCCAGTATCTTCGTGATGGCTTCCACGCCACTCATCACGGGCATGCTCAGATCCATCAAGGTTACGTCGGGTTGATGAACGCGGTACGCATCAAGTGCAGCTGCCCCATCTCCCGCCTCGCCCACAAGCTCTAGATCCGCATGCAACGCCAACACCGCTGCCAGCCCATCTCGGTAGATAGGATGGTCATCGACCGCCAGGATGCGAATCCGCTGGGGTCTTCCATTGACGGCCAGTGGCTGCTTGGTTGTGACGGACATAGTCTGATGGTGTTCCAGTTGGGGCCTGACGGCAATTCACCGATTGGTTAAATTTTTAGCCCGAAAGGCCCTGCTAAGCCCGGCTGCCGGGTAGGAGGCCCCAGCGAAGCCAGCGCCGGCGGGGTACCTGAATGCCTATAGTGGTGCCCACGCCCGGCTGGCTTTCCACCTCGACGTGAGCGCCTATAGCTTTGGCGCGCTCCTGCATTCCCTGGAGACCCCAATGGCCGTTGCGCCGCCTGGCCTCGTCCACATCAAACCCCGCACCATCGTCGGTCACGGTGATATAGAGCGCTTGCCATGTGTACACCAGTTTGATTACCACGATAGAGGCGCCGGCATGCTTGCGTACATTGACGAGTGCCTCTTCAACCATTGCCAGACACTGCTGTCGTACGCTTAGAGATAGCTCGTACGTTGTTCCCTGTGCGGGCGCAAAGTTCACTACTGCTCCAGTGTCCGCCAGAATGCGGTGAGCGCTGAGTTGTAGAGAGGCTGCGAGATCGTCAGCCTCATTGGGAAGCCGGATATCCCAAACAACCTTTCGTGCATCGGTCAACGTTCTGTCCACCAACCCCAGGATGCGATCAAGGCTGGCTCTCTCCGGCGAGTGAGTACCCAATCGTTGGTCAACTGCATGCAGCTGAAGGGCGATTCCTCCGAAGCCCTGAAGGAGCGAATCGTGAATATCGCGGGCGAGACGGGTTCGCTCTTCCATGATCGCAGCACCGCGAATGCGAAGTGCCGCGCGGTGATACATCCAAAGCACCAGGGTTAGGCTCAGTATCACCAAGCCTATAAACCAAGCGGTGAGATAGAACGGCGCCAGTACGCGAAGAGAAATACTGGCTTCTGTCGGCGACCATTGTCCTCGCACGTCCTTTGCAGACACGCGGAACTTGTAAGTTCCGGGCGCAAGACGTGTGTAGGAAGCCACCCGCTGTGTGCCCGCATCGATCCAGTCAGGATCGAATCCGTCCAAACGGTACCGAAAGCGGACATCTGGCCCATGAGTGAGGTCAACACCCGTATAGCGGATATCTATGCGACGGCTTCCCGGCTCAATGACCAAGCTGTCTAGATCGCTTTTCCGTGTGCCGTCGACAAAAGCTTCATCGATGTAAACCTTAGGCGCTGCGCCTATAGGCTTGGCCGTTTCTGGATTCAGCGCCACGATGCCGTGGCCCATGGCAAACCACAATTTGCCGTTCGGATCTCGATAGGACCATGGATGTGGCCATGCAGCGGGATCTCCGCCTGGCAGACCGTCAAGGGGTTTGAAACTACCCACGTCAAGAAGACTGGCAAGTTTGCCGTCAGCTACAGAGATCAGCTCTTCAATCTTGATGCGGGTGAGGCCACCCAATTGCCCTAGCCAAAGCCGGCCTACTCCGTCGGTTTCTCCCGCACCAACCCAACTCTCAGGCAGACCTTCTTCAACCGCGACGATGGTCGTGCGACCGCCTCCCACGCGGACTAGACCTTCGTCGGAGCCAACCCAAACCGTTCCCTTAGGTGCTTCGAAGATGACATTCGGCCTGATACCCGTCTGCTGAGGCATCGGCCATTGGGTAAAGGTCTGATGTCCGGCAGGGTCGATGCGGGTCACGCCAGTCAAACTTGCGACCCAGACTGCTCCGGCAGCATCCTGAAAAAGACGAAGGATGAAGTCATCCTTCTGCTCGATAGGCTCAAGCTGCCCGTCGTGCCCGCGATAGAGGCCGCGCCACGTCGCGATCCAAAGGGCACCGGATGTGTCCTCGAGTAGATCTGTAACTGGTGGCAGTCCTTTGACCCCCCCCAAAACGCTCGTGTTGCCACCCGAATAGCGAGAGACGACACCGTTCGGGCGTCCGACCCATACACCACCTTTTCGTGCCGGCGCCAGGGAGAGCACCAGATCGGCCGGGCTTTTGCCTACACGGCGGAAGGACGAGGCTGCATCTCGGATGTGCCCATGGAACAGCCCCCCGGTGGGCGGCGCCAACCAGACCCCTCCCTCATTGTCTCGTACCATTCCGCCGGGCATGTCACTGGGCAGCCCCGTTCGCGCGGTGAAAGCTTCCACCTGCAGTGGTCGGAATCGATTCAAACCATCACGGGTTGCGACCCACATATTGCCTTGGTGATCGGGCAGGATGTCGATGATTCGATCATCTGAAAGTCCGTCTGCCCTGGTGAAAGAAGAGAACTCCTTGCCATCAAACCAATGCAGGCCGGCACCATATGACCCCACCCACATCCTGCCGTCGGTGTCTTCTGCCAAGGCAGTAACAGCACCGAAGCCATTAGTCGTTGGTAGCGGAAAGTAGTCGATGCGATCTCCCTTCCATCTTGCAATCGCCGTCTGCGTGCCGAACCAAACAGCGCCATCGCGAGTAGCGTAAACGCGACTTGGATCTTGCACTTGGGCCCCATCTGGCAGCCGGATACGCTTCAGTTGCCCGTCGCGTATTCGATAGATTGCCCCCTCTCCAGCGGCGATCCAGATATCACCATTGTTGTCCACCGTCATGCTACTGCCCGAGTAGCTCACAAGCGTCCCCTCAAGTTCGCGTTGCTTGCCACTTCGATCGATGACAAATACGCGACCGCTTCGGGTCACCGCCCACAACCTGTTCTGCGGATCGACGGCGGCGGCGTTAACGATGTCTGACTTGAAAGCAGCGTTCGTCGCAATCAGCTTGACGTTGTCACCAGCGACGCGAAAAAGGCCGCTACCACTCCCAACCCAAAGGCCGCCGTCTCGGTCCTGGGCAAGTGGAATGGTAATGAGGCGCGTATGTCCTCGGAGAGCGGGCGAATTCTCTGCCGTGAATGCCTTGAACCGAACGCCGTCAAATCGGACCAAGCCTGATTGCGAAGACAGCCAGAGGTAGCCTTCTCGCGTCTGTACTAGGTTTGACGTGAAGGCCAGCCTTACCTCTTCCTGCGAGCGCCAGGTATCGACCTTATAGCGATCAACGATGACTGAGGCTTGCTGTGCGCAAGCTTGTTGAGCAGGCACGGTCAAGAACAGCGCCTTCAACACAAGGTATAGAAACAACTTCCTCACAGTACTACTTCTCATCTAAGGACCTTACTCCCACCCTGATCAGGGTGGGTACGAATACGAATGCAGTACTAGTGCTTGAGCGCCTCAATGAATGCGCGCCCTATGGGACCTGGCGGCGCATCCTTTCGATATACCGCCTGCATCTCAAGGCTGGCGCGTGTCTTTGCGTTTGCATGCGTTCGAATCTCGATGAGCAGCCCTTTATCCAAGTCGTCCTGAACCATGTGCACGGGCATATGACCCCAACCAAAGCCGGCGCGCAGAAAGGCGTGCTTTGCCCCGAGGTCCGCCAATCGCCACACGAGTGGCGAGATCACGCCAAATGACCGGCCGGACGTTAGCGATGTACGGTCCGTCAGTACAAGCTGAACATGCTTGCTGAGCTCGGCATTTGGAAGCGGCTTCTTGCTTGTAGCCAACGCATGCTGTGGCGAAACGACGGTAGCAAATGGAACCAGGGCCAGTGGCTCGGCAGTCAGTTCCTCCGGCACCGTTGGGAGGGATCCAATGACACCGATGCGGCAGGATCCGTCCAGAACAGGCTGAACCACGCCACCTAGCGCCTCAACGTAAAGCCGCAATGGCGTTTTCGGAAACAAATGCTGACATTGACCCATGGCGTGGGTAATGGCAGACATGGGGTACATGACGTCCATCACCGCTGAAAGCTCGGGCTCCAAGCCCTCTCGCATAGACCGCGCCCTGGCTTTGAAGTCATCCATGTGATCGGCGACGGCACGTGCATCACGCAACAGGAACTGCCCCTCTTCGGTCAGCTGTGGATAGCGCCCGCTGCGATCGAATAGGGCAACGCCCAATTGGCCCTCAAGATTGGCCAAGGTATGACTGACTACCGACTGGGCTCGCCTGAGCTTGCGTCCGGCCGCTGAAAAGCTGCCCTGCTCTGCAGCTGCAATGAAGGTCCGTAGCTGGTCCAACGTGACTCCGTCGAGCATGTATCTACCCCTTGGATGGATTACATCTTTAAATATAGGCTACCAACATACATCCGACGAGCCTAATTTGGCGGCACCTCCACTGAGATGCCGCCATGACCCGCTTGACACTCAAGACACCGAAGCCCGAGACGCTCTCCCCCGCGCGCCGGATCGTCTTCCAAGGCCGCGGCAATACCCGCGGCCCGATCACCAGGTTGGTCAACCCGTCCGACTTGGGCCAACTTATCAAGCCGTTTGTGTTCCTGGATTACGGCGAGCTTCCCCCTACCGGCGACACGTTCTTCGGGATCCATCCGCATTCGGGTATTGCCACGCTCACTGTTGCGCTCAGCGGTGGCCTCCAGTACGAGGACACCACCGGCCAAGCCGGTCAGGTACCGGCCGGCGGCCTCGAGTGGATGAAGGCCGGTGCTGGGGCCTGGCATGACGGAAGGGTCTACACCTCCGACCCGCTAAGGTTCTTCCAACTGTGGTTGGCGCTGCCGGCAGCTCTTGAGAACTCTCCTGCCGAGGGCCAGTACATCCCTCCCGAGCAGGTGCAAAGCGAAGGGCCGGTCACGGTCGTGCTAGGACAGTACGGCCAAGCGCGCAGCCCCATCCGCGCGCCCGAGAACATCAACTACTTCCATGTCCGTCTCGAAGACGGCGAAACGTGGCGTTATCAGCCGCCTCAAGGACACACCGTCGGTTGGATTTCCGTGTATGAGGGTGCGGCACATACGCCTGATGTCATCAACGCTGGAGATATCGCGGTCTTCGACGAATCTGACGCAGCGCTGGAGTTCACCGCGCACGGAAAGACTTCCTTCGTGATCGGCACCGCGATCAAGCACCCACACGATCTGGTGACCGGGTACTACTCGGTCCACACCAATCCGAATGCTCTTGAGAAAGGCGAAGCCGAGATCAAGCGCATTGGCGAAATCCTTCGTGCAGCGGGTCGCCTTCGCTAAGTTCAAGCGATTCATAACATCTACTTACAAACCAAACACTATTCCACAGGAGATACAACATGTCCGCCATCGCTAACACAACGCCCAGCAGCCACACTTTCGCCCGCAATGGTGCCGAGTTCGTTGGGCGCATCCTTCTCGTCGTGCTCTTTCTCATGTCCGGCCTGGGCAAGATCAGCGCCTATGAGGCGACGGCTGGCTATATGGCCTCTATGGGCGTACCCGGAGTTGCACTTCCAGCCGTTATCGCTCTGGAAGTGTTGGGGGCGGCAGCCATCATCCTCGGCTTCAAGACGCGCATCATTGCCGCGCTTCTGGCTGGCTTCACATTGGTCACAGGACTGGTCTTCCACAACAACTTTGCGGATCAGATGCAGACGATCATGTTTCTGAAGAACATCTCGATCGCCGGTGCATTCCTGCTACTGGTAGCGAATGGCGCCGGCCGATTCAGCATCGATGCCAAATCCGGCAAGTAAGCCTCTCCTCCTGCGCGTCGGTCATACCCGGCGCCACTACTGAGCACTCTCATGAATTACGCAATCATTGGTTCAGGCGCTATCGGTAGCGCTCTCGCGACCCAGTTCGCTCGTGCTTCCATCCGCGTGAAAGTAGCGAACTCACGAGGCCCTACCTCGCTGCATGAACTCAGTCGTAAGTTTGGGGATTACATCGAGCCAGCCTCTAGCGAGCAGGCTCTGCGGGCAGACATCGTCATTCTCGCTGTTCCCTTCTCCGCAGCACCGCAAGTTCTCGCTAACTCAAGCGATTGGAAAGGCCGCATCTTGGTCGACGCGACCAATGCAATCGAGTTTCCTTCCTTTCGCCCTATCGATCTGGGAGACAGACTCTCCAGCCAGGTAATAAGTTCATTGGTACCGGAAGCGCAGGTTGTAAAGGCTTTCAACACCCTGCCTGCCGCCGTTCTAGCCCAAGACCCTGTCAAGAATGGCGGTCGACGGACGCTTTTCGTTTCCGGCGATCACGTCGATGCCAACCACCAGATCGCGTCCCTGGTCGAGCAGCTTGGTTTCAGCGCCATTGACCTGGGCTCGCTCAACCAAGGGGGACGGCTTCAGCATTTCGGCGGACCTCTTATGGTTCACAACTTGATCAAGTACTGAGGAAACCTGTCATGACCACTTATACCGAACGGTCCGACTTCAGCGGAAAGACCGTTCTCGTCACAGGTGCCGGCTCAGGTATCGGCCGGGAAGCCACTCTGGGGTTCGCACGCCGAGGCGCTTTGGTCTTCGCAGCCGACGTCAACAGTGAAGGCTTGAACCAGACACTCGTCCTTAGTGAAGCCCTGGCTGGCTCCGTGCGCACCAAGCAGGTGGACGTCTCTAAAGAGGCTCAGGTAGCGGGCCTGTTGTCATATATCGAAGCCGAGTCCGGGAGACTGGACGTCGCGTTCAACAACGCCGGGATCACTGGCGGGGCATACCGCATCGAAGATTACCCGACGGATGACTTCACGCGCGTTCTAGACATCAACCTCAAGAGTGTGTTCCTTGGCTTAAAGTACGAGGTCCCACTCATGCTGCGAAGCGATGGTGGCTCTATCGTCAACACCGCATCTGTCGCTGCCTTGACGGGACCCGGCGGCATGTCGGCCTATGCTGCCTCCAAGCATGGCGTCCATGGTTTGACACGGGTAGCCGCTATGGAGAATGCAGCGCGAGGCATCCGCGTCAACGCGATAGCGCCAGGCTGGACCGAAACCCCTATGGTCGTCGCAAACAGCCAGCAGAATCCCGCTTTCGCGGAGCTGGCACGAAAGGCCATCCCCGCTAAGCGTGGCGCCACTCCGGCCGAGATTGCCGACGCAGCGATCTGGTTGAGCAGCGCTGAAGCGAGCTACCTGCATGGGCATCTTCTGGTGGTCGATGGCGGCATGACGATTGGCGGCTTCGAGATCTAACTCATAAGAGACCCACCTCAAGAGGTCTCGTAATCTTAGTCAATCACCACGGCGTGGAGATGAGCGCTCTCCAGCTCCACTATTGGTGCTCAGTAGATTCATTCTCTTTTCACCCTGCCCCGGCTAAGGAAACGCCGCGTTCTTGAAACACTTCTCGCGCTACGGCGAGCCCGTTAATGGTTGCTGGAAATCCGGCATACACGGCCATCTGCAAGATGGTCTCGGTGATCGCCTGGGGCGTGCATCCAACATTCAGTGCACCGTTGATGTGGACCTTCAGTTGGGCGGCTGCAGTGCCCAAAGCAGTTAGGGCAGCGATGGTGGCGATCTGACGCGTCGGTTTGTCCAGTCCCGACCGGGACATGACATCGCCATAGGCGAATGCAACGATCCAGTCTGCAAAGTCGGGCGCTATGTCTTTGAGACTCTCGACCACACTTTGGCCGCTCTGACCGGTAATGCTTTGAATCGTCGCAAGACCGGTGGCAAGTCTATCTGTCTGGTTTGGCATCTTCGGTCTCCTTTTACTACTTCGATTTACTGTTCACTGAAAGCGACCAGGTCGCTATGCGTACTGGCTTGGCGCATGATGGCAAGCGGCGCGTACTCCTCGGACGTGAGTAGCCCACGAATCGCCGCCATGTTCGGAAACTCCAGAAGAATCATGTTGCGCGGGATCCAGTTGCCCTCGAAGTAGACAGGCGTGGCGTCGATGACCAGCGGCTTCCCGCCGAACTTCTCCACAAGGGGTAGCGCACGGCGACGGTACTCCTCGATCGTGTATTCGTCTTGAATCTCGATGTTTCCCACTAGATAAGCGGCCATTTTCAGCCTTCTCCTGTTTGGTTAGTTCATTTTTCATCGTTGACGGTAGAGCACCATGCCGGCGTGATAGAGGATGTCATCTACAAACTCGCCGTCTGCGGTGAAGCCCGTATCGTCGACGTAGTCGATGTGGTTGCCTGTGATGGAATAGCGGCCTTGGTAGGCGCTCTGCTTGCGGCCCCTCGCTTCGTCGTAGCGGCCATTGGGCAGCAGCTCGTGACGTATATACCCGTCCGCAGTCACCCACATGCCTGCATAGGGATGGTTTGTGTTCGTCGTCATGTTCATATGCTCAGTACGGGCTGGCGGTGGGTCGGACAATTAGTTCGCTGACATCGACATCGTCCGGTTGGTCAATCGCGTAGGCGATGGCACGAGCGATGGCTTCCGGCGAAAGCGCGATGCGGCGGAAGGACTTCATGGCGTCCCGGGCCTGTGCATCGGAGATGGAATCCGCCAGCTCCGACTCCACCACCCCGGGAGAAACCACCGTCACCCGGACCTTGTCCGTCTCCTGACGTAGCCCCTCGGAAATGGCGCGGACCGCGAACTTGGTGGCGCAGTAGACGGCGGCAGTGGGCGATACGGCATGGCCCCCAATGGAAGAGACGTTGATCACATGCCCGCTACCGCGGGCTTCCATGCCAGGCAGAGCAGCCGCGATACCGTGCAGCACACCCCGCACATTGACATCGATCATGCGGTCCCATTCGTCGACCTTGAGCGCACTGAGCGGCGACAGCGGCATCACGCCAGCATTGTTCACGATGACATCGGGCGGGCCGCAGAGGGATTCGGCGAATGCGATGAACGCTCGCATGTCCTCCAAGCGGGTAACGTCCAGTGCGCGATACTCAGCTTGGCCACCTGCCGTGCGGATCTCCGACGCGAGGGCCTCCAATCGCTCGGTGCGGCGCGCCCCCAGGACCAGGCGATGGCCTCGTGCGGCCAGCAGCCGCGCGGTGGCCTCTCCGATGCCACTGCTTGCGCCCGTG
Source organism: Pseudoxanthomonas sp. PXM03 (assembly GCF_014852005.1). Lineage (GTDB taxonomy): Bacteria > Pseudomonadota > Gammaproteobacteria > Xanthomonadales > Xanthomonadaceae > Pseudoxanthomonas_A. The sequence goes on along the minus strand of NZ_JACVAU010000001.1, from coordinate 332,371 downwards.
ACCAGGACTACTTTGGAATTGGGAATGGCATTCATGTGTAGGGTTCCTTATTGGATGTGCGCTCTTTCGGCGCGGGAAACGGCTGCGTTGAAGAAGATCAGGACTAGCCATGCGACTAACCGAGTCATTAGGCGATCCTCAGTTGGTTCCGGGGTGGCCTTACTGCGACCAGATGGAGTCATCGTAGGAGCGTCCGCTGCCAGCGCTAAGACCGGATCTTCTGCCGACCTTGCCTATTCCTATCCGTTGGTTTTGCCCGCTAGCGCTCTGTGGTGATATATGGTCCGCACCCTCGGAAGGAGAGCTTTATGGGTTCGAATTTTTCTACACCGAAAGGCTTACTGCGCGCCGCGAGGATGGCCGAACTGATCGATCAGCTCGCACCAGCGGAGGGTTACACGCGGTCGGCCTTGGAGGGGGTGACGCTCATGCGCTCCAATCGCTCGCTGCCAAGGACACCCGCCCTCTACGAGCCAAGCATCGTCATCGTGGCGCAGGGCAGGAAGCGGGGCTTCCATGGCGGCAATGCCTACGTGTATGACGCGCAGCAGTACCTGGTCTTGTCGGTGCCGCTTCCCTTCGACATCGAGACTGAAGCTACACCTCAAGAGCCCATGTTGGGCGTTGCGCTTCGCATCGATCAGAGCGCTACCGCTGAGCTGGCCCTGGCAAGTGACGAGATCGAGCCGGAGCAGGTGATCGCGCCTCAGACCCTGTTCGCAACGGCGGTAGACGAGCGGATCGGCGACGCCACGATCCGGTTGTTGGAGGCACTGGCTCATCCCACCGATGCCCGGATACTGGCACCGGGCATCGTGCGGGAGATCACGTACAGGGTCTTGATGGGTAATCAAGGCGGAAGCCTGCGTGCGGCGCTGACGCAAGGCGGCCACTTCGCCCGCATCGGCAAGGCATTGCGGCGCATCCACGATCACTTCGACGAGGCGTTGGATGTGGCCACGCTGGCAAGGGACGCCAACATGAGCGTTCCTGCGTTCCATCTCCATTTCAAGGCCGTCACCCAGACCAGCCCCCTGCAATACATCAAGGCCATGCGCCTGCACCAAGCGCGGCTGCTCATGATTCGCAATGGACTGAGCGCGGCCAGCGCCTCCGAGCGCGTCGGATACGAGAGCAGCTCGCAGTTCAGCCGGGAGTTCAAGCGCCTGTTCGGTCGCAGCCCGCTGGAGGAAGCGCGATATCTCAAGGATGTGCTCAGTGTCTCCCCGCAGGCGGTCGTCGCCTCGCAACAACGCACTCTGAGCTCCTGACGATCATGTCAACCGACACCGGCCAAACTTCTGCAGAAGCCCTGGATGCACGGGTGCCCGGGATCCGGGTTGCCACGGCGAACGGGCGCGCCTGGAAGGACTTGTTGATCCAGGTGTTCCAGCGCAACAGCCACCAGGACTGCCTGCTGATCCCGGCGGTACCCGAACCCTTGATCGTCTGGGTGCTGTCGGGAGATGCGAACGTGGAAGAGCGGGAGCTCGACGGTCAGTGGGTCGCGCACCAGGTGACGGCCGGTGACTTCTTCCTGACAAACGCACCGCAGCCGTACGAGCTGCGGTGGCAGGCGAGAGGCGAACAGCCTTTCACGGTGATGCACCTGCACCTTGGGCTCACTCTTTTGCAACGCGCGACGATCGAAGTGCTGGGTGAAGGTGTGCACTTGGCACTGAGGGACGCGTCAGGCGAAAAGGACCCCGTCCTATCGGCGCTTCTTGAGCCGCTTCGGACAGAGCTCATGTCACCCGGGGAGCCGAGCCCATTGTTAGTGCAAGGACTGGCCCAGAGTCTGGCGGTACATCTCGTCCGCCGCTACGGAAGCGCCAGTGAAGCGGAGCCTCGTGCGCGTGGCGGCCTGCCCGCATTCAAGCTCCGTCGGGTGACCGAGGCGATGGAGGCGCAGTTGGACCAGGAGTTCCAGTTAGAGAAGTTGGCCAGGAGCTCGGGTTTGAGCGAATTCCATTTTGCACGCGCGTTCAAGAGGAGTACGGGCTATACGCCGTCGCAGTACTTCATCCGGCTGCGCATGGAACGTGCCCGCCAGTTGCTGCGTGAGACGGACCGCCCTGTCATCGAGGTTGCGCTCGAGGTCGGCTACACGAGCGCCAGTCATTTTTCACAGGTCTTCCGGAGAGAAGCAGGGGTCACACCCAGCGAGTACCGGGGCAGGAACTGACCGCAAGATCCCGACAGATTGAGCAGGATCGCCAGAGATCGCCCATAGGGAAAGGCGCAATTTATGCCTCGTGCTGAAACCGACCTCCCCATCGGTGGCACGTATCCCCAAGGTGAATCTCATGAATCTCAACGGAAAAATCGCACTCGTCACGGGTGCATCGAGTGGTATCGGTGCCGCCACCGCAATCAAGCTGGCAGCACAGGGCGTCAAGGTCGGCCTGGCTGCCCGTCGCGTCGATCGGCTGGAGGCGCTCGTGCGCCAGATCAAGACGGCCGGCGGCGAGGCCCTGGCCATTGAAATGGACGTCGTCGATCCCGCGTCGGTGCAGGCGGGTGTGGATGAACTGGTCAAGGCCTACGGCACCGTCGACATCCTGTTCAACAACGCCGGCCTGATGCCGATCTCCGATGTCGAAACCCTTAAGACCGACGAATGGGCGAGGATGGTCGATGTCAACATCAAGGGCGTGCTCAACAGTACGGCGGCTGTGCTGCCGATCATGCAGAAGCAGCGCTCCGGCCACATCTTCAATACCTCTTCGATCGCCGGTCGCAAGGTGTTCGCAGGCCTCACGGTCTACTGTGCCACCAAGCATGCCGTCACCGCCTTCTCCGAGGGTCTGCGCCTGGAAATCGGCAAGAAGCACAACATCCGCGTGACCTGCATCCAGCCCGGCGCCGTCGATACGGAGCTCTTCGAGCATGTCACCGACAAGGGTTACCGCGACCAGATGGAAGGGCTGCGGGATCAGATGGCGTTCCTCAAGGCCGACGACATCGCCGACACCCTCCTGTTCGCGCTGCAGGCGCCGGACTACGTCAACGTGGCCGAGCTGTTCGTTCTCCCGACCGATCAGCCCTGGTAATTCCACTACATCGTCACGATGCGGCCGCCGCAGCTGCGGCGGTCGCTTTCGAGGTTGAGCATGAAAATAGTCAGCAAAGTTGCATTCTTCGCCGCCAGCAAAGGTCGCGAACAACATCTTGGCGAGCGCCTGCTCCAGCTGGTTTCGCGATCCACGTCAGAGCCTGGAAACTTGCGTTACGAGGTACTGCAGGACACCAGCGATGACGGAATATGGATCGTTCTTGAGGATTGGTGTTCAGAGGCCGATTTTGACGCACATATGGCTACGCCCTACGTATGCTCGTTTCTAGCCGAGGTGCCGGACCTCTGCGATGGTGATCCCGACATTCGCACTTACCGTAAGTGCTCGCCCCCTCCGAGTGGGCATCAGGCCCTGGAGAACGAGCAATGAGCACTTCAGCAAAGAAGCGGAATTTTCCTCTTGATCAGGTAAGGCGCCACTTGGAGCCGGGGCCGATCGTGTTGGTTAGCTCAAGGTGGAGAGGTAACGAGAACATCATGGTAATGGGTTGGCACATGATACTTGGCTTTTCGCCGGCGCTCTTCGGCTGCTACATTTGGGAGGGCAACCACAGCTACGCGATGCTGCGTCAAAGCCGTGAGTGCGTGATTAACATTCCGACGCTAGACATGCTCGATGCGGTAGTCGGCATTGGCAACTCCAGCGCATCGAGCGGTATCAACAAGTTCCATGAGTTCGGTCTGACTCCTGAACCGGCGCTCTCAGTTAAAGCGCCATTGATTCGGGAGTGCTATGCCAGCTTCGAGTGCAGGCTTGTTGATGATCGGCAGATCGACGAGTACGGCCTCTTCATCTGGGAGATCGTACAGGCCCATGTGGCCGCCAATCCCAAGTGTCCGCAGACTCTGCACTACCGCGGCGAAGGCGAGTTTGTGGTGCCAGGGAGCTACGTGAGCCGTCATTCTGACTTCAAGCCCCAGAACTTATGAAGAGAGTCGGAGTGCTCCGCGCAAGATCATCGCGGCCCAACCTGGCGTCCCGTCGACAGGTTGGTATGGCCGCTCTTGGCCGCGGATTCATATGATCGATGCAACACACAGATAGCTGCGTAGGCAGCAGGAGTGTTGCAGATGAAGCGCAGGAAGAGGATCTACTACACCGACACCCAGAAGGCACTGATGTGGGATCGCTGGCAGCAGGGCGAGTCCCTACACCAGATCGCATCCTTGTTTGATCGGCACCACAGCTGCGTGCGGAACATCCTGGCCGAGCACGGCGGCATTCGTCCGCCGGTGAGGCGAAGGTCTCCAAGGATGCTGAGCTTGGCCGAGCGCGAGGAGATCTCCCGCGGCTTGGCGGCGGGACGATCGATCCGCACGATAGCTGTGTCGCTGGGGCGAGCCCCTTCCACAATCAGCCGCGAGATCGGGCGCAACGAAGGCCGTGAAGGCTATCGAGCCAGCCAGGCAGACCAGGCTGCTTAGGGCCGGGCGCGGCGTCCCAAGCCCTGTAAGCTGGCGCTGCATCGAGCCTTGGCTGCTCGCGTGGCAGAGAAGATCCAGCGGCAGTGGTCGCCTGAGCAGGTGGCCGGCTGGCTCAAACGCACCTATCCCGATGATGCGAGCCGTCAGGTGTCCCACGAGACGATCTATCGCACGCTCTACATCCAGTCGCGCGGAGCCTTGAAACAGGAGCTGCTCGCGCACCTGAGGCGCACGCGGGCGATGCGTCGTTCACGACATCACACCCAGAAGACAGAGAACCACGGCCGGATTACCGACACTGTCTCGATCAGTAAGCGGCCGGCCAATGCCGAAGATCGGGCCGTGCCGGGGCACTGGGAAGGCGACCTGCTGTTCGGTGACCGGAACAGTCAGATCGCCACGCTGGTGGAGCGGCAGACCCGCTATCTGATGTTGGTGAAGGTGGCAGGCAAGGACACCGAGACCGTGATCAACGCACTGATCAAGAACGCACGCCGCCTGCCGAAGCAGCTGTACCGGTCGCTGACCTGGGATCGGGGCAAGGAAATGGCGGCGCACCGCCGCTTCACCTTGGCCACGGACATCCAGGTCTACTTCTGCGATCCGCATCATCCCTGGCAGCGCGGTACCAACGAGAACACCAACGGCCTACTGCGGCAGTACTTCCCAAAGGGCATCAACCTCGCCGATGTCTCACAGGCCAAGCTGGACGGCGTGGCACGCCAGCTCAACGAACGGCCACGCAAGACGCTCGGCTACGAAACACCGGCAGAGCGATATCGACAAACTGTTGCGTCGATCAGTTGAATCCAAGGTCGAAAGCCGCCAGAACGCCCCCATCTGGCCGTCATTCGGAGGCAAGTCGTTGCAACTATCGCCCTTTTTCATCGTAAGTTGAAACAACGTTTCAACTTACGGGGTCGGTACCAATCGCCGGAATTCAGACTACTTTTTGGTGGGCCCACCAGGACTCGAACCTGGAACCAAAGGATTATGAGTCCTCTGCTCTAACCATTGAGCTATAGGCCCCCAGCGCCAGGATTGTACCGGAGGCCACGGGTGCCGATGGCGCGTCGTCGGGTGCGGCGCGCAACGCCAGGGCGCGACTGAGGATGGCCGGAGGCGTGGACTCCTCGGGAATGCGCAGCCATCCTGCAGCACGCAGGCGCTGGCCGACCACGGTCGATGCCGTCAGGACGTTGATGGGGATGGACAGGACCATGCCCAGCACGACCGGCGCCATCCACGCGGCGAGCGCGGGCGACACCAGGTAGGCGACCACGCCGCTGCTCGCGCCGAACAACGTCAATCCCGCGTAACGGCGCACGAGGCTCGCGAGGGGCACGCTGCCGTCGTCGCGGCGCTGCGTCTCCCAGCCGGAATCCTGTCCGGCCAGTACTTCCGCCACCCCACGCGATTGCACGTACATGGTGACGGGCGCCATCAATGCCGCCATCACGGTTTCCAGCAATGCGCTGCCGATGATGCGCAGCCCACCGCCGCACTGCCGACGCAATGCCGGCTGCACCAGCGTGGCCATGCAACCCATCACCTTGGGCGCCAGCAGTACCGTCATCGTGAAGTAGAAAACCCAAAGGAAGCGGGCGGGATCGCCACCGCGCCAGTAGAGCGCAGGGGTGAAGCCTTCCAGATGCGGCTGGCTCAGGTTGAAGCCGGCCTGCTGCAAGGGGATGGCCAGGCCGACCAGCATCAGCATGGCCCACATCGGCGCAGTGAAATAGTGACCAATGCCGACCAGCAGGTGCAGCCGATGCATGCGGTGCAGGCCACGCGCCGGCAGCACCGCGCCGTGCTGCAGATTGCCCTGGCACCAGCGGCGGTCGCGCACCAGCATGTCCGTCAGTGAAGGCGGGCCTTCCTCGTAACTGCCACCCAGTCCCGGCGCCATGTGGATGGCCCAGCCACCGCGACGAAGCAGCGCGGCCTCCACGAAATCATGGCTGAGCACGGCCCCCTCGAACGGCTTGCCGCCGCGAAGATGGGGCAAGCCGGCGTGCCGGGCGAACGCTGCGGTCCGGATGATGGCGTTGTGCCCCCAGTAGTTGCCTTCCGCGCCATGCCACCAGGCGATGCCATGCGCGACCACCGGGCCATACACGCGGCCGGCGAACTGCTGCATGCGCGCGAAGAACGTGCGCCCATTGACGATCATCGGCAGCGTCTGGATCAGTGCAACGCTGGCGTTGCGTTCCATCGCATCCGCCAGACGGACCAGGGTGGCGCCGGTCATCAGGCTGTCGGCATCCAGGATCAGCATCTGCGGATACGCAGCGCCGAAACGCCGCACCCATTCGGCGATGTTGCCCGCCTTGCGCTCCGTGTTCTCGCGGCGACGGCGATAGAACACGCGTGCGTCGGCACCCAACCTGCGCCGCAGAGCCCGGACGGCCGCCACTTCCTGATGCCCAACTTCCGGGCGCGTGGTGTCGCTGAGGATGAAGAAGTCGAAGCGATCCCCTTGTCCCGTACCTTGCAGCGACTCATGCATCGCATGCAGGCCGGCCAGCACGCGATGCAGGTCTTCGTTGTAGGTCGGCAGCAGCAGGGCCGTGCGCGTCGATAGCACGGGAAGCGCCGCCGCGTCATCGATGCCGAGTGGATGCGGGCGTCGGCGCAACAGCAGCACGAAGCCAGCCAGTGCGCTGGAGAACGACAGCGCGATCCAGGCGAACAGCGCAACAAACAACGCGAGCAGCACGCCCTCCAGCACATTGATGCCGTCGCCGCGCAATACCCACCAGATCTGGTAGGTCGCGAACAGGGTCAGCGCGATCGCAGTACCCATTACCAGCGCACGCCGCCGCCTGATGGCGGGGGGCGATGTCGGCAGCGCTCTTGACGATAGACGGCCTGTCCGCAGGTCCTGTACCGGCATGGCAAGCGGCGATTCCGGGGGCAGCCACTCCTGCTGCAGCGGATCATCCACGCGATGTATGTTCATGGTCAGGTGCTCCAACGGTACAGCCAGGTTTCGGACAACGGCACGTGCCCCTCCAGCACGCGCGCATGCAGTTCCACGTCACGTCCATGCGTGTTCCCTGCCTGGGGGCGGAATTCAAAGCTCAACCGCCAGCCTCGCGTCTCCGGATTCGGATAGACCACCGCGCCGACGATGTCGCCCCTCGCCGCCCAGACATCCGGTGTCAACTTCGCATCGCGCGGCAGCGAGGCCAGGCGGCCGCCATCCAGATCGATCACTACCAGTCGACGCGCAGGATCAGGCGCCGCGCCAATGCGCGTGTCGGTGACGACGGCCAGGTCCGCGTCCCACTGATACGTGTCGCACCAGTGCATGCGGTAATCGAAGTGGTATTCACGGCCCGCACGCAGCGGCGCGGCGGGCCGCCAGAACGCCACGATGTTGTCGTGGTATTCGTCGCCGGTGGGAATCTCCACCAGCGTGACGGCACCTCTTCCCCAATTTCCCTTGGGTTCGATCCAGAGACTGGGACGCTGGTGGTAACGCGCCTCGATATCGGCATAGTCGCCAAAGCCACGCTTGCGCTGCATCAGGCCGAAGCCGCGGGGACCGGCATCGGCGAACGCACTGTGCTGGACCCGCGGCGGGTTGCTCAGCGGACGCCAGATCTGTTCGCCGTGCCCGTTGAAGATGGCCAATCCATCCGAATCGTGCACGGCCGGACGGTAGTCGTCGGTTCCCACGCGATCACCGGCATCGAACTCGAACATGCTGGTCAACGGCGCGATGCCGGCATGCGCCAGGTCCACGCGGGGATACAGGCGCGACTGCACGTCGATGGCGGTTTCGCCACCCGGGCGGATCACGAAACGGAATGCGCCCGTCACGCTGGGACTGTCGAGCAACGCATGCACGACCAGGTGCTTCGCGCCTGCCGAAGGCTGCTCGATCCAGAAGGCACGGAACAGCGGGAACTCCTCCGCGCCCGCGTCGCCACTGCCCAACGCCAGTCCCCGTGCGGAGAGACCATATGCGTGTCCCTTGCCCAGCGCGCGGAAATAGCTGGCGCCCAGGAACGCGATCAGTTCGTCGAACACGTCCGGCTGGTTGAGCGGAGCATGCACGCGGAAGCCGGCGAACCCGAGCGCGGGGTCCCGCGGCGGTGTCACCCCTTCCGGAAAGTCGAACAGGTCGGGGGAGTAGGTGATCGGTTCGGCAAGCCCCTCGTGCACGCGCCACAGCTCGACGCGCTGCTTGAACAGGAAGCCCCGATGGAACATCTGCACTCGAAACGGCAGCCCCTCCTTGCGCCAGATCGCCTGCGCGGGATCGAAGCGTATGTCGCGGTAGCCGTCATAGCCGACATCCAGTGACGCCGGCAGGGTTTCATCGGGTGCGCGATAGGGCTGGCGCGCCAGCGTCCGTGCAAGTCTTGGAACCGTTTCCAGTGAGAAGTGGCCTGGCGTGGCGCCTGCCGTGACGCTCGCCTGTGCCCATACACGAGGCATCGCGCCCCACGCCGCCAACGCGATGGCGCCCTTCAATACCTGTCTGCGCTCCACGCCTTTCCCATGACAACGAGTGTCTTGCCCATTCTAGATCGCGCGATGTGAGCGGAATGACAAGACCACATACCTGCACACAATCACGCGCGAGTACGCCATGCACCAAAAAGAAACGCGGCCCACCGGGGCCGCGCTTCATTGGTGCAAACGCGAGGTTCCGCTGCGTCAGTCGATGTCGAGGAAGCTGCGCAGCTGTTCCGAACGCGACGGATGACGCAGCTTGCGCAGTGCCTTGGCTTCTATCTGGCGGATGCGCTCGCGGGTCACGTCGAACTGCTTGCCGACCTCTTCCAGCGTGTGATCGGTATTCATGTCGATGCCGAAGCGCATGCGCAGCACCTTGGCTTCCCGCGGGGTCAGGCCGGCGAGTACATCGCGAACCGTTTCCGACAGGTTGATGTTGGTGGTGTTCTCGATCGGGGACTCCACGTTGGTATCCTCGATGAAGTCGCCCAGGTGGGAGTCCTCATCGTCGCCGATCGGCGTCTCCATGGAGATCGGTTCCTTCGCGATCTTCATCACCTTGCGGATCTTGTCCTCCGGCATGTCCATTTCTTTCGCCAGTTCTTCCGGCGTGGCCTCGCGGCCGTACTGCTGGAGCATCTGGCGGGAGATGCGGTTGAGCTTGTTGATCGTCTCGATCATGTGCACCGGGATGCGGATGGTGCGCGCCTGGTCGGCGATCGAGCGGGTGATGGCCTGGCGGATCCACCAGGTGGCATAGGTCGAGAACTTGTAACCGCGCCGGTATTCGAACTTGTCCACCGCCTTCATCAGGCCGATGTTGCCTTCCTGGATCAGGTCGAGGAACTGCAGGCCGCGGTTGGTGTACTTCTTGGCGATGGAGATGACCAGGCGCAGGTTGGCCTCGACCATTTCCTTCTTCGCCTTGCGTGCCTTGGCTTCGCCATAGGCCATCGCGCGGCTGATTTCCTTGATGTCGGCCAGCGTCAGGTACATCGCCTGTTCGACGGCGATGGTGGCTTCCTGCTCGGCGACGATCTGCTCCCTGACGTCACGCAGACCCGACGACCACTTCTGCTTGCGCTTCAACACCTCGTCCACCCAGCCCAGGTTGGTCTGGTTGCCTTCCCACGCGCGCAGGAACTCCTTGCGCGGCATCTTGGCGACATTGGCGCACAGGTGCAGCACGCGGCGCTCATGGTCCTTGACCTGAGCCACGACCTCACGCAGCTTGCGCACCAGCGTGTCGGTCAGCGGAAGCGGCAGCTTCAGGGTGACGAAGGTCTCGCCCAGTTCGGTGCGCAGCTTGACCACGGCCTTGTTCTCGGGGCCGTTCTTCGCATAGGACTTCTTGAACTTGGCGTAGCCGTCGGCCAGCACCTGCATGCGACGCGCGACTTCTTCCGGATCCGGGCCGGTCGGGCCCGCTTCCTCGGCCACATCGTCGGCGGCTTCTTCTTCGTCGTCGGCGGCATCGTCGGCGGCTTCGACGGCTTCCTCGGCCACCGGCACTTCCGGCGCCGGCTCCTCGACATCGTTGAAACCGACGATGACCTCGGCCAGGCGCTTCTTGCCCGCCTTGTGCAGTTCGTAGTCTTCCAGCAACAGCTCAATCGACCACGGGAAGTTGCCGAGCGATGCCTGCACCTGGCCCAGGCCTTCCTCGATGCGCTTGGCGATGGCGATTTCGCCTTCGCGGGTCAGCAGCTCGACGGTGCCCATTTCGCGCATGTACATGCGCACCGGGTCGGTGGTGCGGCCGCCTTCGGTATCCAGCGAAGTGAGCGCCGCGGCGGCTTCTTCGGCCGCGGTTTCGTCGACTTCGCGGTTGCCGGTGTTGCCATCGGCAAGCAGGAGGGTTTCGGCATCGGGAGCGACTTCATGGACATCGATGCCCATGCCGTTGATCATGCCGATGATGTCTTCGATCTGTTCCGGATCGACCAGGTCGTCGGGAAGGTGATCGTTGACTTCGGCGTAAGTCAGATAGCCCTGCTCCAGGCCCTTGCTGATCAAGAGCTTGATGTCGGACTGCTGCGCAGGACGTTCGTTGGCCATCGAGGTTGCGCCACCGGGAAGAGGAAAGGGAGAACCCCGTATTATACCAGCCCGGACCGGCTTGGGTTCCTGAAGCCTGTCTCCCGGCAAGGGGAGAACGTCACGGGCGGAGCAGGAAGGTCACGGGCCCGTCATTGACGAGGCTGATCACCATATGGGCGCCGAAACGCCCGGTTTCCACCCTGCCGGCGTGCTTTTCGCGGCAGATGTCGACCAGCCGGTTGAAGCCCTGTTCAGCCTCGGCGGGCGGGGCCGCGGTGGTGAAGCTGGGCCGCATGCCCGAACGGGTATCGGCGGCCAAGGTGAACTGGCTGACCAGCAGCAGTCCGCCGTTCGTATCGGCCAGGGACCGGTTCATGCGCCCCGCCTCGTCGGCGAAGACCCGGTAACCCAGCAGGCGGTCGGCCATGCGGGCGATCTGCGCCTCGCCATCCCCGGGTTCCACCCCCACCAAGGCCAGCAGACCGGTGTCGATGGCCCCCACGACGATGTCGTCGACCGCGACGCTCGCCCGGGTCACACGCTGGATCAGGGAAAGCATGGGATGGGTCCGGACGGCACGAAGGGAAGAACAGGATACCGGGGTCACCGTCGTGCACCGGCAGCAAGGGCGGCGCGCCGGTTGGCTACACTCGGCGGATGAAACCGGACACCCTCGCCGCCTTCGGCTACCACGCCGCCGCCTTCATCGGGCGCCTCCCCTGGCCTTGGCTACGCGCACTGGGAAATGCAATGGCCTGGGCGTGGCGGCGGTTCGACGTGCGCGAAAGCCGGGTGGCCCGCCGCAATCTGGAGATCGTCTATCCGGACCTGCTGCCGGGACAGCGAGACGAACTGCACGCCGCCATCCTGCGCACGACCGCGCGGCAGGCGCTGGAAACGCTGCGCTTCTGGACGCGGCCAGCAGGCGAGAACCTGGCCTGCCTGCGCGAGCGTCACGGCGAGGCGCTGTACGACGAAGCGCTGGCCAGTGGCAAAGGCGTGATCGTCGCTGCGCCCCACTTCGGCAACTGGGAGCTGCTCAACCAGTGGCTGGCCTCGCGCGGCCCGATCGCCATCGTCTACCGCCCGCCTGAGTCGCCGGCGGGTGACGCCTTCCTGCTGCGGGTGCGTGGAGCGGACAACATCCGCCAGGTGCGCGCGGAGGGCCCCGCCGTGCGCCAGCTATGGAAGGTGCTGAAGGATGGGGGTGCGGTGGGCATCCTGCCCGACCAGCAACCCAAGATGGGCGATGGCGAATTTGCGCCGTTCTTCGGCAAGCCCGCACTGACCATGACGCTGGTGTCGCGGTTGGCGGAGCGCACGGGGGCGACGGTGCTGTTCGCCTGGTGTGAACGCATCGGTCCGGGGCCGGACTTCGCGCTGCACGTGGAGCGCGCACCCGCAGCGATCGCCGATGCGGACGCCGTAACGGCAGTGACAGCGCTCAACCAGGCCGTCGAGCGGATCGCGCGTCGCGATCCCGCGCAGTACCAGTGGACCTACAAACGCTATACCCTGCGGCCGGAAGGCAGTGGCGAGGGCAATCCCTACCACTGAGGGGACCACACAGGGGAACACGATGCGGATGCGGAGATGGCTGGCCGGGACGTTGGCTGGCGCACTGGTGCTGCCGGCGTGGGCGGCGCAGGACATAGCCACGATGAACGACGTGAGCCGCGCGTGGGATCGCTACGCAGCGCTCAGCAGCCAGGACAATGCCGAGGCGGTAGACCTGCTGGCCACGTCCAGCGAGAACCACTTCGCGTTCCTGCGCGACCTGGCCTTGTATGCGTCCCCCGGACAGCTCCGCCGCTTGCCCAGCCTGGATCGGGTTCTGGTGTACCTGCTGCGGGCCACCCAGGCGGATGAAGCGCTGCAGGCGATGGATGGGCGCGCGGTGGCTGCACTGTGCTTCACCCGGGGCTGGATCGGCGTCGAACCGGCGTCCGAAGACGCGCCGATCCTGGCACTGAGCAATGTCACAGTGGTCGGGGACGAGGCCGTGGGCGAGATCGGATCGCCGACCGAGACCCAGTTCCAGTTCGGCCCCATCCTGGCTCGCGAAGATGGCCGCTGGCGGTACCGCTACGAATCGATGGTGATGGATGCGTCGACGCTGATGGACCAGTCCTTCCGGCAGGCCGGCATCGGCGACGTCCAAGCCATGGAGATGTCGATCTCGACGATGCTCGAGTCCGAAGCGCCAGCCTTGGCGACGCTGGACCGCGCACCGCTGGACGACGCGGCCATCCGGACCCGCCTCAACGAGGATTGGCCCGACTACATGCACAGCTACCGGCTGCGCGTGCAGGCGATGCGGCAGAAGGCCGCGGACGGCGACCTCCTGGCCCAGTTCGGAGTCGGCTCTCTGCTCTACAGCGGCGCGATGCCGCAACTGGCGCCGAAAGACGAAGACGAGGGCCTGGCCTGGCTGGAGAAGGCAAGCGAAGGCGGCCACGCGCAGGCGGCGTGGGTCGCATCGAACGCGATTCCGCAGCGTGGCAAATTCTCCGAGGCGTCGCTGGCCCGTGCACTGCCGCACCTGCAACGCGCTGCTGCGCACGGGCGCGAACCGATGGCCCTGCTCGGCATGGCCAACTACTACTTCGAGGGCGTGGCCGGGCTGCCGCGCGATTGCAGGCAGGCGGCCGATTGGGCCACCCGCGCCGAAGAAGCTGGCGCGAAGCAGGCACGCAACGAACGCGTATGGATCTGGGCGACCTGTCCTGTCGCCGGCCAGCGCGATCCGGCCAAAGCGCTGGAACTGGCCCAGTTCATGATCCGGCGCAAGGATGAACTGAATTGGCATGAACTGGATACGGTGGCGAGCGCGCTGGCCGCCAACCGGGACTTCGAACAGGCCGTCCAGTTCCAGCTGCTGGCGCTCGAGAAGCTGACCGCCGACACCGAGACGACGGAAGACAAGCGCGCGGGCACCAAGAAACGGATGACGGCGCGCTTGAGCCGGTACCGCAATGGCAACGACTATGTGCTGGACTATCGTGCGATAGATGAGATCAGGGCAGGACGGATGTGATGCATATGGAGCCTGAATCCGCTGCGGATGCGCCAGAGTGGCAATCGCTGCCGTCCCGCGGCGCCTGGCTGGCCGCGCTGGGCGGGGCTGCCCTGATGTTCCCGCTGGCGATCCCTGCGTTCTTCATCTCCCGGGCTACTGACGTCGTGTCGCCCTGGCTTGCCGTTCCGGCAGCGGCGCTGGCCGGCGCATTGATCGGCGCGTGGGTCGCGGTCAAGCGCCATCGGCGCACCCGCTGGCGCCTGGACGATCAGGGTTTCGCGTTGCGTCGCGGCAACTGGTGGCAGAGCGAGACCCACGTGCCCATTTCGCGCGTGCAGCACCTGGATCTCAAGCGGGGACCGCTCGAACGCAGCGCACGCCTGTCGACCCTGGTGGTGCATACCGCAGGCACGCGGATGGCGGCGGTTTCCGTGTCGGGGCTGGATGCAGAGGACGCGGAACGCCTGCGCGAACGCCTCGCCACACAGGTCGACCACGACGACGCGCTGTGATGGATGGCGCCGTGCAAACCGATGCTCCCGACGAACGCCGTCTGCACCCCTGGTCATGGCTGTTCGTGCTGCTGCAACAACTCAAGCAGTTCATCTTTCCGCTGGTCGCGCTGGTGGTGTTCGGCGCCCGCAGGAGCAGTGGCGATGGCGACGTCTGGGCGTCGCTCGCGCCCGTCATCGGCATCATCGTGCTGGTGGTGCTGGCGATCCTGCAGTACTTCACCTATCGCTACACGATCGGGCGCGATGGCCTGACGGTACGCGAAGGCCTGTTGCACCGCTCGCGACGGGAGATTCCGTTCTCGCGCATCCACAATGTGGTGGTCCACCAGTCGCTGCTGCACCGCATGTTTGGCGTCGCGGAGGTGCGGCTCGAGTCCGCAGGAGGACAGAAGCCCGAGGCCCAAATGCGGGTCCTTGGCCTGCACGACGCGCTGGCCCTGGAAAACCTGGTGCGGCACCAGGCGCATGGCACGGCCGCCCACGAGGCGCCGGGTACCACGGACGCAGCACACCCGGCCGACACCACACTTCTGTCGCTCTCGACGAGGGAGGTCATCAAGCTTGGCTTGATCTCCAACCGCGGCATGATCGTGGTCGCCGCGGGCTTCGGTGCCGCATGGCAGATCCTGCCGGAGAAGATGATCGAACAGTTCTTCCGCCAGGGTGCGAAACAGGCTTACGGCTATGCCGAGCAACTGCATCTGGGCTGGCTCGCGGGCGCGGCCAGCGTCGTCGCACTCGTCATCCTCGCGCTGGGCCTGGTCCGGGCCTTGTCCGTCGTGCTGGCACTGCTGCAGTTCCACGGCTTCCGGCTGACCGAAGATGCACGCCGCCTGATGGTGGAACGCGGCCTGCTTGCACGCCTGCGCACCAGCGTTGCGCGCCGGCGCATCCAGGCATGGACCGTCCATGAGGGCGTGCTGCACCGGGTGTTCCGCCGCCGCTCGCTGCGCATCGATACCGCCGTCGCCGAGAAGGCGGGGCAACAGGACACGCGCGCGCTGAAGGACGTGGCCCCCGTGGCGTCGCCAGACGCGTGCGATGCACTCATACGGCACCTGCTGCCGCATGTGCAATGGCCACGCGAGGACTGGCAACCCGTCGAAGACTCCGCACGCTGGCGCTTGTTGCTGCCGTCGCTGGCCCTGCTGGTACCGGTCACCGCGCTCGCAGCGTGGCACGTCGGCCACTGGGCCTGGCTGGGGCTCGCATGGTTCGCTTTCGCCGCGTACGCCGCACACCGGCAGGCGCAGCGCATGGGCTGGGCCCTGGACAATCATGTCGTGGCGGTGCGCAGTGGCTGGTGGTCACGCTACTGGCGCTTTGCCGAGATCGACAAACTGCAGGCGTTGCGCCTGTCGCGCTCGCCCCTCGACCACGCCTGCGGCACCGGCACGCTCTGGCTGGATACGGCGGGCGCCAGTGGGATCGCGGCACCGCTATGCCTGCGCTTCGTCCGTTTCGAAGAAGCGGCCATTGTTTATGATCGCCTGCGTGACACATTGGCAGCTCGCCGCCTGACATGGTGAACATGGAATCGATCCCGCAATCGGACGCCGCCGCTCCGCTCGTGGTGCGCTGTGGCGCCTTCGGCGACGTGGTGATGCTGACCACCCTCATCCGCCTGCTGCACGCACGCTACGGCCGTCCCGTCGACGTACTGGGCGCCGGACCCTGGACGCACGCCCTGCTCGAGCCATTGCCGGAGGTGGGCTCCGTGTGGACGGTCAGCAGCCGCAATACGCCCTACCTGCTCTGCCCCAGCCAATGGACGGCAGTCAGTCGGCTGCGCGCACGTGGGCGCGGCCCCGTGTACGTGTGCGAAACACATCCGCCCACACTGCGCCTGCTGCAACGTGCGGGCATCCCCGACGAGGACCAGGTGCGGCGCGCACTCGAGGACGATGAGCACGACGGCGTCCCGAGACTCTGGCCTGACCGCTGGCTGCTGCTGGGTGCGAGCAATCCGGCGCGCCCTTACCCGCATGCCGCCGAGGTCGATACCGCCGCCTTCCGCCTGCCCCGGCTGGTGGTACGCCCGGCGGACCGCGAGGACGTGCTGCGCTGGAAGGCCGCCCACGGATTCGGAACCGCGCCGTGCGTCCTGTTCCAGCCTGGCAACAAGCGCACCCACAAGCGAGGCCGCCTGGGCGCACTGAGCCACTCCAAGCATTGGCCGCCCAGTGCATGGGCCGGACTGGCGGACGCGATCTGGAGCGACCTTCCCGATGCCCGGATCGTGCTTTGCGGATCGCCGGCCGAACGCGGCGTGCTGGACGACATCCACGCGGCCGCTGGGCACACGCCCCGGATGGTCAACGCCGCAGGAGAACTTCCGGTGCCGCGCCTGCTCGCATTGCTGGAACAGGCGCACAGCATGGTGTCCGTCGACACCGGCCCCGCCCATGCCGCTGCCGCGCTCGGCTGCCCGCTCGTCGTGATGTTCGGTTCCGCGTCGCCCGCGAAATGGCGACCCATCGGTCCCGGAGCGATCCATGTGCTGGGCGGCGAACGCGGCGAGGCGAGCCGCGTCAGCGACCTTCAGGTCGCCGACGTGATCCACGCATGGCGCACGCTGCCCATGCGCGATCAGCCCGTCTTCTCGATGCCGTAAGGCGTCCGGGTGATGCGCTGCGCGCGGGTCTGCGCGCGGATGGCGAGGTTGCGCTGTATGGACTCCGACGTCTTGTAGCTCCGCGCGTGGTCCAGATGCACGCAGACTGCACGATGGCGGATCTGCTTTCCGTGCACTCCATGGTTCTCCAGACGCTCGCCCAGTTCGCGATCGGGGCCGCCGTACTTCATCCGTTCGTCGTAACCGTTGATCGCCAGCAGATCCTGCTTCCATGCGGAAGAGTTGCAGTTGTTGAACGTCGCGCGCGTGGTGGTGATGGCATCCAGCAGGGGGCCGGTCCGCGTCCCCGCGCCCAGCTTGAGCGCAGGCGAGAATCCCACGCGGTCCAGCGCGCGCAGCCAGTCGAGCTGGAAGCATCGGCCGTCGCTGATGTCATTCAGTGTGATCGCCTTGCTCGCCTTCATGCTCAGCTTGCAGTAGCCCCCGGACAGGAAGCGCCCCGGCTCCGCCAGTGCCGCGTGGACGCCGACGAAATCGCGGCGCGGAATGCAGTCGCCGTCGGTGAAAAGGATGTAGTCGTGCGACGACTCCAGGATCGCGCGATTCAGGATTTCCTGTCGCCGGTAACCCGCGTCTTCATGCCAGACATGCCGCAACGGCACCGGATAATCGGCCGCCAGCCGTTCCACCATCTCGCGGGTGCTCGCACGCGAACCATCGTCGGCGATGATCAGCTCAAAATCGCGCCATGTCTGGAACCGGTAGCCGTGCAGCACCTTCTCCAGCCATTCCTCCGCGTTGTACGTACTGGCAATGACAGTGATCTTCATGACACCCCTTCACCCGCCCGATTCTCGCCGGGCCAGATGACAACCGGTCGCGGTCCTCAGGCCGGCCCCCAATAACCGATGCGCTTGCGGATCTTGAGCTTCCGCCACAGGTTCATCGGCTTGGGCCGCGGGTTGCGTGCCCCTGCCACGATGAACGCGTCGATGGCCTCCAGCACGCGCTCGCTCGATCGGCCGTCGCGGTAGGGATGGATGCTGTCGGCGTAGTCGACGATGGCCTGCATAAGCGCCGGCGGCCGGGACAGCGCGCGCCGGATGGCCGGCTCGAACTGGGCCGCATCGTCGATGTCGATCAGTTGCGGGCCCGGCCTGCGGTTCTTGAACGTCACCACCGGCTTGTGCGTGAGCAGGAACTCGTTCAGCGCCGACGATGTGTCCGAACACATCATGTCGACCTGCGGGAACAGGTCCAGGATGTTGTCGTCGTCGGCGAAGCGCAGGTGTTCGTTCTGCAGCGCGCGGAATTTCGCCACGGTGTCCGGGTTCATCTTCGGATGGAAGGTGACGATCCAGCGCCACTCCCCGGTGCGCGACAGACGCTTCACTTCTTCGTACAGCGTCTCTGCGGCACTCCACGACGGGGAGAACGTGGAGTGGTACAGGATGACGGGCGGTTCGCGAACCGGCGGCAGGGCGCCGGCGATATCCTTCATGAAGGGGTCGATCTTCGGCCAGCCCGTCTCGACCACCTTGAAGTGGCCGACGCGCTCGGCGATGTCCGTGAATGCGCGCGTGTCGTTCGGCCCCGTGGTGCAATAGAGGTCGAAGAACCCGCGGATGTAGATATGCCGGGGCTTCCCCGCATCGAAGCCGTGAAAGGTTTCCACCTTCACGCCGGGGAAGAAGTGCGGCACCGCGTTGCTGCCGGTGATCACGGCGATGGCGTTCCAGCGGCGGACTTCCTCCGTGGTGGTCAGCAGCCTCTCGTCCGGTCGCAGGTCCTCCGCCCCTGGGCCATCGAAGAACCAGGCGGCCTCACCGCCGCGCGCACGGATGGCGTCCTGCAACGGTCGCAGGATGGCGAGCGCGTAGCGCTCCGAGCCGTACAGGAGATAATGCTTGGCCATCAGTGTTCCAGTTGGTGTGCAGCGAGCTTGCGATGTGCGGCCTCGATCGAGGCCGGGTTGTGTTGCATCTCGTAGTAGCGCATGCGTTTGTAGACAGCGTAGTTCGCCGCAGTCTGGGCGATGATGAAACCGCGCCAGCCGTCCAGGAAAGCCAGTCGCAGCAGGTAGTCCTTGATAAAGCTCGACAGATAGACCAGCGGGGTCAGCCACATCCGTACCGGCCGCCGCTTGTCGCGCCAGTCCAGAGCCTTGAGTTCGCTGTAACGGAGTACCTTCAGCTGCTTGTGCACCAAGCTGGGGTTGTCGGCGTGATTGAAGGGCGCGCGGAACTCTACCGTCCCGCCATCGAAACGCAACGATTCATGCACGCGGGCATCCGTCCACCGCGCCCGGTCGCGGTGATAGATCCGCGCAGAACGCTCGCCCACCATCGGCCGGTACCACCGCATCGGTGCGCCCATCAGCCAGGTACGACGGCGAAGCCAGGCACCCGCCTTGGCAGAGGCCAGCAAGGAGGGCAATTCGCGTTCGAGTTGGGTGGCAAGTTCCTCCGACAGGAACTCGTCCGCATCCAGCACCAGCAGCCAGTCGTGGCGCGCCTGGGTGCTGGCGAAGTTGCGTTGCGGCCCGAACCCCAGCCAGTCCTGGTGAACCACGCGCGCGCCATGCGCCTGCGCGACCGCGACGGTATCGTCGGTACTCCCGCTGTCGACCACCAGCTTTTCCGTGACGAACGACACGCTATCCAGGCAACGCCCGATATTCAGCGCCTCGTTATGGGTAATGACGACGAGGGAGATGGGAAGGGGGGGCTGCATGGCGGTCATTCTAGACTCCCACGCAGATTCCGGGTGCAGGAGGCCTGCCGATCCTCTACTGGCATGACTTCCTGACTGGCGGCTGTCTTGCGCTTACGCGCGGCCCCACCCTCAGCCCACAGTCCCGGGAAAATACTGCGTCCCCACTACCCCCTTTTCCCATGCAGCGCATCCTGGTCACCGGCGGAGCCGGCTTCCTCGGGTCGCACCTGTGCGAGCGACTGGTCGAGCAAGGCCATGACGTACTGTGTGTCGACAACTTTTTCACCGGCAACAAACAGAACATTGCCCACCTACTCAGTCATCCCCGTTTCGAATTGATGCGGCACGATGTGACCTTCCCCCTCTACGTGGAAGTGGACCGCATCTTCAACCTTGCCTGTCCTGCCTCGCCCGTGCATTACCAGCACGATCCGGTGCAGACCACGAAGACCAGCGTGCATGGTGCCATCAACATGCTGGGGCTGGCCAAGCGGCTCGATGCGCGCATCCTGCAAGCGTCCACCAGCGAGGTGTACGGGGACCCGGAGGTGCATCCGCAGCAGGAAGGCTACTGGGGGCGCGTCAACCCGATCGGCATCCGCAGTTGCTATGACGAGGGCAAGCGCTGCGCCGAAACACTGTTCTTCGATTACTTCCGCCAGCACCAGCTCGACATCAAGGTCGTACGAATCTTCAATACCTACGGACCTCGGATGCATCCCAACGACGGCCGTGTCGTGTCCAATTTCATCGTGCAGGCGTTGCGCGGCGACGACATCACCATCTACGGCGATGGCAGCCAGACACGCAGCTTCTGCTACGTGGATGACCTCATCGAAGCCATGGGTCGCATGATGGAGACAGAGCGCGGCTTCACCGGCCCGGTCAACATCGGCAATCCCGGCGAGTTCAGCATGCTGGAGCTGGCGGAAAAGGTGCTCGCTCTGGTAGGCGGCCGTTCCAGGCTGGTCTTCCAGCCTCTGCCTTCCGACGACCCGAAGCAGCGCCAGCCGGATATCGCGCTGGCGCGCGAGAAGCTGGGATGGGAGCCCCGTATCGCGCTGGAGGATGGACTGAAAGAGACCATCTCCTACTTCCGCCGCCTGCTGCAGGCCTAGGCATGACCACGTTCGCCGTTGTCGTCACGAACTACAACTACCGCGCGTTCGTCGAGGCTGCGGTGGACAGCGCATTGGCCCAACGCCATGCGCCACGACAGGTCATCGTGGTGGACGACGGATCCAGCGATGGTTCGCCCGAACTGCTCCGGCAACGTTACGGTGCCGACCCCAGTGTGACCCTCCTGTTCGGTGAGAATGGCGGGCAATTGTCGGCGTTCCGAAGAGGCGTAATGTCAGCCGATGCCGACGTGGTCTGCTTCCTGGATGCAGACGACCTGTGGGAGCCTGGCTATCTGGAAGCACTCGCCGGCCTTTACGACCAGCGCGCGGATGTTGACTTCGTCTTCAGTGACCTGCAGGTCTTCGGGGATGACAGCGAGCACATCCGCTTCGATGAGAAGCCCGTCGATCTTGGCTTCACCGCCATCAGCACCCTCGTATTCCAGCCCTGGTACGGCGCACCCACGTCGGCACTTTCGCTCCGCCGCCACTGGGCCGTGCGAACGCTCGACCTTCCGGCCTCCTTCGATTCATTGTGGCGACTGTGCGCCGATGCCTGCGTAGTCCACGGCGCCAGCATCCTCGGCGCCCGCAAGTATTTCTTGCCGACCGGCGAGGTACGCTATCGCTCGCACGGGAAGAATGGTTGGTGGGCCACGCGTCGCGACCCTGTTTCGTTGTACCGCAACCGCGTCCGCAACCTCGGCATCATCAACCACTACGCGACCATCGTCGGCCTCGACCGGTCCGCGGCGGATCTTGGCAAGTACGAGTACCGCACGAAGGTCGCGCCCTCGCGGACGGAGCGCAAACGGTATGCTTCGCTCGCGCTGCGCGGAACGGCTCCATGGTGGAAACGATGGGAGCGGGCGCTCGGGATCATGCTTGGCCGCAGAATGGGGAAGCGATGAATACCAAGCCCGCTTCGCGCAAGCCGCATTCGGTCAGCGTCGTCGTCACGACATTCAATTGGCCCGAGGCGCTGGCGAAGACATTGCGTGCGCTCGCAGCTCAGCAGACACTGCCTGGTGAAGTGATTGTGGCCGACGACGGGTCTGGCCCCGCCACGCGTGACTGCATCGAGCGCATTGCACGCGACTATCCGATACCTCTGCATCATTGCTGGCAACCCGACCAGGGCTTCCGGGCTGCGCTGTGCCGCAACCGCGCCATCGCGGCCGCTTCCGGCGAGTACGTGATCCTGCTCGATGGCGACATGGTGCCGCATCCTGCGTTCGTCGCCGATCACCTTGCTGCTGCACGACGTAACACCTTCGTGCAAGGCATGCGCGTGCTGACCGATGCCGACGGTCGTGACAGGCTACTCGCCAGCGACGCCTACACCTTGGGGTTCTTCGATCCGGGCATTCGCCGACGGCGTCACGCCTTGCGCCTGCCATGGTTGTCGCGCTGCATCGCAGCTGTGAGTCCCAGCACGTCCCTGAAAGCCATCAAGACCTGCAACCAGGCTTGGTGGCGTGAAGATCTGGTCGCACTCAACGGCTTCGACGAACGCTACGAGGGATGGGGACGCGAAGATGTTGACCTGGCGGTTCGAGCCATACGGTTGGGCCTCAGGCGTCGGTCACTCCGCTTCGCCGGTCTCGCCAGCCATCTGTATCACCCTGAACGCCACGATGGGGAAACGAGTGCCAACGATGCGCTGATCTTCGAAACGAAACACGGACGGCGCACGCGCAGCCTATTGGGTCTGGACAGGCACCTTGAGACGCCTGGCCAGGCGTCACTGGCCGATCTGGCGAGTTCTGCAGGCGGAGAGCACGCTAACGCAGCATGAAGCATGTGCCAGCAATGATGCGCGGGCACGCGCTCACTCGTTTCGCATGCCGATGCCAAGCAGCAGTCCTACCAGCACCACGTACGCACTCGTGCTGAGCGCGTGGGAGAACATGGACTGCGTCAGGCCGGAAACCATGTAGATGGCCACCAGCATGCCGGCCGCCCAAGGGGCTCCTGCCGCCTCCCCCGTGCGTCCCGTGCGGATCTGGCGCGTCGCGACTACCAGCGGGAGCAGATACAGGGCCAGCAAGCCGATGATCCCGGCGACCCCCATGGTCGCGCCCCATTGAGCCAGGTCGTTGTGTGCGTGCCCCAGCCCACAGAAGTGCCGCTCCGCACCCCTGCAATAGACGCTGGCATCCACGCGCGCCTCGAAGGCGTCGATCCCGATACCGGTGAGCGGTGACTCCCGGAAAGCATCCCATGCCACGGAGAGAAGCGCGAGGCGCGCGCTGATCGGCTTGTCCACCTGGCCCAGCGCATAGCCGGACACGTCCGCATGCAGTTGGTCCAGCCTGAACTGGGTGGACAGCCATGGCACGGTCCATAGCGCGACGAACAGGGTCGCGAGCACACCGCCGGCGATACTCAGCCGCCGCCACCGGTACTGCGTTGCACCGCCCACCAGCAACATCAGGACCACCAATCCCAGGCCCAGCAGCGCACCGCGGCTGCCGCTGAGAATGACGGCCACATTGGCCAGCACGATCACCCCCACCAACAGCAGCGGCATCAGGAGACCCCTGCCCGGCGGCCGACAGAACACCGCGACCACCAGCAACGTCAGCACCGCGTTCGCGAACACGATCGGGTTTGCGTCACCGCCAGCCCGCTCGACGCCCAGCCACACCTGCACGATCGAGATGGCGAACGCGATGAGCAGCCCCGCCAGCGCGCCATACCACAGGCTCGACATTCGCACGCCAGTCGTCCATGCCAACCAGGCGCACCAGGGCAGCAGCAGCGCGCGCGAAGGATTGTCCAGCGCTGTCCAACCCGCGCCAGCCGTCCAGGTGGAGATGGCCGTGATCGCGACAACGATCAATGCCGCCGCCAACAACGCATACCAGGCACGTGGGATTGTGCGTCCACTGCGCCAGAGGTCGGGGAGCACGGCCAAGGTTGCCGCCAGCATCAGTATCGCGAATACGGACAGTCCCTTGGGCACCACCAGCAGCGTGGCCGCGCTGAATCCCGCCAGCCACGCCAATCCACGCGCGACATCCTGTCGACGATAGCTCCTCACCTGTACACCTCGGGTCCTGCGGATTGTGGCGGCACGATCATGAAGGCGGCAGGCGGTACCCCGGGAAACAGAGTCTGAGCCAACCGCTTCCTTGTTACGTCAAAGTGATGTGAATCGACGGTTCTCTGCGCGCGGAAGTATGCGGCAATCGACGCACTCTCGGCACGCGGTACGCCCCATGCAGTCGGGTCAGGCCGCGTCCTGCGACGGGGTTCACCCTTTGCGCCATGATGCGTAGAAGAACCCGTCGCGGTCCTCCTCCCCGGGCAAACACTGCCGGCCGCCCGCGTCTTCGTGACCCCATGCGTCATCCAGTGCATCCAGCACCGCTTCCGGGTGGCGTGAGCGGAACGCATCTACCTGTCGCCCGTTCTCCGCGCGCAGAATCGAACATGTCGTGTAGATCAGTTGCCCGCCGCGGGCCAGGACATGCCAAGCCGCATCCAGCAGGTTGGCTTGCAGCCGCGTCAGCGCCGCAATGTCCTCGGCCCGCCGATGCAGCAGCACGTCCGGTTGCCGGCGCACGATGCCCGTGGCGGAGCAGGGCGCATCCAGCAGCACGACATCGAACGGCTGGCCATCCCACCAGGACGCCGTATCGGTGGCGTCGGCTGCCTGCAAGTGTGCGCTGACACCCACCCGATCGAGTGTCTCCCGGACGCGCTGCAACCGGCGGGCGTCCACATCCAGTGCAACCAGTCGCAATGAAGGATCACGTTCCAGCAGGTGCGCGGACTTGCCCCCGGGCGCAGCACACATGTCCAGCACGCGGGCTCCCTTGGGCAATGCAGCTGCCAGATCGGCCACGCGCTGTGCGGCCCCGTCCTGCACGGAGACATGACCCTGGGCGAAGCCGGGCAACGCCGTGGCGGCCAGCGGTTCGCGCAGGACCAGCGCATCCGCCATCTTTTCTGCGAGGTCCGCCACGATGCCCGCATCCGCCAGTCGTTGCCGGTACTCGTCGCGACTTCCACGAGATCGATTGACTCTCAACCACAGCGGCGCTTCCTGCTGGCTGGCCTCGAAGATCGCCTCGGCATGCTGCGGCCAATCGGCCCTGATCTGCCGGCGCAGCCATTCCGGCCAGAGCGCGTCAGCAGGCACAGCGGGCAGGCCTTCACGCTGCGCACGACGCAGCAGCGCATTCACGACCTTGTCCTGGTGCGGCCTCCCCAGCGCGCGCACGGCTTCCACGGTTGCCGACAGCGCCGCGTGCGGGGGAAGCCCAAGGACGACCACCTGCGCGAACCCCACGTGCAGGAGCGCACGCAACTCGTTGTCGCGCGGCCCCAGCGGCCTGCTCATCCACTGCCCCAGCGCTGCCTCGCTGCGGGCACGCGAGCGCAGCACGGCGAAACAGATCGCCTCCAGCAACGCGCGATCCCGTGCGTCATCGATGCGGGGCAGGCAGGCGGCCAGTTCCGCTTTCAGCGAACGGCCACGGTGCATCACGGCATCGACGACACGGGTAGCCAGGACCCGTACCGCGACGCCGGCCTGCGTGTTCATGCCGTCACCAGATCGCGCCGTGCGTTGAGGTAGTCCGCCGCGGTGATGGCCTTGCCCCCTTCCCGCTGGACGACACGCAGGCGCAGGACGCCATCGCCGCAGGCGATGTCCAACCCCTGCCGGCCTGCCGCAAGCAACGTGCCCGGCGTGGCGCCGTGAGACTGGTCCACCACAACCGCGCCGTGGATGCGCAAGCGCTCGCCGGCGACCTGCGCTTCGGCCACGGGCCAGGGATTGAACGCACGCACCTTGCGGGCCAGCACTCCGGCCGGTTGCGCCCAGTCGAGCTTCGCTTCGGCCTTGTCCAGCTTGTGCGCGTACGCCACGCCCTCTTCCGCCTGGGGATGCGGCGGCAGGCGGACGCCGGCACGCAGCAGACCCAATGCATCGCGCAACACCTGGGCGCCCAGATCGGAAAGCCGGTCGTGGAGTTGCCCGCCGGTATCTTCCGGACCAATCGGCATGCTCTGCGCCAGCAGCACCGGCCCGGTGTCCAGACCCGCTTCCATCTGCATCAGGCAGACACCCGTCTCGGTATCGCCCGCCTCGATGGCACGCTGGATCGGCGCGGCACCGCGCCAGCGCGGCAGCAGCGAGGCGTGTACGTTCCAGCAACCGTACTGGGGAATGTCCAGGACCGCCTGCGGAAGGATCAAGCCATAAGCCACCACCACCATGACGTCCGGTTGCATCTCGCGCAGTGCGTCCTGGGTGGACTTCTTACTCAGCGAGAGCGGCTGCAGCACCGGGATGCCGCGCTGGATCGCTTCCAGCTTGACGGGCGAAGGGGTCAGCCCGCGCCCGCGCCCCGCCGGGCGATCGGGCTGGGTGTAGACCGCGACGACTTCATGGTGGGCATGTGCGGCGCGCAGGCTGGGCACGGCGAACGCCGGCGTGCCGGCGAAGACGATTCTCATGCGGGTGAGACCTCAGGAAAGGGATATCGGAACGGGCGGGACCAGCCCGGCACCCGATCCCGCCACGCCCGCACGTCAGGCGACGTGCTTGCGCTGCTTGGCCAGTTTCTTGCGCACCATTTCGCGCTTCAGCGGCGAGAGGTAATCGACGAACAGCTTGCCGTCCAGGTGGTCCATCTCATGCTGGATGCAGACCGCCAGCAGGCCATCGGCCCGCAGTTCCTGCGGCTGCCCCTGGCGGTCGAGGAAACGCACGGTGACCGCATCGGCACGGGTCACGTCGGCAAAGATGCCCGGGACGGAGAGGCAGCCTTCCTGGTAGACCTGTTCGCCCGACTTGTCGCTCAGCTCGGGATTGATGAAGACCTGCGGCTGGTTCTTCTCTTCACTGATGTCGATCACCATGAAACGCTGGTGCACATCCACCTGGCTGGCGGCCAGGCCAATGCCGGGAGCGTCGTACATGGTCTCGAACATGTCGTCCAGCAGGCGCTGGAACGCCGACGAGGTCACATGCCCCGCATCCACCGGCACGGCCTTCGTGCGCAGGCGGGGATCGGGGAATTCGAGGATGGGGAGCAGGGCCATGATGCTTCTCTGGATGGGGGCGCCAGTGGAATCCGGCAAGCCCTCACGAATTCTAACGCGGGCGCTTGCTTTGCGTCGGGTTTTCTGGACTATAGTGCTGACCACCTGTCGGGGAATCAGGTAGATACCGCCATGTTTAAATATTTTCGTACGGTTCTCGCCGTTGCGGCGCTGACCGTCGGCACTTACGCGGCCGCTGCCGAGATGGCGGGGAGCCACCCTGATACCTACGTGGTCAAGCGTGGCGACACGCTGTGGGATATTTCGGCGCGCTTCCTCAAGAAGCCCTGGCTGTGGCCGGAGATCTGGCAAGCCAATCCGCAGATCCAGAACCCGCACCTGATCTATCCGGGCGACGTGATCAGCCTGGCCTATCTGGACCGCGTGGCCGTGCAGCCGGGCCCGCGCCAGGAAGCCCCGCTGAACGCCATCCCGCTGTCCGACATCGAGGCGTACCTGAAGGATCGCCGCGTCGTCGACAGCTTCGAAAGCTTGCCGCATGTCGCAGGGCTGGATGAAGACCGCCTGCGCGGCTCCGGCGGCCACAACATCTACGTCCGCGGACTGGAGGGCGCGCAGCCGGGCCAGCGCTTCGCGGTGGTCCGGCCGACGGCCCGCTTCACCGACAACCCGCGCGCGCAGGACCTGGACTTCCGCGGCAAGACCATCCGCGGCGAAGTGGACCAGTGGAAGGACATCGTCGAACAGAGTGGCAAGGGCGCTTTCCTGGGCTACGAACTGGCCAAGGTCAACGTGGCGACCTTCACCCGGGGTGTCGTCCCGGGCACCGAGGTCAGCACGCTGGTCGCCGACATCGGCGGACATGAGGTCCGCGTCGGTGACCGCCTGATCCCGGTGGACGCACAGCCCTACGACCTGCACTTCTTCCCGCACCCGCCCGCCAGCGATCCGGCCGGCAAGTTGCGCGTGCTGGCGGTGGCGGATGCCCTCACCTCGGGCGGTACGCGCGACGTGATCGCCATCTCCGGCGGCCGCCTGGACGGCGTGGACAACGGCACTGTGTTCTCGATCTGGCGCAATGGCAGCCACACCGCCAACCGCATGGCCCATCCGGAATCCTCGCGTATCAGCGAGTCGCCGAAGTCGGGCGCCGGCCGCGTCAGCCTGCCTGACGAGTACGCCAGCCATGCGATGGTGTTCCGCACCTTCGACAAGGTCAGCTACGCGCTGGTCATGGAAGGCGTGGAGGCCACCCGCGTCGGCTACGAGCTGAAGCACCCCGACGCGACCTACTGACACGCGTCAGGCAATTCCTACGCAAGACCGCGACGGCGCCCGAGGGCGCCGTCGTCGTTTCCGGCCTACGCTCGCGGCATGCATACCGACGACACGATCGCACTGGCCAGACTGGTCCTGGCCAGTGGCCCGGTGTTGTGCCGCCGACGCCTGCTCGACCAGCACGGCACACCGGCGGCGGCCCTCCGGGCAGGAGCAAGCGCCTGGCGAGCGGCAGGAATGGATGACGTACAGATCACCCGTCTGCGCGGCCCTGCCGATGACGCACATATGAGAACACTGGAGTGGCTGCAGGCCCCCGGTCATCATCTGATCGGCTGGCACGACGCGGACTACCCGGCCCCGCTGCGGCAGATCGGAAGCCCGCCGCTGGCGCTGTTCGTCGAAGGCGATCCAACCCTGCTGTGGCGGGCCGCCGTCGCCGTGGTCGGCAGCCGCGCGCCGACCAGCGGGGGACGGGACAATGCCCACGCCTTCGCACGGGCGCTCGCATCGACAGGGATCGTGGTGGCAAGCGGCATGGCGCGGGGTATCGACGCCGCAGCGCACGAGGCCGCGCTGGCGCTGGGGCCCGGCACTACCCTTGCGGTCGTCGGCACCGGCCCGGACATCGCCTATCCCCCGGGGCATGACCGGCTGCGCGATCGCCTGGCCACCCAGGGCGCCGTGGTCAGTGAACACCCACCCGGAACACCTGCGATGCGCAGCCATTTCCCTTCGCGCAACCGCATCCTCGCGGGCCTGACGCTGGGCACGCTCGTGGTCGAAGCCGCCGAGCGGTCAGGCGCGTTGATCACTGCCCGCCAGGCCGGCGAAGCCGGGCGCGAGGTCTTCGCCATCCCCGGCTCGATCCACAACCCCTTGGCGCGGGGCTGCCACCGCCTGATCCGGGACGGCGCCGCCTTGGTGGAATGCGCGCAGGAAGTCATCGAGGCGGTGGCGCCATTGGCCGCAGACCTCGCCAACGCCTTGCGTGGCCGCCTAGGCGAGACTGAATCGGCGGCAATCGCAGGGCCAGGCGAGACGCCCTTGCGACTGGACGCCGACTACCAGAAGTTGTGGGAAGGCTTGGGTCACGACCCAACAGGTATGGATCAGCTCGTCTCACGAACCGGATTGACGGCTGCGGAACTGTCCTCCATGCTGCTGGTCATGGAACTGGATGGCTTAGTAACGGCGGAACACGGCCGATACCAGAGAAAGACCGGTTTCTTCACCTCCACAGCGTCGATGACGCAGGCCGAGGGGCAATGAAAGAGAGCATCCTGGATGTACTGCTGTACCTGTTCGAACATTACTTCACTGAAGATGCGGACCCCGTCCGCGATCGCGACTCTCTCCAGAACGGCCTGATCCAGGCCGGTTTCAGCCCCGCCGAAATCAGCAAGGCCTTCGATTGGCTCGATGCCCTGGCCGACCAGCGGCCGGCCGCGTCGACGCCACGTGTGGGCGGCCCCACCCGCGTCTTCCACGGTCCCGAGCTGGAAAAGCTAGACGTCGAATGCCGGGGCTTCCTGCTGTTCCTGGAGCAGCATGGCGTACTGGACGCGGACCAGCGCGAGCTGGTGCTGGACCGTGCAATGGCACTGGACCAGGACGAACTGGACCTGGACGACCTGAAGTGGGTCGTGCTGATGGTGCTGTTCAACCAACCCGGCTCGGAAGCCGCCTACGCGTGGATGGAAACCCAGATGTTTGCGGACGAACCCGAGCCGGTACACTGAGGCGTTGAAACGCTTCAGGGGGAAGCATGTCGGGTTGGTACTACGCTGACCGGAACCGTCAGCAGCACGGGCCGGTGTCGTCGGAAGAACTGGTCACCCATTACCGTTATGGCCGCGTCGCGCTGGACAGCCTTGTCTGGCGCGAAGGCCTGCCCGAGTGGCTGCCGCTGCGGGAGTTTTCCGCCGAGCTGGGACTGCATGCGGCACCGGCCGATGGCGGCGGGACGCCACCGCCCGTTCCACCTCCGCCGTCGGCGCATGTTGCCGCTTCTTCCGCGCAGGAACGCCTGTTGCGCACACCCGCGCAGCCCGTCGCCAAGAAAGGAATGTCGGGCGGCAGGATCGCACTGATCGTGGCGGCGGCACTGGTGCTGCCCTGCGTCGGCATCGGCGGCATCCTGGCCGCCATCGCGATCCCTGCGTACAACGATTACACCCTGCGCTCGAAGGTTTCCCAGGCGGTGATCGACAACTTCGAACTGCGCAGCGACGTGAAGGCCTTCCATGACCGCGAAGGGCGCTGCCCCACCAATGGCGAAGGCGGCATCGGCACGCCGGAAAGCTACGCGGGTACCTACATCACGCGCGCCGTCGTCGGCGACTTCGACGATGGCACCTGCGGTTTCGAGCTGGAGTTCGGCAATACCGGCAACGCGCAGATCGACGGCAGGAAGCTGTGGTGGGACATGGGGAGCGACCACACCGAATGGCAGTGTTCGTCGGAAATCGACGACAAATGGCTGCCCATGGAGTGTCGCGGCTGAGGAACGTCGACGTGGCGCGGCAGGCCACGTATTTCATCGGGGATCGAACGCATGACGCACTGGTATTACGCCGACGCCCAAGGGCAGCGGCAGGGGCCGTTCACGGCCGGGGAACTCGGCGGCCATGTCCGCCAGGCGCGCCTGGGCGCGCAGTCCCTGGTGTGGCGAGAGGGACTGGAGGACTGGAAGCCGCTGAGTGCGCTGGCCTCCGAACTGGACCTGCCGGTCGGCACGATGGACCCGCCGGCAGAGGGTGCCGACGACGCCACTGAACTCCACATCCCCGCCGCAGACGCGCCTTACGCACCGCCTGCGGCACAGATCGCAACGGAACAGCATTACGTGGGCGATGGCGACGTGGTGCTCGCTGGCTTCTGGCGGCGCCTCGCGGCGCTTTTCATCGACTCGATGGTGGTGGGCTTCGCCTACTACCTGGTACTCATCGTGTGCGTGGTCGTGCTGGGCGTCGGCGGCAGCCTGCTGATGCGCGGCGGGAACGACGCCGAAGGCATGGCGGCGATGTTCGGCATGATGGCGCTGGTCTACCTGCTGTATCCGGTGATCAGTGCGGCGTACTACGTCGGTTTCGAGTCCTCGGGCAAGCAGGCCACGCTGGGCAAGATGGCGGTCGGCATCAAGGTCACCGACATCGACGGGCGCCGCCTGACGCTGGGTCGCGCGCTGCTGCGATGGCTGGCCGTCATGCTGAACTACCTCACGCTGTACATCGGCTACCTGATCGCGGCCTTCACCGAGCGCAAGCAGGGCCTGCACGACATGGCGGTGGGCACGCTGGTGGTGGATCGCTGGGCGTACACCGCGCATCCCGACTGGCAGCAGCGCGGCCTCGGCACCGCCACCAAGGTGATCCTGGCGATCGCGGGCGTCATCTACGGGCTGATCTTCATCGCCATGATGGCCGCCATCCTGATTCCACTGGCCACACAATCCTGAAAGGGCAAGGAGACCCTGCATGACCGAGTGGTATTACGTTGATATCCGGCACGAGCGCCAAGGCCCGGTGTCCCCGGAGGCTCTCACGGGGCTCTACCGTTCCGGTGCCCTGACCAGTGCATCGCTTGCCTGGCGCGAGGGCATGAACCAGTGGACGCCGCTGGGCGAACTCGCGGTCGAACTCGGCATCGCGGACACGCGCCCCGTCCCGGCTTCACCTGCGCCCGCCGCGCAGGAGCCCGAACCGGAGCCGGCACCCGTAGACCGTCCGCTGACCGGCCGGGCCGTTTTCACCGCCAGCGAACCCAGTTATGCACGGCATGCGCCCGCGCATGCCAGCCAGTCCGATGCCGTGGCGGCCGCAGCCGCCGCCACCCGCGCGGTTGCGGCGGGGGAATCCCCGGAGGCGGCCGTGTCGCCCTATGCAGCACCACGCGCGGACATGGGCCGCGTCACCTACAGCCCCCCCGTCGCGGACGGTCACGTGGTGTATGCCGGTTTCTGGAAGCGCGTGGCGGCCAGCTTCATCGACGCATTCGCCATCGGCATCCCGGTGGGCATCGTGGCCACCATCATCGCCGGGCTGCTGGGCTTGGGCAGTTCGTTCGCCGATGGCTTCTCGGGGGCGGCGGGCGCTTTCAACGTCGGCGAAACTGCCATCTCGTACGTGCTTTCTGCCATGGCCTACGGCTGGTTCCACTCCGCAGCCGGGCTGATGGCCACACCCGGCAAACTGGCCATCGGCATCAAAGTGGTTCGCGCCGACGGGGACAGGATCAGCTTCCTGCGCGGCTTCGCCCGCTACTGGGCCACCATACTGTCGGCCGTCATCCTCGGCATCGGCTTCCTCATGGCCGCCTTCACGTCGCGCAAGCAGGCCCTGCATGACCTGGTCTGCGACACGCTGGTGGTCGACAAGTGGGCTTTCACCTCGCAACCGGGGCGCCAGCGCGAAGAACTGGGGTCGGTGGCCCTGGTGGTGCTGATCATCGGCGGCCTGCTGATCGCCGGGGCGGTGATCCTGATGCTGGTGGCCTTCGCCGCCCTGTTTTCGATGAGCCGCTGACCGGCCCAACGGCGCGATCCGGGTCACGGAACCCGGCCCGGCCCCACCACGGCGGCTTGACAGGCCGGGGCCGGCCGTGACACCACTATAAATAGGAAATCTGAACGCCCGGGGCCCCCGCCCCGGGCGTCCGCTTCTCTGGCGCCCGCATCTGGGCCACCCTAGCCGGCCCCGGACGGCCCACCCGAACTCCCCTGAACCCCTGACATGCCCAAGCACCTGCTCATCGTCGAGTCGCCCGCCAAGGCCAAGACGATCAACAAATACCTCGGCAAGGACTTCACCGTCCTCGCGTCCTATGGCCACGTCCGGGACCTGGTGCCGAAGGAAGGAGCGGTGGACCCCGACAACGGGTTCGCGATGCGCTACGACCTGATCGAGAAGAACGAGAAGCACGTCGATGCCATCGCCAAGGCCGCCAAGGGTGCCGATGACATCTTCCTGGCGACCGACCCGGATCGCGAGGGCGAGGCGATCAGCTGGCACATCGCCGAGATCCTGAAGGAGCGTGGCCTGCTGAAGGACAAACCGCTGCACCGGGTGGTCTTCACCGAAATCACGCCGCGCGCGATCAAGGAAGCCATGGCCCAGCCGCGGCAGATCGCCGGCGACCTGGTCGACGCCCAGCAGGCACGCCGCGCGCTGGACTACCTGGTCGGCTTCAATCTTTCGCCGGTGCTGTGGCGCAAGGTGCAGCGCGGCCTGTCCGCCGGCCGCGTGCAGTCGCCCGCCCTGCGCATGATCGTGGAGCGCGAGGAAGAGATCGAAGCCTTCATCGCCCGCGAGTACTGGAGCATCGAGGCCGAGTGCGCGCATCCGCGCCAGGCCTTCACCGCCAAGCTGACGAGGCTCGACGGGCAGAAGTTCGAACAGTTCACCGTCACCGACGGCGACACCGCCGAAGCGGCCCGCCTGCGCATCCAGCAGGCCGCGCAGGGCATGCTGCACGTCACCGACGTGACCAGCAAGGAACGCAAGCGCCGCCCGGCCCCGCCGTTCACCACGTCCACGCTGCAGCAGGAAGCCTCGCGCAAGCTCGGCTTCACTACCCGCAAGACCATGCAGGTGGCGCAGAAGCTGTACGAAGGCGTCAACATCGGCGACGAGGAAGGCACCGTCGGCCTGATCAGCTACATGCGTACCGACTCGGTGAGCCTGTCGGCGGAAGCGCTGGCCGAGATCCGCGACGTCATCGCGCGCGACTTCGGCACGCAGGCGCTGCCGGACAAGCCCAACGTCTATGTCACCAAGTCGAAGAACGCGCAGGAAGCGCACGAAGCCGTGCGTCCCACCAGCGCGCTGCGCACGCCCGCGCAGGTCGCCCGGCACCTGAGCGACGACGAGCGCAAGCTGTACGACCTGATCTGGAAGCGCGCCGTCGCCTGCCAGATGGTCCCGGCCACGCTCAACACCGTCTCGGTCGACCTGGCCGCCGGCAGCCAACACAGCTTCCGCGCCAGCGGCACCACCGTGGTCGATCCGGGCTTCCTGGCCGTGTACGAGGAAGGCAAGGACCAGAAGAACGCCGAGGACGACGACGAGGGCCGCAAGCTGCCGCCGATGAAACCCGGCGACACCGTGCCGCTCGACCGCATCCACGCCGACCAGCATTTCACCCAGCCGCCGCCGCGCTTCACCGAAGCGGCGCTGGTGAAGGCGCTGGAGGAGTACGGCATCGGCCGTCCCTCCACCTACGCCTCGATCATCCAGACCCTGCAGTTCCGCAAGTACGTGGAAATGGAAGGCCGCGCGTTCAAGCCCAGCGACGTGGGCCGCGCGGTATCGAAGTTCCTGTCCGGCCATTTCACCCAGTACGTGGACTACGACTTCACCGCCAAGCTGGAGGACGAGCTGGATGCCGTTTCCCGCGGCGAGGAAGACTGGGTGCCGCTGATGGAGCGGTTCTGGGGTCCCTTCAAGGATCTGGTCGCCGAAAAGGCGGAAACCGTGGACCGCAGCGAAGCCACCGGCGCGCGCGAACTCGGTACCGACGCCAAGTCCGGCAAGCCGGTCAGTGTGCGCCTGGGCCGTTACGGACCGTATGCGCAGATCGGCGACAAGGACACCGACGAGAAGCTGGAGTTCGCCTCGCTGCGTCCCGGCCAGTCGATGCATACCATCACGCTGGAAGACGCGCTGGAACTGTTCAAGCTGCCTCGCAAGCTGGGCCAGGACAAGGACGAGGATGTCAGCGTCGGCATCGGCCGCTTCGGCCCGTTCGCCAAGCGCGGCAGCGTGTACGCGTCGCTGAAGAAGGAAGACGATCCCTACACGATCGACCTGGCGCGCGCGGTGTTCCTGATCGAAGAAAAGGAAGAGATCGCGCGCAACCGCATCATCAAGGAATTCGATGGCAGCGACATCCAGGTGCTGAACGGTCGCTTCGGCCCGTACATCAGCGATGGCAAGCTCAACGGAAAGATCCCCAAGGACCGCGAGCCGGCGTCGCTGACGTTCGACGAGGTGACCAAGCTGCTGGAAGAAACCGGCAAGCCGGTGCGCAAGGGTTTCGGCAAGAAGACCGCCGCCAAGAAAGCCGTGGCGAAGAAAGAAGCCGCACCGAAGAAGACTGCTGCCAAGAAGGCACCGGCGAAGAAGGCAGCGAAGAAGACAGCGAAGAAGGCCGCCGGGAAGACGGCGACCACGTCCGCCGGCAAGAAAACAGCAGCAAAGAAGACGGTGAAGAAGGCGGCATCCAAGGCGGTCGCCGGAGACGACGCTCCCTTCTGACCCCACCACGACGCCGACGACGCCATGCCCATCGAACGGACCATCGAGGAAGCCGCGGAAGTCATCCGCAGTGGCGGCATCGTCGCCTACCCCACCGAGGCGGTGTGGGGCCTGGGCTGCGATCCGTTCGACGAAGGCGCGGTGCACCGGCTGCTGGCGATCAAGCAGCGCCCGGTGGAGAAGGGGCTGATCCTCATCGCCGCCACGCTGGAACAGCTCAAGCCGCTGATCGATGTCGCCGCCGTTCCAACGGACCGCCTCACCGAGGTCCTGTCCAGCTGGCCAGGCCCTCACACCTGGGTGATGCCCGCCACCGCGCAGGCCCCCCGCTGGATCACCGGCGTGCACCGCGGCATCGCCGTGCGCGTGAGCGAACACCCGGTCGTGATCGGCCTGTGCCAGGCCTATGGCGGCGCACTGGTGTCCACCAGTGCGAACCTCAGCGGCAAGCCCGCCGTCAGCGACCGCGACGCCCTGGACCCGCTGCTGCTGCCACGCGTCGACGCCGTCGTTGCCGGCCACACGGGCGGCCTCGCCCGTCCCACGGTCATCCGTGATGCACTGACCGGCCAATCGCTGCGCGAATGACCGGCGGCCGTACACGGCCGTCCTTCCACCTTCCCATCCCTCCGGCACGCGCGCACCATGGCCGCATGCTCCGCCTCGCCCCACCGCTGTTGACGATGCTGCTGACGCTGTCGCCCGCCGCCATGGGCGCGCAGGCGACGCCCGGCGCCGGGCAGGTCACCATCTACCGCTGCGTGACCGCCAACGGCAGCGTGGCGCTGCGCGATTCGCCGTGCCTGAAAGGCGAGAAGCAGGAAGTCCGTGCGATGCAACGGCCGCTGGATCCCGTGCCACCGCCTGCTGTCGCTGCGCCTGCGCCCGCGCCGCCGCCTGCCGAGCCGCCCCCCACGCGCGTGGTGTACCTCACCCCGCCGCGGCCGATGTACGAATGCACCACGCCCGAGGGCAAGCTCTACACCAGCGACAACGACGACGGCAATCCGCGCTGGGTCCCGTATGGCGTGGCCTATCCCACCTGGCCGCGCATCGGCAGCGGTACCAGCGTGTCCGGCAGCGTCTCGGTCGGCAACGGCCATCTGTCCTTCGAAAGCGGTGACCGTCGGCCGCCGCGTCCCCCGGGCGGCCACTATCCGGGGTATGGCCCGGTGATCCTGCCCGGCGGCACCTGGGTCCGCGACACCTGCCACCCGTTGCCACAACAGGAAGTGTGCGCGCGCCTCTCCGACCGCCGCTACGAGATCCTGCGCCGCTACGGCAGCGCCATGTCGAGCGAGCGGCGCGCGCTAGACTTGGAACAGCGCGGCATCGACGCGCGCATCGCCAACGATTGCAGGAATCCATGAGTCCCCCCGTACGCGCCACCACCGCCTGTCTTCCGTTGCTGGTCCTGTGCTGGATCACCGCGACCCCGGCCGCCCACGCGGACGAAGTGACCATCTACCGCTGCACGGATGCGAGCGGCGCACTGACGCTGCAGAATTCGCCATGCCCCAAAGGCATGAAGCAGGAAGCGCGCACCATGCAGGGCGTCAACACGGTGCCGATGACGTCCGCGCCCACGGCCACGTCGCCCGCTTCGCCCGCGCAGGCATCACCGGCCATGGCCGCGCCTGCGGCGCCCGCATCCGCAACACCTGCCGTGCCAGCGACCGCCGGCAGCGCGCGCCGGCTGCCCCCGCCGGTGCTGTTCCAGTGCACCACGCACGACAAGGGCACCTACGTCACCGAAGACAGCGAACCCGCCTCGCGCTGCGTGACGTTGCGGACAGTGGGACTGGATGGCAACCCGCAATCCGGCGCCGGCCAGGCCTGCGAAGTCGTGCGCGACACCTGCGCCCGCGTGCCCGATGGCGCGCTCTGTGAGGCGTGGCAGAAGCGCCTCGACGAAACCGAAGTGGCCTGGCGCTTCGCCCGCCGCGAGAACGTCGATCGGAACAAGGCCGAACACGAGCGCGTCGCGCGCATCGTCAGCGAAAGCAACTGCGGGCAATGACGCTAGGCCCTTGATCCCTGCATCGGCGCCTCGCCGTTGCATGCCCCTCAGTCGCGCGCCAGCGCCTGCAACCGCCACGCATCACCGAGTCGCCCCTGCATGGCGGCCACCAGCGCATGCATCAACAGCAAGCGCTTGTCCGCCCCCGGCCGCTCCGCACGCGCCTTGCGCGCGTCATCGACACCATGCGCGTGATAGGCCGCCAGCACCTGCACCGCCAACTCGTCGCGTCCCGGTGCGCGCGCGACCGGCGCATGGCCCAGCGCACGGACCATCGCCTCCGCAGTGGACCATGTCGACCACGGATTCTGTCCGGTGATCACCCGACCATCGACCACGGTGTTGTCCAGGTACATCGGACCCTCCACGTAACGCGCGCCTTTTTCCACCAGGCGGTCCTGCAACAGGTACGGGAAGCGCGCGCGTGCATCCTCGATCAGGAACAACTCTTCCGCATTGCTGAATCCGGCCACGCGACGGCCGCGCAGCAGCGGCGTGCCATCGTCCAGCGTCACCTCCAGCAACGCGGCCGGCCCGTGGCACACCGCGCCAATCACGCCGCCTGCCTGGTACACCGCGCGTACCAGCCGCTGGATGGCTGGATCATCGGGGAAGTCGAACATCGTGCCCTTGCCGCCGACGAAGTACACCGCCGCGTAACGTTCGGGATCCACTTCGCGCACTGGCAGGCTGGCATCGAGTTTCCCGCGCGCGACGGCATCGTTGAGGAAGGCATGGTCGGCTTCGACCATGTCCTCGTCATCCCGCCGCATCGGCGGTGATCCCCCTTGCGGACTGGCGATGTCGACGTCATAGCCGTTGGCCCGGAACACGTAGTACGCCCGCGCCAGTTCGGTCAGCTCGAAGCCCGCGTTCTTCTCGCCACCCGGGAAGTGCGAGGTGCTGGTGACCACCGCCAGGATCTTCCCGCGCGTTGGCGGCAGCACATCGCGCATGAAGGCCAGGTCCGCCACCGTGCTGTCCGGATCCGCAGGCGGCTGTGCATCCAGGTCCAGCGTGTATACGTAGGCGAACCCTCCGACTCCCACCACCAGCATCGCCGCCAGGCAGGCCAACAGCCCGCGCTTGATCCATCGCCGCATCCCGATGTCCTCATCTCCAGGTCGGCACACGCTACGTCGTGCGTGTAAAACGAACTTCAATCGCACCCTCCGTCGCACCGTGGCGACTGTCGCCGCACTACGGAACATCGCGGATGGCGATGCGGCACGCGTGCGCAGGGCGCTGGGTAGAATCGGGTGTTCCGCCCCGGGAGACTGACCGATGCCGCACGACCCCCTGCCCCGCCTGCTCCGCGAGATGCGCCTGATGCGTGCCTACGCCGGCGCGCTGACCATGGCCTTCATCGCCTTGCTGCTGGTGGCCTTCAAGGCGCCCGACCCGCATTTCGAACGGTTGTCGGTGGAGCGGCTGGACGTCGTGGACGCGGACGGCACGCCGCGCGTGGTGCTGACCAACCAGCAACGCTTTCCGCCGCCGATGTTGAATGGAGAAACCTTCAAGCGCGCCGTCACGCCCGCGGGACTGGTGTTCTACGACCGCAAGGGCAACGAAGTCGGCGGCCTTGCACTCACCGACGTCGAGGCCGGCAAGGTCTCGGCGCTCGCCTTCGACAATCCCAACATGGACGCCATCGGCCTGCTGACGCGCATCGGCGCCGACGGCGAGCCCATCAGCAGCGGCCTGCAGATCAACCAGGCCGTGCCCTCGCACGTGAAGGTGCTCGACGCGGCCAGGCAGGCCACGCGCCGCATCGTGATCCAGAACGAACACAACGATGCCGAGATCCTGCTGGCCGACGCGAGCGGCAAGGACCGCATCCGCCTGCGCGTGGATCGTGCCGGCGACGCCCGCATCGAAGTGCTGGATGCGGACGGCCGGGTGGTGTTCCGCGCGCCCGAGGCGGCGGCTCAGAACCCGTAACGCAGGAACCCGCCGTCCACGGCGATGCATTCGCCGGTGACATAACTGGACGCAGGCAGGCACAGGAAGCCCACCGCAGCCGCGACTTCCTCCGGTTCGCCGATCCGGCGCATCGGCGTATGCGCGACCACTTCGTCGTAGTAGTCCGGATCCGACAGGGGCCCGGACGTACGGCGCGTGCGGATGTACCACGGCGCCACCGCGTTCACGCGCACGCCGTCCTCGGCCCACTCGGCGGCCAGGTTGCGGGTGAGCTGGTGCAGCGCGGCCTTGGTCATGCCATAGGGCGCGCCGCTGCGCACGGCGGTGATGCCGGATACGCTGCCCACGTTGACGATGCACGAGGCGGCATGCCGCGTCAGCAGCGGATGCGCGTAGCGCGACAGCTCGAATGCCGAGAACAGGTTGGTCTCGAAGATGTTGCGCCACTCGTCCTCGGTGTAGTCCACCGCCGCGCGCGTGACGTTGCCGCCAGCGTTGTTCACCAGGATGTTGAGGCCGTCATCGTGGTCTTCCACCCAGTCCAGGATGGCGCGGCGATCCTCGTCGTCCGCCACGTCGGCAGCCAGCGTGCTGATGCCGCGCTCGGGGAATTCCTCCGCCAGTTCGGCACGCGCCGCCTGCAAGGCATCCTCGTCGCGTGCCACCAGCAGCACGTCGGCACCAAAGCCCAGCAGCTCGCGCGTGATCGCCAGCCCGATGCCCGCACTGGCCCCGGTCACCAAGGCCAATTGCCCGTCCAACCGCCACCGGTTCGCCGCCACATGCGTCTCCTTCATCGATGCGCGTAGCATAGCGCCACGTCACAGGAGGACCGTCGCCATGATCCGGATCCGCCTCATCCTGCTTGCCCTGCTCGCCTTGGCCTGCGTGGCCTGCCGCGCTCCCGAGCCGCCGCCGACCGACGAACCACCGGAACCGCAGGCGAGCGCGGACGGCGTGGCGGCCTGAGCTGCACATCGGATTGACGCGTCGGCGACGCGAGAGACGATGCCGATGCGACGTCTCGCCCGCTCCTCCGCATGCGGGTGAGCAGGGATCAGAGATTCAGTGGACGTCGCGCGGCGGCGTCTCGCCATTGCGTAGCGTCAGCACCCGCGCGCCGGTGCGGGTCACGGCGATGGTGTGTTCGAACTGCGCGGACAGCTTGCCGTCGCGCGTATGCACCGGCCACTGGTCGGGGCGCGAGCGGATCGCGGCGCGGCCCTGGTTCAACATCGGCTCGATGGTGAACACCATGCCTTCCTCCAGTTCCAGACCGGTGCCGGGCCTGCCGTAGTGATGCACGTGCGGGGCTTCGTGCATCTCGCGGCCAATGCCGTGGCCGCCGTACTCCTTGACCACGCTATAGCCCTGTTGGCGCGCGTACTGCGCGATGGCATGGCCGATGTCGCCCAGCCGCGCACCGGGACGTACGGCGGCGATGCCCTTCCACATGGCGCTGTACGTGGCTGCCACCAAGCGCCGCGCCGGATACGCCACCTCGCCGACGAGATACGTAGTGCTGGAATCGGCGATGTAGCCGTTCTTCTCCAGCGTGATGTCCAGGTTGACGATCTGGCCGCTGCGCAGCACATCCGCTTCCGACGGCATGCCATGGCAGACCACGTCGTCGATCGAGGCATTCAGCACGTAGGGGAAGTCGTACTGCCCCTTGCTGGTGGGCCGCGCGTGCAGGTCGTCCACGATCATGCGCTCGACGAAGTCGTTGATCGCCATCGTGCTCATGCCTTCCAGGGTGAGCCCGCCGAGCGCGTCGAACACGGAGGCCAGCAATGCGCCGGCCTCCGCCATCAACGCAAGCTCGGTCTCGCGCTTGATCACGCGTGTCCCGGGCGCACTGGCTGCGGTTGCACACCCGCCGCGCGCAGTTCATTGGCGACGATGTCCTGGAAGCTCAGTTCCGGGTGCATCTCGCACAGCATCCCGACCTTGATCCAGAAGTTGGCCTGCGCATTGATCGAGCGGTGACTGACGGTGCAGGCGCGGCGGAGCTGGTCGTGCAGCGCGTCGTCGATGTTGACGATGCCCATGGAGGTGCCTTGAAAGGGAACGGAATACATGAATCATATATGTTTCATATATTCATTGCCAGCCGGGTGATCCTGCACCCCGTGCAAGGCGGTCCGCAGGCGGTATCCGCCGCGTTGCGCCGGGCCACGGCTGTGGCGATGGCGCCATGCATCGGCGTCCAGACCCGGCGCACCCGTCACCTGCGTGGCAGGCGATGCCGCAAACGCAACGGGCCGCGCGGTGTCCCGCGCGGCCCGTCGATCAGGCGATGACGATGAGGTTCAGAACCCGCAGAAGCAGTACGCCAGGCTCTTCACCGGGGCACCGTGGCGGTCGTTGACGGCTTCGTCGACGAAACGCAGCTGTGCTTCCATCTCCGGCAGGCTGCGCGCCAGCAGGGCGCGGGCGAAGTCGGAGTCCTTCAACCACGCCGAGCCCAGGCGGCTGCCGGCGAAGCCGCCCATGAACTGCGAGAACGGCGAGGACATCTTCTCGATGTAGCGCACGCGGTACTTGTCGGGTTCGCCCAGCTTGGCGCGCTTGGCGGCATCGGCCAGGGCCGCATCCAGACCAGCCAGTTCATCGACCAGGCCACGTTCCTTGGCCTGCGCACCGCTCCACACGCGGCCGCGTGCCACCGCGTCGATCTCTTCGA
The DNA here is from genome assembly GCF_014852005.1 of Pseudoxanthomonas sp. PXM03. Classification (GTDB taxonomy): domain Bacteria; phylum Pseudomonadota; class Gammaproteobacteria; order Xanthomonadales; family Xanthomonadaceae; genus Pseudoxanthomonas_A. The sequence continues at coordinate 290,228 of NZ_JACVAU010000001.1, read as the reverse complement.
CCGGCTTCTTGCGCGCCTCGGCGACCTTGCCGGTGAAGTCGGCGTAGCCCTTGTCGATGACCGACTGGATCACCTGGCCCACGGCCGGGTCCAACGGGCGGCTGATGTCGAACGCGCCGGCGAAGCGGGTGGTGCCCACGCCGTCGGTACGCACGCCGATCTTCTCCAGCGTGCGCGGCACGGTGGGGATCAGGCCGAAGATGCCGATGGAACCGGTGATGGTGGACGGGTCGGCATAGATGCGGTCGGCATTCATGCTGATCCAGTAGCCGCCCGATGCGGCCAGGTCGCCCATCGAGACGACCACCGGCTTGCCGGCCTTCTTCAGCGCGGCCACTTCGCGGCGGATCTGTTCGGAGGCATACACGCCGCCACCGGGCGAATCCACTCGCAGCACCACGGCCTTCACGTCCTCGTCGTCGCGTGCCTCGCGCAGCAGTGCCGAGGTGGACAGGCCACCGACGCGGCCGGCCGGCTGGTCGCCGTCGGTGATCTCGCCTTCCGCGACCACCACGGCCACCTGCGGGCGCTTGTCCAAGGGGTTCGTCCTGGCATCGAGCTGGGGCAGGTAACCGGCCAGGCCGATGGCGCGGAAGCCGGTGTCGGAATCCTCGTCGGCCACGCCGCGCTCGATCAGCAGGTTCTCGACTTCTTCCTGCGTCTTCAGGCCGTCCACCAGCTTCTGCTGCAGGGCGTACTTGGCCAGGTCGCCACCGGCGGCGGCGATGCCTTCGGGCATGGTGTCGATGCCGGCGGCCAGCGCCTCGGGCGTGGTCTTGCGCACCTTGGCGATGTCGGCAAGCAGGCGCTGCCAGACGTCGTTCATCCAGTACAGGTCGGCTTCCTTGGCTTCCTTCGATGCAGCGTCCAGCACGTACGGTTCGGCCGCGGACTTGTATTCGCCCACCTTGAACAGGTGCACGTCCACGCCCAGCTTCTCCTGCAAGCCCTGGCGGTAGTACTGGCGATAGCGGCCCAGGCCCTCGAGCATCAGGCTGCCCATCGGGTCGATGTAGACCTCGTTGGCCTGCGCGGCCAGCAGGTACTGGGTCTGGCTGACGTTCTCGCCGAAGGCGACGATCTGCTTGCCCGAGGCGCGGAACTTCGCCAGCGCGGCGGCGACTTCACGCAGCGAGGCGTAGCCGGTGGGCTGCAGCTGGTCCACGCGCAGCAGCATGCGTTCGATCTTCTCGTCCTTCTGCGCGGCCTCGATGGCGCGCAGCAGGTCGCGCAGCTGCACTTCCTCGGCGCTCTTGTCGCCGAACGCCTTGGCCAGCGCGCGGGTGGCGGGGTCGGCGGTGAACTGTTCCACCAGGCGGCCTTCCGGCGCCAGCACGAAGGTGGTGCGCTCCATCAGCGGCTTCACCCCGCCACTGCCGGCGGCGATGACGAACACGATGAAGATCAGGAACAGCAGCCCGAAGAAGATCAGGTTGAGGACCAGCTTGCGGGTGAAGTTCATCACGTCCCACAGGCCGACGAAGAACGTGGTGATCGGGCTGCGGCGGGGTGCAGGTGCGACTTGGCTCATGGGGAACTCCGGGAAACTGGGGTCACTGTAGCGTGTGCCTGCGGGGCTTACATGCCCCGTTGGTCACCGTGCGGAAGCTGCGGGCGTGGCGGCGGTCCAGCGCAGGCTGCTGCGCTGAAAGCGCCAGCCCAGCAGCACGGCGGCGGCGGTCAGGCCCACGATCAGGCCCAGCCACATGCCCTGCGGTCCCCAGCCCAGGCCCAGGCCAAGCCCGGCGCCCAGCGGCATGCCCAGGCCCCAATAGGCCGCGACCGCCAGCCACATCGGCACGCGGGTGTCCTTCAGCCCGCGCAGTGCACCGGCGGACAGCACCTGGATGCCATCGGGGAACTGGAAGGCGGCGGCAAACAGCAGCAGGGTGCCGGCGAGGGCGGCCACGGCCAGGTCATCGGTATACAGCGCCACCACCAGGTCATGGCCCAGCAGCAGGAACAACGCCGACATGGCCTGCGTGGCCAGCACGATGACGTAGCCCGCGTGCGCGGCGCGGCGGATGCCGGCCACGTCGCCCGAACCGACCGCATGGCCCACGCGCACGGTGGTGGCCTCGGCCACGCCCATCGGGATCATGAAGCACAGCGCCGACACGTTGATGGCGATCTGGTGCGCGGCGGCGGGCGTAGCGCCCAGGCGCGCGATCAGCAGCGCGGTGACGATGAAGAGGCTGCCTTCCATCAGCACGGTGATGCCGATGGGCAGGCCGGTGCGCAGCAGTTGCAGAATGGGTTCGCGACGCGGCGGCTCGAAATGCGCGAACAGCTGCAGGTCGGCGAAGCGGCGCGCGCGCGCCAGGTAGATCGCGAACGCGATGGCCTGCAGCCACATGGTCAGCGCCGAGGCGATGCCCAACCCGCCTGCGCCCATCTCCGGGAACCCGAGCTTGCCGAACGTCAGCACGTAGCCCACCGGCGCCAGCACCAGCAGGCCGCCGAAGCCCAGGATCATCGTGGGCAGCGTCCAGTGCGTGCCTTCGCTCAGATAGCGCATGCAGAAGTAGAACGTCAGCGCCGGCACGCCCCAGCGGATGCCGTGCAGGAACGCCGTCGCACCGGGAATGATGTCGGGCGTGATGCCGAACGCGGTCAGCGCGTAGGGCGCGGCACTCAGGAAGGCGAACATCAGCAGGCCCAGCCCCAGCGACAGCCACAGCGCCTGGCGGAACAGCGGCGCGATCTCGTCGCGCCGCTTCGCGCCATCCAGCTGCGACACGGACGCCGTCAGCGAGATCAGCGTACCGATCGGCACCATCATGGGCAGCCACAGCAACGCGGTACCCACGGTGACGGCCGCCAGCGTCTGGGTGGCGTGGTGGCCGGCGATGACGTTGTCGACGAAGCCGATCAGACCGGTGGAGACGTGGCCCAGCACCAGCGGCAACGCGAGCGTGCCTGTGGCGCGCACTTCCTGTCCGAAGCGCGGGGTCGGGGAGGGGGAACGGGACATGGGATCAACCGCCGGACTGCGGCCGCGCGGATTCGCGCTGGCACCGGGTCACGGGAGGCCGGTATCTTACCCGCTAGCCCGCCGCGCCACCCGAACGCCCCATGACCCCATCGCACGATGCCGTGCACGCCAGCGCGTGCGAGAACTGCCATACACCGCTGCAGGGCGAGTTCTGCCATGCCTGCGGACAGACCTCGCACAACCCGTTGCGCAGCTTCGGGCATGCGGTGGAAGAAGTTTTCGAGTCGTTCTGGCACCTGGACGGCCGCATCTTCCGCACCCTGCGCACACTGATGTCGCCGGGCAAGCTGGCGAACGCCTACCTGTCAGGCCATCGCGCGCCCTTCGTGGCGCCGCTGCGGCTGTTCGTCGTCCTCAGCGTGCTGACGTTCTTCGTGGGCAAGTTCGCCATGGGCAGCGGCGATGTGCTGAGCCCGCCAGCCGTGGCGGACGGCAAGGGCGGCACGACGGTCAAAGTGACGGGCGCGGGGGACGAAGGCGTCGACTTCGAATCGTTGACCGACCCCGACGAAGTGGTGCGCCTGCGCGACCGGACCATCGACGGGCTGCTGGCCGCGCGCGCCACCATCCCGCCGCCGCTCGCCTTCGCGCGCGGCCGCGTGGAAGACAACATCCGCGGCACCCAGGCGCGGGCACGCGCGCGCATCGCCGCACTGCAGCCGGATCATCCGGCGCTGGCCGAACCCGACCGGATTCCGGAGGGCGGGCCGATGCCGGACTCCACCGGCTCGCTGTTCTCGCAGAACGGAAAGCCGTGGCATCCGACCGACAATCCGATCCGGGTGGACTGGCTGCCGGCGTTCGGCAACCGCTGGTTGAACAAGAAGATCGCGCGGGCGCAGGACAACATCCCGCGCCTGCAGAAAGACCCCGAGCTGTTCAAGAACACCATGATGGGGTCGGTTCCATCGGCGCTGTTCGTGCTGGTGCCGGTGTTCGCGCTGCTGCTGAAGCTGGCGTACATCGGTACACGCCGTGTGTACCTGGAACACCTGGTGGTGGCGCTCTACAGTCACGCCTACCTGTGCCTGTGCGTGCTGGCGTTCTTCGCCCTGTCCTTCATCGACAGCCTGCTGCCCGCGCAGGCGACCGTGGCACGCGCGCCCGTGTGGCTGGCCGAGCTGCTGATCATGTGCTGGATGCCGGTGTACCTGTTCTGGATGCAGCAGCGCGTCTATCGCCAGCACCCGGTCGTCACGCTGGTGAAGTACCTCGCGCTGGGCATGCTGTACTTCATGCTCGTCGTCACGGCCATGGTCCTGCTGTCCCTGACCAGCCTGGTGAATGCGTAGGGAAACGCCGCACGGCGCCGCCATGCAGGCACGTCGCCTTGCATGCCGTTCGTGGTGAGCCCGTCGAACCACGAACGGGATCCGGTGTTCTGTGCTCCTGGCTAGCGATCACGCTGGTGCCGCAGCCATGCGCGCCGCTGGCTGACAGGCACCGCCAGCAGTTCACGACGGAACGCATCCCGGTCCTGCGGCGGCAAGCGCTGCGCCAGCGCGGCCAGATCGTCCCGTTGCTCCGCGTCGAGCTGGTGCAGCACCGAGAGCGCCGCGTCGCGCTCGCCGGGCGGTACGTAGGCGAACAAGGGTTGCAGGCGCGGCCAGTCAGCACCGAGCGCCGGCCCCAAGCGCCATCCGTTGCGCTGCATCGCATCCTGCACGGCGAACTGCGTGCGCAGGGCAGCCTGGTGTTCCGGCGGCAGCGCGGCGACCTCGGCGGCCGCGGCGCGCAACCGCGCGCGCTGTACTTCGTCCAGTGAACGCCAGGCGGCGTAGCGCGCGCGACGGTCTTCGCGTTCGTGCAGGAGCAGCGCATCCCACGCGATGCGCCGTTGCTGCCACGCCGCCTGCGCCGCCGGCGACATCGCCTGCCAGCGCGCGCCGGCGGCGGCGTCCTGCGCGGCGGAGACGGCGATGCCGGCGATCGAGACCACCAGACCCACGGCGCCGAGTAGAGCCATCCGCATCTCAACGCGCCGCATCGTCATCCTCCACGGCAGGCGTTTGAGGCGTGCCTGCGCCGGCCACGTACCAGGCCAGGAAGTCCGCCTCGCGGGCGAGGGCCTCCTCGTCGGCATCGGCGAGCAGCGCGAAGTCCGCATGTTCGTGCGGCGCCATCGCAGCGTCGGAGCGCACGGCAGGGGCGTCGGCAGCCGGCAGTTCGGCCACGGCGATCACCGGATCCGGAGGCAGCGCCAGCGCGCCGTCGCCGCCCGCCGGGACCCCTGCCGTGCCAGACGGCGGCGGGGCGTCCTGCCTGTCCCACCACCACCCTGCCGCAGCAGCCGCCAGCAACAGGAGCACCGCGAGCAGGCTCCAATGCCAGCGTCGGCGGCGCGGAGGAGCCGTCACGGCCAGCGCAGCGGGCTTCGCCACCGGCGGCACGGGGCGCGTGCCGGCAAGGGCGTCCTCCCGCAGGCGAGCCAGTGTGGCGAGACGGTCAGGAGACAGGTCGCGCAGGTGTTGCTGGATGGCTTCCGCCAGCGCACGCCATCCGGCAGCGTCGGGCTGCCCGGTCGCATCACGCGGACAGGCACGGGCCAAGGCATCGCGATAGGCCGGGCCGTCGATGCCGAGCGCTTCGGCGGCCTCGGCCTCCTGCAGGCCGCCTGCCAGCCGCAGCAGCAGGGCGGCGCGGTCGGCAGGCGCCGGTGCCGCCAGGGCCGCAAGCGAACCCGACCAGTGCGCGTACGCGCCGTCCGCCCGCAGTTGCGGGGTGGCGGCGAGCAGCGACCAGAAGCGCACCGGCCAGTCCGCCATCGGCAGCGCCGCCGCCTTGGCACGGAACGCGCGCAATGCCGCCGCCAGGGCGACGTCGCCACGGTCGGGGTCTCCGCACTGGAGCGCGGCGAACACCGCGCCCCGGCGTTCGCACCCCCGCAGGAAGGCGGCAAGGGCGGCGGGCGGCGGGTCGGAAGCGGGGGTGGGAGCCATGGCGAAACCGGTTGCGGACGACCCGATCATAGTCAGCCTGCGGGCCCGTATGGACGCTTGACATCGCGCCGGAACCTGCTCTCTTCGGCCGCACAAGGCTTTCCGCGAAAAACGTTGTGCACAGCGGTCACCAAACCGTCATGCCAGGCCCGGGACTCCCCCGTCAGGACATTGTGTCAATCGGGTTTCACGGGCAACTGCATGATTTCATTGAAAAATACAGGGATGGCGCTTTTTTCGCCAAGGTGGCACCGAGGCTTGCAGGACCGTCATCGCGCCGTGAAGCAATCTCGCCATGCACAGATTTATCCACAGCTGGTGTGGATAAATCGGAATCCCCTTGTGGGATGGGCACTTGCGTGATTTTCGTCAAGATTTTGACAGGACATCACCGCAACTGCGCGAGATGTGCCCCCGCCGGGAGGGGCCGATACACTGCACACAATGTCGCCCGTTTCCGTCCTCCAGGTCGCGCTGCCGGTCCCTCTGCCACGGCTGTTCGACTACCTGCCCCCGCCCGGCCACGCCGCCTCGCCGGAGGACGTGGGCAAGCGGGTCAAGGTGCTGTTCGGCAACCGTGCGCTGACCGGCTTCGTGGCCGGCGTCGGGCAGCCGGCCGACCCGGATCTGGAGCTTCGCCACGCCGAGGCGCTGCTCGATGCCAGCCCCCTGCTGCACGGGGAACTGCTCGACTCGCTGCACTGGCTGGGCCGCTATACGCACGCGCCGATGGGCGAGGTGGTCGCGACGGCCCTGCCGGTCCAGTTGCGCCAGGGCGAGCCCCTGCCGGACACCCACGCCTGGCACTGGCGCCTGACGGAAGCCGGCCGCACCCAGCAGGATCGCCTGCGCGCCGGCAGCCGGCCACGGCGTTTGGCCGACCTGCTGGCCGCACACGCCTCGCTCGACGAGGACGTGCTGGACCTGCACGTGGATGCCGGGCGCGCCACCGCACGAGACCTCGCCAGGCGCGGGCTGGCCGAACGCGTCGCCGCGCCCGCCACGACGACGCCCCCTTCGCCCCGGCCTGGTCCGGCGCTCAACGACGAACAGCGCGTCGCGGCCGAGACGATCATCGGCACGACCGGCTTCGGTGCCCTGCTGCTGGACGGGGTGACCGGCAGCGGCAAGACCGAGGTCTACCTGCACGCGATCGCCGACTGCCTGCTTCGTGGACGCCAAGCGCTGGTGCTGGTGCCGGAGATCGGCCTGACGCCGCAGACGCTGGCGCGCTTCCGCGAGCGCCTAGGGGTGCCCGTGCATGCGCTGCACTCCGGCCTCAACGATGGCGAGCGCGCCCGTACCTGGGCCGCCTGCCTGCGTGGTGAGGCACGGGTGATCGTGGGCACGCGTTCGGCGGTGTTCACCCCGTTGCCGGAGGCCGGCCTGATCGTGATCGACGAAGAACACGACGGCAGCTACAAGCAGCAGGACGGCATCCGCTACCACGCTCGCGACTTCGCGCTGGTGCGCGGCAAGGCGCTGGACGTGCCGGTGGTGCTGGGCAGCGCCACGCCATCGCTGGAGACGCTGCACAACGCGCGCAGCGGCCGCTACGCGCACCTGCGCCTGTCGCGGCGCGCGGGCGAGGCGCAACCGCCCGGCGTGCGCGTGCTGGACATGCGCAAGCGACCGCAGCAGGCCGGCCTGCTGCCCGACACGCTGCAGGCCATCCGCCAGGCGCTGGAGGCGGATGGCCAGGTACTGGTGTTCAAGAACCGCCGCGGGTACGCCCCGGTGCTGCTGTGCCACGACTGCGGCTGGAGCGCGCACTGCAAGCGCTGCGACAGCGCGATGACGGTACATGCGGGCGGCAAGCGCCTGCAGTGCCATCACTGCGGCGCGCGGCAGGCCGCCCCCCCGGCATGCCCCGACTGCGGCGGCCTGGCATTGCAACCGCAGGGGATCGGCACGGAGCGGCTGGAGGAAACGCTGTCCGACCTGTTCGCCGACGTGCCGGTGCTGCGGGTGGACCGCGGCACCACGCAGAAGCGTGATGGGCTGGCGCAACAACTGGCCAGGCTGGGCGATGCGCCCGGCATTCTGGTGGGCACGCAGATCCTGGCCAAGGGCCACGACCTGCCGCACCTCACGCGCGTGGCGGTGGTCGGCGTGGACGAGGGCCTGTTTTCCACCGACTTCCGTGCGGGCGAGAAGCTCGCCCAGCAGCTGATCCAGGTCGCGGGGCGCGCCGGGCGCGCCGGCAAGCGCGGCGATGTGTGGCTGCAGACGCATCACCCCGATCATCCGCTGTTGAACACGCTGATCACCGGCGGCTACCACGCCTTCGCCGACGCAGAGCTGGAGCAACGCCGGATGGCGGGCTTCCCACCGTTCGCACATCTGGCCCTGCTGCGTGCGGAAGCCCAGCACGTGGATGCCGCGCACCAGTTCCTGCAGGCCGCCAAGCAGAGCCTGCGCGCACAGGACGCCACCCTGGAAATGCACGGCCCCCTGCCCGCACCGATGCCACGCCGCGCCGGCCTGCACCGCGTGCAATTGCTGCTGTCCTCGCCGGAACGCCGCACGCTGCACCGCGCACTCGACCTCGCGTTGCCGCAGATCCATGCCATGCCGGAAGCGCGCCGTACGCGCTGGTCGCTCGACATCGACCCGATGGACCTCTACTGATGAGCGCCGACACACACGCTGCCATGACGCCCGCGCGCCGCCTGCGCAGCATCTTCAGCGGCTCGGTCGGCAACCTGGTGGAGTGGTACGACTGGTACGTCTACGCGGCATTCTCGCTGTACTTCGCCGACGTGTTCTTCCCCGGTGGCGACCGCACCAGCCAGTTGCTGAAGACCGCCGCGATCTTCGCAGTGGGCTTCCTGATGCGCCCGCTTGGCGGCTGGCTGCTGGGGCGTTACGCCGATCGTCATGGCCGCAGGCGCGCGCTGATGCTGTCGGTGGTGATGATGTGCGGCGGTTCGCTGATCATCGCCTGCACGCCAGGCTACGCGACCATTGGCGTGGCGGCACCGATCCTGCTGGTGATGGCGCGGCTGCTGCAGGGCCTGTCCGTCGGCGGCGAATACGGCACATCGGCGACCTATCTCAGCGAGATGGCCACGCGCGGGCATCGCGGCTTCTGGTCCAGCTTCCAGTACGTCACGCTGGTGATGGGCCACCTGATCGCGTTGGCCGTACTGATCGCGTTGCAGCGCGTATTCCTGACCGACGGGCAGCTGCGCGAATGGGGCTGGCGCATCCCGTTCGCGATCGGCGCCGCGGCGGCGCTGGTGGCGTTGTGGCTGCGCCGGAACATGGTGGAAACCGAATCGTTCTCCCGCCGCGAGGCCGCGGGCACGCCGGACCTGCAGGAAGCGCAGGGCACGCTGCGTGCCCTGATGCAACACCCGCGTGCGGTGCTCGCGGTGGTCGGACTGACGATGGGTGGGACGCTCGCGTTCTATACGTACACGACCTACGTGCACAAATTCCTCGTCAACAGCGCCGGCATGGCGAGCCAGACGGCCAGCCTGATCAACGCCTCGACGCTGTTCTTCTTCATGCTGCTGCAGCCGGTGGTCGGCGCGCTGTCGGACCGGATCGGACGCCGGCGCATCCTCATCGCTTTCGGTGTGCTGGGAACGCTGTGCACGTGGCCGATCCTGTCGACGCTGCAGACGGTCTCGAGCCCGGCGCAGGCATTCTGGCTGCTGATGGCGGCGCTGGTGATCCTCAGCGGCTACACCGCGATCAACGCAGTGGTGAAGGCGGAGATGTTTCCTGTCGAGATCCGCGCCCTCGGCGTCGGCTTGCCCTATGCGCTGACCGTGGCGATTTTCGGCGGCACCGCCGACATGGTCGCGCTCTGGTTCAAGGACATCGGCCACGAAACCGGCTTCTACTGGTATGTCACGGCGTGCATCGCATGCTCGCTGCTGGTGTACCTGTGGATGCCCGATACGCGCAAGACCTCGCTCATCGATCGCGATCCGGAATGATCCTGCGCGCCCCGGATACGGCGCGTGCGACAATCCGCGACGGCGCCACGCGACCATGGCAGCAGGAGACGGCATGCAAGCAGGACACCATCTCGTCATCGTCGGCGGCGGCTTCGCCGGGCTCTGGGCCACGCGTGCGCTGGCTTCCGCGCCGGTACGCATCACCCTGATCGACCGCCACAACCACCATCTGTTCCAGCCCCTGCTCTACCAGGTGGCCACCGCCGGGCTGTCCGCACCCGATATCGCCGCGCCGCTGCGCCACATCCTGCGCAAACAGGAGAACGTCGAAGTACGGCTGGCCGACGTTGCATCGATCGAGCCGGATGCAAAGCAGGTCGTCCTGGCGGACGGCACGACGATCATGTTCGACTCGTTGCTGCTGGCCACGGGCGCGACGCACGCTTACTTCGGTCACGACGAATGGGCGCGACACGCACCGGGCCTGAAGACGCTGGATGATGCGCTGCAATTGCGACGTCACCTGCTGCTCGCGTTCGAGCGTGCGGAGGCAGAGACCGATCCAGGCAGGCGCGCCGCCTGGCTGAGCTTCGCGGTCGTCGGCGGCGGACCGACCGGGGTCGAACTGGCGGGCACGCTGGCGGAGATCGCGCGGCATACGCTGAAGAACGAATTCCGCCGCATCGACCCCTCGCAGGCGCGCGTGCGACTGGTGGAAGCGGGACCGCGCGTGCTGGCATCGTTTCCCCCCGCACTGTCGGAAAAGGCGCGCAGGCAGCTGGAAAAACTGGGCGTCGAGGTCGTGACCGGCACGCCGGTCAGCGACATCACCGACGAGGGTTACCGGCTGGGCGACGCCTTCGTGCCGGCGAAGACGGTGGTGTGGGCAGCCGGTGTGGCGGCATCACCGCTGGCGCGCTCGCTGGACGTGCCACTGGATCGCGCTGGCCGCGTGCCGGTGCAGCCCGATCTCAGCGTCACGGGACATCCGGACATCTTCGTCGCGGGAGATCTCGCCGCCGTGACCTCGGACGGGCGTCCGGTGCCCGGCGTGGCGCCGGCGGCGAAACAGATGGGCCGGCACGTGGCGCAGGTGCTGCGTGCGCGACTGTCGGGTGGTCCGGCGCCCGGCGCGTTCCGCTACCAGGACTATGGCAACCTCGCGACCATCGGGCGGATGGCGGCGGTGGTGGATTTCGGCCGGCTGAAATTTTCCGGGCTGCTGGCGTGGTGGTTCTGGCTGACCGCGCACGTGTTCTTCCTGATCGGCTTCCGCAACCGCCTGGTCGTGCTGCTGAACTGGTGCTGGGCGTACTGGAGCTACCAGCGCGGCGCGCGGATCATCCTCGGCAAGGACGAGGATCAGCCGGGATCGACGCGGCAGGCGTAGCAGCCGGGACGTGCGTTATGCACGTGCAGATAGGCGACACCGGGCGCGTCGAGCAGACGCTGCAGGTGCGGTGACGCGTTCGCTCCTTCCACCACCTCGGCGTCCCGCATCAGACCGTCCTCGTCATAGGCCCGTAGCGACAGCAACCGGCGCGGGAATGACGGCGGCAATGTGTCGTGGTATTCGGCGGCATGGATATGCAGCGCCGCTTCGCGCACGTAGATCGGCCCACTGGCGCGATACGGACCGGCGACATCGTGGTGCAGGTAGGGAAGCAGCAACAGGGTCTCGCCCTGCTGCGCATCCTGCAGCGTGACGCGGCAGGGAAAGCCTCGGTCGGCATCGGCGACGACGCGACGGATGTTGCGTGCCGCCAGTGCGGCGGCGTCGAGTGCGAACAGAGGACGGAAGGGTTCGGGCGACAGCCCGCGGATCACGAACGACATGGCATCACGCTGCGGGAAACGGGATGCCATGTTCGTGCCGCCCTTGAGGCGGCGCTATCCGGATCTTGTCCGGCCTACTTCGGGTCCAGCGGATAGCGCTTGCCGTCGGCCATGACCAGCTCGCCGTCGCCGATGCGCTCGCTGTCCGCATCGACCGTGATGAATTCGGCCTCGAGGCGGCCCGCGCCCTTGCTGCCTTTCAGGTCGAAGACATACAGCTCGCCTTCCGCTGCCCAGGACGCGTCACGGTCGAAGGCCGCCTCGCGGATGTCACCGATGTGGCGTTGCACGACCGGATGCGCCTGCATCGCCGCGTTGGCCTGCAGCACGAAGATGCCATCCTGCCGCGCGAACGTGTCGGGCACCTCGCCACGATCCGTATCGATGCGCGGCGACGCCAGTTCGCCCTCCATCGGCGCCTCGCCCTCGAACGCAATCTCGCGGCCATCGGCGAGCGTCAGCACGCCCTTGCCGAGACGCTCGGTGTCGGCGTCCACGGTGATGAATTCCGCGAGGATGCGGCCACGGCCCTTGTCGCCCGCCAGTGCGAACACGAACTCGTTGGCACCCTCGGCCTCGCCCGTGGCGGCCAGGTCGAATTCGAACGAGGCGAGCGTGCCGATGTGCTGCTGCACCAGCGGGTAGCGCTGCACGGCGACGCGCGCCTGGCGGGTGAAGATGTTGTCCTGCATGTCGCCGAACATGTCATCGACGCCCGCGTCATCGGCGGGCTCGTCTTCACCACGCGGCTCGCCTTCGAACGGCAAGCGGCGGCCATTGGCCAGCGTCAGCACGCCCTTGCCGAGGCGTTCGGTCTCGGCGCTGACGGTGATGAAGTCCGCTTCCAATCGCCCACGGCCCTTGTCGCCCACCACGTCGAACACGAAGGTGTTCATGCCCGGCGCGGCACCGGTAGCCTCCGTGTCGATCTCGAACGTCGTGATCTGGCCGATGTGCTGGCGGATCAGCGGATACCGCTGCGCGGCTTCCTGCGCCTGACGGGTGAAGAGGTCGGCGCCCGCCCCGACGTCCTCATCGTGGTCGTGCCCATGGTGGTCGTCTTCCGCAGCCAACGCGTCGGCGTCGCCTTCGATCACGTGCTTGGTGCCGTCCGACATCACCAGAACGCCGGGGCCGAGCGCCTCCTCCGTCGCACTGACGGTGATGAAGCGTGCGGTGACGCGCCCCTTGCCGCGGCTGCCCTCGACATCGAACACCAGGACGTCGGGGCCGGGCTGGTCCATGCTCGCGGCATCGTCCAGCACTACCTTGCGAATCGCGCCAAGCTGCGCGGACACCACCGGATCGATCTGCATCGCGGCGCGCGCCTGCGCGTCGTATTCCTCGCGATCGATGCTGAAACTCACGCCGCGCGTTTCGCCGGAGGATTTGGTGTTGCCGGTTTCGGCCGCCATGGCCGGCGTGCCGCCCGCGCCCGCCCCCATGCCGCATGCCAATGCCAACGCGAGTACCCACTGCCGCTTGTTGCCCCACGCCATGCCCTGCTCCTTTATGTTGCCGCCTGAGGCGGATCGCGGCGTAGTGGATCACACTTCCGTCGATCGATGAACCTTGCAAACGAAAAGAGGCCCCTCACGGGGCCTCTTCAGTACGCTGACGCGATGCCGGGTCAGGCCGCGAACAGCGCCTTCATCTTCTTCAGCGCATTGGCTTCCACCTGGCGGACACGCTCGGCGGAAATGCCGTACTCGTCGGCAAGTTCCTGCAGCGTGATCTTGCTTTCGCCATCCAGCCAGCGGCGCTTGATGATGTCGCGCGAACGCTCATCCAGATTCGCGAGACCCTCGCGCAGCAGTTCCATCTGGTTGTCTTCGCTGTCCGCACGCTCGTAGGCCTGCGAAGGATCCTCATCGTGGGCGACCAGGTAGCTGGCCGGCGAAGGCGGGGCATGATCCTCGTCCTCGTCAGAAGAGGCGTCGAAACCGATGTCACGACCAGACAGGCGCGCTTCCATCTCCAGCACTTCGCGCTCGGACACGTTGAGGTCCTTGGCGATGACGCTGACTTCCTCGGCATTCATCCAGCCCAGGCGTGTCTTGGACTTGCGCAGGTTGAAGAACAACTTGCGCTGCGCCTTGGTCGTGGCGACCTTCACGATGCGCCAGTTCTTCAGAATGAACTCGTGCATCTCGGCACGGATCCAGTGCACCGCGAAACTCACCAGGCGCACACCCATGTCGGGATCGAAACGCTTCACGGCCTTCATCAGGCCGATGTTGCCTTCCTGGATCAGATCCCCCAGCGGCAGGCCGTAGCCGTTGTAACCGCGGGCGACATGCACCACGAAGCGCAGGTGCGAATGCACCAGCTCGCGCGCCGCGTCGAGGTCTTCATCCTCGCGATAACGGTGGGCGAGCGCTCGCTCGTCCTCGACCGACAGCACCTGGATCTGGTGCACGGCACTGATGTAGGCGTCCAGCGAACCCAGGGCACTGGGAATCGGCAGGCTGTTGGTGACCAGGGCGGTAGTAGGAGTGTTCTGGCTCATGGGCAGGGATGTTAGCAGTCGGGGGGTTCGACTGCTAACCACCAGGGAAGTTCCCCATTGTCCTACGTCTGCAACAATCTCCCTCCGGCGGACTAATCCAGGAATATTCCTGCCCTATCAATTACTTGGCGATCCCGGATCACGTAATGCCCAGATAGTTCGGAAATCTGCCACCCGCCCCGGCGATCTGGCGTTCAGGTTCGGGAGGACACCGCCACGACGGTCGGCGGCGCTTTCCGAGCCTGCCTCGCCAGCACCTGGGCGGCAAGGTCGTCGGCACCCTCCAAACGCGAAGGATGGAAGTCCCGACGCAGGTACTCGCGCAGGTGACGAAGGGTGCGGCGCGCCATCCCATGCCCCTTCCCGAAGTGATGGGCCACCTGCCGCCAGGAGGCCTTTCTCCACAACAAGCGATCCTGGACCAACAGTGACGCCGCCATGCCGATCATCAAGGCGTAGAACAGCGTGGTTGTCGTCAGCGCACCCAGCAAGCGCACCGCGTAGCGAGGCGCAATCACCTGCAGCAGATCGAACGCAACTGCACGGTGCTCGATCTCTTCGGCGAAGTGCCATTCCATCAGGTCGCGCACGCTTGGATCTGCCTCGACCAGGATCGACTGCGACAGGAACTCATAGCCCAGGAATGCGTTGATGTGTTCAACGCAACTTACAAGCGAGACACGTAGCCACAGCGGCGCGTAGCGGTCCATCGTGCGGAAGATGACACGATCCACCGCACGCTCGAAGCCACGGTATGCGTATCCCTGCGCATCCAGGTTGTCCCAGTAGCGCTTGTGCGCCACTCCATGTTGCGCCTCCTGCCGGATGAACGTCTGGCAGCGCTCGCGCAGTGCGTCGTTGGCGACATGCCGCATGCACGCATTGAGCGTGCGGATATAGAAGGCTTCGTTCGCGGGCACCAGGATGGTGTATGCGTTGAGCAGCGACGAAACCACTTCGTTGCCCGGCAACCAGTGCTGGGGAATGTCGAGAGGAAGGCCTGCAACGAAGCGTCGCGGCGTGATGGATTCACCCATGTCTCTGCCCTGCCCGTGCTCACCCGCGAGGGCGAGGGCGTCCTGACCCACCGCATCGATTCACCCACAGCGGAGCGGTCGTCGAAGAGTATCGGCAGTGCACCCTTGCGATCATGGAGATGCCGGGGGCGCGGCGCCCTCCTGCGCCTGCCGCAATACGCGCAGGAGGTTGCCTCCCCAGATTTTCCGGATGTCCACTTCGGAGTAGCCTGCCGCCAGCAGTGCTTCGGTGATCCGTGGCAGGGCACTGACATCTTCCAGGCCAACGACGCCACCGCCGCCATCCCAGTCTGCGCCGATGCCGACATGATCCACGCCAGCAACCTTCAGGATGTGCAGCAGGTGTGCCATGTATTCGTCGAACGTGGCACGCCTGGTGGGATACCGCGCTTCTATTGCGCGGCGCTCGGCCAGATAGTCCGCCACGCGATCCGCCGGCAGCCGGCTTTCCGAGCCGAACTTCTTCGACAGGCTTTCCATCGCCGCTTCGCGTTCCGGAATCTTCGGGATGTCGACCAGGTAGCCGCCGTAAGCATTGACGTGGATCACCCCGCCTTTCGCCGCGAGCTGGCGGATTCTCGCGTCGTCGATATTGCGCGGATGGTCGTAGATCGCATCCGCACTCGTATGCGACAAGACGATCGGCGCCGAAGACAACGCGAGCAACTGGTCGAACACCGCGTCGCTCGCATGCGACGCATCCAGCACGACGCCGAGCCGGTTCGCCTCGGCCACCAGGGCGCGTCCAGCCGGACTGAGCCCCTTCCACTCGGCACCTGCCGGATCGGTGGAAGAATCGCCGAAATCGTTGTTGCGCACATGGGTGATGCCGAGCATGCGCAACCCCAGGCGATGGTAAGCCGTCAGCAGGGTCGGATCACTCGCCAGCGGCGCGGCGTTTTCCATGCTGATGAACGACACGCGCTTGCCGGCACCCGCGATCCGCTCGGCGTCATCCGCGGTGAGCGCGAGTTCCATCTCGGCAGGATGCGCCGCGAGCATCTCCAGGATACTGGCGAGACGCTTGAGACCATGGTCGCGCGCGGCGCGCTTGCCGGTGTCATCGCGCGCACCCTGGGCCGTGTAGATCACCCAGAAGCCACCATCCAGCCCGCCAGCCTTCATGCGCGGCAGGTCGACCTGCGAGAGATCGCCTTCATGCTGGTGATTGTCTGCGATGCTCCATCCGGGGCGCCGCAGATTCGCGGGCGTGTCCAGATGGGTATCAAGCACCAGCGCGGCTTCATGCACGCGTTGCGCCGCCATCGACGTGCCTTCTGCCGCAGCACCAGCACCGGGCACGATCAGCGCAATCGCAAAGACCAATCGACACCGCTTCATGCATCGTCCCCCTGTGAGATGAGGATCGATTGTTGGCCAAAGCGACGCAAGAAAAAACCCCCGTCCTATTGGACGGGGGTTTCGGGGTAAAGCCCCTGGCGATGACCTACTCTTGCATGGCTTAAGCCACACTACCATCGGCGCGGCTGCGTTTCACTTCCGTGTTCGGGATGGGAACGGGTGGGACCACAGCGCTAATTTCACCAGGGAGAGGGTTGGAGCGTCGCCATCCAGATAACGGATTAAGGCGCCAATCTCTCATAGGGTCTTGTGACGTAGCGGGCATTGGATTTTCTCTGACGATATCGTCGAGTCCAAGGCCACTTGAGGTTATATGGTCAAGCCACACGGATCATTAGTATCAGTTAGCTCAATGGGTTGCCCCACTTACACACCTGACCTATCAACCACCTAGTCTTGATGGTTCCTTTAGGGGGCTTGTGCCCCGGGAGATCTCATCTTGAGGCGCGCTTCCCGCTTAGATGCTTTCAGCGGTTATCGCTTCCGAACATAGCTACCCGGCAATGCCACTGGCGTGACAACCGGAACACCAGAGGTTCGTCCACTCCGGTCCTCTCGTACTAGGAGCAGCCCCTCTCAAATCTCCAACGCCCATGGCAGATAGGGACCGAACTGTCTCACGACGTTCTGAACCCAGCTCGCGTACCACTTTAAATGGCGAACAGCCATACCCTTGGGACCGACTACAGCCCCAGGATGTGATGAGCCGACATCGAGGTGCCAAACACCGCCGTCGATATGAACTCTTGGGCGGTATCAGCCTGTTATCCCCGGAGTACCTTTTATCCGTTGAGCGATGGCCCTTCCATACAGAACCACCGGATCACTAAGTCCTACTTTCGTACCTGCTTGATCCGTCGATCTCGCAGTCAAGCACGCTTATGCCTTTGCACACAGTGCGCGATGTCCGACCGCGCTGAGCGTACCTTCGAGCTCCTCCGTTACTCTTTGGGAGGAGACCGCCCCAGTCAAACTACCCACCATACATGGTCCCCGATCCGGATTACGGACCTAGGTTAGAACGTCAAGCACATCAGGGTGGTATTTCAAGGTTGGCTCCACCGAAGCTAGCGCCTCGGTTTCATAGCCTCCCACCTATCCTACACAGACGAACTCAACGTTCAATGTAAAGCTATAGTAAAGGTTCACGGGGTCTTTCCGTCTTGCCACGGGAACGCTGCATCTTCACAGCGATTTCAATTTCACTGAGTCTCGGGTGGAGACAGCGCCGCTGTCGTTACGCCATTCGTGCAGGTCGGAACTTACCCGACAAGGAATTTCGCTACCTTAGGACCGTTATAGTTACGGCCGCCGTTTACTGGGGCTTCGATCAAGAGCTTCGCCTTGCGGCTGACCCCATCAATTAACCTTCCAGCACCGGGCAGGCGTCACACCCTATACGTCCACTTTCGTGTTTGCAGAGTGCTGTGTTTTTGATAAACAGTCGCAGCGGCCTGGTTTCTGCGACCCCCCTCAGCTATAGCCCGCATGGGCCACCAAAGAGGGTGCACCTTCTCCCGAAGTTACGGTGCCATGTTGCCTAGTTCCTTCACCCGAGTTCTCTCAAGCGCCTGAGAATTCTCATCCTACCCACCTGTGTCGGTTTACGGTACGGTCTGCGTGAGCTGAAGCTTAGGAGCTTTTCCTGGAAGCGTGGTATCAGTGACTTCGTCCAAAAGGACTCGTCTCGGTGCTCGGTCTTAAAGGATCCCGGATTTGCCAAAGATCCAAACCTACCGCCTTTCCCCGGGACAACCAACGCCCGGTACACCTAACCTTCTCCGTCCCTCCATCGCACTCACGCGAGGTGCAGGAATATTAACCTGCTTCCCATCGACTACGGCTTTCGCCCTCGCCTTAGGGACCGACTAACCCTGCGTCGATTAACGTTGCGCAAGGAAACCTTGGGCTTTCGGCGTGCGGGCTTTTCACCCGCATTATCGTTACTCATGTCAGCATTCGCACTTCCGATACCTCCAGCAACCTTCTCAAGTCACCTTCAACGGCTTACGGAACGCTCCTCTACCGCGCATAACAAAGTTATGCACCCCAAGCTTCGGTTTCGTGCTTAGCCCCGTTAAATCTTCCGCGCAGACCGACTCGACCAGTGAGCTATTACGCTTTCTTTAAAGGGTGGCTGCTTCTAAGCCAACCTCCTGGCTGTCTGTGCCTTTCCACATCGTTTTCCACTTAGCACGAAATTTGGGACCTTAGCTGTGGGTCTGGGTTGTTTCCCTTTTCACGACGGACGTTAGCACCCGCCGTGTGTCTCCCGTACATTCTGTCTTGGTATTCGGAGTTTGCCATGGTTTGCTAAGACGCGATGTCCCGCTAGCCATAACAGTGCTCTACCCCCAAGAAGATTCATACGAGGCGCTACCTAAATAGCTTTCGAGGAGAACCAGCTATCTCCGGGTTCGATTAGCTTTTCACTCCTAATCACACCTCATCCCCTACCTTTGCAACGGGAGTGGGTTCGGGCCTCCAGTACCTGTTACGGCACCTTCACCCTGGGCATGACTAGATCACCCGGTTTCGGGTCTACTGCCCGCGACTATGCGCCCTTATCAGACTCGGTTTCCCTTCGCCTCCCCTATACGGTTAAGCTTGCCACGAACAGTAAGTCGCTGACCCATTATACAAAAGGTACGCAGTCACCCTTGCGGGCTCCTACTGCTTGTACGCACACGGTTTCAGGATCTATTTCACTCCCCTCTCCGGGGTTCTTTTCGCCTTTCCCTCACGGTACTGGTTCACTATCGGTCGGTCAGGAGTATTTAGCCTTGGAGGATGGTCCCCCCATGTTCAGACAGGGTTTCTCGTGCCCCGCCTTACTCGTCTTCACTGAAAAGGTCCTTTCGAATACCGGGCTGTCACCGTCTATGGCCAGTCTTTCCAGACTGTTCTTCTAAAACCAATCCAGCTTAAGGGCTGGTCCCCGTTCGCTCGTCACTACTCAGGGAATCTCGGTTGATTTCTTTTCCTCCGGTTACTTAGATATTTCAGTTCACCGGGTTTGCCTCCAGCAGCTATGTATTCACTGCAGGATACTGCCGAAGCAGTGGGTTTCCCCATTCGGACATTGCGGGATCAATGCTTGTTGCCAGCTCCCCCACACTTTTCGCAGGCTGCCACGTCCTTCATCGCCTCTGACCGCCAAGGCATCCACCGTGTGCGCTTATTCGCTTGACCATATAACCCCAAGTCGCCTCGGAGTTACATGCCGTGCTGGTGGGGTACAAAGCCACCAACGCGAACATACGACTCAATTTATTAGGGACTCGAAGTCCCCGCCTTAGCCTCAACGACACGTCTAGATGAAAATCTAAAACGCTCGCTACGTCACAAGTTGTTAAAGAACACGAAGCCGGCTTCAGCGCCGATCCGTTTCAAAATAATCTTTTAGTGTGCGATTGCAGGTTTCAGAAGTAATAGCCAGCCTGGTTTTGGTGGGTCTGGGAGGACTCGAACCACCGACCTCACCCTTATCAGGGGTGCGCTCTAACCACCTGAGCTACAGACCCAAAAGTCGTTCTCAGTGGTGGAGCCTGTCGGGATCGAACCGACGACCCCCTGCTTGCAAAGCAGGTGCTCTCCCAGCTGAGCTAAGGCCCCGTTTTACGGGCTTACTCTGAAAAA
>NZ_JACVAU010000001.1:265000-267500 GCF_014852005.1 Pseudoxanthomonas sp. PXM03 | reverse complement strand
ATGGCAGATAGGGACCGAACTGTCTCACGACGTTCTGAACCCAGCTCGCGTACCACTTTAAATGGCGAACAGCCATACCCTTGGGACCGACTACAGCCCCAGGATGTGATGAGCCGACATCGAGGTGCCAAACACCGCCGTCGATATGAACTCTTGGGCGGTATCAGCCTGTTATCCCCGGAGTACCTTTTATCCGTTGAGCGATGGCCCTTCCATACAGAACCACCGGATCACTAAGTCCTACTTTCGTACCTGCTTGATCCGTCGATCTCGCAGTCAAGCACGCTTATGCCTTTGCACACAGTGCGCGATGTCCGACCGCGCTGAGCGTACCTTCGAGCTCCTCCGTTACTCTTTGGGAGGAGACCGCCCCAGTCAAACTACCCACCATACATGGTCCCCGATCCGGATTACGGACCTAGGTTAGAACGTCAAGCACATCAGGGTGGTATTTCAAGGTTGGCTCCACCGAAGCTAGCGCCTCGGTTTCATAGCCTCCCACCTATCCTACACAGACGAACTCAACGTTCAATGTAAAGCTATAGTAAAGGTTCACGGGGTCTTTCCGTCTTGCCACGGGAACGCTGCATCTTCACAGCGATTTCAATTTCACTGAGTCTCGGGTGGAGACAGCGCCGCTGTCGTTACGCCATTCGTGCAGGTCGGAACTTACCCGACAAGGAATTTCGCTACCTTAGGACCGTTATAGTTACGGCCGCCGTTTACTGGGGCTTCGATCAAGAGCTTCGCCTTGCGGCTGACCCCATCAATTAACCTTCCAGCACCGGGCAGGCGTCACACCCTATACGTCCACTTTCGTGTTTGCAGAGTGCTGTGTTTTTGATAAACAGTCGCAGCGGCCTGGTTTCTGCGACCCCCCTCAGCTATAGCCCGCATGGGCCACCAAAGAGGGTGCACCTTCTCCCGAAGTTACGGTGCCATGTTGCCTAGTTCCTTCACCCGAGTTCTCTCAAGCGCCTGAGAATTCTCATCCTACCCACCTGTGTCGGTTTACGGTACGGTCTGCGTGAGCTGAAGCTTAGGAGCTTTTCCTGGAAGCGTGGTATCAGTGACTTCGTCCAAAAGGACTCGTCTCGGTGCTCGGTCTTAAAGGATCCCGGATTTGCCAAAGATCCAAACCTACCGCCTTTCCCCGGGACAACCAACGCCCGGTACACCTAACCTTCTCCGTCCCTCCATCGCACTCACGCGAGGTGCAGGAATATTAACCTGCTTCCCATCGACTACGGCTTTCGCCCTCGCCTTAGGGACCGACTAACCCTGCGTCGATTAACGTTGCGCAAGGAAACCTTGGGCTTTCGGCGTGCGGGCTTTTCACCCGCATTATCGTTACTCATGTCAGCATTCGCACTTCCGATACCTCCAGCAACCTTCTCAAGTCACCTTCAACGGCTTACGGAACGCTCCTCTACCGCGCATAACAAAGTTATGCACCCCAAGCTTCGGTTTCGTGCTTAGCCCCGTTAAATCTTCCGCGCAGACCGACTCGACCAGTGAGCTATTACGCTTTCTTTAAAGGGTGGCTGCTTCTAAGCCAACCTCCTGGCTGTCTGTGCCTTTCCACATCGTTTTCCACTTAGCACGAAATTTGGGACCTTAGCTGTGGGTCTGGGTTGTTTCCCTTTTCACGACGGACGTTAGCACCCGCCGTGTGTCTCCCGTACATTCTGTCTTGGTATTCGGAGTTTGCCATGGTTTGCTAAGACGCGATGTCCCGCTAGCCATAACAGTGCTCTACCCCCAAGAAGATTCATACGAGGCGCTACCTAAATAGCTTTCGAGGAGAACCAGCTATCTCCGGGTTCGATTAGCTTTTCACTCCTAATCACACCTCATCCCCTACCTTTGCAACGGGAGTGGGTTCGGGCCTCCAGTACCTGTTACGGCACCTTCACCCTGGGCATGACTAGATCACCCGGTTTCGGGTCTACTGCCCGCGACTATGCGCCCTTATCAGACTCGGTTTCCCTTCGCCTCCCCTATACGGTTAAGCTTGCCACGAACAGTAAGTCGCTGACCCATTATACAAAAGGTACGCAGTCACCCTTGCGGGCTCCTACTGCTTGTACGCACACGGTTTCAGGATCTATTTCACTCCCCTCTCCGGGGTTCTTTTCGCCTTTCCCTCACGGTACTGGTTCACTATCGGTCGGTCAGGAGTATTTAGCCTTGGAGGATGGTCCCCCCATGTTCAGACAGGGTTTCTCGTGCCCCGCCTTACTCGTCTTCACTGAAAAGGTCCTTTCGAATACCGGGCTGTCACCGTCTATGGCCAGTCTTTCCAGACTGTTCTTCTAAAACCAATCCAGCTTAAGGGCTGGTCCCCGTTCGCTCGTCACTACTCAGGGAATCTCGGTTGATTTCTTTTCCTCCGGTTACTTAGATATTTCAGTTCACCGGGTTTGCCTCCAGCAGCTATGTATTCACTGCAGGATACTGCCGAAGCAGTGGGTTTCCCCATTCGGACATTGCGGGATCA
>NZ_JACVAU010000001.1:0-262500 GCF_014852005.1 Pseudoxanthomonas sp. PXM03 | reverse complement strand
GGGTTCAACTGGCTTTGGGAAGGGGGTGCGCAGAAATTTTCACGCCCCGTGTACCTCTCTTCCATCAGAGCATCCTGACAGGCCGGCTCAACCCACCACCAGGCGGATCCGAGCGAAGTTGCGCTTGCCCACCTGCAATACGCCTTCGAAGCCGGGCGCCAGCTGCAGCGCAGCGTCCTCGACGACTTCGCCTTCCACCTTGACCGCGCGCTCCTTGAGCTTGCGGTTGGCCTCCGAATTGCTGGGCGTGATGCCGGCAGCGGTAAGCAGCGCAGCAATGCGGATGCCTTCTGCCGGCACCACGACGTCCTTGAGCTCCAGCAGTGACGTATCGCCCTGGCCGGTGACGACGGCATGCCAACCTGCAATCGCCTTTTCGGCTTCGCTGGCATCATGGAAGCGGGTGGCCAGCTCACGCGCAAGGCGCAGTTTCACGTCGCGCGGGTTGAGCTCGCCGCCAGCAACGGAATTCTTAAATGCGAGCGCTTCGGTCGCTCCGATCTCGAAGCTCAGCAGCTCGATCCAGCGCCACATCAGGTCGTCGCCGATCTTCATGGTCTTGGTGACGATATCGATGGCCGGCTCGCTGACGCCAATGTAGTTGCCCAGCGACTTGGACATCTTGTTGACGCCATCCAGGCCCTCCAGCAGCGGCATGGTCAGCACGATCTGCGGCGCCTGGCCGTGATGCTCCTGAAGCCCACGCCCCATCAGCAGGTTGAACTTCTGGTCGGTGCCCCCGAGCTCGACATCCGCCTGCAGGGCTACCGAGTCGTAGCCCTGGACCAACGGATACAGGAATTCATGGATGGCGATGGACTGCTGAGCGGCGTAGCGCTTGGCGAAATCGTCGCGCTCCAGCATGCGGGCCACGGTGTGCTGGCCCGCCAGGCGGATCATGTCGGCCGCGCCCATCTTGCCGAACCACTCGGAATTGAAGCGGACCTCGGTCCTCTCCCGATCCAGCACCTTGAACACCTGGTCCTCGTAAGTGCGCGCGTTGGCGAGCACGTCCTCGCGGCTGAGGGGCTTGCGGGTGATGTTCTTGCCGGACGGGTCGCCGATCATCCCGGTGAAGTCACCGATCAGGAAGATCACCTGGTGCCCCAGGTCCTGGAACTGGCGCATCTTGTTCAGCAGGACGGTGTGGCCGAGGTGCAGGTCGGGCGCCGTGGGGTCGAAACCCGCCTTCACGCGCAGGGGCCGCCCCAGCTTCAGGCGGGCTTCCAGGTCTTCGGGCTTGAGGATTTCGTCGGCACCACGGCCGATCACGGCAAGAGCTTCTGCAAGGGACACGGGGAACAGTTCCAGTAGGGGTCGGCCGCGTGAAGGCCAAGTCAGTGAGGTGAAGTTACCGTTAAATGAAAGTAAACAGTGATACCTATCAAAAAAGCCAATTGACTCAATGGTTTGACGCGAAGTCTTCGCGTGTCTATGGTACGCCGATTGGGGCTTTGCCTTGGCCCCGGGATGCAACCTTGATGCAAACTCATGGGGGCGGCAACGGCCGCAAGCAACAGTTCCGGGAGCGCCTGGGGGTGCTTCGCGACACTGCACTTCATCATCAGGTGAAGCGCCATCTGCCGGAAGGGCGATGGACGCGCCGCCACTGGATCCATGCCAGCCTCTTCACCACTATCGGCGTGCTGATGGCGACCATCGTGCCGGGCTTCTCCAGCGCCATCCAGGCGCCGGTATCGGAGCCGCGCAGCACGTTGCTGCTCGATCTGCCCGAATTGTCGGCGGCGCGCATGGCCGGTACGGCCGGCGACAGCTGGCAGGTGGTCCGGGTGAAGCCTGGGCAGACCATGGGGGCGATTTTCGAGGAGCTGGGCATTCCCGCTGCCACCCTGCACCGCATCCTCGAGAATGCCGACGCCAAGAAGGCGCTCACCCGACTGAAACCGGGCACTGAGATCGCCTTCGACCTGCCGGTCAACGGTGGACTGCGCACGCTGCGCTACGACCGGGACCCGAGCCATCGCGTGGAGCTGCTGGTCGGCGCGGACAAGGTCACCGAGCGCGTGATCGCCCGCGAGACGACCACCCGAACGGTGGTACTGAGCGGCAAGGTCGGGCGCTCGCTGAACCGTTCCGCCCGCAAGGCAGGCCTGACCTCTGCCAACGTGAACTCGCTGACGGACGAAATCTTCAAGTACGACATCGACTTCAATTCCGATCTGGGCGCAGAGGACCGTTTCAGCGTCGTGGTCGAACAGACCTGGCGCGAAGGCGAGCTGATCAGCACCGGGCCGGTGCAGGCCGCCACGTTCACGGTGGACGGCAAACTGCATTCGGGCTTCCGCTTCACCCGCCCCGGCGGCAAGCCGGAGTACTTCACCGCCGCCGGCCGGCCGTTGAAGAAGAACTTCATCCGCATGCCGATCCCCTACGCGCGCATGAGCTCCAAGTTCGGCGCGCGTCGCCACCCGGTCCTGGGCACGATGCGGATGCACAAGGGCGTGGACTACGCCGCCTCCAGCGGCACGCCGATCATGGCGGCCGGCGATGGCCGCGTGCAGTTCGCGGGCTGGCAGGGCGGCTATGGACGCACCGTGATCCTCGACCATGGCCGTGGCCACACCACGCTGTACGCGCACATGTCGCGGATGGGGAAGATCAAGCAGGGACAACGCGTCGCGCAGGGCACCGTGATCGGCTATGTCGGCACCACGGGGCTGTCGACCGGCCCGCACCTTCACTACGAATTCCGCATCAACGGCGTGCACCGCAATCCGCTGTCGGTGACGATGCCGCCGCCGGAACCGCTGGGCGGTGCGCAGCTGGCGGCATTCCGCACGTACACGGCCAATGCGCTGACACGCATTCGGACCGTGGAAGACGTCATCTACGCCGACGTGGGCCCGGCCGAAGGAGCAACCAAGCCCGCCACCGTCGCGGCGGCCAAGCCTGCCGGCAAGGGCGGCAAGGGCTGATCCTTCACCCACGCATGGCGGCAATCCGGAAAAGGCGGGACACTGTCCCGCCTTTTTCTTTGCCTGTCGATTCCGCATGACGACCCCCGCTTCCACCGAGCTTTACCTGGGCCTGATCTCCGGCACCAGCGCCGATGGCATCGATGCCGCGCTGGTCCGGTTCGAAGACTCCCCGACGGGGTTGGGTTGCGAACTGGTCCATGGCCGCACGTTCGCCTGGGATCCGGCGTTGCGTGCGCAGTGGGTGGCCCTGGGCCAGGGCGCGGACAACGTGTCGCTGGACGGACTCGGTTCGCTGGACGGCCTTGCCGCGCGCGCATTCGCCGATGCCGCATCCGCACTGCTGGAAGAGGCAGGCGTGCCACGCGGGCGCGTGCGCGCGCTCGGCTCGCATGGCCAGACCATCCGCCATCGCCCGCACGCGGACCCGCCGTTCACCTGGCAGCTCGGGGATGGCAATGTCATCGCCGAACGCAGCGGGATCGACACCGTGGCCGACTTCCGCCGGCGGGACGTGGCGGCGGGCGGGCACGGCGCACCACTGATGCCGGCGTTCCATGCCGCCCTGCTCGGTTCGCTGCAGGAAGACCGGGCCGTACTCAACCTCGGCGGCATCGGCAACTTCACCCTGCTGCCGAGGGTGGGCGACGTGCGCGGTTTCGATACCGGGCCGGCGAATGCGCTCATGGACGCCTGGTGCGAGCGCCATACCGGGCGCGCCTACGACGCGGGCGGCGCCTTCGCGGCGAGCGGACACGTGGACGCCGCTCTGCTGGCTCGCCTGCTGGCGGACCCCTGGTTTGCGCTGGCGCCACCGAAGAGCACGGGGCGGGAACAGTTCCACCTGGACTGGCTGCAGGCGCGCATGGGCGAGGCCACTATCTCGCCGGCCGACGTACAGGCCACCTTGCTGGAACTGACCGCACGCACCGTCGCCGACGCGCTGCAGCTCACCCAGCCGGCCACCCGTCGCGTGCTGGTCTGCGGTGGTGGCGTCCACAACGCGGTGCTGATGGCACGACTGGCCGCCCACCTGCCGCAAGCGGTGGTGGAATCCACCGCTGCGCACGGCCTGGATCCGGATTACGTGGAGGCGATGGGCTTTGCCTGGCTGGCGCGCGAAACGCTGGCAGGCCGGTCGGGCAATCTGCCGGCAGTCACCGGGGCCGTCGGACGCCGCGTGCTGGGCGTGGTGTACCCGGCCTAGAAACCCTTGCCGGGCGGCACATCCTTCAACGCGCTGATCGCATCGGCGAGCGCGTTGACTTCGCGGTCATCCAGGCCGCCGCGCACTTCGGATTCGCAGACGAAGAGGCCCTGTTCCAGCAGGTTGAAGATGGTGTCGTGAATGGCCCAGCCGCGAGCCTGGGACACCCGCCTGATACGTTCGGCGAGGATCGGATCCACGTCCTTCAGCACGATGTCGGTCATTGTCCCGTCCCCTGCATGCCCCCTGGGCAGACTGTAGCGCACGCGCTCAGTCCGGTGCCCCGCCCGCCGACCTGTCGAGGCCACTCGCCGGCTCATGGTCGCCGCCGAACCGGATCCGCGGGGCCAGCCAGAAGAACAGCGCGACCGCCGGGATCGCGACCAGGGCAGTGATCCAGAAGTACACCCCATACCCCGTCTGTTCCACGATACCGCCGGACACCGCGCCCAGCAGCTTGCCCGGCAGCATCACCAGCGACGAGAACAGCGCGTACTGGGTGGCGGTGAAGCGCTGGTTGACCAGCGCGGACAGGAACGCCACCAGCGTGGTGCCCTGGAAGCCCTGCGCGAGGTTCTCGCCGGAAATCACCAGCGTCAGCTTCCACACATCGCCGTCGGCGCCGATCAGCCAGACATACAGCAGGTTGCTGATCGCCCCCAGCACGATGCCCGCCAACAGCGGCCATTTCACGCCCCAACGCGCGACAGCGATACCGGCGATGAATACGCCGACCAGGCCCACCCAGACGCCCCAGATCTTCGATACCGCGCCGATCTCGGTCTTGGTGAAACCCTGGCTGAGGTAGAACGGCGCCATGATGCCGCCGCCCAGCGACTGGTCGGAAATCTTCGCCAGCAGGATGAACGCGAACAGGGCGACGGCCAGCGCAATGCCGAAACGGCGGAAGAAGTCGACGAAGGGCTCCACGACCCCCTCCTGCAGCCCCTCGCTCCACGTCGTCATGCGGATCCGCACCACATCGGGCTCACGCGACAGCAGGACCGCGACCATCGGTATCAGCATGACGGCCGCCATCGCCTGGTAGACCAGCGGCCACGACACTTGATCGGCCAGCATGAGCGCCAGGGCGCCGGTGATGATCAGCGCGATGCGGTATCCCAGCGAATACGTGGCCAGCAGCGCACCCTGCGATTCCTGCGGCGCGATCTCGATGCGGTACGCATCCACGGCGATGTCCAGCGTGGCGCCCGCGAACGCCGTCATCAGCGTGACCCAGATGAAGGGCCCCAGCTGGCCGGGCGTCAGGTGCGCCATCGACAACAGGCCGACGATGACCACGGCCAGCGCAAACAACAGCCAACCACGGCGCTGGCCCAGACGGCCCAGCAGCGGCAGGCGCCAGCGATCCACCAGCGGCGCCCACAGGAACTTCAAGGTGTAGCTCAGGCCGGCGCTCGCGATCAGGGTGATGTTCTTCAGCTCCAGCCCGTTCTCGGTCAGCCAGTACGCCAGCGTGCCGGCCACCAGCAGGAACGGCATGCCCGAGGCAAAGCCGAAGAAGAACATCGTCCACGCCGACGGCTGCGCGAACGCACGCCAGACCGAAGGCTTGCCGGGACGTTCGCTTGCCGTTGTCGTCATCAGGTGTAGTCCACCGTGAAGGGGGCATGGTCGGAGAAGCGCTGTTCGCGGTAGATCGAGCAGGCCTTCAGGCGGTCACGCAGCGAGGGCGTGACGAACTGGTAGTCGATCCGCCACCCCACGTTGTTGGCGCGCGCAGCACCGCGGTTGCTCCACCAGGTGTAGTCCTGGCCTTCCGGGTGCAGTACACGGTAAGCATCCACCCAGCCGCCGTCGTCCGCGCACATGCCGTTCAACCAGTCGCGCTCCGGCGGCAGGCAGCCGGAGTTCTTCTGGTTGCTGGTCCAGTTCCTGATGTCCAGCCGGCTGCGCACGATGTTCCAGTCGCCGCACAGCACATAGTGGCGACCACTGCGGCGCCACTCGTCCAGCACCGGCGCCAGCCAGTCCATCACCTTGAACTTGAAGCCCTGGCGCTCGTCGCCGGACGAGCCGGACGGGATGTAGAACGACACCACGCTCAGGTCGCCGAAGCGTGCTTCGATGTAGCGGCCCTCCTCGTCGAAGTCCGGCCAGCCCAGCGCCGTGCGGACCTCGTCCGGCTCGCGCCTGGCGTAGATCGCCACCCCGCTGTAGCCCTTCTTGGTGCTGGCGTCGCGGAACCACGCCTTGTAGCCGGCAGGCAGGAACTCCGGTCCGGCCAGCTGGTGCTCCTGGGCCTTGGTCTCCTGCACGCACAGCACGTCGGCGTGCTGGTCGGCGAACCAGTCGAAGAATCCCTTGGTGGCCGCGGAGCGCAGGCCGTTGGCATTGAAGCTGATGATGCGCATGTGCACTACGTTCGTCGGAAACCGGGCAAGCGTACCCGAACCGGCGGTTCCGTCGCGCGGCATCGACCGCATGGCGGTTATCCTGTCGCCTGCCCTCTGTTCATCCCGCCACCGCCCATGTCCGATCACGGTTCCCGCTTCCTCCAGCTCGCACTGCACGCGCAGGCCCTGCGGTTCGGCCAGTTCACGCTGAAATCGGGACGTCAGAGTCCGTACTTCTTCAATGCGGGCCGCTTCGACAGCGGCGGCCGCCTGGCCGGGCTGGCGGCCTGCTACGCCGATGCGGCGGAAGAAGCCGGCCTGCAGTTCGACCTGCTGTTCGGTCCCGCCTACAAGGGCATCCCGCTGGCGACCGCACTGGCCTGCGAGTACGCCCGTCGTGGCCGCGACCTGCCGGTGGCGTTCAATCGCAAGGAAGCCAAGGACCACGGCGAAGGCGGCCTGCTGATCGGAGCGCCATTGGAAGACCGCCGCGTGCTGATCGTCGACGACGTGATCACCGCGGGCACCGCGATCCGCGAGGCATTGGGCCTGATCCGCGCGGGCGGCGGCACGCCGGCCGGGATCGTGGTCGCCCTCGACCGGCAGGAGGTGCTGGGCGAACCCGGCACAGGCGGCGCGCGCCGCTCGGCCGCGCAGTCGGTGGCCGAGGAGACCGGCGTACCGGTGGTGGCCGTGGCCAACCTGCATGACCTGCTTGCATTTGCCGGCGAAAGCGCCGACCTTGTCCGCCATCGCGACGACCTGCTGGCCTACCGGGCCCGCTACGGCAGCGCGACCCAGGACTGACGCAGCAGGGGGCTGCCATGACCGTCCGCACTTCCCTGGCGTTGTCGGCCGTATTGCTGGCGCTGGCACCCACCGTGCTCGCGCAGGGCAAGAACAATCCGTCCACGCCCGCCAACAAGAAACTCTTCTGCTGGGAAGAGAAAGGCCAGCGCGTCTGCAGTGATGCGCTGCCCGCCGATGTGGTCAACGTGGCACGCGACGAGATCAGCGCGACCAGCGGACTGCGCACCGGTGGCGTCGGCCGCGCGATGAGCGAAGAGGAACGCGCCCAGGCGGCCATCGCGGCCCAACAGAAGATGATCGACGACGCGGCCTCGGAAATGCGGCGCCGTACCGATGCCGCCATGCTGATGTCCTACCGCAGCGAGGAAGAGTTGCGGCGCGTCTTCAACGAACGCACCGCCATCGTCGACAACAACGTACGCACCGCGCGCTACAACGCGGTCAGCCTGCGCGAAGGCCTTGTCAGCCTGCTGCAGACAGCGGGCGATCAAGAGCTGGCCGGACGTCCGATCCGTGCAGACATGTCGGCCACCATCCACCAGCGCCATGCCGAGCTGCTGCGCACCCGTCGCCTGCAGCAGAGCTTCGAGGCCCAGCGCGCGCAGCTGGACGTCGAGATCGCCGATATCCTGCAGCGCTACCGCAACATGAAGGGCATCACGGCCGAGGCCGCAGAAGAAGCGGCCACCCCGGCCATGCCACCAGCGCGCAACTGATCCGGCAAAGCCTTTCCGGAAGCCCCTCTGGAACGACGACGCCGGGACAAGCCCGGCGCCGTGGTCATGCTGCTCCGAAGCCCGGCAGGCGTCAGAACGTCATCGTCAGTTCCGGTGCAAGCGCCTGCAGGCGGGTGCGGAATTCGGTCTTGATCCGCTCGAGCGCCTCGCGGTTGTCCGCCTCGAAACGCAGCACCAGGATCGGCGTGGTGTTGGACGCACGCACCAGGCCCCAGCCATCGTCCCAGTCGGCGCGCAGGCCATCGATGGTGGACAGGCGCGCGCCCTCGAACTCTGCGCCATCGACGAAGCGCTCGACAATGGCGTGCGGCGTGCCTTCGTCCACCGCCACCTTGATCTCCGGCGTGGACACGCCATCGGGCAACTCGGCCAGCACTTCCGACGGCGTTTCGGCACGGTTGGCCAGGATCTCCAGCAGGCGCGCGGCGGAATACAGCCCGTCATCGAAGCCGTACCAGCGTTCCTGGAAGAAAAAGTGGCCGCTCATCTCGCCGGCCAGCTCGGCACCGGTCTCGCGCATCTTGGCCTTGATCAGCGAATGCCCGGTCTTCCACATCATCGGCGTGCCGCCGTGGCGCAACACCCAGCCCTGCAGCTTTCCGGTGCACTTCACGTCGAAGATGATCAGCGCGCCGGGATTGCGCTCCAGCACATCGGCAGCGAACAGCATCAACAGGCGGTCGGGGAAGATGATGGCACCTTCCTTGGTCACCACGCCCAGGCGGTCGCCGTCACCATCGAACGCCAGACCGATGTCGGCATCGAAGCGCTTCACGGTCTGGATGAGGTCTTCCAGGTTGTGCGGTTCGCTGGGGTCGGGGTGATGGTTGGGGAAGGTGCCGTCCACGTCGCAGTACAGCGGGATGACTTCCGCGCCGATGGCTTCCAGCAGCTGCGGGGCGATGTCGCCCGCCACGCCGTTGCCGGCGTCCACCACGACCTTCAGCGGGCGCTCCAGCTGCACGTCGTCGGCGATGCGCTGGATGTAGTCGGCCGAGACATCGCGCTGCTGCAGGTCGCCGCGCGCGTTGGCCACGAACAGGCGGTTGTCGCGGATGCGTTCGTACAGGTCGGTGATGGCGTCGCCGGACAGCGTCTGCCCGCCGACGACGATCTTGAACCCGTTGTAGTCCGGCGGATTGTGGCTGCCGGTGACCGCCACGCTGCTGCCGGTGCGCAGGTGGTAGGCCGCGAAATAGGCGACCGGGGTGGGCGCCAGGCCGATGTCGATGACGTTCCGGCCGGCCTTGCGCAGGCCTTCGATCAGCCCGCCGACCAGGTCGGGGCCCGAGAGGCGGCCGTCGCGGCCCACCACGATGTCGGTGAGATCCTCGTCGCGCATCACCGAGCCGATGGCGAGGCCGATCAGTTCGGCGACCTCCACGCTCAAGGTCTGCCCGACGATGCCGCGGATGTCGTAGGCGCGGAAGATGCCGGGATCCACCTCCACGGCCTTGGCTTCCGCCTGGGTGTACTCATCCTTGGGCGCGGTACGCGTGCCGCCGGCCGGCGGCGGTGGGGGTTCGCGCAGCAGCGCCTCGCCCAGTGTGGGTTCATCCGTATCGCTCACTTCTGCTCCTTTCTTGCCCAGACCACCCATGCGAATCCCGCCGCGCGCGACCAGCACCGACACCACGGTGAGGCCGGCGAGCAGCGCCGCCACGATCATGGCCGGGATGGCACCCAGCCCCAGCGGACCGGGCTCGCTGACCGGGACCGCCGTCGCCACGCGCAGGCCGGTCTTGCCTACCGCGCGCGCCATGCGCTCCGCGCCATCCTCCAGGCCGCTGTTGCCGCGTTGCGTGATGGAGTAGCTGCCCTGCCGCAGCGCAAGATAGCCACCGCCGGGCAACGCCACTCCATCGAAGGCCTGGGTCAGCTGCGTCAGCGGCAGGCGAACGTAGATGACGCCCTGCGGCGCGGATGCCGCCATGCCAAACGCAGTCTGCTTGCCATCCTTCACCACGCGGGCCGCGACGCCATCGCCCTGCATGCCGTCCTCCAGCAGCGCCAGCTTGCTGAAACCGAAGGTTGCGGCATTCTCGTAGGCCGCCTGCAATGCGCCATCCAGGATCTCGACGTGCTCCACGCCCGCCCAACCGTCCTTCAGGGCGGCCACGGCGGCCGCCGTATCGTTGGCGGCCAGGGCCGCCTTGACCGGCGCGGATGCGAGCCGCTGTTCGAACTGGCGGATATGCGCCGCATGGCTGGCCTGCACCGCCTCGACCGCACGATCGCGGGCCTGCCCGACCTGTTCCAGCAGGCGCGCTTCGCGCCATTGGCGGACACCGCTCCAGGCCAGCAGGGCTGCGAGCAGCGCCAGCAGCACCGCCAGCTTCGGCAGCGCGCCGCGCAGATCGCCCACGGGAATCCGCTTGCGGCTCTCGTTCGTCGTGTTCATCGCTTTGTCCCCTGTCATCGCACGCCGGTGTGGCCGAAACCACCCGTCCCCCGTGCGCTGTCAGCGAAAGTATCCACCACTTGCAGGTGCACGCGCACGATCGGCAGCACCATCACCTGGGCGATGCGGTCGCCGGGCTGGATGGTGAAGGTCTCATGCCCCCGGTTCCACACGCTGATCAGCAGCGGGCCCTGGTAGTCCGCATCGATCAGGCCGGTGCCGTTGCCCAGCACGATGCCGTGGCGATGGCCGAGGCCGGAGCGCGGCAGCACCACCGCGCACAGGTGCGGGTCGCCCAGGTGCAGCGCGATGCCACTCGGCACCAGCGCCGCGTCACCAGGTTCGAGCACCAGGGGCGCGTCCAGCGCCGCACGCAGGTCCATGCCGGCGCTGGCCTCGGTGGCGTAGGCCGGGAGTGGCCATTCGTCGCCGAACCGCGGGTCCAGCAGCTTCACTTCCACGGCACGGGGTGCACTCATGCGTTCAGTCGCTCCACGATCAGGTCGATCAGTTCATCGGCCAGCTGCGTCTTCGGCGCGGAGGCGAAGCTGCGCTCGCCATCCTTCCAGTACGCCGTCATCGCGTTCTGGTCGCTTTCGAAGCCGCCATCGGCAATGCCCACGCGGTTGGCCACGATCATGTCCAGCCGCTTGGCCTCCAGCTTCCTGCGCGCGTACTCGGCGACATTGTTGGTCTCGGCGGCGAAGCCCACCACCAGCTTCAGGGCCTGCGTCTGCGCGGCGACTTCGGCCAGGATGTCGGGCGTTCGCACCAGGTCCAGCGCCAGCGACTCGCTGGACTTCTTGATCTTGTCGGCGGCCGGCTCGCGCGGGGTGTAGTCGGCCACGGCAGCGGCGCCGATGTAGATGTCGGCCGGCAGGGCGGCGAACACCGCTCGGTGCATCTGCGCGGCCGAACGCACGTCCACGCGCGCGACGCCTGCCGGCGTGGCCAACTGCACGGGCCCGGCGATCAGGGTGACGCTGGCGCCACGGCGCGCAGCGCTGGCGGCAACCGCGAACCCCATCTTGCCGCTGCTGCGATTGCCCAGGTAGCGCACGGGATCCAGGTCTTCGTAGGTGGGGCCAGCGCTGACCACCACGTTGAGTCCGGCAAGATCCTGCGGCACCGTGGTGGCGCGGAGGGCGGCGCCGGACAGCGCAGCGACGATCTCCTCCGGCTCGGCCAGCCGGCCCGGACCGGACTCGCCCTCGGCGAGCGGACCATCGTTCGGTCCGACCACCTCTACGCCGCGTTCGCGCAGCGTGGCCAGATTGGCCTGCGTGGCGGGGTGCTGCCACATGCGGTGGTTCATCGCCGGCGCGATCATGATCGGCGCGGTGGTGGCCAGGCACAGCGTGGCCACCAGATCGTCGGCCAGCCCGTGTGCCAGGCGCGCCATCAGGTCGGCCGTGGCCGGCGCGATGATCACCCGATCAGCCCAGCGGGCCAGTTCGATATGGCCCATCGCCTGCTCGGCGGCGCCGTCCCACAGCGTGGTGCGGGTGGGCTGGCCGGACAGCGCCTGGAAGCTCAGCGGCGTCACGAACTGCTGGGCCCCCGCCGTCATCGCGACCTGCACCTCGGCCCCGGCATCACGCAGCCGACGCACCAGCTCCAATGCCTTGTAGGCCGCGATCCCGCCGCCCACACACACCAGGACGTGCTGTCCCGCCAGATCACGCATCTTGTCCGATCCGCTCACGTCGGCCCGTTCCTACGTCCATACAAGCGATTAGCTTACCCGAACGCCCCTCATCACCCGATGCACGCCCGGCGTCCGCCGGCCGATCCTGTCGCCATGCACATCCGCGACTGGCCCCACGACGAACGCCCCCGCGAGAAGCTGCTCGCCCGCGGCCCCACCAGCCTCAGCGACGCCGAACTGCTGGCTATCTTCCTGGGCTCGGGTCTGCGCGGGCGCGATGCCGTCGCCACCGCCCGCGACCTGCTCGCCACCCATGGCCCGCTGCGTGCGCTGCTGGAACGTCCCCCCGCCGAACTGACGGCGCTGCCGGGCCTGGGGCCCGCCCGTGCATGTGCCCTGGCGGCGGCGCTGGAGCTGGGCACCCGCCTGCTGCACGCCGCCCTCGAACGGGGTGACGCCATCAGCGACCCGGAGGCCGCCGGGCGCTACTTCGCCCAGCGGTTGCGCGGCCGGCGACACGAGGTGTTCGCGGCCCTGTTCCTCGATACCCGCCATCGCGTGCTGGCATTCGAGGAGTTGTTCCAGGGTTCGGTGGACAGCGCCGAGGTCCATCCGCGTGAAGTGGCCCGTCGCGCATTGGCGATGAACGCGACCGCCCTGATCGTCGGCCACAACCATCCTTCTGGATGCGCAGAACCCTCGGCCGCCGACCGCGCCGTGACGCAGCGCCTGAAGCAGGCGCTTGCACTGGTGGACGTCCGGTTGCTGGACCACTTCGTCATTGGCGATGGGCCACCCCAATCGATGGCCGCGCGTGGATGGGTGTGAGGACCGCCTTCGCTGAACCATGCCGATCCCACGGGGAGGACCGGAAAACCTAGAATAGGCGGTTCCCACGCACCAAGACGGTTCTCCGTGAAAGCTTCCCTTCGCGCCTTGATCGCCCAGGGCATCGACGCCCTGCGCACCGCCGGCACCCTGCCGGCCGATGCCGCCACACCCGACTTCGTGGTCGAACGTCCCAAGACGCGCGAGCACGGCGATTTCGCCACTAACGCCGCCATGCAGCTGGCCAAGGTGGCGCGCAGCAATCCGCGCGCCATCGCCACGGCCCTGGTGGCGGCGTTGCCGGCCAGCGACGACGTCGTGAAGGTCGAGATCGCCGGCCCCGGCTTCATCAACTTCCACATGAGCCCGGGCGCCTATCAGCGCGAAATGGCCACCGCGCTGGCGCAGGGCGCCGCCTACGGCCGCAACGACAGCGGTGGCGGGCGCACCGTCGGCGTGGAGTACGTGTCAGCCAATCCGACCGGTCCGCTGCATGTCGGCCATGGTCGCGCAGGTGCGATCGGCGACTGCATCGCACGCGTACTGGCTGCCAACGGCTGGAACGCCAAGCGCGAGTTCTACTACAACGACGCCGGCGTGCAGATCGACAACCTGGCCAAGTCCACCCAGGCGCGTGCGCTGGGCAAGTCGCCCGACGGCGAAGGCTGGCCGGAGGATGGCTATCGCGGCGACTACATCGCCGACGTGGCGCAGGCCTATCTCGACGGCGATTCGGTCGAGGTGGAAGGCCACGTCGTCACCGGGGAAAAGGATCCCCAGGACCTCGACGCCATCCGCCGCTTCGCCGTGGCCTATCTGCGGCGCGAGCAGAACCTGGACCTGGCCGCGTTCGGCGTGTCGTTCGACCGCTACTTCCTGGAAAGCTCGCTGTACTCGGACCGGAAAGTGGAGGAGACCGTGAGCAAGCTGATCGCCTCCGGACACACCTACGAGGAAGGCGGTGCGCTGTGGCTCAAGTCGACCGACTTCGGCGACGACAAGGACCGCGTGATGCGCAAGTCCGACGGCACCTACACCTACTTCGTGCCGGACGTGGCCTACCACCTCAGCAAATGGCAGCGCGGCTATGAGCGCGCCATCACTGAGCTGGGCGCCGACCACCACGGCTCGCTGGCGCGCGTGAAAGCCGGCCTGCAGGCCCTTGGCGAAGGCATTCCTGCCGGGTATCCCGAATACGTGCTGCACCAGATGGTCACGGTGATGCGCGGTGGCGAGGAAGTGAAGCTTTCCAAGCGCGCCGGCAGCTACTTCACCCTGCGTGACCTGATCGAGGAAACCAGCGCCGATGCGACGCGCTGGTTCCTGATCGCGCGCAAGCCGGATTCACAGCTGACGTTCGACATTGATCTGGCGCGCCAACAGAGCAACGACAACCCGGTGTTCTACGTGCAGTACGCGCATGCCCGCGTGTGCAGCCTGCTGCGCCAGGCGGGCGAGAAGGGTTACGCCTACGACCAGGCGAACGGGCTGGCTAACCTGGCACGCCTGGACGACGACACGTCGCTGCAGCTGATGGTGGAACTGTCCCGCTATCCCGAGGTGGTGGAAGCGGCCGGCGAATCGCTCGAACCCCATGGGGTCGCGCAATACCTGCGCGAGTTGGCCTATGCTTTCCATACGTGGTACGCCGGCACGCCCGTGCTGACCGACGATGCGCAGGCACGTGATGCGCGGCTGGCGCTGGCACTGGCGGTACGCCAGGCGCTGGCCAATGGACTGGACCTGTTGGGCGTAAGCGCGCCCGAGAAGATGTGAGCGGAGAGCAGTAGATGGCAGCAAGGCGCGGCAAGAGTCAGGCCACACGCAATTCCAGTCAGGCCACGCCCGCGTGGGTCTGGCTGATCCTCGGCCTGCTCATCGGCCTGGCGGTGTATTTCGTCGTGCCGGGGCTGGGCAAGAAGGACGGTGATGGCTTCTTCCGTCCCACGCCCAACCCTGACGCGCAACCCGCCCCCGTCGACAGCGCCGATGTGGAAGCCGTGGTACCCGACGCACCGAGCAACGAGGCACCGGCCACCGCCCCGACGACGGACGATGCCGCCGCGAAGGAAACCCAGTACGACTTTTACACCCTGCTGCCCGGCAAGGAAGTTCAGATGTCCGACGCGGAACTGGCCGCCAGCGCACGCGAGGAAGAAGCACGCAAGGCGCGCGCCGCCCTCAACGGGCAAGCCACGACGCCGGTCGCGGCTGCGCCGGCCGCCGCCGCAGCGACCCAGCCGACACCGATCAACGAAACCGCGCCTGCCCGCCCGGCCGAGACACCGCGCACTGCAGACGCTCCTCCCGCACCCAAGCCTGCCCCCACCGTGGCCAGCGCGGACACCGGCGCGCGCTACATCCTGCAGGCCGGCGCATTCGGCGCGTCGGGCGATGCCGAGGCCACCAAGGCCAAGATCGCCATGCTGGGCCTGAGCGCCCGCGTGGAGTCGGCACAGATCAACGGCAAGACCGTCTACCGCGTGCGCATGGGCCCGTATGGCACGGCGAGCGAACTCGCCGAGGCGAAGCAGAAACTCGCCAGCGGCGGACTGCCTGCGATGGCGGTGAAGGCGCAGTGAGTGCCACGCGGCCGCCGCTGCAGCGCCTGATCGTGGCGACGGCCGCAGCGATGGGGTCGCTGCTTGTCGCCTCGTGGCTGGTCGGCCTTGTCCTGCCCGCACACTGCCAGGAGGTGGTGCAGACACGCTGGGGATTCCTGGCGCCGGTCAGCTACGTCGTGACCGCCCTCTGCATGGGGCTGGGTGGCGCGCTGGCAGGCCATCGCTTCCTGATCGTCGCCGTCGGCCTGACGCTGGCGGTGTGGATCGCGACGCTGTCGGTGCTGGCCGGCATCGCCGGTGCGGCCTCTGACATGTCCTATCCCCTCGGTTTCCTGCTGCGCACGAACGCACTCAGCGCGACGCTGTCCGTGGTCGCCGCCGCGCTCGGCACCTGGCTGGGTGCCCTCTGGTATGCGCGCCGCTGACCGCGAACCGTTTTCCCTCCGCGAAGGAATCCCCATGACCCGTACCGCCCTCATCACCGGTGCCACATCCGGCTTCGGTGCCGCCGCCGTCCGCCGCTTCGCCGCTGCCGGCTGGCGCGTGATCGCCACGGGCCGCCGTGCCGAGCGCCTGCAGGCGCTGGTGGATGAAATCGGTGCCGACAAGGTGCATGCCGCCGCGTTCGACATCCGCGACGAAGCCGCGATGGACGCCGCACTGGCGGCGTTGCCGGCAGGGTTCCGCGACATCGACCTGCTGGTCAACAACGCCGGCCTCGCGCAGGGCACGGCACCCGCGCAGCACGCATTGCTGTCCGACTGGCGCACGATGATCGACACCAACATCACCGCACTGGTCACGCTGACGCACCGCTTGCTGCCGCTGCTGGTCGAACGCAAGGGCGCCATCATCAACATCAGCTCGGTGGCGGGTGTCTATCCGTACCCGGGCGGCAACGCCTATGGCGGCAGCAAGGCGTTCGTCAGCCAGTTCTCGCTGGGCCTGCGCAGCGACCTGCACGGTACCGGCGTACGCGTGACCACCATCGAACCCGGCATGGCCGAAACCGAATTCACCCTGGTGCGCACGCATGGCGACCAGCAGGCGTCGGACAAGCTCTACACCGGCGCCGCGCCGATGACGGCCGACGACATCGCCGAGACCATCTTCTACGTCGCTACGCTGCCGCCGCACCTCAACATAAACCGGCTGGAGATCATGCCGGTGACGCAGTCGGTGGCGGGCTTCCAGGTCGCGCGCGAGTAATTGTTTCGCACTCCCGTGGCGTGCGCCACGCGCACGTCACGGAACATCCGGCATCGCGAGGCCGTACGCACGGCACACGCTACGCCAGCGGCTCGTCCGACAGGTAGGTGTAGCCGGTGAGGCCGGTCTCCAGCGCGTCGGACAGGAGTTTGGATTCGCCGGCTGACAGGCCGGCTTCCTCCACGCGCTGGCGATACACCGCGCGCAGATCGTCCAGCTTGTAGCCCACGTAATCGAGCATCACGTCGGTGGTATCGCCGCGGCGCTGCTGGGTAATCAGGTAACCGGTGCCGGCATCGGCGCTGACTTCCACCGCGTCGGTGTCGCCGAACAGGTTGTGGATGTCGCCGAGGATTTCCTGGTAGGCGCCGACCAGGAAGATGCCCAGCCGGTAGCTCTCGCCGTGCCTCATCGCATGCAGCGGCAGCGAGGAATCCAGGCCTTCGTTCTCGACGTAGGTCTTGACCATGCCATCCGAGTCGCAGGTCATGTCGGCGATGATGCCGCGACGCGTCGGCGCTTCGTCCAGCCGTTCAATGGGCACGATCGGGAACACCTGGTCGATCGCCCAGACATCCGGGATCGATTCGAACACGCTGAAGTTGACGAAGTACTTGTCGACCAGGCGCTCGTTCAACTCATCCAGCAGGTCGCGGTGGCTGCGCTCGTCGCTGCTCAGGCGTGCACGCACGGCATGCGCGATGGCGTAGAACAGGTCGTCGATGCGCGCGCGGTGCACCAGGTCGATCTGGCCCAGCGCATACAGCGACAGGCCTTCGCTATGGTGGTGCTGCGCTTCGTGGAACAGTTCGACGGCCGGGCGCGTGTCCAGTTCACCGTGGATCTCGCGCAGGTGGCGGATCACGGACGGCTCGTCGTCATGCGACGGCGGTACGCGGCCTTCCGGTGCCTGCTCCACTTCCGACACGTTGACCACCAGCACCGCATGGTGCGCGGTCATCGCGCGGCCACACTCCGTGACGATGCGCGGCGGCGTGAGCCCATGCTGTTCGCAGGCTTCGGCCAGCGGCTGCACGATGTTGCTGGCGTACTGGCCGATGCCGTAGTTGATCGAGCAGTAGCTGCGCGAGCGCGTGCCTTCGTAATCGATGCCCAGGCCGCCGCCGACGTCGACGTGGCTGATGGTCGCGCCCAGCTTCGACAATTCGACGAAGTAGCGCGTCGCCTCGCGCATGCCGTTGGCGATGTCGCGCACGTTGCTGATCTGCGAGCCCATGTGGAAATGCAGCAGGCCCAGCGTGTCCTGCAGGCCGGCCTCGCGCAGCTGCTTCCACAGGTCCAGCACCTGGCGCGGGGACAGGCCGAACTTGGCCTTGTCGCCGCCGCTGTTCTGCCACTTGCCGGCGCCCAGCGTGGCCAGGCGCATGCGCACGCCCAGGCCGGGCTTCACGCCCAGCTTGCGCGACTCTTCGATGACCAGCGCCAGCTCGGACGGCTTCTCGATGACGATGAAGGTCTGCAGGCCCAGCTTGCGGCCGATCAGCGCCAGGCGGATGTACTCGCGGTCCTTGTAGCCGTTGCAGACGATCAGGCCGCCCGGGCGCGACAGCGCCAGCACGGCCATCAGCTCGGGCTTGCTGCCGGCTTCCAGGCCGAAGCCTTCGCCCGCGTGCGAGGCCAGCGTGCCAGCGACACCGCGATGCTGATTGACCTTGATCGGGTAGACCGCCGTATAGCCGCCCTTGTATTCCCAGTCGGCCTGCGCCTGCGCGAACGCGGCCTGCAGCTTGCCCAGGCGGTCGCCGAGGATGTCGGGGAAGCGCACCAGCAGGGGCAGCTGGGCACCTTGCGCACGTGCGGCGTCCACGACTTCCGGCAGCGGGATCAGCGGGCCTTGCGCGCCTTTGGGCGACACCACGATGCGGCCGGCGGCGTCCACGTCGAAATACCCTTCGGCCCAGTGCGGGACGGAGTAGGTCTTGCGGGCGTGGTCGGTGGACCAGGACATGGCGTTTTCCAAGGTGAGGCGAGCGGACGCGCATTCTACAGGCTGCGGTCACATGGGTCCGTTACAATGCGCGCCGCGCTCAAGCCCCTCTCCCGTCGGGAGAGGGGTTGGGGGCGCCACCGTAGCTCGTCCAATCCAGTGATTAAGGACGAGCCGCAGCGAGTCATGAAGGCGAACCATCGGCTGTTCACCTCTTTCACTCGCTGTGGCTCGCTCTGTATCAAAAAAGGCGGATGAGCGACGGTGGCACACCCTCATCCGGCGCTGCGCGCCACCTTCTCCCGACGGGAGAAGGGAACAGACTCCATCCTTCATCCGCAGGACATCGCCCCATGACCGCCAACGACACCTGGTTCATCGAACACTTCTCGCACACCGGCTCGGCCATCGGCTTCCGCACCACCGGCAAGCTGGACGAGGTGCAGTCGCCGTTCCAGAAGATCGAGATCTACGACAGCACCGACTGGGGCAAGCTGATGGTGATCGACGGCGCGATGATGCTGACCACGCGCGACAACTTCTTCTACCACGAGATGATCAGCCACCCGGTGCTGTTCACCCATGCGCAGCCGAAGCGCGTGGTGATCATCGGCGGCGGCGACTGCGGCACCCTGCGCGAGGTGCTGAAGCACCCGGGCGTGGAGAAGGCCACGCAATGCGACATCGACGAACAGGTTACGCGGATGGCGGAGAAGTATTTCCCCGAGCTGTGCGAATCGAACGACGACCCGCGCTCCGAGTTGCTGTTCGACGACGGCGTGGCCTACATGGCGAACTGCGAGCCGGGC
Source organism: Pseudoxanthomonas sp. PXM03 (assembly GCF_014852005.1). Classification (GTDB taxonomy): domain Bacteria; phylum Pseudomonadota; class Gammaproteobacteria; order Xanthomonadales; family Xanthomonadaceae; genus Pseudoxanthomonas_A. Next base: position 243,046 of record NZ_JACVAU010000001.1, on the reverse strand, counting down.
AGCGTCGATGTGGTCATCGTCGACTCGACCGACCCGGTCGGCCCCGCCGAAGGCTTGTTCAACAAGGCGTTCTTCGAGAGCTGCTTCCGCGCGCTGAAGCCGGATGGCCTGCTGGTGCAACAATCCGAATCGCCGCTGGCACTGCTGGACCTGATCAAGGACATGCGCGCCGAGATGGGCAAGGCAGGCTTCCAGTCGTTCAAGACGCTGCCGTTCCCGCAGCCGTGCTACCCGACCGGCTGGTGGAGCGTCACCGTGGCCAGCAAGCAGGCCGGTTTCGATTTCGCCTTCCGCCAGGCAGACGCGGCGGCCAAGCCGTTCGACACGCTGTACTACACCGCGCACCTGCACACCGGCGTGCTGGTGGCGCCGCCGTTCGTGGCGAAGGCGCTGGGCGAGTAAGAGAGCTCGCTACACAGCCAAAAAAAGCCCCGCTATGCGGGGCTTTTTTGCAATCTTCCCTCGGATTCACCGGCCAAGCAGTGCTTCGATTTCAGGACGTTCCTGGGTGGCGCGATGGAATCCCGTCGGGTAGACCGGCTCATGTGCGTCACCCTTAAGCAAGAAGATACCTTCACGACCAGTGAGATCATCCTGCATCGTGCCGAGTTCGTAGTGCCACATTGACCACAACGGCACCTGCAGCGACGACGCGTTCGTTTCCGTGCGGGCGGACAGCACTTCCTGCACGTGCAAGGTCAGCCGCATCCGATTGTCTGATCCAGGCCCGGTGCGTGCCCGCCGGTCCGTGATTGGACGCCCTTTGCCGTCCACCATGCTGACCGCCTTGATGGTAGCCACCACGACGAGATCGGCCTCACGCACCATCTCGTCGAGTGGCTTTGGCCGGACAGAAGTGGCGGCCACCGTCAAGGCCATGCTGGCAAGCAGTACGCCCGTCGACCACAGCGCAACGGGATTCTTCATTACAGCGCGTCGGCGTCCAGTTCGCCCGTCCGGATCCGCACCACGCGCTCCAGGTCGTACACGAACACCTTGCCGTCGCCGATCTTGCCGGTGCCGGCCGCCTTCACGATGGCCTCGACCACTTGTTCGGCCTGATCGTCGGTCACCGCGACCTCCAGCTTCACCTTCGGCAGGAAATCGACCACGTACTCGGCGCCCCGGTAGAGCTCGGTGTGCCCCTTCTGGCGACCGAAGCCTTTTACTTCCGTGACCGTGATGCCGGCGATGCCGGCGTCCGCCAATGCTTCGCGCACGTCGTCCAGCTTGAACGGCTTGATGATGGCCATGACCATTTTCATGCAGCTTGCTCCCGTGGATGCTGCACGCAGGATAGCGCGGCGCGACCGCGCGCGGTTGCGGCAACGGGTCCTGTCGCGGTTCAATGGCGGCCTCGCCGCCGGACTTTTCCGACAGCGCTGCGCAGCGAACGCCGATGGCCTGCCACCGGCATCGCCCACAAGCTCGGTGCACTGCCGGAGAACTGACATGATCGACCTCAACCACATCGACGACCTCGCCCGCCGCCTCAGCCAGCTGGTGCCGCCCGGCCTGCGTGATTCGCAGGAAGAATTGCAGCAGACCTTCAAGTCCGCGTTGCAGGCCGGCCTGGGGAAGCTTGACCTGGTGACGCGCGAGGAGTTCGACGTGCAGCAGGCGGTGCTGCTGCGCACACGCGAGAAGCTGGAAACACTGGAACGCACCGTGGCCGCGCTGGAAACCCAGTTGGCCGACAAGCCCGCACAGTCCTGACCCCGCCGGCATGAGTCTGGCCCTGGTGAACAGCCGGGCGCGGGCGGGCGTGTCCGCGCCGCCCGTGCGCGTGGAAGTGCATCTGTCCGGCGGCCTGCCGTCCACGCAGATCGTCGGCCTGCCCGAAGCCGCCGTGCGCGAGGCGCGCGACCGCGTACGCGCCGCGATCCTGTGCGCGCAGTTCGAGTTCCCGACACGCAGGATCACCGTGAACCTTGCACCGGCGGATCTGCCCAAGGACGGCGGCCGCTTCGATCTGCCCATCGCACTTGGCATCCTGGCCGCCAGCGGGCAGATCCGCCGCGAAGCGCTGGCGGAATACGAATTCCTCGGTGAGTTGAGCCTGACCGGTGAACTGCGGGCGGTGGACGGCGTGCTTCCGGCAGCGCTCGCCGTGGCTGCGACGGGTCGAATCCTGGTCGTGCCGGAGCCCAGCGGCGCGGAAGCCGCACTCGCGCAACAGGGACGCGCATGCACCGGCCGCACGCTGCTGGAAGTCTGTGCCCTGCTCGAAGGCCGCAAGGTACTGCCCGCCGCAACGGCGCCGCCTCCGCTGCCCAGTTCCATCCCGGACATGACCGATGTGCGCGGACAGGCCCACGCCCGCCGCGCGCTCGAAGTGGCCGCAGCCGGTGGCCACCATCTCCTGCTGATCGGATCACCTGGTTGCGGCAAGACCCTGCTCGCCTCGCGCCTGCCCGGGCTGCTGCCGGTGGCGAGCGATGGCGAGGCCATGGAAAGCGCTGCCATCGCCTCGGTCAGTGGACGCGGGCTGGACCCTGCTCGTTGGCGCCAGCGCCCGTATCGCGCACCGCACCACACCGCGAGTGCGGTCGCACTGGTCGGCGGCGGAGCACAGCCGCGACCGGGCGAGATATCGCTGGCGCACAATGGCGTCCTCTTCATGGACGAGCTTCCCGAGTGGTCGCGGGCGGCGCTTGAAGTCCTGCGGGAGCCGTTGGAATCCGGCACCGTCACCGTGTCGCGGGCGGCGCGCACGGCGGAGTTCCCCGCCCGTTTCCAACTGGTCGCAGCCATGAATCCGTGCCCATGCGGCTGGGCCGGCGACCCCAGCGGGCGTTGCCGCTGTGGCCCGGACCTCATCCGTCGCTACCGCAGCCGGTTGTCGGGGCCGCTGCTCGATCGCATCGACCTGCATGTCCATGTGCCGCGGCTGCCGCCCCACGAACTGAGGCCGGATGCGCCGGACGGCGAATCCACGGCCTCGGTGCAGGCCCGCGTCGTTGCCGCGCGCGCATGCCAACAGGCGCGCGCCGGCTGCGCGAACGCACGCCTGGGCCAGGCCGACACCATGGCGCACTGCCGACTGTCGGCACGGGACCAGGCACTGCTGGAGCGCGCCGTCGAGCGCCTGCAGCTCTCCGCGCGCAGCCTGCATCGCATCCTGCGGGTGGCGCGCACCATCGCCGACCTGGCGGGCAGCGACTCGATCACCACGCCACACCTGACCGAAGCGCTGGGCTACCGGGGCATGGATCGCGGCAATCCCGCATGACCTCCGGCCAAGGCGGGTGAAGGTGGGGTGTGGTCTACTCGAGTCACACATCCGGCTGGCGGACGTCATGTCCGCTATCCCTTCCTTGCCTCCAGGAGTTTCGCCCATGCGTCATGCCGCATTCCGTCTCACGTTGCTGGCCTCGACCGTCGCCGTCGCGCTCGCGGCGCAGGCCGCCCCATCCGCCGCCGACCGCATCGCCGGCACCGAATTGATCGCCCGCGACGCGCTGTTCGGCAATCCCGAGCGCGCCAACGTGCAGATCAGCCCCGATGGCAAGTACCTGAGCTGGGTTGCCGCCGTCGATGGCGTGCTCAACGTGTGGGTAGCCCCGGCGGACAATCCGTCACTGGCCAAGGCCGTCACCCAGGACAAGGCGCGCGGCATCCGCAGCTATTTCTGGTCGTACAACCCCGACACCCTGCTGTATCTGCGTGACAGCGGCGGCGACGAAGACTTCCACCTGTACGCCGTGGACCTGAAGACCGGCCAGGCCAAAGACCTGACACCGTTCCCGAAGACCACCGCCCAGGTATCCGGCGTCAGCCCGAAACATCCCGGCACGATCCTCGTCGGCATGAACGACCGCGATGCGCAGTGGCACGACCTGTACAAGGTCGACCTCGCCACGGGCACACGCACCCTGCTGGAGAAGAACGACGCGCAGATCGCCGGCTACATCGCCGACGCGGACTATGCCCTCAAGTACGCCACGCGCTCGCGCCCGGACGGCGGCGCCGACGTGCTGAAGCGTGATGCCAAGGGCGGCTGGGAGAAGTTCGACGACATCCCGTTCGAGGATGTGCTCACCACCAATCCCGGCGGCCTGACGCTGGACGGCAAGACCCTGTACTTCACCGATTCGCGCGGCCGCAACACCGCCGCGCTGTTCGCCGTGGACGTGGCCAGCGGCAAGCGCACGCTGGTGCTGGAAGATGCACGCGCCGACGTCGGCGGCAGCCTGGCGGACCCGGCGACCGGCAAGGTGCAGGCCGTGTCGGTGGATTACCTCCGCGATGAATGGAAGGTCGTCGACCCTTCGATCCGGGCCGACCTGGAGAAGCTGGAGGCGATCGGCCCGGGCGACGTGTCCGTCAACACGCGCACGCTGGACGACAAGACCTGGATCATCGCGTATTCCGCGGCCGAAGCCCCGCTGGTCTACTACCGCTACGACCGTCCGGCCGGCACGCTGACCAAGCTGTTCTCCGCGCGGCCGAAGCTGGAAGGCAAGCCGCTGGTCCCGCAGTGGCCGGTGGAAATCGCTTCGCGCGACAACAAGACGCTGGTCAGCTACCTGACCCTGCCGCGCAATGCCGACGCGAACAACGACGGCAAGGCCGATGCGCCGGTGCCGCTGGTGCTGCTGGTGCACGGCGGTCCGTGGGCACGCGATTCCTACGGCTACGGCGGCTACAACCAGTGGCTGGCCAACCGCGGCTACGCGGTGCTGTCGGTCAACTTCCGCGGCTCCACCGGCTTCGGCAAGAGCTTCACCAATGCGGGCAACGGCGAGTGGGCCGGCAAGATGCACGACGACCTGATCGACGCCGTGCAGTGGGCCGTCAAGCAGGGCGTCACCACGCCGGAGCAGGTCGCGATCATGGGCGGCAGCTACGGTGGCTACGCCACGCTGGCCGGCCTGACCTTCACGCCGGACGCATTCGCCTGTGGCGTGGACATCGTCGGCCCGTCCAACCTCAATACCCTGCTCAGCACTGTGCCGCCGTATTGGGCCAGCTTCTTCGAGCAGTTGGCCAAGCGCATGGGCGACCCGCGCACCGACGCCGGCAAGGCGTGGCTGACAGAGCGCTCGCCGCTGACCCGCGCCGACCAGATCAAGAAGCCTTTGCTGATCGGCCAGGGCGCGAACGACCCGCGCGTGAAGCAGGACGAGAGCGACCAGATCGTCAAGGCGATGACGGCGAAGAATATCCCGGTGACCTACGTGCTGTTCCCCGACGAAGGCCACGGCTTCGCCCGGCCGGAGAACAACAAGGCGTTCAACGCGGTGACCGAAGGCTTCCTCGCCCAGTGCCTGGGCGGGCGCGCCGAACCGATCGGCAAGGACTTCACCGGTTCGAGTATCAGCGTGCCGACGGGCGCCGCGGGTGTGCCGGGCCTGGCCGATGCGCTGAAGGGACACACGCAGGAAGTGAAGAAGTAGGCGCGCGCTTTCTTCCCGCAACGCTAGAAGAAGAAACGCCGGCGAAAGCCGGCGTTTCCTTTGCTGCATCCTTGCGAGCAGCGATCAGGCCGCCTTTTCCTTCTCGTAGAACTGCTCTTCCTCGGTGGACCCCTTCAGCGCGGTCACGCTGGAGCTGCCGCCCTGGATGACGGTGGTGACGTCGTCGAAGTAGCCGGCGCCGACTTCCTGCTGGTGCGAGACGAAGGTGTAGCCCTTTTCGCGCGCGGCGAACTCGGCCTCCTGCACCTGCTCGACGTAATGCTTCATGCCCTCGCCGCGCGCATAGTCGTGCGCGAACTTGAAGGTGTTGAACCAGTTGATGTGGATGCCGGCCAGGGTGATGAACTGGTACTTGTAGCCCAGCGCCGACAATTCGTCCTGGAAGCGGGCGATCTGCGCGTCGTCCAGGTTCTTCTTCCAGTTGAAGCTGGGCGAGCAGTTGTACGACAGCAGCTTGCCGGGATGCTTCGCGTGCACCGCCTGGGCGAACTCGCGGGCGAAGCCGATGTCCGGCGTGCCGGTCTCGCACCACACCAGGTCGGCGTAGGGCGCGTAGGCGATGCCGCGGCTGATCGCCTGCTCCAGGCCGTTCTTGACCCGGTAGAAACCTTCCGCAGTGCGCTGGCCGGTGACGAAGGGCTGGTCGTTGGCGTCGAAGTCCGAGGTCAGCAGGTTGGCGGCTTCGGCATCGGTGCGGGCCAGCACGATGGTCGGCACGCCCAGCACGTCGGCGGCCAGGCGCGCGGCCTGCAGCTTCTGCACCGCTTCCTGCGTGGGCACCAGGACTTTGCCCCCCATGTGGCCGCACTTCTTCACCGCAGCCAGCTGGTCCTCGAAATGCACGCCCGCGGCGCCGGCCACGATCATGTTCTTCATCAGCTCGTAGGCGTTCAGTACGCCGCCGAAGCCGGCCTCGCCGTCGGCGACGATCGGCAGGAAGAAGTCGATGGCGTCGGCGTCATTCGCCTTGCCGTCGCAGATGTTCTTCCACTGGATCTCGTCGGCGCGCTGGAAGGTATTGTTGATGCGACGGACCATCGTCGGCACCGAGTCGTAGGCGTACAGCGACTGGTCCGGGTACATCGTCTCGGAGGTGTTGCCGTCGGCGGCGACCTGCCAGCCTGACAGGTAGACGGCTTCCAGGCCCGCCTTGGCCTGCTGCATCGCCTGACCGGCGCTGATCGCGCCGAACGCGTTGACGTAGCCCTTCTTCGCTTCGCCGTTGACGAGCTTCCACAGCTTCTCGGCACCGCGCCGGGCCAGCGTGTATTCCGGCTGCAGGCTGCCGCGCAGGCGGACGACATCGGCGGCGGCGTAGTCGCGCTTGATGCCGGTCCAGCGCGGGTTGCTGTCCCAGTCCTTCTGGATGACGTCGATCTGCTGTTGCTTGGTGCTCATGGCGGACTCTCTTTTCGTCGTGGGGCGTCGTGGGTGGGGGCGGGGTCAGTCGATGCGTTCGTACGCGGGCAGGGTCAGGAAGTCGGCCAGGTCGTCTGCACGGCTCAGGGCGTCGAGCAGGGCGATGGCTTCGGAGATGCGCTCGCCGCCGGGCAGCCGGCTGTGGTCGCCCAGCTTCGCGGGCAATGCGGCCAGCGTGCGCTGCAGCAGCGCATAGTCGATCTGGGTGCCATCGCACAGGTGCACGTCGGGCATGTGCAGCCACTGCCAGATCTGCGTGCGCGAGATCTCGGCGGTAGCGGCGTCTTCCATCAGCCAGTGGATCGGCACGCAGCCGTTGCCATCCAGCCACGCGGCCAGGTAGCGCACGCACACTTCCACGTTGCCCTCGAAGCCGGCACGCGTGATGGTGCCGGTGGACGGACGGATCAGGTCGTCGCGGGTGACCGCGACATCCTCGCGCAGCACACCGCGCTGGTTGGTCTGCGGCATGTGCTCGTCGAAGATCGCCTTCGCCACCGGGATCAGCGCCGGGTGCGCCACCCAGGTGCCGTCGTGGCCGGCGGTGACTTCGCGCAGCTTGTCGGCGCGCACGCGGGCCAACGCCTGCTCGTTGGCGGCTTCGTCGTTGTTGATCGGGATCTGCGCGGCCATGCCGCCCATCGCATGCGCGCCGCGCCGGTGGCAGGTCTGGATCAGCAGCTCCGAATAGGCCTTCAGGAACGGCTGCGTCATCGTCACCTGGCCGCGCTCCGGCAGCACCTTGTCGGCGTGGCGGCGGAACGTCTTCAGGTACGAAAAGATGTAGTCCCAGCGGCCGCAGTTCAGGCCGACGATGCGCTCGCGCAGCGCATGCAGGATCTCGTGCATCTCGAACACGGCCGGCAGCGTTTCGATCAGCACGGTGACCTTCATCTGCCCGTGCGGCAGGCCCAGCGCGGCCTCGATGTGCGACAGCGCGGTTTCCCACAGCGCGGCCTCTTCCATGCTCTGCAGCTTGGGCAGGTAGAAGTAAGGGCCGCGGTCGCGGGCCTGCAGCGCGCGGGCGTTGTGCCAGGCGAACACGGCGACGTCGAACAGGCCGCCAGCGATCGGCGCACCGTCGATCAGCACGTGCTTCTCGTCCAGGTGCCAGCCACGCGGCCGGACCAGCAGCACCGCCTGTTCGTCCTGCGGCTTCAGCGCATAGCGCTTGCCGTTCTCGCTGGTGAACTGCAGGTCGCCGCGCACGGCATCGGTCAGCGCGCGCTGGCCGGTCAGCAGGTTCTGCCAGGTCGGCGAGGTGGAATCCTCGAAGTCCGCCATGAACACCCTGGCGCCCGAGTTCAGCGCGTTGATGACCATCTTCGGGTCCACCGGCCCGGTGATTTCCACCCGACGGTCCTGCAACGCGGTCGGCACCGGGGCAACGGTCCAGTCGCCGTCGCGGATCGTGCGCGTATCGGCGCGGAAATCCGGCAGGCCACCGGCATCGAAGAACGCCTGGCGCTCACGGCGGGCCGCCAGCCGGGCCTGACGCTCCGGCTCGATCGCACGGTGCAGCGAGACGAGCAGAGCCAGCACGCCGGGGGTCAGCAGCGCGTCCTGGCCCACCACATTGGCGGTCAGGGCGATGCCGGGGGTGGGTCGGTCGGCGCGGGATTCGCGCGGCGGCAGGGCGAAAGCGGTGGCGGACATGGAGGTCTCCTGGCGTCTTGCTGGAACCGCACAGTGCTCCCCCATCGAATTATTTGACAAAACAGTTTTGTCAATGCATTAAATAAGCACTGCTTATAGTTTGTTAGAACGTGAGCTCTAAAGAAGCGCCAACTCCTCGTTTTCCCTACAAATCCGACCGGCTGAAGCCCCTGCGGGCCTTCTGCCAGACGGTGCGGCTGGGGTCGGTTTCGCGGGCGGCGGAGGCGCTTTTTGTCAGCCAGCCGGCCATCACCCTGCAGTTGCAGGCCCTGGAGCGGGAGCTGGGAGTGACCCTGTTCGAGCGCAGCGGTCGACGGCTGGCACCGAGCCGCGAAGGCCAGCTCCTGTACGAGATGGCCCAACCGCTGGTGGCGGGACTGGACGGCCTGGATGCCAGCTTCCGCGAGAAAGTCAGCGGGCTGGAGGCCGGTGAGCTGAACGTGGCCGCCAACAGTTCCACCATCCTCTACCTGCTGCCGAAGATCGTGGAGCACTTCCGCCAGCAGCATCCCGAGGTGAAGCTGACCCTGCACAACGCCGCCAGCGCCGACGGCACCGACCTGCTGCGCTCGGATGCGGTGGACCTAGCGGTCGGCTCGGTGCTCGACGTGCCGGCGGACCTCAGCTACGCCCCGGTCTACCGCTTCGAACCGATGCTGATCACCCCGCCCGACCATCCGCTGGCGAAGAAGCGCGACCTGCGGCTGGAAGATCTCTCACCGCACGCCCTGATCCTGCCGCCGAAGCGGCTGGTCACCTACCGGCTGGTGGACCTGGTGTTCCAGCAGGCGCGCGTGCCGTACACGGTCGCGCTGGAAGTCGGCGGCTGGGAGGTGATCAAGCAGTACGTCAGCATGGGCATGGGCATCTCGATCATCGCCTCGATCTGCCTGACCGAGGCGGACCGCGACCGGTTGGCCGCGCGCTCGCTGAGCCAGTGGTTCCCGTCGCGGAGTTACGGCGTGGTGGTCCGCAAGGGCAAGTTCCTGTCGCCGCAGGCTCGCGCCTTCATCGAACTGATCCAGCCCCACCTGTTCGAGCGCCGCGATTACGATGAGAGCGGGCATTCCGAACGCTGACGCCACGCCACGATGAGCGGCCGCTATCGACAACACGACTTCGCGCCCGGCCAGTCGCTGCTGTGTCGCTGGGAATACGTGCAGGGAACGGAGGCAAGTCCCGCGCTCGTGCTGCCCGACGCCTGCGTCGACCTGCTTTGGGATGGCGAGCGCTTGAGCATTGCCGGGCCCGACACGCGGGCGCAGTACGCCCAGATCGCGCCGGGTCGCCGGATAAGGGGCCTACGGTTCGCGCCCGGCGCGGCAACGCGCTGGCTGGGTGTTCCGTTGCATGTCCTTGCCGACCAACGTGTGGACCTGCGTGATCTCGTCATCCCGCGCTTGGCGACGCTGGCTGATCGGATGGCGGAGCGCGACGCCGACGCGATGGCATGGCTCACCGACAGGATCCTGGCCGACACGCCGCCTCGTAGCGACGCGATCTCGGCCGTGCATGCACGACTGTCGCGCGCACGGCCCGACACGGTCGCGCAACTGGCGCGCGAACTCGGCATCACCGAGCGCACCCTGCTGCGCCGGTGCGACGAAGCATTCGGCTACGGGCCAAAGCTGCTGGCGCGCATCCTGCGGCTGCAGCGCTTCCTGCGACGGCGGCACCACCCCGCCAACCTCCTGGAGGCCGCACTCGACGCGGGCTACTACGACGCCGCGCAACTGGCCGGCGACACGCGCCGGCTCACCGGCCTCTCGCCCACGCGCCTGCTCGCGCAGGTCCTGGACTGACTGTCCGATTTCGCCAAGACAGACCGCAAGGAGTTCGCCAGACTGGCGGCCTCTTCCACGGACACCCACCATGAGCAACGCCGAACAGCACCATCGGATCGACTACCTCGAATTCACCGTCGCCTCCATCGCGGCCTCGAAAGCCTTCTACGGCGACGCTTTCGGATGGACGTTCCAGGACTATGGCCCGGACTACTGCGAGTTCCGCGATGGCCGGCTGACGGGCGGTTTCGCACACGGCACGCCACAGCCGGGCGGCGCGCTGGTGGTGCTGTACTCGGCGGCACTGGAAGAAAGCCTGGCGAACGTCGAAGCCACGGGCGGAAAGATCACCAAGCCGATCTTCGCCTTCCCCGGTGGTCGCCGCTTCCAGTTCGCCGATCCCGACGGCTACGAGCTTGCCGTCTGGACCACGGCCTGAGTCAGCGCGCCTCGTAGCGCGCCAGCAGCGCGCGATGGCCGGACTGCCACTGCGCCAGTGCGCCGCGCGAAGCACCGTAGGTGCCGTCGATGAAGGCGACCGACAAGGTTTCGGTTGCCTGCTTGACCTGCTCGCTGACCTCGCGCGAATCGAAATAGCGGCGATCCGTGAACACGTTGTGCGTGCCGTGCCGGTAAACGGCCAGCACCTTGTGTGCGCCACCAATGGCGTCGAACACCTTCAGCCGGTCGTCCACGCCGGAACCGAAGCCGGGGATGCGGATGATGTCGTCCGCCGTGGTCACGTGCAGGGTGGGGATGGTGATGCCGGAGAGGATGGGACGGAAATCGTCGTCGCCGTAGAACGGCGGCGCGGAGATCACGATGGCGGCCGTGATGCGCGGGTCGCGCAACTGGATCGCCCTGCCTGCCCGCATCACCCGTGCGCCCGCCGACATCAGGGTCGTGTTGGCGCCGTAGGAATGGCCGGCGGCAACGATGCGCGCGCGATCGACGTGCGCGCCCCATTCGCCGGCCAGCAGCTGGTCGAGGGCGAACCGCTGGTCGCGCACGCGGGCCACGGCTTCGACCTCGCCCGCCGCCTGTTGGAAGCGCGCCACCAGCGTGAAGGGATTGCCCTGCCACAGCGCCCGGTCGCTGCCGACGTGCTGCACATGGATGCTGGCGATGCCATGCCGCGCCCAGTAGTGGCCGAGATACGTGTAGCCGTCGCGCGCGCTGCCGATGCCGTGCGAGAACACCACCAGTGGCACCTTGCCGGTGCGCGCCGCATCCGGCCAGAACAGCTTCACCGGCACGGCGCGACCGCGCTCGGCATCCGTCCATTCCAGGTCGCGCACGCTGTAGCCCGCCTGCGGCCCCTGAATCGCCGCGCGTACCGGCGCATGCGTCGAGGCCACCAGCACGGGGGCCAGCAGCAGGACGGACAACAGGGCCACCCAGCGGTGGCGACGGAGGGTCGCGGCAACGTTCATCGATGGCACTTCAGACAGGAACGGAAGGACGACACGCCGACTGGCGGATGCCGTGATCAGGTCAACGCACGCCGCGCGGAGGCGGCGTCTACTTCTTCTTCGGACGACCGGCCTTGACCGGCGCCAGTGCATCCAGCGCCTTGGTCAGCGCCTGCGGCGACAACCCGGACAGCGCGCGCAGGCCAGCGCGCAGCAGTTCGCTCTTCTTCGCCGGCCGCTGCATCTGCAGCGCGCGCCCCTTCAGTACCGCCACCAGCGCGAAGTCGTCGGCCGGCATGGTGAAGCTGTCGCGCACCAGCTTGGCGGACGCTCCCGCGCCCTCGGAGAGGTCGTCGACAGCACGGGTGTCACGCGCCTTGCGGGACTTGGCCATGGCACATCCTTTAATCGTATAAACGATTTATACCTTTTATGCGACACGCCGCCAAGTGCGGGCGGACCGACGAACGGTGCACGTTCAGGCAGCGCAAGGGGGATGGCGGGCGGCGACGCGGTCGTAGACTGGCCGTCCCCGCCATGGATGCCCCCATGAGCCCCCGCACCACCACACGCACCGGCGAACGCGCCGCCGCGCTCGCGGCCCACGAAGCGCGGGCACTGGTGGCCGCACTCGCCATCGCGCCCGGCGAGCCGGCCGGGGTGCACGAAGCGCGCAAGAGTCTTCGCCGCCTGCGCTCGTTGCTGGCACTGGCGCGCAGCGCGCTCGGCAAGGAAGCGGTGGACCCGGTCGATGACGAGCTCCGTGCGTTGACCAAGAGCCTCTCCGCACTCCGCGACGGGCAGGTGGTGCTCGACACGGCGCAGCGCATGGCGCGCGATGCCGGCACCTCCGATGAAGCCACGAACTGGGAGGCATTGTTGGCGCTGTTGTCGCGGCAGCAGGAACACCGCCTCGCCGAGGCCCTGCGCGACGATCCCGGCTTCGTGCGCCGGCAGGCGCTGGCACACCGGCAGGCGGAACGGCTGCGGCAGTTGCCGTGGCACCGGCTGCATGGCGGCGACCTGCGCAACGCGCTTGCGCGCTCGGTGCAAAGGCAGGAGCGCGCGCAGGCGACTGCGCTGGCCAGCGGACGCGTCGATGACCTGCACGCCTGGCGCCGCAGGTCGCGCCGGCTGCGCATGCAACTGGCCGCCTTCCGCAAACTCCGTGTACGCCGGCAGGTGCACGGGCATCCCCTGGCCGTCGCACCGCGGCACATCGCCGAACTGGTCGATCAACTCGGCCTGCTGCAGGACCTCGCGTTGCTGCAGCAGGCCCTCGTCACGCTGGAACAGTCGCAGGCCCGCGCGATCCCGGTCGCGAAGCGTCGGCGCACGGCCATCCACTCGCCCATTCATCCACTGACGTAATCGGCTTTACTTCCGCTTCCCGTCATCGTCCACGCCCGTCAAGTACGCCCTGCTGGGGCCGATAGTGACCCATACGGTCCCTCCGATCGGCGTATGGGATGCCGAACAAGGCCGGAAACCCTGGAGATCCGGCATTTCCGCACGCGGAATGCTTGGCACGAAGCCTGCATTCCTTCCGTCGATCGATCCCGTCGCAGCTGGACCGCCCTCTCATCACGCAGGATCAAGGCCCGCAGGTGGACTCCCTCCACGCAGCACACTCCGGCGACGCCACGGCGGCACCGGGGACGCCTTCCCGCCGCGTCGGCTTGCCGCCGGTGGCGTGGGCGTCGGCTGTCCTGGTGGTGGGCCTGCTGTGCACGGTGCTCGTCGCCCATCGGGAGTGGCGCGGCCTGCAGGAAAGCGCGGAAGCATCCCGCCGCGCACTGGCGGATGCCGGCACGACACGCCTGCGCGTGCCGCTGGAGCAGGCGGCTTCCACCTTGCGCGCCATGCAGACCGTGTTCCTGTCCAACGACCAGATGGACCAGGCACGCTTCAGCCAGTACCACGCGAGCCTGCGCAGCCCGTTGGCACCCGCCTCCTACACATCGGTCGCGTTCGCGCGCCGCTCGCCCGTAGGACAGCCGTTGGCCGACGAGGTGTCGTATCGGTACGAGTTCGTCACCCCCTACGAAGGCAATGCCGCGCTGGTGGGCTTCGACATGGTCACGCAGCGTGCGAACCTGAATGCCCTGCTGCGCGCGCGCGATACCGACACCGTGGTGATCTCCGCGCCATTCACGCTGCGCCAGACCGTGCCCGCCGGCCAGAATCCTATCGGCATCACGCTGCGCCTGCCGGTGTACTCCGACGGCCCCACGCCCACATCGCCCAACCAGCGGCGCGCGCGCGAGATCGGCGCGCTCGCCATCGGCATGCGCCTGCAGCCGCTGGTCGAAACCGCACTGGCGGGTTCGGTGCTGGAGGGCTTCCGCGTGCGTGTCTACGACGCAACCGCGCAGGCGCATCCGTTCTACGACTCCGGTACACAGGTCGAGACCGGATTGCCGATGCAGGTGCGGCGACTGGATTTCGGTGGCCGGCAATGGCGCATCGAGATGGAACCCCGCCCGCGCCCGATGGATCTCGGCCGGCTCCAGACCATCCTTGCCGGTGGCGGCGTCATCAGCCTGCTGCTGGCCGCGCTGGTGTGGTCGCTGGCTACCACGCGGCGGCGTGCCATGACGCTGGGCGAACAGATGAGCCGGCGCTACCGCGAGAGCGAGCTGCGCTTCCGCGCGCTGAACGAACTGCTGCCCGCACTGGTGCTGCTTGCCGATGCACGCGATGGCCGCATCGTCTACGCCAACCAGGCGGCGCGCCTGCGCCTGGGCGATCCCACCGGCCTGCCGCTGTCGGCCCTGTTCTCCGATCCGCAACTCCAGCACCGCGCCCGCGACGCCGATGCCATCGGCGATGACTGGGGCAATCTGGAAGCGGTGCTGATGAGCCCGGCCGGCGACGCGTTCTGGGCCAGTGCGTCGATCGCGCAGGTGGACATGGACGGCGAGGCGCACCTGCTGATGGTGGCTACCGACATCTCCGAGCAGCGCGAGCTGACCGAACGCCTGAGCTACCAGGCCACGCACGACGCGCTGACGGAACTGTGCAACCGGCGCGAGTTCGAGCGGCGCGTGGAAGAAGCGCTGCACGAACGCAAGGGCCGCGCGACCAGCGATCCCTGCGCGCTGCTCTATATCGATCTGGACCAGTTCAAGCTGATCAACGACATCTCCGGCCACATGGCGGGCGACCAGTTGCTCGCGCAGCTCGCGCTCGCCATGCGCCAGCAGCTGCGCGGCGGCGACGTGCTGGCGCGGCTGGGCGGCGACGAATTCGGCCTGATGGCCTTCCACGTGGATGCCGAGGGCGCACGCGCGCTGGCCGAGCGCCTGCGCGAGTGCATCGAGGCGCTGATGTTCGTCTGGCAGGACCGCACCTACACCGTCAGCGCGAGCATCGGCGTGGTGGTGGTGGACCAGCAGGAGCCCACCCTGAAGGACCTGCTGGCGTGGGCGGACACCGCCTGCTACCTGGCCAAGGAAAACGGCCGCAACCGCGTGCACCTGTACCGCGAGGACAACGAGACCACGCGCCGCCATGGCGAAATGGAATGGGCCAGCCGCCTGCGCTGGGCGGTCGAACAGGACCGCCTGCTGCTCGACTACCAGGAGATCGTGCCGCTGGACGGCAGCGACACCGCGACCAGCATCGAACTGCTGCTGCGGCTGCGCGACGAGGACGGCGGCGTGGTGCCGCCCGGCGCCTTCCTGCCCGCCGCCGAGCGCTACGGGCTGATGCCCGCGATCGACCGCTGGGTGATCCGCAACGCGCTTGCCCACTTCAGCCTGCTGCACGAATCCGGCATGCGCCTGGGCACCTGCGCGATCAACCTGTCCGGCGCCAGCATCGAGGACGAGGGCCTGGCCGACTTCATCCTCGCCCGCATCACCGAATACGCGGTGCCTGCGCACACGCTGTGCTTCGAGATCACCGAAACCGTCGCGGTACGCAACCTGCTGAAGGTCGTCAGCGTGATCGAACGCCTGCGCCGCGCGGGTTGCCGCATCGCGCTGGACGACTTCGGCGCCGGCATGTCCTCCTTCGGTTACCTCAAGAACCTGCCGGTGGACCTGATCAAGATCGACGGCAGCTTCATCCGCGATCTCGAAACCGATCCGATGAGCCGCACCATCGTCAGCGCGATCGCGCAGATCGGCCACCAGCGCGGCCTCAAGGTGGTCGCCGAATGGGTCAGCAGCCCGCGAACGTGCGAAGCACTGCGTGCACTGGGCGTTGACTACGGCCAGGGCTATGCCCTGCACCGCCCGGAACGCGTGCTGTTCCAGCGCGAAGAGCCGCCGCCGCGCCGGCTGGCCCTGGTGCGCTGACATTCCTCTCCATGCGACGACACGACCTGCGCGGCGGGCGTGGGATCAGTCGAACCTGACCAGGTTGTGCACCGGCAGCGGCCCGCCGGGGAACTGCACCAGGCGCGCGCCCACCGCAAGCGCCCCCAGGTCGAGGCCGAAGAAGCCGAGCCGTTCGACCAGCGCGCCGACATCGGCCCGGGCATGCGCATCGTCACCGGAAAGGAACAGCACGTGGCGCCCGCCTTCCGCCTGCGGATCCGCGGACAGCAGCCCCGGCGGCAGATGGTTGAACGCCTTTACCAGGCGCGCGCCGGGAACCATGCCCGCAACCACGTCGCTCGACGTGCGCCCTCCCAGGTCGACGGGCTGGAACAGCGGCGCTTCGATCGGATTGTTGGCATCGATGACGATGCGCCCGTTCCAGTCCGGCAGGTCCGCCAGCGCAGCGGGCAGCTTCGACCAGTTCACCGCGACCAGCACGAGTTCCTGCGACGCAGCCTCCTCGCGCGTGCCGGCGCGGATCGCCGGTCCCAGCTCCTCCACCAGTGCCGCCAGTGATGAGGGGCCGCGGCGGTTGGCGATGATGGCGGGAATGCCGTGCCTGGCGAGGGCGCGCGCGAACGCCGTACCGATGTTGCCTGCGCCGATGATGCCGATGCTCTTCATGGTCTTCTCCTCGTGGTGGCGTGCGGGTCAGGACGTGAAACCGCCGTCGGCGACGATGTCGGCGCCGGTGACGAAGGCTGCGTCCGGGCTGGCGAGGAAGGCGACCACGCTGGCGATCTCGGACGGCTTGCCGTAGCGGCCGATCGCCATGCCGGGGCCGACCAGCTTGGCGACGTCGCCATCGGCGGGGTTCATGTCGGTGTCGGTGGGGCCAGGGTGCACCGTGTTGACGGTGATGCCGCGCGGACCGAGGTCGCGCGCCAGGCTGCGGTTGAATCCGGTCACCGCGCCCTTGGTCAGCGTGTACAGCGATGCCCCGGGGAAAGACGCATAGCGCGTCATCGAACTGCCGATATGCACGACACGACCGCCCTCGCGCATGTGGCGCACGGCTTCCTGGGTGGCGACGAACACGCCGGTCACGTTGACGGCGATCATGCGCTGGTAGTCGTCGAAGGCGATCTGGTCGACCGGTCCACCGCCCACGGCGATGCCGGCGTTGTTGACCAGGATGTCCAACGCGCCGTATGTCTCAACCATCTGGGCGACCGCAGCACGCACGGCGTCCGGGTTGCCGGCGTCGGCCTGGATCGCGAGCGCGCGGCCTCCTGCCGCTTCAATGGCCTGCGCGGTCTCCTCGGCCTGGGCCGGCGAGCCGACGTAGGTGAAGGCGACCTGCGCGCCGTCGGCGGCCAGACGCTTGGCGATGGCCGCGCCGATCGAGCGCGAGCCGCCGGTGACGAGTGCGGTCTTGCCTGCAAGCGGAAGGGAGGGGGTCTGGGTCTGGGTGTTCATGGCGATGCTCCGGTTGGGATGGGACTGCGTGGAGCGAACGATGCGCCCGCATATCCTCCTCCAGAAGCCGGTAATGGCTAGAATGACTTTCAAGCATCACTTGAAGGGTGGTTCCCGTGGAAACCCTCGCCAACCTGGAATCCTTCGTCCGCAGCGCCGAACTGGGAGGCTTTTCCGCCGCCGCCCGCCAGCTGGGGCTCACCCCTGCCGCGGTCAGCCGCAACGTGGCGCTGCTGGAACGGAACCTGGGCGCGCGACTCTTCCATCGCAGCACCCGCAAGCTCACGCTCACCGAGGCCGGTGAACGTTTCCTGCTGGGCGTGCGCGGTCCGCTGGAAGGCCTGCACGCCGCCATCGCCGATGCGGCAGACGATCAGGGCGAACCCGCGGGCGTGCTGAAAGTCAGCGTGGCGCTCGCCTTCGGCATGGACTATCTGCTTCCCTTGCTGCCGGATTTCATGGCGAAGCATCCGCACGTACGCATCGACTGGCAATTCGACAACCGGCAGGTGGATCTGGTCGCGGAAGGCTTCGACGCGGCCATCGGCGGCGGTTTCGACCTTGCCCCCGGCGTGGTGGCACGCCCGCTGGCCCCTGCGCACATCATTGCGGTCGCGTCGCCCGGCTACCTGCAGGGACGCCCGCTGCCCGTCGAACCCGAGGACCTCGCCGGGCTGGACGGCATCGCGATGCGGTCCGCGCGCACCGGCCGCGTACGCACATGGACGATGCGCAATGCGGAGGGCGCGACCCACGCGGCAGAACTCCGTCCGCACCTGCTGTTCAATGATCCCGCCGCGATGACACGCGCGGCCGTGCTGGGACTGGGGGTGTCGATGCTCGCCGTCCCCGATGCGCTGCCCTACCTGGAGCGCGGCGACCTCATCCGGCTCGTGCCGAAGTGGTATGCGGACGCAGGCCCGATCTCGCTCTACTACGCCAGCCGCACGCTGCTGCCGGCGAAGACGCGCGTCTTCGTCGACCACGTGACCGAAGCGTTCCGGCAACAACGGCTGGCGGAACGCTTCGCCGGCAGCCTGGGATAGGCGACCTTCACGCGCCTCCGTTGCCGACCGGCTACGGCAACGTGTTCAACGCGTGCGATCGCCCTCCACCGCCAGCGGCCGCACGTCCTCCAGCAGGCTGACGAGCGTCCTGCCCGGTTCCTCCCACGGGATCATGTGGGCCGAACGCTCGAACCACACGCCCTGCTTGTACGGCGCCCGCACCTTCGCCAACCATGCCGCGGTGGGTTCCGAGGGCGTGGTGTAGTCGTGGCGGCCCATGAACATCACCACCGGGATGGGAAATTCCTTCACACCGGTGAAGTCCACCCGCAGGAATTCGTCCAGCAACCGCCCCAGCGTCAGCACGCTGCCGGCGTTGATCGCGCATCGGGCGGCATCGTCGTAATCCGGCGACAGGCGCGGCCCCTGGAAGAAGTACTTCGATTCATCGCGGTAGGCGGTGAGCCCGCCGTAGAACTGCGGCCACTTGCGCGCGATGATGATGCGCTCGCGGGTGATCGGCGCGTCGCCGGGATACGGCGCGATCGATTCCATCTCGCGCACCGCGTCGGTGTTTCCCCGCGCGCGGGCGGTGCGCAGGCCATAGTCGAAGCTCACCTGCTCGTTGGTGCGTACGTTGATCACCTGGCCGATGCCGACATAGGCATGGAACAGGTCCGGCCGCTGCAGCGCCGCGTGCATCGCCACCACCGTGCCCCAGCTGTGCGCCATCAGCACCAGCTTGCGCTTGTGGTAGCGCGTGCGCAGGTATTCGGCGAGCGCGATCGCATCGTCCACGTAGCGCTGCACATGCAGGGTGTCGGCGACGGCCTCCTGCGGGTTCAACGTCAGCGTCTTCCCCGCACCGCGCTGGTCGTAGTTGACGACGGTGAAGTATTCCTCGAGCGGCCGCTGGAACTGCCACAGCGTGGGAATGACCGGCGACGCCGGACCGCCATGCACGAACAACACCATCGGGTTGTCGCGATCCTGTCCGCGCACGTTCACCCACTGGCGGATGCCGCCGATCTCGACGGCGTAGTCCTCCTGCACACCGGTGGGCGCGACGATACGACCGAGATCGGCGACGATCTCCCGTGCCGGCGCATACGCCGAGCGATCCGGACAGGCATCCTGCGCGCGGGAGGCATGCGCAGCGCACAGGGCGGCGACCATCACCAGCGCGGACACGGTGTTCCTCATCGGCATCTCTCCAGGCATCACGGGGACACGACCAGTTTCATCGCACCTGCACGCACAGGCGTGTGTCGTTGGTCCTGCACGGGTGGCGCGCCGTCACGCTTCCTGCGCGGACGTGGCGTACGCACCGATTTCGCCGACCGCCCGATTGCGCTCTAATGCCCCTGAGAGCAATGGGGGCATGCGTGCGGATGAAGGCGTGGATAGGGGCGGTCTTCCTGGCGGCCGCAAGTCATGGTGTGCTGGCGCAATCCGCCACCTCTGCGGCCGCACACGACGCGCATCACCAGCAACCCCCCTCGGCGTCGGCCTTCAGCAAGCACGGCCCGCCGCCGCGCGAGAAGCGCAAGCAAGGGGTGTCGCCCGGTTACGCGCGCCAGTGGCGTGCGGCGCTGGCGATGGGCGACGAAGGCGACGCAGCGCAGGCCGACCGCACGCTGGCGAAGGTGATGGCGCATCGCGAATTCGCTGCACTGACGGCGGGCGAGCAACGCGCGACCTGGTCCCGCGCCGCCTGGATGGCGATCCGCCAGGACGACTTCGAGCGCGCACGCGAACGGGTGACCCGCGCCATCGGCACCGACCCGAGCGATCCCGACGACCTCTACCTGCTCGCGCAACTCGAAGACCACCGAGGCAACCGGGAAGCTGCCGCACGCCACCTGCGCGACCTCGCGCTCCGCTGGCCCCACATGCTGGACCGCCTGGACACCGGGGCCGTGCTGCGCATCACGCGCCAGGCACCGGATGCGGATCCTGTTCGCGTGCAATTGCTGGAAGCGCTGCTGCATGCGGCGTGGGATGGCAACGGCATGGGCGTTGGCGACCTGTGGTACCTGCTGGCCCTCGACTATCAGGCCCGGGGCGATGCCGATGGCGTGCGCAGGGCCGTGGCCCTCACCACCTCCCCACAGGCGCTGGTGAAGTTCCGTGCAGACCGTCGCTTCGACGCCCTCCTGGATCGCCACGATGCGACGCTGGACATCGCCGCCGCCGCACGACGACGCGTGGATCACCTGCGCCGGCTCGCCACCGAACGACCGCGAAGCCTCGAAGTCCGCATGGAACTGACCTACGCGCAACTGGCGCTGGGCCGGTACGCGGAGGTGGTGTCGCTGGCGGATGAAACCCTGGCGGCGCTGTCGAACGCGCCCGCGGATGCGCTGCCTTTCGATGATCCGGACCATGCGGTGTGGATACTCAACAACCGTGCCATCGCCATGCGCGGGCTCGGCAGGTTGGACGATGCGCAGGCGGACCTGGTCCGCGCCTCGGGCATGAACGAAGCCGGCGGCGCGAATGTCGGCCCGATGCTCAACCTGGGGCAGTTCCTGTGCCAGCGCGGCCGTCCGGACGAGGCACGGGCCATGATCGAACGCGTGGGCGACATGAGCGGTTACGGCCGCATGGTGCAGGCGTCCATCCAGCACTGCGCGGCGGTCCAGCAGAAGGACGCGCTCGTCGCACGCAGCGCGCTCGATTACCTGCGCGACCATCATGAGGACGCCCGCGAGATCTGGATCTGGGCATTGGTGGAGGCAGGCCGCATGGATGACGCCGCGCAGGCGTTGATCGCGGCACTGGACGCACCCGCGTCGCGGGGCGACATGCTGGCCGCGCTGCAGGATTATCTCGAGCCGGCCCCGCTGCCCGCGTTCGAACCCGTGCGGAAACGCTGGCGCGATCTGCTCGCACGTGAAGACGTGCGGCAGGCCGTGGCGAAGGTCGGGCGGATCGAGCACCAACCGGTTTTCAACGTCGGCGGCATCTGATCCGGCCGCGGTGGCGTCACGGCCGCTTCAGACGTGGGCCATCCATTGCCGCAGCACGGCCTGCAGCGCTGACGCACGCGCATCCACGTCCTGCGTGCCGACGAACGAAACCGTTGCGCGGTCGGCGGCCATCCATGTCAGCAGCCCGTCCGGATCGTGGAGGGCGCCGTCGGGCATCGCGCGCTTCGCCGTGCCCAGGTGCAGGACCAGCAGCACGCTGTCCTGCCGGCGCAGCTGCATCGTGGCGAAATGATGCCCCTCCACGTGGAAGCTCGGCGCGTTCCACTTGATGCCTTCGCCGATGCGCGGATCGGCCGCCTGGATCACGGCGCGCAACCGGCGGATCGCGGCGTCCTGCGGATGCTCCAGTTCCCTCAGAAAAGCGTCCACATCGGTCGATGGCGTGCGTGAGGGCATGGGAGTTGCCTTGCTGTCGTCGCTGCGCGGATGGCGCCAGGACGACCGTACAGCGTGTTGCAGCGGATGCCCAGCGGGATTCCTGTCCGACGGGCGGCAGCGGGTGCGCCGGTGGGATTGATCGGAATCAACGTGCTCCTCACGCGACCGGCGTACGGTGAGGCTTCATCGGGCACAGGAGTAGAGAATGGACAGCACCATGAAGGCCGCCGTCGTGCGGGAGTTCGGCAAGCCGCTGGTGATCGAGGAAGTGCCCGTGCCGCGCCCTGCGGCAGGTGACATCCTGGTGAAGATCGAGGCCTGCGGCGTCTGCCACACCGACCTGCATGCGGCCGAAGGCGACTGGCCGGTGAAGCCCAGCCCGCCCTTCATTCCCGGACACGAAGGCGTGGGCCACGTGGTTGCGGTCGGTGCCGGCGTCACCCACGTGAAGGAAGGCGACCGCGTCGGCATCCCGTGGCTGTATTCCGCCTGTGGCTATTGCGAACACTGCCTCGGCGGCTGGGAAACGCTGTGCGAGGCGCAACAGAACACCGGCTATTCGATCAACGGCGGCTTCGCCGAGTACGCATTGGCCAATGCAGGCTATGTCGGCCACCTGCCGAAGAACATCGGCTTCGTCGAGATCGCGCCGATCCTGTGCGCCGGCGTCACCGTGTACAAGGGCCTGAAGGTCACCGACACCAAGCCGGGCGACTGGGTGGTGATCTCCGGCATCGGCGGACTCGGCCACATGGCCGTGCAGTATGCGAAGGCGATGGGACTGAACGTGGCCGCCGTGGATGTGGACGACACCAAGCTCGACCTCGCGCGCCGGCTTGGCGCGACCGTCACGGTCAACGCGAAGACCACCGATCCGGTGGCCTACCTGAAGAAGGAGATCGGCGGCGCGCACGGCGCCCTGGTCACGGCGGTGTCGCCCAGAGCCTTCGAACAGGCCATCGGCATGGTCCGCCGCGGCGGCACCGTGTCGCTCAACGGCCTGCCGCCGGGACAGTTCCCGCTCGACATCTTCGGCATGGTGCTCAACGGCATCACCGTGCGCGGTTCCATCGTCGGCACCCGGCTGGACCTGCAGGAGTCGCTGGACTTCGCCGCGATGGGCAAGGTGGCGGCGACGGTGGCGACCGACCGGCTGGAGAGCATCAACGACATCTTCGCGCGCATGCATGCCGGCACCATCGAAGGCCGCATCGTGCTGGACATGGCCGCCTGAAGCACGCGGCATTCACTCCGCCGGTGGCACCCCGCCGGCGGCGTCCGCCTCGCCTCGCGCGGCGACCGCGGTGCTGGCCTGCCGTGCCACCGGCAAGGGCTGGATGCGCAGGCCGCGATGGCGGCACAGGTCAACCGCCGGATACAGCGCGCGCCGGCCATTGGCGAACTCCACCCGCACGTCGTGCAGGCACTGGTCGCCGGCCACTTGCACCGTCACCGCGCCACCGCCGCCGGCGACGCGCTCGCCCTGCAGCAGTTCATGCCAGGCCGTGCCCCCGGCCGGCGTGGCCGAGACCGATACCAGCCGGTCGTGCGCGCGGTTGATGAGGTCCAGATAGTGCGTGCGTTCGCCTGCGATGGCGGACGTGGCGGAACAGGCAGCGATGACGAGGACTAGGACGGACGAGCGGCGCATGGCGTGATCTCCGAGGGGATGGGCGCCACCGGACATGCGGGGCTCGCGCGCCGGGGCCACGCCATCACGCGCCGCGTCGGCCAGCGCGGCAACGGATCCGGGACGAATCGTCGTGCCGGCGGGGCGAATCGTAGTCCGTGACATTCGCGCCTTCCCGGCCGTCACGGCGGGGCCTACGATGCCCGCACCTTCCGGGAACACGTGCATGAAGATCCGACTCGGCAGCATGGAGGTGCGACTGTCCCGCTACCTGGGTCTCTGGGCGGTCGTGGTCTTCGTGTTCGCTGCGCAGGGCTGCGTCAACGACGCCGTCAACGGCCACCTGTGGTCACCCGGCGACTACCTGCGCTGGTGGTCGATCCAGTGGCTGACCTGGGCGGGACTCGCGCCGCTGGTGTTCCGCCTGGGCGAACGCCATCCCATTCCGTTCCCGCCACGACTGAGCGCGCTGGCGCGGCACGTGGGCTACAGCCTGGCCGTGACCCTGCTGGCGGTGGTCATCGGCGCCCTGGTATCGACGCTGTTCGAACCCAGCAGTTTCGGCACGCAACTCATACAGTTCATCAGCAAGCACTACGCGATCGGCCTGCTCGCCTACTGGACCCTGCTGGCCGTGCAGCAGCTGCTGCATTTCCAGGCCGAGAAGTCGCGGCGCGAGATCGAGGCCACGCGTCTGGCCACCGAGCTGGCGCAGTCGCGGCTGCAGGTGCTGAAGACCCAGCTGCAACCGCACTTCCTCTTCAATACGCTGCACGCCATCATCACCCTGCTCGACGAGGACACACTGTCGGCGGAAGACATGCTGCTGCGGCTGAGCGAACTGCTGCGCGCATTCCTGGAAGACTACGACGGCCAGGAAATCCCGCTGCGGCGCGAACTGGAACTGCTTGAGCTGTATCTCGGTATCCAGCGGCGACGCTTCAAGGACCGCCTGACCACGCGCATCCATGTCGCGCCCGACGTACTGGATGCGGCCGTCCCCAGCCTGGTGCTGCAGCCGATCGTGGAGAACGCGATCCGCTACGGCATTGGCCAGCACGTCGGCGACGACTGCGTCGAGATCGACTGCCGGCGCGAGGGCGACGCGCTGTGCATCGACGTGCGCAACTACAACAGCACGCTGGACGAAGGCGGCCATGCCGGCGGCCACGGCATCGGCCTGTCCAACACGCGGCTGCGCATGCGCGAACTCTACGGCGATGCCGCCAGCCTGCGCCTGGACCTGATCGTGCCGCGCGGCGTGGCCTGCCGCCTGCGCGTCCCCTTCCACGAGATGGACGAGGATCCGTTGCCGGAGCACGTGCCCGCATGAGCCTGACCGCCGTGGTGATCGACGACGAACCCATCGCGCGGCACGCGGTGGTACGGCTGCTGCGCGAAGACCCGGACATCGAGGTGGCGGGCGAATGCGGGGACGGTGTTTCCGCAGTGGCGGCGATCCGCGACCTGTCGCCGGACCTGGTGTTCCTTGACATCCAGATGCCGGCGATCACCGGCCTGGATGTGGTCGCCACCATCGGTGCGGCGCGGATGCCGGCGACGGTGTTCGTGACGGCGTACGAGCAGTTCGCGGTGCGCGCCTTCGAGGCGAATGCGGTGGATTACCTGGTGAAGCCGTTCAGCCGCGACCGCTTCACCGACACGCTGCGCCGCGCGAAGCAGCGGCTGGCCACCGCGCGCGGCGCCGATGCCGACGCCACCGCGCGCATCATGCAGGCGCTGGCGTCGCTGCAGCAGCGCGATGCCTACCTGGAGCGGGTGCCCGTGCGCGAGGACGAGCGCGTGGTGCTGGTCGACGTGGACGACATCGTCTGGATCAAGGCCAGCGGCAACATCGTGCGCCTGCACCTGGCCGACCGCGTGCACGAACTCCGCGAGACCATGGCCGCGCTGGCCGCGCGACTGGACCCGCGCCGCTTCGCCCGCGTGCATCGCTCGGCCATCATCAACATCCGCCGGGTGAAGGACATCCATCCGTGGTTCAACGGGTACCACGTCGTCACCATGGACACCGGCCAGCAGTTGCGCATGAGCCGCTACCAGCACGACGCCTTCCTGAAACTGGCTACCCTGCGTCGCGAGGACTGACCGGCGCATCGCCGTCGATCATGCGCGCTGCCTGCGCCTTCCCCGCCGCCAGCGCGTCATGACAGGTGAAGTAGCTGCGGCTACCGTCCACCCAGGCATCGCTCCACGCACCGCCCTGCGCGGCGCGCACGCGCACCGCGAGCGACCACGGCTGGCGGTCGTCGGGCCGCTCGATCACCACTTCCACCAGATGCCCCCGGCGGTTCGACAGGTCCACCTTCTTCTGCATGCGCGTGTTCCCGGCAAAGTGAAGTTCCGCCCTGCCTGGCCTGCGCTCCGGTCCACCCTGGTCCATCGGGACCAACGCGGAAACCCGGCGCCGTGGGCCAGCTATTCCGATGCCACGCCTGCCAGCGCCAGCACCCAGCCCGGCACCACCGGCTCGCCGGCATAGAAGTCCTTGGGCTTCTTCTCGGCCATCGCCCAGCGGTGCAGCCAGCTGGGACCGAAGCGGCCGTTGTAGCCGTCCTCGCCGCGGGCATACGCGGGGTCGCGCAGCGCTTCTTCCAGCGTCACCACCCGGTAGCCGCGCCGCTGCACGCCGGCCACGAGCTCGGCGTAGGCCACCGCGTTGAGCTCGTTGGCATGCAGCAGCCACACCTGCGGCAGTGCATGGCCCAGCAGCGCCTGCGATTGCCGCTCGTAGTAATCGACCTTGTTGAGCATGTAGGGGATGTAGCCACGCCGCAGGCGCTCCAGCGTGGCGGCGCGCTCCGGCGTATCCGGCTGGCCGTCCAGCACGTTGGCATAGGCGAATGCCCAGACCCATTCGCCGTTGTCCACCGTCACCGGCGCGATGCGGTAGCCGTGTTCGCCGAGGAACGCCGACAGCGTGGCACGGTCTTCCGGCGTGCGCCCCGCGCGCAGATAGGGATGCCGGAACCAGCGCGGCACCTGTCCGCGTTCCGCCAGCAGCGGACGCAGCACGCGCTCGCCGTCCAGGACGTCCCGCTGGAACGCAGGCAGGCCGACCGCATGCAGGTCGAGGTGGCCATGGGTGTGGTTGCCCAGTTCGAAGCCCGCCTCCAGCCAGTCGCGCAGCATCGCCACGCGCGCGGGCTGCACCTGACCATCGATCTCCAGCTTGCCTTCGTTGACGAACCCCACCGCCGGCACGCCGGCCTGCTCCAGCTGCGCCATCAACTGCGCGTGCCGTGCCGGCAATTCGGCTTCCGGCGTCTTGCCCATGCGCTGCCACGGCAGGTCGTCGATGGTGATGGCGATGCGGCGATCAGGTTCGGCGGCATGCGCGCTCAACGCAAGCGCCGACAACAGCAGTACACGCAGGAGGAAGGGCACGCGCGATCCAGGGCAGCCGACGGAGCGGCGAGCTTACCGTCCGCCACGGCCCTGCCGCCAGACGGCTCAGGGCGCGCCGCTGGACTCCGCCCGCAGTCGCGCATCGATGGCGGCATGCAGGCCGGGATGGTCCGGCACGCGGATGCCGATTTCATCCTGCAGCGCCGCGATGACGGCATCGGCATCCGGCAGGCTGCGCCGTTCGCTCGCATGGCCGAGGCGATGGAGCGCGAAGCTGCCGTTGTTGAGCGTCCTGCGCCAGCCCGGCCCGGTGCGTGCGGCACGCAGCTGGCCCAGGAACGGCGAGTCCGGATGCGTGCTGACGTACCAGTTGCCGACGATATAGTCGATCTCGGCCTGGGGTTGCAGGTCGAACACGTACATCGCCCGCCACTCGTCGGCCACCAGCGCGCGCAGGGTATGCAGACCGTCGTGCCGGGTGATGCGGTACGGCTCGTGCGGCGTGGTTTGCACGTCCTCGGTGTCCAGCCGCAGCGGTGCGGTGGGCACCATGCCGCCGAAGCCGACATCGGCGATATGGCGCTGGCCGTCCACGGTGACCAGCACCAGCAGATGGGTGCGCGCGGTCAGTTCGTCCTCCGGCCCACCCATCACCACGCGCGCCGTCAGGCCGCGTGCATCGAACCCCAGGTGTTGCAGCAACGCCAGGAAAACGCGGTTGAGTTCGTAGCAGTAGCCGCCGCGGCCTTCGTGCAGCAGCTTGTGCTGGATGGCCGGCAGGTCGAGCGGCACGGGCAGGTGCAACAGGGTGGACAGGGTTTCGAACGGGAACGTGGCGGTATGCCGCTGCTGCAGTGCGCTCAGGGTTTCCAGCGTGGGCGGCGGCGCCCGGTCATGACCCAGGCGGTGCAGGTACAGCGCGATGTCGGTAAGGGCAGTGGCCATGGCGGACTCCTTGATCGGCAGGCGGCCACTGTGCGACCTCAAGCGCGATTGAGGTCAAGGCGGCGCGCCATCCGCATCATCGATGGAAGCGGTCCGCTGACCATTTCCATACCTTCAGTCCGCGTGACGGCAGCGTGTCCTGCGAATGCGGCATGATGCGTAAGAGGATCACGGACCCCGAAGGATGTGCTGATGCGTGCATGGTTGTTGCTGCCGTTCCTGTTGTTGTCTTCCGGTGCCGCGCTCGCGGCCGATGCCTGCCCGCAGTTGTCGCAACAGACGCCGTCCGACGTCGCCACCCGCATCGCGGCGGTCGCTTGCCGTGAGCACCTGATGTGGTACCGCCCCTTCATCGACCGCAACGGCCGGCTGGCGAACGCGCCGATGATGGAAGCCGAGTCGTCGCTGTTGTCGATCGGCGACGATCGCGCCTGGCAACGCGTCGCGCGCTACTGGCGCGACAGCGGCCTGCTCGGCGCCATCGGCCATCGCCGCGGTGCGACCGACTGCCTGTATGCCTCCGCCACCGGTCCGCAAGCCGAAGCCTGCCGCGGCTTCGTGGTGGACACGCCGTGGTCGGCCGCTTTCATCTCGTGGGTGATGCGCGAAGCCCGGGTGCCGGGCTTCCGCGGCTCCAGCCGCCACTTCACCTATGTGCAGGCGGCGTTCCAGAGCCCATCGACCAACGCCTTCGACGTCATCGACGTGGCGAAGGCCAAACCGGTGGTGGGCGACCTGATCTGCTACGTGCGCCAGTCCGGCCGCCTGTTCGGCCACGAAGGGCTGGTACCGTTGCTGCGCAGCGGCAGCTCGCTCGACATGCATTGCGACATCGTGGTGGCGGTGAACCCGGGCAACGACAACACCGCGTACGCGATCGGCGGCAACGTGCAGCAGGCCGTGACCATGCGGATGCTGCCGCTGAACCGCAACGGCGAATTCTGGGGCGGCCTGCCGCTGCGCATCGGCGACGGCACGCTGTGCGCCCCCGATAACGAAGCGGCCTGCAACATGAACCGTCAGGACTGGGCGGCGATCCTGCGGCTCAAGTCGCCGGAGCAGCTGGCGAAGCTGCCAGGCGCGCTGCCGCCCGTGCAGGATGCGCCCGGCAGTGGATCACCCGAGAAGGCGGACTGCTGCATTCACTGCGTCGTCGGGTCGGGTGTGCCAAGGTGCCCGGCGGAAGCGACCCCGACCACCGACACGGACACGCCCTGATGACCCTGACACGCCACGCCTTCTCCGCGCTCCGTCTCGCTACGCTGTCTGCCGTCATGGTGCTGGCCGCCTGCACCACCACGCCGCCTGCCACCAGCTCCACGCTCGCTGCCGGCCAGCAGGCCACCGTCGACGGCAGCATCGTCAGCGTGGACACCACGCCGTGGACCTACGACGGCAGCGCGGTGGTCAGGATCGCAGGTGCGAATGGCGAGGTGGAGGTGCACCTGCCCGCACGCTGGAACCTGTGCAAGGCCCCGCCACCGGAGGACGTGCAAGCGCTGAAGGCCGGCGACCGCGTGCAGGCCACGGGCACCGTCAGCGAAGACGGCGCGCTGGTGGTCTGCGAACGTGCAGAGCACAGGTTGCGCAGGACAGACTGAGCGCAGCACGCGAACGCGCGACAGCAAAGCAGGCGACAACCTCCACGACTGCGAACCCAGGCTGCAACCTCTTCAAGGAATCGACCGCGGGCCGGTGACCGGGCATGCGTCATACGCGCCGAAAATCTGACATGAAGATGGCCGCCATGGCCCCCTTGCTGCCTGCTACTCTCGCCAACGTATCGCTGCAGCCGGCCGGCGATGCGGCCTGCCGATGAGGCACGGCTGGGGAGTCCGGCATGCCAATGGGGAGGGAACCACCGATGCGTATCCGTTACGCGGCGCTGCTTGCCGCGGTCTTCATGCTTTTCCTGTTTTCCGGCGCGGCCAGCGCACAGGAAAACAGCGCGCCGAATCCGATCGGGGACCTGCCGTGGCAGGTCGGACCGACCATCGGAAAGATCGGCACCCGGGCCACGGTCGACGTGCCCGAGGGCTACGCATTCCTGGATGTCGACGGCACGCGCCGACTCAACCAGTTGCTGGAGAACCCGCCGGACGGCAACGACACCTACACGCTGGCGCCGCATGACCTGTCGTGGATCGGCTTCTTTTCGTTCCGGGAAATGGGCTACGTCAAGGACGACGAAAAGGTGAATGCCGACGACGTACTCGAGAGCGTCCGCGAAGGGACCGAGCACGGCAACGAAGAACGGCGCCAGCGCGGCTGGGAGACCATGCGCATCCTCGGCTGGTCGTTCAAACCGCAGTACGACGACCAGCTCAAGGCGCTGGAGTGGGCCATTCTCGCCGAGACCGAGACCAGCAAGAACAAGATCGTCAACTACAACACCCGCGTGCTGGGCCGACGCGGCGTGATGGAAGTGATCCTGGTGGCGGATCCGGAAACGCTGCAGCCGGCCATCGCGGACTTCAAGCGCCTGATGCCGGGCTACAGCTTCGCCGCAGGCGAGAAATACAGCGAGTTCCGCGCCGGCGACCATGTGGCGGAAGTAGGCCTGGCGGCGTTGATCACCGGCGGTGCGGCGGTGGTGGCGTCGAAGAAGGGCTGGCTGGCCGCTGCCGGCGCCGTGCTGGTCAAGATGTGGAAGCTGCTGTTGATCGGCTTGTTCGGCGCGGCCGCCGCGGTGCGCGGCCTGTTCAAACGCAAGCAGAAGGACACGACGGTCCGGTGAGTGTCAGCAGCGAGTGGCTGCTGGTCGCGGGCATCCTGGCGTTCTACGTCCAGGATTCCGCCCGTCTGGCCTACTTCGACGATGTGGTCGTGTCGGGGGGACGGACATGGCGCGTCGCGGTCGAGGCGGCCACCGAGATGCGCGGCCGTTTCCTCTGGATTCCGTCTCCGCTGCTACCGGTACGCACCACGCTGCACGCGAGCTGGCTCGCACCGGTGGACGGCGCGGTCGCTGACACGGCCGACGACCTGCGCGCCTTCGCGCGCCAGCTGTGGCCGGTCCGCGCGGGATGCGTTGTCGCCGGACTGATCGTGCTGCTGGCCGTTCCGTATCTGTTGCTGACGGGCGCGCCGCCGACCTGGCTGCTCGGTGGCCTGCTGGCCTGGCTGGCGGTGACGCTCGCGATGCTTGCGTGGCTGGCCGTGCGATCGCCCCAGCTCGGTCTCACGCGCCGGCGCCTGGCCACGCTGGCCGCCGAGTGCCTGCTATGCCCGCCGTACGCGGTCAATCTCTACCGGAAGCTGTGCGACCAGCGCGGCTTCCACGGCGATCCCGTTGCCTTTGCAGCGGACAACCTGCCGCCGCTGCAACGGCAACGGTTACTGGACGCCATCGAACGACGCATCGCGCTGTTCGCGCAGTCGTCCGACGAGCAGAAGCTTCTGCGGCTGCAGCAAGCGCACGTCCGGATACGCGGCACGCTGGACGCAGCCATCACGCCAGAGACCTAGAGCTCGGGGCTTTCTCCGCGCGGCGCGTTCCCGGCACCAACATCGGCACGCGCCGGCGGTAGTCCGCGTACTCCGGCAGTGCGGCGACCAGATCGCGCTCCTCCCAGCGGATCGCGAGCAGGATGTAGACCGTCGTCATCACCGCGAACAGCAGGTGCGTCATGGTCATGGTCGGCGTGGCCCAGAAGGTCAGCAGCCACGCCACATACAGTGGATGGCGTACCCAGCGGTACACGGTCGGCGTGCGGAATGGCAGCGGGGTATAGGGCCGTCCGCGGAACTGCAGCCAGACCTGGCGCAGGCCAAAGAGGTCGAAGTGATTCAGCAGGAATGTCGTGTACAGCAGCAGCACCCAGCCCGCCGCAAAGAGCGTGTACAGGGCAGTGCGCGCGGCGGGGTGCTGCACGTTCCAGACCGTGCCACCCAGTGGACTCCACAGCCAGAACAGCAGGATCAGCGCGACGCTCGACAGCAGGGTATAGGTGCTGCGTTCCGCCGATTCCGGTATCAGCCGCGTCCATGCCCGCTTGAAGGCGGGGCGCGCCATCACGCTGTGCTGCACCGCGAACAGGGCGAGCAGACCGAGGTCGATCAGCAGCGCGGTGGCGAATGGCGCGGTGGGCGGGGAATCCATGCCCTTCGGCACCCAGAGGTTGCCGATGAAGCCGATGGCATACAGGAACGTGGCGAAGAACACGGCGTAGCAGGCCACGCCGTAGAGCAGGATCAGGGTGCGTTTCATCTTGGCCTCGTGATGGGCGCGGCGCAGCCGGGGGCCGCTGCAGGCGCGCGGGATGGGATGCGGCAGCGTGGCTGGTCCATGCCGTCCGCGGCAGAGGAACAATGTCCCGACGCACGGCATCGCCCGCGTCGGGCAGGGGAACAATGTCCCGGCTACACTGCGGGCCGGTTCCCTTCCGGGATGGCTGCATGCAGCAGGCGATCCGCTACCTGACCATCGGCGACGGCGCGCGACTGGCGTGGGCGTCGATGGGCAGCGGGCCCGTGCTGGTCAAGGCGGCGAACTGGCTCAGCCATCTGGAATACGACCTGCAGAGCCCCATCTGGCGGCACTGGTACCAGTTCTTCGGCGAGCACTACCGGCTGCTGCGCTATGACGAGCGTGGCTGCGGCATGAGCGCTGGTGATGCGCACCACCTGACCCTGGAGCACTGGCTGGGCGACCTGGAAGCGGTCGTGGACGCGGCGGGCCTGCACGAGCCCTTCGCGCTGATGGGCATCTCGCAGGGAGCGGCGGCCTGCGTGGCCTATGCGGTGAAGCACCCGCAGCGCGTGTCCCGGCTGCTGCTGTACGGGGCGTACGCGCGCGGCCCTTACGAGCGCGGCAATGAAGAGGCGGCGCGGTTGTACCGGGCCATCATCGACATCGCGCGGGTCGGCTGGGCCGACCAGAACCCGGTGTTCCGGCAGGTGTTCACGTCGCGCTTCATTCCCGATGCCACGGAAGCCCAGGTGCACTGGTTCAACGAGCTGGTGCGTACCACGACCACGGCGGAAGCCGCTGCCGCGCTGCTGGAGGCGCGCGCGCGCATCAATGTCACCGCGCTGCTCGACCAGGTCCGCGTCCCCACGCTGGTGCTGCATGCGCGCCAGGACGGTGTGGTGCCGCTGGAGGAAGGGCGGCTGCTGGCGGCCGGCATCCCGGACGCGCGCTTCGTCGAGCTGGAATCGCGCAATCACGTGCTGCTGGAACACGAGCCGGCCTGGCAGCGCTTCCGCCAGGAGGTGCTGGCGTTCCTCGGTGGCGCGCCGCAGGGCGAGGAACGCCTGGCGGAACTGACGCCGCGTGAGCGCGAGATCGTGGCGGGGCTGGTGGCCGGCAGGACCAATGCGCAGATCGCGGCTACGCTGTTCATCAGCGACAAGACCGTGCGCAACGCGCTCACCCGTATCTACGAAAAGCTGGGCGTGCAGTCGCGGACGCAGGCGATGGCGTTGCTGCAGGGGTCGGCGGCGGACTGAGCGGGCATGACGAACGCTAGTCCGCGATCACCCACCGCCCATTGTCCTGCAACACCACTTCGAAGCGCGCCCACTGCCGGAACTCGTCAGGGCTGCTCATCCCCGTGCTCCCCGTCTGCTCGCCCGCGACGACGTGGTACTGCAGCGCCGGGCCTTCGCCTTCCAGCACGTGGCGCACGCTCCACAGGCGGCCGAGTTTGCCGTTGCTGTAGAAGCGGCCGCGGAGGATCGCGTCGGGGTGGGTGATGTTGCGCTCGGCGTGTTGCTTGGCGAGTTCCAGCAGTTCGGTGAGGTTCTCGGTGGTGATGTCGACGTAGGAGTTGAGTTGCTCCATCGCCGCGGAGAAGTCTTCCTGGGTCAGTTCGAACTGGCGTTGCGCGGGCTGGGTGATGCGCGAGGCCTGGCGGCGGCGGTGCAGGTGGGCCGGGTAGCGGCGCCACGGGAACAGGGCGTTGAAGGCGATGGCCATGGAGAGGATCGCCACCACGTTGATCAGCACCGGCATCAACAGGTAGTGGTAGCCGAGTGCATGCACGTCCGGGCCGCCGATCACCGCAGCCAGGGCGGTGGCGCCACCGGGCGGGTGGATGCAGCGCAGGTAGTACATACCCAGCACGGCGAGGCCGACCGCAAGGGCAGCGGTCCAAGCGTGGCCGGGGAACAGTTTCTGGCAGCTCACGCCGATGACGGCGGACAGCAGGTGGCCGCCCACCACGGCCCACGGCTGCGACAGCGCGCCTTGTGGCACGGCGAACAGCAGCACGGCGGAAGCACCCATCGAGGTGACCATCAACGCACCGCCGACGGCGGACGCGGCGTGTTCGGGAAACGTCCAGCGGGTCAGCCCGTACACCGCCAGGATGCCCAGCAGCGCACCGATGCCCGATATCCACTTCTCGCCATGGCTCGTGGTGTTGCGCTCGATGCCCAGCAGCAGGCGCAACTCGGTGAGGCGGGAATGGGGGCTCATGGACGACGGCGACAGGGGTGGGCGCCGAAGTCTATGCGAAGGATGCGGTTTCGTCCGTAACGCCGTAGGGCGGGCCCCGGCCCGCCGCCCAGGGATATCAGGTGCGTGCGCTGAGCAAGCCGATCCGACGGAACCACATCTCCAGCGGCACAGTCACCAGCGGCGGCACGGCGGCGATGAGGGCAAGCAGCGTGGCCCACCACGGCCAGCGCAGGCGAAGCGCAGACAGCACGGTGACGACGACGTAGAACAGGAATGCACCGCCATGCAGCGGCCCGAAGATTTTCACGCCCAGATCGTTGCCAATGGCGCTGTACTTGACCGCCATGCCGATCAGCAGACCGGCCCAGGTGAAGCCTTCGATGAAGGCGGCGACAGCGAACAGGCGCCCGGCGGGCACGAGGGGACGGGACATGCGGGAACTCCAGTGAGGGATGCCGGGTGCGATGGCGGCTGCGGCGCTCGCTGGCTTACGGATTTTAGCGTCTCAAACCGAAGATACGTAGGGCGGGCCTTGGCCCGCCATTGTCACCCTGCGAATCGAATTGGCTAATGAATGTAGTGTGGCGGGCTCGAGCCTGGGAGATGCGGCGTACTCGTGCCCGAGACCTCGACGGGTCCGTTCACGCTGCGGCTTTTTTTGCGGGCAGATGTAGGACACCAGTAGCGCAGGCTCAGATGAAGCAGTTTGGAGACAGGCGCACGTCCCAGCGGCCAGCCGCGGAAGAAAATCTCTCTAGCAGACTCGCAAGAGTCGCTTCAACCCGAAGGGATTCCCGATCGTCAATCGTGGCCAAGCGCAGACACACAAATTCATGGAATGCATGATCCATGTCGCTTGGCCCATCGCCACAATCCTTCCAATGCTTCTGGCAAAGCGCAGGAATCGATACCTGCTCAGCAACAAAGGTCTTTCCCGAATCTAAGGACTCTAGAACTCTTGCTTCCGATGATTGATCAAATCCAGTCAGCAGCACGACTCCATAGGTCTTCCAGTTCCCAGCATCTCGATACATGTACTCAAACACGGAGAAATCGCCACCTTGCACCATGATTACTTCCTGTCGTCAGTTTCTTGCAGGCTGCCCTGGGAATGTCTTAAAAGTTGCGACTATCGACAGCGCTTCATGGACGACAGATAAGAGCCATTGACCGGCCAATCTGTTTGCCGCCCTTGAGCTGATACCCTTGGCAAATCCAACCGCAACCAAACAGCATGGGACACCCGAGCGCAACGAATCCGCCTATCCCTCCACGCCGCTGGCTGTACGGCGCCGGGTTTCGCCAGTTCCTTGATACCGATCCAGACCATATCCTCGGTGAACTGGTTCGTTACACCGGCGCCGACGTTGATCACAATCAGACGAACGCTTGGTTAGAACAGATTCGGCTGCTCAAGATTCTGGAATTGCCAGCCCATCTTGCTGACACAGCAAAACTCTACTTTGAGTACACCATTCCCCGGTTGGGCCGACGCGCTGATGTGATCCTTATCGCGGGGCATGCTCTGTTTGTCATCGAATTCAAAGTCGGCGAGCGGCACTTCACTTCCTCGGCCTTGGACCAAGCGTGGGATTACGCACTGGATCTCAAGCATTTCCATGAATCCAGTCACGGACTCAGCATCGCGCCGCTGGTTGTGGCGACCGAAGCACCTCAGAAATCCATCGAAGTCCAAGGCACCCTTCATGACGATGGTCTTGTACGGCCAGTGTGTGCCAGCGGCGGCAACCTATCCGCGGCGATCGAGCAATGCCTGTCTTTCTTTGACGCCCCTGATATTGATGCACAAGCTTGGGAACAAGGCCGATATTTACCCACGCCATCGATCATCGAAGCCGCCCGTGCGCTCTATGCCGGCCATTCGGTTGATAGCATCTCGCGCAGCGATGCCGGCGCTCAGAATCTGGGCGTGACTTCGCGCGCAGTTGACCAAATCATAGAGCAGGCCCGCACACAGGGACGAAAGGCCATCTGCTTTGTCACGGGCGTCCCCGGCGCAGGAAAAACGCTGGTGGGTCTAGATGTCGCAACCCGGCATATGGATAAGGACGAAGCGACTTACAGCGTATTCCTGTCTGGCAATGGACCACTGGTCGCTGTACTACGGGAGGCGCTGGCAAGAGACAGCGTTGAACGCGCCGCGGCGGCGGGCGAGACCTTGCCCAAAGGCAAGGCTCGGCAGGAAGTATCGGCATTCATTCAGAACGTTCATCACTTCAGGGATGACTGCCTAAGGGATTCAGCAGCGCCACCGGAGCATGTCGTTCTGTTCGACGAGGCACAGCGGGCGTGGACGTTGGAACAGACCGCTTCGTTCATGGCGAGAAAGAAAGGTCTTCCAAACTTTGATAGATCCGAACCTGCCTTCCTTATCTCTTGCCTAGACCGCCATCAAGATTGGGCTGCCGTCATTTGTCTGGTAGGCGGCGGACAGGAGATCAATACCGGTGAAGCGGGCATTCGGGAGTGGTTGGAAGCGATACTGACTCACTTCACTGGGTGGGACGTGCACTTACCGCCACAGCTCAACGAATCCGAGTACGGCAGTCGTGACGTGTTGGAAGAGGTACTTACCCGTCCTGATACGTATCCAAATCCGGCCCTCCATCTCGCTACCTCTATGCGCTCGTTCCGAGCCGAGTCTCTGAGTAAGTTTGTCCGGGAGGTTCTTGACCTTGAGGTCGAAGCAGCTCGCGCTACATTACTCGAGCTGCAGTCCCGCTATCCCATTCTGATTACGCGCGATCTACCCCGTGCCAAGCAATGGCTATGCGATCAGGCGCGCGGAACCGAGCGCTACGGCATTGTGGTTTCGTCACAGGCACAACGCCTTAAGCCGCATGCCATCGATGTTCGAGTAAAGACCGATCCTGTGCGCTGGTTTCTCGATGGCAAGGAAGACGTGCGCTCCTCCTACTACCTAGAGGACGTGTCCACGGAATTTCAGGTGCAGGGCCTAGAGCTTGATTGGACCTGCGTAGTCTGGGATGGGGACCTGCGACACGCAGGCGATGCTTGGTCACACCACGAATTCAAGGGGACTCGCTGGAATCGCATCAATAAACAAGAGCGTCGTACGTACTTAAAGAACGCTTATCGCGTTCTCTTGACGCGGGCCCGGCAAGGCATGGTGATCGTCGTCCCTGAGGGTAGCGTCAATGACCCAACTCGGGCCGCCGACTACTACGATGGCACGTACGATTACTTGCGACTGCTAGGGATTCCACACATCTAGCTAAACGGTTTTTAAGCTGAAGCCAGCGAAGCCCGATGCATGATCGACGGCCGCACAAGGAGCTTTATGTACACCCAAGACTCTCCACGATTGGCCGAAAAACAACGGACACTCCCCACTTACCCGGACTACGCATAGCCAATGCTCACTTTCGACCCTCAGTCTGCTTCCAGTCCTTAGGTTGGGCTAGCTTCATCTTCCCAGCATCTCCTGGCTTCAATGCAAAGACGCTGGATTGATGAAATCAACTCAGCTTACGTGATGCCGAGCCCTAGGAAGATCCGGATGCGTTCCAGTTCCACTTCAAGCGCCAAACGAGATGCGGCATCCCCCGGCCCACGCCCATCAACATACCCAAACTTCGACCGCAACTCCCCATCGACCACACTCAGATTCGCCCACCCGATCACCCGCTCACCCCACAGCACCGGCAGCGCGTAATACCCCAGCTTCCGCTTCGGCGCCGGCGTGTAGGCCTCAAACCGATACGTCCACCCCCAGAACAACTCGAACCGCCGCCGATCCCACACCACCGGATCAAACGGCGTCAGCAGCCGCACTTGATCATCCGGCTTCCAGCGCCGCGAACGCGGATCCTCGTCCGCCGGCCAGTACCAGTCCACCCCATCGACCCGAGCTGTGCCCAGCCGCTGGCGTGTCCGCTTCAGCGTCCCCGCGCGCAAGCCTTCCCACTGCGGCACGCCGCGACGCAGATAGCCAAGCAACTGACCCAGGCTGGCCGCCGGCAACGGCGCGTACTTGCGCACGATGATGTCGAGCAGCGCATCCAGCCTCGCTTCCGCATCGGACATCGCGACCGGCGTTGCGTCACCGACGCGCGGCGCGTAGACCCGCGTACCACCCTCGCGACGCGCCACCCGCAACAGACCGCGGTAGTGCATGCCGTCCAGCAACTGCGTGCTCGCGTTGGACGAACCGCCGAACCAGTTGGTGGTCTTGCCATGCCCGAAGTGCGCATCCACGTCGCGCGGATGCGCCGTGCCGCGCTCGCTGACGAAGGCCAGCACCGCCTGCGCCTGCTTCCAGCGCGCGGGCGTCCATGCCTCGCGTGCCTTGCGCGGGTGCATCAGCTGGTGATGCTCGCGCGGCAGGAAACCGTAGTTGACGAAGAAGTCTTCTTCCAGCGGCAGACGCGGATACCGCCGTTCCAGATCGCCGGCACGGTAGCCGGCGACGCGGTGGCGCAGCGTCAGGTCCTGCGCGCGTGCCGGCGCCCGGATCGGGTCCGCCTGCACGAAGCCCAGCCGCTGGATCGCGCGCGGCAGGGTGGTCGGCTTGAACAGGCTGCGCGCGATGGCGTAGCGACGCAGGTGGTCGAGGGTGAGCTTCATGTCGAAGAGCCACACCGCCGGACGGTGCGCGGCATCGCGTGGTCACGCGTGAGCTGCCATCGCCGGATGCGATGACGGGTACTCATCTCTGCTTGACCTGCGTGGCGCTCCGCCTGCCTGCGCCAGTGGGCGCGTCCGGCGCCACGGCCCGCTTGCCCGCCCTGCGGCTCGGCTTGGCTCCCTTGCTGACCAGCGCAAACCGGTAGCCCATCGCATCGGCCACCTTCAGCACCGTGCCGAAGCTGGGGTTGCCGCTGCTGGACAACGCCTTGTACAGACCCTCGCGCGTAAGTCCGGTATCGCGCGCCAACTGACTCATGTTGCGCGCACGCGCCGCCACACCCAGCGCATGCACCAGGAACGCAGGATCATCGCCGGCCTCCTCGAAGCACGCATCCAGATAGGCGGTGATATCCGCCTCGGTCTTCAGGTACTCCGCCGAATCCCAGGGCGTGGTCTTCAGTGCCATGTCAGTTCTCCAACGCGCTCGCCAACGCCAACGCCGCCTTGATGTCCGCACGCTGCGATGCCTTGTCGCCGCCGCACAACAGCACCACCCACGCGTCACCGTGGCGGGTGAAATAAACGCGGTAACCCGGGCCGCAATCGATCTTCATCTCGCACACCCCGCCGGTCAGCACGCGATGCTGTCCAGGGTTGCCGAAAGCGAGCCGATCGACCCGCGCCTGTATGCGCATCCTCGCCTGCCGGTCGCGCAGTGAAACAAGCCAGTCCTCGAATATCCGCGTCTTCCTGACCTCGATCATGCAGCGTCATCCATGACGTCGACCTGGCCTGGACTGTGAACCATGGTTCACGGCCTGTCAATCGGTCGGCCAACAAAAAAGCGGCCATGGGCCGCTTCTTCGTCCGGTCATCCTCTCCGCGCGCGGAGAGGAACGGCGTGCATCACACGGTGACCGGGTTCGCCTTCTCCACATCGATCTTGTACTGCTTGATCGCGCGGGACACGTCCTTGCCGGTCATCTTGCCTTCCTTCGCCAGGGCGGCGATGGCGGCGTGGGCGATGTAGTAGCGGTCCACTTCGAAGTGGCGGCGCAGGTTGGCGCGGGTGTCGCTGCGGCCGAAGCCGTCCGTTCCCAGCACCGTGTACGACCCCGGCACGAACGCGCGGATCTGGTCGCTGTAGGCGCGCACGTAGTCGGTCGCGGCGATCACCGGACCCTGGCGGCCTTCCAGCAGCTCCGTCACGTACGCCTTGCGCGGCGACTTCGCTTCCGGGTTCAGGCGATTCCAGCGCTCGGCGTCGAAACCGTCACGACGCAGCTCGTTGAAGCTGGGGCACGACCAGATGTCGGCGGTCACGCCGAAATCCTTGTCCAGCAGCTCGGCCGCCGCGATCGCCTCGCGCAGGATGGTGCCGCTGCCCAGCAGCTGCACGCGCAGCTCGCCCTTCTTCGGCTTGCCCGCATCGGTCAGCAGGTACATGCCCTTGATGATGCCCTCGGCCGCGCCTTCCGGCATGTCCGGGTGGGTGTAGTTCTCGTTCATCAGGGTCACGTAGTAGTACTCGTCCACCTGCTCCTGCAGCATCTTCTGCATGCCGTGCTGCAGCACCACCGCCACCTCGAAACCGAAGGTCGGGTCGTAGCTGCGCACGTTCGGGATACTGCCGGCGATGACGTGGCTGAAACCGTCCTCGTGCTGCAGGCCTTCACCGTTGAGCGTCGTGCGGCCCGCGGTGCCGCCCAGCAGGAAGCCGCGCGTGCGCATGTCCGCCGCCTGCCAGGCGATGTCGCCGATGCGCTGGAAGCCGAACATCGAGTAGTAGATGTAGAACGGCAGCATCGGCACGTTGCTGACCGAATAGCTGGTGCCCGCCGCCATCCACGACGACATCGCGCCCGGCTCGCTGATGCCCTGCTGCAGCACCTGGCCGGACTGGTCCTCGCGGTAGTACATCAGCTGGTCGGCATCGACCGGCTTGTACTTCTGGCCGAACGGCGCATAGATGCCGATCTGGCGGAACATGCCTTCCATGCCGAACGTGCGTGCCTCGTCGGCGACGATCGGCACCAGGCGCGGGCCGACCTGCTTGTCGCGCAGCGCGATGTTCAGGCCCTGCACGAACGCCATCGTGGTGGAGATCTCGCGGTCGCCGGTGCTCTTCAGCAGGCGGTCGAACGCTTCCAGCTTCGGCGTCTCGAACGACTCGCTGGCCTTGCGGCGACGCTGCGGCAGGTAGCCGCCGAGCGCGGCGCGGCGCGACTTCAGGTACTGGATTTCCGGCGAGTCCTCGCCCGGATGGTAGAACGGCACCTGCGCCGACTCTTCCAGCTGCTTGTCGCTGACCGGGATGTTGAAGCGGTCGCGGAACGTGCGGATGGCCTCGTCGTCCAGCTTCTTGGTCTGGTGGGTCGGATTGAGCGATTCGCCCGCCGAGCCCATGCCGTAGCCCTTCACCGTCTTGGCCAGGATCACCGTGGGCATGCCCTTGGTGTTCACCGCCTCGTGGTAGGCCGCGTAGACCTTGTGCGGATCGTGGCCGCCGCGGTTGAGGCGCCAGATGTCGTCGTCGGACAGGTTGGCGACCATGGCCGCCGTCTCCGGGTACTTGCCGAAGAAGTTGTCGCGCGTGTACTTGCCGCCGAACGCCTTGCAGTTCTGGTACTCGCCGTCGACGGTTTCCATCATCAGCTTCTTCAGCGCGCCGCTGGTGTCGCGGGCGAGGAGCGGATCCCAGTAGCTGCCCCACAGGAGCTTGATGACGTTCCAGCCGCCACCGCGGAACACGCCTTCCAGCTCCTGGATGATCTTGCCGTTGCCGCGCACCGGGCCGTCCAGGCGCTGCAGGTTGCAGTTGACGACGAAGATCAGGTTGTCGAGGCCTTCACGGCCGGCCAGCGCGATCGCGCCAAGGGTTTCCGGCTCGTCGCTCTCGCCGTCGCCGATGAAGCACCACACCTTGCGGTCGGACTTCTCGATCAGGCCGCGGTGCTCCAGGTACTTCATGAACTGCGCCTGGTAGATCGCCGCCAGCGGGCCCAGGCCCATCGAGACGGTCGGGGTCTGCCAGTAGTCCGGCATCAGCCACGGATGCGGATAGGACGAGATGCCCTGGCCGTCGACTTCCATGCGGAAGTTGTCCAGCTGCTGCTCGCTGATGCGGCCTTCCAGGAACGAACGCGCGTAGATGCCCGGCGCGCTGTGGCCCTGGATGAACAGCAGGTCGCCCGGGTGGTTGTCCGACGGCGCGCGCCAGAAGTGGTTGAAGCCCACGTCATACAGCGTGGCGCCGGAGGCGAAGCTGGCGATGTGGCCGCCCAGGTCGCCGGGCTTGCGGTTGGCGCGCACCACGGTGGCCATCGCGTTCCAGCGGATGATCGAGCGGATGCGCCATTCCAGCGCGGCGTCGCCCGGGCTCTTGGCCTCGTTCTGCGGCGCGATGGTGTTGACGTATTCGGTGGTGGGCGAGAACGGAAGGTAGGCGCCGGCGCGGCGGGTCACTTCGACCATGCCTTCCAGCAACTGGTGAGCACGCAGGGCGCCGTTCTTCTCGATCACCGCCTGCATGGAATCGATCCACTCGCGGGATTCCTGCGGATCCGGATCGCTCTGCAACATCTCGTTCAACCAGTTCATTCCCGCTCCTGTTGCGCCGCGCGTGGGGCACGGCATTGCCGATACTTTTAGAGCCTTGAAGTGTAACGCACGCACCCGCCGCGGGACCTGGCTACGCAGGCGTATGGAGCGGATGCAGCGTATCTGTCCCGGGACAATGACCACACCAAAATCAGACCTTTGCCGTATTGCAATGCAGCAAGCAAAAGTGAGCTTATGATCCGCTTCCGGGGGGAACGCGACGATCAGGGTCGGCATGCGCAACGCAGTGCCCAGCAGTGTCGTGCCAGATGATGTCGCCGGTGCCGCGCACTGGCGCAGCAGCCTGCGCACGCGCATCGCATTGTGGGCCGGCCTGGTCAACGTGGTGCTGCTGCTGTTGCTGGTGCTGGCGACGGCGTGGTTCGCGCGCCGGCTGATCCTGGACGACGCGCGCCGCGACACCCACGCCACCGCGCAGGAAGCCGCACAACGACTGGACAACGCGCTGCACGTGGTGACGATCACCACGCACGGCATCTCGGACCTGGTGGGCAACGCCCAGCTGTCGCCGGACGAACTGACCACCACCCTGCGCGCGATGGTGAACGCCACGCCCGGCTGCGTGGGCGGCCTGCTGATCCTGGAGCCCCGCACGCGCAACGACGCACCGTTCGCACGCTACGTGGCCGGCAATGGCGGCGACCGCGATTTCGTCGCCGACGGGTATCGTTTCCGCGACCAGGGCTGGTACCAGCGCACCGTGGCCTCGCCCGGCGGCTGGTGGTCCGAGCCCTACCTCAACCAGACCGCGGGCGCCGTGTGGATGGTCACCTACAACATGCCGCTGCGCGAACCCGGGCGCGGCGCGCGCACCCGCGGCATGGTCAGCCTGGACCTGCCGCTGGCCAACCTGACCGACCTGGTGGATGCGCTGGCGCACCTGCCGGGATGGCGGGTGACGCTGGTGGCACCGGCCGGCACGCTGGCGTTGAATCCGGAGGTGGGCGTCGAGCGGTTGGAGACCCTGGACGACTACATCCTGCGC
The DNA here is from genome assembly GCF_014852005.1 of Pseudoxanthomonas sp. PXM03. GTDB lineage: Bacteria > Pseudomonadota > Gammaproteobacteria > Xanthomonadales > Xanthomonadaceae > Pseudoxanthomonas_A. The sequence continues at coordinate 199,666 of NZ_JACVAU010000001.1, read as the reverse complement.
GCCGGTCGCACCGACCTGCGCGAAGCCGCACACGCGGTACGCGTTCGCCAGCCCCTGCAGTACGCGCACGTGGATGCCGTCAGCGGCGAGCGGCGCTACACCGTGGTGGAGCCGGTCGGCAGCAGCGGCTGGAACCTGCTGGTCGCGCAGTCCTACGAGCTGATCATGGCCCGCCTGACCGAGGCGCTGTGGATGCTGGCGGCGGTGGGCGCGCTGCTCGCGCTGCTGTGCATGCTGGTGGTGCGCAAGCTGGCGCGCCACATCAGCCAGCCGGTGGAAGGGCTTTCGTCGTCGGCGGCGCGGCTGGCGCAGGGCGACTACAGCATGCCGGTGCCCTTCGTGCGCAGGCGGGACGAAGTCGGCCAGATGGCACGCACGCTGGAACACGCGCGCGGCTCGATCCAGCTGCAGCTTCGCGAGATCGAGGACATGACCGCGGCCCGGCAGAAGCTGGAGAGCGAGCTGTCGATCGCGCGCGAGATCCAGCAGGCCATGCTGCCGCCGGGCCGCGTGATCGACCGCGAACACGCACACCTCGAGGCCTACGCGCGACTGGAGCCGGCCAAGGCCGTGGGCGGCGACTTCTACTGCTTCATCGAAACCGACGCCGACGGCCTGTGGTTCGCCATCGGCGACGTCTCCGACAAGGGCGTGCCGGCGGCGCTGTTCATGGCCCGCACCGTGACCGTGCTGGAAGTGGCCGCCAGCACGCACGCTTCGCCGGAACGCGTGCTCGCCGAGGCGTCGCGCCGGCTGGTGCAGGGCAACGATGCGTGCATGTTCGCCACCGTGCTGTGCGGGCGCGTGGATGTGCGCAGCGGTGCCTGCGTGCTCGCCAGCGCGGGCCACGACGCGCCCCTGCTGCTGCATGCCGATGGACGCCACGAGGAACTGCCGCTGCAGCCCGGGCCGCCGCTGGGCTTCGAAGTGGGCGACACCTTCCCGCTCTGGTCAGGGCAGTTGCCGGCGGGCGCCACCCTGCTCGCGTGGACCGACGGCATCACCGAAGCCTTCGACGCCGGGAACCAGGCCTTCGGTGCAGAACGCATCCCCGGTGCGCTGCTGCCGGGCGCGACCGCACGCGACCAGTGCGAAGGGCTGATCGCACAGGTTCACGCATTTACGGGCGCCGCCCCGCAATCGGACGACATCACCGTGCTGGCCATCCGTCGCCGGCTGGACAGCACCACCACTTCGGCCGAAGCTCCGCCATCACAGGAGACCCCGCATGCAGATGCGATTGTTCATCCCACGTGAGCACGCCCGCGTGGACGACCTCAATGCGTCGCTGGAGGCCGTGCTGGCCAACAACGGCGTCAGCCGCGCGATCCAGTGCGACGTGCGCCTGATCGTGGAGGAGCTGGCCAGCAACGCCATCGAGCATGGTGACCCGACCCGCGTGGGAGCCGAGGAGCACGAACTGTGCGTGGACATCGGCATCCGCGAGCATCTGCTGACGCTCGAGTTCCGCGAGAGTGGCGCCGCGTTCAATCCGCTCGACCAGCCGCCCCCGGATCTCGATGCCGACATCCTCGACCGGCCCACCGGCGGACTGGGCCTGCACCTGGTGCGCCAGGTGGCGGAAGAAGCCGCCTACCAGCGGATCGGCAACTACAACGTGCTGCGCCTGACCCTGCGCATCCCAACCGAGGAGAGCGACGCATGAGCCTCAGCATCGACATCCACCCGACAGGCAAGGGCAGCCAGCGCGTCACGCTCGCTGGCCGGCTGGACACGCACACCTACGAAGACCTGGACGAAGCCCTCGCACCGCTGATGACCCGCCAGCTGCATTCGCTGGTGCTGGACCTGTCCGGGCTGGAGTACATCAGCAGCGCCGGCATCCGTTCGATCTTCAAGGCCCGCAAGACGCTGGCGCCGCATGGCGGCAAGGTGCTGCTGGTCAATCCGCAGCCGCAGATCCAGAAGGTGCTGGACATGATCAAGGCCGTGCCGTTGAACGAGATCTTCTCGTCCACCGCCGAAGCCGATGCCTACCTGGACGTGATGCAGCGCAAGGTGCTGCGCGCCGGTGAAGAGGACGACGATTGAGCGAGCACGCGCCCGGGCCATACGCCCGCCGCGCGATTGATTTACGATCCAGCGTCCCTCCCCTCCCTCCCGGGCTCCCCCACCCGGCATATCCGGATTACCGAGATGCCCGATGACGCTGGAGATTGAGATCTACCCGCCGGTCAACGGCAACCAGTACGTGCTGCTCAGCGGCCGCCTGGACACCGCCAGCCACGCACAGCTCGACGAACAGCTGGCGCCGATGCTGGCTGCACGCCCGCAGGCACTGGTGCTGGACCTGGCCCACCTGGACTACATCAGCAGCGCGGGCGTGCGCAGCATCCTGAAGGCGCGCAAGGCCCTGGCCCCGCATGAAGGCCGCCTGCTGGTGGTGCACCCGCAGGAACAGATCCGCAAGGTCATCGAGATCGTGCAGGCCGTGCCGATGGACGAGATCTTCGAGTCCACCGCCGATGCTGACGCTTATCTCGACGCGTTACAGCGGCGGATCCTGGATGGCGAGGAAGAGGCCTGATTGCCCGTGTAGGAGCGACGTGAGTCGCGACCGCATGCCATCAGACACCTTGGCACCTGATTCATGCGGTCGCGACTCACGTCGCTCCTACATGGCATCCACAGAAAAAACGCCCCATGCGGGGCGTTTTCTTTTCCTCATGCCGGCCGATCAACCCGGCCCGTTGCGCTCGGCTTCGCGCTGCTGGCGGATCTGCGCATCCACGGCGGCGATGGCGGTCATGTTGATGACGCGGCGCGGCGTGGCGCTGGTGGTCAGGATGTGCACCGGCTTGGAGATGCCCATCAGGATCGGGCCGATGGCCACGCCGTCGGTCACCACGCGCACCATGTTGTAGGTGATGTTGGCGGCATCCAGATTCGGCAGCACGAACAGGTTGGCGCGCCCGGTCAGCGTGCTGCCCGGCATGATGCGGTTCCGCAGCACTTCATCCCACGCGGTGTCGCCCTGCATCTCACCATCGACGTTGAGATCCGGCTTGCGCTTGAGCAGCAGCTCGCGCACATGCCGCATCTTCACCGCGCTGGCGGTCTCGTGGCTGCCGAAGTTGGCGTGCGACAGCAGCGCGATGCGCGGCTCGATGCCGAACAGCTTCAGCCGGTACGCCGCCTGCAGCGTGGCCTCGGCGATCTGCTCGGCGGTCGGGTTGTCCTGCACGTGCGTATCCAGGAAGAAGTACGCGCCCTGGTTGTTGATCACGCCGGTCATCGCCGAGGTCGACTGCACGCCCGGGTCCAGCGGGATCACGCTGCGCACGTAGCCGAGCTTCTTGTGGAAGCGGCCGACGATGCCGCTGACCAGCGCATCGGCCTCGCCACGCGCCACCATCACCGCGGCGATCAGGGTCGGGCGCGAGCGCATCAGGTTCTTCGCCGCCGCCGGTGTCACGCCGCGGCGCGCGGTCAGCGCGTGGTAATGCTGCCAGTAGTCGTTGAAGCGCGGATCGTCGTCCTGGTTGGTCAGCTCGAAATCCACGCCCGCGCGCATGCGCAGGCCCAGGCGCTCGATGCGCGCGTCGATCACGTCCGGACGGCCAATCAGGATCGGGAACGCCAGGCCTTCGTCGATCACCGTCTGCACCGCGCGCAGCACGGTCTCCTCTTCGCCTTCGGCGTAGACCACGCGCTTCTTGTCGGCGCGCGCGCGGTCGTAGACCGGCTTCATCATCAGGCTGGTGCGGTAGACGAACTGGCCCAGCTTCTCGCGATAGGCCCACATGTCCGGGATCGGGCGCAGCGCCACGCCGGAGTCCATCGCGGCCTGCGCCACCGCCGCCGCCACTTCCACCAGCAGGCGCGGGTCGAACGGACGCGGGATCAGATACTCGGGGCCGAAGCACGGCACGTCGTCGCCGTACGCGCTGCCCAGGTCGGAGGCTTCGCGCCGCGCCAGGTTGGCGATGGCGTGCACGCAGGCGACCTTCATCGCTTCGTTGATCACCGTCGCGCCGACATCCAGCGCGCCGCGGAAGATATACGGGAAGCAGAGCGCGTTGTTGACCTGGTTCGGGTAGTCGCTGCGGCCGGTGCCGATGATCACGTCCGGGCGCACGGCCCTGGCATCGGCTGGCGAGATCTCGGGATTCGGGTTGGCCAGCGCGAGGATGACCGGCTTGTCGGCCATCGTGGCGACCATCTCCGGCTTGAGGATGCCGCCGGCCGACAGGCCCAGGAAGATGTCCGCGCCGTCGACGATCTCGGCCAGCGTGCGCTTGTCGGTCGGGCGCGCATAACGCGCCTTGTCCGGGTCCAGGTTGGGACGGCCGGTGTAGATGACGCCGTCGCGGTCGAAGGCCAGGATGTTCTCCGGCTTCAGGCCCAGCGCGACCAGCATGTCCAGGCAGGCGATGCCCGCGGCGCCTGCGCCGCTGGTGGCCAGCTTCACGTCGCCGATCTTCTTGCCGATCACTTCCAGCGCATTGACCACCGCCGCGCCGACGATGATCGCGGTGCCGTGCTGGTCGTCATGGAACACCGGGATGCTCATCCGCTCGCGCAACTTGCGCTCGACGATGAAGCACTCCGGTGCCTTGATGTCTTCCAGGTTGATGCCGCCGAACGTCGGCTCGAGCGAGGCGATGATGTCGACCAGCTTGTCCGGATCGGTCTCGTTGATCTCGATGTCGAACACGTCGATGCCGGCAAACTTCTGGAACAGGACGCCCTTGCCTTCCATCACCGGCTTGCCGGCCAGCGGACCGATGTTGCCGAGTCCGAGCACGGCGGTGCCGTTGGTGACCACGGCCACCAGGTTGCCGCGCGCGGTGAGCTCGCTGGCGGTGTTGGGATCCTCGACGATGGCCTCGCAGGCATAGGCCACGCCCGGCGAATACGCCAGCGCCAGGTCCCGCTGGGTGAGCATCGGCTTGGTCGGTGCGACCTTGATCTTGCCGGGCGGGGACAGCCGGTGGTATTCCAGCGCGGCCTGCTTGAAATCGTCGTTCGTCATTGCGGAAACGGTGCCTGTGGTGAAGGCGGGGGAGCGGCAATTCTACCCCTTCCCCGTGATGGCCGGACCCGGCCGATTGCGGCGCTGCGTCACGCGGGGCGCGTGCAGGCGCGCCTCAGGGCGCGATGAAGCGGCAGCCGTCGCGCGCCTGCGACAGGCGGCCGCAGGTCTCGCGGAACGCATCGGCCGGTGGTCGCACGCCGCTGTCGAGCCAGCGCTCGAGCACCTGCAATGCGGTGGCATACGTCGCATCCTGCAGCCGGCTGTGGTCGTGTTCGTCCGTGAGCGCCTGCAGGAGCAGATGGCCGCGACCGGCCGACTCCACGGTGGCCGCGTAAGCGGCTTCTGCTTCGTAGGACACCGTGGGATCGTGGCGCGCGTGCACGGTGACGGTGGGCAGCACGATCAATCCGGAGAGGTCGGCGTCGTAGGCCAATGCGGCGACGGCGGCGGGATCGGCGGCGAAACGCTCGATGCCGGCATTCAGTGCCGTGTCGTCGTGCGAGCCGCGATAGACCGTCTTCGCGTTGTCGAACGGATTGCGTCCGCCGAGGCGCTTCTGCACCACGTCCTGGAAGTGGAACGTGCCCCACGCCAGGTGGGAGACGAGTTGCTTCGCGTCGACGCCGGTGACCGCGAGGATGTCGCGCAGCCGTGCCGCCTGGTCCGGCGAGCGTTTCGCAGGGGCGAGATCGATACCGGTGCAGGCGTTGACGCGTGCGCGCAGATCGTCACGGGTCATGCGCGCATCCGCAGGCAGGCCCTGCCACAGCGGATACTGTGGCTCGTCCTGTGCCGGATGGTTGCGGCAGTAGTACTGGTACACCGCGCGCAGGTCCGCGCGGAAGCCGTACCCGCGCGTGCCGCCGAACAGCATGCCGTTGGTGGCCAGCACGCCGTCGTAGTTGGCGCGACCATTGATGTCGAGCGCGTACAGCTCCGCCGTCTTCGCCGCCACGTTGCCGCCCCACGACTGGCCATGCAGCAGGGTGCGCTCCGGGCGGCCCCAGCGCGCCCGGAACACACGGCGGCTGACGTCCACGTCGGCCGCCGCCATGCGCACGCCATAGCCGCCGCGACGGTAGGTGCTGCCGATCCACGCGTAGCCGGCGCGCACCATCACCGCGAAGCGATCCAGGTCCTCGCCGGAATCCCCCGCTTCCGGTGCGCCGAGCCGCGGACCGCCGTGCGCATGCACGATCAGCCGCCGGTTCCAGGTGCGCGGCATCGCCACGAGCAGCCAGGCCCCGTGCGCATCCTGCGCCTCATGGCAGTCGACCTGCGGACCGACCGAGGCAGGACAGGCGACAGGCGCGAACGCTGCTTCCGCATCGGCCGCCGCCACGCCGTCTGACAGCGCGGTGGCGGCCAGCACGGCGAACGCGGCGGTGATCCAGTGACGGCTCAGGTGCATCGCAACGGCTTCCTCAGAACGAACGGCTGATATTGACGTACCAGTAGCGACCCCACGGATTGTGCAGCGAACCGCGGTAGCCGCCGTCGGCCAGCGCCGGACCCTCGTCGGTCAGGTCGCGCACGCCCAGGCGCACCGCCGTGCCATCGATGAACCGGTATTGGCCGTAGAGATTGTGCGTCAGCCGGTCTTCGACGACCCACGGATCGCCGGAGATGCCGAGCAGCTGCGGTTGTTCGAACGAGCTCATGTACTGCGCCGAGTAGCCCACGCGCCATGCCACCTTGTTCCACGTCAGCGAACCGCTCGCGCGCCACTCCGGCCGGCCGTTCTGCCCGATCAGCCGGGTGGAATCCGGGAGCGGCGTTAGCGGATCGATCGTGCCGGCCGCACGCGCCGCGTACAGCGCGTTGACGATGTCGCCGGGATCGCGGGTGAATTCCAACAGGCGGGTCGCGTTGAGGTTGACCGAGAACGAGCCGAAGCGCGTGCGGCGCAATGACCAGTCCACGCCGAAGTCGAGTCCGCCCGCGGTCTGCGGCTGCAGGTTGATGAAGCGGTCGTTGATGGCGATGACCTGGCCGACCGGATCGATGCCGGTGCCGGCGAAGAAGTCGATGTCCTCCTGCGTGGGCGCGTCGCGCACCACCAGCGGGTTGCTGCCGCCGCCCACGCGCGCCAGGTAGTCCACCGTCAGCGCGGTCTGCGCGCCGAGCAAGCCGACGATCTGTTCCTGCTTGATCTTCCAGCGGTCGACGGTGAAGGTGAAGCTGCCGAACCGCTCGGGAATGAACGCGGGCTGGAACACCACACCGAACGAGGTGTTGGTGCTTTCCTCCGGTTCCAGGTCCGGGTTGCCGGCCACCAGCAGCGACGCTCCGGCGGTGTTCTGCCCGCATGCACTGAACGAGGCGATGCGGCCGGCGCGCAGGTCGGCTTCGCAGCGGATGTGGTCCACGCCGCTGGCCAGGCGCGCGTACTGGGTGGCGTTGGTCTGCTCCAGGTTGGGCGCACGGAAGCCCTCGGAATACGAGCCGCGCAGGCGCAGGCCTTCCACCAGGTCCCAGGCCAGCGCGACCTTGGGCTTGGCCACGGAGCCGAAGTCGGAGTAGTGCTCGTAGCGGCCGGCCAGCTGCATGTCCAGGCGGTGCACCAACGGGATGCCCATGTCCTCCGACACCAGCGGGACCGCGAATTCGACGTACGCCGAGCCCACGTTGCGCGAGCCGCGCGTGTCGGGGTTCGGACTGACGGCTGCCACGTTGCTGGGGTTGGTCTCGCCGGTCACCATGTCGGTGAAGGTATGGGTGCCGTCGAGGTTGGCGTCGCGGTCGTCGCGCTGCGTCTCGCGGCGCGCCTCCGCACCGAAGGCCATGCCGACGTTGCCGGCCGGCAACGCGAACAGGTCGCCGCGGCTCATCTTGAAATCGGCCATGGTCAGCGTGGTGCGTGATTCGCGCACCAGGTCGAACACGATGCCGTCGACGGCCGCCTGCGAACTCGGCGAACAGTCGCCGTAGGTCGGCGTGGACACGCAGCCGCCACTGAACGGGTTGTAGGCATCCGGCGTGGACAGCGCCAGTTGCCGCTGCAGCGCCGTCATGTTGATGTTGGGCGACCGGTCTTCGGCCTCGGCTTCGGAATACAGCAGCGCGGTTTCCCAGTTCCAGCCGTTCCACTCGCCGCGCAGGCCGGCGAGGAAGCGCGCCTGGTAGTTCTCCACGCGCACGCGCTGGAAGCCCGTGTCCACGTAGCGGTAGTTGCTCATCTGCACGGGCAGGCCGGCGGCGGGCACGTTGGTCAGGCCGGGCAGGCGGTTCGGATTCGGCGTGCCATCGGGCAGCGTGGCGGCGCCGAAGGGATTCCAGTAGTTGCTGGCGGGGATCCAGAGGCTGTTGAGGTTCACCACCGGTGGCTGCGTCGCTTCGCTGACCGCGTGGTAGAAGCCGATTTCACCGAAGGCCTCCACGCTGTCGCTGAGCTCGTGATGCCCGGTGAGGAACAGGTTGATGCGCTCCACCGATGGCCGCACCGTGGTGCCGTGGCGCGTGTCGTAGCGCATCTCGCGGTTGGTGGTGTTGAAGTTGTGGTTGCCGCTGGACAGGCACAGGTCATTGCCGAGGCTGACGCCGCAGCCGAAGTCCGACGGCTGGATGCGGAACGCGCCTGCGGTATTCGTCACCGCCGTCCCGTTGGAGCGGATCACCGCACGCGGGCCGACGCTCAGGCGCGCCCACGGCGTGTGCGAGGAGCGGCCGTCGAGCGAGGACAGGCCGGCGAAGTCCGGATAGTCCGCGAACAGTCCGCGTAGATCGTCCGTCTCGGTGAAGTCCTGGTCGGCCGCCATCAGTTCCGAGCGGTCGGTGTAGTTGAGGAACGCCGACACGTTGCCGCGGTCGTAGTTGTGGCCCGCGAACAGGTTGACCTCGAACTCGTGCATGCCGGTGCCTTCGGCACTGCCATAGCGCGTGCTGGCGCTGACACCGTCGAAGTCGGTCTGCAGTACGGTGTTCACCACGCCCGCCACCGCGTCGGCACCGTAGATCGCGGCCGCGCCGTCCAGCAGGATCTCCATGCGGTCCAGGCCCGACACCGGGATCGCGTTGGAATTGAAACTCTGCACGGGCACGGTGCCCGTGTCCGACGTGCCCTGGCTGGTCGGGTGCTGCACCAGCCGGCGGCCGTTGAGCAGCACCAGCGTGTTGCCGACGCCGAGCGAACGCAGGTTCACCGAATTGACGTCGCCGCGCGCCGCGTTGCTTGTCTGCGGATTGTTGGACGTATCGAACAGCACGTCGCCCATCTGCGGGATGGTCCGCATCAGTTCGTCGCCGGAGATCGCGCCTGCGGCGTCGATCTGTTCCGCGCCGACCACCATCACCGGCAACGCATCGGTGGTCGATGCGCCCTGGATGTGCGAACCCACCACGACCACCTTGTCCAGGTTGGTCGCATCGTCGCCCACTGCAGGTGCAGCGGCTGCCTGCGGCGCCGGATCGGCCGCCTGCGACGGCGCCTCCTGGGCCGCAGCCGCGTGGATCACGGCCAACAGGGCCAGGGTCAAACTGCTCCGCAACGGGGCGGAGCGTCGGTTGAAATCGTGCATCTTTCAGTCCCTCCTCTGAAGACGTGGTGTGGCCGGCGTCAGTCGGCCGTGAGTCGTGTCGGATCGCCCGGACCCGCGGCCGGATCCGGCGCGGCGGCAATCGGGGCGGATGGCCCGCCCAGCGCGCGCGCCAGTGCGTCGCGGTCGAGCGCGTTCTCCCAGCGCGCGACCACCAGCGTGGCGACGGCATTGCCGGTGAAGTTGGTCAGCGAGCGGCACTCGCTCATGAAGCGGTCGATGCCGAGGATCAGCGCCATGCCGGCGACCGGGACTTCCGGCACCACCGCCAGCGTGGCGGCCAGCGTGATGAAGCCGGCACCGGTCACACCGGCGGCGCCCTTCGAGCTCAGCATCGCCACCAGCAGCAGCATGATCTGATGGCCCAGGCTCAATTCGGTGTTGGTGGCCTGCGCGATGAACAGTGCGGCCAGCGTCATGTAGATGTTGGTGCCGTCCAGGTTGAACGAGTAACCCGTCGGCACGACCAGCCCGACCACCGACTTCGACGCGCCGGCACGCTCCATCTTCTCCATCAGCGACGGCAGTGCGGATTCGGACGAGGACGTACCCAGCACCAGCAGCAGTTCCGCCTTCAGGTAGCGGATCAGGCGGAAGATCGAGAACCCGCACCACCACGACACCAGGCCGAGGATGACGATCACGAACAGCAGCGAGGTCAGGTAGAACGAGCCGACCAGCCACGCCAGGTTGACCAGCATGCCGACGCCGTACTTGCCGATGGTGAAGGCGATGGCACCGAACGCACCGATCGGCGCCGCACGCATCAGGATGTGCACCAGGCGGAACACCGGGGTGGTCAGCGCCTCCAGCAGGGTCAGCACCGGCCGGCCTTTCTCGCCGACCAGCGCCAGCGACAGGCCGAACAGCACGGCGACGAACAGCACCTGCAGGATGTTGTCGCCGACCAGCGGGCTGACCAGCGTCTTCGGGATGATGTCCATCAAGAAGCCGACCAGCGACAGCTCGTGCGATTTCTGCACGTAGTCCTGCACGGCGGACTGGTCCAGGTCGGCCGGATTGATGTTCATGCCGGCGCCGGGCTGCACCACGTGCGCCACGATCATGCCGATCACCAGCGCCAGCGTGGAGAAGAACAGGAAGTACGCCATCGCCTTGGCGAACACACGGCCCACCGTGCGCAGCTGGGTCATGCCGGCGATGCCGGTGACGATGGTCAGGAAGATCACCGGCGCGATGATCATCTTCACCAGCTTGATGAAGGCATCGCCCAGCGGCTTCATCGATTCGGCGAACGCGGGCTCGAAGTGCCCCAGCAGCGCGCCCAGCACGATGGCCACGACCACCTGGAAGTACAGCTGCCTGTACAGGGGCTGGCGCGGCGGCGGCGTGTAGGGCGTATCGGCCAGGTGCATGGGTCAACTCCGAACGGATGGCGACGCCACCCGGATCGGTGGCCGGCATGTTGTACCCCCGCATCGCCGCCGCACCGATAACCTATTGGTACTAGCCCGCGCTCCGACGGCGGCGCACCCGTAGACTTGCCCCATGCTGCGCGCCCGCCGCCACCGCCGGATCCTGCTGGTACTGCTGTCGATCCTCGGCGGCGCGCTGCTGGTAATGGCGCTGGCCTACCACTGGGCCGGCACGCGCGCGCAGCGGGCGGAGACCGCGCAGCTCGACCGCCAGCTCGACCTGCATGCGCAGGCACTGCAGCAGCGCATCGATCGCTACCGCACGCTGCCGCAGGTGCTGGCGCAGGATCCGGATCTTCGCGATGCGCTCGCCGGGCCGGTGGACGATGTCCGCCGCAACGCATTGAACCAGCGTCTGGAAGACGCCAACAGCGTCACCCGTTCGTCCACGCTCACGCTGATCGACCGTCGCGGCATCGCGGTGGCCGCGAGCAACTGGCGCGAGCCCACCAGCAACGTGGGCGAGGACTACAGCTTCCGGCCCTACGTGAAGCAGGCACTGCGCACCGGGCGGGGCCAGTTCTACGGCATCGGACTGACCACGGGCGAGCCGGGTTACTTCCTGTCGCAGGCGATCAATGGCCCGGACGGCAACGTCGCTGGCCTGGTCGTGATCAAGATCGAACTGGACGCGCTGGAGCAGGAGTGGCTGCAGACGCCGGACATCGTGCTGGTCAGCGACGCGCACGGCGTGATCTTCCTCGCCAGCCGCGACGGATGGCGCTATCGCACGTTGAACGCGCTGAGCGATGCCGACCGTCGCGAACTGGCTGCCACCCGCCAGTATGCGCGGCAGAGGCTCACGCCCCTGCAGTCGCAGGACCTGTCCACGACGGATGCCGGCGCGCGGCGCGTGCAGTTCACCGACCCGGCGCTGGCCGGTGCGGTGCTGTGGCAATCGATGGCGCTGCCGGAGGAAGGCTGGCACCTGCACCTGCTGCACGATGCTTCGGCGATCACCGCCGCAGGCCGCACCGCTGCACTCGCGGCTGGCGGAGGCTGGCTGGCGCTGGCGTTCCTGGCGCTGTTCATGCAGCAGCGCCGACGCACCGCGCTGCTGCAGCAGCGCAGCCGCGACGAGCTGGAAGCCGTGCTGCAGCAGCATGCGCAGGAACTGCGCACCGCGCAGGACGGCATCGTCGAAGCCGCGCGCCAGGCAGATGCCGGCCTCAGCCGCAGCCTGGAACACCTGCCACAGGGCGTGGTCATCATCGATGCCGACCTGCGGCTGGTCGCATGGAACTCCCGCTACATGGACCTGTTCCGCTTCCCGCCCGACCTGATCCATGTCGGCCGCCCGATCGAAGACGTGTTCCGCCACAACGCACGCCGCGGCCTGCTCGGGCCCGGACCGGTTGAAGAGGCGATCCAGCGCCGGCTGGACCATCTGCGCAGCGGCAAGCCGCACATGCGCGAGAGCGAGAAGGACGATGGCGTGGTGCTGGAGATCCGCGGCAACCCGTTGCCGGACGGCGGCTTCGTCACCAGCTACGCCGACATCACCAGCTACAAGAATGCCGCCCGCGAACTGCGCTCGCTGGCCGATGCGCTGGAACGCCGCGTCGAGGAACGCACGCGCGCGCTCGCCGCCGCCACACAGGCGGCGGAGAACGCCAACCGCTACAAGACGCGCTTCGTCGCCTCGGCGGTACACGACCTGCTGCAACCGCTGAACGCCGCGCGCATGTTCGTGTCGGCACTGCGCGGGCGGCTGCACGACGACGAAGCCCGCCGCATCGCCGACCACGTGGACAATGCACTGACCGCACAGGACGCCATCCTCAACAGCCTGCTGGACATCGCCCGGCTGGAATCGGGCACGCTGCCGGCGCGCGTGCGCGACTTCGCCCTGGCGCCGCTGCTGGAAACGCTGGCGCGCGAGTTCGGCATGGTCGCCGGCGAACGCGGCCTGGCGCTTGCGTGCATTCCGACCAGCATCATCGTGCGCAGCGATGAAGCCCTGCTGCGCCGCATCCTGCAGAACTTCCTGTCCAACGCGATCCGCTACACGCCGCGCGGGCGCGTGCTGCTCGGTGTACGTCGGCGCGGCGGACAGGTGCGTATCGAAGTGCACGACCAGGGGCCCGGCATCCCGGAAAGCCTGCAGGCGGAGATCTTCGAAGAGTTCCGCCGCCTCAACGACGGGGTGGTGAACGATCGCGGCGCCGGCCTCGGGCTGGCCATCGTTGAACGCATCGGCCGCGTGCTCGGCCACCGCATCGGCCTGCGGTCGCAGTTGGGGCGGGGCAGCGTGTTCTGGGTGGAACTGCCGCGCGGCGTGGCCAATGCCACGACAGCGCAAGCGTTGCCGATGCTCGATGACATCGACGATGGCTCGCCGTTGCGCGGTCGCCGCGTATGGTGCGTGGACGACGACCCGCGTGTCTGCGAAGCCACACGCGCGCTGCTGCTGCGCTGGGAGTGCGAAGTGGACCTTGCGTCCGGTCCCGACGACGCGATGGCAGCGGCCGTGCCGGACCAGGCACCCGATCTCCTGCTGCTCGACGTGCGACTGGGCGACACCGAGGGGCCGACGCTGTATGCGCGCCTGTGCGAACGCTGGGGCAGCGCGCCGCCGGTGATCCTGGTGACCGCCGAGCGCGACGAGGCACTGCGGGCGCTGGCGCTGGAGCGCGGCTGGGGCTTCCTCGCCAAGCCGGTGAAACCCGCGGCGCTACGCGCACTGATGACCCAACTCCACGTGCGCCGCGCGCGCTGAGGGACCCTCGCATGCCGTGCCGATGCTGACCTACGTCATTCCCGTCCTCGCCATCGTGCTGCTCGGCGCCGCGCTGCGACGGATGCGCCGCGTGCCCGAGGGCCTGTTCCCAGCGATGGAGTGGTTCTCCTTCTACGTCGCCTTCCCCGCGCTGCTGTTCGTTGGCACGGCGCGGCTGGCGCTGTCCGCCACCGACGCGCTCGACCTGTCGCTGGCCGCGCTGCTGCCCACGCTGCTGCTGACCGGCCTCGTGCTGCTCGCGCTGCGGTTCGCCAAGCGCCTGCCCGATCCCAGCCGCTCCTCGGTGGTGCAGGGCGCGGTGCGGCCGAGCAGCTACTTCGGGCTGGCGGTCGCGGCATTGCTGTTCCCACCGGAGACCACCGCGATGGTGATGCTCGCGCTGGCGATCTGCCTGCCGGTGGTCAACGTCATTGCGGTCGTCGCGCTGGCCGCCTGGGGCCATGGCGATGCCAGCGCACGCGGCATCGCCCGGGCGCTGGCGCGCAATCCGATCATCCTGGCCACGCTGGCCGGCCTGCTGTTCAACCTCGGCGGCCTGCCGTTGCCGGTACCGCTGGCGGCGGCGCTCGACATCCTCGCCGACGCGGCACTGGCGCTCGGTCTGCTGTGCGTCGGCGGCGGCCTGCAGTTCAACCGCAACCACGTGCGTCCGCTGCTGCTCGGTGCAACCTCCGCCCTGAAGTTGCTCGCATTGCCGCTGCTCGCCGTGCTGATCTGCCGCTGGCTGGGAGCGAGCGACGCCGTGACCGTGGCGGCCTGCTTCTACGCGGCCCTGCCCACCGCGTCCAACGCGTACATCATGGCCCGGCAGATGGGCGGCGATGCGCCGCTGATGGCGTCGCTGGTGACGTGGCAGACATTGTTCGCCGCGGCCACCGTCCCGCTGGCGATGCAGCTGCCTGCCTGGCTGGCCTGAGCCTCACTCGACTGGCGGCCCTTCCGGCTCCAGCGATTTCACCAGCACCGCCGCCTGCGTACGGCTGTGGCATTCCAGCTTCTTCAGGATCGCGGTGACGTGCACCTTCACGGTGTTTTCCGCCAGGCCCAGCTCGTGCGCGATCTGCTTGTTGAGCAGGCCGTCGGCCAGGCACAGCAGTACGCGGAACTGCTGCGGGGTGATCTGCGCCAGCCGTGCGGCCAGCGCTGCATCCTGTTCCGAACGCTCCACCGTCAGCGGCGGGAACCAGGTGCCCCCATCCAGCACGGCGATCACCGCCTCGCCGATGGTCTCGGCCGGCGACGACTTGGGAATGAAACCGGCCGCGCCGAACTGCTGCGCGCGGCGGATCACGCGCGGGTGTTCGTTCGACGAGATCACCACCACGGGCACCTCGGGATGCTCACCGCGCACATGCAGCAACGCCGAGAAGCCGTGGGCACCGGGCATGCTCAGGTCCAGCAGCACCAGGTCGGTATCCGGCCGCGCGTCCAGCGCCTGGCCCAGGCTGGCGGCACTGGCTGCCTCGGACACCATCGCGCCGGGCAACGCCTCGCGCAGTGCATGGATCACCGCATTGCGGAACAGCGGGTGGTCGTCGGCAACGAGGATGGCAGGCGAACTCATGCCACCAGTGTGCCATCCGCGACCGCCGGCGCGGTTAGCACTTTGTGGCTAGGTGTCGTCCGACAACCGGTCCAGGCGAATGCGGTTGGCGAACAGCGAGAACGCCAGCATGCCCGCAAGGCCATTGGCGCGGCTGACCCAGCTCGGCAGCCAGCGCGGCGGCACCAGCACGCCGGCGTCGAACAGCGGCTCGAACGCGGTCACGTCCTCCAACGTCATCTTGCCGGCGAACAGGCGCCGGCACAGCCGCAGCCGGTCCTGCTGCAGCGAACGACGGAAGAAGGTGTGCACGCCGATCAGGCCACGCAGGTACACCGTGTCCTTGGTGAACGCTGCGCCGCCGGAGGTGGGCACGCCGCGGAACACGCGTTGCGCGGACGAGAAACTCTCCGCCGGGTTCTGCCCCGCGTCGGTGAAGTAGCGGAATACCTCGATGAAGTCCGCGCCGGCCAGCGCCATCGCCACCGCTTCGATACGCAGGCTGATGCGCTTCATCCGCTCGATGTCGATGCTGCCGGTGATCTGCTCGGCGAACGTGGCCAACCCTTCCTGCGTGGCGGTGACCCGCGGCGAGGCCAGCGCCAGGCTGGGCAGCACCGCCTGCTCGCGGCCGTTCAACGCGGTCAGCGAATGCACCAGCGCCTCGTGCTGCAGCAGCTGGCGGCGGTCGTAGTCGCTGAAGGCCGCACCGTGGCGCAGGCGGATGCGGGTGGCGCCCGCAGCGGCCTTGGCGATCAGGTTGCGGTCCAGTTCCACGGTGATGACGCGGCCATCGAAGAAGTCGTCCAGATCCGCCTGCAACTGCAGCTGCAATGCCGTTGCCGACACCGGGATCTGTTCCTCCGGCGCGAGCAGTTCGTGGTCCAGTTCGTTGGCGATGGCGATGAAGTGGCCGGCGGCGTCGCGCGTGGTCGGCCCGTCGCCGGGCAGGCATTCCTCGGGCGTGCCGAACAGCGCGACCGAATGCGTGGTCACCGCAGGCGTCCCCAGCGACTCCAGCAACTGCGCGGCGATGTCCCAGCTGCGAACCGACTCGCGCAGGTAGCATCCCAGCGGATGCGCGGCATCGGCCGCCACCGCGATCGCGGCCAGTTCGCGGCGCGCATCGCCGAAATCGAGCCGCGGGTAAGCGATCACCGGCAGCTGCGGCTGGCCGCGCGCCACGCCGTCGAGGAACGGCGCCTGCACGTCGGCCGGCCAGCTGGCCAGGCTCAGCAGCTTGATGCCGCGCACGGCCTTGACCAGGCGCGCGTCCAGCGCGGCGTGATGGGCGATGTCAGGCTGCATGTGGTCCTCCCGGCCGCCACTGTAGCCCAGCCTGCGCGACAGCCGGCACAACCACGGCCGCTCGACTATGCTCGGCATTCTTCCAACGGTGCGGGGGCAGCGTGCTGGAACTCGATGCGGTGCAGACGCTGGCCTTCGCGGGCCTGGCGCTTTTCCTCGGCTATGCGCTCTGCCGCGTGGTCCCGCTGTTCTCCCGCTACAACCTGCCCCCACCCGTGATCGGCGGCCTCGTGGTGGCGGTGGCGGTGCTGTTCGCGCGCAGCCGCGACGTCACCCTGTTCACGCTGGACACCAGCCTGCAGACGCCGTTGATGATCGCCTTCTTCACCACCATCGGCGTCAACGCCAGCGTGGCGCTGCTGAAGATCAGCGGCCGGCAGGTCGTGGTGTTCCTGCTGCTCGCCACCGCGTTCGCCATCGCGCAGAACCTGCTGGGCATGGCCGTGGCGATGGGCTTCGGCCTGCACCCGCTGTTCGGCGTGCTGGCCGGTTCCACCACGTTGACCGGCGGTCCGGCGACGGGGCTCGCGTTCGCGCCGCTGTTCGAACAGGCGGGCGTGGCCGGCGCGGAATCCATCGCGGTCGCGGCAGCGATGGCGGGCATCCTGTGCGGCGGCCTGATCGGTGGCCCGGTGGCCACCGTGCTGATCCGCCGCCACAAGCTGTACGGCGGCGTGCGCCTGGGCGCGCCGGACGAATCTGCGGCAGAGCCCGCGGGCGCGCGCGATACGCCCGACTTCGCCACGCGCGAGCACGCCGCCCTGAAGAGCATCGTGGTGATCCTGGTGGCGATGTGGCTGGGTGCCGGGGTCAGCAACGGCCTGGAGGCCATCGGCATGACCCTGCCGGCCACCGTCGGCGCGATGATGGTCGGCGCGATGATCCGCTACATCGACGACCGCACTCGCTGGATCGGCCTGCCGGTAGCGACCACCGACCTGGTCGGCAACGTCTGCCTCTCGCTGTTCCTGGCGGTGGCGCTGATGAACCTCAAGCTGTGGGAACTGGCGGGACTGGCCGCGCCACTGCTGGTCAACCTGGCGCTGCAGGTGGCGCTGGTGGCGTTGTTCTGCGGCGTGGTGTTCCGGGTGATGGGCCGTGACTACGACGCCGCCGTGATGGGCGGCGGCTTCATCGGCTTCATGCTCGGCACCACAGCGAATGCCATGGCGGTGATGCGCACGCTGGTGGAGCGCTACGGCATGGCGCCGCGCGCGTTCCTGGTGGCGCCGCTGGTGGGCGCGTTCTTCATCGACTTCAGCAATGCGTTGATCATCACGGGGTTCATCAACCTGTGGGATTGATCAACCATCATCCCCACTATCGCCGGACTTAGAGCTCAATGACATTTCCACGCAAGATTGTCATTCATTCGCTCAGCGGCTTTCGTCCGGAGTTGACAGGGATGGTCCGGGACTGGATTCGGGACGGCGTGCAGTACGTCGGCGTCGTTGGCCACGAGGCGGCGAGGATCGAGGACGCAATTGATGATCTATGCATGGGTGATGGCGCAGAGCCATACTTCATGCTCACCGCCGCGCATGACGACACAGAAACGTTGGAAGACGCTGTTTTTCTCGCTGAGCAGATCTCAACCATTCCGGGCTCGGTGGCCGTCGTTGAGCTCTAACGATTCATCAAATCAATAACGGTAACGGTGGCCGCTAACGCTTCCCGTACTTGTCCGTCAGCCGCTTGTTCAATGCCTTGTTCTGCACTTTGGCATTTGCCTTGTCGGCCAGGCGACTGGCGAGCTTGTCGGCGGCGGCGGCGACTTCGTCGCGCAGCTTGAGGTAGTTGAGGAAGCGGCCTTCGTCCAGTTCTTCGCGCTCGATTGCCGCACGCACCGCGCAGCCGGGCTCGCGGTCGTGCGAGCAGTCGCGGAACTTGCACTGCGCCGCCAGCGCCTCGATGTCGGCGAAACCGCCGTCGGCCAGGTCTTCCTCACCGGTGGGCTTCAGTTCGCGCATGCCGGGCGTATCGATCAGGCACGCACCCGCCGGCAGCGGGATGAGGGCGCGGAAGGTGGTGGTGTGGCGCCCGCGCGAATCGTTTTCGCGTACTTCGCCGGTCTTCATCCGCTCGTCGCCGAGCAGCGTGTTGGTCAGCGTGGACTTGCCCGCGCCCGAGGAGCCGACAAGCACCACGGTGTGGCCGGGCTCCAGCCACGGCACCAGCTGCGCCACGCTCTCGGGGTCCTTCGCGTTGACGGTGAACACGGGGACGCCCTGCGCGGTCAGATCGGCCAGCACCTCGACCGCGTCGTCGGCGTACTCGGTGCGGTCGGCCTTGGTCAGCACCACCACCGGTTGCGCACCGCCGCCGCCGACCAGCAGCAGGTAGCGTTCGATGCGGCGCGGATTGAAGTCCGCATCCAGGCCGCAGACGATGAACACGGTGTCGATGTTCGCCGCGATCACCTGCTGGTGGTAATGCTCGCCGGCCGCGCCGCGCTTGATGCCCGTGTGGCGCGGCAGCAGGGCGACGATGCGCGGGCGCTTGCCCGCCGCATCCTCCAGCAGCACCCAGTCGCCGACGGCGGGCCGTTCATGCGCCGGAAAACGGGGGCGCTGCCACTCCGGCAGCGACTCGGCCTTGACGCCCATGCCGGGCGCATCGGCGACCACGTACCCGGAACGGTGCTGCTCGATCACCCGCGCCGGGGTGGCCTGGGGATGCGCGTCCATCGCGGCCCGCCACGCATCGTCCTCCGGGGCACCCGCATACGGCCATCCGATCGACCGCAGAAGGGTGACGTCGGACACATTCGGAGCGGGGGTTTCGGGCATGGGGCGGATTCTAGACGGGCACTGGAGCGGGAGGGCCGGAGAGGCTAAATATCCGTTAAGCTTGGCCTTTCTTCCCTTCTTTCACCAGCCCTGCGGTCCCGCCATGTCCACTCCGCCCGTCAAACCGCTCGCCACGCGCGAACGCCTGTCCGAAGTCCGCTACGAGATCCGGGGCGAACTGGCACGGCGAGCCCGGGAGCTGGAGGCGCAGGGGCAGAAGCTGATCAAGCTCAACATCGGCAACCCGGGCGCGTTCGGTTTCCGTGCGCCGGAGCATCTGCAGCGCGCGATTGCCGACGACATGGGCCGCACCGATCCGTACACGCACCAGCAGGGCCTGCCCTCGGCGCGCGAGGCCATCGCCTCGGCATACGCCAAGCGCGGCACGCCGGATGCGCACCCGGACCGCGTGTTCGTGGGCAACGGCGTGTCGGAACTGATCGACCTGTCGCTGCGCGCGCTGCTCAATCCGGGCGACGAAGTGCTGGTGCCGTCGCCCGACTATCCGCTGTGGTCGGCCGCCACCATCCTCAATGACGGACGCCCGGTGTACTACCGCTGCGATCCGGAGAACGACTTCCAGCCCGATCCGAACGAGATTGAGCAGCTGGTCAGCTCGCGCACCCGCGCCATCGTGCTGATCAATCCGAACAACCCCACCGGCGCGACGTACTCGCGCGAGCTGCTGGAGCGCATCGTCGCCATCGCGGCCAAGCATCGCCTGCTGCTGATGGTCGATGAGATCTACGACCAGGTGCTGTACGACGGCGCGACCTTCGTGCCGGTGGCGCCACTCGCGGGCGACGTGCCATGCATCA
Organism: Pseudoxanthomonas sp. PXM03; assembly: GCF_014852005.1. Lineage (GTDB taxonomy): Bacteria > Pseudomonadota > Gammaproteobacteria > Xanthomonadales > Xanthomonadaceae > Pseudoxanthomonas_A. The sequence goes on along the minus strand of NZ_JACVAU010000001.1, from coordinate 179,498 downwards.
CCTTCAGCGGCCTGAGCAAGGTGCACCGCGCCTGCGGCTGGCGCGTGGGTTGGGGCGTGGTCTCCGGCCACGGCGACGTGGTGCGCGACTTCCTGCATGCGATGGACCTGCTCAGTGCGTTGCGCCTGTGCGCGAACGTGCCGGGCCAGTACGCCATCGACGCCGCGGTGAACGGACCCGACACCATCAGCGCGCTGTGCGCCCCCGGCGGCCGCCTGTACGAAACCCGCCGCGCCGTGATCGAAGCCTGCGAAGCCTGCGCGCACCTGGAGCTGGTGAACCCGGCCGGCGCGCTGTATGCGTTCCCGGCGGTGGTCGGCGATGCCGCCAAGGGCTTCGACGACCACGGCTTCGCGCTGGAACTGATGGAAACCGAAGGCGTGCTGGTCGTGCCGGGCTCCAGCTTCAACGTGCCGTACCGCCACCACTTCCGCGTCACCCTGCTGCCGGAAGCGGCGACGATGCGCGAAGTCTTCGCCCGCATCGACCGCGCACTGTCGCGCCGCGCCGAAGCCGCCACCAAGGTGGTCCCGATCAAGGGCAAGTCGCGGCCAGCGGCGGCGTAAGCGCGTTGCCCCTGTAGGAGCGACGTGAGTCGCGACCGCACGCCACGGTCGGGCATTGGTCCCTGTTCGAGCGCGGGCACCGCAACTCCGCTGGCGAAGTCTCGGGTGCTCGACCTCTACCCGGCCGCCCGGATTCACGGTCGCGACTCACGTCGCTCCTACAGGGGATCCGAAGAGCGCATCATTCACCCATGACGACGATCTCCGCCCCGCACACCACCGCCCTCACCACCGAGCTGCGCTATCTCGCGCTCGGCGACTCCTACACCATCGGCGAAGCGGTGAACGAAGCGGGCCGCTGGCCAATGCAGCTGGCGCGCCTGTTGCGGATGGAAGGTGTGCTGGTCGGCGACCCGCGCATCATCGCCACCACCGGCTGGACGACCGACGAACTCGACGCCGCGATCACCGCCGCCGAACCGCTGGGCGAGCATGACTTCGTCACCCTGCTGATCGGCGTCAACAACCAGTACCGCGGCCGCGACGTGGAGGAGTACCGCACGCAGTTCGCCGCACTGCTGTGGCGCGCCATCGGCTTCGCCCGCAACCGGCCGGATCGCGTACTCGTGCTGTCGATTCCCGACTGGGGCGTCACCCCGTTCGCCGCGCAGTCCGGCCGCGATGCCAGGCAGATCGCGCGGGAACTGGACGCCTACAACGCCGCCGCGCGTGAGGTCTGCGCGCAGCGCGGCGTGGCCTTCGTCGACATCACCGCCGTGAGTCGCGCGCGTGGCGCCGAACCAGCGATGCTCGCCGGCGATGGCCTGCACCCTTCCGCCGCGATGTACACCGAATGGACGCGGCTGGCGTTCCCCGTCGCGCATCACCTGCTGGCATAAGCCCCTCTCCCTTCGGGAGAGGGGTTGGGGTGAGGGTCGGAGCATCCGGCAGCTTCCTGCATCGCCGACCCTCACCCGGCGCTGCGCGCCACCTTCTCCCGGAGGGAGAAGGATTCACGCGGTTTCGATCAGAGCCCCTCTCCCCTCGGGAGAGGGGTTGGGGTGCAGGTCGGAGCATCGGGCAGTTTCCTGCATCGCCAACCCCATCCGGCGCCACGCGCCACCTTCTCCCGGAGCGAGAAGGATTCAAGCGGTCTCGATCAGAGCCCCTCTCCCCTCGGGAGAGGGGTTGGGGTGAGGGTCGGATCATCGAGCCGTTTCCTGCATCGCCGACCCTTATCCGGCGCTGCGCGCCACCTTCTTCCGGAGCGAGAAGGATTCAAGCGGTCTCGATCAGAGCCCCTCTCCCATCGGGAGAGGGGTTGGGGTGAGGGTCGGAGCATCGGGCCGTTTCCTGCATCGCCGACCCTTATCCGGCGCTGCGCGCCACCTTCTCCCGAAGGGAGAAGGATTCAAGCGGTGATGCCCAACCCATCATGTGCGGCCGCTGCTTCCGGCAGCACCGTGCGGTAGCCCTGCGCGTCCAGCCACGCCAACAACTGCGCCAGGATCGCCACGTTGTGTCCATGCGCCGCGCCTTCATGCAACAGCACGATGGCGCCCGGCGCGATGTCGCGGGTGATGCGCGCCAGCACCTGCTCCGGCTTGCAATCGACGCCATCGAAGCCGCGCGCATTCCACGCCACGCGCGCCAGTCCGTGACGCTTCAGCGACAGGCCGACGAAGGGATTGGTCATGCCCACCACGCTGCGGAACCAGCGCGGCGTCTGCCCGGTGATGGCCGTAAGCAGCGACTGGCTGCGGCTGATCTCGTCCTCCAGCGCGCCCGGGCCCAGCCGCCAGAAGCGCGTGTCCGGATGGCTGGCGCTGTGGTTGCCGATGCCGTGCCCCCGGTCGCGGATCGCCTGCACCCGATGCGGCTGCGCCAGCGCGCGCTCGCCGACCAGGAAGAACGTGGCCTTCGCGCCATGCCGGTCCAGCAGGTCCAGCATGGCGGGAGTGTCCCCGGACGGGCCATCGTCGATGGTCAGCCACACCACGCGCTCGTCGGTGGGCAGGCACGACAGGGCCGGGCAGAACAGGGTGGCGCGCGGGTACAGCGTGGCCCACACCACCAGCAGGTGCGTCGCCAGCATCGCCGGCACGCCGATGCGCCACCCGTAGGTCCACCACAGCCACGCCACACCCACTTGCGACAGCGCCAGCAGGCCCAATATCAGACCGGGACGGCGTGGCGGACGATGCAGTGTTCCCGGCGTGGTCATGCCCCATGATGCCACGGGGCGTAAAATCCGATTCCCCACGCCCTTCACGCATTCCGGTACCTGCCATGTCCCTTGATCCCGCCCTGCGCTCGCGCATCGAATCCCTCCTGCAATCCAACCGCGTGGTGCTCTTCATGAAGGGCCAGCCGACCATGCCGCAGTGCGGTTTCTCGGCCAAGGCGGTGGGCGCGCTGTCCGCGCTGGGCGTGGACTACGCCCACGTCAACGTGCTGGCCGACCAGGACATCCGCGAGGGCATCAAGGTCTACGGCGACTGGCCGACCATCCCGCAGCTGTACATCGACGGTGAACTGGTCGGCGGCAGCGACATCATCGAACAGATGACCAACTCCGGCGAACTGGCCACGCTGCTGGGCCTGGAAGCCCCCGACCGCACCCCGCCGGCGATCACCATCACCGCCTCGGCCGCCGAGATGCTGCAGAACGCCGTGGCCGACGCCGGCCCGGGCGCTGCGCTGGCGCTGTCGATCAACGCGCAGTTCCAGCCCAACTTCCAGCTGGCGCAGTTCGACGCCAACGCCATCGCCAGCGAATCCAACGGCGTGCGCGTGCAGTTCGACCTGGCCAGCGCGCGCCGCGCCGACGGCATCACCATCGACTGGGTCGACGACATCCGCGGCAAGGGCCTGGCCATCGACAACCCCAATGCACCCAAGCCTGTGCAGGCGCTGTCGCCTATGGACGCCGATGCGAAGGTCCGCGCCAGCGAAGTACTGCTGGTCGACGTGCGCCCGGCCGACGAGCGCGCCATCGCCTCGGTGAAACTGCCCTTCAAGACCTTCGACGGCAACGGCCGCGCCGACCTGGAAGCGCTGCCGAAGGACACGGCGCTCGCCTTCCTGTGCCGCAGTGGCGGTCGCAGCCAGCAGGCGGCGGAAGAGTTCCTCGCACTCGGCTTCACGAACGTCCACAACATCACCGGCGGCATCAACGCCTGGGCCGACGATGTGGACGGCACGATCAGCAAGTACTGAGCCGCGTCTTCGCAGGCACAGAAAAGGCGGGCTTCGGCCCGCCTTTTTCGTGGCAAATGTAGGGGAGCGACCCTGTTGGGTGGGCCCCGGCCCACCACCACGGAAGGTCAAAACCTTGGCAGGGTCATGCTGTCACGCTGCGTCGCGACGGTGGGCCGGGGCCCACCCTACGTCACCCGGCGAACCCGCCCGCCGCCAGGTAGTCACGCTCTTCCTGCGTCGATGTGCGCCCCATCGCCTCGTTGCGGTGCGGGAAGCGGCCGAAACGGGCGATCAGGTCGTAGTGCAGCTGGGCGTACTTGAGGTAGTTCTCGTCACCGATGGCGCGGAACAGGTCCAGCGAGTGCTGCTGGTCCTCCAGCGCTTCGGAATGCTCGTACGGCATGTAGAAGAAGATCTTCAGCGCCGGATCGACCTGCGCGTCAAAGCCCGCCTCGATGGCACGCGCGGCGTAGTGTCGCGCCAGCCCGTCGGTGGCGTAGGAATGCGCGCTCTGCCGGAAGCAGTTGCGCGGGAACTGGTCCAACAGCAGCACCAACGCCAGCGCACCCCCGGCATCGCCCATCCATCCTTCCAGCTCCCGCCGCGCCGCACGGAAGTGCAGCCCGCGGAACCGCTGGTCGAACTCGGCATCGAATGCATCGTCGTTGGCGAACCACTTCTCGTAACCGGCGTTGCGCCAGAAGGTGATGACGTCATTGGATTCGTTCATGCGCTGGCTCGTGTTCGGATCACGGCGATCGGGAAAGCGGACTCGGTCCGGAAGGAGTATCGCGCATCAGCCCGCGATGACATGCCCGATCCGCCAAAGCACGCCGGTGGGATCGATGAGGGTGAAGTCCCGGATGCCCCACGGCCGATCGTCCGGCAGGCTGAGGCGCACGAAGAATTTCTCGACGACACCCGACGCCTCGACGTTCCTGTGCCAGTCGTCCGCATTCGCGACCAGCAGGTGCATCACGAAATTCTCCGCATGCTCGCGTAGGTAGAACTGCGACAGCAGGAAGGCCGTGCTGCCATGGCGGAGATAGGCCAGTTCGTCCGACTCCCTGATCGCCTCGAAGCCCAGCGCTTCGTAGAAGGCGATCGACTCCGCGAGATCCTTCGCGGGGACGAAGGCTTTCATTTCGATCGTGTCGAGGTTCATCCGGCCTGCCCTGCTGTCTGGTTCACGGATAATGCACGACGTTCGACCGGATCAATGGGCCTTCGGAATCCCGGCGAGAATGGCCGCGATCTCCGACCATTCCGGATCGTGCTCGGCGGAGATATCCATGAAGTCGTTCTCCGGCACCAGCGCTTCCATCGCAGCGACATCCGAGGCGTACAGAATCCAGCGCCGTTCTCCCAGCCCGGTGCTTCGCGCTGCATTGAGGAACACGCGCCGGTCCGGATCCCATTCACGGATGTCGTCCTCCAGTCCGTTTAGCGCCTCCAGATCGTCGGCGTAGAGGGGCAAGCCCTTCTCATCCTCTTCGTAGGCGACCACGATCGTGATGCGATGCGGGAACGCGGCCCGCACGTCGGCCGGTGGAAGCGCGGGCATGACGCCCACGAAATGGGGGCGGCTCTTCGTCAGCGAGCGGAGCAGAAGCCACTGCTGATTGTCGCCGCTCCCGGCTTCGGATTGCGTAGAGGCGTTCACCTGTCTTTGCTCCTTGCCCGGTTCCCGGTGCTTGGTTGGGGTCGCCAACGACGCGGGCTCACTCATCGTTGCGGACCCGTCGACAGGGGTGCGGGATTCCATGCCGGTGGTGCTGCCCGCTTTCACGGGAAGCACCCCGCACAGAAGCAATCCCGCCATGACGGCATGCCTGCAAAGGAACATCACGCTGACATCGTCATTCTTCACCACCCTGTTCCTCATTCGCCGATGCGACCTCGTGTCATTGGCGGTGTTCGACGCTGCTACTCATCAAACCGCAAATGCCGCACCGACTTCCCGTTCCGCCGGATCAGCTTCAGCGCCTCGATCCCCACGGTGATGTGGTTCTCCACGAATGACGAGCTGACCTTGGCGTCGCTGGCTTCGGTCTTCACGCCTTCGGGGATCATCGGCTGGTCGCTGACCAGCAGCAGGGCGCCAACGGGGATGCGGTTGGCGAAGCCGGCGGCGAAGACGGTGGCGGTTTCCATGTCGATGGCCATGCAGCGCATCGCGCGCAGGCGTTCCTTGAACGCGACGTCGTGTTCCCAGACGCGGCGGTTAGTGGTGTAGACCGTACCGGTCCAGTAGTCGTGGCCGAGGTCGCGGATCATCGTGGAGACCGCGCGCTGCAGCGCGAACGCCGGCAGCGCGGGCACCTCCGGCAACAGGTAATCGTTGCTGGTGCCTTCGCCGCGGATCGCCGCGATGGGCAGCACCAGGTCGCCCAACTGGTTCTTGCGCTTCAGCCCGCCGCACTTGCCGAGGAACAGCACCGCCTTGGGCATGATGGCCGACAGCAGGTCCATCATGGTGGCGGCGTTGGGGCTGCCCATGCCGAAGTTGATCATGGTGATGCCATCGGCGGTGGCGCTGGCCATCGGCCGGTCCAGGCCCACGATGGGCGCGCCGGTGAGCTGCGAGAACACGTTGAGGTAGCCGCCGAAATTGGTCAGCAGCACGTGCTCGCCGAACTGGTCCAGCGGCACGCCGGTGTAGCGCGGCAGCCAGTTGTCGACGATTTCGCTCTTGTCTTTCATGGGGCTCCTCTTCTTTTTGTTGTTTGCGACGATTCTGGCACGACTGCGACGCGCGCACTTGGCAGAGTGCGCCCGGGCCGGTTAGGTTTCGCTTCTCTTCCAGGGGATACACCATGCGAATGACCTTGTTGGCCGGGCTGGTCCTGGCTGCGTCGGGGAGTGGCGCCCATGCCGCCACGCCCGCCTCCCGTTTCACCCAGGACCCGTACCCCAGCACCTACCGGGCGCTCGGTTCCGGGCCCGTGCTGCTGGCCAACGCCACCGTGCTGACCGGCACCGGCGAGCGCCTGGACGGTGCGGACGTGCTGCTCGCCGACGGCAAGGTGGCGGCGGTCGGCCGCGGCCTGTCGGCACCGGAAGGCGCCACGCGCGTCGACGCGACGGGCAAGTGGGTCACACCCGGCCTGATCGACGTGCATTCGCACCTGGGCGTGTATCCCAGCCCGGGCGTGAAGGCGCACAGCGACGGCAACGAAATGACGGCGCCAGTGACGGCGAACGTGTGGGCCGAGCATTCGATCTGGGCGCAGGACCCGGGCTTCCACACCGCGCTCGCCGGCGGCGTGACGTCGATGCAGATCCTGCCCGGCTCGGCCAACCTGGTCGGCGGCCGCGGCGTGACGCTGAAGAACGTGCCGTCCACCAGCTACCAGGGCATGAAGTTCCCGGGTGCGCCGTGGGGCCTGAAGATGGCCTGCGGGGAGAACCCCAAGCGCGTGTACGGCGGCAAGGCCGGCCCGGCCACGCGCATGGGCAACGTGGCCGGCTACCGCGCGGCCTTCATCGATGCCAGCGAATACCTGAAGAAGAACGCACCCAAGCCGCAGCAGCCGAAGCGGAAGCGCTGGTGGGAACGCGCCAGTGGCGGCGAAGGCACCGACAGCGGTGGCGATGCCGGCGGCAAGCGCGACCTGAAGCTGGACACGCTGGCGGGTGCGATCAACGGCGAGATCCTGGTGCACATCCACTGCTACCGCGCCGATGAAATGACCACGATGCTCGACCTGGCGAAGGAGTTCGGCTTCAAGGTGGCCGCGTTCCACCATGGCGTGGAGGCCTACAAGCTGGCCGACCGCCTGGCGCAGGAGAACGTCTGCGGCGCGCTGTGGGCCGACTGGTGGGGCTTCAAGATGGAGGCCTTCGATGGCATCCAGGAAAACATCGCGCTGGTGGACCGGCCCGCCAACAGCTGCGCCATCGTGCATTCGGATTCGGACGAAGGCATCCAGCGCCTCAACCAGGAAGCCGCCAAGGTGATGGCGAACGCACGCCGCGCCGGCATGGGCGACATCGCGCCGGAGCGCGCGATCCGCTGGGTGACCAGCAACGCAGCGAAGTCGCTGGGCATCGCCGAGCGCACCGGCACGCTGGAGGCCGGCAAGATGGCCGACGTGGTGCTGTGGAACCAGAACCCCTTCAGCGTGTACGCCAAGGCCGAGCAGGTCTACATCGACGGCGCGCGCATCTACGACCGCAACGACCGCAGCAGGCAACCGGTGTCGGACTTCATGCTGGGCCAGGAGGTGATGCCGTGAAGCGCGTCCGTCGTACGTCCCTGCCGTCATCCCAGCGCACGCTGGGATCCATTTGGCTCCTGCCACTTGGACCGAAAGCAGAAGCAGCAGCAAGAACCAAAGCAAAATGGATCCCAGCATTCGCTGGGATGACGGCGAGGGCGGCGGTGCTGACGGCTGCACTGGCGTCTACATCCTTCGCCGCCTTCGCCCAGGACGTCCTGATTCGCAACGCCACCGTGCACACCGCCGGGGCACAGGGCACCCTGAAGAATGCAGATGTACTGGTGCGCAACGGCGTGGTGCAGTCGGTCGGCAATGGCATCGCGGCGCCCGCCGGTGCGACGGTGGTGGATGCCAACGGCCGTCCGCTGACGCCGGCGTTCTTCGGTGGCATCACCGAGATCGGCGTGGAAGAAGTGTCGGGCGAAGCGTCCACGGTCGATGCGGCCGTGACGTTGACCGATCAGCCCATGCGGCCGGAGTTCGACGTGACGCTGGCGTACAACCCGGCATCGGTGGTGATCCCGGTGACGCGCGTGGAGGGCATCGGCTTTACCCTGCTGGCGGCGTCGACGGGCGGTTCCTTCATCGCCGGACAGGGGGGCGTGGTGCGGCTGGACGGCAGCGCCGACCCGGTCGGCCCGCGTGCGCTGTTCGTACGGTTGGGCGCTGGCGCGTCCGACCTGAGCGGCAAGTCGCGCGCGGCGCAATGGATGCTGTTGGACCAGATGGTGGCCGAGGCGCGCGGTCGCGTGCCGGTGGATTCGCCGCATGCGTTGTTGACGCCAGCCGGCCGCGCCACGCTGGCGCGCTATCTCGCCGGCAACGGCCGCATCGTCGTGCAGGTGAACCGTGCGGCGGACATCCGCCAGCTGTTGCGCTGGGCGCAGCGCGAGAACGTGCGCATCGCCATCGCCGGGGGTGCGGAGGCGTGGAAGCTGGCGCCCCAACTCGCGCAGGCGAAGGTGCCGGTGTTCGTGGATGCACTCGCGGACCTGCCGGCCGACTTCGACCAGATCGGCGCCACGCTGGAGAATGCGGCGCGGCTGGATGCAGCGGGCGTGGGCGTCAGTTTCTCCCAGGCCGGCGATGCCTCGCACAACGCGCGCAAGATCCGCCAGCTGGCGGGCAACGCGGTGGCCAACGGATTGCCTTGGGAAGACGGCCTGGCCGGGCTGACCCGGGTGCCGGCGGAGGCATTCGGCGTGGGCGACCGGGTGGGTACGATCGCACCGGGCAAGCTGGCCGACCTGGTGCTGTGGAGCGGCGATCCGCTCGACGTGGTCAACACCGCCGAGCAGGTGTGGCTGGGTGGGCGCGCGATCCCGATGCGCTCGCGCCAGACCGAGCTGCGCGACCGTTACCTGCAGCAGGCCGGCCCGCTGCCGCGGGCGTATTCGAAGTAAGCGACGCCGCGCGGCGTCAGTCCACGGGGGCGCCTTCGGGCGCCTTCGTACTGTGCGACGGCACGGATAGCGCGTCTTCGCCCACCACGCGGTCGCCGCCCGCCCGCTTGGCCGCGTACATGGCATGGTCCGCGCGCGCGATCAGCGAGGTGACCGTATCGCCATCGCGCGCCTGTGCGGCACCGATGCTGGCGGTCACGCCCACGGGGACGCCTTCCACGCTCGCGCAGTCATGGCGGATGCGTTCGCTGACTTCTTCGCCGAACCGGATCGCGGCCGGCAGTTCCACGCCGGCCAGCACCAGGACAAACTCTTCGCCGCCCAGCCGTCCCAACTGGTCGCCGTACTGGAAGCGCTGGCTGACCACGCGCGTCACCGCGCGCAGGCAGGCATCGCCCAGGGCATGCCCGTGGCGGTCGTTGACCTGCTTGAAGTGATCCAGGTCGATGAACAGCAGCGAGACCGGGATGCGTTCGCGCCGCCGCTCGATCAGGGCCCAGTCGAGGCGGTGTTCGATGCCACCCCGGTTGAGCACGCCCGTCAGCCCGTCGCGCTCGGCGTGCGCCTTGGCCCGGTCGCGTTCTCGGCGGAAGGTCAGCATGCGGTCGGCCAGGCCCAGCGCCAGCACCACGGCGGTGAAGGCGAGCACCCAGGGCAGGCCGTATTCCAGCCACGGCTCGGCTCGCTCACCGGCACTGAAGCGCAGCGCACGCGTCATGGTGAACACCAGCAGCGGCACCCACGCGATCAGCACGTAGGCCGCATGCCGCTGGCCACGACGCCAGGCCACCACCAGCGTGACCAGCGCGATGGCATTGGTGAGCAGGAAGAGCGCGTTGGCGATGTCGGGGAACCAGGTCTTGTCGGCGGGCCACGGCAACAGCAACAGCAGCAAGGTCAGGCCGCACCCGTAGGCGCCCACGACGCGCACCAGCCACGCCAGCCGCGGCGCGACCCGGCGCAGGCCAGCGTAGTCCAGCCACAGGTAGACCAGCAGGATGGTGGCGAGCGTGCCCGTGCCCCAGATGCCCTGCGCGCCGAAGCGCGCCAGCAGGGACAACCCCGGCCATGCGTAGGCTTCACCGTACGAGCACAGCGCGTACAGCAACTGGAACAGCATGGCGCCGGCGTACAACAGATAGACGCGCTCGCGCAGCACGGCCCAGAACAGCAGCACCGCCAGCGAAACGCCCAGCACCACGCCGATCGCCGGCAACACCAGCCGCACGTGCCACAGGTCGGCGACGGCATAGGACGGGCCGGACTCCACCGACACATGCAGTGGATAACGCGCGCCCTCGACCTTCACGTACACCGGGCCATCGCCCTGCAAGGGGAACACCAGGGCACGCCGGCTGTACTGCGGATCGAGGTCGGCGCTGAAGATGTCCCGCCGGCGCGGTGTGCCTTCCGCCTGGTCGAGCACGGTCACGCGGGCGGTATAGGGGTGATAGAACACCAGCAGCGGCTCCCGCACGCCCGGCGTGGGTTCCACGCGCCATTCCCCGTTGCCGATCACGCGCACGGTCACGCCCCCGTCGTCGAAGCGGCGTTCCGAGAACAATCCGGCGCGCTGTCCGGCCTGCTGCTCCAGCGTCAGTGGCTGGATGCGATCAATGCGCGCGATGTTCTCCCCTCGCACATCCATCGTTGGCAGCAGGGCCAGAAGCAGCAGTAGAGACCACCACCCCTGTTTCATGTTGCCCCATCGCGTTCGAGGCGAGTGTCGGGCCGGGCCTCTCCACCGGCAAGCCGGAATCTGGTAATTATGTGATGTGAGTCACATAAACTATGGGCACATACCTCAGCCGGTGTCGGACGCAGCCCACGTTTTCCTCCCTGCCGCATGCAGACAAAAGGTGATGCAACTCACACTTCACGCGTTTACGCAACGACTTGCCGGCGGATGTCCGCTAGTTTTGCGGAGATAAGAGCAAATGCGATGGATGCCGGGAGGGGCTGAGATGCGCATTGGAATAGTCGTCGATTCGGCGTGCGATCTGCCGCTGGAATACCTGCAACAACACAACATCGTCATCCTGCCGATCACCGTACGCATCGGCGAAGCCGTGCTTGCCGATCACCGCGACGAGCAGGCCACGCTGAGCTTCCTGCATGCGCACGTGGCCGAACGCGGGCACGAGGCCGAGACCACGCCGTTCACCGTCAACCAGATCCGGGACCTGTTCCTGGGCCAGCTGGTGATCGACTACGACCACGTCTTCTGCATGACGATCACCAAGACGCGCAGCCCGATCCACGAGAACGCGATGCAGGCCAGCTTCGCGATCCTCAACGACTACAAGCCGGTACGCCAGGCCGCGGGGCACAACTCGCCGTTCGCGTTGCGGGTGATCGATACGCAGAACCTGTTCGCCGCGCAGGGCATCACCGCGGTGGAAGCCGTGCGCATGCGCGATGCCGGCGCGAACGTGCAGCAGATCCGCGTGCGGCTGGAGGAACTGGCCAACAACACGCATGGCTACATGATCCCGCGCGACCTGTATTACCTGCGCAACCGCGCCCGCACCAAGGGGGACCGCAGCGTGGGTCTGCTCAGCGCGGCGCTGGGCAGCGCGCTGGACATCAAGCCGGTGCTGTACGGTCATGCCGGCAACACCGAACCGGTGGCGAAGATCAAGGGTTTCGACAATGCGGTCGAACAGATGTTCAAGTTCACCGGCAACCGGGTGATGGCCGGCCTGATGACGCCGACCGTCTGCCTGAGCTACGGCGGCGAACTGTCGGAACTGCGCGCCTTGCCCGGCTACCAGCGCCTGCGCGACATCTGCGAGAACAACAAGGTCGAGGTGTTCGAAAGCGTCATGAGCCTGACCGGCATGGTCAACGTGGGCAAGGGGGCCGTCGTGGCCGCCTTCGCCGCGCCGCCCGCGCCGTTCAAGGCGACATAACGACGGACTAACGCGGCAGGGCTACGCTATGGCCTTGGCTTGAACCGGGGGCGCCATGGCGGTCCGCTACTACATCAGTCTGCCCAATCCCACCCGCGCACGCGGCGGCGATCCGGCTTTCAGTTTCGATGCCCATGGCGCAGATGAATTCGCCGCGCAGCTGCAGCACGCGCTGCGGACCAGCAGCCTGTTCGAGCGGTGGCGTGCACGCCAGGAAGAACCCGATGAAGTCGATCCCGGCCTCGGTGTCACCGACGATGCCGCGACGGTGCGTGGCCAGCAGGACGATCTCAGCATCCTGCTGGTGGCGACCTCGTCCATCCCCGGCCAGGTCCTCAAGCACCGCCTGCGGCTGCTGGCGGGCCATGCGTGGGAACTGCGCGACGTCTCGGCCGCGTAGCGCGCGGCCTTCGCGCGGAGGCACCGCCTCATGACGGCGCGTCGCACGCCTGCACTGTTGGCCTGGAGCGGTGGCAAGGATGCGGCGTGGACGCTGCATGTCCTGCGCCAGCGCGTTGATGTCGAGGTAGTTGGTCTGCTGACCACGGTGACCGAGGATTACGGCCGCGTATCGATGCAGGGCATCCGCCGTAGCGTGCTGCATGCACAGGCACAGGCCACTGGCCTGCCTTTGATCGAAGCGATGATTCCAGCGCGCTGCACCAACGATGATTACGAACGGGCGATGACCGCCGCGTTGGCGCGGGCGACGCAACGCTGGCCCGGCCTGCGCACGATGGCGTTCGGCGACCTGTTCCTGGAGGACATCCGCGCGTACCGCGTGCAGAACCTGGCGAGGATCGGCTGGGACGTACTGACGCCGCTGTTCGGCAGCGATACGGCGACGCTTGCGCGCGAGATGATCGAGAGCGGCCTGCGCGCGCACCTGTGCTGCGTGGACACGCAGCAACTCGATGCTTCCTTCGCCGGGCATGCATTCGATGCCGGGCTGCTCGATACACTGCCGGCGGGCGTGGACCCGTGCGGCGAGAACGGCGAGTTCCACACCTGCGTGTCGGCCGGCCCGATGTTCGACGCACCACTCGCCCTGGCGCAGGGCGACACCGAACTGCGCGACGACCGCTTCGCGTTCACCGACTACGCACTCGCCGACGTGCCCACGTAGGGTGGGCCCTGGCCCACCATCGCGGTGAGCCGATGGTCACGGGACGGTGGGCTTGAGCCCGCCTTACGCCTTCGATGCATCGCGTCTCCGCCGACACGATGTTCGATGCCACCGACTACGCACTGCCGACTCACTCCGGTTACGGCCAGCTGGCCAATGGCACGAGTACCTGCGGTTCGCGTGGTCCCTGCAGCAACTCGGGCAACCGCGCCTCGTAGTCGCGACGGTAGGGTTTGTCCTGCCGCTCGAGGAAGGTGGCCACGTCAGGTTCGGCCCAGCGTTCATAGAGGGTGAACAGCGTCGGGTCATGGGTGTCTCGATGCAGTGCACACGACAGGAACGTGTCCTCCTTCGACATCGCATCGACGATATCGTGCACCGCACGCAGCCATTCGTCGACGCGCTCCGGCTTCACGCGCAGACGGACGTAGAACACCAGCGGTACGGACGGGGTTGCAGCGTGATCGAGGCTCATCGGTGCAGGGCCTTGGCGTGGTACGCGATGTGGTCGCCGATGAAACTGGCGATGAAGTAATAGCTGTGGTCGTAGCCGGGCTGCAGGCGCAGCGTCAGCGGGTGGCCGGCAGCCTCGGCTGCGGCCTGCAGCAGTTCCGGCTTCAGCTGCGTGCGCAGGAACTCGTCCGCATCGCCCTGGTCGACCAGCAGCGGCAGCCGTTCCTGCGCGGCCGCGACAAGTGCGACGGTGTCGTGCGCCTTCCAAGCCGCACGGTCCTCACCAAGATAGGCGGTGAACGCCTTCTCGCCCCACGGCACCTGCGAGGGCGCGACGATCGGCGAGAACGCCGACACGCTGCGGTAGCGGCCGGGATTCTTCAACGCGATCGTCAACGCGCCATGCCCGCCCATCGAATGCCCGCTGATCGCACGCCGATCGCTCGCGGCCGGATCGGCTTCGACCCAGGCCGGGAGTTCGTCGACGATGTAGTCGTACATCCGGTAGTGCGAGGCCCAGGGCGCCTGAGTTGCGTTGACGTAGAAGCCCGCGCCCTTGCCCAGATCGTAGCCCTCGGCGTCCGCCACGTCTTCGCCGCGCGGACTGGTGTCCGGCGCGACGAGGATCAGGCCGTGTTCGGCCGCATAACGCTGCGCACCGGCCTTGGTGATGAAGTTCTGCTCGGTGCAGGTCAGGCCGCTCAGCCAGTAGAGCACCGGGCATGGTCCCTGTTCGGCCTGCGGCGGAAAGTAGACGCCCACCGTCATGTCGCAGCCGAGTACGGCAGAGCGATGGCGGTAGACGTCCTGCCAGCCGCCGAAGCAGGCGCGGTGTTCGATGCGTTCGAGTGTCATGGTGGTTCCCGTGTTCCCTTCTCCCGCCGGGAGAAGGTGGCGCGAAGCGCCGGATGAGGGTTGGACGGAGCGTAACGGGCGAACAGCAGTGGACGTTGCAAGAAGCGCGGCGTTCGATCATCGGGATGTCGCCGCACCCTCACCCCAACCCCTCTCCCGAGGGGAGAGGGGCTGCAACTTCAGTAATGCACCACGCTGCGGATCGACTTGCCTTCATGCATCAGGTCGAAGGCTTCGTTGATGTCATCCAGTGGCATCGTATGCGTGACGAATGGCGCGAGTTCGATGTCGCCCTTCATCGCATCCTCGACCATGCCTGGCAGTTGCGAACGGCCCTTCACGCCGCCGAACGCCGTGCCCATCCATTTGCGGCCGGTCACCAGTTGGAACGGGCGCGTGGAAATCTCCTGGCCGGCACCGGCCACGCCGATGATCACGCTCTGGCCCCAGCCGCGATGCGCGCATTCCAGCGCGGCACGCATCACGTTGACGTTGCCGATGCATTCGAACGAATGATCCACGCCCCAGCCGGTCATCTCGACGATCACCTGCTGGATCGGCTTGTCGAAGTCCTTCGGATTGACGCAGTCGGTGGCGCCGAACTGCCGTGCCATCTCGAACTTGGACGGATTGGTGTCGACAGCGATGATGCGGCCGGCCTTCGCCTGGCGTGCGCCCTGGATCACGGCCAAGCCGATGCCACCCAGACCGAACACGGCCACCGAATCGCCTGCCTGCACCTTGGCGGTGTTGTGCACGGCACCGATGCCGGTGGTCACGCCACAGCCGAGCAGGCAGACGTGTTCCGGATTCGCGTCGGGGTTGATCTTCGCCAGTGATACCTCGGCGACCACCGTGTACTCGCTGAACGTCGAGCAGCCCATGTAGTGGTACAGCGGCTGGCCTTCGTAGGAGAAGCGCGAAGTGCCGTCCGGCATCACGCCCTTGCCCTGGGTGGCGCGCACCGAGGTGCACAGGTTGGTCTTGCCGCTCTTGCAGAACAGGCACTCGCCGCATTCGGCGGTGTAGAGCGGAATGACATGGTCGCCCGGCTTCACGCTGGTGACACCCTCGCCCACCTCGACCACGATGCCGGCGCCTTCATGGCCCAGCACGACCGGGAACAGGCCTTCCGGATCGTCGCCCGACAGCGTGAACGCGTCGGTGTGGCACACGCCGGTATGGGTGATCTTCACCAGCACTTCGCCCTTCTGCGGCGGGGCGACATCGATCTCGACGATCTTCAGCGGTTCGCCTGCGGCGAAGGCGACAGCGGCACGGGATTTCATGGCGGTACTCCTGCTTACTTCAAATAGGAACGGACCAGCGCGACGGCGGCATCGATGCCGGCCTCGCGTTGTTTGGGGGTGGCGGCCGGCTGCGCGAATTCCTCGCGCAAATGGCTTTCCAGGATCTCCGACATCAGCCCATTGACCGCGCCGCGCACCGCAGCGAGTTGCTGCAGCACGGGCGCGCAATCCGCACCCTCCTCCAGCGCGCGCCCAAGCGCATCCAACTGGCCACGGATGCGACGCACACGGGTGAGCGCCTTCTTCTTGTCGGCGGGGGAATGGGGCATGTCGGCTAGCGCCTTGATAGTGGGGGGGAGTATAAGCGACCCGCCCCAGCGCATGAAGCCCCGCTTGTCCGGATATCGCTACGTGGCTGCGCAGCAGGCAGGCCCACAACAGGACTTCGCGGGCGCGGCGGCCCCATCCTGCCTTGAGATGGCAGGCAAGGTCGCAACAGGCGGGGCCCGCTCGACCACCCCGGACGCATCCGTCGCGGCGCGCGATGCCAGATCGCCCTTGCGTTCGCTGTAACGGCTGGTCAGGTAGTCGCTGCGGTCGCGCACCAGCAGGGTGAACTTCATCAGTTCCTCCATCACGTCCACCACGCGGTCGTAGTACGACGAGGGCTTCATGCGGCCTTCGTCATCGAATTCCTGCCAGGCCTTCGGCACGGACGACTGGTTGGGGATGGTGACCATGCGCATCCAGCGGCCAAGCACGCGCAACGCATTGACCACATTGAACGATTGCGAGCCGCCGCACACCTGCATGACCGCGAGCGTGCGGCCCTGCGTGGGGCGCACGCTGCCCTCTGACAGCGGCAGCCAGTCGATCTGGTTCTTGAACACCGCGCTGAGCGTGCCATGGCGTTCCGGGCTGACCCAGACCTGGCCTTCGGACCACTGCGACCACGCACGCAGCCGCTGCACCTCGGCATGGTCCGCGCCCACGCTGTCCAGGATCGGCAGGTCGTGCGGATGGAACACGCGCGTCTCCGCACCGAGTTGCTGCAGAAGCCGCTCCGCCTCCAGGGCCAGCTTCCGACTGAAGGATGACGGGCGCAGCGAGCCGTACAGGATCAGGATGCGCGGCGAGTGCGGAGAACCTCCAATGGCGAGCTTGCCGGCGTCCGGTATGTCGAAGGCGTCGGGCGCGAGCTGCGGCAGCAATGGAACTGTCATGTCGGCTTGTTAAGCTGTGATTGTTCGATTATTCTAGAATTATGGAAATAACAAACGCAACCGTTGCCCTGGCCGCCCTTGGCCAGACCACCCGCCTGGCGGTCTTCCGCCTGCTTGTCGAAGCCGGCCCGACCGGTCGCATGGCAGGGGAGATTGCCGAAGCCCTGGGGCTGCCGGGCGCCACGCTGTCCTTCCATCTGAAGGAACTGGTGGCCGCAGGACTGGTGCAGAGCGAGTCACGCGGGCGGCACGTCTGCTATCGGGCCGATTTCGCGGCGATGAACGGGCTGATCGAATTCCTGACCCGGAACTGCTGCGGTGGCGACACGGCGCAATGCGCGCCTGCCACACCGTGCGGCCCTGAAGGTTGTGCATGACGGCAACCGGCACGCCGCCGCTGTCGCGCCGCATGGGCGGTTTCGAGCGCCACCTCACATGGTGGGTGCTGGGCTGCATCGGCGTGGGCACCGCGCTGGGCTACCTGTTGCCGGGCGCATTCGCCGCGTTGGGGTCGGCGGAAGTCGCCAGGGTGAACCTGCCCGTGGCCGTGCTGATCTGGCTGATGATCATCCCGATGCTGCTGAAGATCGACTTCCGCGCGATGGGCGACGTGAAGCGGCACTGGAAAGGCATCGGCGTCACCGTGTTCGTGAACTGGGCGATCAAGCCGTTCTCGATGGCGGTGCTGGCGTGGCTGTTCGTGCGGCATGTGTTCGCCGACCACCTGCCTGCAGCGCAGATCGATTCGTACGTGGCCGGGCTGATCCTGCTGGCGGCCGCGCCGTGTACCGCCATGGTGTTCGTGTGGAGCCACCTGTGCGATGGCGAGCCGCGCTTCACGCTGAGCTAGGTCGCGTTGAACGACGCGATCATGGTGGTGGCCTTCGCGCCCATCGTCGGCCTGCTGTTGGGCATCTCGTCCATCACCGTGCCGTGGGCGACGCTGATGCTGTCGGTGGCGCTGTACATCGTGGTGCCGGTCATCGCCGCGGCGCTGGTGCGCCACTGGGTACTTGGCCGTGGTGGCGACGCGGCACTGCAGGTGCTGCTCGAGCGGCTGGGGCCGGTGTCGCTGTGCGCGTTGCTGCTCACGCTGGTGCTGCTGTTCGGTTTCCAGGGCCGCCAGATCGTGGACCAGCCCCTGATCATCGCGATGCTCGCGGTCCCCATCGTGATCCAGGTGTATTTCAACGCCGGCGTGTCGTACTGGCTCAACCGCCGGTTGGGCGTGGCGCATTGCGTGGCCGGCCCGTCGGCCCTGATCGGCGCCAGCAATTTCTTCGAGCTTGCCGTGGCCACGGCCGTGGGTGTGTTCGGCGTGCATTCCGGCGCAGCGCTGGCCACGGTGGTCGGCGTGCTGGTGGAAGTGCCGGTGATGTTGTCCGTCGTCCGCATCGTCAACGCGTCGAAGCCCTGGTACGAACGCCGCGCCTGATTCCTTCCTCCCCGCCCACTCCTCTTCCTTCAGGACACGCCCATGGACCGCCCCTATAACCTGCTGTTCCTGTGCACCGGCAATTCCGCCCGCAGCATCATGGCCGAGGCCATGGCCAACCACCTGGGCAAAGGCCGCTTCCATGCCTACAGCGCGGGCAGCCACCCGCGCGGCCGCGTGCATCCGGTCGCGCTGCAGATCCTGCAGGAGGCCGGCTTGCCTACAGCGTCGTTGCGCAGCAAGCCGTGGGACGAATTCGCCGCCGCGGATGCGCCACCGATGGACCTGATCATCACCGTCTGCGACAAGGCCGCTGGCGAAGCGTGTCCCGTCTGGCCAGGCCATCCGGTCACCGCGCATTGGGGCGTCGAAGATCCCGCCGCCGTCGCCGGCTCCCCGGAGCAGGTACGCCAAGCCTTTGCCCACGCCCTGCACCTGTTGCAGCACCGCATCACGCTGTTGCTTGCGCTCAAGCCCGAAGCGCTGGATCGCCTGGCGCTGGAGACGCGGGTACGCGAGATCGGCACCTCGTCCTGAACGCCACATCCACCTGCTATTCCACCTCCATCCAAGAACCTTCCATGAGCATTCGCGTTGGCATCAATGGCTTCGGCCGCATGGGCCGCCTCACCTTGCGTGCGGCCTGGGACAATCCCGGCCTGCAGTTCGTCCAGATCAATGACCCCGCCGGCGATGCCGCCACGCTGGCGCATCTGCTGGAGTTCGATTCGATCCACGGCCGCTGGGACCGCGAGATCCACGCCGACGGCGAGGCGCTGGTGATCAACGGCAAACGCATTCCAGTGACGCGCAACAAGGACATCGCGGCGACCGACTGGTCGGGCTGCGACGTGGTCATCGAATCCTCCGGCAAATTCCGCAAACCTGATGTGCTCCAGCCCTACCTGGATCAGGGTGTGAAGCGCGTAGTGGTGACCGCGCCGGTCAAGTCGCCCGGCGTGCTGGATGTGGTGGTGGGCGTGAACCACCACCGCTTCGATCCCGCGCTGCACCGCATCGTGTCGGCGGCGTCGTGCACGACCAACTGCTTTGCACCGGTGGTCAAGGTGATCCACGAAGGCATCGGCATCCGCCACGGCAGCCTGACCACGATCCACAGCCTGACCAACACGCAGGTGATCGTGGACGCGCCGCACAAGGACCTGCGCCGTGCGCGTGCGTGCGGCAGCAGCCTGATCCCGACCTCGACCGGCTCGGCGACCGCCATCGCCGAAATCTTCCCCGAATTGAAGGGCCGCCTGAACGGCCATGCCGTGCGCGTGCCGCTGACCAATGCCTCGCTGACCGACTGCGTGTTCGAAGTGGAGCGTGCGACGACGGTCGAGGAAGTGAACGCGTTGCTGAAGCGCGCTGCCGAGGGTGAACTGGCCGGTATCCTTGGCTACGAAACGCGGCCGCTGGTGTCGATTGATTACCAGACCGACCCGCGTTCCAGCATCATCGATGCACTGTCCACGATGGTGATCAACGGCACACAGGTGAAGCTGTACGCCTGGTACGACAATGAGTGGGGCTACGTGAACCGTACCGCCGAACTCGTGCAGCTGGTCGGCAAGGCGGGCTGACACCGATGCTCGCACGCCTGTCGGCCGACGTCCGCCAGTACCTGCTGATCACCGGGAACTACTGGGCCTTCACCCTGACCGACGGCGCACTGCGCATGCTGGTGGTGCTGCACTTCCACCAGCTGGGCTACAGCCCGCTGCAGATCGCGATGCTGTTCCTGTTCTACGAGATCTTCGGCGTCATCACCAACCTGGTCGGCGGATGGCTGGGTGCCAGGATCGGGCTCAACCGGACGATGAATATCGGGCTCGCGATGCAGGTCGTTGCGCTGTCGATGTTGCTGGTTCCCTCGGGTTGGCTGACCGTTCCGTGGGTGATGTCGGCGCAGGCGCTGTCCGGCATCGCCAAGGACCTCAACAAGATGAGCGCCAAGAGCAGCATCAAGCTGCTGGTGCCGGGCGACCGGCAAGGCACGCTGTATCGCTGGGTGGCGGCACTCACGGGCTCGAAGAATGCATTGAAGGGAATCGGGTTCTTCCTGGGCGGCGCGCTGCTTGCCACCGTGGGCTTCGCGCCAGCGGTGGCGATCATGGCCGGTGCACTGCTGCTGGTGTGGCTGCTGAGCCTGCTGCTGCTCAAGCGCGACCTGGGCAAGGCCAAGGCCAAGCCGAAATTCCGCGACATCTTCTCGAAGAGTCGCGCCATCAACCTGTTGTCGGCCGCGCGGATGTTCCTGTTCGGTGCGCGCGACGTCTGGTTCGTGGTCGCGTTGCCGGTGTTCCTGGCTTCCACGCTGGGCTGGGATTTCTGGCAGGTGGGCGGATTCCTCGCGGCATGGATCATCGGCTATGGACTGGTGCAGTCGTTCGCACCGCACATTACCGGGCGCGGCACGGGTCGCTTGCCGGATGGGCGCTCGGCCAGCGCATGGGCCGTGCTGCTCGCCATGGTGCCGGCAACGATGGCAGTGCTGCTGGTCTACGGCGTGCCGGCGGCGTGGGTGCTGGTCGTCGGGCTGACGGTCTTCGGCGTGCTGTTCGCGCTGAATTCTGCGCTACACAGCTATCTGATCGTCAGCTATGCCAGCGAAGACGGCGTATCGCTAGATGTCGGCTTCTACTACATGGCCAACGCCATGGGACGCCTGCTGGGCACGGTGCTGTCGGGCTGGGTCTTCCAGCACTGGAGCCTGGCCGCGTGCCTGGCGATCTCCGCCGCGCTGATCGCGCTGGCGGCGGCGGTGTCGGTGGCGCTTCCCCGGTCGGCCGTGCAAGCAAGGGGCTGAGCGGCAAAACGCTTCCGGCCGCCGCATCGGATTCAAGGCATCATCGCCTTCGCGCGCCACACGACACCCCGGAAAACACCATGACCTCGATACGCCCTTCCCACGCCGGCGACATCGCCGCCATCACCGCACTGCTGGAAACGCACGCCTTGCCGACGGCCGACCTTGCCGCCTCGCAGGTGGCCTTCTGGGTGGAGGAAGAGGGTGGCCGTATCGCGGCCGTGATCGGCCTGGAGCAACATGGCGGCACAGGCTTGCTGCGCTCGCTGGCGGTGTCGCCCCTGCACCAGGGCAAGGGCCATGGCCAGCGGCTCGTGCAGTCCCTGGAAACCGAGGCGCGCACGCGCGGCATCACCGGGATCGTGTTGCTGACGCAGACAGCGGACGCCTTTTTCGCGCGCCTGGGCTACGCCGTGGTCGCGCGCGACGCCGTGCCCGATGCCGTGCGCGACAGCGCGGAATTCCAGTCGCTGTGTCCCGCCAGCGCCATCTGCATGCTCAAGCCGCTGTAGTCATCGCGGAGCGGCCTGGTGTCCGGGTGCAGGATGGGTTAGTACGCGAACTCGCGGAACACGCGATCGATGTCGCCGTTCCACTCGCCATGGAACAACGCCAGTTTGCGTTCGGCGGGTGTTTCGTCGGCCTCGACGATCTCCACCAGCGCATCGAGGAAGCCGGCCTCGTCCACGCCCTTGCTGTTGAGGCGTGCGCGACGCTTCAAACCGCCGATGGCGATCTTCACTGCTTCGCTGGCCAGGTCGCGCACGGTGCCGCCGCGGAACGGCAGCTTCAATGCATGCTTCGGCACGCCGTCGCGCAGTACATGACGCTCTTCCAGAGTGAAGTCCTTCACCAGGTCCCACGCCGCATCGAGTGCGGCATCGTCGTACAGCAGGCCCACCCAGAACGCCGGCAGCGCGCAGATGCGGTTCCAGGGACCGCTGTCGGCGCCGCGCATTTCCAGGAACTTCTTCATCCGCACTTCCGGGAACGCGGTGGTCATGTGGTCGGACCAGTCGCGCAGCGTGGGCAGCGCGCCCGGCAGCACCGGGAGTTCGCCCTTGAGGAAATCACGGAAGCTCTGCCCGCTGGCGTCATGGTAGATGCCATCGCGGTAGCTGAAGTACATCGGCACATCGAGCAGGTAGTCGACGTAGCGCTCGTAGCCGAAGCCCTCCTCGAACACGAAGTCGAGCATGCCGGTGCGGTCGCCGTCGGTATCGGTCCAGATGTGCGAGCGGTAACTCTGGTAGCCGTTCGGCTTGCCCTCGGTGAACGGCGAATCCGCGAACAGCGCCGTCGCCACCGGCTGCAGCGCCAGCGACACGCGGAACTTCTTGATCATGTCTGCTTCGGTGGCGTAATCCAGGTTGACCTGCACGGTGCAGGTGCGCGTCATCATGTCCAGGCCCAGCTGGCCGACCTTGGGCATGTACGACTTCATGATCTGGTAGCGGCCCTTGGGCATCCACGGCATCTCGTCGCGGCGCCACTTGGGCTGGAACCCCATGCCGAGGAAGCCGAGCTGGAGTTCGTCGGCGACCTGCTTCACTTCCTTGAGGTGCGTGCCCACTTCCACGCAGGTCTGGTGGAGGGTTTCGACTGCCGCGCCGGACAGTTCCAGCTGGCCGGCCGGCTCGAGCGTGACCGACGCGCCGTCCTTCGTCAGGGCGATGACGCGACCCTTCTCTTCGATCGCTTCCCAGCCGAAACGCGTCAGACCCTTCAGCAGGGCCTCGATGCCGCGCTCGCCGTCGAAGGTCGGCGGACGCAGGTCGTCCAGGCGGAAGCCGAACTTTTCGTGCTCGGTGCCGATGCGCCAATCCGGCGCGGGCTTCTCACCCGAGGCGATGTATTCGACCAACTGCGCGCGATCGGTGATCAGCGTGTCGGCAACGTGGCTGGGGCTGGACAAGGGCAGACTCGCGCGAAGGGA
Source organism: Pseudoxanthomonas sp. PXM03 (assembly GCF_014852005.1). Lineage (GTDB taxonomy): Bacteria > Pseudomonadota > Gammaproteobacteria > Xanthomonadales > Xanthomonadaceae > Pseudoxanthomonas_A. The sequence goes on along the minus strand of NZ_JACVAU010000001.1, from coordinate 156,163 downwards.
GAGGCCACGACGTGGAGACGAAGCCCCGCTGTCGCAAGGCCGGCACTATAACGTGACCGGATGCACGCCAGCATGGCCATCCAGGCGCCGCAGCATCCCATCCGTGGTGCACATCGACGCGTGTCCGGACGTGGACTACGCTGCATCCATGCCCTCACATCCCCGCTCGCCCCAGGCCCGCCATCGCGAACGTCATCGCACCGATCGCGTGGGCTGGTTGCGCGCCTCTGTGCTGGGCATCAACGACGGCATCGTGTCGGTCGCCGGCCTGGTGGTAGGCGTGGCCGCGAGTGGCGCAGCGCCTTCGACGATCCTGCTGACCGGCGTGGCCGGCACGGTGGCGGGCGCCATGTCGATGGCTGCAGGCGAATACGTCTCCGTGCAGTCGCAGGCCGATACCGAGGAAGCCGATCTCGCGGTGGAGACACGCGAGCTGCGGGATACGCCGGAGAGCGAGTTGCTGGAGCTGGCCCAGATCTATGTGCAGCGCGGCCTGTCGCCCGCGCTTGCGCGCCAGGTGGCGGAACAGCTGACCGCGCACGATGCGCTGGAAGCCCATGCACGCGACGAGCTGGGCATCACCGAGGCCCTGCGTGCCCGTCCGGTGCAGGCGGCGCTCGCGTCGGCGGGTGCGTTCACGGTGGGCGCACTGCTGCCCATCGCGACCACGCTGTTGGCGCCCGCCGGCCAGGTCGGCATGGTGACGACCGTGGCGACCTTGGTGGGGCTGGTGCTGTCGGGGGCGCTGGCGGCCCGGGTCGGCGGCGCACCGATCCTGCGCGGCGCGCTGCGGGTCGGCTTCTGGGGTGCCATGGCGATGGGCGCGGCGGCGCTGGTGGGCCGCCTGTTCCACGTCGCCGTGTGATCCCTAAACGGCCAGCCAGTTCCCCACGATCATCCGTGCCTCGTCCACGCCCTGCTTGGACTCGGCCGAAAAGGTCTGCACGCTGACGGTGTCGCCGAAGGCGGAGAACAGCTCCTTCTTCACCGCCTGCAGTGCGTTGCCCTGCTGGCCACGGCCCAGCTTGTCGGCCTTGGTCAGCAGCGCATGGGCCGGCAGTCCGCGCTGGACGGCGTACCCCAGCATCTGGCGGTCGTAGTCCTTCAGCGGGTGGCGGATGTCCATCACCACCACCAAGCCCTTGAGCGCTTCGCGGGTGCGGAAGTAGCGGTCGATGAAGGCCTGCCAGTGCGCCTGGAGATCCTGCGGCACCTTGGCGTAGCCGTAGCCGGGAAGATCCACCAGATAGCGTTCCGGCTGGACCTGGAAGAACACCAACTGCTGGGTGCGCCCGGGGGTCTTGGAGACCCGCGCCAGGCGGTTGTGGTTGACCAGCGCATTGAGGGCACTGGACTTGCCGGCATTGGAGCGGCCGGCGAAGGCCACCTCGAATCCACCATCTTCCGGCAGCTGGCGCGGGGTGTGGGCGGAAAGCAGGTAGGTGGCGGAATTCAGGGGGTTCGACATGGCACTAGCATGGCATGTGCCGGCCCCGGGGACATGCCGGAAGCCCGTTGAATTGACCGGACAGCCCCGGCGCAGGGATAATTCAACGGTTTCGCGGCTGCATTCTGCGCCGCGTATCGTCTAGGGTTTCGGAGCTTTAGCATGCGCCACGCTCGCGTTATGGGACTTGCCGGACTGGCCGTATTGGCCGTGGGCGCAGTCGCTTTTGCACAGACCACCGTGGTTCCGGTGCCGGACAATGCGCCGGTCGAGACCGCGCCTCTGGACATCAACCTCACCAAGACCACCTGGGGCGATGCCAAGGCCGGCCAGACCAAGGCGGCTGCCTGCGCGGCCTGCCACGGCGCCGACGGCAACCCCAGCGATCCGCAGTACCCGCGCATCGCCGGCCAGAGCGAGCGCTATATCGCGCACCAGCTCGCGCTGTTCGCCTCGGGCGAGCGCAACACCGGCATGGCGGCCGTGATGGCCCCGTTCGCCCAGACCCTCAATGCGCAGGACATGCGCGATGTCGGTGCGTACTTCGCCACCCAGAAGTCGGGTGCCGGCCTGGCCGACGACAGCATCGTCGCCGAGGGTCCCTACAAGGACATGAAGTTCTACGAAGTAGGCCAGCAGCTGTACCGCAACGGCGACGCCGCGCGCGGCGTGCCGGCCTGCATGGCGTGCCACGGCCCCACCGGCGCCGGCAACCCCGGCCCGGCCTACCCGCACATCGGCGGGCAGATGCAGGACTACACCGTGCGTCGCCTGCAGGAATACAAGGCCGGCACCACCACGCTGAAGGACCCGACCCTGCACAACATCATGGCGCAGGTCGCCGCACCGCTGACCGAGCAGGAAATCCAGGCGCTGGCCAGCTACCTGCAGGGCCTGCATGCCCGCGCCGACGACGTGGCCGCCGCCAAGGCCGGCGGCAAGTAATCCCGCACCCGGCCGCGTCGCGCGGCCGCAAGTGCAAGCTCCTGTTCATCGCGCCGGCCCCACCATGGCCGGCGTTTCTTTTTCCGCGACGCCCCGGAGCGGGACGTCCCGTTCCATTCTGGAGAATCCCGATGGTCTCGCGTCTGCTGCCCGTGCTGATCACCCTGCTTGCCTTGCTGCCGGTCGCCACCCTTGCCGCACCGCCCGCATCGCCCCCGCTGGTCGAGGGGCAGGACTATGAAGTGATTCCGGACGGCAAGCCGTTCGCGCCCGCCAAGGGCAAGATCGAGGTCGTGGAGGTGTTCGGCTACACCTGCATCCACTGCGCGCACCTGGAACCCACGCTCGCCGCCTGGAAGAAGAAGCTGCCGCGCGATGTGCAGCTGACGCCGGTCCCGGCGGCCTTCGGTGGCTACTGGATTCCCTATGCACGCGCCTTCTACGCCGCGCAGCAGCTGGGCGTGCAGGAGCGCACCCACCAGGCGGTGTTCGACGCCCTGCACAAGACCGGCAACCTGCCCATCCAGAACGCATCTGCCGAGGAAATCGCCGGGTTCTATGCCAGCCAGGGCGTGGACCGCGCGAAGTTCCTGGCCGCCCTGCGCGGCCCGGTCGTCGACCAGCAACTGGCCAAGGCACAGGACTGGGTGGCCGCCGCTGGCGTGGAAGGCACGCCGACGATCATCGTCAACGGCAAGTACCGCGTCACCGGCGGCGGCAACTACAGCGACAGGCTGAAGATCGCCGACCGGCTCGTCGCCCGCGAACGCGGCCGCAAGTGACGATCCCGTCATGGCGGCCGTTGCGGGCGCCATGCAGAATGTGATGTCCCCGGCCCGGCCGGCACCTTTTTCCTCTGATCCATTGGAGCTCGCGCGATGAAATCCCGTCACGTCCTGATGCTGTCCCTGCTGCTGCCCGTGCTGGCGGCCTGTGGTCCGAAGCCGGCCACCGACACCACGCCGGCCGCCGAGGCGCCCGCCGCACCGGCGACCACGATCGATGCCACCACCGCGCCCGCCACCGACGCGCCGGCAGCTTCCGCCGATGCCGCGACCGCAGCGCCGGCCGACGGTGCCGACAGCACGGCGACCGCCAACACCAACCCCGTCCTGCCGCCGCAGGGTCCGCCGCCGGTCGCCGGCACGGACTACGTAGAGATCCCCAATGGCCAGCCGTACGCGCCGCTCAACGGCCAGATCGAAGTCGTCGAGGTATTCGGCTATGTCTGCCCGGCCTGCGCCCGCTTCGCCCCCGAAGTCTCGGCCTGGAAGAAGAAGCAGCCTGCCGACGTGCGCGTGACCTACGTGCCGGTGGTCTTCGGTCCCGTGTGGGCGCCCTACGGCAAGGCGTTCTACGCGGCCCAGGCCAAGGGCCTGGTCGACAAGACCCATGACGCGGTGTTCAGCGCCATCCACCTGCAGCGCTCGCTGCCGGGCGAAGGCAAGCCGCCGGCGGATCCGGCGCAGATCGCGCAGTGGTATGCCCAGTACGGCGTGGACGCGAAGGAGTTCGTGTCGCTGATGAACAGTTTCGGCACCAACTCGCAGGTCGCCCGCGGCATGCAGTTCGCCAAGAACGCCGGGGCGGAAAGCACCCCCACCATCATCGTCAACGGCAAGTACCGCGTGACCGGCGGCCAGACCTACGCCGACGTGCTGCGCATCGCCGACCACCTGGTCGCGATGGAACGCGCACGCCGCTGAACGCCACGGAAGCCCCCACTTCCATGATCGACGCTCCGGCCACGCGGCGGCTGCGGCTGCTCAGCGCCAACATCCAGGCCGGCTCCAGCACCCGCCGCTACAGCGACTATGTGACCCGCAGCTGGTCGCATGCGCTGCCGGCGGGCAACAAGCGCGGCAGCCTGGACCTGATCGCGCAGCTGGCCGGGGAGCACGACATCGTCGGCCTGCAGGAGGCCGATCCCGGCAGCCTGCGCTCGGGCTTCACCAACCAGACGCATTACCTGGCCGAGCGCGCGGGCTTCGATTACTGGACGCACCAGCCCAACCGCAATGTCGCGCGGGTCGCCGGCAGCGCCAACGGCCTGCTCAGCAAACTTGAACCGGTGGAAGTCACCGACCACAGCCTGCCCGGCCGCATCAGCGGCCGCGGCGTGCTGATGGCGCGCTTCGGCGAGGGTGACGAAGGGCTCACGGTCGCCGTCGCGCACCTGTCGCTGGGCGCCAACTCGCGCCGCTCGCAACTGGCCTTCATCGGCGAACTGCTGTCGGATCATCCGCACGCGGTGCTGATGGGCGACTTCAACTGCGTGCCCGACACGCCGGAAATGCAACTGCTCTACAAGCGCACCCGCCTGCGTCCTCCGGCATTCTGCGTGCCCACGTTCCCCAGTTGGCGCCCGCAGCGCGCCATTGACCACATCCTGGTCAGCGAAGGCCTGCGCACCGACAACGCACGCGCCATGCCCGCCGCGAATTCGGACCATCTTGCGCTGGCGATGGATATCGACGTGCCGGACATCGCGTTGCGCTGACACCTCGCGGTATGCCGGGGCCAAGGATCGCGGCGCCGTCGCGGCACGCCACATGAAGAAGCCGGCAGACGCCGGCTTCTTCGTACTGCAGACAATGCGATGTCTCAGAACCTCAGGTTGGCACGCACGTAGAAGAAGCGACCGCCGGGAATGTCGTAGGTCGAGGCTTCGTAGCCGTTGAGCGAGCACGATGTGCACACCGGCGGATCCTCGTCGAACACGTTGTTGACGCCACCGGTCAGCTGCAGCCCCTTGAACCATTCGAACTCATAGCCCAGTTGGAGGTCGTGGTAAGTCGTGGCGGCCAGCGTGTTGCGGGTCGGCGTGTCGCAGAACTCGGACGGATCCGCCGCCAGGCAGGCCTCCTCCATCTCGGACAGGTGGCGGATGCTCCACGCGGCATTCCAGTTGCCCAGCTTCCAGTCCAGCGTCGCGGTCGACGTCCACTCGGGGATCGCGGTGTCGTTGACGACGATGCCCGGGGCCTGTGGCTGCAACTGGCCACCCGCACCGCGGGCTTCGTAACGGGTCACGATGGTGTTCTGCCAGCTCAACTTGAAGCGGCCGATGGTGCTCTCCGGCAGCGTCCAGAACACGTCCGCATCCCAGCCATCCGTCTTGATCGAGCCGAGATTGATCAGGAAGTTGGCGAAGGTATCGATCTCGCCCGATGCCAGGCGGTTGATGCCGGTGCAGTACTGCGGATCCTGCGTGGTCGCACACAGATCCAGCTGTGTCTGCGCGTCGATGGCCTGGATGGCGCCTTCCAGGTTGTGCCGGTAGTACGTGACTTCAAAGTCCAGCTTGTCCGACCATGCCACGTCTTCCGCGAACGAAGGACTGAACACCAGTCCGGCACTGAAGCTGCGCGCGGTTTCCGGCTGCAGTTCCGGGTTGCCGCCGGTCAGCACCGGTATCTGCGGATCATTCTGCCGTGCGCCCACCGGCACGCCGGGGCATGCGACCGGCGCGACGGACCCGGCCGGTGCGCTTGGCGGTACCAGGCAAGGATCGACCAGCAAGGCATCGAAGCGGCTCTGCGAGCCGTACAGTTCACCGATCGACGGGGCGCGGAAGCCTTCCGCATACGTCGCGCGCAGCACCAGGTCCTCGGCCACCTGCCAGCGCAGGCCATACTTCGGCGTGAACTCGCCACCGAAGGTCGAGTAGTCCGAATAACGGCCAGCCAGGCTCAGGTCGAGTTTGCCCGCGCCATCCTGTTGCGCGTACAGCGGCACGTTCAATTCCACGTACGCTTCATTGACGTCGTACTCGCCGGATGTCGGCAGCGACGGCACGCCGTTGTACTCGCCGGCCACCGTCTGCGGATCCGGGTTGTAGCTGCCTTCGTACTTGCGGTACTCGACGCCTGCTGCGAACTCCACGTCCCCCGCCCACGCCGGGAACAGCGCGCCGCTCAGATTGGCGGTGACCTGGGTCAGCTTCTGTTCGCTGCGGTCGCGGAACAGGGGGCTGATGTAGGCAAGCATCGCGGGCGTGATGGTGTCGAAGCCGAAGATATCCAGCGGCGTGCACCCGTTCGTGGCTGCGCAGACCGCGGGATCGCCCAGGGCCGTGGCGATGTTGCGCGCGTTGTAGCTGCCGCGGTTGGTCTGGTCCGCTTCGTTCTTGCTGAAGGCCGCGTTGACGTCCCAGAAGAACTGGCGCTCGCCACCGAAGGAACCTTCGAGCCCGGCCGCGATGTACTGCGTATCGACCTCCTGCTCGAAAATGCGGGGACCACCTTCCAGCGGGCGGCGTCGGATGGTGCCGATGTTGCCGCCGGGCCCACCCACCAGGTCGAAGCCGAACGGGTTGTAGGGATGGTTGGCCGGTATGACCAGGTCGGCCGTGTAGCTGGTGCCCGCGCCAGGCCCGAGGTCGATCGGCTCCGGCGCGGCCTGGTTGGTGGATTCGCGGCGGTTGTACAGCGCCTTCGCATAGAAGTTCAGCTGCTCGGTGATCGAGAAGCGGTACTGGCCGAACACGCCCATGCGCTTGGATGGGGTGATGAGCAGGTTGTACGGCGCATAGTTGAAGGCATCGCGCCCGAAGTCGAAGCATTGGAATCCGTCTGTGCGCGCAACACCCGAATCGCAGTCCGGCAGGTTGGGCGTGTAGACCGGGTTGGTCTGTCCGGGCTTCACCGACAGGTCGTATTCGTTGCCGTTCGGATCCGTGAAGGCGTAGCGGCCACCGAGGATGCGCGAGCTGCCGCCCTGGATCGGGATCGAAGAGATGTAGCGGTCCGCCGAGCTGACTTCCTTCTGTTCGGTGTAGCTCAGGCTCAGGAACAGGTTGCTGCGCTCGGTGTCGAAGCCCCACGCGAAATCGGCACCGGTGATCTCGCCGTCACCCTTGTCGTACTGGCCGTAGTTGAGCGTGACCTGCCCTCCATCGAAGTTGCGCCGGGTGATGATGTTGACCACGCCGGCGATGGCATCGGAACCGTACAGCGACGACGCGCCGTCTTCGAGCACTTCGATGCGCTCCACCAGCGCCAGTGGAATGGTGTTGAGATCGACTGCCGCGGAAACACCGGAAGCGGAAGACTCGTTGACCCAGCGCATCCCGTCCACCAGCACCAGCACGCGCTTCGGACCCAGGTTGCGCAGGTCCACCTGTGCCGAGCCGGCGCCCACACCATCGCCATTGGGCGAGAAGCCGAAGTTGCCGGAGGAATTGAACTTGGTGTTGAGGGCGGAACCGGAACCGGTGAGTTCCTGCAGGATGTCGCCGATGGAGGTCAGGCCGGAGCGCTCGATGTCTTCGCGTGACAGCGTCTGCACCGGTACGCGGCCCTCCATCTCGGCACGCTTGATGCGGCTGCCGGTCACGGTGATCGTGTCCAGCGTGGTGGCCTCCTGGGCCAGGACGGTGGCGGGCAACGCGAGAAGCACTGCGAGTTGTATGGCCGAAGCCAGTTTGTGGCGGCGTGCGTTCATGGATTCTCTCTCCGGAAGGGATTGGGCCGCACGGCCGATGCCTAAAGCGGCTTGCCCATCGTTGTAAAGAATCGGTAAAACACCCACAACGGAAACAAGTCACCGTTTTGAAGAAGGTAACGGTGATTATCGGGATATAAACAGGTTTACCGCGAGTTTCTACACACGGCCGTCACGATGGTTAACAACTAAATGCGTGTAGAACGCGTCGCGATCAGCCGCTGGCGATGATCGCGATGCCCATCACCACCATGAAGACGGCGAACACACGCTTCAGCGCCTTGCCGCCAATGCGGTGCGCCAGTCGCGTGCCGTAGGGCGCGGCGAGGACGGAGGCGACAGCCACGCCGATGGCGGCCGGAAGATAGATGTAACCCACCGCATGCGCCGGCAATGCACCTGGCGGCGCGTGCAGCGCATAACCCGCGGCACTTGCGAGCCCGATGGCCACGCCGCAGGCACTGGACGTGCCGACCGCGCGCACCGGCTGCACGCCGCGCCACACCAGCAGCGGCACCGTCATGCTGCCGCCCCCGATACCGACCACCGCCGACACTGCCCCGATCGCGGTGCCCGCCACGCTCATGCCGGCACCGCGCGGGGCGGGTACGCCACGGCCTTCAGGGTGCGCGTTGCCGCCGAACAGCATCTGCGCACCTGCGATGAAGCAGTAGCCGGCCACCATCCAGCGCAGCACGTCGTCATCCAGGTACACCGCCAGACCGCTGCCAACCCAACCGCCCAGTAGCAGGCCCGGCACCATCCACGCCACCGTGGGCCACAACACGCTGCCGCGACGATGGTGCGCGTATGCGGACGACGTGGCCGTCAGCACGATGCTCGCCAATGAACTGGCGAGCGCGGCATGCATTGCGGCTTCTTTCGGAATGCCATGCAGCGGGAGTATCCACGCGAGTGCGGCCACCAGCACCAGGCCACCTCCGATGCCGAGCAGACCCGCGAGAATGCCGGCCAGCACGCCCAGCACAGGGAAAATCCAAACACCATCCAAGCATCACCTCGTCATCGCCTGTCTACAGGGAGGTTCAGCCGGCTTGGGTATAGTCGCCGGCATGATCCGCATCCCCCCTGTCATCGTACTCGCTGCCCTCGCGGGCCTGTGCATCGCGCCGGTATCGCGCGCGCAATCGCTCGATACCCAACGTCCTGTCGTCCGCGACGCGCTCGCCGCAGCGGAAGCCGGCCGCCTCGATGGCGCCACGTCATCCGCGCTCGTCCGTCACCCGCTGTACGGCTGGGTCGAGTTCGCCTCGCTGCGTCGCCAGATCGATGCAGTGTCGACACCGCAGGCGCAGGCCTTTCTGAAACGTCACGAAGGCCAGGCCGTGGCCGAACAGTTCCGTTCCCTGTGGCTGGCGGCGTTGGCGCGGCGCCAGGAGTGGCCCACCTTCCTCGCCGCGTGGAAGCCCACTGAAAACCTCTCCCTGCAGTGCTCGCACCTGCAGGCACGCCAGGCCACCGGCCGCACCGATGCCGCGTGGACGCAGCAGGCGCAGGCGATCTGGCGCAAGGGCGCGAAGTCGCTGCCCGATGGTTGCGAGCCGGTCTTCAACGTGCTCGCGAGCCAGGGCGGACTCACTCCCGCGCTGCGCTGGGAACGCATCGAGGCGGCGGCCGCGGAGCGCCAGACCGGCGTGATGCGCTCGGCTGCCCGGGGACTGCCCGCCGAGGAGGGCGCGCTGGCCGCCGACTACGCCGCCTTCATCGACGCCATCCATCCGCGCGCATTGAACTGGCCCAAGACCGAGCGCAGCCGGCGGATGGCCGCACATGGACTGGCCAGACTGGCCCAGAACGATCCCGACACCGCCGAGCGCCTGTTGCCGCAGTACGCCGATGCGTTGGGGATGGGCGAATCCGAACGCGGGCAGGTGCTGTACCAGGTCGCGCTGTGGACGGTCGCCTCCTACGGTCCGGATTCCGCGCGCCGGCTGGGCAACGTGCCCGAGTCCGCCTACGACGAACGCCTGCACGAATGGCGCGTGCGCGAGGCCCTGTCGCGCGGCGATTGGCCGGCCGCGCTGGCTGCGTTGAAGAAGATGCCGCCTGCACAGCGCGCGGATTCGCGCTGGCGTTATTTCGAAGCGCGCATGTCCGAGAAGACGGGTGACCGCGCCAGCGCGCAACGCCTGTTCCGGGAAACCGCCGCCAGCCCCACGTTCCATGGCTTCCTGGCGGCCGACCGCCTGGAGCAGCCCTACGCGCTGTGCGCCTGGATCCCGAATGATCCTGTCGCCGCAAAGCAGATGGTCGCGCGCGATCCGGCCATCGTCCGCGCGATGGAGCTGTGGCAACTGGAGCGGCCCGGCTGGGCGACCGCCGAGTGGAACGAGGCGCTGTCGCGCTTCGACGATACCCAGCGCCGCATCGCGGTGGAGGTGGCGCGCGACAACGGCTGGTTCGACCGTGCCGTGTTCTCGCTCGGCAGGCAGCCGGACGAGCAGCGCCTGTATACGCTTCGCTTCCCGTTGCACCACGACGACACCATCAAGCGCGAAGCGACGAAGCACAACATCGATCCGGCCTGGGTCGCGGCCGAGATCCGCGCCGAGAGCATCTTCAATCCGAAGGCGCGCTCCGGCGCCAACGCCATGGGGCTGATGCAGGTCCTGCCCGGCACGGGCGCCGGTGTTGCCAAGCGATGGAGCATCCCGTATGCGGGCGCGGCGAGCCTGTACGACGCCGACACCAACATCGCCATCGGCACCGCGTACCTGCGCGAGATGGAAGACAAGTATGGCGTCCCCTATGTCGCCATCGCCGCGTACAACGCCGGACCGGCACCGACCGCGCGCTGGCAGGCGCAGCGACCGGGCTTCGACCCCGACGTCTGGATCGAAACAATCAGCTACAAGGAAACCCGCGAGTACGTGGCGCGCGTGCTTGCCTTCAGCGTGATCTACGACTGGCGCCTCAACGGCAACGCCCTGCCAGTGACCGACCGCATGATGGGGCGCGTGCAGGCCAAGCGAAAGGCCTTCACCTGCCCGACGGCGCAGATGCCGAAGAGCTGAAGGCGGATGCGCTCCTTGCAGGAGCGACGTCAGTCGCGACCGCGCCCCCTGCACCCAGAGGTGCGCGGATGCTCCACTGCGAGTCAGGAGCAGTCGCTCTATCAGGCGTCACATCGTTCCGCTTTTCCGGTCGCGGCTCACGTCGCTCCTGCAGAGGTCAACAGCAGACGGCGAACGCACCAATCCGGCATCATGCCGGCATGAAGATCTATCTCGTCGGCGGCGCGGTGCGCGACCGGTTGCTTGGGCTGGCGCCCGGCGACCGCGACTGGGTCGTGGTCGGTGCCACCCAGGCGGCGATGGAAGCGCAGGGATTCAAGGCGGTCGGTCGCGACTTCCCGGTGTTCCTGCACCCCGACACGGGCGAGGAGTACGCGCTCGCGCGCACGGAACGCAAGAGCGGACGGGGCTACCGTGGCTTCGTGGTCGATGCCGATCCCTCCGTGACGCTGGAAGACGATCTGCAGCGGCGCGACTTCACCCTCAATGCCATCGCGCAGGATGCCGACGGAACGCTGATCGACCCGTACGGAGGTGCGCGTGACATCGACGCGCGCGTGCTGCGGCACGTGAGCCTGGCCTTCGTCGAAGATCCCCTGCGCGTGCTGCGTGCGGCGCGGTTCATGGCGCGCTTCGCATCGCTGGGTTTCACCATTGCACCGGAAACAATGGCGCTGATGCGCGAACTGGTCGCCAGTGGCGAGCTCGACGCGCTGGTGCCGGAACGGATGTGGCAGGAACTCCGGCGCGCGCTGGCATCGACGACGCCTTCTGCCTTCCTGTCCACGCTGCGCGCCTGCGGGGCGCTGGCCGTGGTGCTGCCCGAGGTGGATGCGCTGTACGGCGTTCCGCAGCGCGCGGAGTATCACCCGGAAGTGGACACGGGCGTGCACCAGGAGATGGTCAGCGACATGGCTGCGCGGCTCGCGCCCGGTGACGCGTGCATCGGGTTCGCTGCGCTGACCCACGACCTCGGCAAGGCGTTGACGCCGGCCGACATGCTGCCGAAGCACATCGGGCACGAGCACGCAGGTGTCAGGCCCGTGCTCGCCCTGTGCGAGCGCCTGAAGGTGCCAGCCGACTACCGCGAACTGGCGGTGATGGCGTGTCGCGAGCATCTCAACGTGCATCGCCTGGCCGAACTGCGCGATGCCACGGTCGTGGAGCTGCTCACCCGCTGCGATGCCTTCCGTCGTCCCGAGCGCATTCCCTGGTTGGCCACGGTCTGCGAGGCGGACAAACGCGGACGTGGCGACCATGCAGAGGCGGACTATCCGCAGGGCCGGGAACTGGTGCGCCTGCACCAGGCGGCCCGGCAGGTCAGTACCCGCGACGTGGCCTGTGACGGCATGACCGGCCCGCAGATCGGCGACGCCATCCGCGCCGCACGGGTGGCGGCCGTGCAGCAGGCCCGTCGGACGAACGGCTGATCCGCTCGCATCACATTTCACGCATGCCCGGGTATTGTCGCCTTCGCGGCACGGGAGCCGCATCACGCCATCCCACACTCGAGGGTCCGTCATGGAATGCACGCGCACCGTTCTGTACCTCTGCCTGGCCGGCGCCGGTCTGTGGGGCTCCGAAGCCCGGGCCGACGATGACTATGTCACCTGCGAAAGCCGCAACGACCGTTACCAGAGTTGCCCGATCTCCACGTCGGCCTACGTCACCCTGGACCGCCAGTTGTCCAGCACCTCGTGCGTCCAGGGCCGCAGTTGGGACTACAACCGCCGCGAGATCTGGGTGGATGACGGTTGCCGCGCGACCTTCCGCGTGCACACGAGTTCTTCAGGCCACCATGACGGCAACAAGGATGCCAAGGTGGCGGCCGGGGTCCTCATCGGCGCGGCCATCCTCGGCGCCATCGCCGCCAACGCGGACAAGAAGGACAACAAGTACGACGACGACCGTTACCAGGGGCCGCGGCATACGTCGTATGTCCCCGGCTGGATGATCGGCACGTTCGAAGGCTACAACCCGATGTACAACAGCGACGTGACCCTGACCATCGACTCCGATGGCCGCGCAAAAGCCCGTTCCGGTGGCCAGACGGTGAACGGCTGGATCAACGACGGCCGCCTCAACGTCGGCAACACCACGTTCGACATCGACCAGTCCCGCGACGGCCTGGTCACCTCGCAGGTGGGGGACCGGCACAACGAGGTGCGCTACCGCCGCGTTCGCTGAACGTCGGAAGCCCGTAGAGGGAGGACGCTTGGCGTCCTTCCCTCATGGTCACGGGACAGGCCGGCAGCTGAGCTTGTTGCCGAAGAAGTCCACGCTGGCTTCGCCCTGGTGTTCCCAGTACTCGATGCCGCTGCGGCCGTACTTGGCGCCGCTGGCTGCCGGTTGCGGGAACACGATGGCCTGGTCGTTGCCCCAGGTCATCACCGCCGCCGGCGGATCGAGGTCGTTGTAGAAGGTCATCGTGAACGGCTTGCTGTTGTCGTCGCAGCGGTATTCCACCGCCTTCGGTACCACCAGGCCGGGCGCTTGGATCGCCAGCTCGACCAGGCGGGTCCTGTAGGACTCCAGCACGCACAGGCGCGCATCGTCCGCCTTCCAGCATTCGTCGCGCCCCTTCACCCAGCCGCGCTGCACGGCGGGGTCGATGTCCTTGGCTTCCGCGTAGCGCGCGGCAAGCTGACGGTCGAGCGCGGCCAGTTCGGCGTCGGTGCAGACCAGCTTCTCCGCCTCGCTGCCAGCCTTGGCGCAATCGAACGAGGGCGGTGCCAGCACGGGAGTGGTCTCTGGGGCCGCCACGCTCGCGGCAGGAGCCGCCGTGGCGGCGGGCTCCGGGGTGGGCGCTGTAGCGGCAGGCGCGGGAGTTTCGGGCGAACAGGCTGCCAACAGGAACAGAGGGAGGCACAACAGGGGCGACTTCATCGGCGGTCTCCGGCACGGGGTGCGGCGCATGCTAGCGCCGATCGTGTGAAGGCGTGCCGTCAGCGCGAGAGGCGCAGCCGGCTGATCGTGCCGCGCCCCGGCGCCGACTGGATCGACAGCGTCCAGCCCAGGTGTTCGCACAGGCGTGCCAGCAGATCCAGTCCGATGCCGCCGCCTTCGCGACTCCCGCCGCGCGCCAGCTGTGCGTAGATGCGGCTGATGTCTTCCGGAGACATGCCGTGCCCGGGATCCTGCAGGGTGACGGTGGCATCGGCGTCGAGGCGGATGTGGATCTCGCCGCGGTCGCTGTTCTCGATGGCGTTGCGCAGCAGGTTGCCGATGGCCGCCTGGACGATGTGCAGGGGCGCGGACACCGTGCATGGCAGCAGTTCGTCGACCACGATGGAAAGATCCTTGCCCGCCAGCAGGTGGCGGTGGTCGTCGATGATGTCCGGCAGCAGTTCATGCAGCATCACCACTTCGTTGCTGCGCGACAACCGTGCCGGGTCCTTGGCGAGCGTCAGCAGCAGGGCGATCAGGCGCTCCACGTCGCGGGCCGTGCGATGGATGCGTTGCACCTGCTGGCGCGCCGGCGCTGGCAGGCCGGGTTGCTCCAGTGCCAGTTCGCTGGCGCCCGCCATGATGGCGATAGGCGTACGCAGTTCGTGGCTGGCGGTGTCGATGAAGGTGCGCTCGCGCTCGACGAAGTCATCCTGGCGGCGCAGGTAATCGTTCAGGGCGTTGGTGATGACATGCAGCTCGGAACTGGCGCCGTCCGCCACGACCACGCGCTGGCCGGCATGATCGGGAGAAAGCGCACCGATGTCGTTCGCGAGGTCGGACAGGGGACGCAGCGCAGTCCGCACGCCCCGGGCGACCATCACCCCTATGACTACCAGCGCGATGAACGCCAGACCCAGTGATCCCAGGAGCAGGGCGTCCTCGATGGTCTCGATCCCGGTGATGTCGCGCACGACGAAGTAGTCAACGCCCTGCACGCGCTGGACCAGCACCACGTTCTCGCGCCCGCCGAACCAGAAATCATCGTGCACGCCTTGCGGCAGCATCGACAGGCCGGGCGGGGGCTGGCGGCCCGGCACCCTGTAGAGCTGTATCGCGTCGGTGTCACGCCATTCGTGGCCCGGATCTGCGGCCTTCTGCTGGACGTAGTGCACGATCTCCTGCTGGAGCAGCAACTTCCAGACCCAGTCCTCCAGGAAGTCATCCGCGAAGACCAGGATGATGATGGCGGCCAGCAATACCGCGTAACCACCGAGCAGACGCCTGATTTTCGCATGCAGGCTACGGCGCTTTGCCATCGCGTCCCTCCGGATGGGTGACCGCCAGACGGTAGCCGGTGCGGGGCAGGGTCTGGATCAGCTTCACCGGGAACGGGCCATCCACGCTGCGGCGCAATTCGTAGATGTGCGAGCGGAGCATGTCGCCATCCGGCGGGTGGTCGCCCCACAGCGCATGTTCCAGCTGCTGCCGGGTGACGGCGGCAGGGCTGGCCTGCATCAGCGTTTCCAGCAGCTTGCGGCAGGCGGGATACAGATGCAGCACCTGCCCGGCGCGGGTAGCCTCCAGCGTGGCGAGGTCGAGTTTCAGGTCGTGCACTTCGAGCACCTTGCGCCGCTGCCGGCCGTGCATCCGCGCCATCAGCGCCTCGAGCCGCACTTCGAGTTCCGGCAGCGCGAACGGCTTGGTCAGGTAGTCGTCGGCGCCCGCGCGGAAACCGGCGATCTTGTCGGGCAGTTCGTCGCGCGCGGTCAGCATGATGACCGGCACGCTGGAGTCGTGCTCCTCGCGCAGGCGGCGCAGCACTTCCGGGCCCTCCAGGCGCGGCAGCATCCAGTCCAGCACGATGGCGTCGTAGACCTGGGTGCTGGCCAGGTGCAGGCCGGTCACGCCGTCGGGCGCCGCGTCCAGGGTGTGGCCGCG
This sequence comes from Pseudoxanthomonas sp. PXM03, assembly GCF_014852005.1. Lineage (GTDB taxonomy): Bacteria > Pseudomonadota > Gammaproteobacteria > Xanthomonadales > Xanthomonadaceae > Pseudoxanthomonas_A. Next base: position 140,464 of record NZ_JACVAU010000001.1, on the reverse strand, counting down.
CGCCTCGAAGTAATCGAACAGGTTCGCCACCAGGTTCCGGTTGTCTTCGATGACCAGCAGCCGCATCGGCAAGGTCCGCGCCAGCAGGGGAAGGACCGGCAGCATCGCAGGCCGGACGTCGAAGCGCCGTCGGAATTCCGACGAATCTCCTACGCCCCATCATCCACGATCATGCGCCGCGTTGCAGACCGGCATGCCCCCCATGCGCCCGATGCGCCTTCAACACGCCCCCGGCTGGCAGACGCCGCTGCTGCTCGTGCTGATGGTGTGGGCGCTGCTGGCGGGACTGGGCATGCGCGAACCGATGCCGGCGGACGAACCGCGCTTCGTGCTGGCCGCGCGGACGATGGTGGAGACCGGCCAGTGGCTGTTCCCGCACCGTGGCGTGGAGCTGTACGCCGAGAAGCCTCCGACATTCATGTGGCTGCAGGCCGTCAGCTACCTGCTGGTGCGCAGCTGGCAGGTGGCGTTCCTGCTGCCGTCGCTGCTGGCCGCGCTGCTGACGCTCGGGTTGTCCGGTGACCTGGCGCGCCGCCTGTGGGGCCGGCACGCAATGCCCTACGCCGTCTTCGGCCTGTTCGTCTGCCTGCAGTTCGCTCTGCAGGCCAAGCGTGCGCAGATCGACATGGTGCTGGTGGCCATGACCACGCTGTCGCTGTGGGCGTTGCTGCGCTATCTGCTGGAGAAGCCGAGTCCGTGGCTGCTGGCGCTCGGCACGTTCGCCGCCGGCCTGGGCACGGTGACCAAGGGAGTCGGCTTCCTGCCGCTGCTGGTGTTCCTGCCGTGGCTGTGGGCGCGACGGACGGCATCCCGGGCGCTGCCCGCACCGCGTGGCGTGCACGTGCTTGCAGGCGTGGCGGGATTCCTGCTGGGTGCGGGCACGTGGCTCGTGCCGATGCTGGCGACGGCGCTCTCTTCCCCGGACCCCGCGCTGCAGGGGTATGCGCGCGAAATGCTGTTCAAGCAGACCGGCACGCGCTATGCCAACGCATGGCATCACGTGAAACCGGCGTGGTACTACCTGCAAGCGATGCTGACGCTGTGGCTGCCCGGCGTGCTGCTGGCGCCGTGGCTGCTGCCCGCGTGGTGGCGGCGCGTGCGCCGGCCGGATGCGCGCCACGTCCTGCTGCTGGGTTGGGCGGCGCTGGTGCTGGTGTTCTTCAGCGCCAGCCCGGGCAAGCGCGAGGTCTACATCTTCCCGATGCTGCCGGCGTTGGCGGTGGCGGCGGCACCGCTGCTCCCGGGCCTGTTGCGACGACGCGCGGTGCGCGCAACGCTGTGGTCGTACATGGCCGTGCTGGCATTGGTCGCAGGCATGCTGGGCGCGTGGCTGTCGATGGCGCCACCCGAGCGCCTGCACGCACTGCTCGACGGCCGCGGCATGGACATGGCGACGGTCGCGCAGCTGAGCGGATGGCTGCTGGGATTCGCTGTCGTCGCACTCGCCGCGATAGTCGCCGCGCGACGACATGTGCCGGTGGCGCTGGTCGCCGTGACGGCCGCCCTGTGGACGGCGTATGGCATGGGCTTCATGCCGGCGCTCAGCCCCGACAGTTCGGCCAAGGCGCTGATGCAGCGCGTCGGCGAGCGGATCGGTCCGGATGCCGAACTGGCCATGCTGGGCTGGCGCGAACAGCACCTGCTGCAGGCGGACCGGCCCGTGACCGACTTCGGCTTCAAGCAGCCCTGGGCGGCGCAGTGGCAGCATGCGCACGCGTGGCTGCTGCAAGCGCCGGCGAAGCGCTGGCTTTTCCTGCGCAGGGAAGCCATCGGCCCGTGCCTGGATCCGGCGAAGGTGATCGACATCGGCGCATCCAACCGGCGCGCATGGATTCTTGCACCCGGGGATGCCTGGATCGAAGGCTGCGATGTGCCACCCGACTGGTCGGCGGATGTCGGCGAAGACTGAATCCGAAACAACGCCGCGTGCAGGCGGGAATCATTCGCGCGTGACTTAACGCGTTTCCGACGGCTGTCCGACTGCGCTACGACATCGCGGCCACGAGCATGCGTGCACCTTCCTGCACTCGCATCCGCATGCCCGTTTCATCGCTACCGCGCTCTCCTTCGACGGCAGGTTCCTGGCCGCGCCTCGCGCTGGTTTCCTTACCCCTGCTGCTGATCGCGTGGCTGCTGGCGTGCCGCATCGACCTGCCCTGGGCGGGTTGGCTGTTCCATTGGGAAGGCGATGCGTGGTCGCTGAAGCGCAGCGTGTTGCTGGAAACCGTCCTGCATCGCGGCGGCCGCACCGCGAGCCTGCTGGCTTGGCTTGGCCTGCTGGCCGCCACCCTGGTGCACTGGGCGAAGCCTGCATCGGCCACATGGACGCGCCCTGCCGCCCGCCTGCTGCTGGCACTGCTCGCGTCCACCGCATGCGTGGCCCTGTTGAAGGCGGTCACGCAGGTGGATTGCCCATGGGATCTGGCGGGCTTCGGCGGCCAACGCGCCTACGTGCCGCTGCTGGCACCGCGCCCTATTTCGCTGGGCCACGCCGCCTGTTTTCCCGCCGCGCACGCCGCCAGTGGCTATGCCTGGGTGGCGTCGTACTTTTTCTTCCTGCACGTCGCGCCCCGATGGCGGCATGCAGGGCTCGCGATCGGGCTGCTGGCGGGTGGCGTCTTCGGCCTGGCGCAGCAGCTGCGCGGCGCGCACTTCCTGTCGCATGACGTCGCCAGCCTGGCGGTGTGCTGGACCATCGCCTGTGCCGTCGAGGGAGTCGGCGCGCGACGCGGCCCGGTGACGACGGAGGCATGCGCATGAGCGTTTCGGTGCTCGATCACGCAGGCGCACTCTCTCGTTGGCAACGGTTGCGTGCCGCGCTGGCGGTCCGCCCGCTGGTGGGCACGGAAACACTGATCCTGGCGGCCTGCCTCTACTTCAGCCTGTTCGCGAACGCGGTCTTCTGGCGGGCGGCGTCCCCGCAGCCATGGGCACAGGGAACCTGGACGCTGTCGTTGTTCCTGCTGGTCACCGCAGTGCACGGGATCTGGCTGTCGCTGCTGGTCTGGCGCCGTACCGCGCGCGTGGTGCTGTCATTGCTGGTGGTGGTCGCGGCGCTGGCCGGGCACTACATGGCCGCGTACGGCATCTACATCGACGCCGACATGGTCCGCAACGTCCTGCACACCGATTGGCGCGAGGCCGCCGACCTCGCCGGCCCGGATGCGCTGCTGCCATTGCTGGCGGCGGTGCCTCCGCTATTCGTTGTGTGGCGCGTGCGCCTGCGGCCGCGCGGCGTTGCGCGCGCAATGCTGGCGCGCAGCGTCTTCCTCCTCGGCATGGTCCTGGTCGGGCTGGTCGGCGTGCTGCCTTCCCTGCAACCGCTTACCGCCTTCCTGCGCAACCAGCGCGAAGTGCGCTACCTCGTCACGCCCGCCAACGTACTCGTGTCGCTGGCGAAGGTGGTCAGCGAAGACCCGCCCGGCCGCGCCCATACCCGACTTCCCATCGGCGAGGACGCCGTGCAGTCGCCCGCTGCCACCATGCGGCGGCCACGCCTGCTGGTGCTGGTGGTGGGCGAGACCGCGCGTGCCGCCAACTGGGGCCTCAACGGTTACGCGCGCCAGACCACGCCGGAACTGGCGGCACGCGACGTCCTCAACTTCCCGCACGTCACTGCGTGCGGAAGCAGCACCGAGGTCTCGCTGCCCTGCATGTTCTCGCCGTGGGGACGCGAAAACTACGACGAAAAAGCGATCCGCAGCCACCAGTCGTTGCTGCACGTCCTGCAACGCGCGGGCGTGGCCACGTTGTGGCGCGACAACCAGTCCGGCTGCAAAGGCGTCTGTACCGGACTGCCGGTCGAAGACCTGCATGCACGCAAGGACCCCGCACTCTGCAACGGGACGCGCTGCTTCGACGGCATCCTGCTTGAAGGGCTGGAGGAAAGCGTCGCGCGCAACAAGGGCGACCAGGTGATCGTGCTGCACATGCTGGGCAACCACGGCCCGACCTACTTCGAGCGCTACCCGCCTGCTTTCCGTCGCTTCACGCCTGTCTGCGAGACCTCGGATCTTGGGCGCTGCAGCCGCGCGCAGATCGTCAATGCATACGACAACGCACTCGCCTACACGGACCACGTACTCGCGGGCGCGATCGATCGCCTGTCGACGCTCCCGGGCTACGACACGGCCTTGCTCTATGTCTCAGACCACGGCGAATCGCTGGGCGAGAAGGGCCTTTACCTGCACGGCATGCCCTATGCCATCGCGCCACGCGAGCAACTCGACGTGCCGATGGTCGCGTGGTTCTCGCCCTCGTGGCGGCAATCCACGCACCTGGATCCGCAGTGCCTGCGCGACCGCACGGGCAGGCAGGCCAGCCATGACCAGCTTTTCCACACCGTACTGGGACTCACCGACGTGAAGACATCGCTGTATCAGCCGGACTACGACATTTTCCTGACCTGCAGGAGCGCACGCTGACATGGTCGAGACGAGCACCCCCATGACAAGCCTTTCCGTCGTCATTCCTGTTTTCAACGAGGCCGGCAACATCGGGCCGCTGGTGCGCGAAGTGGTCCAGCACCTCCGTGGCCGCATCGTGTTCGACATCGTCTGCGTGGATGACCAGTCCGAAGACGACACCCGCGACGTGCTCGCGGCGTTGAAGGCCGAGGTGCCGGAGTTGCGCGTGGTGGTGCACCACCGGCGCAGCGGCCAGAGCGCCGCCGTCCGCACCGGCGTGAAGCATGCGCTGTCGCCATGGATCGTCACCCTCGACGGTGACGGCCAGAACGATCCCGGCGACATCCTCAAGCTGCTGGCGGCACGCGAGGCGGGCAATCCGCAGACCCGGCTCTACGCGGGCTGGCGGGTGGATCGCAAGGACACCAGCAGCAAGCGCTGGGCATCGCGCTGGGCCAACCGCATCCGCCAGTGGCTCCTGCATGACGACACGCCCGACACCGGCTGCGGCATCAAGCTGTTCGAGCGTGCGGCGTTCCTCGAGCTTCCCTATTTCGACCACATGCACCGTTACCTGCCCGCGCTCATGCAGCGTGCCGGCTGGCTGACGGTCAGCGTGCCGGTGTCGCACCGGCCACGCGGGTCCGGCCAATCGAAGTACACCAATCTGGGCCGCGCCCTGGTCGGCATTCGCGATCTGATGGGCGTGTCGTGGCTGATCCATCGCAGCCACGTGACCGCCGTCAGCGAGATCCATGCAGGGCGCAAATCGTGAACATGATGGACCAGGAAATCGTCTGGCTGGGTTGGACCGGCCTGCACATGACGCCGTGGAAGCTGATCGGCCTGACCGGCGCCGCCCTGTTCGGCGCGCGCTGGCTGGTCCAGTTCGTCGCATCGCGGCGCGCACGCCGCCCGGTGATCCCGCGCCTGTTCTGGTACATGAGCCTGTGCGGCAGCCTGATGGCGTTGAGCTACTTCCTGTTCTCGTCCAAGCAGGATGCGGTAGGCGTGCTGCAGAACCTGCTGCCCGCCTTCACCGCCGCCTACAGCCTCTACCTGGACATCCATCACCAGCGCCAGCAGCGGGCGCTGGGAAGCACGCCCTGATCAGCTGCGATTGGGCGTCAGCTTCAACAGGCGGCCACCACTGCCGTCTTCCAGCAGCCACAGCGCGCCATCGGGCCCCTGTTCGACCTCGCGAATGCGGCGGCCCATCGGATAGCGACGCGCCTCGCGTGCCTGCGTGCCGTCGAATTCGATCTCGATCAGCGCCTGCGAGGCGAGCCCGCCCATGAAGCCCTTCCCGCGATACCACGGGAACAGATTGCCCGAGTAGATGACGAAGCCCGCCGGCGCGATCACCGGTGTCCACCACGCTTCCGGTGCATTGAACTCCGGGCGTGTCGGGTGATCGGGAATCGGCGTGCCGCCGTAGTGGTCGCCATTGGAAACCACCGGCCAACCGTAGTTGCTTCCGCGCTCGATCAGGTTGAGTTCGTCGCCGCCCGCCGGACCCATCTCGTGGGTCCACAAACGGCCACTGCCGTCGAAGGCGATGCCCAGCAGGTTGCGATGCCCGAGCGTCCACACCTGCGCGGCGATACCGCCCTGCGCGGCGAACGGATTGTCCGGTGGCACGCTGCCATCGTCGTTGAGGCGGATCAGCTTTCCAAGCGACGACTGCAGGTCCTGCGCCGGTGCCATCGCCTGGCGGTCGCTGGAGGTGATCCACAGCTTGCCGTCCGCACCGAACGCCAGCCGATGCCCGTAGTGGGCATCACCGCTGACCTTCGGCAACTGCCGCCACACCACCTGCAGGTTGGACAGGCTGCCGCCGTTGCCGCTGGCATCCAGCACCAGCGTCGCACGCGCCACTGCGGCGCCGCGCGTGCCGCCGCTGCCGGCTTCGGCATAGCTGAGGTAGACCAGCCGGTTGTCGGCGAAACGCGGATGCGGCAGCACGTCACCGAATCCGCCCTGTCCCCCGTACGCGACGGTGGGCACGCCGATGATCTCGCCGACCTGGCCCGTGGCGATATTGGCCAGTCGCAGCCTGCCGGATTTCTCCGTCACCAGCAGGCGGCCATCGGGCAGGAACGTCATCGCCCAGGGCTCGTTGAACGTGGCCACCGGTGTGCTGGTGAAGGGCGGGTCCGGCACCGCCCGCGCCCGCGACAGGCCCGCCATGGTGCGGCCGGTTCCCGATGCGGAGGCATCGGATACCGGCGACGCTACTGGCGCAATGCCTGCGGCCGGTCCGGATGTCGCGGAGCCCGTCCGCGAGGCCACCACGACCTTCACGCCCTGGTCGTCCACCGTTGCCCGCTGGCATGCGGGCAGGCTCAGGCAACAGGCGAGCAGCAACGACATCCTCATGCGGGCGCATCCGGCGGGTGACTGGCTGCCGTTGTACTCCCGCGCGGTGAAGAAAAGCGTGATGGTTCCTGTGCTTCAGACCTTCAGGTACCAGCCCTGGCGGTCCATCAGGCGCACGACCAGCCACCACACGCCGACGAACGCCAGCGCGAACGCCAGCGACGGCACGTAAGGACCGAATCGCGGCGTCATCCATCCGGCGAAGCCGACCTGGTAGATCGGCCCCATCCAGCCCATGCCGAGCAAGATGTAGGTCATGACCGCCGCACCGACGTACGCGGCAATGGCATTGATGCCGAAGCGACGACCCAGCGCCGGCCAGCCATGCCGATCCACCAGCAGATGGCACGCCGCCAGCGCCAGCGTCGCGCAGCCGGCGGTGAACAGCACGTAGGACGATGTCCAGAGCGCCTTGTTCAACGGAAACAACGGCGCCCAGCCCAGGCCGAGCGCGACCGCGAGCACGCCCGCGACCGCAAGTGGCTTCACCGCGCCCGCACGCAACGCCTCGCCCGCGCGCACTCCGAGCAGCGTGGTGGCGATGGCGGGCAATGTGCTGAGCAATCCTTCGGGATCCTGCCCGCGCCCCGTTGCGGGGTCCCACTGGTACAGCCAGTGTCCGGACAGCGCGGTGTCCACCCGGGCGGGAAGATGCTCGAAGGGCGCGTAGCCCCACGGCGCCAGCAGCGCCCAGTAACCGAGCAGCGTGGTCACGACCACCGTCCATTGCAGGCGCGGTTTCAGGTACAGCGCGATCATCCCGCCGGCCGCGAAACAGAGCCCGATCCGCTGCAGCACGCCCCACGGACGGAACTGCGGACGATCCAGCAACCAGAATGCGAGCAGGTGCAGGGCCATTCCCAGCGCGACGATCTTCGTCGCCCGCCACAGCACGGCACGCACCAGCACCTTGCGCTCCACGCCGGCCTCTCTGCGTGGCACGACACCCAGCGCGATCGACACGCCGACGATGAAGAGGAAGAACGGGAACACTATGTCGGTCGGGGTGACGCCATGCCATTCGGCGTGCAGCAAGGGCGCATACACATGCGACCAGTCACCCGGCGTGTTGACCAGCAACATCGCCGCCACGGTCAACCCGCGCAGCGCGTCGACGGAGGCGAACCGGGCCGAGGCGACGCTCATGCGTACCGCGTCACTTCCCGCCGATCCACGTCCCTACCACCTGCAGGCGGGCGTCCAGCGCGACCAGATCGGCCTGATAGCCCGGCGCGATGCGACCGTGCGTGGCGCCCAAGCCAAGGAATTCGGCCGGATAGGTCGACGCCATCCGCAGCGCCTCCTCCAGCGGCAGGCCCAGCAGATGCACGCTGTTTCGCACTGCCGTGATCATGTCCAGCGCCGAGCCCGCCAACGCACCCGCGGCGTTGCGCACCACGCCGTCGATGGCGGTGATGGTTTCGCCGTACAACACGTAGGAGGGATCATCCGCGCCGACCGGTGGCATCGCGTCGGTGACCAGGAACACCTTGCCGCGCGGCTTGGCCGCCAGCGCCACGCGCAAGCTGGCCGGATGCACGTGCACGCCATCGACGATCACTCCGCACCAGCAGCCGTCGTCTTCGAGGGCGGCGCCGACCGCGCCGGGCTCGCGGCCCTGCAGGGGTGACATCGCGTTGTAGAGGTGGGTGAACCCGGATATGCCGGCATCGATGCCGGTGCGGACCTGTTCGTACGTGGCGGCGGTGTGCCCGGCCACCACGATGGCACCGCGCGCCACCATCGCGCGGATGGTGTCCGCAGGCACCTGCTCCGGTGCCAGCGTCAGCAAGGTGACGCCATTGGCCAGCGAGGTGGCCATCGCGACCTCGTCTGCGCCCGGTACGCGGAACTTGCCGGCATCGTGCGTGCCCTTGCGCGCCGGCGCGATGTACGGCCCTTCCAGATGGATGCCGAGGATGCCCGGAACCTGTTGCGCAATGGCATCACGCGTGGCGGCGATGGCGCGCGCCATCACGTCGGCATCGTCGCTGATCAGCGTGGGCAACAGCCCCGTGGTGCCGAAACGACGGTGCGCCTCTGCGATGGTGCGTATCGCCTCGACGCTGGTGTCGTTGTTGAACAGCGTGCCGCCACCGCCATTGACCTGCGCGTCGATGAAGCCGGGCGCCAGCAGTGCACCTCCGAGATCGACCCGCTTCGCTTCCGCCGGCACCGCGTCATTGGCGACGAGGTCGGCGATGCGACCATCCTGCATCAGCACCGCCAGGCCATCGACGACGCCGTCGGGCGTAAGCACGCGTGCATGGCACAGGGCGGTGGCAGGACTCATCGCATTCATACCGTTTCAGTGACCTTGTTCAGATGCGGCGGCACATCGGGATTGTGGCCGCGACGCAGCGCCAGTGCATTGATCGCGCGATAGAAGCTCTGGATGGTCAGCAGCGGCGCGCAGGCCGGATGCGGTGCTTCGACCAGCGGCAGATCGCCCTGCCGCGACGCCACCCACACCTGTGCGCCGCGGCCGCGGAATTCCTGCGCCAGCGCCAGCGTGCCGGCCTCGGTTTCATCGGGCTGGGCGAAACAGAGCACCGGGAAACCCGGTCCCACCAGCGCCATCGGCCCATGCTTCACCTCGGCCGAACTGTAGGCTTCCGCGTGCAGGCCGCAGGTTTCCTTGAACTTCAGGGCGGCTTCCTGCGCGGCGGCCAGGCCCAATCCGCGGCCGAGCACGAACAGGTTGTGTGCACCCACCAGCCCCTCCGCCAACGGCGACCAGTCCGCCTGCCACGCGCGCCGCAACGCTTCCGGCAGCGCCTCCGTCGCCGCATGCAACGGCGCTTCGTCCTTCCAGTACGCGGCCAGCTGCAGGATGGCCGCCAGCGAGCCGAGATAACTCTTGGTCGCCGCGACGCTGCGCTCGGGACCGGCGCGCAGCGGCAGCACGGTATCGGCGAGTTGCGCCAGCGGGGAGTCCTCCACGTTGACCAGCGCCACCACGCGCGCGCCGGACTCCTTCGCCTGCGTCGCGTTGCGCAGCAGATCCGGGCTCTTGCCCGACTGCGAAACCACCACATACAGCGCGCCGTCCAGCCGCTGCTTCGCTTCGTAGACCGAACCCACCGATGGCGAGGCCGATGCGGTCACCACGCCCAGCTGGGTTTCGAACAGGTACTTCGCATAGGTGGCCGCATGGTCGGAACTGCCACGCGCGCAAGTGACGACGAAGGGCGGCGGATTGCGGCGGAGGTCGTCGGCCAGCACCTTCACCGTGGCGGCGTTGCGGGTGTACTGGTCGGCGACGATGTCGGCGGTCTGGGCCGCCTCCTGGTGCATCAGCGTATCGGAGGGTGCGGGCAACGAGATGTCGGTCATGGGGAGGTCGGTTCGGGTCGGTCCGCGCGCGGCCTGACCGGCGCAGTGGAGCCACGCACCACCAGTTGCGGCACGAAGCCCTGGTTGTGCACGGGCGAAGGATTGTCGTCGTAGGCGTCCTGGCGCAGGCCGGCGATCAGCAGGCGTGCGGCCTGTTTCGCGATGTCCTGCGTGGCCTGCTTGGCGGTGGTCAGCGGCGGCCACGACTGCTTGGAAAACGGGCTGTCTTCGAACCCGGCGATGGACAGGTCGTAAGGCACGTTCATGCCGGTGGACTTGGCGGCGGCCAGCACGCCGGCCGCGATCTCGTCGTTGGAACCGAAGATCGCCGTGGGGGGCTCGCGCAGCGCCAGCAACCGGCGTGCACCCCGGAAGCCATCGTCGAAGGTGTAGTCGCCCGGCACCACCAGGTGTTTGTCGAGCTGGATGCCGTAATCCTTCAGCGCCTTCTCGTAGCCGGCATAGCGCTCCGTACTCGACCGGTGCGCCAGGCCGCCCCAGAGGAAACCGATGCGCTGGTGGCCGAGCTGGATCAGGTGTTCGGTGATCTCGTATGCGGCGTCGCGATCATCCACGTAGACGCAGGGCAGGCCATCGTCCGGATCTTCGGTGGCGGCGATGATGCGCACCAGCTTCACCCCGCGCGCGGCGAGCGCCGTCACCAGGTCGGCGCGCTCGGACATCGGTGCGGTCAGCACCAGGCCGGCCAAGCGCGAACGCTGCACGAACTCGACCAGCTCCTCCGCGAGCAACGGCGAGGTGGAATCGACCGGATGGATCTGCAGGCCGAAGCCGGTTTCCTTGCACGCGGCCAGCACGCCGTTCTGCACGCCGATGATGTGGTACGGGTTGGGGTTGTCGTACACCAGCCCGATCACGAACGGCGTGCCGCTGCGCAGGTTGCGCGCGGACTGGTCCGGCTCGTAGTCCAGTTCTGCGATCGCGTGCAGCACGCGCGCGCGGGTGCCCTGCAGCACCGACGGTTCGTTGTTGATGACCCGGGACACGGTCTTCAGCGAGACCTTCGCGCGTTCGGCAACGTCCTTGATGGTGGGTCGGCGCATGGGCGTTTCCGTCATGGAGGCGAGTCCGCCATGATGCCGCGTTCCGGCACGTCCGTCGCCGGCCGCGACCGACCCACCCGGTGTCCGGCCAGTGCGTAGTACAGGATGTACAGGTACCCAGGCACGGCCAGCCCCGCGAACACCGCCTGGAAGTCGTAGTGCTGCTTCAGCACCGCGAACGCCTGCGGCAGGATGGCGCCACCGGCGATGCCCATGATCAGCAGGGCCGATCCGGTCTCGGTATGCCGACCGAGGCCCTTGATCGCCAGCGGGAAGATCGCCGGCCACATCATCGCGTTGGCGAAGCCCAGCGCCGCGACGAAACCCACCGACACATAGCCATGGGTCAGCAGCGCGCCGAGCGCGAACAGCACGCCCAGCGTCGCGGAGATGGCCAGGTAGCGTTCCTGCGACACGAAGCGCGGGATCGCGACCAGTCCGACGAGGTAACCGGCCAGCATCGCGAACAGCGTGTAGGTCGTGAACAGCTTGGTCTGGTCGAGCGGCAGGCCGAAGCCGCGGCCGTACGTGCCTATCGCGTCGCCCGCCAACACCTCCACGCCCACGTAGAGGAACAGGCACAGCACGCCCAGCCACAGGTGCGGGAACTGCGCCAGGCCGCGTTCGCCATCGGCGGCATCCGCCACGGGCGCGGCGTTGGCGTCGGAAGGCTTCACCTCCGGCAGCGGCGAGAACAGGATGCCGATGGCGACCACAACCAGGATGCCGGCCATCACCAGGTACGGCAGATGGATCTTCGCGGCGAATGCATCCAGCAGCACCGCCTTGCCGGCCGCGTCGGCGGCCTCGACCTGCGCAGCGAGGTCGCCCACCCCATGCAGCACCAGCGTGCCGATCACGATGGGCGCCAGGATGCCGGCGATCTTGTTGCAGATGCCCATCAGCGCGATGCGCCTGGCCGCGCTCTCGATGGGGCCGAGGATGCTGACGTACGGGTTCACCGCCGTCTGCAGCAACGCCAATCCGCCGCCGATCACGAACAGGCCGGACAGCGCGCCCGGGTACCAGCGCTGGGTGGAGAACTCGCCGAACATCGCGGCGCCCACTGCCATCACGAACAGGCTGATCGCCAGCCCCTTCTTCATGCCGGTGCGCTTGAGCAACGCCGCCGCCGGCAGGGCGAGGAAGAAGTACGACAGGTAGAACACCATCAGCACGAGGAAGGCATTCACCTCGTCCAGGTCGAACGCGAGCTGCACGAAGGTGATCAGCGGTCCGTTGATCCAGGTGAAGAACCCGATGATGAAGAACAGCAGGCCGACGATGGCCAGCGAGCGAAGCGGGGTGGAGCCGGATGCGATGGTCATGAGAGTCCCCTCGTGCTGGCCGATGAGCGGGTCCGCAACAAACCCGCGACCGGAAACAACGTTGTCAAAGAATCCATCAAAGAGCGACCGTATGGGCAGTCGCGGCGACAGCGCAACCCCTTGTGTGAGCGCCAAGCCTTCGTGCACTGCAGCATGAAGTCCTGCGAGACTTGAAGAAAATTGACCTTCCTTTTCAATGATTAACCGCAAATATGCGGACAATCAAATGCTGAATACGCCAATTGTTTCCGTTTCGCTACACCCAACTGCCCGCCAGACGCCCATTTGATGACAGAGTCTTGACAACGTTGTCAAACACTTTCCACACTCGGGCCATATCGGGATGCGGGAGTCCCGGCCGCGAACATGTGGGGAGACGTGTGGTCGCCATTGCAAATCCAGTACCGGCAGATGCCATCCGCAGGGCGGAAGACGCCTTCATCGCGGCGGATGTCGGTGGCACGCATGTACGCATCGGCCTGGTCCGCGGCAGCGGCGATCCTGGCGCGCCAGTCAGTGTGCTCGAGTACCGCAAGTACGCCTGCGCCGAGTACGCGGGCCTGGGTGACATCGTCGGCGACTTCCTCGCCCGCCTGGCTCCGGCCCGGGTGAGCCGAGCAGTGATCGCCAGTGCCGGCTACGCGCTGGAAGACGGCACCGTCATCACCAACAACCTGCCGTGGCGACTGTCGCCAGTCGAGCTGCGCGCGCAGTTGGGCTTCGACGACGTTCGCCTGGTCAACGATTTCGAAGCCGTGGCGCACGCCGCTGCACAGATGGACGCCAGCGAGGTCCTGCAACTGGCCGGTCCCGCCATCGCGCCGGCGCGGGGACCCACGTTGATCCTCGGCCCGGGCACCGGCCTGGGGGCGGCGGTCTGGATTCCTGCCGGCAAGCGGGCCGTGGTCCTGGCCACCGAAGCCGGCCAGGCCGCGCTGACCGCCGGCAACGCACTGGAAATGGCGCTGCTCACCGAGATGCTGAAAACCCGCACCCACGTGCCGGTCGAACAGGCCCTCTCCGGTCCCGGCCTGATGAACCTGCACGCCGCGCTGTGCGCGGTGCGCGGTGCCGCGCCTTCAGCGTATGCGCGCCCCGGCGACATCACCGCCGCCGCCCTGTCCGGCGAGGACCCGATGGCGCGCGAAAGCCTCGACGTGTTCTGCGGCCTGCTGGGCAGCGTGGTCGGCGACATGGCGCTGCTGTACGGCGTGCAGGGCGGCGTGTACCTCGCCGGCGGCATCCTGCCGAAGATCCGCGATTTCCTGATTCAAAGCAGTTTCGTGCCGCGGTTCCTCAACAAGGGGTCGATGCGCGAGGCTTTGGAACGCATTCCCGTGAAGCTGGTGGAGCACGGGCAGTTGGGCGTCATCGGGGCGGCCAGGTGGTACCTGGATCGCGACGAGGGCCAATGAAGGAAAGCGCCGGCACAGGCGCGAAGCATGAAGGGGCGGGGTGCAGGGGATACGTGCAACGCCAGGCGACATCGAAGTACCAAGCACGGCGGAACAGCGCGAGCGATGGCTGCCGGAACTCTAAAACAATGATGGGAGAGACATCATGAAGTACCGCACCTCGATCCTTTCGGCCTCGATCGCCGCCGGGCTCGCGTTCTCGATGCAAGTCAACGCGCAGGACGCCGCACCGGCCGACACGACGGCGACCGACCTCGACACCGTCGTCGTCACCGGCATCCGCGGCAGCATCGAGAAGGCCCTCGATGCCAAGCGCGACGCCGCCACCCACGTCGAAGTCGTCACCGCCGAAGACATCGGCAAGCTGCCGGCCAAGAACGTGGCCGACACCTTGCGCCAGCTGCCCGGCGTCAACATCGCGTCGTCCAGCGCCAGCGAAGGTGGCTTCGACGAAGCCGACCGCGTCAGCCTGCGCGGCACCAATCCCAGCCTTACCCAGACCCTCGTCAACGGACACGGCATCGGCACCGGCGACTGGTTCGTGCTCAGCCAGGTAGGCAACGTCGGCCGCAGCGTGAGCTACTCGCTGTATCCGTCCGAGATCGTCGACCGCGTGGTGGTGCACAAGACTTCAGAAGCGAAGCTGGTCGAAGGCGGCACCGCCGGCTCGGTCAACATCATCACCCGTCGTCCGCTGCAGTTCGCCGAGCCGCTCACCATCCAGGGCTCCATCGGCGCGGTGCATTCCGACCTGCCGGGCGACACCAAGCCGCAGCTCGATGCACTGCTGAACTGGCGCAACGACGAAGGTACCGCCGGCTTCCTGGTACAGGTCTTCAATGAGGAGCGCAGCCTGCGCCGCGATGGCCAGGAAGTGGTGGGCGGCTACGGCACGATCGCGGAGTTCGAAGCGGACGGTGTCACCCGTACTCCCGTCGCGACCAGCAATCCGGATCTCGTGGGCGTGCTGTATCCCAACCTGATCGGCGCCGCCCTGTTCGAGCAGGTACGCAAGCGTCAGGGCGGCGTGGCGAACATCGAAGCGAAGGTCACCGACAACCTGACCCTGAACGTCAACGCATTCTACTCGCGCCTGAAGGCGGACAACTACAACCGCAACTACATGATGTGGGCCAGTCAGTTCATCAACGCGCGCGCGCCCAGCAGCTACACCATCGAGAACGGCGTGCTGACCAGCGCCACCTACGCGCCGGTCACCGGCGGCACGACCGTCACGCCTTACGGTGTGTACGACATGATCTCCCGCCCGGGTGCCGAATCCACGTCCAAGTACATCGCCTTGGATGCCGAGTGGAATGCCAGCGACGCGCTGAAGTTCGTCTTCCAGCTGGGCTCCACCAAGGGCCGGGGCAGCAGCCCCACGCAGGACGTGCTGGAAACCGGCATCGCCGGGAACGCAGGCGCGAGCTGGAGCATGAATGGCGTCAGCAACCCGATCGACTGGTCGCTGGGCGGCACCAATACCGCCGCGAACCATCTCCCGCAGAGCGGCTGGATCTTCGGCGCGCAGGGCATCGACGTGCTGGACAAGGAAGACTGGGCCTCGGCGGACGGCCAGTTCTTCTTCGACAACGACATCCTGTCCTCGCTGGACTTCGGCTACCGCTACGCCACGCATGAGCGCAGCAACGATTTTTCGCTCGCGCAGGGCCCCAACTGGGCCACCAACTGGACCGACATCGCGGCGTATCCGGCGGCGGGCGGTACGTATCCCGGCGACTTCGGCGTGGGCGGCAACGTGCCGTCGGGCATCTGGTACTACACGCCCGCGCAGCTGGCCGAGATCAACGCCCGCTTCGCCAACCGCAACAATCCGGAGCGCTTCTACTTCTCCGACGTCTACGGCGTGAAGGAAGACATCAACGCGGTGTACGCGCAGTTGAACTTCCGTGGTGACCGCTGGAGCGGCAACGCCGGCCTGCGCCACGTGCGTACGCAGACCGACGTGAACTACAACCAGGCGCTGGCGGTCAACTCCGGCATCCCGGGCGCGATCACCGGCTCGGCGTTCGGCGATTACCTGCCGGTCGTGGTGAACAACGACTACAACGAACTGCTGCCCAGCGTGAACTTCAAGTTCGAACTGACCGACAGCCTGGTGGCGCGCGTGTCAGGCAGCAAGACCATGACCCGTCCGGACTTCTCCGCGCTTGCCGGCTCGCTGACGCTCAACGACCTGACCCACGAAGGCAGCGGTGGCAACCCGAACCTCGACCCGCTGGTGTCGACCAACTTCGACGCTTCGCTGGAATGGTACTTCGCGCCGCGCGCCCTGCTGGCCGCCAGCGTGTTCTCGATGGACCTGGACGGCTACGTCGATTTCGGCAACGTGATCGTGCAATACAAGGACCAGCAGGCCAGCCAGGCCGCGGGCACGGACGTCTACAGCGACTACCTGGTGTCGATCCCGGTCAACTCGAACGGCAAGGCACGCGGCGTGGAGCTGACCTACGAGCAGCCGATCGGGGACAACTTCGGTTTCAACGCCAACTACACCTACGTGGATGGCGAGGCGGATGGCGGCAAGCCGCTCAACGGCACCTCGGAGAACACCTACAACCTGTCGGGCTGGTACGAGAACGATCGTTTCAACGCCCGCATCAACTACAGCTACCGCAGCTCGTTCTATGCCGGCGTCAGCCGCGCCGACAACTTCTACCAGGATGACTTCGCCACCGTGTCGGCTTCGCTGGGCTTCAAGGCCACCGACTGGCTGACGATCAGCCTGGACGGCCTGAACCTCAACGATCCGAAGCTGAAGTACTACACGGAGAACGACGCTGTTCCGGGTTACCTGCCGCACGCCTTCTACAGCAACGGCCGCCAGTACTACCTGAACTTCCGCTTCAAGTTCTAAGCCGCACGATGTAAGGGAACACTCTCCCTCTGCGGGCCCGGATCCGTCCGGGCCCGCTTTTTTTGGGCATGCTGTGCCCATCGCTACCGAGGACACCGATGAACCGACCCATCGCCCATCGCGCCCTGGCCGGGCTGGCCTTCACCCTGTTGGCTCTCGCCGGCTGCACGCCGAAGACCAGCGACGATGGCGGCGTGGCGGCGTCCACGCCGATCACGCCGTCGCTTATTCCGGCGCCTGCCGCACTGCAAACGGGCGAAGGCGCCTTTGCCATCACTGCGGACACACGCCTGGCCGCCAGCGGCGAAGCCGCAACGCGCGTGGCGCAGCAGTTCGCGGCCTACCTGCAGTCGGCGGGAGGGCCTGCACTGGCCTCCACGCAGGACGAGGGCAAGGGCGTGATCCGCTTTGTGCTGGAGTCGGCCGGTGCGGACAAGCAGAACCCGGAAGCCTACTCGCTCGACGTCACGCCCGACGGCGTCACCGTGAAGGCGCGCGATGAGCGCGGCCTGTTCTACGGTGCGGTGACGCTGTGGCAGCTCGCCACCCAGGGCGACAAGGGCGGCGTCACCCTGCCGGCGCTGCAAATCGAGGACGCGCCCCGCTTCGGCTGGCGCGGCTTCATGCTGGACCCGGCGCGCCACTTCCAGAGCGTGGACGAGGTCAAGAAGGTCATCGACGCGATGGCCCTGCACAAGCTCAACACACTGCATTGGCACCTGACCGACGACCAGGGCTGGCGCATCGAGATCAAGCAGTACCCGAAGCTCACCGAAATCGGTGGCTGCCGCATCCCCGCCGGTGATGGCGGCAAGGACCCGAAGACGGGCGAGCCGCGCCCCTACTGCGGCTTCTACACGCAGGACCAGATCCGCGACGTGGTGAAGTACGCCGCCGAACGCCACATCACCGTGGTGCCGGAGATCAACGTGCCGGGCCATGCGACCGCCGCCATTGCTGCGTATCCCGAACTGGGTTCGATCGACACGCCGCTGGTGCCGTCGAACGAATGGGGCGTGTTCCCGAACCTGGTCAACGTCGAAGAAGGCACCATCACCTTCCTCGAGAACGTGCTGGGCGAAGTGGTCACGCTGTTCCCCGGCACCTACGTGCACATCGGCGGCGACGAAGCGGTCAAGGACCAGTGGGAAGCCTCCGCGCGCGAGCAGGCACGCATGCGCGAGGTGGGTGCGAAGACCGAGATGGACCTGCAGGGTTACCTGGTCGGACGTCTGGAGAAGTATCTCGCCACACACGGCAAGCGCCTGATCGGCTGGGACGAGATCCTGGAAGCCAAGCTACCGCCGGAAGCCACCGTCATGTCGTGGCGCGGCATCGAAGGCGGCCTGCAGGCCGCGCGCCAGGGCCATGACGTGGTGATGTCGCCTTCCAACAAGACGTACCTCGACTACCTGCAGACCGCCTCGCCGAACGAGCCCCCGGGCCGTCCTGCGCTGATCACGCTGCAGGATGTCTACGGCTTCGATCCGATCCCGGCGGAACTGGAAGAGAGCCAGCGCCACCATATCCTCGGCATCCAGGCCAACCTGTGGACCGAACACACGCGCACCTTCGCCCGCCTGCAGCACAACGCGTTCCCGCGCCTTGCCGCCGTGGCTGAAACCGGCTGGACGCCGGCGGCGAAGAAGGACTTCGCCAGCTTCACCGCCCGCCTGCCTGCGCAGTTGAAGCGCTACGACGCCATCGGACTGGGCTACGCGAAGACGCCGTTCGAAGCCATGATCGCGGCCGAGGACGATCGCAAGGCCGGCACGGCGAAGATCACGTTGTCGAACCCGCTGGGCTATGCCGTGCGCTACACCACGGACGGCAGCGAACCGAAGGCGACGTCACCGGCCTTCACGACGCCGTTGGATGTGAAGCTTCCCGCCACCGTGCGCGCCGCGGCATTCGCCGACGGCCGTGCGCTGGCACCTGCATCCACGTTCGAACTGACGCCCGCCTCGCTGCTGTCGCGCACCGACGAAGCGATGGCCGTGTGTCCGGATGCCGGACGCCTGCTGCTGCGACTGGAAGACGATGGCCCGGCCGATGGCGAGCGCGCGATCTTCAACGCCACCATCTTCTATCCCTGCTGGCAGTGGAACCAGGCCGATCTCGACGGCATCGCGTCGATCAAGGTGCGCGCGGGCAGAATCCCGTACTACTTCCAGCTGGCACACGACGAACCGCACCGCACGTTCGAGCCGGCGAAGTCGCCGCTGGGCGAACTTGAGATCCTGGGCGGCGGCTGCAAGGGCCGCACGCTGGCGACGGTGGCGTTGCCGGCCGCGCCCAACGCCGATGGTTTCCTCGATCTTGAGACGCCGCTTCCGGCCGGTACGACCGGCAGGCAGGACCTGTGCGTGCGCTTCACCGGCGACACGCGCCCGCAGATGTGGGTCCTGGACCGGATCACGCTGCAGCCCCAGTAACCATCAGGATCCTGTAGGAGGGGCTTCAGCCCCGATGCTTTTCGTCAAATCGATGGGATATCGACCGAAGAGCATCGGGGCTGAAGCCCCTCCTACCATCATCCGCGCAGGCGCAGCAGCAGGTCGCGCAGCGGGGTGGTCATGGTCGCCAGGCCGGCCAGCACGCCCAGCGTGTTCGCCACTGCATCACGCGGATCGGCCATGCGCGTACTGGTCAGCATTCCCTGCGCGAATTCCAGGCCGATGCCCAGCGCGACCAGCAGCAGCGCAACGAGCAGGCAGGCACGGCGCTTGGCGAACAGCTGCACGGCCGACGCGGAAAGCAGTGCGTACGCCAGGAAGTGCTCGACCTTGTCGCCACCTTCCGGCACCGGCGGCAATCCACTCAGATTCACCAGCGACAACACCACCACGGCCGTGACCGCCATCAACCACAGCGGCAGCCACAGCCGCGGACGACGGAACGGCTTGAGCGCGAATGTCCCGCTCACAGGCGCCAGCTCAGGTCGTTGAACAGGAACGCCACGCCGAACTCCACGTCGCGCGAAAAACCCATCACCTGGAATCGCTCCCCCATCTCGCTGGGCAAGGTCAGCCGCTTGGCCTCGTTGCGCAGGCGCAACAACGTGGTTTCGTCCGCGCGCGCTTCGGCTTCGGCCAACCGTTCCTGCAGGCCGTTGCCCAGCAGGAAGTTGGCCTGTGTGGTGTAGCCCGCCATGTCGAAGCCCGCCTGCGTGCCGGCTTCCGCCAGCGCGGTGAAATCCACCGACGCGGTGATGTCCTGCAGGCCCGGCCACAGGTAGGGATCGTTGTGCACCCGATGGCGGTAATACGCACGCAGCGTGCCGTCGTCCCGGTCAGGCTGGTAGAACTCGCGCCGCGTGTAGCCGTAATCGGCGAAGAGCATGGCACCGCGATCCAGGCCTCCCATCACCGCCTGTATCCAGTACGGCAGTTGCGGCAGCAGTTCCGAGCGGTAGCCGTCCGGGAACGGCTGCTCAAGATAGCGCTCGACATGGCGCACGGCGGCGGCGAGCAACGCGTCGGCCGGCCGGTCGGTGCGGACGAAGCGACCTTCGCCGTCCAGCGCCACGCCTTCCTCGAACACTTCGCCATCGCGCAGCGTGAAGCGCGGCGTCGGCAGGGCATCGATCACTTCGTTGGCGAACAGGACGCCATTCCAGGCGTCGGATGGCGGGCCGTCGAGCCATTCGACCAGGTCGAAGACCGGCGGAATCAGGCGCGCTTGCAGGCGCTCGCGCTGACGCTCGCGCAGGTCGGCGCTGGGTTCGAGAATCGCGTACCGTGCAGGCAGGGCATCCAGCGCCAGCAAGCGCTTCAGCGTGATCTCCGCGAAGGCGCCGCTGCCGCCGCCGATCTCCACGAATTCGGCCTCCGGGCCCAGCTGCTGCAACACCGGCGCCACCGCCTGCGCCACGCAGCTGGCGAACAGTGGCCCCAACTCCGGCGACGTCGTGAAGTCACCCGCCTCGCCGAACTTGGTGCTGCCCGCGCTGTAGTAGCCCAACCCGGGCGCGTAGAGGCTGCGCTCCATGAAACGCGAAAACGGCATGCTGCCGCCCCCGGCGGCGATCTCGGCGCGGATCAGTGCGGCCAGGCGTTCGCTGTGCGCCTGTGCCACATCGTCGGGTAGGGGTAGATCAGCCTGCATGGCGCACCTGAAACGGGAAACCACGTCATTGTACGGGCCGATTCACATTGGCACGGCGGCCCTAGCCAACCCCCGGGGCCACGCATAGAATCGTGGTGCACAGCAGCAACGGACACGCCATGACCTATTGCGTCGGCATCGAAGTCAACGAAGGCCTGGTCTTCGCCGCGGATACCCGCACCAGCGCTTCGTTCGACGATGTGCGCGTGTACCGCAAGCTGCACGTGTTCGAATGGCCGGGCGAGCGCGTGTTCGTCATCATGTCGGCCGGCAACCTGGCCACCACCCAGCTCACCCTGTCCAAGCTGCAGCGCGACGTGGATGATCCGCATGCGCCGCGCAGCCTGCGCACGTTCTCGCACCTGTACGAAGTGGCCGAGTACGTGGGCGAGACGCTGGTGACCAGCCAGGCGCGGGTGATCGACGATGCCCAGCAGAGCGGCGTCAACGTGCAGTCCACGCTGATCCTCGGTGGCCAGATCGCCGGCGAGCGGCCCGGCCTGTACATGGTCTATCCATTGGGCAACTGCATCGCCACGTCACCGGAAACGCCGTACCTGCAGATCGGCGAATCCAAGTACGGCAAACCCATCCTCGACCGCATCATCCGGCCCGAGACCTCGCTGGAAGATGCGGCGCGCTGTGCACTGGTTTCGCTGGACTCCACGATCCGCTCCAACCTGTCGGTCGGCATGCCGGTGGACATGGCGCTGCTGCGTACGGGCGACCTGAAGATCAGCCAGAAGGTGCGGCTGGAAGCGGACACGCCGCTGTACGCCGAGATCCACGACACGTGGTCGCGCAAGCTGGAAGCCGCCGTGCACAGCCTGCCGCGGTTTCCCTGGGAGCCGCAGCAGGAACGCGAAGCACCCACCGGCCCGCTGCCATCGATGCCGCCGCGGCGCGCGCCCTCGCGGCAGGATCCCGGCGACGCGCAAGGGCAGCAATAGACCTCAAGCCTCTGTAGGAGCGACGTAAGTCGCGACCGCACGCCCAATCGTCCCGGCACCGCGACCAAGCGAGAGCGCCGGACGACAGGCTGCTGTGCATGATCCAAACGTTGACGAAAGCATCGGCCGTGCGGTCGCGACTTACGTCGCTCCTACAGAAAGCCGCGTCCTCACCCGTGGAAGTAGCCCTCGGCGATGGCCGAATGCAGCGAACTCAGGTGGACCTGGATCTGGTCCATGAAGGGTGCGGGATTGCGTGCCGCGAGTGACACCGGATCGGCATTGCGGGTCATGCCGATCAGGCGGTTGAGATGACGGTCCACGCCGGGGCGTGGGGGCATGGTGGGCAACACGCTCTGCGCGCGCGTCAGGCAGAACTGCACGCTGCGCGGGAACTCGTTGTTCTGCAGCAGGAAGCGCAGCGCCAGCTCGGCGGTGACGCGCTGGCGCACGTGGCGACGGAACATCTGGTAGCCGGCCAGCGAGCGCAGCACGCTCATCCACTGCATGTTCTGGAAGGCCTCGCGATCATCCTCGTTGCGCGGCGTCACCAGGCCCGAGGCGCCGGCATCGATGATGCGGGTGGTCATGTCGGCCTGTTCCAGCGCCGTGCCCAGGCGCAGGAACTGGTAACCGATGTCGCGGCTGACATTCGCACTGAGCAGGCCCGACACCTTCAGGCAGCCATCGATGATGCGATTGAGGAACTCGATGCGGTAACGCCGGCTCAGGCTGCGCTCGCCGTGCGCGCCGATGTACAGGTGCAGGTCGTTGATGGCCTCCCACACGTCCTGCGGCAGGCTGTCGCGGATGCTGCGCAGGATTTCGCGCGCCGAATCCACCGAGGTGCGCAGCGACGACGGATTGCGCTCGTCCAGCAGCAGGAAATGGATCACGTCCACGTCGGCGGCATCATGGCCGGCACCGGGATGGCATTCCTCGAAGTACGACCCGGCGCCGACGGTGTCGATCATCGGCCGCCACGTGAAACGGACGGAGCGCGGCATGTCCAGTTGCAACTGACTGCCCACGCCCACCAGGCGTGCGGTGTTCTCCGCCCGCCGCACATAGCGGCTGAACCAGAACAGGTTGTCGGCGACGCGCGACAGCATCAGGCGGCCTCCTCGTCATGGTCGGACAGATCGACCACCCAGGTGTCCTTCGCGCCGCCGCCCTGCGATGAATTGACCACCAGCGAGCCCTTCACCATCGCCACGCGGGTCAGGCCACCCGTGGTGACGTAGGTGTCCTCGCGCGACAGGACGAAGGGCCTCAGGTCGATGTGGCGGGGTGACGGTCCCTGCTTGGTCACGATCGGCGCGGTGGACAGCGCCAGCGTGGGTTGCGCCATGTAGTTGCGCGGATTCGCCTCGATCAGTGCCTTGAACTTCTCGCGCTGGCGCTTGGTCGAGCGCGGCCCGATCAGCATGCCGTAGCCGCCGGATTCGTTGGCGGGCTTCACCACCAGCTTCTCGATGTTCTCCAGCACGTACTTGCGCTCCTTCGCGTTGTGGCAGAGGTAGCTCGGCACGTTGGGCAGGATGGGATCCTCGTCGAGGTAGTACTTGATCATCTTCGGCACGTACGCGAACACGACCTTGTCGTCGGCCACGCCCGCACCGGGCGCGTTGGCCAGCGCCACCTTGCCCGCGCGCCAGCTGCGGATCAGTCCCGGCACGCCGAGCACGGAGTCGGGATGGAAGACCTCGGGATCGATGAACAGGTCGTCGACGCGGCGGTAGATGACGTCCACGCGCTGCGGGCCATACACCGTGCGCATGTACGTGCAGTCGTCGTCGGCCACGAACAGGTCGTTGCCTTCGACCAGTTCGATGCCCATCGCCTGCGCCAGGTAGGCGTGTTCGAAGTACGCGCTGTTGAACACGCCCGGCGTCAGCAACGCGATCACGGGCGTGTTGCCGGGCCGTGGCGACAGCGCGGCCAGCGTGTCGTACAGCTGGCTGGGGTATTCGTCAACCGGCAGGATCGAGCTGGTCTCGAACAGTTCCGGGAACACGCGCTTGGCCACCATGCGGTTCTCCAGCATGTAGCTGACGCCGGAGGGAATGCGCAGGTTGTCCTCCAGCGCGTACAGCGTGCCGTCGCCGTCGCGCACCAGGTCCGAGCCGCAGATGTGCGCCCACACGCCCAGCGGCGGCGTGATGCCGACGCACTGCTCGCGGAAGTTCACCGAATCCTTCAGCAGCATCGCCGGGAACACCTTGTCCTTGACGATCTGCTGCTTGCCGTAGATGTCGCCGATGAAGAGGTTCAGCGCGCGCATGCGCTGCTTCAGGCCGGCCTCGGTGCGTTGCCACTCGCTGAGCGGGATGATGCGCGGGATCAGGTCGAAAGGCAGCGTGCGGTCGACGTTGCGGCCGTCCGAGTACACGGTGAAGGTGATGCCCTGCACGCGCGCCACCACGTCGGCGGCGAGTTGGCGTTCGGCCAGCTCGCGGCCGGACAGGCCCGCCAGGTACTCCACCAGCCGGCGTGCGGCCGGACGCGGCCGTCCATCGGCCTGGATGAGTTCGTCAAAGGTCGTGGTGCGGTACTTCGCCCAGTCCATTCGCCCTTTCCGTTGTCCCTGGCCGGCGCATCCGGCGAAGGGTGATGCGTCGCAACATGCACGCTAACCGTGCACGTCGTCAAGCTTCCGCAGCAGGGTGGATTCGACTCACATCCGCAGGCGTCGCGTTGCGCCATTCCGGTGCAAAGCAGGGAGAATGTCTGTCCCCGCACCGGAGTCCGCCATGCCCACCTCACGCCGCGTCGTCCTGGTCACCGGTGCCGCCCGCCGCGTGGGAGCGGCGATCGCGCGCCGGTTGCACGCCGATGGCTGGGATCTGGCCCTGCACTATCGCGCCTCGGCCAGCGAAATGCAGGCCCTGATCGCCGAACTGGAAACCGCACGCGCCGGCAGCACGCTGATGCTGCAGGCCGAGCTGGCCGCCTTCGATCGCCTGCCCGAACTGGTCGCGAGGACCGTGGGCCACTACGGTCGTCTGGATGCGCTGGTCAACAACGCATCGGCGTTCTATCCCACGCCGGCCGGCAGTGCCACGCCGGCGCAGTGGGAAGAACTGTTCGCGGTCAATGCACGCGCGCCATTCTTCCTGTCGCAGGCGGCGGCGCCGCACCTGCGCGCCGCACACGGGGCGATCGTCAACATCGCCGACATCTATGCCGATCAACCACGCGCGGACCTGGCGGTGTACGCCGCATCCAAGGCGGCGCTGCTGGCGGTGTCGCGCGGACTGGCTGTATCGCTGGCGCCGGAGGTGCGGGTGAACGCGGTCTCGCCGGGCGCGATCCTGTGGCCGGACGCCGGGATCGATCCTGACGTGCAGACGCGGCTGCTGGCGCAGACGCCGCTGGGTCGCGCCGGGAATCCGGACGACATCGCCGGCATCGTGGCGTGGCTGCTGGGTGACTCAGCGAGCTACATCACCGGGCAGGTCGTCCGCGTGGACGGCGGACGCGCGCTGGGCTAGGCGCGCACTGTCCTCCTGCCAAGCCTTGCGCAGTTCTGCACAGCGCGCACGGAACTCCATCGAGTACACGAATCCCTGGATAAGCGCGTACACATCATCGTGCTGCACCAGGCCGCGCATGGTGCGCTCGGAGCTGTCCAGCACGGCATCCGGAAGGTGGCCGAACTTCGCTCCACTCCACGCTGCCTCCAAGGGATTGAGCACCATATAGGCCAGCCAGCGCCGACGGGAGGCATCGGGGTCCGCGCCCTGCTGGTCCGCATGGATCAACTGATCGAGCAGGCGCATGTTGTCGGGGTCCTGCAGGGCAGCCATGTCGATGTTGATCCAGGCGTCCTTGATGCCGCGGTCGTGCTCCATCCTCGCCGACCGCTTGCTCGCCCGGTGTACGGCGAGTGCGATGAAGGCCGTGACCACGTTATTCACGCCGGCCAGAACCACGTTGAGCCAGTCAGCGGTGATCATGCGAACTCCATGCGGGAAGGACTGGGAGGACTGCCGTGGTCCGGATGCGCGCGCCACAGCGAGGCCAGCGTTCGGCCACTGCGCGGGTCGACCATGTCGGGCGCGATCTCGGTCAGTGGCAGCAGCACGAAGGCGTGCTTCAGCTCCTCGCGCGGCAGGCGCAGGTTGCCCGGCCCCTGCAGGACCAGGTCGTCATAGAAGACGATATCGATGTCGAGCGTGCGGTCCGAGAAGCGCGGTCCGCTGCGGTCCCGGCCATGCGCGTCCTCCAGCGCATGCAGCCAGTCGTTCAGCGCAAGCGGGTCGAGATCGCTTTCCATCACGGCGGCGGCGTTGAGGAAATCCGTGCCGTCGAAACCGACGGAGCGCGTGCGGTAGACCGACGAGAAGCGGACCTCGCCGAAGCGTTCGCATAGCGCGGCGGCGGCGGCACGCAGGTGGCGTTCGGGCTCGATATTGCTGCCCAGGCTCAGGTAAGCGGTTCCCATGACGTCAGGCCGGGCGTGTGCCGCGTTCGATCTGCACGCCGACGTTGCGCGCACCGGTGACCGCACCGGGCTTGCTCAGCTTCAACCGTACCCAGGCCACACCGAATTCGTCGCGGATGATCGCCGCGCACTGTTCCGCGAGGGTCTCGACCAGACCGAAGCTCGCTTCCTCCACGAAGGAGATCAGCCGCTTCGACACCGCCTTGTAGTCCAGCGTGAGTGCGATGTCATCGCGCGCGGCGGGCACGCGGTTGTCGAATGCCATCTCCACGTCCAGCGCCACGGTCTGGCGGATCTCCCGCTCCCAGTCGTAGATGCCGATGACGGTCTCGATGCGCAGGTCTTCGATGAAAACGGTGTCCATGGATGAAAGCCGTGATGGGTGATGGATGATTGATGGGACACAGGCTACGTGGAGTCCCGGCTTTTACCAATCACGAATCACAGATTCCGGATCACGGGCGGCAGCGCCGCCATGTCCCAGCGTGGCACCACCTTCACTTCCGGCGTTTCGTGCTGGCCCGCCTGCAGGCGCAGCGCGCCAGCGAACGCGATCATCGCGCCGTTGTCGGTGCACAGCGACGGACGCGGGAAGCATGCACGGCCACCGCGCTTCGCCGCGATCTCCTGCAGCTTGGCGCGCAGGCGCTTGTTGGCGCCCACGCCCCCGGCGATGACGATGACATCGCTGCCGGCTGCGTCCAGGGCGCGTTCGCACTTGATCGCCAGCGTATCGACCACCGCATCCTCGAAGCCGCGCGCGATGTCGGCGCGGGTCTGTTCCGACTGGTCGCTGTCGCGCCAGGCCAGCAGTACCTGCGTCTTCAGGCCGGAGAAGCTGAAATCCAGGCCCGGGCGGTCGGTCATCGGCCGGGCGAACCTGAACCTGCCAACGGTTCCCTGCTCGGCCAGCGCCGCCAGCTGCGGTCCGCCGGGGTAAGGCAGACCCATCATCTTGGCCGTCTTGTCGAAGGCTTCGCCGGCCGCATCGTCCAGCGTTTCACCCAGCAGGCGATAGCGGCCGATGGCGTCCACCGCCACCAGCTGGGTATGGCCCCCGGAGACCAGCAGAGCCACGAACGGCGGTTCCGGGGGGTCGTCCTCCATCAGGGGCGCCAGCAGATGGCCTTCCATGTGGTGGACGCCGACAGCAGGAACATCCAGCGCCCATGCCAGGGAGCGGGCCACCCCAGCCCCCACCAGCAGCGCACCGACCAGTCCGGGCCCGGCGGTGTAGGCCACTCCGTCCAGGTCGGCGGTGGTCATGCCCGCCTCGGCAAGGGTCTGCCGGATCAAGGGCAGCAGCTTCCGCACATGGTCGCGACTGGCCAGTTCCGGAACCACGCCGCCGTATTCGGCATGCAGGGCGATCTGGCTGTAGACCGTATGGGCGCGCAGGCCCGCCGTGCCGGCCAGGCCGGTTTCGTACACGGCCACGCCGGTTTCGTCGCAGCTGGTTTCGATGCCGAGGACTTTCATGACCGGGATCTGGGGCTCAGGGAGGGAGAGGGCAAGCCGGGCCGGTAGCGGGGTGGGTTGCAGCGCCGGAGGCAGCCGCTATAATACGCGGCTCACCCGGTATGCCCGGGCCGTTTACTTCACCGAGATTACGTATGCCCAGCGTCAAAGTCCGCGAAAACGAGCCGTTTGAGTTTGCGCTGCGTCGCTTCAAGCGCACCTGCGAAAAGGCCGGCGTCCTGGCCGAAACCCGCAAGCGCGAGTTCTACGAGAAGCCGACCCAGGAGCGCAAGCGCAAGGCCGCCGCTGCGGTGAAGCGTCAGCTGCGCCGCAGCTCGCGCGACGTCACCAAGCGCCAGCGCCTGTACTGAGCCGCGTCGCTTCGCAAGAAGCCGGCACGCGCGAGCGTCGCCGGCTTTTTGTGTTTTTGGCGTCCCACGGTCCCCGTGCCACGCCCTCCCCGTTCCCCCGGAGCACACCATGTCCCTGAAACAGCAGCTCACCGATGACATGAAGGCCGCCATGAAGGCCGGCGAGAAGCACCGACTGGGCGTCATCCGCCTGATCAATGCCGCCATCAAGCAGCGCGAAGTGGACGAGCGCATCGAGCTGGACGACGCCGCCGTGCTGGCCGTGCTGGAAAAGATGGTCAAGCAGCGCAAGGACTCGGTCAGCCAGTTCGAGGCCGCCAACCGCGAGGACCTGGCCGCCATCGAGCGCGCCGAACTGACCGTCATCGACACCTACCTGCCGGCCAAGCTCGGCGAAGCCGAGATCCTGGCCGCCATCGAGGCCGCCATCGCCGAGACCGGCGCGACCGGCCCTGCCGACATGGGCAAGCTGATGGGCGTGCTGAAGCCACGTCTCGCCGGCCAGGCCGACATGGGCCAGGTCTCCGCCCTGATCAAGAAGAAGCTCGCGGGCTGAGCCCGCCGCGGGGCGCCAGGCATCCTGGCGCCCTGCCCCATCCGTGGCATCCTCGCGCCATGGATACCCCTGCCATCACCCTGCGCCCGGCCACCCGCGCCGACATCCCGCAGATCCTCGCCTTCATCCGCGGGCTGGCCGAGTACGAAAAACTCGCCCACGAGGCCGTCGCCACGCCCGCCCTGCTCGAAACCCACCTGTTCGGCGAACGTCCCGCCGCTGAAGTCGTGATCGCCGAGGCCGATGGCACGCCCGCCGGTTTCGCGCTGTTCTTCCACTCGTTTTCCACGTTCCTCGGCCAGCCCGGGCTGTACCTCGAGGACCTGTTCGTGTTGCCGCGCTACCGTGGATTCGGTCTCGGCAGGCGGCTGATGGTGCATCTCGCACAGCTGGCCGTCGCACGTGGCTGCGGCCGCTTCGAATGGTCGGTACTGGACTGGAACGAACCCGCGATCCGCCTCTACCGCAGTCTGGGCGCGGTCGGCCTGGACGAATGGACGGTGCAACGCGTCAGTGGCGCCGCCTTGCACGCCCTCGCCGGCGCGGACGCATGAACACCACCGCCACGCAACCCTAACGAACCGCTGACACGGCGTACGCCACCCTCGGCGCATGCCCCGTCGAAACGACCTCGCCACCTTGCGCACGCTGGCACGCGATGCCGGCGAACGCGCCAGCCGCAGCCTGCCCGTCGCGCTGGGCCGGCGCTTCATCGAGACGGACCTGATGACGCAGGCAGCGTCACTGTCGTTCTATGCGCTGCTGTCGCTTGCACCACTGCTGGTCCTGTTGCTCTGGCTGACGGCCTCGCTCTACCCGCCCGCGCAACAGTCACTGCTCGACCAGATTCACCAGCTGGCCGGCCCCAGCGCCGCCACGGTCGCCGAGACGGTGATCCGCAACGCCAGCGACCGGCCGGATGTGGGCTCGCTGGCGGGATGGTGGAGCACGGCGCTGCTGTTTGTCGGCGCCACCGTCGTGTTCGCGCAGTTGCAGGGCGCGCTGAACCTGATATTCCGCACCGATGCGCAGCGCCTCAACGGCCTGCCCGCATGGCTGATGAAACGGGTGTTCTCGCTCGGTGTCGTGCTGGCCATCGGCTTCCTGCTGATCGTGTCCATGATCGCCACCACCGCGCTGCAGGTGGTGTTCGCCCGGCTGCCTTCGCTGCTGCCCATGCTCGGCTACGCCACCACGCTGCTGCTGTACACGCTCGCATTCGCGTTCTTCTACCACTACCTGCCGGACCGGCGCGTCGCATGGCGGCAGGCGTTCCTGGGCGGCGCCATCACTGCGGTGCTGTTCGCTACCGGACGCTACCTGATCGGCCTGTACCTCGCCCAGGCCGCGCCCGGCAGCGCGTACGGTTCGATGGGGGCGCTGGTTCTGCTGCTGGTGTGGATCTACTACGCCAGCGTGGTGTTCTTCATCGGCGCGCTGCTCACGGCGGTCATCGATGAGCGGAGAGTGGGGAGGGACGAGTGAGGAAGGCACGCGGTCGCTCCCTTCCACTCACTCCTTCCATCCGGCGTGCCTGCTGGTCATCCCGATACCGGGATTGAACGTGTTGGTCGGATCCAGTCGCCGGTAGAAATCGGCCAGCGGCGGCTTGGCGCGATAGAGGTGGCCGACGTTGTGTTCGGCCGGATACTCGGCGCCGCGGGCGTCCAGCAGGTCCCACAGGCGGTGCTCGACGGCCAGCGGATCCACGCCCTTCCTCACGATGTAGTCCTGGTGGAATACGTGGCAGAAGAAATGCCCGTAGTACAGCCGCGCCACCATCGTGTCCGCGACGTCCACAGGCAGTGCCTCCACCCAGTCGCGATCATCGCGACGGAGAGCGACATCCAGCGCAACGATGTCCTCCACCTGTGCACGATGCACGGCGCGGTAGCGCACCGCCGCACCCGCCACGGCGAAGCGCAGCAGGAAGGCTTTGCGTCCCTCGTCGGCATCGCAGACGAAGAAACCGCCCGCGCGTGCGGCGAAGAAGTGTTCGAGGAACGCACGCGTGGCCTCCGCATCGCGCGTTGACACCTTGAGCAGCAGGTGATGCTCGAAACGGTCGCGGCAGGCACGCAGGCGCGGCGGCAGATGGTCCGGGAGCAGCGACGTCGCCGCCTGCAGCAGCCGGTCGGTCAGGCCTCCCAGGCCGATGCGTTCGCACCAGCCATCCAGCCGGCTCTTCAGCGCGAAGGCCCCGGGCACCTTGTCGGTGCCAAAGCGTTCGATCAGCAGGAAGGTGTCCTTGCCATAGCGGTCGCCGATGTCGAACGCATCGCGATGAAGGTACTCGCCCGAGATAGGCAGGCGTTCGAAGGCCGTCAGCATGTGTCGGCGCACCGCGGTGAGATCGTCCGGATCGTTGCTGCCGATGTAGAAGACCGACGCGGCCTCCTTCTCGAAGGTGTCCAGGCGCACGGCGAACACGGCCAATCGTCCTGCACAGCCCGACGCTTCATGCAGACGCGAAGGATCGGCGTTGTAGCGGGCCGGGGTGGGCGCATCCACCTGCCGCACGTGCGCGGCATAATGCGGATCGGATGCCGCGCGCGCCGGGTCGTGGATGATGTCGCCTTGGCCGTAATCGCCCACCTGCAGGCGCGACAGGATGTCTTCGGGTGTGTCGCCCAGCGCGATGCCGAGATGGTTGACCAGCTGCAGCCTGCCTTCCGCATCCACCTGCGCGAACAGGGCCAGTTCGGTATAGGCCGGCCCACGCCGCACCAGCGCCCCGCCTGAGTTGTTGCAGACGCCACCCAGCACCGACGCCCCGATGCATGAAGAGCCGATCACCGAATGCGGCTCGCGATCCAGCGGGGCAAGCACCTTCTCCAGTACATCCAGCGTCGCGCCCGGCAGGCAGACCACCTGCCGCCCTTCGTCGATCAGCTGCACGCCGGTCAGGCGCAGGGTGCTGACCAGGACGATGCCGCGATCGTAGTCGTCGCCATCCGGCGTGGAGCCTCCGGTCAGGCCCGTGTTGGCCGCCTGCATCAGCACGATGCGGCCTGCGTCCACCACCGCCTGCAGCACCCGCCACAGTTCCAGCAGCGTGCCGGGGCGCACCGCCGCGAGCACCGGCCCCTCGCCGAAGCGGTAACCGCGCCGGAAACGTCGCGTGGCGCGGGCGCCGGTCAGCACATGGGAAGTCCCGACCGCACTGCGCAACCGGGCCAGCAGGGCGTCATCGGAAGAGGGGTCGGAGGACATGTACCGCATGGTAACGCGCCCCGACGGTGTGCCGGCCCGGCATGGCATCCTATGTGGCCCATGGCCCGCATCCCCGACGCCTTCATCGACGAACTGCTCGCCCGGACGGATATCGTCGAGGTGGTCGGCGCGCGCGTGCCATTGAAGCGACAGGGCAAGGAATACTCCGCGTGCTGCCCGTTCCACGATGAACGTTCGCCGTCGTTCACGGTCTCGCCGACCAAGCAGTTCTACCACTGCTTCGGCTGCGGCGCGCACGGCACCGCGCTGTCGTTCCTGATCAACTACGACCGCCTCGAGTTCCTGGATGCCGTGGAGGAACTGGCGCGCCGCAGCGGCATGGAAGTGCCACGCGAAACGCAGCAGCGCAACGAGAACAACGATACCCGCGATCTGTTCAACGCCCTCGAAGCCGCCGCGCGCTTCTTCCAGCGCAATCTCGACACCAGCGAGAAGGCGAAGACCTATCTCGATGGCCGCGGCGTGGATGCGGCGATCCGCACGCAGTTCATGATCGGCTACGCGCCGGATGGCTACTCCGCGCTGAAGGATGCACTGGGCACCGACGAGCGCCGGATGAAGCTGCTCGACCGCGCCGGCCTGTTCTCGAAGAACGATCGCGGCCACGTCTACGACAAGTTCCGTGACCGGGTGATGTTCCCCATCCACGATCGCCGCGGCCGCGTGATCGCGTTCGGCGGCCGCGTGCTGCAGAAGGACGACGGGCCGAAGTACCTCAACTCGCCGGAGACCGCGCTGTTCCACAAGGGCCGCGAGCTGTACGGCCTGTGGCAGGTGAAGCAGGCCAACCAGAAGATCGCGCGGCTGGTGGTGGTCGAGGGCTACATGGACGTGGTATCGCTGTTCCAGTTCGGCGTGAAGGAAGCCGTCGCCACTCTGGGCACCGCGACCACGCCCGAGCATGCCGAGTTGCTGTTCCGCAATGCGCCGGATGTGTACTTCTGTTTCGACGGCGATGCGGCCGGCCAGCGTGCCGCATGGCGAGCGCTGGAATCGGTGCTGCCGCGCATGAAGGATGGACGGCAGGCGTTCTTCCTGTTCCTGCCCGATGGCGAGGATCCCGACACCATCGTGCGGCAGGAGGGTGCGGCCGGCTTCGACGCACGCCTGCAACAGGCGATGCCGCTGTCGGAATTCTTCTTCGAAGAGATGGGCAAGGACATCAAACTGTCCACGCTCGACGGCAAGGCGCGCCTCGCGGAACGCGCACGGCCGTTGCTGGCGCAGATCCCCGACGGCGCGTTCGGCGACCTGATGCGGCAGCGCCTCACCGAGATCACCGGCGTGGGCGCCGGCAACACGGCACCGACCGCGCCGCTGCCTGCACGCCGTCCTGCGCCTTCACAGGCCGGCCAGAAACCGAGCCTCGTGCGCAGCATGATCGTGCGGCTCCTGCACAAGCCGGCGCTGGCGTTGTCGATCGAATCCACGCATGGCTTCTCGGCGTTGCGGCTGGCAGGCATGGACCTGCTGCTGGAGGTGATCGCGCTGGTGCACGCGCGCCCCGATATCACCACCGGGGCGCTGCTGGAGCACTTCGCCGAGCGCGAGGAGGTCGTCGCGCTGCAGAAACTGGCGATGCAGGAACTGCCCGGCGACGAAGACAACTGGCGTCTCGAAGTCCTCGATGCCGCCGTGCAACTGGAGAAGCAGATGCTGCAGCAGCGTCTGGACGAACTCCAGGCCAAGCAGCGCAGCATGGGTCTGGACGAAGCCGACAAGTACGAACTGCGCACCCTGCTGCAGGCCCGCATCGGCCGCCACTGAGGAGTCCGTGATGACACGTTTCGCGTTTTTTCTGTTCGCCACGCTGCTGTACGGCACCTCGCTCTCCACGCTGGCGGCGGAATTCACCCAGCCCCGTCCCGGCCTGCACACCGGCGGCCAGCCCGCGCTGGATGATCTTGCCCGCTTGCGTGCGGAGGGCGTCCGCACGGTGATCGACCTGCGCGGACCGCAGGAGGAGCGGGGCTACGACGAGGCCGCTGAAGCACGTCGCCTGGGCATGGAATACGTCGCGATGCCCATCGCCGGCAAGGACGACCTCACGCCGGAAAACGCCAAGGCACTGCATGCCCTGCTGAAGCAAAGGGAAGGTGGGGTGCTGCTGCATTGCGCCTCGGGCAATCGCGTCGGCGCCCTGCTCGCGCTCGGCGCTGCCCAGGTGGACGGCGCATCGACGGAGGAAGCCCTCGCCCTGGGTCGCGCGGCGGGATTGAAGTCGCTGGAGCCGGTGGTGGTGGAGCAATTGGCGGAGCCGGAACGCTAAGGCTTTTGTAGGAGCGACGTCAGTCGCGACCGCACGAACGCGGCCACATTGAATCCACATCCCGCTGGATAGCGCAGCGGCACCGCGTACATCGTCAATGCATACTGGCGGACCGCGGTCGCGACTGACGTCGCTCCTACAACGGCATTACCTCGCCGGCACGAACTCGATGCCGGCAGCCGAGGGGGCCGGCTGCAGCAGCGGCATCACCCAGTGGTCCACCAGCAGGAACGCGAACAGCGCCATCAGGTAGACGATCGAGTAGTTAAACACGCGCATGGCGAAGAACTCGTCCGGTGGATCGAGCAGGCGCCACGCGTACCAGAGGAACACCGCGCCCAGCACCAGCGCGCCCCCCAGGTAGAAGAAGCCGCTCATGCCGAATACCACCGGCAACACGGTCACCTCCACCAGCAGCACGGTGTAGAACAGGATCTGCCAGCGCGTGTAGGTCACGCCGTGCGTCACCGGCAGCATCGGCACCAGCGCGCGCGCGTAGTCCTCGCGACGGAAGATCGCCAGTGCCCAGAAATGAGGCGGCGTCCACACGAAGATGATCAGCACCAGCAGCAGCGCGTGCGGCCAATCCCACTCGCCCTGCATGCCGGTCATCGTGGCCCAGCCGAGCAGTGGCGGTGCTGCGCCGGCGATGCCGCCGATGACGATGTTCTGCGGCGTGGCGCGCTTGAGGAACACGGTGTAGATCACCGCGTAGCCGATCAGCGAAGCGAAGGTCAGGATCGCGGTGATCGTGTTGACCCACAGCACCAGGATGGCCATCGACAGCGCGGCAAGCGCGAGCGCGAACACCAGCGCCTGCCACGGCTTCACCTGGCCCTGCACCAGCGGGCGCCATGAGGTGCGCGCCATCTTCGCGTCGATGCGCGCATCCAGCAGCTGGTTGATGGCGGCCGCGCTGGAAGCGGCCAGCCAGATGCCGAGGAAACCCAACCCGCCACGCAACACCTGCGCGCCGTCGGGCAGGCCATCGATGGCGAGGAACATGCCGACGATGGCCGTGAACACGATCAGCGCCACCACGCGCGGCTTGGTCAACGCCCAGTACTGGCGGAACGTCGAGGCCATGTCAGTCGGGCCTGCGCAGGCGCGCGGTCAGCGATACGAGAGTGAACAGCAGCAGCACCGCGCCACCGTTGTGCGCCACCGCGACCGGCAGCGGCAGGTTGAGCTTCACGTTGAGGATGCCCAGTGTGACCTGCGCGGTGATCAGCACCAGCAGCGTCAACGCCCAGCTGCGCATGCCCGGCGTGCGGAACAGGCGCCACGCGAGCGCCAGCACATAGAACGCCACCACGGCCGCCATGATGCGGTGGGTCATCTGGATCGCGATGCGCGAAGCGCCATCCAGCACGCCGCCTTCATAGTCCACGCCGATGCCGCGCCACAGTACGAAGCCCTCGCCGAAATCCGCCGGCGGCCACCACTGGCCGACGCACTTCGGGAAATCCAGTCCGCACGCCAGCGCCGCGTAGTTCGCGCTGACCCAGCCACCGAGCGCGATCTGAATGCCGAGCAGCACCAGGCCGCCGATCAGCCAGCGACGCAGCACGGTCGCGTCGGCCAGCGTGATCGGCCGGTCGGTCGCCCGCCACGCCATCCACACCAGCAACGAGAAGGTGGTCAGTCCGCCGATCAGATGGCCCATCACCACGATGGGCTTGAGCAGCCAGGTCACCGTCCACATGCCCAGCAGCGCCTGGAAGATGATCACCGCCAGCGTCAGCGCGCCCGCGCGTGCCAGGTCGATGTTGGACCAGCGCAGCGCGGCGAGCAGCAGGATCGCTTCGCCGAGGATCGCGAGCGCTGAAGCCGCGCCGTGTTCGCCATGCATGTACAGCGGGATGGCCGCGCCGACCAGGCCGGCGGCGACCAGGATCTGCGCGATGCCCCAGCGCCGGCGGCGTGCAGCAAGCAGTGCGAGCACCAGCACCAGCACGCCCAGCGAGGCGGCGATGTGGCGGTGCACCTGCTCGCGCCATGCCTTGTGCGTCTCGAACGGCCGGATGTCGCTGGCCGCGTGCGAGGCCGCTTCGTTCACCGCGCCCGGCCATGCGGCCCGGCCATAGCAGGTGGGCCAGTCGGGGCAGCTCAGGCCGGCATCGGACAGGCGCACGAAGGCGCCGAACACCACGACGCACAGCGTCAGGGCGACCGCCAGCCAGGCGATTCTATGGAAATGTCGGTAGATCACGGGACGTGCGACAGCGTTCATCATCGTCTGCAGTTCGGGCGAGCGCTCAGATGAGCTTGATCAGTTTCGAGACATCCGTGCGCAGGCCGGCCGGATCGAAGCCCGGGGCATAGCGCAGGATCACGAAACCGTGCGGGTCGATCACGTACACAGGCGTGCCGGCCGGGTCGTCCACCTGCGGCAGCAGGCCACGCAGCGGGTCATCCGAGCGCACCAGGCGCAGCGCGCTGTGCTTCGGCGCCCCGTCCGGGTAGTCGCCGACCCACAGGATGTCGACTTCGTCGGCGTTGTGGCCGAACAGCTGCCACACCTTGTCCAGGTCCTGCGCCAGCTTCAGGCAAGCCTCCGCACACCCCGGTGCCGGCGCGGCGACGATGCGCCAGCGGCGTTCGGCGGGCTTCCAGTCGTAGGCGCTGCCGTCCACGAGCATCGGCGCGATGCTTCGCGCGTCCGCAGGCGGCTGCAACATCAGACCGTGGTTCTTGTGCGTCGCCGGCTGCCAGCCGGAGAAGCGCAGGATGCCCGCACCGAACACGGTGCCGAAGAACAGGGCGAACAGGGCGACGAGCATCCACCGCCCGCGACGCCGCTGGGCGGGATCGAATGGTTTTGGGTCCATGGACGTCATTTTCTCACGCCCGGGCGATCATTGCCGCTATAGCGACGCCGGACACCGCCAACAGACAGCCACGACGCCTTGAATGCCGTTCGTGGTGAGCCTGTCGAACCACGTTTTTCGAGGGCAAGGCAAGGCGATCCTGACTTGTCGATCCAGCGCAGAGAGCGTGGTTCGACAGGCTCACCACGAACGGGGTTGCAGGATCCTGCGCTTCCAGAAAGGGCCTGTCCCGCTCGCGATTAGCGATCCTTTCGCGCCCCCCGCCGGCTGCGCCAGGTCAGCAGCAGCGCGGTGACCAGCACCGCACCGGCCAGCCCGAACCACTGCACCGCGTAGCCGATGTGGCGCTCCGGCGGTAGCGTATTGGGCAGGACGTCGAGGTCGCGGGCATAGCCCAGCGGCAGGTCCGGGTCCAGCTTCAGCAGGCGGGGCGCCAATGCCGGCAGCTGCAGTGCCTGCGCCAATTCCTCACGCTGCAGCGCGATCACCAGCAGACTGCCGTCGGCTTGCACGGCGGGCGGCGCCTGCGCGATGCCTTCCGACGGCGGCGGCACCAGCAGTCCCGACAGGCGTTGCCGGCCGGCCACCGGTGCCACGGCCGGCATCGCGCGGTTTCCCGGCACGGGCAACCAGCCCAGTTCCACCAGCAAGGGGGCAGCGTCGACGGGTTGGAAGACGCGATACGCGCGCACGCCGGGCTGCCGGTCGCGCGTCTGGTTGTCCAGCAGGATCGCCGGTCCTGACAGGAACTCGCCTTCGCCACCGGCCCAGTCGTAGGACTGCGTGCGGCCTGCATCTTCCGCCAGTGCCAGCGGCTGCGGGCGACGCTCCGCAAGTACGCGCGCGGTCTCCGCCAGCATGGCCTCCTTCTGCTCGGCCCGGCCCCACTGCCAGGCGCCCAGGCTGCAGAACAACGACATGGCCAGCACGGCCAGCGTCCAACCGACCGGCAGCGGCATGTGCCGGCTCACGCACTGCGTCCGAATGTCGCACCCACCTTCGGCTCACGCCGGGGGAGCGATAATGCGCGCCTCACCGCCCGGGCCCCGTCGAGGACGCCATGAACGATTCGCTGAAAACCCTGCTGATCATCGCCTTCCTCATCCTCATCGTCTGGAACCTGGGCGCGGGCCTGTACTACATGCTGGTGGACAAGGGCGAAAGCAAGCGCACCGTCAATGCGCTGACCCGTCGCATAGCGCTGTCCGTGGGCCTGATCCTGCTGGTCGTCCTGGCCATCTACATGGGATGGATCACCCCGCATGGGGTCAATCCCGGCTGACGCCGTGAGGCGTGAAACGCGATTCCTGGTTCGCAAAAGCAAAAAAACGACGGGCTTCCGTCGCTTTTTGCTGGATACGGCGTTCGCTATCGCGAATCACGAATCCCGGATCACCTATCCCGTCCCCCTTACAGCACGTAAACGAACAGGAACAGGCCCAGCCACACCACGTCCACGAAGTGCCAGTACCACGCCACGGCCTCGAAGCCGAAGTGGTTGTCCTTGGTGAAGTGGCCCTTGGCGCAGCGGAACCAGATGATCGCCAGCATGATGGTGCCCAGCGTCACGTGCAGGCCGTGGAAGCCGGTCAGCATGAAGAACGTGGAGCCGTAGATGCCCGAGCCCAGCGTCAAGTTCAGTTCCTTGTAGGCGTGGATGTACTCCTCGGCCTGGAAGAACAGGAACACGCAACCCAGCAGCACCGTGGCGCCCAGCCAGATCAGCAGCTGGCTGCGGTTGCCGGCCTTCAGCGCATGGTGCGCGATGGTGATGGTGACGCCCGAGGTCAGCAGGATCAGCGTGTTGAGCAGCGGCAGGCCCCACGCGGGGATGGTCTGGAACTGACCACCCACCTGGCCCGGACCCGCGCTCGGCCACGCGGCCGAGAAGCCTTCCCACAGCAGGCTGTTGGTCATCACGCCGTCGCCTTCGCCACCCAGCCACGGCAACGCCAGCGTGCGGGCATAGAACAGCGCGCCGAAGAACGCGGCGAAGAACATCACTTCCGAGAAGATGAACCACACCATGCCCATGCGGAACGACACGTCCACCTGGCGGTTGTAGTGGCCGCTGACCGATTCGCGGATCACGTCGCCGAACCACATGAACAGCGTGGCGCACAGCATCACCACGCCCGTATAGAAGACCCACATGCCCCAGGCCGCGTCATTGAGCCAGCTGGCCACGCCCACCATGGTGACGAACATGGCGATGGAGCCCACGAACGGCCACTTGGAACTGTGCGGCACGAAGTAGATGTTGGCGTCTGGCGATTGGGCTTGTGCCATGGCGTTGTTTCCGTTGCGTAAGACGTGGTCAGGGTGCCGCGAGCGGCGAGGGCGACGCGTTGCCCGTGCCGATCTGCGCGGTCAGTGCGTCGTTCTTGAAGAAGGTATAGGACAGGGTGATGGTCTTCACTTCCGCCGGCAGGTCCGGGTCCACGATGAAGCGGACCGGCATGTCGCGGCTTTCGCCGGCCTGCAGGGTCTGGGCCGTGAAGCAGAAGCACTCGGTCTTGGTGAAATAGCCCGAGGCGCGGGCCGGCGCCACGGACGGCACCGCGCTGCCGACGACGGCGCGCTCACTGTCGTTGCGGGCGAAATACTTCGCCTCGTACAGCTCGCCGGGTACCACTTCCATGGTCAGCTGTTCCGGCCGGAACGCCCACGGCAGCTTGGAGTTGACGCCACCATCGAACTGCACGGTCACCGTGCGCGCGACCTTGGTCGCCGCCGCTGCGGCCACCTGGCCGGGCCCTTGCTCCAGGCGGATGCCGAATACCTTCTCGCAGGCGATGCGGTATAGCGGCACCAGCGAGAACGTCAGCACGAACACCGCCACCGCCACGCCCACCAGCTTGAACAGCCCGGCCGAGTTGGACTTGGCCGCGCTCATGCGCTCAACACCGCGCGGCCGATGAAGGCCACGAAGATCGCGAACGCGATGCCGCCGATCACCCACGCCGTCCGCAGCACCGCCTTGCGGCGGCGCGCGAGTTCCTCGGGAGTCAGCACGGGGGCGTTCATGGCGCGATGCTCAGCCGTCTCAGTGCGTCACGTCGCCGTGCGCCAGGTCGCCGTCCTTGATGACCGGCGGCGTGGTGAACGTGTGGTGCGGCGCGGGCGACGGCACGGTCCATTCCAGGCCCTTCGCGTTTTCCCACGCACGCGCTTGGGCCTTCTTGCCGCTGCGCAGCGAAGACCACAGGATCGCAGCCATGATGAACGGCGTCAGGAACATGCCGAACGCACCGATCGAGCTGATGAAGTTCCAGTCCGCGAACACCGGGTTGTAATCGGGGATGCGGCGCGGCATGCCGGCCAGGCCCAGGAAGTGCTGCGGGAAGAACAGCAGGTTGACGAACACGATCGTCCACCAGAAATGGAACTTGCCCCAGAACTCGTTGTACATGCGGCCGGTCCACTTCGGCCACCAGTAGTAGGTGGCGGCGATGATGGAGAACAGCGCGCCGGTCACCAGCACGTAGTGGAAGTGCGCCACCACGAAGTAGGTGTCGTGGTACTGGAAGTCCGCCGGCACGATGGCCAGCATCAGGCCGGAGAAGCCGCCGATGGTGAACAGAATCACGAAGCCCACGGCCCACAGCATCGGCGTTTCGAAGCTCAGCGAGCCCTTCCACATCGTGCTGACCCAGTTGAACACCTTCACGCCGGTCGGGATGGCGATCAGCATGGTGGCGAACATGAAGTAGATTTCGCCACCCAGCGGCATGCCCACCGTGAACATGTGGTGCGCCCACACGATGAACGACAGGAACGCGATCGAGGCGGTCGCGTACACCATGGCCTGGTAGCCGAACAGCGGCTTGCGGCTGAAGGTCGGGATGATCTCCGACACCACGCCGAATGCCGGCAGGATCATGATGTAGACCTCGGGGTGACCGAAGAACCAGAAGATGTGCTGGTACATCACCGGGTCGCCGCCGCCGGCCGCGTTGAAGAAGCTGGTGCCGAAGAACTTGTCGGTCAGCAGCATGGTCACCGCGCCCGCCAGCACCGGCATCACCGCGATCAGCAGGAACGCGGTGATCAGCCAGGTCCAGCAGAAGATCGGCATCTTCAGCAGGTCGATGCCCGGTGCGCGCATGTTGAGCACCGTGGCGATGATGTTGATCGCGCCCATGATCGAGCTGACGCCCATCATGTGGATGGC
Source organism: Pseudoxanthomonas sp. PXM03 (assembly GCF_014852005.1). GTDB lineage: Bacteria > Pseudomonadota > Gammaproteobacteria > Xanthomonadales > Xanthomonadaceae > Pseudoxanthomonas_A. The sequence goes on along the minus strand of NZ_JACVAU010000001.1, from coordinate 99,261 downwards.
GAAGATGGTCAGCGCCACGTTCGCACCGCCCTGCAGCGACAGCGGCGGGTACAGCGTCCAGCCACCGGCCGGCGCACCGCCCGGCAGGAACAGCGAGCTCAGCAGCAGGGTGAAGGCGAACGGCATGATCCAGAAGGACCAGTTGTTCATGCGCGGCAGCGCCATGTCCGGCGCGCCCACCTGCAGCGGGATCATCCAGTTGGCCAGGCCGACGAATGCCGGCATCACGCCACCGAAGATCATGACCAGCGCATGCACCGTGGTCATCTGGTTGAAGAACTCGGGGCTGACCAGCTGCAGGCCCGGCACCATCAGCTCGGCACGGATCACCACCGACATGCCCGCGCCGATGATGAACATGATGAAGCTGAAGATCAGGTAGAGCGTGCCGATGTCCTTGTGGTTCGTGGAGAAGAACCACCGCTCGATGAAGCTCTGCTGGTGACCGTGGTGATCGTCATGATGATCGACGGCGGTGTTGGCCATGTGCGTAATCTCTTGCAGCTGATGCGGGCGGTCGATCAACCCTGCGCCGACGGCGCGGGGGTCTCGGCGGTGGGGGCGGCTTCAACGGCCGGGGCCGTCGTGGCGTCGGCCGGCGCGGCCTCTTCCACCGGTGCGGCAGGGGCGGGGGCGGCAGCCGGGGCGGGCTTCTTCGAGGCCAGCCACTGCTCGTACTCGGCCTTCGGCACCGCCTTCACGACGATCGGCATGAAGCCGTGGTCCTTGCCGCACAGCTCGGCGCACTGGCCGCGGTAGATGCCCGGTTCCTTGATGTCGGTCCAGGCCTCGTTGACGATGCCCGGGATGGCGTCCTGCTTCCAGCCCAGCGCCGGCACCCACCACGCGTGGATGACGTCGTCGGCGGTGATGACGAAGCGGATCTTGGTATTGGTGGGCAGCACCAGCTGGTTGTCGACGTCCAGCAGATAGTGCGGGTGCGCCTTGATCTCTTCCTGCGTCGTCGCCTTGTTCTGGCGCAGGCGGTCGGACTCGCGGTCAAGGCGGCTGGTGAATTCCACGCCCTCGCCCAGGTATTCGTACTTCCACATCCACTGGTAGCCGGTGACCTTGACGGTCATCTCGGAATCGCGGGTGTCGTACATGGCGATCAGCTTGGCGGTCGCCGGCCAGGCCATGACCACCAAGATCAGCACCGGGATGACGGTCCAGATGATCTCGGCCGTGGTGTTGTGGCTGAACTGTGCCGGCACCGCGCCCTTGGAATGGCGGAACTTGAACATCGCGTAGCCCATCGCACCGAACACGATGATGCCGATGACGATGCAGACCCACAGCGCGATCATGTGCGCGTCATAGGCATGCTGCGACGACGCCGTCACGCCCTTGCCCATGTTCAGCTGCCACGGCTTCGGGTCCGCCGACTGCGCCCAGGCCAGCGCCGGCATTGCCAGCAGCGTGCACGCCGTCATCAACCGCTTCCACATCCCATTCACTTGCGTCATTGCCTAGACCCCAATGCGTCATCGGTTGCGGCCACTCGCGGCCGCCAGTAAATCCTGCAATCTGTCCGCCAGCTCCCGGCGTTCGGCCGGCCCCAGGAAGTTGCCCACCTGGACCTGCCTGCCGCTGGAGGCCAGCGAAATCCTTTCGCCATCCCGCTCGATGCACAGGCGCACCCAGTAGGGATGCGCCCGGAACACCGCCCCTGACACGGAGGTGGTGACCTCCACCGCGTCGGGACCGATGCTGATGTCTTCCCTCCGGTCGCCACTGCGCCACAGCACACGCAGCGCCGTGGCCAGGATGGCCGAATGGAGCAATGCAAAAGCCGGCGCGAAGGCATTGCCTCCCCACCAGCCCAGCATGGCGACGATCCACATCGCGCCCGACAGCGTCACGAACAACATCACGAACTGGCGGCGCGTCAGCGCCCGCGGCGGCCGCAGCCTGAGCTGCGCGCCGTGTCCGTCCCACGATGACGGCACCACTTCGATCATGTCGCCCGCCACACGATCCGGGCTGCGGAAAACCGTTAAATGGTAGCTCCCGCCACACTTTGCGGCAAGTTTCATTGATCCAGGACAAGGTGCTCGGCCCGGCCGCGCGAACCTCATCCGGCATCCGCGGATGCATTCCGCGACCGCCGTCACCGCAGGGCGCAGGAGAACGGGCAACGCCCGCAAGCCGGCAACGGCGGGCATATCCGGGCCGCGCGCACGGGCCTAAACTAGTGGACTGCCTTTGGACTGCCCTGCCGTCATGTCGACACCCTCGCCTGTCCCGTCGCCCGCCGTTCCGCCGGCCGGCCGCATCATTTCCCCCGAAATCCCCGCTCCGCCATCCCCGTTGCGCGCCGCGATCACCGCCGCCTGGCTGCGCGACGAGACCGGACATGTCCGCGAACTGCTGGAGCAGGCGCGCCTGCCGGCCAACGAGCAGATCCAGGCGCAACGGCTTGCGGTGGACCTGGTGAAACGGGTCCGCGCCCGCGCACAGGACCAGGGCGCCATCGAAGCCTTCATGCGCCAGTACGACCTCGGCAGCGACGAAGGCGTGCTGTTGATGTGCGTGGCCGAAGCCCTGCTGCGCATCCCGGACCAGGAGACCGCCGACAAGCTGATCCGCGACAAGCTGGGCGACGCGGACTGGGAGCGGCACCTGGGCCAGAGCGACTCCGTGCTGGTCAACGCCTCCACCTGGGGCCTGATGTTGACCGGCAAGCTGGTCAACCTGAACGACCTGACCCGCGCCGACGTGCCGGGCGCGTTCAAGCGCCTGGTCGGCCGCGTAGGCGAGCCGGTGATCCGGCTGGCCGTGCGCCAGGCCATGCGGATCATGGGCCACCAGTTCGTCATGGGCCGCACCATCGACGAAGCGCTGTCGCGCAGCCGCAAGGGCGAGAACGCCGACTACCGCTACTCCTTCGACATGCTGGGCGAGGGCGCGCTGACCACCCGGGACGCCGCCCGCTACCTGGAGGCCTATCGCCAGGCGATCCATGCGATCGGCCGCACCGGCCCCTTCACCGACGTGTTCGCCGCGCCCAGCATCTCGATCAAGCTGTCTGCCCTGCATCCGCGTTATGAGCACGCCAAGCGCGTCCGCGTGATGCGCGAGCTTGCGCCGGCCATCCTCGAACTGGCGCAACTCGCCAAGTCGTACGGCATCGGCTTCACCATCGACGCCGAAGAGGCCGACCGCCTGGAGCTGTCACTCGACCTGATCGAGGCCACGTTCTCCGATGCCTCGCTCGATGGCTGGGAAGGCTACGGCCTGGCCGTGCAGGCCTACCAGAAGCGCACGCCGTACGTGATCGACTTCCTCGCCGACCTCGCCCGCCGCGTCGGTCGCCGCATGCCGATGCGCCTGGTGAAGGGCGCCTACTGGGATGCCGAGATCAAGCGCGCGCAGATCGATGGCCATCCGGGCTATCCGGTGTTCACGCGCAAGCCGAACACCGACGTGTCCTATCTCGCCAACGCGCGCCGCATGCTCGACCACGGCGATGCGCTGTATCCGATGTTCGCCACCCACAACGCGCAGACCATCGCCGCGATCCGCTTCATCGCCAACGGCCGTCCTTACGAGCACCAGAAGCTGCATGGCATGGGCGACGACCTGTACGCCGAAGTGGTGCCCAAGCACCGGCTGGACACGCCATGCCGCGTGTACGCGCCCGTGGGCTCGCACGAAGACCTGTTGCCGTACCTCGTGCGCCGCCTGCTCGAGAACGGCGCCAACAGCAGCTTCGTCAACCGGATCACCGACGAGAACGTGGCCATCGAGGACCTCGTGCGCGACCCGGTGCAGACGGTGTCCGAGTTCGAGTCCATCCCGCACCCGCGCATCCCGCTGCCGGTCGATCTTTTCCGGAGCCAACCCGCTCCCATCGCCTCTTCTGACAGGAACAACTCCATGGGCGCCAACCTCGCCAACGACAACGACCTGCGCGCGCTGGCCGAGCGCATCAACGCCGCCGTGAAACCGTGGCGCGCCGCGCCGCTGGTGCCGGGCGCGGTCGTGTCCAGCGCGGCACTGCCGGTGACCAATCCCGCCGACCGCCGCCAGACCGTCGGCGAATGGCAGCCGGCCGACGGCGGCACGGTCGAGAAGGCGCTGGGGAACGCCGTCGCCGCACAGCCGGCATGGGACCGCACGCCGGCCGCCAGCCGCGCCGCCATCCTCGAGCATGCCGCAAACCTGCTGGAACAGCGCCTGCCCGACTACATCGCGCTGTGCGTGAAGGAAGCCGGCAAGACCATCCCCGACAGCGTCGCCGAAGTGCGCGAGGCGGTGGACTTCCTGCGCTATTACGCCGCCCAGGCGCGCGCGCAGTTCGGCGCACCGGAACAGCTGCCCGGCCCGACCGGCGAATCCAACCAGCTGCAGCTGCAGGGTCGCGGCGTGTTCGTCTGCATCAGTCCGTGGAATTTCCCGCTGGCGATCTTCCTGGGCCAGGTCAGCGCCGCGCTCGCCGCCGGCAACAGCGTGATCGCCAAGCCGGCCGAACAGACCAACCTGATCGGCCACGCCGCAGTGAAGCTGCTGCATGAAGCCGGCATTCCCGAGGCCGTGCTGCAGTTCCTGCCCGGCGATGGCGCCACCGTCGGCGCCGCGCTGACGAAGGATCCGCGCGTGGCCGGCGTCGCCTTCACCGGCTCCACCGAGACCGCGCGTGCGATCAACCGCGCGCTCGCCGGCCGCGACGCCGGCCCGATCGCCACCCTGATCGCCGAAACCGGCGGCCAGAACGCCTTCATCGCCGACTCCTCCGCACTGCCGGAGCAGCTGGTCAAGGACGCGATGGGTTCGGCCTTCACCTCTGCCGGCCAGCGCTGCTCGGCCGCGCGCGTGCTGTTCGTGCAGGACGACATCGCCGACAAGGTGATGACGATGCTCGCCGGCGCGATGGACGAGCTGAAGGTCGGCGACCCCGGCCTGCTGTCGACCGACGTAGGTCCGGTGATCGACGCTGACGCGCTGAAGATCCTCGACGACCATGCCGTGCGCATGGCGGCCGAAGCACGTGTGATCAAGCAGGCCAACGCCGGTGAAGAAACGGCGCACGGCACCTTCTTCGCGCCGCGCGCGTGGGAACTGACGTCGCTGGACCAGTTGCACAAGGAAATCTTCGGACCGGCCCTGCACGTGGTGCGCTGGAAGGCCGACCAGCTGGATGCGGTGATCGACCAGATCAACGCTACCGGCTACGGCCTGACCCTGGGCGTGCACTCGCGCATCGACGAAACCATCGACCGCATCGCCGCGCGGGTGAAGGTGGGCAACGTGTACGTCAATCGCAACCAGATCGGCGCGGTGGTCGGCGTGCAGCCCTTCGGTGGCCAGGGCCTGTCGGGCACCGGTCCGAAGGCCGGCGGCCCGCATTACCTGCCGCGCTTCGCCACCGAGAAGACCGTCACGGTCAACACCACGGCGGCAGGCGGCAACGCCTCGCTGCTGACGCTCGGCGACTGAGCCCGGGCGCCGCCGCGCATCGGCAGCTCCCACGTGGCATGCACAGCCCCGCTCCGGCGGGGCTTTTCTTTGGGCATGACCCACGGCACTGCTTGCCCGGGCATCGGCCGGCGATGCTGTCCCCACCCCATCCGTCGCTGGACCTTCACCCTGTCTGCGTGAACATCAGCCGATCCCACCTGCCGGATTGATGCACATCCTGCGTTCTAGCGTCGACAAGGAGTTTCACGGCCAGCACGGCCCCCACGCATGACGACCGACTTCTACAACCTGCTGCTCAGCGACTCCGCCCTCGCCGCCGTGCTGCTCGCGCTCTTCTTCTACGTGGGCAGGGTCTCGCGCGGCGTGCGCGGCATCGCCACCTGGGGCGTGGCGCATTTCCTGTATTCCCTCGGCGCCGCGATGCTGGACGGCACCGCGCAGATGCTGGTGCGCGCCGGTGACGCGTCGCTCGCGCAAGCGATTGCCGGCCTGGGTGGCCTGCTGGCCTGCGCCGGCCTTGCTGGCCTGGCCTGGTCGATCATCCAGTTCGTGCAGCAGCGCGCGCTGACAGGGTGGGAACGTGCGCTGCTGCCGCTGTGCATCGGCTTCTCATTGGTCGGCGCGGTGGCGGGCGGCGGCGTTGACGCGCAGGGCGCTGCGATGAGCGCCACCGAAGTCATCGTGCTGGCGGTGATGATCCGGCACCTGCTCGCACTGCGCAGCGCGCCCGACCATGTGCCGGCCAGGCTCATGATCACCGGCTGCTTCGTGTTGCTGTGGCTGTATGGCGGCGACCTGCTCGCCGCACTGACCGGGCGCTATGGCCCCAATCCGGTCTGGGTGAATCTGGACCTGTCGATCTGGTTCATGCTCAATTTCTGCATGCTGATGCTGGCCAGCTTCCGCGCGGCCGAACCGCTGCGTCGTGGCGCGCTGTTCGATCCGCTCACCGGCGCGCTCAATCGCCGCGGCCTGGACAACGAACTGCAGTCGCAGGGCGCCTGGCTCTCGGCCGGGCACGGCCTGGCGGTCATCGCGCTCGACTTGGACCACTTCAAGACGGTCAACGACGACCATGGGCACGAGGCCGGTGATCTGGTCCTGCAGCGTTTCTCGGACGTGGTGCGCGGGTGCATCCGCAGCGACGACCTGTTCGCGCGGCTGGGCGGCGAGGAATTCATGCTGGTACTGCGCGACACCCGGGCCGAGACCGCGCAGGCACTGGCCGAGCGCATCCGCCAGCAGGTGATGGCACTGGAATTCGCGCCGATCGGCACCGGTTTCTGCGTCACGGTGAGCATGGGCGTGTCGTTCACCGCCGACCGTTACGCGCCCTACGACACTCTGGTGCGCCTGGCCGACGAAGCCCTGTACGCCGCCAAGCACAAGGGCCGCAACCGGATCGAGGTACGCTTGCACCCTGCGCAAGCTGCCTAACGTATCAGGGAACAACTTCGCGGCAAGCACGAGAATGGAGGCTTTCCCGGTGATCACCATGTCAACAGCCACTATCCCTCCATGCCTGCTGCACTTCCATATCTTCAAGAATGGCGGGTCAACACTGGACTGGATTCTCCGGCGAAATTTCGGCGACGCATTCCGGGAAGTCCACGGGCCCAATGCCGAGTCCACGCTTGTGGAAGAAGACATTGAACTTATCCTTAAGGAGGATCCTTCATCTATCGCATTCAGCAGTCATCACTTCAGATTTCCGATTGATCGGTTATCGCGGGTTTTTCCAATCGTACTGCTGAGGCATCCGCTGGACAGAATCGCGTCCATTTTCGAACAGGAGCGTCGTGCAGGCCTAGTGGACTCGTACACAGGCTTGGCTGATTGGGTGCATCGCTGCCTGGAAGAACGACCTTACGTGCTGTGTGATACCCAGACATCGTTCCTTGCGCGCGGCGGCGTCTATTACGAGCCGCCCAATGAGATCGACCTGAGTACCGCGAGAACGAGAATCGAAGCGCTCGACTTCGTGGGGGTGGTCGATGAGTACGACGCCAGCATGGTCAGCTTGGAGCACCAGCTCCGTCCGTGGTGGCCAAGTTTCGATGCAAGATATTTCCCCCAGAATCGAAGCGATCGCGATCCTTCCCTAGACGCTCGCCTGGCTATCCTGGAGAAACTCCTTGGCAACGAACTTTTCAGAAGATTGCAGAGGAACAATCTATATGACGCTCGATTGGTCGAATACGCGAGAAGCAAGCTCCACCAGAAGCTTGAGGAGACTGCGGGCGCCCACTCAACCATCGAGGACTTCGCGGCGCGGTGCGCCACCCTTCGCTGAATAGGGAGTGCCTGCTATGCTCAAACTCGTCCCATTGCTTGTTGTACTGTGCTTTCCTACCGCTGCGGCGACCGCGGCCGGTACCTGCCAAGGTTTCCCGGGAACCGCACCGAAGGGCGAACTGACCGCCACGCGCGTGGCGAACGCCACGCTTGGCGATGCGCTCAACCGCCTGTACGAAGGCCCGGTGTGGCGCGACGGCGCGCTGTATCTGTCGGACTTCGTCCACAACGGCCGCTTCCCCTCGCGCATCCGCCGCTTCACCCCGCCGGACCGCTGGGAAACCGTGGTCGAAGACAGCGGCAGCAACGGGCTCGCGCTGGATACGGACGGCCGCCTCATCGCCGCCACCCACGATCGCAAGCAGGTGGCGCGGGTGGACCTGGCCGACGGCACGCGCACGCCGCTGGTGTCGACGTTCGACGGCGCGCCGTTCAATTCCCCGAACGACCTGGTGATGGCCGCCGACGGCACCCTCTACTTCACCGATCCCGACTACCAGCGCAAGGCCGCGCCCGGTGGCCAGCCCCTCACCCGCGTGTATCGCCACCATGAGGGCGTGACAACGGTGGTCGACGACAGCCTGCGCAATCCGAATGGCATCGCGCTGTCGCCGGATGGCGGCACGTTGTACGTGGCAGGCGGAACCGGCGATGGCGACGTGTTGCGCGCCTATCCGTTGCGTGACGGCGTGCCCGGCCCGGGCCGGGACTTGGCGCGCATCACCGGCGGCGACGGCCTGACACTGGATTGCCTGGGCAACATCTATGTCACCGAACACGGCCAACAGCGCGTGCGCGTGTTCTCTCCCGCGGGTGACGTGCTGGCCACGATCCGCGTGGACGCCAACATCACCAATGCCGCGTTCGGCGGCGAAGACCGGCGCACGTTGTTCCTGACCGGCGCCGCGAGCCTGTGGTCGATCGAACTGCCGGTGGCCGGTCTTCCGTATTGATCCGGTGATGCTGGAAGGCAATGAAAAACCCCGCCGAGGCGGGGTTTTTCGTGGTTCGGATCCGTGCAGCGATCAGAACTTGTATTGCATCGCCACACCGAACAGGTCGGCGCCACCCTCGAAGTCGCCCACCAGGCGCGCGCGCGTGCTGTTGGTCAGGTCGACTTCCGGCGTATCGACGATGTCGATCTTGACGTAGCTGGCGCTGAGCTCGAAATGCTCGGACACGTTCCAGGTCATGCCCAGCGAGTACCACATGCGGTCCTGGTCGGGCAGGCGCGGAGTGCGGTGGGGACGGCTGACCGGGGAGTCATCGCGCGCCACGCCGGCGCGGAAGGTGAACTTGTCGCTGAACTTGTATTCGCCGCCGATCGAATAGAACCAGTTCTCGTCCCAGCTGTAGTCCTCGACCGAGTCGGGCTGCGCGGGGTTGTCGAACTCGATGCGGATTTCCTGCAGCGACGACCAGTCGGTGCGGGTGGCTTCGGCCATCACGGTGAAGCGATCGGTGGCGTAGTAGGTGGCGCTGAAGGCATCGATGGCCGGCGTGGTCAGGTCGGCACCGCCGCCGCCGTTGATGAAGACGCCGTTGCCGAGCGCGGCACGCACGTTGGCAGGCACTTCGAACACTGCGTCGCCGTCCAGTTCATGGTCGATCTCGGAGCGGTGCGAGTAACCCAGCGACAGCTTGTCGGTCGGGCGCCAGTTCATGCCGACGATCCAGCCGAGGCCGTTGTCGGTGCCGTTGATGCTGGCGAAACCGTCGTTGCGCTGCGGACCGAATTGCGCCGTCGGGCCCACGCAGGCAGCCGGGCTGCGGCCGCAGATGATGGTGCCGAAGTCGACGGCGTTGGACAGGGTGACGTCGGCGTGCTCGTAGATGAAGCCCGCACCGACCGAGAAGCGGTCGCTCAGCTCGAGCGATGCGGCCAAGGTCAGGTCGATGATCTTCACGTCCGATTCCAGGGCGTGGTAGCGGCCCTTCCAGCCCTCGTCGTAGTCGGTCTTCAGGCCGAACGGCGCGCTGATCATCATGCCCAGCGTCAGGTATTCGAAATCGCCGCTCAGCGGCAGGATGAAGGAAGCGGCCGGCACGGCGGCCACGTCACCGGCGTCGCCACCGTTGCCGCCGGTCAGCGGCTGCTGGAACGGGGTGCCGGTCGCGGCGGTGCCGCTGCCTTCGAATTCGTAGGACAGGTCGATCGCGGTGACGTCGGCCTGCAGGGTGCGCTCGGTGAAGGTGGACATGACGGCCGGGTTGTTGACCACGACCGAGGCGTCGCCCTTGGCGGAGGCCGCACCGGCCATCGCGCGGCCCTGGGCCTTGACGCTGTTTTCCTTCAGCTGGAAGGCGGCGGCGTGCACATCGCCATAGGCGAGCACGCCTGCGATACCGAGCGCCAGCGCCGAAACGCGGGTGATGTTCTTTGCAAATTCCATGAATGATTTCTCCGGAGACGTGGGTAAAAGCGCCTGCGTCGTCCATGGCCGCGGGTGTTGTGGTCCACCCGTTCGGCCTGCCGGAAGCCCCTCCCGACATACGACGCCGTATGCAGTATACCTGCTAACTAAACTCTAACAATCCGTCGTAAGTCATTGCCCCTATTCAGTTTCGCCGCGACGCACCATGGGCAGCCCGGCAGTGAGCGGGTAGAGTGCCGACGCATGTTCGTTTCCCTCCCGTCCCGCCGGAAACCGCCCGTCCGCTGGGCCACGCCGACCCTGTTGGTGCTCCTGTCCGCCGCCTTCTGCTGGGCGTTGACCCTCGGGGAGGCCGCGCAGAGCTACCTGCTGACCCAATGGGGGGCGCTGACCGGCGGCATGGTGGCGCCGGAGGTCTGGCTGGCGTCGTTGCAGCGCGGCACGGTGCTGCGCCTGTTCACCGCGCTGTTCCTGCATGCGGACTGGGCGCACCTGCTGGGCAACCTGGTGTTCCTGCTGATCTTCGGCCTGCCCGCAGAACGGGCGATGGGACCGTGGCGGTTCCTGCTGCTGTTCCTCGTGGGTGGTGCCGTAGCGAACGTCGCCGCCGTGCTCAGCATCGGAACACCCGACCGCGTCATCATCGGCGCCAGCGGTGCGATCTCCGCCGTCATCGGCGCCTACCTGGCCCTGTTCCCCACCGCCAAGCTGGGCGTGGTGCTGCCGCTGGGCCTGTTCCTCGAATTCGTGAAGGCGCCGGCCTCGCTCCTGATCGGCATCTGGGCACTGCTGCAGGTGGTCTTCGCCTACACGGGCCCCGCCTTCGGCACCGTGGCGTGGTCGGCGCACATCGCCGGCTTCCTGTTCGGCGTGGTGTTCGCCCTGTTCGTGCGCGCCGCCATCGCGCGGCGGATGCGCAAGCGGCAAGGGTACTGACGGCAGGAGTGAGCGGAGAGAAGTGAGGAAAGCGTTGCGCAGCCACTCACTCCTCACTTCTCTCCGCTCACTCCTATAATCGCCGCATGAAAACCACGCTCTACAAGGTCACCTTCCACAACCACACCAAGGTCTACGAGCTGTACGCGCGCAAGGTGGCGGCGAGCAGCCTGTGGGGATTCACCGAGGTGGGCGAACTGGTGTTCGACGTGCACGAAGGCCTGGTGGTGGACCCCACCGAAGAACGCCTGCGCGACGAGTTCGGCAACACCAAGGTCCTGCACCTGCCGATGCAGAGCATCATCCGGGTGGAAGAAGTGGAGCGGAAAGGCCAGTCGGCGATCCGTGACGCGGCCACCGGCGAGAAAGTGGTGACGCCGTTCCCGATGCCGGCGAAGCCGCGCTAGGTGCGCTTGTCGCTTCCGATGGAGCGGCATCCGTCGCGATGCAGGCATCCGGCCTCGCGACGGATGTCGCGCCCACGCCCGCCAACGCTCAACGCCGCTGCTGGCTCGAGGGCGCCCGCGCCGTGGCGACCACCTTCTTCAGTTCGACCAGCGCCGCCGTGATCGGCGCATCACCGTCGAGCACGTCACCCGGCGTGTAGCCGGCCGCCCCTTCTTCGTCGCCGCGCAGATGACCGGGCAGCGTGGCCTCGGTGATGTACGGCTGGCCATCCGGCCCGATCGCCGCGCCCGGCTTGCCATCCTGTTCCGGCTTGACCACCACGTCGGGCACGATGCCGCTGGCCTGGATCGATTTGCCGCTGGGCGTGTAGTAGCGCGCAGTCGTCAGCTTGACCGAATCGCCGTTGTCGAGCGGCAGCACCGTCTGCACCGAGCCCTTGCCGAAGGTGCGACTGCCGACCACGCGCGCGCGCTTGTTGTCGCGCAGCGCGCCGGCCAGCACTTCAGAGGCGCTGGCCGAGCCGGCGTCCACCAGCACCACCACGGGCGCGCCGTTCAAGCGGTCGCCCGGCGTGGCATCGAACTTGGAGTCGCTGATCGACATCCGCCCGCGGGTGCTGACGATGTTGCCCTTGTCGAGCAGGTCGTCGGCCACCTGCACTGCCGCCAGCAGTAGTCCACCCGGATTGCTGCGCAGATCCAGCACGAGTCCGCGCAGCTTCCCGTTCTCCTGCAGCCTGTCCACCTGTTTCTGGAAATCGGCGGCGGTGTCGGTCTGGAATGCGCTGATGCGAACGTAGCCGTAGCCCGGCTCCAGCACGCGGCTGCGCACGCTGGTGATGCGGATGGTGTCCCGCACCAGGGTCACGTCGAACGGCTTGGGCGTGCCATCGCGCAGGATCGTCAGCACGATCCGGCTGCCCGGCGCGCCGCGCAGCGGCTCCATGCCGTCTTCGGCGCTGATCGGCTTGCCGTCGATGGCGGTGATGACGTCGCCGGACCTGATGCCCGCCTTCGCGGCGGGCGTGTCGTCGATCGGCGACACCACCAGCAGCGTCCGGTCGGGCTGCTGCTGCAGTTCCACGCCGATGCCTTCGTAGGCGCCGGTGGCCTGTTCGTCGAACGCGTCGGAATCTTCCTTGTCGAAGTAGGTGCTGTGCGGATCCAGGTCCAGCAACAGGCCCCGGATGGCGGACTGCATCAGTTCGCGGTCTTCGACCGGTTCGACATACGCCTCCTTGACCGCATTGAACACGGCCACGTAGCGGCGGATCTCGTCCAGCGGCACCTTCGACGGGGCGTTTTCCGCGGCATCGGGATCGTCGCTGGGCGCGACCACCGGCGGCGTCTCCGGCAGTGGCGCCTGCTGTTGCGCCCACGCCGGCATGCACGCGAACAGGGCGACGGTCAGGGTGGCCAGGGAAAGACGCAGCGGCATGCAGACGCTCCAGGAGGGGCTTGGTGGGACTTCGCGCACGGGCGCGAAGTTCACCGGATTATGCGCGAAGCCACCTGGCCCGTTTGTTCAAGCCGGGTTAGGGCCCGGCGCCCTGTTCATCGCCGCTGCAGCCACGATGCAGGGTCGACCGGCTGGCCGTTGCGGCGCAGTTCGAAGTACAGCGCAGCCTGGCCCTGTCCGCCCGACGTCCCCACACGCGCCACCGCATCACCCCGCTTGACCCGTTCGCCGCTGTCCTTCAGCAGGCTGTCGTTGTGCGCGTACAGGCTCATGTAGCCGTTGCCGTGGTCGAGGATCAGGATCAGGCCGTATCCCGTCATCCATTCCGAAAACACCACGGTGCCGTCCGCCACCGCCGTGACCGGCGTGCCCGAGGGTGCGCCGATCAGCACGCCGGTACTGGCGCGACCATCGGGCATGCGTCCGCCATAGCGCGCCAACAGGCTGCCCGATACCGGCCAGCCCAGACCACCGACTTTCAGCGGAGGTGCGGAGGCCACCGCCGGACGCGGCGCAGGCGGGGTGCGCGTACTGCGTGACGCGGTTCCGGCACTGTCGCGCTTCTGTGCCGCTGCCGCAGCAGCTTCACGGCGCGCGGCGGCACGACGTTCGGCCTCGGCACGCGCGGCGGCGGCGCGCAGGTTGTCCAGCAGGCGTTGCAGCGAACGCGCGTCCTGTCCGAGCGCCTTTTCCTTGGCGGCACGATCCTGGTATCGCTCGTCCAGGTCCGCGACCAGGCTCGCGCGTGTCCTGCGGGCCTTCTCCAGTTGCGAGACCTGCTCGCGCTGCCTTGTCCGCGCCGTGTCCAGTTCGGTGCGGCGAGCCACGATATCGCGCTCCACCTGGTCCAACGCCGCCAGCTCGGTGTTCAAAGTCGCGATGCGCCGCGCCTGGTCCCGCTGCACGTAGCGGTGGTAGGCCAGCAAGCGGTTCGCATCGGCCACGCGATCCTGCGACAGCAGCACCTTCAACGGTGCATCGTCGCCCTGCTGGTAGGCCGCACGCACCAGGGCCGTGAGCTGCCGGCGTTGCGACGCTTGCTGCGCCTGCATGGCATCGCGCTTCTGCTGCAGCGCCTGCAGCGCGGCGGCCTCGCGACGCAGGGCCGCTTCGGTCTCGGACAGCGACCGCGTCGTGCGACCGACCTGCTCGTCCGCATCGCGCAGCTGGCGCGACGCCGTGCCACGCTCGCCTTCCAGCTTGCGGCGCTCCTGCGCGATCGACTTCAGCTCGTTGCGCACGCGCTCCAGCTTGCGCTCGGTTTCGCGTGGATTCTGCGCCGGCGCAACCGCCGCGACGGCCAGGCCGGCGAGCAGGAGCGCGGTGAACGCAGTGCGCGCGCGGCTGTGCATCAGGCGTCGATCAGGCTGCGGCCGCTCATGTCGGCCGGCTGCGCAAGGCCCAGCAGGGCCAGCAGCGTCGGCGCCACGTCGCGCAACGCACCCCCGCTGCGCAACGTCACCGCACGCGGGCCCGCGCTTTCTGGCAACACGAGGACCAGCGGCACCGGGCCGACCGTGTGTGCGGTGTGCGGCTGGCCGGTAGCCGGATCGCGCATCATTTCCAGGTTGCCGTGGTCGGCGGTGATGAGCAGCGCACCACCGGCCTTGCGCACGGCGGCATCCACTTCACCGATGGCCACGTCCACCGCCTGCGCGGCGAGGATCGCGGCATGCAGGTCGCCGCTGTGTCCGACCATGTCGGGATTGGCGATGTTGCAGATGATGGCGTCGAAGCGGCCCGAGCCGATGGCCTCCACCAGCTTCGCGGTCAGCTCGGGGCAACTCATTTCCGGCTGCAGGTCGTAGGTGGCCACTTTCGGGCTGGGGATCAGGATGCGTTCCTCGCCGGCGAACACATCCTCGCGTCCGCCGCTGAAGAAGAACGTCACGTGCGCGTATTTCTCCGTCTCGGCGATGCGCAACTGGGTCAGGCCCGCATCCGCCAGCAGTTCGCCGAAGGTCTGGCGCAGGTCGTCCGGCGCGAACGCCACCGGCGCGGGGAGCTTGGCGTCGTACTCGGTCAGGCAGACGAAGCGGGCCAGCGACGGCTTGCGTGTATCGAAGCCGTCGAACGCGGGCGACACGAACGCCGCCGTCAGCTGGCGCGCGCGGTCGGCGCGGAAGTTCATGAAGACCACGGCATCGCCGTCGGCCATCGGTCGCGCGCCATCGATCACGGTGGGCAGCACGAACTCATCGTTCTCGCCGCGCGCGTATGCGGCTTCCAGCGCGGCCACGCCGCTGGCGGCATGGTGGTCGCTGCGTGCCTCCACCATCGCGTCCCACGCCAGGCGCAGGCGGTCCCAGCGCTTGTCGCGATCCATCGCGTAGTAGCGGCCACTGACCGAGGCGATGTGCGCGTTGCCGAGCTCCGCACACAGGTCCTGCAGCGCGCGCAGACTGGGTTCGGCCGACTTCGGCGGCGTGTCGCGGCCGTCCAGGAAGGCATGCACGGCGACGCGCGGCACGCCCTGGCGCTTGGCGAGGTCCAGCATCGCGAAGATGTGCAGTTCATGGCTGTGCACGCCGCCCGGCGACAGCAGGCCGAACACGTGCAGGGTCTTGCCGTCGGCCTTGGCGGCCTCGCAGGCAGCGACAAGTTCGGCATTGGCGAAGAAGCTGCCGTCCTCGATGGCGGCGTCGATGCGGGTCAGGTCCTGGTAGACGATGCGGCCCGCCCCCAGGTTCATGTGCCCCACTTCCGAATTGCCCATCTGCCCATCGGGCAGGCCCACATGGCGGCCTTCGGTGTGGATCAGCGTGTGCGGGGCGTTCGCCAGCAGGCGGTGCCAGTTCGGCAGCGTGGCCTGCGCCAGCGCGTTGTCGGCGGGATCTTCGCGATGCCCCCAGCCATCCAGGATCAGCAGCACGACGGGCTTGGGACGCTTCACGCGCATGTTGTCTTCAGGCGGGGGGGATGCGGACACGGCAGGATTCCAGTGACTTCAGGCAGGTGACGATTGTAGCGAAGCGTGGTGCCATGGCGTCCCCGATGACGGCCGGGCTAAACCTTTCCCTCCCCGCGCGCATCACAGTCATCAACACCACCCGAAGGATGACCCCATGACCCGTACCCGCACCGTCCTGCTGCTGACCCTGGCCCTGGCTGCCACGCCCGCGCTGGCCCAACAGGAGATCTCCAAGGTGAACGGCAGTGTCACCGCCGAGGCCGGCCAGACCTATGCCGACCTGGACACCGTCAACGGCAGCATCCGCATCGGGGATGGCGCCACCGCCGAGGATGCCAGCACCGTCAACGGCAGCATCAACGTGGGCGACAAAGCACGCGTGGATTCGCTGGAAACCGTGAACGGCTCCGTCCGTGCCGGCAAGGACGTGCAGATCCGCAAGGACGTCGAAACCGTCAACGGCAGCATCTTCATCGACCACGGCGGCGTGATCGGCGGCGACATCGAGACCGTCAATGGCGCCATCGGCCTGGTCGCCACCCAGGTCAGCGGCAGCATCCACACCGTGCGCGGCGACATCACCGTGGGCGTGGGGTCCCATGTGCGCGGCGGCGTGCGCGTACAGAAGCCCACCGGCTTCTTCAACACCGACAGCAAGCGTCCCCCGCGCATCATCATCGGACCGAACGCCGTCGTCGAAGGCGCGCTGGTGTTCGAGCGCCCGGTCACCCTGTACGTGCACAGCAGTGCGAAGACCGGCCCGGTGACCGGCGCCACGGCCACGCCGTACAGCACCGACAGGGCCCCGACCGAGTAAGGACGGCGAACCGCGGCGCATGGCACAGGCCCGGCCTGTCCATTGCCGCTAGAATCGGGATTCCTTTCGTTGAGGAATCCCGATGTCCCGCAAGTTGATGCTCCTGCTTGCCGCTTCCGTCGCACTGACGGCATGCAAGCGCGAAGCCGAGGCCCCGGCCCCCGCGCCCGAAGCCGCCACGCCGCCCGCTGCGGCGCACACCTTTACCGCCGACATCACTGAGGGCGACTTCGCCGACATGGTGAACGCGCTGGCGTCGGACGAGTTCGAAGGCCGCGCGCCCGGCTCGGTCGGCGAAGAGAAGACCACCGCCTACCTCGAAGCGCAGATGAAGCGCATCGGCCTGCAGCCGGGCAACAACGGCAGCTATTTCCAGGACGTGCCGATGGTGGAGACCACCGCCGACGAGGCCGCGACCACGCTGTCGCTGACCACGTCCACCGGCAAGCGCGACCTGAAGTTCGGCACCGACTACGTCATCGGCACCCGTACCGGCGAGACCGAGGTCAAGCTGGACGCCAGCGAGCTGGTGTTCGTCGGCTATGGCGTCGATGCACCAGAGCAGAAGTGGAACGACTACGCCGGCCAGGACTGGACCGGCAAGACCGTGGTGATGTTCGTCAACGATCCCGGCTTCCACGCCAAGGACGAAGCCCTGTTCGGCGGCAACCGCATGACCTACTACGGCCGCTGGACGTACAAGTTCGAGGAAGCCGCGCGCAAGGGCGCCGCCGCCGCGCTGATCGTGCACGACACGCCCGGCGCCAGCTATGGCTGGGACGTGGTGAAGAACTCCTGGGCCGGCCCGCAGTACGACCTGCCCGCCAAGGATGATCCGGAGAAGCGCATCCCGCTGCAGGGCTGGCTGAGCGCGGAAGCCGCGAAGCAGCTGTTCGCCGATGCCGGCGTGGACCTGGACGCGGCCTACGCCAGCGCCGGCAAGCGCGGCTTCAAGCCGGTGCCGCTGAAGGCGCAGCTGTCCGCCTCGCTGAAGAGCAGCATCACCGAGAAGACCTCACGCAACGTCATCGGCGTGCTGCCGGGCAGCAGCAGGCCCGACGAAGCCGTGCTGTACATGGCCCACTGGGACCACCTGGGCAAGCACGAGGGCGAAGAGGGCGACAACATCTACAACGGCGCAGTCGACAACGCCACCGGCGTGGCCGGCATCCTGGAGATCGCCGAAGCGTTCGCTCACCAGGACCCCAAGCCTGCGCGTTCGGTGGTGTTCGTGGCGGTGACGCTGGAGGAATCCGGCCTGCTGGGTTCCAAGTACTACGTCGCGCACCCGACCTTCCCGCTCGACAAGATCGCCGGCGTGATCAACCTCGACGCCATGAGCGTGGGCGGCAAGTCGCGCGACTTCGTGGTGACCGGCAAGGGCAACTCGCAACTGGAAGACATGCTGAAGGTCTACGCCGACCAGCAGGGCCGCGTGCTCGCCGAGGAAGGCAACCCGGCCGGCGGCTACTACTTCCGCAGCGACCACTTCAACTTCGCCAAGGCCGGCGTGCCCGCGCTGTACGCCAAGGGTGGCAACGACCTGCTGGAAGGCGGCGTCGAAGCCGGCAAGGCGGCGAGCGAGGAATACGCCAAGCGCTACCACCAGGCCAGCGACGAAGTGCACGCAGGCTGGAAGCTGGACGGCGTGGTGCAGGACCTGCAGGCGCTGTACGGCGTGGGCAAGGACCTGGCCGTGGCCGACACGTGGCCGAACTGGTACGAAGGCAATCCGTTCAAGGCCGCGCGCGACACGATGATGAAGGCGGAACCGGCGAAGAAGTAAGCCGGCTGCACCAAGCGATACGAAGACGGCGCCGAAAGGCGCCGTTTTTGTTCCTTCTCCCCGCCTGCGGGGAGAAGGTGCCCGTAAGGGCGGATGAGGGGCGAGCGCGGTGATGCTCCGTGCGATGTCTCTCCGCCATCGTCGAACTCGGCAATGCGAGCGCGCAGATCCAAGATGATGCCTCCGTTCGCCCCTCACCCGCCTTCGGCACCCTCTCACCGCTGCGCAGGGAGAGGGCACCCGCCCATGGACGCCCCACTGCCGTACGCACTACCCTGCGGCATCCTCGGAGGGAAACCGCTCATGTCCATCGCCTACTGGTGCATCCTCGTCACCGCGCTGCTGCCGTATCTGTGGGTCTTCATCGCCAAGCGGTCGGGCGAGCGCTACAACAACCGCAACCCGCGCGCCTGGATCGCCAAGCAGGAAGGCAACTACAAGGTGCAGCGCGCCAATGCCGCGCACCTCAACGGCTTCGAGGCGTTCCCGGCCTTCGTCGCCGGCGTGTTGATGGCGCAGCTGGCCGGCGTGCCGGCAGAGACGGTGACGCCGCTGGCGCTGGGCTTCGTTGCCGCACGCGTCCTGCATGGCGTGTTCTACCTGGCGGACAGACAATCGCTGCGCAGCCTGGTCTGGCTGCTGGGTATGCTGTGCGCCGTAGCGCTGATGGTGCTGGCAGCGCTGCGGGTGGCGTGACGCTGCTCTCTGTAGGAGCGACGTAAGTCGCGACCGAACGCCATGAAAGCCGCTGACGTTCCAGGACAAGCAGCCTCGCCGATACGACCGTTCCTTGTCTGACCATCCCGGCATTTCACTTCTGCGGTCGCGACTCACGTCGCTCCTACAGAGAGCACGACTACCGCAGGTCTTCTTCCCACCCGAACAGGGCGAACGCCTTGCGGAACTCCGCATCCAACGGCGCCACCGCTTCGATGCGTTCGCCCGTGACCGGATGCGGGAACGACAGCCGCACCGCGTGCAGCAGCATGCGGTGCACGCCCTGCATGCGGAAGTTCCGGTTGTGGCGGCCATCGCCATGGCTGGTGTCGCCGATCAGGTGATGGAACGCGTGCTTCAGGTGTCGGCGGATCTGGCGGAAGCGGCCTGTCTCCGGCTGGCATCGCAGCAGCGCGTAGCGCGAGGTCTCGAAACCGGCGGACGGCAGCGGCAGCTCGCCCGTCGCCAAGCGCACGAAATGCGTCACCGATGGCTTCTTGTCCGGCTTGCCCGGGCCGCCATCCAGCGGATGGTCGACGATGAAGTCCGGCTCCGGCCAGCCACGGCACACGGCCAGGTAATCCTTCTCCACTTCGCGCGACATCAACACCTTGCCCAGCGTCGATGCGCTGTCGCGGTCGAATGCCACCAGCAGGCAACCGCTGGTGGCGCGGTCCAGCCGGTGGATCAGGAAGATGGGGCGGCCGAACTGCATGCGCAGCCGGTCGGCGACGAAATCCGTTTCCCCACCGGCCAGCTTGCTGTCGTGCGCCATGACACCCGCGGGCTTGTTGACTACCGCGATCTGCGCATCGGCATACAGCACGGGCAATGCGCCATCGCCCGTTTTCGTCTCACCGTAATCCATGAATCTGCGTGCCTTCCAAATCTGCGAAACTCGGGGTTCGCCGCACGCGATGGACGCACGCGGCCCTGATGGAGGATTGTGGATGAAGTCACCCCGTTTCATTGTCGCACTCGGCCTGGCCGTGGCGCTTGCCCTGGGCCAGCCCACGAGCCTCTACGCCGCGCCCGCGTTGCCCAAGGGCATCACCGCCGGCCCCAGCATCGAAGGCATCAGCGAGTACACGCTGTCCAACGGCCTGCGCGTGCTGGTGTTCCCCGATGCCACCAAGCCCACCGTGACCGTCAACCTGGTCTATGGCGTGGGTTCGGTGCACGAGAACTACGGCGAGACCGGCATGGCGCACCTGCTGGAGCACCTGCTGTTCAAGGGCACGCCCACGCAGTCCGACATCAGCGGCGAGATGAAGAAACGCGGCATCGACTTCAACGCCACCACTGGCCTGGACCGCACCAACTACTTCGCTTCGTTCCCGGCCAACACCGACACCCTCGAGTGGGTGTTGAAGATGGAAGCCGACCGCATGGTCAACTCCAATGTCGCGAAGAAGGACCTCGACAGCGAGATGACCGTGGTCCGCAACGAGCTGGAAGCGGGCGAGAACAGCCCCGGTGGCGTGCTGTTCCAGCGCATCCGCTCGACGGCGTTCCTGTGGCACAACTACGGCAACACCACCATCGGCGCACGCAGCGACGTGGAGGGCGTGCCGATCGACAAGCTGCAGGCGTTCTACCGGCAGTGGTACCAGCCCGACAACGCCACCCTCATCCTCGCCGGCCGCGTGGACACCAACGACGCGCTCGCCCGCGTCGCGCGCCATTTCGGCGCACTGAAGAAGCCCACCCGCCCGCTGCCCCGCTTCTACACCCAGGAACCGGCGCAGGATGGCGAGCGCGAAGTCACCGTGCGCCGCGTCGGCAACCTGCGGCTGGTCGCGGCCGCCTACCACGCTCCGGCGGTGGCGCACCCGGACAACGCGCCGCTGAGCGTGCTGGCCAACGTGCTGGGACACACGCCCGGCGGCCGCCTGCACAAGGCGCTGGTGGAAACCAAGCTTGCCGCTGGCAGCGGCGCCAACGGCGAATCCATGCGCGACCCCGGACTGCTGACCGTGGTGGCCGTGGTGCCCAACGACGGCGACGCCGCGAGGACCGAAGCCGAACTGCTGAAGCAGGTCGAGCAGCTCGCCGCCCGCCCGGTCACGCAACAGGAGGTGGACGAGGCGAAGCAGCGCATCGGCAACGCCTACGATCTGTACTTCACCGACGTCAATGCCGTGGGCATGGGCCTGTCCGAGTTCCAGTCCGCCGGTGACTGGCGCCTGCTGTTCACCAGTCGCGACGCCATCGCGAAGGTCACCGCCGACGATGTCAACCGCGTCGCCGCCGCATACCTGAAGTCGAGCAACCGCACGCTGGGCCGTTTCATTCCCACCACCACCCCGGAGCGGGTGGAGATCCCGGCCGCGCCTGCGGTCGCATCGCTGGTGGACGGGTACACCGGCGGTACCGCCGTCAGCGCCGGCGAGCAGTTCGATCCCTCGCCGAAGAACATCGAGGCAAGAACCCAGACCTTCACGCTGGGCGACGGCCTGAAAGTCTCGCTGCTGCCGAAGAAGACCCGTGGCGGCACCGTGATCGTCGATGCCAACTTCCGTTTTGCCGATGAAGCCGCGCTCACCGGCCGCGAAGGTGCCGCCGGCATGGCCGGCGCCATGCTGATGCGCGGCAGCAAGACGATGACGCGCGAGCAGATCGACCAGCGACTTGAACAGCTGAAGACGCAGGGCAGCGTGGGCGGAAGCCTGCAGGGTGCCAGCATCGGCCTGCAGACGCGTCGCGAACACCTGGCCGATGCCCTGGCGCTGGCCGCCGACGTCCTGCGCAATCCGGCGTTCCCTGAAAGCGAGTTCGAGCAGCTGCGCCTGCAGGCACTGACCGGCATGGAAGCCTCGCGGCAGGAGCCGGGGGCGATCGCCGGTCGCGCGCTGGCGGAGTATTTCGACCCGTGGCCGGCCGGCCATCCGCTGCGCAACCGCACGCTGGACGAATCGCTGGCGGAACTGAAGGCGCTGAAGCTGGACGACGTACGCGCGTTCCACCGCGACGTGTACGGCACCGCCAACGGCGAGATCGCCATCGTCGGCGACTTCGACCCCGCCGCCGTGCGCGCGCAGCTGGAGCAGCTGTTCACCGACTGGAAGAGCGGCAAGCCGTACGCGCCCATCGCCACCGGCTACACCGACGTGGCGGCGAAGCAGGCGCGCTTCGAGACGCCGGACAAGCCCAATGCCGTGCTGCTGGCCCGGCACAACCTGTCGCTGAAGGTCACCGATGCGGACTACCCGGCGATGGTGATCGCCAACCGCGTGTTCGGCGGTGGCGCGCTGAAGTCGCGCCTGGGTGATCGCATCCGCCAGCAGGAGGGCCTGAGCTACGGCGTCTCCAGCGGCGTGCGCGCGGACGACAGCCGCACCGGCCAGGACGATGCCGGCAGCTTCAGCATCCAGGCCATCGCGGCGCCGGAGAACATGGCGAAGGTGGAAGCGCTGGTGCGCGAGGAGCTGACGAAACTCGTCAAGGACGGCATCACCGCCGGAGAGCTGAAGGACGCCGTGGCCGGCATGCTGACCGAACGCGAACAGGGCCGCGCGGACGACGGCAGCGTCGCCGGCATGCTGGCCGACCAGCTGTTCTTCGGTCGCACCATGCAGTTCACCGCCGACCTGGATGCGAAGTACGCCGCACTGACGGTGGACCAGGTGAACGCCGCGATCCGCAAGCACTTCAAACCGGAGGCGTTGAGCGTGTTCCTGGCGGGCGACTTCGCCAAGAAGGCCGGCGCGCCGGCGGCGGCGCCCGCGAAGTAATCCGCATGACGTGAGACGGAACGGCCCCGCAAGGGGCCGTTCTCGTTTTCGCGCTCGCAGAAGATCCTTTCCCGCGCAGATGTTCCCCTCTCCCCTGCAGATGCTCCCCTCTCCCCGCGTGCGGGGAGAGGGTGCCGAAGGCGGGGGAGGGGCGAACGAAGAGGCGACGTACAACGCGCCCGTACTGTTGCCAGAGGCGCGGCCGCGACGACACATCCCTCGTGCCCGACCATCGCGCCCGCCCCTCATCCGCCCTCCGGGCACCTTCGCCCCGCAAGCGGGGCGAAGGGAAAAACCTTCATCGCGCGCCTGAACGTCGCGAACGCCTGGCGAGCCCCCTCCGCCTCACACTGAGCCTTGTACACCGGCCTCGGAGCCCGGCGATGGAGCCCGGAGCTCCGTCGATGGGGCTCGGAATGCCAACGATCGAGCTCTCCCATGCCATCGATGGAGCTCGGGGCTCCATCTGTCTCAGATTGAGCTCCATCCGCGAGGCTCGGAAAGCCCTCGATGGCACTCGAAAGGCGATGGGATGGCTTTCGGAGCTCGATCGATGGAGCTCGGGAGCTTCATCTGTCTCACATTGAGCTCCACCCGCGAGGCTCGGAGAGCCATCGATGGCACTCGGAATGCGATGGGATGGCTTTCGGAGCTCGATCGATGGAGCTCGGGAGCTCCATCTGTCTCACATTGAGCGCCATCTGCGAGGCTCGGAACGCCATCGCTGGGATTCGGCGCTCGGTTCTCACATCGAGCCTCGCCTGCGCACCTTCGACAGGCAACGCAGGCTTACGGCAGCCGCAGCGTCGCCAGCAGCGGGAAGTGGTCGGACGGATAGCGTCCGCCCCAGCGCGTGGTGATCGAGGCGATCGATTCCAGCTGCACGCCGCGGACGAAGACCCAGTCGATGCGCTTGTCGGCGTTGCCCGTGAACCCATGGAACGTCGCTTCACTGCCTTCCACCCGCGGCGTGGTGGTCCACGCATCCTGCAGCGTCTGCGCGAGCACGGCGTGCACCTGACTGTCCGGCGCGGTGTTGAAGTCGCCGGTCAGCACCACCGGCACCCCGGCCGGCAACGCGGCCAGGCGGCGCGCGATGGCCTGCGCGCCCTTCAGGCGTGCGGCCTCGTCCTGGTCGCGGTACGGCAGGTGGGTGTTGAACAGGTAGAAGCGCTTGCCGTCGCTGCGCTGCTCGAACAGCGCCCAGGTCACCATGCGCGGATAGAGATGGTTCCAGGTGATGCTGCCCGGCACGTCGGGCGTATCGGACAGCCAGAAGTCGCCGGACTCGACCACCTTCAGGCGGTCCTTCCGGTAGAACACGCCCATGTGCTCGCCGCCGCCATCGGCATTGCGACCGCGACCGAACCACGCGTACGCCGGCAATTCGCGCGCCAAGTACTCGGCCTGCGCCTGCACCAGTTCCTGCAGGCCGATCACGTCGGGCTGCTGCTCGCGCAGCATGCGCACCGCCAGCGGCTTGCGCGTCTCCCAATAGTCCACGCCATCGCTCTCGGCCGGCAGGCGGATGTTGAAGCTCATGATGCGCAGCGGGGCGTCGGCGGCGAGCGCCTGCCACGGCAGCAGGCAGGCCAGCAGGAGGATGAGTAAGCGAGGGATCACGGGCATCTCCGCGAAACGGGCGGCCATTGTCGCGCAGACCGCAGGGCATGAACGTGGCACGAATCCCGTTGTAAGGCCCCTAGGCGGAACGGACGGACTCCGGCACGATGCGGTCAGCCGTTCGAGGACATCGCGATGTCGGTGCTCACCCTGGTGTTCCTGCTGCAGGCGCTCGATTCGCCCCTCGCGCCGCCCGCTGCCCCCACGCATGACGCGACCATCGCGTGCGTGATCGCGCGCCTGAAGCCTTTCGCCAGTCCGTATGGCATCCAACAGGCATGGCCGAAGATGCACTACTGGCCACGCGAGCTCCAGCAATCACTCGGAACACCCCTGTCGGACATGGGCCATGTAGCCGACGGGTATCAGCAGTTCCTGCATGTCGACACGCGAGCACGCGCGGTCTATGTGGTCGAGCAGGGCGGCTTCGCCGGCACCTTCAAGGTGTATGGCCCGTTGCCGCTGCCGCGCTGCGCACCCGCTGCGGAAACGCCGCCGCTCTGAAGGCCGGCGGCGCGCCAGGGATCACGCCGAGCGGCGCTGCCCGCCATGCCTCCCTTCCGCGATCTCCTCCACCAGCTTGGCGCAGAACGTGGGCAGATCCTCCGGTGTGCGGCTGGTGACCAAGCCCTTGTCGACGATGACTTCGTCGTCCTTCCAGTTCGCGCCCGCATTCTCCAGGTCCTTGCGGATGTTGGGCACCGAGGTAACGGTGCGGCCACGCAGCACGTCGGCGTTGGCGAGCACCCACGGGCCGTGGCAGATCGCACCGACTGGTTTGCCGGCTTCGAAGAAGCCGCGGGTGAAGGCCAGTGCCTGGTCGTCCACGCGCAGGGCGTCCGGATTGAACAGCCCCCCGGGAATGACGAGCGCGTCGTAGTCCTTGGCGGA
Source organism: Pseudoxanthomonas sp. PXM03 (assembly GCF_014852005.1). GTDB lineage: Bacteria > Pseudomonadota > Gammaproteobacteria > Xanthomonadales > Xanthomonadaceae > Pseudoxanthomonas_A. Next base: position 73,889 of record NZ_JACVAU010000001.1, on the reverse strand, counting down.
GACTTCGGACAGCACATGATCCACGTCCACCTGGTCGCCCTTGTCGAAGTGCTTGAAGCCCTGGATGCGCCCGCCATCGAGCGAGACGATGTCGACCTGCGCGTGGTGCGACTGCAGTACGCGCATCGGTTCGGTCAACTCGGATTGCTCGAAGCCGTCGGTGGCGAGGATGGCGACGCGTTTTCCCGTCAGGTGGCTCATGGGAAGGCTCCCGTATGAATGAGGTGCCACGGTAGCGTGCGCCACGCGCACGGCATGCGAAGGAATCGTTGCCATCGTGTCAATGCGCGTGATCGATGTGCTCCAATGCCTCATCTGTTCATGGAAGCGCACTCATGCCTCGTCGCATGGTTGTCGTGTTACGCAGCGTGTTGGCATGCGTCGTGTCGCTCTACGCGTTGCCTCTGGTCAACCAGATCGGCGGTGAACTCGCGGCGGCGCTGCGCTTGCCTCCGGGCGGTGACGCGCGGCTGGCCTACGACCTGCTGTGGGTCGTCATGGCCGGCGCGGCCGGCAGCATGCTGATGGTCGGTGTGGCGGCAGTCGCGAAGACCGCGCACGCCTGGGTGTTCCTCGCGTTGTACCTGGCCCTCGGCGTGACCCTGGTCTGGCTCGCGTGGGAAGACTTCCCGCGCTGGTTCACCCTCGCCTGCCTGCTGACCTTTCCCGTGCAGGTGTGGCTGGGCTGGTGGTTGGCGTGGGGACGTCGGCGCGCCACGCGCGCGGATACGTGAGGCTCAGGACTGCGCTTCGTCCACATCCGATGCGTCGACGACAAAGCGGTAGACGCCCTCGTCCGTCTCGACGTGCCAGGGCGAGGTATCGACCTCCAGGCACCGACGGCCATCGCGATCCACGTGCCCGAGCACGTTGCAGGCAATCCATCCATCGCAGGGAAGCGCCTGGTCCGCATAACCAACGACCGGCATCTTCTCGATGCCTCGATGTCGGCGCCCTGACGCCTCGTCGATATGGAACTCGATCCAGCCGGGGAATTCTTCGTCTACGATTCCGGTGACGCTGATACGCAATCGCGCTTGCGCGGAGCGTTCCACCTCAGCGCCGCGGCCACGCCGCCAGCAACGCCCACAACCCGCCGATGCCGGCGATCCACGCGGAAGCGGGCACGTCGAGCAGGCGTGGCCCACCCGCTTCCAGCGCATACAGCACGGCCGCGACGATCAGCAGGCCCACGCCGAGGATCGCGGCGACGACGCGGCGCTGCATGCCCTTCATCGTCTGGGTCAGTTCGGTGAGGTCCTTGGAACGCATCGCCAACTCGTGCCGGCCTTCCACCTGCTGGCTCAGCCATGCATGCACCAGGCGCGGCATGTCCGGCGCGTGGGTCATGATCTCGGGAAGGCGCTTGCGGAACTCCTGCGCGGCGCGTTGCGGGCTGTAGCGCTCCATCAGGATGCGTTCCAGCACCGGCCGCGCCACCGCCCAGATATCGATCTGCGGGTCCAGCTGCCGGCCCACGCCCTCGATGTTGAGCAGGGTCTTCTGCAGCAGGATCAGCTGCGGCTGCAGGGTCAGCTCGTAGCGCTGCGCGGTGCGGAACAGCTTGGCCAGCACCTCGGCCAGCGAAATCTCGCTGAGCGGGCGGGTGAAGTAGGGTTCGCAGACGGCGCGCGCGGCGGCTTCGAGTTCGTCGATGCGGATGTGCGCCGGCATCCATCCCGCCTGCACGTGCAGTTCGGCGATGCGACGGTAGTCGCGGTTGAAGATCGCCATGAAGTTCTCGGCGAGCCAGTACTGATCGTCGCGCGAGAGCTGGCCCATGATGCCGAAATCCAGCGCGATGAAGCGCGGATCGGTCTTCCGCTCCGGATCCACCCAGATGTTGCCGGCGTGCGCGTCGGCGTGGAAGAAGTTGTCGCGGAACACCTGCTGGTAGAACACGCGCACGCCCTTGGCGGCGAGTGCCTTGCGGTCGATGCCCGCGGCATCCAGTGCGGCGATGTCGTCGGACGGGATGCCGCGCACGCGTTCCATCGTCATCGCGCGCTCGGCGGTGTGCGACCAGATCACCTCGGGCACGTACAGGTCGGGCGAGTCCGCCCAGTTGCGCCGCAGCAGACTGGCATTGCCGGCCTCGCGCTGCAGGTCGAGTTCCGCCGCCAGCGTGTTCTCGATCTCGGCGACGATCTCGCGCGGGCGGATCTTGTCGGCGTTCGGATGCGCGCGGTCGACGATGGCCGCGATGCTCTCCAGCAGCGCGATGTCCCCGGCGATCTGCCGGCGGATATCCGGGCGCAGCACCTTCACCACCACCTCGCGCCCACCGGGCAGCGTGGCCGCATGCACCTGCGCGATGGACGCGGAAGCCAGCGGCGTGGTGTCGAAATGCTCGAAGGCCTCGATGATCGGCCGGCCCAGCTCCTGTTCCACCAGCGCACGCGCGACATCGCCATCGAACGGCGCCACGCGGTCCTGCAGCAGGGTGAGTTCTTCGGCGATGTCGGGCGGGATGAGATCGCGGCGGGTGGACAGGATCTGCCCGAACTTGACGAAGATGGGCCCGAGTTCCTGCAGCGCCAGGCGCAGTCGCGCACCCCGCGGCTGTGCGGCGATCTCCGCCGATGCACGCGGCACGAACGGGCGTCCCAGCTTCAGCCAACGCTCGACCGGCGTGCCTTCGAGCAGGTCGTCCAGGCGATAGCGGAGCAGCACGCGGCCGATGCGGCTGGCCCTCAACACCGACTTCATGCGCGGTGCTCCACGCGCGCGGCGAGGCGGCCGATGCGGACGGCCAACCGCTCCACGTCGTCGCGCATGGCATCGACGTCATCATGGAAGGCATTGAGTTCGTCGCGGCCGACCACGTCGCGCGATTCTTCGGTCACGTACTCGGCGGCACTTTCCGCAAGGTTGCCCGCGGCAATGCGGGCCTGTTGCAGACCGGCGCGCACGGCATTCGCCACCTGCACGCCGATCACGTCACCGAACACCCGGGTGAACGGCAGCGACCAGTCTGGATCGAAGCGCGTGGCCAGCGTCTGCAGGCGGCGTGCGAGCTCGGCGTCGCCGGAGACCTTGACCTTGCCGACCGGGGTTGCGTTGTCGCGACGCAGGAAAGGGAGTTGACCGAGCAGTCCGCCGAGCGTGCTGCGCACGGCGAGATCGGCTTCCAGCACTTCACTGGCCGGACCTACCTGCAGGCGGCCACCGCCGACCATGATGTCCATTGCCAGGGGCGGAGCATCGACCACCAGCTGGATGCGGCGGCCTTCAAGAGGACGCAGCGCCGCCGATGTGTCGGGATCAAGCGCGATCGCCTGGTTGAGCGCGGCTTCGAGTGCGCGACCGGCGAGGGGTTTCAGGGCATCGAACGGAGACAGGTCCATGCCGCCATTCTAGCGGCAAAGCCTGCATGCCCTGCCCGCCCGTTGGCCTGCTTCATGCAGGCTCGGGGCGGGCTCGATGGCGTCCTGCCATCCCGGCGGGGAGAGACGGTGGAGAGGTCAGACGCGCTTGCCGCGCAACAGCGAGATGATCGCCAGGATCACGAAGACGACGAACAGTACCCACGCGATGTTGGTGGCGGCACCCGCGATGCCGCTGAAACCCAACACGGCGGCGATGAGGGCGATGACGAAGAAGATGATGGCGTAGCGCAGCATGGAAACTCCTTTGGGCTGTGGCCAGCTATGCAGCCGGTAGTGGCGTGCGCCATGCTGGAACGCGGGGAGTCATCGCCGCGTGATTTCCGCGCGGTGCGATACGGACACGCTTCAGTGTCGTGATTCGGGCGTGAAGGTCAGGCTTTCTGTAGGAGGGGCTTGAGCCCGCGCCTCGACCAACTCGCCGTACACGCGCCGATGAGCGCGCCGCAGCGCGGCAGGAGAGTGATGGGTCTGATGGCTACGGCATCCTTGGTGGAGAGAGGCCGGGGTTGAAGCCCTTTCCTACACCGGATGATCGCGCAGCCAGGCGCGCAGGCGCTCGAATCCTTCTTCCATCGACACGCGCGGTACGTAACCGAAGTCGCGTCGCGCCGGCGCCATGTCGTACCAGTGCGCAGTGCTGAGCTGTTCGGCCAGGAAGCGCGTCATCGGCGGCTCGCCCTTCAACGGCAGCACCGTCCACAGGGTTTCGCACACGGCACCGATGCGATACGCGGTCTTGAAGGACAGGTGCTTCTCGACGCGCGGCGCATGGGCCGACTCCAGCATCGCGTTGAGCAGCTTGCGCATGGGCCATGGCTCGCCGTTGGAGATGAAGTACGCCTTGCCCGCGCAGGCCGCACCGGGTGCCAGGCGGTCGAAGGCGTCGAAGTGGGCCTGCGCGGCGTTGTCGATGTAGGTGGTGTCGACGTGGTTCTCGCCACTGCCGACGATGCGCAGGCGACCGGCGCGGGCACGCGACACGAGGCGCGGCAGGATCTGGTGGTCGCCCGGACCCCAGATCAGGCGCGGGCGCAACGCGACCGTCGCCAGCGATGCATCGTTGGCGGCGAGCACCGCCTTTTCGGCGATCGTCTTCGTGGTGGCATACGGCGCCTTGAAGCCTTCGCCGTAGGGCACGGTGTCGGCGGTGCCGCCTTCCACCGGATGCGTGGCACGGTGGGTCACGCTGGGCGTTGAAGTGTAGACCAGGCGACCGATGCCGTGCGTGCGACACGCCTCGAGCACGTTCTGCGTGCCGACCACATTGGCGTCGTGGTAGCTCTTGTAGCTGCCCCAGGCCCCGGCCTTCGCGGCGTTGTGGAAAACCGCGTCCACGCCATCGGCGGCATGCATCACCGCATGCGCGTCGGCGAGATCGCCCTGCACCTGGCCCACGCCGAGTTCGCGCAGCACCGGGTAGTAGCCACGGTTGAGGCTGATCACCTCGTGCCCGCGTTCGACCAGGCCACGGCACAGCGCCTGGCCAAGGAAACCACCGCCGCCGGTGACCAGGATCTTCATGCGTGGTGTCCTTGTTGCGTGCGTGCCCATGCCGCCAATGTCTCCCGACCGATCTTGGCGTTGTGGCGGATGTCGACGGGGAAGCCGGGGTGCGGCAGGAAGGTGGCGATGCGCGCGGTGTGCGGATGGCGTGCACCGATGGCGCGCAGCTCGGTCGCCATCTGCGTGCGATCGGCGCTGGCGCCGGGCTGCAGTTCGTAGCAGAGCACCGGCGATTGGCGTCCGGGCTCACCCACCCCGACCAGTGCGGTGCGGCGGACCCGCGGATGGATGTTGAAGACGGGTTCGACCTGCTCGGTGTAGAGCGGGCCGTCGGCGGTCTCGACGCGTTGCGTCTTGCGACCGCAGAACCACAGTCGGCCTTCGCCATCGAACCAGCCCACGTCGCCCATGCGGTGCACGGTGCGTTCGGCACCCTCTGGCAGGGTTTCGCGGATCTTCGCCGCGCGCGTGGCGACATCGCGACGGAAATAGGTATCGGTGGCGGTGGGGCCGGCGACGGTGATCTCGCCAACTTGGCCGTCGGGCAGCACCTCGACATCGGTCCAGCGTTCGATCGGCGCGTCGGTGATGCGGATGATGCGGACCTCGTTCGGCGGCACGGCACGACCGACGCAGGTGCCGGCACCGGCTTCCGTGTCCACGCGCGTGGCGTCCAGTTCACGGCCTTCGATGACGGCGACCGGCAGGCATTCGGTGGCCCCGTACGGCGTCCAGAACTGCGCGGTATCCGGCAGCAGCGTACGGATCTTCGCCACGACATCCGGCGGCACCGGTGCGCCGGCCGAGGTCACACGCTGCACGCCCGGCAGTGGCGCGCCATGGTCGGCGAGCACCTTCATCAGCGCCGGCGAGCCGAACAGCTGGGTAACGCCGAAACGCGCGATGGCCGCGTGCAGCTTGTTCGGATCGGCGCTGGCCGGGCGGGTGGGATCCATGTCCGGGATCACCGAGGTCAGCCCGAGCGCGGGGTCGAACAGCGCGAACGGCGGGAACGTTGGCAGATCCACGCCGCCAGGCTGCATGCCGAACGCGTTGCGCAGCAGTTCGATCTGGGCAACGAAATGGCGGTGGCGGTAGACCACGCCCTTCGGCACGCCGGTGGAGCCGCTGGTGAACAGGATGCCCGCGACATCGTCGGGTGCGGTGGCCGCCAGCTGCGGACCGGCGCCGGCACCGCGCGCTTCGATCTTCGCCAGCGTGGTGCCACCCCATGCCCAGCGCGTGCCGACGGTGACGATCTTCTTCGCGGACTTCGCCCAGCCCAGCACGCAGCGCGCGGCCTGCGCCAGCGGGATGCCGATGAAGGCCTGCGGTTCGGCTTCGTCCAGGCACTGCTTCAGCGCGCGCCGGTCGATGCCGGGATCCACCAGCACCGGCACGGCGCCGGCCTTGAACAACGCGAACATCAACAGGAAGAATTCCGGGGTGGGCCGCACCATCACCACGGTGCGGTCGCCGCGACCGATGCCGTACGCACCCAGACCGGCGGCGATGGCGTCGCTGCGCGCGTCCAGCTGGGCATAGGTGAGTTCGCGGGTGTAGCGTCCGGCGGCGTCGGGACAGCGCATGGCCACGCGGTCGGGCTGCTCGCGGGCCAGCCGGGGCAGGCTGGCGGCGATGTTGCACGGATCGGTCATGCCGTCATTGTCGCCGCTGGACGGTACTTGCGTCAGCCGCCCGGGTTGGCAGAATGCGCGTCCCGCCCGCGCCCCGCCGCCAGCCAAGCCCCGATGCATCCCTGCCTGACCTGCGGCGCCTGCTGCGCCCACTTCCGCGTGAGCTTCCACTGGAGCGAAGCGGACCCCGACCAGGGCGGCGTGGTACCGATCGAACTGACCGAACCGCTGCGGGTGCACGAGCGGGTGATGCGCGGCACCTCCCAGAAGCACCCGCATTGCGTGGCGCTGGATGCCGACATCGGCCGCTACAGCCGCTGCACGATCCATGACCGGCGACCGTCGGTGTGCGCGCTGGTGCCGGCGTCGCTGGAGTTCGGCAAGCGCAGCGCACAGTGCGACAAGGCGCGGTTGGCGCATGGGCTGCCGGTGCTGGTAGAGGCGGACTGGACGGGTGTGGTGGAGGCGGAGAAGAATCCATTGCCAGAGCTTTAGTCCTTCTCCCCTTGTGGGAGAAGAGCCTGCCCCGTACTCGATACGGGGTGGCGCGAAGCGCCGGACGAGGGGACGCGAGCGCAGCGAGCCGCTCGGACATCCGGCAAACGAAGCAACGGCAAGAGCGCCCCTCATCCGCCTTCGGCACCTTCTCCCCGCTGGCGCAGGGAGAAGGGATCAGCCACGTGCGGAGAAAGGTTCAACCCAGCGGATGGCGGTCCAGGAAGTCGCGGATCAGCGGCACCAGGATTTCGTGCTTGTCTTCCAGCACGTAGTGGCCGGCGTCGTCGTACGCGTGCACTTCCGCGTTCGGCAGTGCGGCGCGGAAACCGTCGAGGAAGTGCTTGTCGAACACGAAGTCCTTCAAACCCCAGCCCAGGAACGCGGGCCGGTCGGCGAACGACGGCAGCGCCTTGCCGGCGGCGTCCAGCAGCGGCCACGCCTTGTCCTTCGGGCCCAGCGGGATGTCCTGCATGAAGCGGATCGTCGAAATGCGATTGGCCCAGGTGTCGTACGGCGACACGTACGCGCGGCGCACGTCGGCGGGCATGCGGCGTTCGACGCCGATCCACGACGCGCCGGCCGAGAACGCGTTGAAGCCACGGATGATCCACTCGCCGATCGTCCAGTCGCGGCCGAGCCCGATCTGCCACGGCATCGCCTTCGCGGCGGGCATCGGGAACGCGGCGGTATTGGTGACCACCAGGCGCTTCACCTGCGCGGCGTGCGAAAGCGCCCAGCCGAAACCGATCATGCCGCCCCAGTCATGCACGGCCAGCGTCACCGGGCCGGTGATGCCGAGATGGCGCAGCAGCGCGGCGACGTCGTCCACGCGCGACTGCAGCGTGTACTCATAGCGGCTGTCGTCGGGCTTGTCGGACAGGCCCATGCCGATGTGGTCGGGCACGATGCAGCGGTACTTGTCGGACAGGCCGGCCACCAGCGTTCGCCAGTAATAGCTCCACGACGGATTGCCGTGCAGCATCACCACCACCTCGCCATCGCGCGGGCCTTCGTCGAGGTAGTTCATCGACAGGCCCGGGCGGACCTCGAAGCGCTTCGGATGGGAGGGATAGCCGGGAAGGTTCATCGCGCGTCGCCGCCGTCAAAGAAAAGGGCCGGCGAACCGGCCCCTGGAATGCGAATGCCGGGTGGGGTTACCACTCCACCTCGGCCATCGTGCAGTTCAGGCCCGAGCCGATGCCGAGCAGGGCGATGCGGTCGCCCTTCTTCAGCTTGCCCAGTTCCTTCAGCTTGCTCAGCACGATCGGCACGCTGGCCGGGCCGATGTTGCCGTGCTCGGTGAAGATGGTCATGACCTTCTTCGGGTCGATGCCGAACGACTTCACGAACGCCTGCGTGTGCGGGCGGCTGACCTGGTGGATGACGAACTGGTCCAGTTCGTCCACCGCCCAGCCCAGTGCGATCTTGGCCGCGGCGAAGGTCTTGGTGGCCAGCTTCATGCCCTCGATCAGCAGCATGCGGGTGTCGGTGACCATGCGGTCCAGGTTGCCGCGGCAGAGCTTGTTCCACTCGGTCGCCGAGCGGGTCACGCCACCCTTGTAACGCGGGGCATCCGGCGCCAGCTCGCGGCGCGTCATCACCATGGCCACGGCACCGCAGCCCAGGGTCAGGGCCGCCAGCTCGTCACGGAACTGCTGCTCGGTGACGTCCGGAGCGTTGAGGCGCTCGATGGTCTTGTCGTAGACGAGGTTGGCGGTCTCGCCATCGACGACCAGCGCGTAATCGATCTCGCCGCGTTCCAGCATGCGGGCGGCGATGTCCATGCCGTTGATGAAGGCCAGGCACGCATTGGTCACGTCGAAGGTCTGGCAATGGTCGCTGACGCCCAGGTTGCCGCAGACGATGCTGGCCGTGGACGGCTCCAGGTAGTCGCGGCTGACGGAGGTGTTCACCACCAGGCCGATCTTGTCAGCGCCGATGCCGGCGTCGAGCAGGGCCTTCCGTGCCGCCAGCGTGGCTGCGTCGGAGGCCTGCACATCGTCGTCCCACAGGCGGCGGGCATGCACGCCGGCGACGTCGTTCAACACGTCGGTCTTGATGCCCAAGCGGTCGAGCGTGGGCTGGAGGCGGGCGTTGATCTCGTCGGACGTCAGCGTGTGCGGCGCATCGATATGCGCCAGTCCCGCGATGGAGACATTCTTGAAGAGCATCGAGGTTAGCGCCAAGGCTCAGGCAAAGGGGGCCGACAAGGGTACTCACTTCCCGCCTTCACCGCATCTTTACGCAGGATCGCCCTGGGCGCGCGCCATCCTGAACAGTGACGCACGTCACATTTCATCGGCCGCAACGGAACGCGGCGAAACGCTGCTCGCCGTTGGCCGGATCGCCCAGGGGCTGCAGGGTATCGGCCTGCAGGCCGGGGGCCTCGTTGCGGGCCAGGGTTTCCAGTTCATCGCGCACCCTCAGGGCGTTGCGCTCATAGAAGGCCACGCTGTCCTTGACCGATACCGATACCTCGCCGCGCTTCTCGCAGCCGGCGGGAACGGCGCCCGCGCCGACCACGCGGACATCCCGGGCGGTGGGCGCCAGGTGCACCCAGGTGCAGGCGGACAGCAGCACGGTGGAAGCGGCGGCAAGCAGGACGAGTCGCATCGGGATCACCTGGAAAGGGGAGTCGCGGCCATTCTGGCCCACGCGGGATGAATCGCTCCGGGCACGCGCACCGCCCCCCGCGAGGAGGAGCGGTGCCGTTCGGGCCTTACGGCTTCTGTTTGCCGTCGGCATCCAGTTCCACCGCTTCGCCCAGCTGCAGCGCGCGGACCGATTCGCCGACCTTGGACAGGTCACCCACCACCACCCAGGTCAGCGCGGACGGCGACAGGGTGGATGCCGCCCTGGCCACGTCGGCCGCGCCGATCGCTTCGTTGCGGGCCTTGTACTGGACGATGTAGTCGTCCGGCCGACCGTAGCGCTGGTTGGTGGCGATCTGCCCCAGCACTGCGGAGGCGGTTTCGTACGCGCCCGGCAGTTCCAGCGTGTTGGCCGCGCGGATCTTGGCGATTTCCTCCGGCTTGGACGGCGCCTGTCCGGTGGCGAACTGGCTGATCTCCTTCTGCAGCTCCTTCATCGAGTCGGCGGTGCGGTCGCTCTGTACTGCGGCGCTGGCCCACCACGGGCGCTGGCCAAGCGCATTGCGGGCACCGCTGTACGAGCCGTACGCCCAATGCTTGTCCTCGCGCAGGTTCATGTTGAGGCGGGAGCTGAACTGCCCGCCCAGCACGCCGTTGGCGAAGTCGAAGTCGATGGTGCCGGCGTCGCCGGTGGGCGGCACCAGCTGGGCCGCGTAGACGTTGGACTGGATGGCACCCGGCTGGTCGATCAGGAACACGCGCGGCTTGGTGGCGTTGGCCACCTTGGGCACGGCCGCCAGCTTCGGGGCGTTCGGTGCGGCCTTCCAGTCGCCGAGGCGGGCTTCCAGCAACGGCACGATCTGCGCCAGCGTGGTATCGCCGACCACGGTGATGCGGGCCTGGTCCGGCTGCAGCCAGTCACGATGGAATGCGGCCAGATCGTCGCGGGTCAGCGAGGCGATCGATGCCTCCGTGCCCGAGCCGGTGAACGGGATGGCATACGGATGGCCGGCGCCGTACAACAGCGGCGGCAACGTGCGCAGCGCGGCGGTCTGCGGACGCGCCTTCTCCTGCTTGATCCCGGCGATCCAGGTGGCGCGCACGCGCTCGATCTCGGCCGGGGCGAAGGTGGGGCGACGCAGCACATCAGCGAGCAGGTCCAGCGACGGGTCCAGCTTTTCGGTCAGTGCCGACAGGCCCACCGACGCACTGTCCAGGCCAGCGCTCGTGGTCAGTTCCGCACCCAGCGCTTCCTTGCGAGCGGCGAAGTCCAGCGCGCCGTACTCGCCCGCGCCTTCGTCCATCATCTGCAGCGCGAAGCTGGCGGTGCCCAGCTTCTTGCCGACATCGGCGGCGTAACCGCCGGGGAACTCGACGCTGATCTGCACCACCGGCGTTTCATGCCGCTCGGCCAGCGCGACCTGCATGCCGTTGGACAGGGTGGCGCGCTGCACGGCCGGGAATTTCAGGTCCGGGAACGTCGCGGTCTTCGGCACGCCCTGGCTGCGGTCCACGTCGGTCTTCACCGTCTTGAACTTCGGATCGACGTTGGGCGTGGGGGCCGGCTGCGTGGCGGGCGCGGCGAACACGGTTTCCGGCAGGGCCGAGGCGGGCGTCTCGCTGGGCTGCACGAGGATGGTGTGCGAGGCCCCCGTCAGCCATTTCCTGGCCACGGCCTGCACCTCGGCCGGCGTGGCGTTGGCGAGGATGTCCAACTCTTCCTTGTAGCAATCCGGCGTGCCCTGGTAGACGGCGCACGAGGCCAGCACGTCGGACTTGCCGCCGAAACCGCCGATGCGCTCGATGCCGCGCACGAACGCCGCGCGCCCGGAGACCTTGGCACGCTCCAGCTCTTCGGCTGTCGGGCCCTGGGTGACCAGGCGCTTGAGTTCCTCGTCCAAGGCCTGTTCGACCTTGGCCGGCTCCACGCCTTCCTTCACGGTGGACATCAGGAAGAACGTGCTGCTGATCTCGCTGCTCCACTGGAACGCGCTGGCCTGGTCGGCGATCTTGTCGCCGTGCACCAGGCGGGTGTCGAAGCGCGAGGCCGCGCTGCCGCCCAGCACCTGCGCGAACAGGTCCAGCAGGGTGGCGTCCTTCGTGCCCATCTCCGCCACTGGCCAGGCGCGGTAGACGCGCACCTGCGGCACGCGGTCGGGGATCGTCTCGCGGGTGTCGCTGGCGTGCTTCGGGATGTTGGTTTTCATGTCCGCCAGCGTGGCGCTGGCCGGGATGTCGCCGAAGTAACGGGTCACCTTCTCCTTGGCGGTGGCCACGTCGATGTCGCCGGCCAGCACCAGCACGGCGTTGTTGGGGCCGTACCAGCTGCGGAACCAGGTCTTCACGTCAGCCAGCGTGGCGGCGTCCAGATCGGCCATGGAGCCGATGGTCTGCCAGCTGTAGGGATGCCCGGCCGGGTACAGCGCCTCGAACATGCGCGCGAAGATGCGGCGGCCATAGGGCTGGTTCTCGCCCTGGCGCTTCTCGTTCTGCACCACGCCGCGCTGCTCGTCGAGCGCCTTCTGGTCGATCGCGCCCAGCAGGTGGCCCATGCGGTCGGATTCCATCCACAACGCCATGTCCACGGCGGTGGTGGGCACGTTCTGGAAATAGTTGGTGCGGTCCTGGTTGGTGGTGCCGTTCTGGTCGGTGGCGCCGACCAGCTCGAACGGGGTGAAGAACTCGCCGTCATGGTTCTCGCTGCCCTGGAACATCAGGTGCTCGAACAGGTGCGCGAAGCCGGTGCGGCCCGGGGTCTCGTTCTTGCTGCCCACGTGGTACCAGACATTCACCGCCACGATCGGCGCCTTGCGGTCGGTGTGCACGATCACGCGCAGGCCGTTCGGCAGGGTGAACTCTTCATACGGAATCACGACGTCCGCGCCCGCCGGCTTCGCATGCGTCGACGCCGGCGCGTAAGCCAGTCCCCCGAGCGCGGCGGACAGGGCGATGGCGAGCAGGGCGGCGCGGGGCCGGCGGGAAAGGTGCATCGGACACTCCTTTGAATACTGAATGGGCCTGGAGAACCCCCGATGCTAACCGCCGCCCGCGGTCATTACACTAGGCCACAAGCCATGACGAATGGCCCATCCGCCGCCCCGCCGCGGCCCGCCAATCCTGTTGTGCGGAGGTGCCATGGACCGCAAGCACTGCCTGGTAACCGGGGCCAACCGTGGCCTGGGCCTGGAACTTGTCCGGCAGCTGCTGGCCCGCCACTGCCACGTCATCGCGACCTGCCGGCAGCCCGGCAAGGCCACTGCGCTCAACAGCCTGGCGGGCGAGTACCCCGGCCGCCTGCATGTGCTGCCGCTCGACGTTGCCGACGCCCGCAGCCGCAACCAGCTGCTCCACGAGGTATCGCTGGTCACCGATGAAGAACCCCTGCACCTGCTGGTGAACAATGCCGGCGTGTTGCGCGGCGGCGAGCGTTTCGGCCACGTGACCGCTGCCGATCTCGACGCCAGCTTCCATACCAACGCCGCCGGCCCGTTCCTGCTGGTGCAGACGCTGGCCGCGCGCCTGGCCGAAGGCGGGGTGGTGGCCAATATTTCGTCCGAGGTCGGATCGATCGGGCTTCGGCAGGAATTCCGCACCCCGAGCTATGCCATCGGCAAGGCCGCGCAGAACATGGCCACCTCGCTGTTGTCCCAGGCCCTGGCTGCACGCGGCATCACGGTCGTCGCCCTGCATCCGGGTTGGGTCCGCACCGACATGGGGGGCGACAACGCAGCGCTGTCCGTGCAGGAGTCCGCCACAGGGCTGCTTCACGTGATCGACCACCTCGGCGCAGAAGACAGCGGCCGCTTCCTCGACTGGCAGGGTGCTTCGCTGCCTTGGTAAAGCTGAATGCCGGCTGCGCCGGCGCCGGTGGACCGCAACGGTTCCTGGTTGAACGGCATCCAAACCAGAACACACCGCATTGACCGGGATCGGGCCCAAGCGGCGTGTTCGCAGTCACAACGCACACCCAGGCGCGTCCTGTTGCATGCAGGACGGACACCCGGGCGGACATGCACTCGGACACCGGACACGCAGAACAGAAGCCTAAAGCCCTATTGGATCAATAACTTGTGATTGGCACGGTTTCTGCTCTACCCATAACGAGCCTTCCGCTGTCCGACGTCAACCTGACTGAAACCTGAATCAGCTCACCGAAACGAACGGTTTTGCTTGATCCGTCTGTCTAGGTGTACTACCTTACTACCACACCACACAACAACATCACTACAGAGGCATGACAATGAACACCAAGAACCTCCTCCCGCTGACCGCCGCCGCCGTGTTCGCCCTGTGCGCCGGATCCATGGTCGTTTCCGCCACCCACGCCGACAACAACCGCAACACCGCCGAAGCCACCCACATCGTCAACCTGCCCACCGTCACGGTGAAGCCCGATGCGGCCGACCTGGCCCACTACCTGACCTACAAGGACACCAAGATCGTCGATCTGTCCACGGTCACCGTGAAGCCCAGTGCCGAAGACCTGGCCTACTTCGTTGCCCAGCAGGCAGTGCGCGTGGTCGACATGCCGGTGGTCACCGTGCGTCCGTCCGCCGAGGACATGCAGCAGATCGCGGTGCAGGCGGGCGTGCTGGCCGGCCAGCTGGCTTCGCGCTGATACGCAGGCAACACACCACGCTCCACCTGCGTTTTCACGCAAGCCGGCAGCCGCCGGAGTTCCACCGCACCACATGCCCGTGAGGCCATGCAGCGCCGCGTAGAATGCGCGCCATGACCGACACCCTGGACATCGATGTCCTGCTGTACCAGCCGGAAATTCCCCCGAATACCGGCAACGTCATCCGCCTCTGCGCGAACACCGGCGCGCGGCTGCACCTGATCGAACCGCTCGGGTTCGCATTGGAAGACAAGCAGCTCAAGCGCGCCGGCCTGGACTACCACGAATACGCCACGCTGCAGGTCCACGCGTCGCTCGAAGCGGCCCTGCAGCACGTGCGGCCCACGCGCCTGTTCGCACTGAGCACCCGCGGCACCCTCCGTTACGATCAGCCCGCCTATCAGCCCGGCGATGCGTTCCTGTTCGGCCCCGAGACCCGTGGCCTGCCACAGGAGGTACTGGACGGCCTGCCCGAACAGCAGCGCCTGCGCCTGCCGATGCGCCCGCAAAACCGCAGCCTCAACCTGTCCAACACGGTGGCCGTGGTGGTGTTCGAAGCGTGGCGGCAGGCGGGGTTCGGCGGAGGCGCGTGATCGCGCGCAGACTGTCGCCATGACCCGTCCTGCCACGCCGCCGCCATCGCCACCCTTCGAGGTCGCCCGATTGCTGGATACGGCCACGGTATCGGTGCGCGAGGTCTGCTGCCGCGGCGAGTGCCGGCATCGCAGCGGCGAGGAATGTACGAACGCGACCCACCTGGTGTTTCCGTACCGCGGTGTCTACCTGCGCCATGTCGGCAGCGCCCAGACTGTCGCCGACGCCAACCATGTCCTGTTGTTCAACGCCGACGAGGACTACCAGGTCAGCCATCCCGTTGCCGGCGGTGACGCCAACCTGGTGCTGCAGCTGGCCGAACCCCTGCTGCGCGAACTCTCGCCGGTGACGCAGATCCGTAACGGCGGACGCGCCGCGTTCCGCCATCAGGCGTTGCGCATCGACGCGCGCGCGCAGGCGCTGGTCGCCCTGCTGCGGCATGCATTGCGGCAGGGCGGGATAGAGCCGCTGGAAGCGGAAGGCCTGGCGCTCACCCTCGCCTCGCGCAGCCTGGGTCCCCGCACCGCGCACGTCCCCGGCGCCACCCGGGCACGGCAGCGGCTGGTCGATCGCGTCAAGGTGCTGCTCGCCAGCGATCCCGGTCGGCGCTGGACCTTGGCAGACATCGCGGCCGACACCGGCGGTTCTCCCGTCTATCTGACCCAGGCGTTCCGGCAGGTCGAAGAGATGCCGCTGTACCGCTACCAGTTGCACCTGCGGCTGGCGCGCGCACTGGATCTGCTGAAAGGCGACGGCGACCTGTCCATGCTCGCGCAGGACCTCGGTTTCTCCAGCCACAGCCACTTCGCCGCCGCGTTCCGGCAGACCTACGGCCGCACGCCCAGCGCCTTCCGCGCGCTCACCCGCCGACCTGCCGCAACCGGCTAAAGATTCCGACAGCGCCAACGCTGCCCGCATGGTTTCCTGCGCCTGCCCGATCCGGGCTGCCCAAGGAACGTGTCATGACCGAACAGACCTGCGCTGCCTGCGACTACCCGCTGGACGGCGGCGCCATTGAAGTCACCCTTGGCGGCCGTACCGTTGAGGTGTGTTGCGAGGAATGCGCTGCCAGGCTGCGCGAGGCCGGCGCCGACGCCGATGCGGCTGCCTGACGTGCACAAGGCTGCCCTGCTGGTGCTTGCCGTCATGCTGACGGCAGGCACCTGGCCTGTCCTGGCGAAGACCCTCCTTCCTCCGGGGGCGGAAATGCAGCTGCGCGCGATCCATCATCGCCACGTCGCGGCCCATCGCGTGCCGGACCCGGCGTTCCTGCATGCACTTGCCGCGCCGGACCTGCTGGTGATCGACAGCGACGGTCAATGGCTGGACCGGGCCGCATTTCTCGCATCGCTGCCCACCGCATCGCCCTTGGCGGACGTCGCCTACGACGAAGTGCAGGTGCGCATGTTCGGCACGGCCGCAGTGGTGCACGGCACCCTCCTGGGCCATCCGCACACAGGCGATGCACGGCGGGTGCGTTGCACCGATGTCTATGCGTGGCGGGAAGGGCGCTGGACATGGGTGCATGGACAGCGCACGCGCATCGCGAACGCCGTTGCTGCCCCCGCATCGATGCAGGCGCCCCCCTCCGCGCCATCGCGGTGGCGTGGCTCCGATCCCGTCGGCGACGATGCCACCGTGCTGGCAGCCTTGAACGAACAGTACGTGCAGGCTTTCCGCGACGCCGATGCGGGCTGGTACGACGCGCATCTGGCGCCGGACTATCGGGTCGTCTCCGGCGACGGCTCGCTGCAGGACCGTGCCGCCGCCCTGGTCTATTTCGCCAAGCCGGTGTTCGCTGAAAGCATCGCCGCGTTTCCGCTGGACAAGGTGCGGATCAACCGCATCGGGGAGCTCGCCTTGATCCATGCCGAGAACGCCTACACGCTGAAAGACGGCCGCCAGGGCATCAACCGCTATACCGACATCTGGATCAAGCGCGCCGGGCGCTGGTGGTGCGTGGCGGCGCACATCACCGTGCACACTCCACCCGCGTGACCCTGTCCTCGCAGAACGCTACGCGAACCGCGCCAGCCCGTAGGGTGTCAGCGGAATGTCGGTCGCTTCGCCCGCCATCATCTGGTCGAGCAGCCGTCCTGTTACCGGGCCCTGCGTCAAGCCGAGATGGCCATGCCCGGTGGCGACGAAGATGTCCTCGCCCGGCACCCGATCGATGATCGGCAGCGAATCCGGCGTGCATGGCCGATTGCCCGCCCATTCGGATACCGGTTCAGTCGTTATGCCGGGGAACAGCTTGCGCGCCTCGGGGTCGAGCCGGCGGATCAGGTGGTAATGCGGGTCGCGGCCCAGCGCCGTCAGCTCCTTGATGCTGGTCATGCGGATGCCGGACTGCATCGGCGACACCACCATGTAGCGCTCCGCCCACAGCGTGGGCCGACGCACGATGACATCCTTCTGCGGATACATCAGGTGGTAGCCGCGTGCGGGAATCACCGGGATCTTCACCCCGAACGGACGCAGCAGGGTGTTGCTCCAGGCGCCCGCGGCCACCACCACGCGGCCGGCATGCACCGCGCCATGATCGGTGTCGAGGCGATAGCCGCCGTCCTGGCGCAGGATCGCCGAGACGCTGGCGATCAGCGGCGTCGCGCCGCGCGCGCTCAGGTGATTGAAGAGGCGCCGGCAGAAGTCCCCGGGGTCGCGCATCGCCAGCGATTCGCGCTGGAAGACCGCCCGCTGGAAGCCCGTGCCGATGCCGGGTTCGAGCTCACGCAGCTGGTCGGCGTCCAACACGTCGAACGCCACGCCGCGGTCACGCATCAGGCCACGTTCCCATTCGCCCTTCGCGAAGCTGGCCTCCTCGCTGTAGACGTGCAGGTAGCCGGTGTGCGCGATGAGGTCCTGCGCGCGGATCCGCTCGCCCAGTTCGAGCCACGCCGAGCGCGAGGCGGTATTGATCGCACTCAACGCATCGATGATCGGCAGCACGTGCTCCATCCTGCCCTGGTCGAGGAACTGCAGTAGCCAGCGCGCGTAACTCGGGCTGACGCCCCAATCGAGCTTCAATGGCGCCAACGGATTGGCGAGCATCCGCAGCGCCTTCATGACGATGCCGGGCGTGGACTGCGGCATCACGTTGCCGACGGAAATGGAGCCGGCGTTGCCGAACGACGTTTCGCCAGCGGGTCCCTTCGCATCGATCAGCGTGCACGACAGCCCGCGATCGAGGAGATGGTGGGCCGTCGACAGGCCGACAATGCCGCTGCCGATCACCGCGACATCGGTGGTGCGCGGTGCAGGGGAGGAAAGGGAAGCACTCATCGGATCGGAACGTCGTAGGCGGTCTTGGGGGAGGGTTCGGGGCGGAAGGTGTAGTGCCACCATTCCATCGGATAATTATGGAACCCATGCCGCGCCATCGCCTGCAGCAATTGGTCGCGGTTGCGTCGCTGCTCGTCGTCCAGTTGCGGATGCGCGGTATTGGCGCGCGGATCGAAGAAGTCGAACGGCGTACCCATGTCCAGTTCCGTACACGCGCCACCGTTGCAGCGCACGAGCGTCAGATCCAGCGTCGCGCCCCGGCTGTGCCCCGAGGACTCGGCGATGTAGCCATCGAGCAGGCGCGCCTTGTCCAGGTTCGGGTAGTACGCCGCCTTGGTGCGCTGGTCGGCAGGGTCGCGTGCCCAGGCGACGAAGTGCTTCACCGCGCGTACCGGGCGATAGCAGTCGAACACCTTCAGCGACAGGCCTTCGCGCTGCACGTCCTGCTGCACGCGGGCGAGCGCCCGTGCGACCGGTGCCAGCAGCAGGCACTTGGGCGCGTCGTAACCGGCGACCGGCGCGCCCACGAAATTGTCCTTGCCCGCATAGCGGATTTCCTGCTGCAGACCGGGCACGACCGTCGCCGCATCGACCAGGTCCGCCTGCGCTGCTTCCTGTGCCGGAGACACCTGCACGCCCGGCGCGGAAGCGCAGGCGCCGAGCAACGGAAGCGCACTCAACAGGAGCAGCGCCATGCCTCGCACGTCAGCGGCAGGCCTGCGTGCGGTGGAAATCGAGATCGGCATAGTCGTAGCTGAAGTCTGCTTCGGGGTCGACGTGCGACAGTTTAAGCCCGGCATCGCTGCCGGCCTGGGCTGGGGCGAAGTGAAGCCACGGCTCGGCATCCACGCTGTCATCATCCCAATCCACCAGCCAGCGCTCGTCCACCCGCATCACGGTACCCGTGAGCATGGGTGAGCGCGCCGCGGAAAAGCGCACGCGATCGCCTGTCGCACACAAGGTCACCTCACCGAACCAGGGGTCGCGGTAATGTCCCATCCACGGCGCCATCGCGCGCGCCGTCGCGCGCGTGCGATGCCCCGTGTCGGGCTTGGGCTTGGTGGCCCGCTCACCGGTGCGCTCCTTGTCCAGCAGCGCCGCATAGTGCGCGACGGTGGGCGATGTCCCTGGCGCGGTGAAATGCTTGGTGAGCACCTGTCCCAGCACCGTCCGCGCGGCCTCGCCTTCGCCATTGATCAGGATGACGATGCCGGTGCGCTGGTCCGGCAGCAGGATCACCGAGGAGTACATGCCTGCGAGGGTTCCGGTATGCGCGACCTTCCAGACCCCATCAACGTCGGACAGGCGCCAACCGTAGCCGTAAGCGGAGAAATGGCTGTTGTCCCAGGCACGCATGCGCGCGCTCACGGGCATCGGCATATGCGCGGTCCACACGGCCTTGCGCTGCGCGGGCGACAACCACGCCGGGGTACGCTCCGGCGACAGCCACATGTCCATCCACACCAGCATGTCGTCGAGGCTGCAGCGGATGCCGCCGGCCGCCATCGAGGTGAGATCCGGCACTACCTCGGCGTCTTCTCGGATGACACGATTGCCCTGCGCGGTACGCATGTGCGGTTGCGCCACGTTGCCGACCTGCGCACGGTTCCACTCCCCCACTTGGCACCGGTGCATGCCGAGCGGCTGGAACAGTTCGCGCTTCACCAGTTCTTCGTAAGAGGCGCCGCCTGCCGCCGCTGCGACCTCGCCGGCGACGACGTAGAGCAGGTTGTCGTAGGCGTAGTTGGCGCGGAAGCTGTGCGTCGGCTTCAGGTGCGCCAACCCGGCGATGATGTCCGCACGGGTGAACCGGTTGGGCTCCGGCCACAGCATCAGATCGCCCGCACCCAGGCCCAGGCCGCTGTTGTGGATCAACAGGTCGCGCACCTGCATCTGCTGCGTGACCCACGGATCGTGCATGCGGAACTGCGGCAGGTACTTGGTGACCGGGTCGTCCCATTTCAACTTGCCCGCGTCGACCAGGCGCGCCAGCACGCCTGCGGTCATCGCCTTGCTGTTGGAGGCGATCTTGAACAGCGTGTCATTGTCGATCTTCCCGCCGCCGCCGGCGCGTACCTCACCCAGTGTGCGCGTGTAGACGATCTTGCCGTCTTCGATGACACCGACCGCAAGACCGGGCAGCTGGTAGTGCTCGAAGGTCTGCTCCACTGCCGCATCGAAGGTTTCGTTGCCGGGCGCGGCATGCGCGAGCGGCGCGACCAGGGCGAGACAGACGAGAAGATGTTTCATGGCGTGGCTCAGGGCTCCGCGGAATCGCAGGCGAGGCATCCCGCATGCAGGCGGGCCGCCACCGGAAAGCCGGCGACGGCCCGAACCTTCAGGCGGTCCGATGGCGGATCAGGTCAGTCGAACTTGTACTCGACCATCAATGCGAACGAACGACCGCGCGGATCGGCGACACGCGGCTCCCACGCGGCGCCGGAAGCGAAGTCGTTCTGGTGCGCGGTGAACGGAGGATCTTCGTTGAGCAGGTTGCGTACGACGAAGGTGAACTTGGCATTGTCCAGACCCGTCCAGCCCACGCTGTAGTTGTACGTGATGTAGTCGTCCACGTCCGGGTTCCAGTCTTCCGGAATGTAGCTGCCGTTCCTCACGCTGACCGGCAACTCATCCTTGTACCCGTCGCGGTAGATCTGGGTCAGCGTGTGCGACCAGTCGCCCTTTGCCCAACTGACGCCCAGCGTATGCTTCCATTTCAACGGCAGACTGTAGTAGCGGACGTACTTGCCCACCAGATTGTCGCCATAGGGCGAGTTCTCCAGCGCCTTCTCCTGGAAACTGTCGATGTAGCTGCCGTTGAGGTTGACGCGCCACGTGCCGCCGGCCAGTTCGCCGGTCAGGTTGGCGTCCACTTCCACGCCGCTGATCAGCGTGCCGCCCGAGTTGATGAAGCGGCGGTCGATCGCCACCACTTCGCCGCTGGCGTCGCGGATCCAGTTGTCGACGAAGAGATCGTAGTTGGCGATCAGGGTCGCCTGGTTGGGCGTGCGGATGGTGTTGGTGCGCTCGATCTCCCACCAGTCCAGGCTGATGTTGAAGCGATCATTGGGCGCGAACACCACGCCGAAGCTCTTCTGGTCGGACGTTTCCGGCTGCAGGTCGGCCTTGCCGCCCGTGAAGATGGCGGGCTGGATGGCTTCGCAGCCCGGCACCGCGGGATTCGCCGCACCGCCGGGACAGGTAGCCGGGTCGGCCAGGTCGAAGCCGGTGTACGGGCTTTCGGTGACACCGCTGAACAGCTTGGTGAACTCGGGCACCTTGAAGCCTTCGCTGATGGCGCCACGGAATGCCAGCGAATCGATCGGCTGCCACTTGAACGAGAACTTCGGATTGACCGTGCTGCCGAAGCCGTCGTAATCGTCGCGGCGCACGGCCACGCTCACTTCCAGGCTGTCCAGTACCGGCAGGAAGGCTTCCGCATAGACCGCCTTCACATCGCGCTGCACCTTGGGCAGGTTGTTGGTCGCATCGAACGGCGCACCGAAGATGTAGCTGTTGTCCAGAACAATGCCGTCCGCGGTCGAGCCGAACTCGAACTCCTCGCGACGCAGGTCCACGCCGACCGCTGCCATCACCTCACCGCCCCAGAGGTTGAACCCCAGTCCACCGGAGAACGCCGCATCCAGCGTCGTGACCGTGGACTCGCCGCCGTACAGGCGGACGCCCGCCGCCGACGCGGCCTGCAACGCTGCAACGCCCGCCGGATCGTGCTGCTGGCCGGGCATCAGGAAGGGATTGAGCAGGCCACTGCCCAGCACCGCCTTGAACGCCGGGGTGAAGTAATAGCCGGTGCCCAGCACCGACTCGGCCTCGCTGGAGGCGCGCGACAGGCCGATATCGTAGTCCCAGCTGCCCAGGGTGCCGTCGAAGCCCACCAGGAAACGGTACGCCTTGGTGGTGGTCTCGATCTGGCGCGGTCCGCAGATCTCGCAGCGCCACCGATAAGGGATCGGACGGCCGTAGACGAGGTTGGCGGGACCGAAATAGCCGACCAGCGCGTTGTAGATCATGTTGTAGGTCGCCGTGGTATTCGCGTTCAGCGGATACCACGTGCTCGGCCCGAGCGCCGAGGCCGCGGTCGAGGTGCTGGAGGTGATCTGCTGCGCTTCGAACTGGCGGTTGGACTCCGAACGCGAGGCCATCGCTTCGGCGTAGAAGCGGTGGTTGTCACTGATCTTGAACGTGGCACGGCCCAGGGCCTGGAGGCTCTCCTGTGGCTGTTGCATCACCTGCGCGGCCGGGTAGTCCCACGCACAGGCGTACCTGGAGTTCGCCACGCCCCACAGCTGGTAGGCATAGGGCCCCATCATGTCGCCGCCGGCTTCGCAGCCCGCTGCGCCCGGCAGGTTGAGGATGTTGATCAGGGCCTGTCCGCCGCCGCCAGCCGGATCGGCCAGGGTGCCCGTGATCATGCCGCCGGCCAGGTTGGACACGGTGGCGAACGGCGTGCCGCGCGTGTCGGGCGACAGGCCGCGGTTGAGCTGGAAGGTGTTGGAGAAATCGCGATCACTGCCCAGCAGGATCTCGTTCTCGCGATAGTTCATCGTGCCCCAGACGTTCCAGCCATCGTTGTCGATGTCGCCCATGCCTCCCAGGACGCTGTAGGTGAAGATGTTGCCGCCACCTTCCTGGGTCATGTCGAACCCGGCATTGACCGTGATGCCCTGATAGTCGCTGCGGGTGATGAAGTTGATGACGCCGCCGATCGCATCGGTGCCGTAGACGGCGGACGCACCGTCGCGCAGCACTTCGACCCGGTCGATCGCCGCGAACGGAATCGAATTCAGGTCCACCGCCTGGCCACGCAGGCCGTGGGTGGCGACGCGGCGGCCATTGAGCAGCACCAGCGTGGCATCCGCGCCCTGGCCGCGCAGGTTGGCACCGGACACGCCATTGTTGCCGCGCAGATCCGCCGGAGCGATGCCCGCGTTGGAAGCAAGACTGTCGGAACCGTTGCTGGCGATGTTGAGGAACTGCAGCAGTTGCTCTGCCGAGGTGATGCCCTGCGCCTCGATCTCCGCCTTCTGGATGATGGTGACGGGCAGTGCGGCTTCCACGTCGGTGCGCTTGATGCGCGAACCGGTGACGGTGACGGTATCCAGCGTGCGCGCACCGCCTTCCTGGGCAGGCGCTGCATCCTGCGCGAGGCCGACTGCGGGGATGGCGAGTCCCAGCACGATGGCGGCGGCGAGATGGCTCGGCTTGAGCGGATGGGATCGAACGGGCATGCGGAATCTCCTGGATGAAAGAACGCTGCAATACGCGGCCACTACACTGTCGCTGCGATGCGCCGACGCGTTGTTCCAGGGGAGCTCGATGGTCCTCGCATGGCTTCCGCGACGGACGCGTTGCCTGCCATCTCCCCGGAGCGCACGAATCCCCACTGGCGCCTTCCGGCGCACCCGTCCCGGATGCGCACCGCAGTACGTTGGTACGTTGTTTTGATTGCTATGACGTGCGCCGGCACCCCGCCGGCACCCATGGATGGACGATGCCGCCATCCCTCACAAAAACCCTTGTACATCCGTGTAGCACGCCACCCGGAGTGAGTCAATAATTTATTCTTGTTGCACGAAAAAACTGACTTGAATATTCCTGATCAAGGCGACGGAGCGCCCGCGTCCTGTGCTGGCGCCACGCGGGTCAGCGCATGCAGGATGCGGAGGTCCTCCGCATCCAGTTCGGTTCCTTCCATGCCACGGAAGCGGTGATGGAACGCACGCACGGTGGAGCCACGATCCTCGACGGAGTAGCCGACCGCCTGCAGTGCAAGCCAGGGGTCGAATCCCGCAGGGGGGTCGCCTGCTCCTTCGGCGGGCCAGATGCCGAAGCCGGCATCGTGGAGGCGCTTCCACGGGAACAGCGGGCCCGGATCGATCTTGCGCGACGGTGCGAGATCGGAATGGCCGATCACCTGGGCAGGGGGAATACGCAGGCGTTCGGACAGGTCGCGCAGCAGTACGATCAGGCTCTCGATCTGGGCATCGGGATACGCCGTCTTGCCATCATTGTCGATCTCGATGCCGATCGAGGCATTGTTGACGTCGGTGATGCCGCCCCAGCGGCCGGCGCCCGCATGCCACGCGCGCTGTGAATCCTTCACCAACTGGTAGACCTTGCCGTCCCTGCCGACCAGATAGTGGGCACTGACGCGACCGCCGCTGTTGCGGGTGCGCAGCGTGTCCAGCGACTGCTCGACCGAGTCCTGTTCGGTGTAGTGCAGCACGATGACGACCGGGCGCCGCTCATCGAAGTTCTTCGAGGGTACCCAGCTGGCGAGCGGGTTGCGCGGGCCGGAATGGGCGCAGCCGCCGAGGAACAAGGCCAGCGCAGCAATCAGCGCAGCGCGGCAAGCGAACGGGACGGACGTGGTCATGATGAAACCCTCGTTGGGCAGCCGTGCCAAGAAATAGCACGGACGATGCCGACTGGCGCAGACGGCAGAAAAAGAAAGGCCTGCCGCGAACAGCAGGCCACCGGAGAAAAACCGCTTCGATCGCATGCGCTGCGCGATCAGAAGTTCCAGGTCACGACGAGTTGGGTGTAGCGCGGGGACTGCCAGCGCGTGCCGGTGCCGAAGGTGGAACGCATCTGGCCCGGCTGGCCTTCGTAGCGTGCGCGCACGTTGATGACCTCCTGCTCGTTGAGCAGGTTGAACACCGACAGCCGTGCCTTGAGGTCGATGCCATCGACTGGCAGCGTCCACGTGACATTGGCGCCGAGGTTGTAGATCCACGGCATGCGGCCAAACGCGCCGCGTGGCGAGTACTCATACGTGCGCTGACTGTTGGGCAGCGAGCAGTTCTGCACGCAGAGCCAGCCGGTACCACCGCCACTGCCCTCACTGGTATAGCTGGCAATGCTGTCTTCACCCGGCCGCGATACACCGAACGCCGTGATCGGGCCACCAGAAAGTGCGGTCAGCGTACCGCCAAACGACCACATTTCGTTGAACTTGTAGCTGCCGCGCAACTTGATCTGATGCCTGTGATCGTTGAACAGGTCGCCGTAGCGCTCGTTGTTGGCTGGATGGTCCCAGTGCTGGACCATGCCCGTGTCGCCATAGTTGGTGTCGGAGTTGACCGGGCCTTCATGATTGCCTTCCAGCTTTGACCAAAGGTAGGACGCATTGAACGCCCACTTGTCGTCCCATGCCCGGTCAATCTGGAGTTCGACGGCCTTGTAGGTGCGCTTTGGCTTCGAGTAACCGATGATCTGGTTGGTGCCCGCCGTTATATAACCTTCCTTGGAGGTATCGATCGTCACCCAACCGTCTTCCGCACACCCCATGGCCCGCGTGCCCCACAAGGTGAGCGACTCGCCTGGATTGGCGATTGGCCAGAGATTGGCGTGACGGACGCCGCACAGCGCGTTGATACGTACATCATCCATGGCGTTCGGCATGCGCCGATAGGTTGCATTGACGCCCCATGACCATGCCTGGTTGATCATCGACTGGAATCCGACGATCGCTTCGTCCTGGTAGACCGCATCCAGATCGCGGTCGACGGGTTCGTTGGACAGATTGAAACTGTCATCGATGGGGCCTATCTGCGCACCGATGATCGGCGATACATAAGGAGCGCCGGTAACCGGATTCGTCTGTGGCGTCCAGCCATTCAGCACGTAGAACGCACGCTCGTCGGTCAAACCTCCGGCGAAGTTGTAGCTGATGATGCTGGGAATCGGCAGGTAATAGCGTCCAAGGTTCGCGAAGAGCTTGGTCGTACCGTCACCCTTCATGTCCCAGGAAAATCCGACACGCGGCGAGACGAGGTTGTCGAGCTTTATGTAGCTGCCACCCGCGGCGTCGAGATTCTCGAAATTGTCCACGCGCAGACCGAGATTGATCAACAGATTCGGAGTCACGCTCCATGAATCCTCTATGTAACCTGCGCTGGCCTTGATATCGAAGACACCGCCGTCGGCACGGTTGCGCGCCATCAGGAATGCATTGACGCCGGTTGGGAGCACAGTACCGTTGTCAAGAACCTGCGTGGCACTCGTGCGTCCATACGCCGTGTATTGCGCGCCGCTTCCGGGGTAATAGCTCACCCGATCCGTGGTCATGAGTTCGTGGTCCCAGCCAAAACGCAGCAGGTGGTCGCCGAGGGTCCACTCGAAGTCCAGACGCTTGACCTTGCGTTCGTCCTCGTGGGAGACGACGTTGGAACCCGGGTGGCAGCCGAGGCGCGGCTGTCCCAGCGCCGCGTATGCCGCCCCATAGGACGCAGCGTTATAGGTGACCCAGTCGCAGAGCGAATCTGCGGGCGACAGCGTGAAGCTCGTGCTCCGGTTGATGCCATACATGGCCTTGGCGACGAAGCTTTCGCCGAATCGTCCCGTGTAGGTGACCGATCCGCTCTTGCCACCGCTCGACACTGTCGACTCGTTGGGCGCGCTTCCGCTGATCGTGGACGTATCGAAGTCGTAGCCATACTGCGCATAGTCGGTGTCGCCCTCATCGGAGAAGGCCAGCAACTCGAGGAGATGGTCGTCCGTGATGTTCCAGTCCAGCTTGGCGCCCCAGAACCCGTTGTTGGACTTGCTCTTCGTCCATGTACTTCCCACGGCGTTCGTATAACCGGAATTTCCGTCGCGTTGCTCATACATGGCGAAGAGGAAAAGCTTGTCCTCGACCACTGGGCCAGATGCCCAGACATTCGCCTTCGTAAAGCTGCTCCGGTCGTGGCTGGACCGCACGTTCGGCGCACCGTTGGTGTAGTAGTGGTCGTCTGCGCTGGTCTTCCATGCGCTCGGCTGGAACGTTACTTCAACACCTCCTTTGAACTCGTTGCTTCCGGAACGTGTGACCGCGTTGATGACGCCGCCCGTGGAACGCCCGAACTCTACCGAGTAGCCACCCGTCTTTACTTGGAATTCCTGGAAAAAGGCGAACGGTGCAGTCGAGAAGCTCTGACGCCTGTAGAAGTCGGTGACATTGAGGCCGTTGATGAACACGGAATTCTCGGCCACTGAAGAACCACCGAACGAAATGCCTCCGAAGCTTGAGTTGCCGCCAATCACGCCGGGCGCCAACAGCGCGACAGACGACGCGTCCTGCGCCACGGGGAGTCGGGCGAGTTCTTCACGATTGATGTTGGTCGCTGACTCCGTGGATCGCACGTCCACGCGGTTGACCACACGCGAGCCGACCACCTGCACCGCGTTGAGATTGACTACGCCGCCATCGGCGCCCAGGTTGACCGTGGTCGTGCCGCCGAGCGATACATTCACACCGACGGCGTCGCCGACGTTGGCGCCGTCGCGCTTGACCTGCAACTGGTAATCGCCAATCGGCAACTGGGTCAGGCGGTAACTGCCATTGCCTTCCACCGTGACGGTGCGGCTGGCACCCGTCGCGGTATTGACGATCGTGATCTGGTCGCCCGCACTGGCCCGTCCCGCGACAGCGCCGGTCGCGCTCTGCGCCATCGCCAACGGCGCCATGGTCGCGATGCATGCCCCCAGCGCGATGCCCAGCGCCGCCTTCTTCAATACCTTGCCTTTCATCCCCGCTCTCTCCTGCTAAAGATGTTGGTTGAACTGTCTGTCGTGGTCAGTCGTGCCCGTCCTGCGGCAACACGGTCCATTCGAACCGGTAATCCCATTGATCGAAGTAGAGGTTCCCGCCTTGCCACTCCGCTTCGCCGCGCTGGAGGTCCACCGTCTCCGAACGCACGTGCCGCTTGGCGGGAACGAACTCGCGCGAATAGTCGTCGTTGAATGCGATGCGGTAGGCGTCCAGCCCACCCAGGTAGAACCAGCGCAGCGCGGGATCGTCCGACTGCAGCTGGCCCGTGGTCACGTCCATCGGCACCCAGCCGTAGGGTGCCAGGTACACCCAGCCCCAGTCGTGCATGTTGTCGTAGCCGACTGCATCGTCCGAGTACACCCAGCCGGACTGCCAGCGCGCGGGAATACCGTTCATGCGCAGCAGGGTGATCAGCAACAGGGTCTGCTGCCCGCAATCGGCATGCCCGGCGCGGAACGCGTAGTCGCTGATGTTGCTGATGGTCGAGTACTCGCGCGCACCTGCCCACGGAATGCGATCCACGGCGGCAAACAGCTTCTGCGCGATGCGGTAGGGATGTGTCTCCTCGCCGACGACGCTGGCGCTGAAGCGGCGCAGGTCATCGCTGAAGACCACATGCGGCGCGCGTTCGGCCACGAACGGCGCCAATGCCGGCGTGATGTCCGCGGGCACCACTTTGTCCGGATCAATGGGGAAATGGCGCGCATGGACGGTCATCTCGTAGCTCACCGAGAACGTCGTCGGCGCATCGGCCAAGGCGGGCTGCTCGAGATAGGCCGTCCGCTGCAGCGCGGACTCCGGCGCGACCTGCGCACCCGCCGGCAGACTGCCCAGCAGGCGAATGCCTTCTTGCTGGCCGGGGATCGCTCTCGGGTAAGGGATCCACGCCCGCACCCTCTCTCCCGCCGGCACCGCACCCGGCTTCACCGTCAGCGACTGGGTTACACGGATGCGGCGCGGCGCCACGCTGCTCGATCGCGAGGCTGCGGCCGCACGCACCACTTCATGGTGGTGGGGATGCAGGGATTCGAACGGGCCCTCGGTGAACGGCTTGACCGGTGGCGCCCGGCGCGCGGCCGCCTCCGGGCTGAGCCGGAACAGGTTCGAGACGGAGCGGCTGAAATAGCGCGGCTCGCCATCGATATCCAGCCGCTCGATCAGGCCGGCACGATCCCAACGCTGGAACTCGTCCTCGCGCAGATCCGGTACCTGCGCACGGATCCGACGACGGACGGCGTCTGCGTCGAGCGTGAAGTCCAGGCGGATCCGGCGCATGCGTTCGCGCTGAAACAGCAGCGCCTGGCGGCCGGCGGCGTCGGTGGGGGCCGCCGCCAGCGCTCGGGTGATGGCAGCGTCGGCGTCGCGGAAGCGCCCCTGGTCCACATCGGCGACGATCTCCACCAGCGGGTCTCCCGCCCATGCACCCGGGGGAGCGAGGAGTACCATCGGCCACCCGCACAGGCACAGCCACGCCGCCAGCCGGCGCCTGGGGCGCCTGCCGCGTGCTGCAACCGTGTGCTGGCGCTTGCTGGCATCCACGTCGTACATCCCCACGTCGACTGGTCACGGCTGTGTAACACGGCATTAATGCATGGGTCAATAATTTATTCTTGATTTTTATCTCGGAAGAAATAAATATTCTTGCAGAACCTACCCCCGGCATGGCGTCATGTATGTCCGGCGGACCAGGCCTGACCAAGGGGAGCGGATGAACGCATCGACGCCTTACCGGCCCACGGTGGGACGGGACACTCCGGGGCACGCCCCCCATCGCCGGTGGCTGCACTGCTTCGCCCTGACGGCGTTGCTGTGCGCCACACCGCCCGCGCTGGCACGCGCGTCATTGCCGCTACCGCAGCATGCGGTGATCGGCGTGGAGGACCGCCACCTGCAAGCCGACTACTGGACGGGCAAGCTGGCGCACCCGCAGCGCGCGCTGCTCGATCGTGCCGGCGTGGCCGCGCAGAACCAGCGCATGCAGCAGACCGACCGTCACGTCCATGCACTGGAAGCACTGCCGGCGGAACTGACCCGCGCCGAGGTGCGGGCATGGCTGCTGCCGCTTTCGGCACCGCCCACCCGCACCCTGTACGACGCACAGGGTCGCGAGGTGACGAAGACGCAGTTGGCCGCGATCGCCGCCAATGCGGCCGTGGATACCGTCGCGGAGCGCGCGCCGGCACGCTACGGCCTGGTCGTGCACCGTGCCGACCTGCGCACGTTCCCGAGCCGCGAGCGTGTGTTCAGCAGCCAGGGCGACACGGATATCGACCGCTTCCAGGAAAGCGCCCTGTTTCCCGGTATCCCCGTCGTCATCGCGCATACCAGCGCTGACGGCGACTGGTACTTCGTGGTCAGCCCGCTCTACGCAGCATGGATCGAAAAGCAGTACGTCGCCGAGGGCGATAGAGGGATGGTGTTCGGCTATGGACGCAGCACACCTTCACTGGTGGTGACGGGCGCGACAGCGCGCACCGTCCACAACCCGGAGGAGGCCGGCCTGTCCGAACTGCAACTGGACATGGGCGTGCGCGTCCCGCTGCTTGCCGATTGGCCGGCCGACACGCCGGTGAACGGGCAGCACCCCTACACCTCGCATGTCATCCAGCTGCCCGTGCGGCGCGCCGACGGCGCACTGGCGCTGCTGCCCGCGCTGCTGCCGCGCACGGCGGACGTGGCACCGGACTACCTGCCGCTGACGCAGGCCAACCTGCTGCAGCAGAGCTTCAAGTTCCTTGGCGAGCGTTACGGCTGGGGCCACAGCTACAACACCCGCGACTGCAGCGGCTTCGTCTCCGAGGTCTACCGCAGCATGGGCATCACCCTGCCGCGCAACACCAGCGCGCAGGCCGTCAGTCCCGCTCTCGAGCGGGTAGGCTTCGAGGCTTCCGACAGCCACGAGAAGCGCCTCGCCGTGCTGCGTACGCTGCAGGTAGGCGATCTTGTCTATATCCCCGGCCACGTGATGATGGTGATCGGCCATGACAATGGCACCACCTACACCATTCACGACACCACCGGCATCACCTATCGTGGCGCGGACGGGAAGACCGTGCGCACCCGGCTCAATTCGGTGGCCGTCACCCCGCTGGAGCCGCTGATGTTCAACAGCGAGCAGCCCACCGTGGACCGCATCACCGCCATCCAGAGAATCCGTGCCCAAGGGGCTCCATGAAGATCACCGACATCAAGTTCGGCATGCTGCGCGTGCCGTTGAAGACCCCGTTCAAGACCGCCCTGCGCACCGTCGACACGGTCGAGGACATCGTGGTGATCGTGCACACCGACACCGGGCACACAGGCTACGGCGAGGCCCCCGCCACCGCCGTGATCACCGGCGATACGCATGGCTCCATCATCGAAGCCATCGGCAAGTTCATCCGGCCGCGCCTGATCGGGCAGGAAATCGCCCACCTCAACCGGATCACCGACCTCATCCAGACATCACTGGAGCGCAACACCAGCGCGAAGGCCGCGGTGGAGATCGCGGTCTACGACCTCTGGGCCCAGTTGTACGACGCCCCGCTCTACAAGATGCTCGGCGGTGGCGACCCGGTCATCACCACCGACATCACCATCAGCGTGGACTACATCGACAAGATGGTGGCCGATTCCATCAGTGCGGTGGAGCGTGGCTTCGAGTCGTTGAAGATCAAGGTGGGCAAGGACATCGGCCTGGATATCGAACGGGTGAAGGCCATCTATTCCGCCGTCGAAGGCCGCGCACTGCTGCGGTTGGACGCCAACCAGGGCTGGACCGCCAAGCAGGCGGTGTTCGCCATGCAGCACCTCGAAGATGCAGGCGTGGTGCTCGAACTGCTGGAACAGCCGGTCAAGGCGCGCGATCTCGAGGGACTGAAGTACGTCACAGACCGCGTGCACACCCCGGTGATGGCCGACGAGAGCGTGTTCGGGCCCACCGAAGTCATCGACCTGATCAAGATGCGCGCCGCCGACATCATCAACATCAAGCTGATGAAAACCGGCGGCATTTCCAACGCCATCCGGATCGCCGACATCGCGTCGCTGTATGGCGTGGAATGCATGATCGGCTGCATGATC
Organism: Pseudoxanthomonas sp. PXM03; assembly: GCF_014852005.1. Classification (GTDB taxonomy): domain Bacteria; phylum Pseudomonadota; class Gammaproteobacteria; order Xanthomonadales; family Xanthomonadaceae; genus Pseudoxanthomonas_A. The sequence continues at coordinate 42,159 of NZ_JACVAU010000001.1, read as the reverse complement.
GAGACCAGCATCAGCGTGGCGGCCGCCGTCCACGTGGCCGCCGCGAAGGCCAACGTGATCACCAAGGTGGACCTGGACGGTCCGTCGCTGGGCCAGTTCAACCCGGTCGAGGGCGGGGTGATCTTCAACGAATCCGAGATCACGATCACCGACGCGCCCGGCCTGGGCATCCGTGAGATCCGCGGCCTCGAGATGCTGCCGGGCTGAGCCCGGTGGCGAAGGCCCGTTGTCAGCACCGCCCACCGCCATCACACTCACGCCATGACAACGCCCCTGGTGAAGATCCGCTCCGAACGCGACCAGATGTCGGCCATCGAGCGCCGCATCGCCGACTTCATCCTCGACAACGCGCACCTGCTGCGCGACTACTCCTCGCAGCAGCTGGCCAGCGCACTGGGCGTCAGCCAGTCGAGCGTGGTCAAGTTCGCGCAGAAATTCGGCTTCAAGGGCTATCCCGACCTGAAGTACACCATCGGCGAGGCAGTCGCGCGCAACGGCAACGGGCAGGCGCAACCCCCGGCGTCCGCAGGTGACGAGGCGGGCGATGCTTACCAGCGACTGCAGGATGGGCTGCGGCGCAGCAAGGCCTCGGCCGAGGAAGAAACCCGCAGCCTCAACCCGCGCTCGCACATCGAGCCGATCGTCGAACTGATCGACCGGGCGGACAAGGTGTTCGTCTGCGGCCTGGGTGACGACGGCCTGTTCGCGCGCGAGTTCGCGATGCGGCTGTCGCTGCTCGGCGTACTGACCGTGCACCATACCGATCCGATCCTGATGATGGCCAACTTGTCGGCAACGCGGCCCGGCGACGTGCTGCTGATGTTCTCCGAATTCGGCAAGTTGCCCGAGCTGTCCCAGGTCAGCCGGCAATTCCAGGCCTGCGAAGGCAAGGTCATCTCGATCACGCGGCATACCGCCAATCCCTTGCGCGCGCATGCCGATGCCGCGCTGTTGATTTCCGCGCACGACCCTGCGCCGCACGTGGAACAACTGCTGTACCGTTCTTCGCTGCAATCGCTGCTGGATTTCGTCTTCGTACTGTTGTGCCAGACCAATCCGGACCGGAACCGGCAACTCGCCATCAATCTTGAACGCATCCATCATCTGCTGGAGTCGTGATGCCCGCACTGCCGTCCATGCGTCACTCGTTCCGCTCGCTCGCCTTCGCAGCCCTCATGCTCGCGTACGGCGACAGCGCATCCGCCGCAGGCACGCAGGCGTCCACTTCGCTACCCTGGCGCGATGCACGCCAGATGGTGCTGGTCCTGACCGATGGCTGGGATGCCACCAGCGGCACGCTGCAGCGCTTCGAATTCAGGGACGGGCGCTGGCAATCCGAGGCGTCCGCCGCGCCCATCACGGTGGGACGCAATGGATCGGCATGGGGCGACGGGCTGCACCCGGCGCAACCGCAGGGGCCGGTGAAGCAGGAAGGGGATGGACGCGCGCCCGCCGGTATCTTCACTCTGGGCGAGGCATTCGGCTACGGATCCAAGGCAGGCACGGCCATGCCGTATCGTCCGATGCATGCGACCAGCTACTGCATCGACGTGCCGGACTCCCCGCTCTACAACCGCATCATCGATACCCGCGAGCAGGGCGAAGCGGCCGCGAAGGGATCGACGGAACCCATGCGGCTGGACCTGCACAACAACGGCGACCCGCGCTACCGTAACGGCCTGGTGATCGGCCACAACCCCAACGCGACACCGCGTGGCGGCAGCTGCATCTTCGCGCACCTGTGGCGCACCCCCGGCGAAGCGACGGCGGGCTGCACCGCCATGGCATCCGGGACGATGGACAGCTTGCTGGCCTGGCTGCGGCCGGACGCACGGCCGGTGTTCGTGTTGCTACCGCGCGATGAATACGCGCGCCTGGCGCATGACTGGCGGCTACCGGAGGCGACGCGATGAGGTGGCCCGGCGCCACGGCGCGCGTACTGCTCGGATTGGGCGCCGGTGCCGTTGCCGGCCTGTCCCTGGCGCACTGGCTGCCGGACAGCGCGGGCACCGCGGTCGCGATCGCGCAGCCGATCGGCAAGCTCTGGCTCAGCGGCCTGCAGATGACCGTGGTGCCGCTGGTGCTGTCGCTGGTGATCCTGGGCGTCGCCACCGCCAGCGATGCGGCGGCCTCCGGCCGCGTCGCACGACGCGCGATGGTGGTCTTCATCAGCCTGCTTTCCCTGTTCGCCGCCTATGCCGCGATCGTCGCACCGCTCGTGCTGTCACTGGTGCCGCCGAGTGCCAGCCTCACAGCCACCTTGCGCGGCACATTGCCCGCAGCTGGCGAGATGGCAACACCCGGGCTCGCGGACTGGATAGGATCGGTGGTGCCCAGCAACGCCATCATGGCGGCGGCACAGGGCGCGATGCTGCCAGTGGTGGTGTTCGCGCTGTTCTTCGGGTTTGCGTTGACCCGCGTGCAGGAAGACCGACGCGTGCAGATCATCGCGTTCTGCCATGGCATCGCCGACACCATGATCGTGATCGTGCGCTGGATGCTGGTGGCGGCGCCGATAGGCGTCTTCGCGCTGGTGCTGGCCGTGTGTGCGCAGGCGGGTATCGGCGTGATCGGCGCGCTGGCCGGGTACATCGGCCTGCAATGCGGCATGTATCTCGGCGCCACGCTGATCTGCTACGTCCTGGTTGCGGCCTTCGCACGCCAGTCGCCGCTCGCTTTCGCCAAGGCGATCCTGCCGGCCCAAGTGGTGGCTGCCAGCACGCAGTCATCCCTGGCTTCGCTGCCGGCGATGGTGGAAAGCGCACGCTTCCGTCTGGGGCATCCGCGCGCGGTGGCTGCGCTGGTATTGCCGATGGCGGTGACGCTGTTCCGGATCACCAGCCCGATCCAGTACATCGTCGCTGCATGCTTCGTCGCGTGGGCATACGGCATCGACGTGAATGCGGTGACGCTGGCAGCCGGCGCCGCGTTGGCGGTGGTGATCAGTCTCGGCTCTATCGGCCTGCCCGGGCAGGTCAGCTTCATGGCAACGGTGATGCCGGTGACGCAATCGATGGGGCTGCCGATCGAGCCGCTGGGCCTGCTGCTTGCAGTGGATACCATTCCTGATGTCTTCGCGACCACCGGCAATGTCACCGGTGATCTCACCGCGACCAGCATCGTCGCGCGCCAGTCTCCCGACGCGCGCGATGCGGATGAAGTCGCCAACTGAGGCGGCGAACTGCTTCCAGGCACAACCGGTTGATGCGATGCGTCGATGCACCATCGGCATCACGGATGACGAGGCAGGATGTCTGGAGCGCCTACGGACCTGCGACCACGCTGCTCAGAGCGGCTGAGGCCGCTGCTCGGCACGCCGCGCGCTTGACGCGGGATGGTTCGAGTTCCGGTAGGCGCTGACAAGCCGGCGCAGGGCATCGGCGACGTCTGGATGGGATTCCAGGGATGCGATCACCACATCCCAGATGCCTTCATGGGTCCATCGCGTGAAGCGGACATAGACGCTATGCCAGGGGCCGCATGCCCTGGGCAACCGGCCCCAGGGCTGCTGCGTGACCGCGACCCACAGCACGCCTTCGAGAAAGCTCCGGGTGCCCACTCCGTTCAGTGCCCTTGCGCGCACCAGTGGCGGCAATGTCGCGACGATCGCATTCCATCGCATTTCATCGAGTAGAACGGCAGGCGTGTCCATGTCCCCGCACCCGTGTTCCAGCACCACCCCACCGCCGTGGTCTTCCATCATCGCGTAGCTCCTGCCGCTCCGAGAAAAGCCTGCGCGCCTGCACGCGCTGCGAAATCCTTCCGCTTGCCAGTTCAATTCGTTGCTTTTTGCCGGAAGAGGACAAACCCAGGTCCACATCAATCAAGGCGCGAAATACAACCGGCAAAAGTTCCCCGCGCGACCACTCAATTTATGTACTGCTAAGTTTGATATTCAGGGCTTGTTGTGAGCTGGAGCGGATACTTCGGCCACCGTCGCTTCCCCGAGGCGACGGATACACAACAACAAAATAAAAAGGCGTTCCCATGAAGAAGTCCTTGCTTGCCCTGACCCTGCTGGCTGCCGCTCCTTTCGCTGCGTCGGCTGCCGAAGGTGTGTCCTACAACTATGTGGAGGGCGGTTATGTCGCCTCCAACCTCAGCGATGGCCTGCCCGATGCCGATGGCTGGGGCGTGAAGGGTTCCGTTGCGATCGCGCCGAACTTCAGCATCTTCGGCGACTACACCACGCAGGAAATCGACAACACCAATTTCGATATCGACAACTGGCGCCTGGGCCTGGGCTACAACCACGAGATCAGCCAGCGTGCCGACCTGATCACCCGCGTGGCCTACGAGCGTTATGAAACGCCGGTCGACGACTTCAACGGCTACAGCGCCGAAGTCGGCGTGCGCGGTGCCATCGCCCCGAAGTTCGAGGGCTACGCCACCGTCGGTTACGAAGACGGCAGCGATTTCGACGGTGATTTCTACGGTCGCCTCGGCGCGCAGGTGAAGTTCAACCAGAACTGGGGCCTGAGTGGCGACGTGAAGTTCGCCGACAACGACACCCAGTGGTTCGTCGGTCCGCGTTTCACCTGGTAACCCGCAAGAGCGTTCCCCGCGACGCGTCCCTCTCTCCCCGCGTCGCACCCAGCCCGGCCCTTGTGGCCGGGCTTTTTCATGCGTCAAAGAAAAAGCCCGGCCACAAGGGCCGGGCTGATTCGGTACGCCGCGTCGGATTACTTGAACAGTGTTTCCGGATACTCCGGCTTCTGTTCGCGCGACAACAGGTGCTGCAGGCCGGCAGCAGGCGTGAGATCGCCATGCAGCACGGCACGCACCGCGCTGGAGATCGGCAGGTCGATGCCATGGCGATCGGCCTGGCGCATGACCTCGTCGGCGGTCTGCACCGATTCCACCACCTGGCCAATCTCGCGTACCGCGTCCTGCAACGACTGACCACGACCCAAAGCGAGGCCAAGCCGGCGGTTGCGCGACAGGTCGCCGGTGCAGGTCAGCACCAGGTCGCCCAGGCCGGCAAGGCCCATGAGGGTTTCCGGCTTGGCACCGATCGCTGCGGAAAGGCGCAGCATTTCGTTCAGGCCACGGGTGATGAGGCCTGCACGGGCATTGAGGCCCAGTTGCATGCCATCGGCTACGCCGGTGGCGACCGCCAGCACGTTCTTCATCGCGCCACCAAGCTCGGCGCCGACCATGTCATCGCCGGTATAGGCGCGGAACGCCGGACCGTGCATGACATCCGCCACGGCCTGGGCGAACGCGGCGTCGGCACCGTGCACCGTCACCGCCGTGGGCAGGCCCAGTGCGACTTCCTTGGCGAATGACGGGCCTGTGACCACGGCCAAGGGCACGTCCGGGCCCAGGATGTCCTCGGCCACTTCATGCAGAAAGCGGCCCGAGCCGGTTTCAAAACCCTTGGTGGCCCACGCCACGCCGGCACGCGCCGGGCGCAGCGGGGCGACCAGTTTCAGTGTCTCGGTGAAGGCGTGCGACGGCACCACGATCAGCACCTGGTCCGCATCGGCGAGCGATGCGGCCAGGTCGGTGGTGGCACGCAGGTTTTCCGGCAGCGGAATACCCGGCAGGTAGCGGGTGTTCTCGTGTTGCTGGTCGATGGCGGCGGACACCACGGGATCGCGGCCCCACAGCGTGACCGCGTGCCCGTGCCGGGCCATCAGGGCCGCCAGCGCGGTGCCCCAGGAACCGGCACCGAGGACGGCGATCTTCAGTGGATTGTCCGGCGCTGGTTCGGCCATCCGTCCCCCTGCGTTCTGCGTCGCGGTATCCGACGGTTGCACGGCCAATCAGGCGTTGCCGACAGGTTCCGAATTGGCCAGCTGGCCTTCGGCTCCGCCCTGGGCGGCGCGCTGGCGCAGCGATTCGGCATACAGGGCTTCGAAGTTGATCGGCTGCAGGAAGAACGGCGGGAAGCCGCCGGCCTGCACCAGGTCGCTGACCAGCTGGCGCACATACGGGAACAGGATGTTCGGGCACTGCGTGCCGAGCAGCACGTCGACAGCCTGCGGCTCCAGGCCGATCAGGCCGAAGATGCCCGCCTGCTGCACTTCCGCCACATACGCCGTCTTGTCGCCGGCCTTGCAGCTCAGGGTCACGCCGAGCACGACCTCGAATGCATTCTCGCCCAGGCGCTGCACACGCTGGTTGAGGTTGAGCTGCAGCTCCGGCTGTACGTTCTCGGCGAACACCGCCGGGGCGCCGGGGACCTCGAAGGAAACGTCCTTGACGTAGATCTTTTCGACAGTGAAAGCGGGGCCAGCGGCTTCGGCGGCAGGCGCGACCGCGCCGTTGGTGGTCTCGTCGGACATTTCTTGACTCCGGAATCTGGATTGCTGCGGTGAATGGAAATTATGTCATGGCGGCACGCGGCGCCCTGTTCAAGGGCGGGACCGCGGCCAAAGCGGACTCAGCGGCCCTTGACCAGCGGCAGGTCGGCCTGCTGCCAGGCGGCGATGCCGCCTTCCAGCGCATAGACCTTCTCGAAACCCGCTTTCTTCAGACGCTTGGCGGCACCCGCCGAGGCCTGCCCGGTGCGGCAGATCAGCACAACCGGCAGGGCCTTGGAACCGGCCAGCAACTTGCTTTCGGGGTCGAAGCTGCTGGGCAGCACGTTGCGGCTGCCCGCGATGTGGCCCTTTTCGAAGTCGTTGCTCGCCGACAGGTCGACCACCAGCGCGTTCTCGCTGTTGACCAGGTGGGTCAACTCGGCCGGGCGCAGCGCCGTGTAGCCGCGGAACAGGCGGGCGATCTCGGTGTAGATGATCGCGACCGTCAGGCCGACAAGGGCCAGTGACAGCATCTGGTTCCAGGGCGAACCGGTGGCAAAGGCCAGGATTTCTTCGAAATTCACGGGATTTGGAGGCAGTGGAGCGGGCGGCGATTGTCGCACAGGACGTCGCCGGGGCGTCGGACGGCTACTCCCCGTCCCACAGGTCCGGCAGACCCACCACCAGCCACCAGCGCTTCATTTCCGGATCCCAGCGCCAGCGTTCGCGGTAGCGCAGGGTCCGCTCGGCCATGGTGTGCTTGTTGATCACGCGCAGTTCGACCGCACGCTCCACCGTCCCGTCCGGGCCGGCACTGGTCGAGACGTCGCGGTACCCGGAGATCTGGACCTGCTGGTAGCGTTCGAACTCCAGTTCGGTCATCGGATGCTCGAGCTTGTAGGCGGGATCGACGGCCTGCCAGGCGTTCTCGAAATCCCCCCAGCGGATCGACGCCGCGTACATATCCTGCAACTGCTGCAGCTTGCCGCGCTGCAGGCGGCTCTGCGCGGCAGCGGGTGCCAGCACCAGCATCAGCAGCCCCGCAGCCAACAGCATCTTCCGGATCACGCGCATGGCACCCCCTCGGTCATGCCGGCATGCTACCGCTTTGCGATGGCGACGAACCGTCCCGCCAGCGTGGTAGCGCTGCCGCCTTCAGGCAACAGAACCCTGGCTTCGACCTGGATACGCGCGCGGCCACGCTGCACCAGCGTATCCACGAAGGTCTCCCAGGACTGTCCTTCGCCGAAGGTGGCGTCCGCCACCAGGTCGGCGTACAGCGGCGCGAGGTAGCGGATCTGGCTGTCGGCCACGTAGACCTCGGCCTTCAGGCCCGCCAGACGGAGTTTCAGCGTCACCAGTCCCCAGCCGGCCACGGTCATCAGCGAGGTCAGGCTGCCGCCGAAGGCGTTGCCTTTGTCGTTGACGTTGGCGGACAGCGGGGCGGTCAGGCGCAATGTCCCATCCTGGAAGCCATCGACTTCCACGCCCATCGCCGCCACGGGCGGCATGCCACGACAGTACTCACGCAGTTCCCGCAAGGCTTCTTCCGCACTCATCACTCATAATCCGCGCATGGGACACCCAACGCCGCCGGCATGGTACGTCATCTCGCTGCGGCCCCAGGGCGGCCACGATGCACTGCGCCGTGCCGCGCGACGCCACGGTGCCGGCTTGCTGGCCCTGTCGCCCTGGCGCATCCAGCGATGCGACGACAGCGCCACGCGTGCTGATCTGCGTGACGCCCTCGCCTGCCCGACCGTCGTGTTCACCAGTCCCGCCGCGGTTTCGGCGGCGCACGCCCTGCAGCCTCTGGAGGCGCAATCCGGGCAGTCATGGCTGGCGGTGGGATCCGGTACCGCGGCGGCGCTGCGCCGCGCCGGCATCGGGCACGTGTCATTCCCTGCGCGCATGGATAGCGAAGGCCTGCTCGCGCTGCCGGCGCTGACCGACGTGCGCGGGACGGATGTCGGCTTCGTCACCGCTCCTGATGGCCGCAACCTGCTGATACCCACGCTGGAATCCCGGGGCGCCCGCCTGCATCGCGCCGAGGTCTATCGGCGTGAACCCGTCGCGCTGACACCCCGCGCACGCTCGGCACTCGCCGGCCTGCACGCACCCGCCTGCCTGCTGGTGAGCAGCGGGGGGGCCCTGGAGCAACTCCTCGCGCAACTGCCGGGTGCGTTGCTGGCACGCCTGCGGGGCACCACCGTGGTCGCCGCGAGTGCGCGCTTGGCCGACGCTGCGCGCGATGCCGGGTTCACGCGCGTCCTCCAGGCGGCTGGTCCGCGCCCGGCGCAGATGGTCATGACGGCCTGCTCGGCCATGCTTCCCGGCATCCGGTAGCATCTGCGGCGTCCATCACGTTTTCGACCGCCGACAAGGATGCTTGTGTGAACGACGAACCCTCCCCTCCCCGCCATCCCGGTGGTGCCGGCCGCCTCATCGCCGTGTCGCTGGTGGTGCTGGTCGTGGGCATCGGCGCATGGCGTGGCTGGTCGTGGTGGCAGGCGCGCAATGCCGACGAGCTGACCGCGCAGTCCGCGCAGTCCGCGGCCATGCAACGCATCGAGGCCCTGGAAGCACGCACGGACGGCTTGCGGCGCGATCAGCGCGCGCAGGCGCAGCGCCTGCTCGATGCCGCGACCACCAATCGCGTGCTGCGCGACGAAGTGATCGGCCTGGGCCAGCGCGGCGCCTTGCTGGAGGAAAGCGTTGCCAAACTGACCGACCCGAATCGACACGGTGCGCAGGCGCTGCGGCTGGACGAAGTGGAACTCCTGCTTTCGCAGGCGGCGCAGCGACTGGACATCGCGCGCGACCTGGACGGCGCGCGACGCGCTTATGCGCTTGCCGCCGGCACCCTGGACGGGATGGACGACCACCGCCTGTTGAACCTCAAGCAGACGCTGGCGCAGGAGCGCGCTGCGATGGATGCGCTGGGCGCTGGAACGCAGGCGGAGTCGCTCGCGCAACTGGGCGCCCTGGCCGATGCGCTCGCGGGCCTCCCGCGCGACAGGATGGTGGATGCGCAGGCTCGCCCGGCGTGGCAGCGCATGCTCGCGCCCCTGGTCGACGTGCGGCCCACGCGCGATACCACGCTGGTGGCACCCGACGATCGCGCCACCGCGGACGCGGCACTGCAGATCGAGATCAGTCTTGCGCGGGCTGCGCTGGAACGCGGGGACGTTGCCGGCCAGCGCGCCGCCCTCGCACGCATCGCCACATGGCTGCCACGGTTGTGGCCCGATTCACCGCAACGACGGCAGGTTCAGGTGCAGCTGCGCACATTGCAGCAAGCGCCCGCACCCTCGCGCCCGGCCGTGCTGGGCAGCACGCTGCAGCAGTTGCGGGCAATGCGCAACGCGGGCGTGCACACGTATGTGCCGACCGCGCCCGCAAACACGTCGGAGGTGACGCCATGAAGCCGTTCCGCACCGTGATGTTGCTGCTGTTGCTGGTCATGGCCGGCGTGCTGGCCGCGCAATGGATGGCGGGCACCGATCGCGACCTGGGCGAGGTGTTCATCCGCTTCGGCGGTTACGACCTGCATACGAACGTGCCGCGCGCGCTGCTCTCGTTGATGCTGGTCGGTACGGTGGCGTGGCTGGCATGGCGACTGATCTCGCTGCCGTTCCGTGCCTGGGGTCGCCATCGCCGCAAGCAGGCGCGCGCACGCCTCATCGAGGGCCTGGACGCACTGCACGCGGGGCAGTGGCAGAAGGCCGAGAAACTGCTGGAGCGCGCCGCGGACGATGCCGAGGTCGGCCCGGTCGCGCGCACCGCCGCCGTGCAGGCGGCGCGGGAGCGTGGTGACGAAGCCGCCGTGCAGCGCCATCTCGCCGCGCTGCGGGATCGCTCCACCACCGCGCATGCATTGGCATCGGCACAGATCGCACTGGACACCGGACGGCCGGACGACGCGCTCACCACGCTCGATGCCGCCGATGTGCAGCCGCTGCCACCACGTGGCCTGGTGTTGCGCACGCAGGCGTTGGCCGCCACCGCGCGCGCGGGCGACGCCTATGGGCTACTCGGTGCGCTGAAGCAGAACCAGGCCCTGGCGCCTGCGGCGTTCGATGCGCTGGAGATCCGCCTGGCCTCGCAGTCGCTGATCGAAGCCGCCGATCCGAATGTATTGGCCGAACGTTGGGAAACGCTCACCAAGCCGCTGCGGCTCCAGCCGGCCGTCGTTGCGGCCTATGCCGAACGCGCCGCCGCGCTGCGCTGGGAAGACGCCGCCACCCGCAGCATCGAGCAGGCGCTGGAAGCGCGCTGGGACGAATCGCTCGCCGCGCTGTACGGGCGCCTGCCCGTCGGAAAGCTCGATTCCCGCCGCGCCAGCGCGCAGCACTGGCTGGCGGCCCATCCTGCCAGCCCTTCGCTGCTGCTTGCCCTGGGTCGACTTTCGCGCCTGCAGGGGCAGTGGACGCAGGCACAGGAATTCCTGCACCGCGCGATCGCGCAGGGCGCGGGTGCCGAGGCATGGGAAGAGCTTGGCGACGGCTTCGGCGCGGCAGGCGACGCCACAATGGCGCAGCAGTGCTACAGCAATGCGCTGAAGGCCGCGCATGGCGGCGCGACCGTCGAATTGCCCGGGCGCGACTTGAAACAGAAGATCCACGCTGAGGCCGTCGTGGAAGAACGCGACGCGCACGGGTTGCCGCGACTCAGGGACTGAGCGCGCGGCGTTCGGTCAGCCGGCCGCCGGCTTCCGGCGCCAGCGCCGCCAGCCCAGCCACAGCGCCAACACGCAGAGCCACAACGGCCACAGTGCCGCCAAGGCAACGACGACCTCCAGTCCCCCGCGCCAGCCGACTGCGAGCGCATCGCCCAGCCGGTTGAAGAAGCCCGGTCCGTTGTCGCGGAACACCGCGTCCACGTCGACGCGCTCGGCCTTCCGGACCTGCGCATCCTGGCGCAGCGACAGCGTGATCGTGCTGAAGGCGACGCGGTCTTCGAACTCTTTCTGCGCGATCAATGCTTCGTCGCGGCTGGCGCGCGCTGCGCCCCGTGACTGGATGGCATCGGTCTTGTCGCCCAGCTTGCCGCCCGCCTGCACGGCGTCGCCCAGCTCCTGCTGTTCGTCCTGCGCGCGCTGGCGTGCCAGCTGCTGGCGCAGCAGATCGAACTGCGCATCGCGGGCCGAGAAACTGCGCTGGTCCAGGAATTCCATCTGCGCAGCGACGGCGCGCAGGAATGCCTGCGTGCGTTCGCTCGGCACGCGCACCGTTAGCTCGCCCTGCAGGGTGTACTCGGTCAGTTCCAGTCGTTTGCCCTGTCCCAGCGGCCGGCTCAGCACGCGCTGCACCTGCGAGGTGATCTCGTTGTCGGCGACGAATCCGCCCTGCGCGGCAACCTCATCCTCGATCGCCAGCGCGGTGCGGTAGACATCCGCCACCTGGAACTGCGCCTGGGCGGTGCGGATGAAGCGGCGCTGCGGATCGACCTGGGTAGACACATCCGAGGCCATCTGCGAAGGGTCGACGCCGGGCCCCTGCAGGGCAGATGCATCCACGCTTTTCTGCGGTGCCCCAGCGCCAGCGAAGTCATCCGGGGCCGCTTCGGCCATCACCGGCGCCGCTCCGGCGTCGGCGCTCGATTCGGCGGCCGCAGTAGCATCGGACTCGGCCATCTCCCGCTTGCTGCAGGCGACAACGAGGATCGAGAAGGCCAACAGCGGAACGACGCAGTACATCCTGTGCAAGCGCATGGAGACTCCAGGGCAGCGGGGCAGTGGCCGGCGGTACCGGCCCGACTACCAACGCATGGCACGGCCCACCGGGGTTGGCCTGCATCATTCCACGCCTGGATGCGTTGTGGTGAAGGTCGCCGCGTGGACCAGCGGGACCGTGTGACAATCGGTTCGCCTGCCCTTCGGTGATCCGCGATGACCCGATTCCTGCGTGCCGCTTTGCTCCTGGTCCTGCTGACCGCCACGGCCACGCATGCCAGGACACCGGTCGCCACTGGCACCGGCGGGGCCGCGGCAACGATCAGCGAGCAGGCCACCCGGTCGGCCATCGCGGTCCTCGACCGCGGCGGCAATGCGGTCGATGCCGCCGTCGCAGCGGCAGCCACGCTCGGGGTGACGGATCCCTTCAGTTGCGGGATCGGCGGTGGCGGCTTCATGGTGGTGTACCTGGCGAAGGAGAAGCGCGTGGTCACGCTCGACCATCGCGAGACGGCACCCGCCGCGGTCACGCCCGCCCTTTTCATCGAAGACGGTCGGGAAATGGATTTCGATACCGCCGTTGCCAGTGGCCTGTCGGTCGGCGTGCCGGGCACCGTGCGCGGCTGGCATGAGGCGCTGCAGCGTTACGGCACGATGTCGTTCGAACAGGTCCTGGCGCCCGCCATCATCGTGGCAGAGCAGGGCTTCACGGTGGACGCGAACTTCTCGGGGCTGGTGGCGCGAAATGAAGGCAAGTTCCGCCGCTTCCCTGCCACCGCCGCGCTGTATCTGCGGGGCGGCAAGGCAATTCCCGCCGGCACGACGCTGCGCAACCCCGATCTCGCACGCACCTACCGCCTGCTGGCTCGCGGCGGGGTGGAGGCGTTCTACGAAGGCCCACTGGCGCGCGCGATCGTCGATGCCGTCAATCGTCCGCAGACCGCTGTCGGCGTTTCCGTGCGCGGCGGCCGCATGACGCTGGCGGATCTGGCCGACTACGAAGCCCGCGTGCGCGCGCCGGTGCGCTCCACCTACCGCGGCTATGAGCTGTACGGCATGCCGCTGCCGAGCAGTGGCGGCGTGACCGTGTTTGAAGCGCTGAACATTCTCGAAGGCTACGACCTGAAGACGCTGCCGCGCGCGCAGGTCGAACATCTTTACCTGGAAGCGAGCCGCCTCGCCTTCGCCGACCGCGATGCCTACCTGGCCGATCCCGAATACGTGGATGCGCCCGTGGCCGGCCTGCTGAGCAAGGATTACGCGGCCCGGAGACGCGCGTTGATCGATCCGGCCCGCGCGGCGTCCGGTCCGGTCACCGCGGGCGATCCGTTCGCCTTCCAGCAGGATGCGAGTTACCCGCTGCGCCCCGCGCCGCGCGCGCTGCTGCCTGAAAGCGCGCACACCACGCACCTGACCGTGTCGGACAAGGACGGCAACGTCGTCGCCTACACCTTCACCATCGAGGACTGGGGCGGCAGCGGCATCGTCGTGCCGGGTTACGGCTTCCTGCTCAACAACGAGCTGACCGACTTCGATTTCACCGGTCCGCATCCGAACGTGCCCGAAGGCGGCAAGCGCCCGCGCAGCAGCATGACGCCGACGCTGGCACTGAAGGACGGCAAGCCCGCGTTCTCGATCGGCAGCCCGGGCGGCTCGACGATCATCACCACGGTGCTGCAGACCATCGTCAACCACGTGGACCTGGGCCTGCGCATGGACCAGGCCGTGGATGCGCCGCGGCTGTCGCAGCGCAATGGCGCGATGACGTACATCGAGCCCGGCTACGCGGACAGCGTGCAGGCGAAGGCGCTGATGCAGCGCGGGCATCGCTGGTCAGGCCTTGTGGAGGAAATCGGCGCCACCAATGCGCTGGTGTTCAACCCAGACGGCACGGTGACGGCGGTCAGCGAAGGTCGCCGCCACGGCATCGGCAGCGCGCAGGTGCAGACGCCAGCGCGGTGACGCGGCGCCTGCTACCGGAAGAAAACGATGAAGGCACGCATCGCGGCATTCACGCCGCGACGGCTCATCGCTCGATGATCGCCACCACGCCCATGCCGCCGGCGGTGCAGATGGACACCAGCGCGCGACCACCGCCCCGTTGCTTCAGTTCCTTGGCGACGGTAGCGACGATGCGCGCACCCGTGGCAGCGAACGGATGGCCCGTCGCCAGCGAGGAGCCGTTGGGGTTCATCTTCGCGGGATCGATCCTGCCCAGCGGTGCGTCCAGGCCCAGACGGTTGCGGCAGTAGTCCTCGCTCTCCCACGCGCGCAGCGTGCACAGCACCTGCGCGGCGAAGGCTTCATGGATCTCGTAGATGTCGAAATCCTGCAGCGTCAGACCATGCCGCTTGAGCATCTCCGGCACGGCCACGGTCGGCGCCATCAGCAGGCCTTCGCCGTGGACGAAATCCACCGCGGACACCTGCGCGTCTTTCAGGTAGGCCAACGGCTCGTGGCCGTGCGCCTTCGCCCATTCGTCGCTGGACAGCAGCACGGCGGCCGCGCCGTCCGTCAGCGGCGTGGAGTTGGCCGCCGTCAGCGTGCCGCGGCCGGACGTCTTGTCGAACGCCGGCTTCAGTGTGGCCAGCTTTTCCAGCGAGGTGTCCGGGCGCAGGATGTTGTCGCGCTCCAGGCCGCGGAATGGCGCGATCAGGTCGTCGAAGAAGCCGCGCTCGTACGCGGCGGCCAGCTTCTTGTGCGAAGCAACGGCGAGTTCGTCCTGCGAGTCGCGCGAGATGCTCCACTCCTTCGCCATGTCTTCGCAGTGGTCGCCCATGCTCTTGCCGGTGCGCGGCTCGGCCACGCCGGGGAACTCGGGCTTCAGCTCGCCGAACTTGAAGCCGCTCACCAGCGCCTTCAGCTTGTCCTGCGTGGTCTTCGCGCGGTTGGCGGCGAGCAGGCGCGCGCGCAGCTTCTTGCCGTAGACGATCGGCACTTCGGAGGTGGTGTCGGAGCCACCGCCGATGCCGGAGTCGATCTGCCCCAGCGCGATCTTGTTGCCGATGTGGATGATGGTGTCCAGGCTGGTGCCGCAGGCACGCTGCAGCGTGATGCCCGGGGTCAGCGGCGACAGGCCGGACGACAGCGCGGCTTCACGGCCCAGGTTCCAGTCGGACGAATGCTTGATTACCGCGCCCATCGCCACTTCGCCCAACTGCTGGCCATGCAGGCCGAAGCGCTCGACCAGCGCGCCCAGCGTACGCACCGACATGCCCAGGTTCCCCACATCCGCGTAGGCCGTGTTCTGGCGGCAGAACGGAATGCGGACGCCGCCGAGGATGGCGACGGGGCGGGGTGCGGGCATGGGGACCTCTTTGCAGGTGATGGTGGTGGGGATGGAGTGAAGACGCCGTGCATGCGGCAGGCATAATGGGGGAGTGTAATGCGCCCCTCCACCGCCTCCAACCGCTGACATGACTCCATCCACAACCAGCCCCGTCGTGATGGGCGTGATCGCCCTGGAGTTGGCCGCCGGCAACCTGCCGCAGCGTGCGGCGCTGGCGGCCGCGGAAGCAAGCGAACTGGCCGGGAAGCTGGGGCGCGACCTCGCCACGCATGCACCACAGGTGCGTGACCTGGATCTCGTCTTCGCCGCTGCGCACTTCGATCCCGCCGAAGCCCTGCGTCCCGGCTGGCCGCTGCACCAGCGGCTGCGCGAACTGCACCAGCGCGCGCCCGGGCGCGGCGATGGTGCCCGTGTGATCGCGTTCGGTGCAGACGATGCCGGCGATGTGCCTTTGCCGCTGCAGGCCGATGCTGGACTGGGCGGCGGGTTGTTGCGCGTGCTGCCTTTCGTGCTGGCCGGCGACCACCATACGGTCGATGTCGTCGCAGAACGGTTGGAAACAGTCTTGCTGGAAACCGGCATGGCGCAGGCCGATACCGCATTGCTCGCACAGACCGCCTTCGGTGCGCAGATCGAGCACGCGCGCTACATGACGCTGCACGACCTCGCCGCGATGACCGCGATGCAATACGAGCATGGCGGCCTGGGCGCGCTGTGGCCGGTCATCGAAACCGCGCTGATGGCGCCGGCGGAAGAACAATGGCTGGATACGCTGCCGGAACCGCTGCTGCGGTATGCGGAGGGTGAAGTGCATATCGCGCTGTTCGAGCCCATGGCGTGGCGCGCGCGTTACGCGCCACGGGAAGCCACCGACGAGCGCCTCGAGCGCGCCTACCAGCACTTCCAGGCGCGACAACAGCAGATCGCGGCGGTGCTGGAAGCACACGGCATCCCGGTGACCTTCGCACACTGCCCGGCCAACGCGGATCCGCGGACTGCGATGGCGTGAAGGCGGACCTCCGCCCCACGCAATCCCTGTAGGAGGGGCTTCAGCCCCGAGGCTTTTTGCGGGGATGTCTTAGAAGCAAGAGCCTCGGGGCTGAAGCCCCTCCTACAGCACCAAGCCGGGTTACCGGGTGATCTTGATGATGCCGCAGGCCACGCGTGCGCCGGCGTTGCCAGCGGGCTGGCTGGCGTAGTCATCCGGTGCCGCGTGCACGATCAGCGCGCGCGTGGCGACGTCATTCACCGCGCCGCCCCCGAGCGTGACACCTTCCACGTGTGCATCCACCTTCGCCACCCCGTCGGCATTGGCGGCGAGGTTGTTCATGTCGCCCGCATGGTGGGCGCCGCTGCCGGCCTTGCCATGGGCCGTGTTGAACGGATTGAAGTGCGGACCCGCGCTGCTGGCATCGGCGGCGCTGCAATCGCCCTTCTCGTGGACGTGGAATGCATGCGTGCTGTTGGCCGGCAGGCCACCGATCTCGCCGGTCAGATGCAGCCCCTTGCCCATCGGGGTGAGGGTGACGCTGCCACTGACCAGGCTGCCGGACGCGGAAGCCAGCACCGCGACGGCCTGCTTGGCGGTGCTGGTGGTGGGAACGTCGGGCGTTGCGGTCGACGGGGGCGAAGACGAGGACGGCGTGGTGCCGCAGGCTGCGAGCGTGAGGACGGATGCGGCGGCCAGCAGGGCGATACGCATGGGAAGCTCCAGGTGCAGGTCGTGGCCCGCTACCGTAACCATCGCTACCTTCATGTTCAATGAAAGAAGCGACGCCCGCCTAGCCGCGCTTGCGACCGGGACCCAGCTTCCGCGTCACGGTGTTGCGCCCCACGCCGAGCCGTGCGGCCGCTTCGGCGCGGCGGCCGTGGGTCAGCTCCAACGCGACTTCCAGCAGCGTGCGGTCCAGTCTTTCGCGCGCCTCGGCATGCAGCGACCCTGCGCCTTCCAGCAGGCGGCGGCGCGCCCATTCGCCCAGCGCATGGTCCCATTCACCACGGGCGCCGGTTGCAGGCGCATGCAGCAACGCACCCTGCAGGTCGGCGGTGTTGATGACGTCGGCCGGTGCCAGTGCGGCCAGCCGCCAGCACACGTTCTCCAGTTCGCGCACGTTGCCGGGCCAGTCATGGGCCTGCAGCAGGTCCAGCGCCGGCGCGCTGAAACGCTTGGGCGCGATGTCGAGCTTGCGGGTGGCCGTCGCGAGGAAGTTCTCGGCCAGCTGCGGCACATCCGCACGCCGTTCGCGCAGGGGTGGCAACTGCAACCGCACCACGTTCAGACGATGCAGCAGGTCGGCGCGGAAGCGGCCTTCGGCCACCAGGCCGTCGAGGTCCTGGTGGGTGGCGGCGATGACGCGCACGTCCACGCGGATCAGCTCGCGCCCGCCGACGCGGAAGAACTCGCCCTCGGCCAGCACGCGCAGCAGCCGGGTCTGCAGCGGCAGCGGCATGTCGCCGATCTCGTCGAGGAACAGCGTGCCGCCATCGGCCTGCTCGAACCGCCCGATGTGCCGTTTCTGCGCGCCCGTGAAGGCACCGGCTTCATGGCCGAACAGTTCGCTTTCCAGCAATTCCGATGGAATCGCCGCGGTGTTGAGGGCCACGAACGGTTTGCGCGAGCGCGGCGACTCATGGTGCAACGCATGCGCAACCAGTTCCTTGCCGGTGCCGGTTTCACCGGTGATCAGCACCGACAGCGGCGCCTGCGCCAAGCGACCGATCGCGCGGAACAGCGCGCGCATGGCGGGCGTGTCGCCGATCAGCTGCGGCGTTGCCGATGCCGCTACGTCGCCATCCTGGGTCGTCCCCGCCGCCTCTTCCGCGTCCGGCAGCGTGCGCGCGGCCAGCGCCACGGCATCGTCCAGGTCGAACGGCTTGGAGAGGAATTCATGTGCGCCACCACGGAACGCGCCCGCCGTGCTGGCGACATCGGTGTAGGCCGACATCACGATGACGGGCAGCTGCGGATGCGTGGCCTTCAGCTTGTCCAGCAGCACCAGGCCGTCGTCGCCCGGCATCCGCACGTCGGTGAACAGCAGGTCGGGGGCGCCGCGCGCGCCAAGTGCGTGCAATGCCGCCGCGGCGCTGTCGAAGCCATCCACCGTGTAACCCGCGTCGCGCAAGGCGGTGGCCAGCACGAAGCGGACCGAGCGGTCGTCATCGACCACCCAGATGCGGCGTGCGTCGGTGGCGCCGCTGGTGGCGGCCAGGCGATCAGTGGACATGACGTTCCTCGTCGTGGTCGTGCAGCGACTGCGGCAGCAGCAGGGTGAAGACCGTGTGGCCGGGGCGCGAGCGGTAGGTCAACGACCCACGGTGTTCACGCGCCACCTGCTGCGACAGCGCCAGACCCAGGCCGCTGCCTTCGGCGCGGCCGCTGACCAGCGGCAGGAACAGGTGTTCGGCGAGCTCTTCGGGCACGCCGCGGCCGTCGTCGACGATCTCCACCCGCAACGCCATCGCGTGCAGGTGGTCGTGGATGCGCGACCCGTGTTCGACACGGGTGCGCAGGATGATGTTGGCGGCGCCCGCCTGGATGGCGTTGCGCACCAGGTTCCAGACCGCCTGGGTCAGGCGGTCGGCGTCGCCGGACAGTTCCGGCAGGCTGGGGTCGTAGTCGCGTTGCAGGCGCACCGACCAGCCACCTTCGTTCTCGGCCAGGCGCAGCACGCGCTCCAGCACGGTATGGATGTTCAACGGCGCGTGCGGTCGCTGCGGGGACGGCGACAGCAGCTGTTCAAGCAGAGTGTTGAGGCGGTTGATCTCGGATTCGATCAGTTCGATCAGCTCGCGCTCGTCGTCGTTGTCGTTGCGATGCGCAGCCCGGCGCGCCAGCAACTGGGCAGCGCCCTTCAGGCCGGCCAGCGGATTACGCAGCTCGTGCGCCAGCCCCTTCAGCGCGGCGCTCAAGGCATTGGGCAGGACCTGGGTGGGATCCAGCGCGGGGAATTCGTCCACCGGATGCGCTTCCAGCAGCCAGCCCCCGCCATCCAGGCGCGACAGCCAGCCCTCGGCGAAGCACGGCGACTCGCCGGGCATGCCCAGCGCCATGCGGTGCAGCCGCAGGACGTCGCGATCAGTGTTGTCCAGGAACCGTGCCATGGCGTCGCCTTCGATTTCCAGGGCCGCCAGGGGTTGTCCCAGCAGGCGGCGGCTACTGACGCCCAGCCAACGGGCGAAGGCAGGATTCACGCCGCGGATCAGGCCGTCGGCATCCGCCCAGGCCACCGGCGTGCTGAGCGCGTCGGTGGTGGGCTCGAAACGCATGCGGGACGGGTCCGGGGACGACATTGCACCAGTTTAGTGCAAAGCCGTCCCCGGTGATCCATCAGGCCTCGTAGGCCGATTCGCCATGCGAGGTGATGTCCAGCCCCTCGCGCTCGGCGTCCTCGGAGACGCGCAGGCCGACCGTGTACTTCACGATCAGGAAGGAGACCAGGGCCACCACGCTGGACAGCACCACCGTGATCAGCACGCCCTGCGCCTGGATCCACACCTGCGAGCCGATCGAGTACTCGGCCAGGGCGGTCTCGGTGACGTAGTCCCAGATGCCCGCACCACCCAGCGAGGGCGCCGCGAACACGCCGGTCAGCAGCGCACCAGTGATGCCGCCCACGCCGTGCACGCCGAACACGTCCAGGCTGTCATCCGCGCCCAGAAGCTTCTTCAGCCCGCTGACGCCCCACAGGCACAGCACGCCGGCGATGGCACCGATCGCCAGCGCGCCGTTCAGGCCCACCAGACCCGCGGCCGGGGTGATGGCGACCAGACCGGCCACCGCGCCCGATGCCGCACCCAGCAGCGACGGCTTGCCCTTGGTGATCCACTCCACCAGCAGCCACGCCACCACCGCCGCGGCCGTGGCCAGGAAGGTGTTGACGAAGGCGATCGCGGCCACGCCGCCGGCTTCCAGCGCCGAGCCGGCGTTGAAGCCGAACCAGCCCACCCACAGAATGGACGCGCCGACCATGGTCAGGGTCAGGTTGTGCGGCTTGATGGCCTCGCGTCCGTAGCCCGTGCGCTTGCCGATGACGTACGCACCCACCAGGCCGGCAATCGCGGCATTGATGTGTACGACGGTGCCGCCGGCGAAGTCCAGCGCGCCCTTGGCCCACAGGTAGCCCGACTTGGCCAGCACGCCGTCGACGGCATCGGTGCCCGTGAACGCATCCGGGCCGGGGAAGAACCACACCATGTGCGCCATCGGCAGGTAGGCGAAGGTGAACCAGAGCACGGTGAACAGCATCACGCCGGCAAACTTCACGCGCTCGGCGAACGCACCGACGATCAGCGCACAGGTGATGCAGGCGAACGCACCCTGGAACACGAAGAACGCCAGTTCCGGGATGTAGACGCCCTTGGTGAACGTGGCGCCGATGGACGAGGCATCCAGACCGGCGGCGAACAGGCGATCGGTGCCGCCGATGAACGGATTGCCCTCGGTGAACGCGAAGCTGTAGCCGTACACCGCCCACAGCACCGCCACCAGCGAGAACACGGCCAGGTTCTGGATCAGGATCGACAGCACGTTCTTCGAACGCACCAGGCCGCCGTAGAACAGCGCCAGGCCGGGCAGCGTCATGAAGATCACCAGCACCGCCGACACCAGCACCCACACGGTGTCGGGCTTGCTGATGGTCGGTGCAGGAGCTTCCTCGGCAGCGGCTTCCTCGGCGGGGGCGGCGACGGCTTCAGCGGGAGCCGCAGCGACCTCCGCAGGCGCGGCGGCGGCTTCGACCGGCGCAGGCGCGGCGTCGGTGGCGGGGGCTTCGGTCGTCGGGGCGGCAGTGTCCTGTGCGGCGAGCGCCGCAGCCGACACGCCAACCGTCATCAGGCCGCACAGCGCGGCCAGGCACAACGTCTGGGCACGGGTCTTCCACCCGGAGAACAGTCGAGTCTTCATGTGGGGCTCCGAGTGTTAGAGCGCGTCCGCGCCGACTTCGCCGGTGCGGATGCGGATGACCTGGTCGATGGTGGTGACGAAGATCTTGCCGTCGCCGATCTTGCCGGTACCGGCCGCCTGCTGGATGGCCTCGATGACGGCATCCAGTCGCTCGTCGGTGACGACGGTTTCGATCTTGATCTTGGGCAGGAAATCGACGACGTACTCGGCGCCGCGGTACAGCTCGGTGTGGCCCTTCTGCCGACCGAAGCCTTTGACTTCGGTGACGGTGATGCCGGACACGCCCGCCTGCGACAAGGACTCTCTGACCTCGTCGAGCTTGAACGGCCGGATGATGGCGGTGATCAGTTTCATGCGCATACCCCGATGGTGGATGGAACCGGCCGACCGGAGCCGGCCGGCGGTTTCAGGTCACCCGTGTGCGCAGCCCCCTGGCGGCGGACACGTTGTCGGTGCGGATCGATGCATGAACCGCATCCATGCCCACCGCGATCATTTGCGGCAGGAACGGATGACGTGGGAGGGAGCAGCGGTTCATGGACCTCTCCTGTGTTTCCCCTGGTACAGCGTTGGCGCGATCTCCGGAAATCGAAGACGGGTGGTGCCCCGGTTCCCCAACCGGGCGAACGCATCGCAGAACGATGCGCTCGATAAGGTGCGGCGATGGCGACGGGTGGGAGGGGAGATCCGTCGCCATCGCCGCGAGAACTCAGTGCGCGACCGCTGCGTCGCGGAGGGCCGGTACCCGGCCCTCCGCATGCATGGCGATGTGCGCGTTCGACGGCATCAGCTGGCGTAGTACAGCTGGTATTCCAGCGGGTGCGTGGCTGCGCGGAACTTGGTCACTTCCTGCATCTTCAGCGCGATGTAGGCGTCGATGAAGTCGTCGCTCATCACGCCGCCGGCCTTGAGGAAGTCGCGGTCCTTGTCCAGCGCGTCCAGCGCCTGGTCCAGGCTGGAGCAGACCTGCGGGATGTTCTTCTCTTCTTCCGGCGGCAGGTCGTACAGGTCCTTGTCGGAAGGCGCACCGGGGTCGATCTGGTTCTTGATGCCGTCCAGACCGGCCATCATCAGCGCGGTGAAGGTCAGGTAGCCGGACTGCAGCGGATCGGGGAAGCGGATCTCGATGCGGCGCGCCTTCGGGTTGGCGACCCACGGAATGCGGCACGAGGCCGAACGGTTGCGTGCCGAGTAGGCCAGCATCACCGGCGCCTCGAAGCCCGGCACCAGGCGCTTGTAGCTGTTGGTGCCCGAGTTGGCGAACGCGTTGATCGCCTTGGCGTGCTTGAAGATGCCGCCGATGTACCACAGCGCCAGCTGCGACAGGCCGCCGTAGCCGTCGCCGGAGAACAGGTTCTGCCCGCCCTTGGCCAGCGACTGGTGCACGTGCATGCCGCTGCCGTTGTCGCCGACGATCGGCTTCGGCATGAAGGTGGCGGTCTTGCCGTTGCGATGGGCGACGTTGCGCACCACGTACTTCATGCGCTGCAGTTCGTCGGCCTTCTGCACCAGCGTGTTGAACTTGGCGCCGATCTCGCACTGGCCGGCGGTGGCGACTTCGTGGTGGTGCACTTCGACTTCGATGCCGACCTGCTCCAGCGTCTTGCACATCTCGGCGCGCAGGTCGTGCAGCGAGTCGGTCGGCGGCACCGGGAAGTAACCGCCCTTGATGCCCGGACGGTAGCCGCTGTTGGCGCCGTCGTAGCTCTTGCCGCTGTTCCAGGCGCCTTCTTCGGAATTGATCTTGAAGAAGGTGTTGCCCATGTCGTTGGCGAACTGCACCGAGTCGAAGATGAAGAACTCGGGTTCCGGACCGAAGAACGCCACGTCGGCGACGCCGCTGGCCTTCAGGTGGGCCTCGGCGCGCTTGGCGATGCCGCGCGGATCGCGCGTGTAGCCCTGCATGGTGGCCGGGTCCAGGATGTCGCAGACCAGCACCAGGGTCGGGTCGGCGTAGAACGGATCGAGGTAGGCGGTGCTCGGGTCGGGCAGCAGCACCATGTCGGACTCGTTGATGCCCTTCCAGCCCGAGATCGATGAGCCGTCGAACATCTTGCCGTCTTCGAACAGGGACGCATCCACGATGCTGACGGGGAAGGTGACGTGCTGCTCGACACCGCGCATGTCGACGAAGCGCAGGTCGACGAACTCGACCTTGTGGTCCTTGATCAGCTTCTCAACGTTGTCCAGGGACATCTTTGGAACCTCGGGTTGGATAAGGGTTGTGCCAACACACAGCAATCCCCGTGCCAACCCCGATATCGCGCCAAGTCACTGATTCATATGGAGGTCGTTGACAAAACCATCACGCGAAATCCCTTTTCTGGTGCGTTCTGGATTCGCCATGAACCAACGCGGTGCGTTGCGGTTTCCACTATTCTTTGCCGCCCTTCTCACTTTCCACGCCCCGATGACCGACCTGCTCGCCGCGCTGCTGCTCGGCATCCTCGAAGGCCTGACCGAATTCCTGCCCATCTCGAGCACGGGCCATCTGCTCATCGCGCAACACTGGCTTGGCGAGCGCTCGGACTTCTTCAACATCGTCATCCAGGCTGGCGCGATCCTGGCCACCACGCTGGTGTTCCGCCGCCGGATCTGGGAGCTGACGACCGGCTGCTGGCGCGATGCCGAAGCCCGCGACTACTCCATGAAGCTGGCGGCCGCCTTCCTGGTCACCGCGCTGGTCGGCCTGCCCGTGCGCCTGGCCGGCTGGGAACTGCCGGAGACCGTCACCCCGATCGCGTGGGCGCTGATCCTGGGCGGCGTGTGGATGCTGGTGGCCGAGCATTTCGCCGAAAAACGCGGCGATGTGGCGACGATCACGTGGAAGGTGGCGATCCTGGTGGGCCTGGCGCAGGTGGTGGCCGGCGTGTTCCCCGGCACCTCGCGCTCGGCGGCGGCGATCTTCATGGCCATGCTGGCCGGCACCAGCCGGCGCTCGTCGGCGGCGGAGTTCGTCTTCCTGCTGGGCATTCCCACCATGTTCGCCGCCAGTGGCTATGCCTTCCTGGAACTGGTGAAGGACGACGCGCTGGGCAGCGAGAACTGGGGCGAAGTGGCGCTCGCATTCGTCGCCGCCACCGCCACCGGCTTCGTGGTGGTGAAGTGGCTGCTGGGCTTCATCAAGGCGCACCGCTTCACCGGCTTCGCGATCTACCGGATCGTGCTGGGCGCGCTGCTGCTGTTGCTGATGCCCGTGGGCAGCTGATCCGCCGCGCTCCCTGCTCCCTGCAGGAGCGACGTCAGTCGCGGCCGCGCCCCGATAACAGTACCCCCTGCAGGAACAGGAACCGCGCCGCAGCGCGCCCGCACGGAGAACCACCGGGTTTCCACGTGGAGGTTCGCCGTGCGGTCGCGACCGACGTCGCTCCTGCAATCAAGCGCGATGCCCGGCCTTCACCCCATTCCAACCTGCCGCGCGTTTGCATTGGGCCACCTTCGACGGAGAACGCCATGAAACGACTGCTGCTGCTTGCCTTGCCACTGGCCCTTGCGGGCTGCCCCAAGCCGGCGGAACAGGCCGACACGCCCACCGTGGCCACCACCCCGGATACCCCGGTTGCCGCATCGGTCGACGCGGCTGCCTTGCTGTCCCAGCACCACTGGCAACTCATGGACGCCACCGACGCCCAGGGCAAACGCATCGACGCCCTGTTCGCACGCGCCGACAAGCCGGTGCAACTCGACTTCAAGGAGGGGCAACTCGGTGTGGCCAACACCTGCAACCGCATGGGGGGAACCTACACACTGTCGGATACCAGCCTCACCATCGGTCGCCTGGTGTCCACCATGATGGCCTGCACCGACAACGCGCTGATGGCGCTGGACCAGGAAGTCGGCAAGCGCCTCGAAGGGACGCTGAAGGTGGCGGCGACGCAGGACGGCGTCACCCAGCTGGCACTCACGACGGCGACGGGCGACAAGCTCCTGTTCGCGGGCAATCCCACCGCCGAAACCCGCTACGGCGGTCCCGGCGAGCGCGTGTTCCTGGAAGTCGCATCGGAAACGAAGCCGTGCAGCCATCCACTGATTCCCGACAAGCAATGCCTGCAGGTGCGCGAGATCCAGTACGACGACAAGGGACTGAAGGTCGGCACGCCCGGTGAATTCAAGCACTTCCACGACAGCATCGAGGGTTATACCCACGAGCCGGGCGTGCGCAACGTGCTGCGCGTGGACCGCTACACCGTGAAGAATCCGTCTGCCGATGCGCCGCCGAAGGCGTATGTGCTGGACATGGTGGTGGAATCCGCCAACGAGAAAAAATGACGCTTCCGTCCCCGCACGGCGCGCACGGTGGCAACGCCGCGCGCGCCGTGGCGACGTGACGCTCCGAAGGCACCGCAGCGGCCGGTATAGTGCGCCGTCACCGGACACGACGCGCGATTGATGAGCCTGCCAGCAAGGAACGCCTCTCCCCTACCCTGGATCGCCGCCGCGCTGCTGGCGGCCTCCGCGTTGCTGATGTGGCTGCCTGCGCTGCAGACCCCCTTCTGGGGCGATGACTACGCGTTCCTGCACGCGGCGCATGCCACGAATGCATCCGGCGCGCCATGGTGGTCGGATTTCTGGCCTGCATCGCCGCCCCGATTCTGGCGACCGCTGTCGCAGGAAGGGTACTGGCGCTGGGTCGATGCCGCGCTGGGGGGCAGCGCACATGCCGCCCACGTCGTGAGCCTGGTGCTGCACCTGCTGGCCACCCTGGGCGTGGCACTGCTCGGGTTCCGCCTCGCACGCGCCTGCCAATGGCCGCACGCTGGCCGGATCGCCGCGCTGGCGGGGGCCGTCTACGGTGCATTGACCTTGCACACGCTGCCCGTGCACTGGGCCGCCGCCGCCAACAACGCGATGCTCACCCTGTTCACCACGCTGCTGTTGGCGGCATGGGTGAGCGCGCGCGAGGCGAAGCACGCGACACGCTCGGCACTGCTGGCTTCCGTTCCGCTGCTGCTCGCACTGGCGCTGCTGAGCAAGGAGTCGGCAGCCTTGACGCCGGCCCTGATGCTCATCGTCAGCGGATTCGTCGCCGCGCGCCGGCTGGACCGTGGCGAACTCGTCGCGTGGCTTGCCTGTGTCGCCGTCGTGGCGGCATGGCTGGTGCTGCGCGCGCGGTTCACCGCCAATACGGACGCGTCCTATGCCATGACCCTGGGTGGCAACGTGGTGCGCAACGCGGCCTCGTTCGTGGCGTGGCTACTGAATGTCCCGCGCGAAGCCATGCGCATGGCGGTGGCCGGGGAGCGAATGCAGGGGCTGGCCTGGATCGCGGCGACGGCGCTGCCGATGCTCGCGGCGTGGGGCATCGCGGGCTGGCGTGGCCGCAGGCTGCTCGCAACGCGTCAATGGCTCTGCATCGCGGCGTTTGCGGTGTTCGCATACGCGCCGTACTTCCTGTTCGCATGGAACAGCTACGAGTACTACGCAGCCATCGCCGTGGTGTTGCCGGTCATCGCGCTGGCGCGCTGCATCGCCACGGATCGCCTCGCTCCCGTGGTCGCCGTGCTGATCGCGGTGTCGTCATGGATCGCGGTGGAAGGCACGCGCCGCCTCGACCACCCCGGCCTCATCGGTCGCGCCCGCTGGGCGGAAACAACATTGCAGGCCCTGGCGCGGCAGCCGGTCGCCACGCCCTTGCACGTGCAGGTGGCGGACGAACAGCGCTTCTATGCCATCGGCCAGATGGGCCTGGCATGGCGCCTGGGCGTGGCACCGGACACCATCCGCAGGGTGCGCGAATGCCCGCCTTCCGGCGCGTGCCTTGTCATCGAAGCCGATGGGCGCTGGCGCTTGCAGCCCGTCGCGGGCGGCGTGCAGCCGCGTTAGCCGCGCAGCGGCGCATTCAACGTATAGGTGCCATGCACGGCGGCTTCGGCCAGCACATGGCCCTGCATCGCGCGCTCCACATCGCCGGCGGTGAATCGCACCGGCAGGTCGAGCGTGGCGAGATCCAGCGCAAACAGGCGGAAGAAGTATCGATGCATGCGCAGGTCGTTGAAGGGCGGGTACGGGCCGTCGTATCCGTAGTAGTCGCCCCCCATCTGCGCGTCACCGGCAAACCAGCCGGTGTAGTCGTTCAGGCCCTGCCGCGCACCCGCCGGCCCCGCAGGCTGCTGCTTGCCTTTGGCAGTGACGCCGTCGCTGCAGCTGCCGGCGGCGATCTCCCGCACTTCCGGCGCGATGTCGGCCATCGCCCAGTGGATGAAATGCCCGCGCGGCTGCTCGACCGGGATCTGCAGGTCGTCGCGACCGACCGTCTCCGGCACGGTGGGCACGTCGGGATCGATGCACAGCAGGGCGAAGGACTTCGTCCCGGCAGGCACGTCATCCCAGGCCAGGTGAGGATTGCGGTTCGCGGCGAATCCGTCGGGCTGGCCCATCGCGAAGCCAGCGGGGATGGGCTTCGCATTTTCGAAACTGTCGCTCCAGAGGCGCATGCATGACTCCTGCAGATGCGGGGAAAAGGGATCAGGCTTCCGGGTAACCCAGTCGCACCGCCACCGGCGTCAGCGCGGCGAACGGGCCCGCCAGCACGTCGGCATAGTGGCGCCAGTGGCCCGCCGGGAAGCGGCGCGCACCGGAAGACGGCGGCTCCGTCAGCTGCGCGCCCAGCGCCCGGCTCAGCGCCTGCGCCACGGCCGCGGCATCGTCCTTGATCGCATCCATCGCGATCAGCCGGCTCGGGAACAGGTCATGCTCGTGCACATCGGCGACCTGGTCGAACAGCTGCGCCAGCCAGCGCGCGCCGGCGTCCAGGTCGTCCAGGGCCAGCGGGGCCGGGGCACCGAATGCCAGCCAGTCGAGGAAGGCATCGCGTGGATCGCGCACCGCGATGATCAGCAGGGCCTCCGGCAGGTGCGGACGCAGGGCCAGCAGCAGCGCGTTGTCCCACCACGGCAGCCAGTCGACGATGCCGCCATCTTCCGAGCGGGTGGCCAGCGTCTCGCGCCATCCTGCCACGCAGGCTTCGCCCGACAGCTCGCCGGACAGGAGCCGTGCCGGCGTGTGGTAGTTCTGGAAGGCGTCCACCGGCGGATTGGGCAGGAAGCGGTCACCGCGCAGGCGATGGCTGATCGCGCCCAGGACGCCGGCGATCGATTCGACCACGGTGCCCGGCGCGCCCCACAGCAGGATGGGGTACGGGCGGCCGGCGGACGACATCGGAATCGGCGCCACGTCGGGCCAGGGGCCCTGGGCACCGCTCGGGGTCCACAACGGCAGGCGCGTGGGGGCCAGTTCGTGGGCCAGTGCGGCCCACGTGGCGGCGGCATCGGCATAGCGGCCGGCGCGGTCGCGGACGAACGCCTGCCAACTGCGCAGGCTGCGCTTGTGGTGCGGTTCGGAGGCCTGGTCGGCGAGTTCGCCGACGCGTGCGATCGCGGACACCGGATCGCGTTCGAACAGTGCCTCGACCAGCCGCTGCTCGGCACTGGCACGGCCCGGGTCGAGCGCGACGACCCGCCGCGCCACGGCTTCGGCCGCATCACGCTCGCCCACCGCATCCAGCACCGACATCTGGGCCTCCATCGCGGGCACGTGCTGCGGCATCGCCGACACCCAGCGCTCGACCACCGCGCGCGCCTCGGCGCTGCCCACGGGCTCGAACAACAGGCGCGCCAGCCACAGATCGTGCTCGTCCGGCGTGGTGGCCAGGGCGGCATCCAGCGTGTTGCGTGCATCATCCTGCATACCCAGGCGACGCCACGCCTCGATGATCGCCAGCACGGTGTCGCGATCGCGCGGCTGTCCGGCCAGGGCGATACGCAGCGAGGCCAGCGCTTCCTCGTCCTGTCCTGCGGCAAGGCGCAGGTGGCCGATGTAGCGGTGCAGCGCGGGCGCGTTGTTGCGCGCCACCAGCGGGACCAGTTCGTCGGCGGCATCGGCGGGACGCCCCTGCCGGCGGATGATGTCCGCGATCAGGCTGCGCAGGCTGTCCGCACCCGGCGTCCGCTCCACCACACCACGGAACGCCTGTTCGGCGAACGCCCAGTGCCCGAGCGCCATGTGGATGAAGCCGAGCGAATAGCGCAGCTGCACTTCCTCGGGCGCCACCTGCAACGCCGCACTCACGATCTTCAGGGCCGTGTCGGCATCGCCGCGACGCAAGGTCACCATGCCTTCGACGGCGGCAAGCTGCGGATGATCCGGTGACACGCGGGCGGCCAGGCGGTTCAGGCGTTCGGCTTCGTCCAGGTCGCCGCGACCCAGCGCCAGCTGTGCCTGCACCAGGTACGCGGTGAACTGGTTGGGATCCAGCCCGGTGGCCTGGGCCAGCGATGCCTGCGCCTCGTCGGGACGCCGGCTGCCCACCAGCACGCCCGCACGGGCCAAGTGCAGGTCGGCGTTGTCCGGCGCCAGGGCAATGGCGCGGTCGATGCTGGCCAGGGCGGCGTCGGGCTGGCCGCTCTGCAGCTGGGCGGCGGACAGCCAGCGCAACGCCTGGGCGTCGTCGGGGCGTTCTGCCACCAGCGCTTGCGCGGCGGTCAGGGCATCGGCCACTGCGCCGCGGCGAAGGGCATCGAGGATCGGGTCGTACATGGAGAACTACCAGGATTCGGGCAAACGCCGATTGTACCGGCCGTTCCCCGGCTCAGGCGGTGCCGCCGGCCAGGCGTTCGGCCACCCAGCGCTCGGCGTAGCCGTCGCAGGCGGCGTTCTCGATGAAGGCGCAGTGCCCGCCCCAAGGGGCGATCTCCAGCGTGGCCTGCGCCGGCAGCGCCCAGTCGCGGAAGGTCTCGAACGGGATCACCGGATCGTCCTCGGCCATCAGGATGTGCGCGGGCACGGTCAGCCCCGCCAGGCGGCCGCCGGCGATGGCGTAGCCGTCGAAGTAGTCCTCGAGCGTGCCGAAGGCCGTGTGCCGCTGCACCAGCCAGTCGGTCAGCGCGCGGATGTCCAGCGCCAGCACGGTGTCGTCGAAGTCATGCCGCTGCGGGAACAGGCTGCGCTTGCGTTCGAGCGAACGGCGCCATTTGCGCGCGAAGTACCAGTCGTACAGCGGCAGGCCATTCTCGATGCGATCCATCGTCGTGGCCGGATCCAGCAGCGGGCAGACCGCCGCCACGTGAGCCAGCGCCAGTCCCGCCTCCGGTGCGCGCAGTGCCAGCCGCAGCGCGAAGTTGCCGCCCAGCGAATAGCCCGCCACCCGCATCGGCACGTCGCCGGCGAACCGCCGCGACACGTCGAGCGCCGCGTGCACGACTTCATCCAGGCGGTTGGAGTGGAACAGGTCTTCGTTGAGGTGGTGGGTATCGCCGTGGTCGCGGAAGTTCAGCCGGAACACGTCGAACCCGCGCGCCAGCAGCTGCACGGCGGTCAGGCGCATGTAGCTGGAATCGGCACTGCCTTCCCAGCCATGCAGCAGCAGCACCAGGCCGCGCGGACTCTGTCCGGACATCCGGCTGAGGAACCCCTGCAGGCGCACGCCATCGCCGCCATCCACGATGTGCTCCACCGTCACCGCACCACTGCCCGCCAGCGCGCGCAGCCCGCGGCGGCGGCGCAGTGCGCTCGAACCCAGCACCGATTGCAGGTGCGGATTGCGCAGCCAGCGAGGCGGGCGGTAGTCGGCGGCAGTGATCATGGGGTCATCGCAGCGGTGTCGGGACGAGGGTGGCACCGCAGTGTGGAGTATTCCTTCGATTCCGTCGCGATGCCGGCCGAACGCATCCGCTCAGGCTTCCGACATCGCCTGCACGATGCGCTCGCGCGACAGCTCGGCGATGCGGCGGCGCCCTTCCACATCGGCGATCCGGATCGGCTCCAGGAAACAGATGTCGGCCGTGCGGGCCGGCTCACCCAGCAGGCGCACGAA
Source organism: Pseudoxanthomonas sp. PXM03 (assembly GCF_014852005.1). Taxonomy (GTDB): domain Bacteria; phylum Pseudomonadota; class Gammaproteobacteria; order Xanthomonadales; family Xanthomonadaceae; genus Pseudoxanthomonas_A. The sequence continues at coordinate 11,235 of NZ_JACVAU010000001.1, read as the reverse complement.
GTTGGCGAAGAAGCTCTCCTTCGGCCCGAACGCCACCACCGGCTGCGCACTGCCGCGCGCACCGTAGCGCAGCGCCACCGGTTGTACCGGCACTCCGGCCTCCACCGCCGCCAGGAAAATGCGCGCGTGGAACGGGCCCACCGACCGGCCGTCGCGGGTACGTCCTTCCGGGAACACACCCACCGGACGGCCCTCGCGAAGGCGCTGCATCATGGCCTGCAGCACGCCGCCCAGTGACTCCTGGCTGCCGCGCTGGTGGAAGATGGTGTGGCCCTGCGCCGCCAGCCAGCCAACCACCGGCCAGCCGCGGATCTCATGCTTGGCGACGAATCCCATCATGCGCTGGCTGTGCAGCGCTTCGATGTCGATCCAGCTGACGTGGTTGGCCACGAACATCGTGGCGCCGGGGAGCGGCGTGCCCACGCGACGCAGGCGGAACCCGAAGATGCGCATCAGCCCGCTGGACCACCAGCGCACCGCCACCTCGCCCACGCTCTCGTCGCCTACCCGCACCCAGGCCAGCAGTGGCGACAGGCACAGCAGGATGATCGGCAGGAAGACCAGCAGGTGGACCAGCAGCAACGGCACGCGGTAGAGGTAGCGGATCGCCCGCGCCACACCGCTGCCGCCAGCAACATGAACAGGGGGCGGCGTCATCCCGTCACGATACCGGATGCGTCGCCGCAGCGGAACGTGCCGTGGTCGATGGAGGTGGCAGGCGTCATGAAGACCTCAGTGCCGCGTGCGTGCGGTCAGCGCCCTGCCTGCCAGCGCGCCCACCAGGAAAGACAGCTGATACAGCTTGAAGCGGCCATCGACCGGCAACAGGCCCAGCAGCTTTGCGGGCAGCCAGAACACCAGTGCCGTCACCACCACCCAGACCACGATGGCGAGCAGAAAGCGCGGCAGCCCGGCCGTGGTGATCCTGCGGGACGCGCGACCGGCGACCTTGTCGAACAGCGGGGTCAGCAACGGAAGCCACGCGCACCCGGCCACGCCGCCCGCGCCGACGATCGCCAGAAAGTGCGTGTCGATCATGCCCATGTCGAGCCCGTCGCCGCTGCCACGCCGGGTCTCAGGCCTTGGGCAGGGGCACCACCGCCAGGGTCAGCCGGGACACGCAGACCAGTTTTCCTTCATCGTTCTCGATGCGGATCTCCCACAGCTGCGTGCTACGGCCCACATGCAGCGCACGCGCCGTACCGGTCACCACGCCACCGCGCATCGCGCGCACATGGTTGGCATTGATCTCCAGGCCCACCACCATCTCCTTGGTGATGTCCACGCACAGATTGCCCGCCACGCTGCCCAGGGTCTCGGCCAGCGCCACCGAAGCCCCGCCATGCAGGATGCCGTAGGGCTGCACGGTACGTGCATCGACCGGCATCGTGCCGCGCAACCAGTCCTCGCCCGCCCCGGTGATGACGATGCCGAGATGGGACACCAGCGTGTCGGCGGCGTGGGCGTTGACGGCGGCGAGATCGACGGGGGCGCGGAAAGCCATGGCATGCAGACCAGGAGGGAGGGTGTCCGGATTCTACCCACGCCCATGTAGGAGGGGCTTCAGCCCCGATGCTTTTCCATCACCGTCCGACAGGCCCGAGGTCGACCAGGCTGCATTCGGGGGCTCTCTGTCGTCTGGTCGAAAAGCATCGGGGCTGAAGCCCCTCCTACAGACCTGCAGACCTACAGGATCGGCACCAGCCCCGCACCGAACGCGGTCAGCACGCGCGTGTACAGCCATTTCGGACCGACATTGACCTCGGGGAAGTCGCCCACGGCCACGTAGCACCGGTGGAACGCCGGATCCTTCGGTCCGACCGGCAGCGGGCAATCGGGGCCGGGCTGGAATTCGTAGCTGGTCGCATACCGCCACGGCCAGATGTCGAAGATCGGCAAGGACTCGGAGACCTTGCCCAGGCTGTAGTCCAGGCCGGAGAACACCAGCGGCTTGGCGCGCGGCGCGATCACCCACGCGTTGCGCGGCGACATGTCGCGGCGGATGCTGTCGGCCAGCGCCTGCGCGAAGGCAGGGTCCTGGATCACCACCGCCGCTTCGGTGTTGTAGTTCTCCGAGCGCGGATCGAAGTTGTGCGTGCCGATCACCGCCGTGCCGCCGTCGATGACCATCGATTTCGCGTGCAGGCCCATGCGCACGCCGGCACGCTTCAACGGCAGCGGCTCGGAACCGGCGCCGCTGCTCAGGAACGACGGGCGCGACTCGGTACGCTGCAGGCGACGCGTGGTCTCGCCCTCGGAGCCGGCCGACGGCCCGAGGGATCCCGACGGCCCGCGAACGCGTCCGCTGCCGCTGCTGCCGCTGCCGCCGCTACCACCGGTACCGCCGGCGGAGGTCGCCAGCGGCGGCCCTTCCGGCATCAGCGCGGCGTAATCCACCGGCGCGTCTTCCGGAAACGGCTTGTACTCATGGATCTGGAAACCGAACTCGCGCAGGTAGCGGCGCTTGTACTTGAACGACATCGAATAGACGACCGGGTTGTCGGTCGCGGCCAGGCTGTTGGTCGACACCAGCACGCGCGGCGGTGGCTGGCGTTCGCGCATCTCGCGGAACATCGCCTGCGCCTGCTTCGACATCACCAGGTACGGCGTCTGCAGCAGCACTTCCGACTGCGCACTGCGCATCAGCGCTTCCAGTTCCGGCGCGGCGGGCGCATCGTCGTCGCGGCGCTCGCGCCGGTGCTTCTGCGGCAGGTCGGCGATGTAGCGCACCGCACCGACCGGAAAGGCCGCCTCCACGAACCGCGTCCGCATGACCTCGGGGTCGCTCGCCTGGCCGCTCGCGGCCTGCACGCGCTCCGGGCGCAGATAGCGCGGCACCGGCATCGCCGGCACGCCTTCGTCGAGCAGCGTGCGACCGACATCGTTCAGGCGTTCCGCCGGCACGCTGCGCCGTGCCTCCCAGAACGCCTGGAAGTTGTCCGCCATCGCGGCCGCTTCCGGGCCGGCCACCAGCACGTCGCGGTCGCGGAAGTTGTATTCCGCGTCCCAGTCGAAATAGTCGTCCTGGTAATTGCGCCCGCCGCTGATGCCGATGCGGTCGTCCACCAGCAGCAACTTGGTGTGCATGCGCTGGTTGAAGCGGCGGAAGCAGCACAGCACGCTGCCCGCATAGTCGAAGTAGTTCAGCTTGGCCTTGCCGAAGCTGGGGTTGTAGATGCGGATGGCGAAGTTCTCGTGCGCGCCGGACAGCGCCGCGAGGATCTCCAGGTCGGCGATGGCGGACAGCTGGTCGATCAGCACCCGCACCTTCACCCCACGCCGCGCCGCCGCCAGCAGTTCATCCAGCACCAGCCGCGCGCTGTCGTCCTTGTCGAAGATGTAGGTTTGAAGGTCGATGCGTTCGCGCGCGCTGCGGATCAGGTTCAGGCGTGCCAGCAGTGCATCGGAGCCCTGGTCCAGAATCACCGCGTAGTGGCGCGGCGCCTGCGGCGTGGACGCGGCGCGCGCCTGTCCGGCCAGGTCGTAGAGCGGCGATGACAGCGCACAGGCATCGGCCTGCGTGCATTCGACCACCGAAGAACGCGCGCCTGCGGCGATGCCGGCAGCACGCTCACGTTGGCGGTCGGACAGGCTGGCGCAGGCGCTGCCCAGCAGCGCGACACACAGCACCGCGCACCGCGCGGCCAAGGCGGGGAAACGGCGGTTCACGGTGTCTTCGCACTCCGGATGCGCGCACGCAGTACGAACACCACGCGGTCACTGACCGCCAGCATCCAGTCGTCCATGTCGTAATCGCTGCGGCGCACCGCGCCCGTCGCCACCACATCGCAACCCACCGCGGGATGCGAGCAGGTGGCCGGGGCCACGTCCAGGCTGCGCGGCCGGTTGATCCCCTTGATGCTCAGGTCGCCCTCCAGTGTGCCGCCGTCGTACAGCAGCATCGGGTCATACGGCTTGGAGGTGAACGTCACCACCGGGTAACGGTCGGCATCGAAGAACTTCTCGCTGCGCGCCCACTCGCTGTAGCGCGGATGCCCGGCGATCTCCACCTCGCGCGTGTACATGCGCAGGCGGACCTGCTGGCGGCCATCGGGCAGGTGTTCCACCGAGCCCTCGTAACGCTGGAACACGCCATCCAGCACCTGCCCCCAGCGCGTGCGCAGTTCGAACCCCAAGCGCGTGTGCGAGGGGTCGAAATCGTTGCGTCCATCGGCCAGGGCAGGCGTTGCCAGCAGCGCGCCCAGCCCCAGCGCGGCCAGCCGCATGATCCCCGGGACTGCCTGTGTCATGGCCACCAGAAAGCGGAAAGCTGTGCCACTCCCGGCTCGATCGCGGTGTCCACCGGCAGCGTCAGCACGACCACGCCGGCCGGCGGCATGCCGCGGTACTCGCTGGTCACGCCGGAATACATCAGCGCAGCCAGCTGCTCGAAACCGGGGTTGTGGCCCACCATCAGCAGGCGCTCGGCTTCACGGTGCTGGTCGGCCAGGTCGGCCAGCGTGCCCGGCGTGGCTTCGTAGATGCGCTCCTCCAGCCGCTGCTCCACGTAGCCGACGGCACCCAGCACCGCCTCCAGCGTTTCGCGGGCCCGGCGTGCGGGCGAGCACAGCACCCGATCCGGCACCAGGCCCTTGTCCTGCAACCAGCGCGCGGCGGCCTCGGCTTCGGCCAGGCCTTGTGGCGACAGGGGACGATCCAGGTCCGACTGCCCGGTGGTCGCGGGTTCGGCATGGGCATGACGCAACAGGATCAGTTCACGCATGGGACAACGACTCCTTCGGGTTTGGCCTGTTCAGGCCTTCTTGATCCATTTCAACAACGGGTCCCAGTCGGCCTGGTGATCGCGCACCTGGGCCGAGCGGTAGTCGAACAGGCTGCGGCCCAGGCCGGCCATCACGACATAGGCCTGGGTATCGCGCAACTGGGTGATCACCGGGTACGGCCAGGTCTTCAGCATTTCGACCGCCTGCTGCGACGCATTCGTCCACGGCTTGCTGCGGTTGACCACCAGGCCTACCGGCAGCTTGCGCTTGTGCACGCGCGGCACCTTGGCCATGGTGTTCAGGAAGCCCACCGTCGCCTCGATGTCCAGCGCCGACGGCAGCACCGGCACCACCACCGCATCGGCGTGCTCCAGGAAGCCGCCCAGGTCGTCGGCCATCGCGCCGGCCGGGGCATCGATCACCACCCGCTCCGCGTCTTCCGGCAGCCAGGCGCGCCAGGCGCGCTTGCCACTGGCATCGATCGGCAGTACGGCGGTTTCCAGCTCCGCCCGGCGCTCGGCCCAGCGGGTGGAGGAATGCTGCGGATCGGCATCCACGAGGACCGTGCGCTTGCCGTCCAGTGCGAAATGTGCGGCCAGATTGGTCGCCAGGGTGGTCTTGCCCGCGCCGCCCTTGGAGCTGGCGACCAGAATCGTCTTCATGCGCGCACCTCGTTGCTGGAGAACCCGGAGGGTACACCGGGGCAAGTTAAGCGGGAACCGGCGCGGCGAAGCACGACCCGTTGTCGCGGGCCGGTCGGCTCCCCGTTCCCGTGCGCGCTTGCTATCGTGCCCGTCCCCACGGACCGGATGCCCCATGAACGAGCTGCAGGACCTGACCGCGCTGATCCGCGCCAACACCCCGCTGATCGTCATCGAGACCCAGGACGAAGCCCGTGTGGTCGACCTGTTCCGGCAGGCCCTGGGCCAGGTGTGGCGGGCGCTGCACCGCTGGAGCATCACCGAAGGCCTGCGCCGGCTGGACATGGACCGCGAAGACGACGCCGTCGGCCCGCCCGACGCCAGCGCCGCCCTGCAGGCGATCAAGCAGGCCGACCAGCGCGGCATCTACCTGCTGCTCGATTTCCATCCCTACCTGGGCTACGCCAGCAGCCAGCGCCAGCTGCGCGACATCATGCAGCGCCGCCACAGTCTGCCGCACGTGGTGGTGCTGGTGGGCGCCAAGATCGAACTGCCGGCCGAACTGGAAGCGCTGGCCGTGCGCTTCAACCCGCGCCTGCCCGACGGCAACGCCCTGCTGAAGATGGTGCGCGAGGAAGCCGACCACTACGCCCGCGAGCACGGCGGGCGCCGCGTGGAAGCCGATGGCGAGGCGGTCAGGCAGATCGTGCGCAACCTGCAGGGCCTGAGTCTGGTGGATGCGCGCCGCATCGCGCGGCAGCTGATCTTCGCCGACGGCGCGCTGACCGCCAGCGACCTGCCCGCGCTGAACAAACTCAAGTTCGAACTGCTCAACCGCAGCGGCCACCTGCACTACGAATACGACACCGCGAAGTTCGCCGAGGTCGCCGGCGCCAGCCGCCTGAAGCGCTGGATCGAGCAGCGCCGCGCGGTGTTCGTCTCCGGCAACCCGCCGCCCGGGCTGGACCTGCCCAAGGGCGTGCTGTTACTGGGCGTGCAGGGCTGCGGCAAGTCGATGCTGGCCAAGGCCACCGCTGCCGGTTTCGGCGTACCGCTGCTGCGGCTGGACTTCGGCACGCTGTACGACAAGTACCACGGCGAAACCGAGAAGAACCTGCGCGCTGCGCTGGCCTCGGCCGAACAGCTGGCGCCGTGCGTGCTGTGGATCGACGAGATCGAGAAGGGACTGGCCAGTGGCGGCGACGAGGACGGCGGCGTCTCGCGCCGCGTACTCGGCTACCTGCTCACGTGGATGGCGGAACGCAAGGCCGGTGCCGGCAGCGCCCAAGTCTTCCTCGTGGCCACGGCGAACCAGGTACAGGACCTGCCGCCGGAACTGCTGCGCAAGGGCCGCTTCGACGAGATCTTCTTCGTCGACCTGCCCTCGCCCGAGGCGCGCGTCGAGGTACTGCGCGTGCACCTGACCCGCCGCCAGCTGGATCCGGAAGCCTTCAACCTGCCCGCACTCGCCGCCGCGGCGAACGGCTTCTCCGGCGCGGAGCTGGAACAGGCCATCGTCTCCGCGCTGTACGCCGCGCATGCTGAGCAGAAGCCGCTCGACACCGACCTGGTGATGCACGAGATCCGCAGCACCCGCCCGCTCTCGGTGATGATGGCCGAACAGGTGCAGGCGCTGCGCGACTGGGCGCGCGAGCGCACTGTCCCCGCCGACTGACTACCTGTTCCGTGGCGTGAGCGACGCGGGCGGCAAGCGCACGCCCCGCCCCAGGCCACTGCATTCACTGGCTGCATACGCGCGCCATCGCATCATGCCGTTCCCACGGAGACCGCCATGACCCGCCGTCGCAGCACTGCACGTGCCCTGGGCACGCAACTGGTTGAACTCGGCACCGCGGCACCGTTCGTCATCTCCCATCGCATGGCGCGGCTGGCGACGGCCGGCGCCAACCCGTCGGCCCGCGACCGGCGCGAGTTCGCGCTGATGTCGAACGAGAAGGTCGCAGCCGCCTGGGAATCCTGGCGCGCCATGGCCGGCTACGCGGTGACGTTGAACACCACGGCAACGCAGGCCGCGCTGGCGTTCTGGATGCCTTGGGCATTCACGGCGAAGCCCCTGCCATCCCCCGAGGACGCCGTGGTCAACATGGCAAGCGCCGGCATGAAGCCCTACCGCCGCATCACCGTGGCCAACCAGCGCCGCCTGAGCAAGCGCAAGCCGTCCCGCTGATCCAGGGCCAGCGGAGGGTTGGGCTGCAGGACTGCAGGATGGGTTGAGCCGCAGCCGATATCCATCGATCCGTTTCTCTGCCATAGCGTGAAGCCGCGACATGAACCTCGCTGCGGCTGATCTGCACGTTGCACTCGGCACTTCATGGGATGGATATCGGCTGCGGCTCAACCCATCCCGCAAGCGGACCACGGAACTCAGGCATCCACGATGACGTTGAAGCCCCCGTAGATCATGCGCCGTGCGTCAAAGGGTGGGACTTCATCGCCGCGGTCCATCCTCGGATCGGCCATGACCTTGCTGTTTCCCTCGTCGCGCGCCTCTTTCGAAGGCCACGAGATCCACGCGAAGACCACCACTTCATCCGGTTCCCGCTTGACGGCCGAGTGGAACGAGGTCACTTCGCCCTCCGGCACGTCATCGCCCCAGCACTCGACGACATTGAGCGCACCATGTTCACGGTAGATCGCGGCGGCCTCGCGCGCCATCTTCCGGTAGGCCTCCAGGTTGGCTGCCGGTACAGCGGCTACGAATCCATCGATATACATATCGCCCTCTCTGAGGTCTCCCACGTCGCTGGTCGATCAACTGTCATGCGAAGCGGGTTCGGTTTGAGTGAACTTCCAGCCAACACCTGGTGGATACATGGCCTCCCACTGCGCTTCGATGACCGAGTCGAATTCATGATTGGAGTAAGGCTTTCCATTTCGATGAGTCATGTAGCAAGCGAGGGCACGATTGCCGAGGACAAACATCTCTCGATCATTCAGGCGCTCAGGCAGGCCCGATTGGATCTTGGACAGGCATTCAGTCCGAGCAAGCTCAACGCGCCGCGCGCACTCGTCCGCGCTGATTGCAAGCAGACCCATGATGGCCCTACTACATTCTGCGTAATTGGATACAGCCAAGCGTGCGGTATCCAGCCGGTCCGCAGGAGCAGGAACGTCTTGAGCGATGGATCGGCCGGGTAGAAGGCACAAGAAAAGCACAATAGCCGCGATCTTCATCATGGCGTCCAACATCCGCATCAGCCTGACCCGCGAGGAGGCTTCATCTCGAATGACCTGTCAGGCAACCACTTGCGTGCCGGAAGGTGCCTCATTGAGCAAGTTTATCTTGTAGTTGAAGTGAAGCGGAGTAAACAGGAGAGTCCAAAGCCCCTTGACCCTTCTCGGGTCCGTTTCAGAGAAAGACATCAGCTTGTTCAATGCGCCGCGTGCATAGAAGCCCCACACAATCATCAGAAGCATCCAGAGCTTATCTGCGACGTTGCTCGCTATTGCAACAGGATGGGTCTCATCGACAAGCAGATAGCCAAAGAACAATGCGAGGGAGGAGTAAGCAAGGACGTAAAGCGAGACGACCAGAGCCCGGGGTATCACCTCAGAGTCAGAGTGGCGATTGATGACCCGGGATTGCCGAGCGCAGTAGTGAGCATAGTAGGTTCCGATAGTGATCAATCCGAAACCTAGCAAGCGCCAGGTATTCTGGCTTTTGAGCTCTTGAAGCAGTCTGTCGGACGTCGTCGGGTCTGTGCAGTCTGCAACCGGCGGGGCATACGGGTTAGTGGTCACAAGGAAAGTTCCTAGCTCTCTGGCGCCCGAATTGAGCCGACCCGCGAAGCGACTTCGACCCGGATGAATTGTTACGCGCCAAACGCGTCACCACAGGCGCATGCTCCGAGGCCACATCAATGACATGGTTGCCGCAGATGAGCCGGTAATGCTTGAACGGCCCAGGATAGCCATCGCTGGCGAACGTTGCAGCTGCCGTGAATTCCAGAAATTTTGATCTGGAGTAGACACGCAGACGCTCTCCAGCCCACACCTCAGTGTCATCCTGGTGGCAGTAGGACTCATTGTGGACGGCGTACGTGATGTACGTGCCCCAGAGAACCTCGAACCGGCGCGACCCATGCGTAACCTCTATGGGCCGAATACCGGTGAGTGAAACACCATTGACCTCAAGCGATTCTTCTCGCTCAAGCACCAGCGCCTCGTCAAGGACAAGGCGCAAGGAATTTTCCTCGGGCTCGCCAATGCCCGCGAGCAACAAGTAGGCGCAAGAGTCAAGTTCTTCGGCTGCACTGATGTTGGTCATTGGCGCCTGACGCCTTAGTTAAGCCGCGCCGAAGGCGTCGGCTTGAATGATGAGTTAGGCCTCACCCTAGAAGTGCTGCCCTTTGCGAGGCTTGGCGATTACTTGCCAGTCATCCTCGTGAACAACAATACCGGGGTCCGTGGTCCGAAGCACGTCTACGTGGAACCCATGGATATCCAGCAGTCCTTTGAGCTGCCACATGCGCCTAATTGCCTCTGCTGCGGCGGGTTTGAACCAGGAGATTGCGCGTCGGTGCTCGGTGCGCTTGAGGACGGCCGGGATGCTGAGGTTCTCGTTGAACCACGACAGGGCAAGCCGCAGCTCCTGATGCTCGTCAACCGTCAGGTCTCCCTCATCGCGAAGCGTGTGAGCAGCTACCAAGACTCCGCTGGTGCGTCCGGAATCTGGGTCCTCGGCCAGAACTGTGAAACGGATGAGCATGAGGTCTGTAGTGAGGCCTAACGCCTGAGTTAAGCCGACCCGCGAAGCGGGTTCGGCTTGAATGAATTGTTAGGCACTGCCCCGCCTACTGGCAATGCCAAATGAGTACGCCTCAAAGGGAAAGTCCTCGCCTGGCGCATAGAACACCGCGCCACCTTGCTCTTTGAAGCCGTGAAGTAGATCGAGTGCTAGTGACGACGCGAGGTAGAGAGCCTGAAACGAGCTCCCGCCATGAGCATCGTGAAGTCGATTGTGAAGTGGAGGTAGCGCAACTGGGCACGCCCACTCGTGCGGATCGTCCCCGACTTGGTAGGGCGCGCCAATCTGAATGCGGATTTCGAATACATCCTCACCGGGGCGCTGCCCCCAGACTCTTTCACTGGCAATCTCTGAGGCCATGAGTGCAGTGCCTAACGCCGGAATTAAGCCGACCCGCGAAGCGGGTTCGGCTTGAATGAATTATTAGCGCTCAACGCGGCGGAAACTGCCACCACTTGAGCTCCTTGACTTTGGAAGGTCCTATGATCGAAGCCAGTTGCTTGGTGAACTGACCAAGTCCCTCTAAGCCCTCAAGCTGCACCGTGAGGCCAGCGGTCCTTTGTAGATAAACAACGCGAGTCTCCTGCGCCTTGCGGGCAACAATGATCGAGGCGATTGATGCAGTTGGCATGATCTGCGAGCCACCCAGCTCAACAAAGCGCAGCGAATCATCAGATAGCTCAATTGCGACCGATGAAAGATGGGAGGCCGCATCCCTGCTCAGCTTTCGATTCTTCATCAGCATGAACAGCGATGCCGCAACAAAAAGACCAATGGAGATTGCAGGATGCCAATCTCCCTCGATCGTCATGCCGGCAGATATGAGTGCCATAAGTGCAGCGAAGACAATTGCGCCCACTAAAGGGCCTCGAACTTTGGATCTAATGTAGCTCTCGCTGAATCGATAAGTGGTTGGTTGCATCTGAGCGCTAACGCCTGAATTAAGCCGACCCGCGAAGCGGGTGGCACTTCCTACGAAAAAGTGGACACCGGTTCTCTAGCAGCACTGCTCGAATTCCACCGGTGATCGATAGCCCAGCGCCGAGTGCAGGCGCTGGTGATTGTAGAACTGGATGTAGTTGTTGATCGCCGAGCGAAGCGC
>NZ_JACVAU010000011.1 GCF_014852005.1 Pseudoxanthomonas sp. PXM03 | reverse complement strand
GGCTGACGGCAACCCGAGCGTGCAGGCCTTGTTCGCCGATCTGGAGCAGTTGCCGGAACCGGATCAGGAACACACCCGCCAAGCCTTGCTGGATTATTTGAACAAGGGTGGCAAGGTCGAGCCTGCAGGCGTAGCAACGCCCCCGGAACTGGAGCAATTGCGCAAAGACGCCCATGCCGAGGCGTTTAAATTCGCCAGATACCAGGGCGCCACACCCGACTTCACCGCCCACGGCCGCGCCAGTGACGAGGCGGATCGCCGTTACTACACGCGCCAGCATTTCGAGGTGGCCCCCAAGGATTTCGTCGAGCGTCACCTCGATACCCTGATCAAACTCGGCCATGAGCAAGACAAACGCATAACGGACGTGCTCGAAGGTTCCAGTTTCAGTGGCAAACGCGGGGTCAACGATTTGATCGACCGCCCGGCCA
>NZ_JACVAU010000010.1 GCF_014852005.1 Pseudoxanthomonas sp. PXM03 | reverse complement strand
TCCGCAAGAATGTGGAGGCGGCGCAGGCCCTGGGCCTGCAGGCCATCCAGTTCGCCAGCGCACGGCAATTGCGCAACGACCTGAAAGCCTTCGGCCTTCCGATCGCCCCCTCGGAGCAGTGAGCCACCAGCGCTCACGCAGGACGCAGGTACAAGCGGCTGCTTGGCGCTTCACCCGACCGGGGTTCAACCTGGACCGGGCTCAACCACCCAGCGCAATGATGGCGAACAGCAGCGCCGTACCCACTACCGCCAATGCAATCCCACCCGCCCAGGGCGAACCGCCGGAATAGCGGGCGAGCATCCAGCCGGAGATGAACAGCATCACCAGCGCCACCGCATTGGAAGCGCGGATGGCCGGGCCGGTCTGGTCGATCAGCAGGAAGGGGATGACCAGCGGGAAGGTCGCCAGCACCACCAGCAGGAAGGTTGCTAGAGCGCCCTTGATG